>NZ_JAKRYL010000041.1 GCF_023555415.1 Halalkalibacter alkaliphilus | reverse complement strand
CCTTCTGCAATCAATAAAAAAAGACGAAAATCAAATGATTTTACGTCTTTTTTCCACAACTAGCCTATTCCTTCAAACATACTACTCTTAACTTTTCACTAGAACGTTCTTTAATTCTTCTGTTAAGATTGGTACTATTTCAAACAGATCACCAACGATTCCATAATCTGCTATTTCAAAAATAGGTGCTTCTGGATCTTTATTAATCGCTACAATTACTTTGGAGTTTGACATCCCTGCAAGGTGTTGAATAGCTCCTGAAATACCAATCGCAAAATATAAATCAGGTGTGACGACTTTTCCTGTTTGCCCAATTTGCAGCCCGTAATCGCAGTAGTCTGCATCACAAGCCCCACGGGAAGCTCCAACAGCTCCACCTAATAGATCAGCTAGCTCTTGAAGTGGTTCGAAGCCTTCTTTGCTTTTAACCCCTCTTCCTCCTGCCACAACTACGTTTGCTTCAGAAAGGTCTACACCTCCTGTAGCTTTTCGTACTACATTTTTAATGGTTGTACGTAAATCTTTGATTTCTACTTTAAGATTGGAGACATCCGCTTTTCGTGCAGGGTCAGGCTCAAGTGCAGCAATGTTATTCGGACGAATTGTTGCAAATACTACACCTTCCTTTACTTTTTTCTTTTCAAACGCCTTCCCAGAATAAATTGGACGCGTAAAAACAGCATCTTCTCCATCAAGTTCAACCGAAACAGCGTCTGAAACAAGACCTGACTGTAACTTCATTGCAAGACGTGGCGAAACATCCTTGCCAATTGATGTGTGACCTAGAATCACTCCTTCTGGATTTTCAACGTCAAACACTTGCAACAAGGCTTGTTGATAGGCATCTGTTGAATAGCTTACCAAATCAGCATGATCAACAACAACAATACGATCAACCCCGTATTGAGCCATTTCCTCAGATAAACCGCTTACATTTTTCCCTAATAGAACACCTACCACTTCTCCTCCATTGGCAACTGTTTTTCCTGCGGCTATTGCTTCAAACGAGACGTTGCGCAACTCTCCATCCCTAACTTCTCCAATGACAAGTACTTTTTTCGCCATATTGATCCCCTCCTATTTATATGACTTTCGCTTCAGATTTAAGTAATGAGACAAGTTCTTTTACTCGGGCAGCCGAATCCCCTTCGAGTATTTTCCCTGCTTGCTTTTCTGGTGGTAAGAAGATTTCGATCGTTGTTGTTTTCGCTTCAACACCTTCTTCATCCAAGTCAAGGTCATCTAAATCAAGTGTTTCCAATGGCTTTTTCTTTGCCTTCATAATCCCTGGTAATGAAGGATACCTCGGCTCATTAAGTCCTTGTTGCGCTGTAACAAGAACCGGAAGAGATACGTCAATCGTTTCTTCGTCCCCTTCAACATCTCTGACAATTGTTGCTATTTGACCAGCAACCGTCAACTTGGTGATCGTCGTAACTTGTGGAATGCCTAAAATTTCTGCCACTCTTGGACCGACTTGACCAGAACCTCCATCTACAGCAACATTTCCACCTAAAATAATATCAGGTTCTTGATCTTTTAAATAAGCTGCAAGTAAAGTAGCTGTTGTAAATTGATCTAATTCATCCAATTCCTCACTGTCAATTAAAATAGCTTTGTCAGCCCCCATTGCGAGTGCTGTTCGTAGTTCTTTTTCTGCCTCTTCTTCACCAACAGTGATAACTGTCACTTCTCCACCATGTTCATCTCGTAAGACAATCGCTTCTTCAATGGCATATTCATCGTATGGATTAATGATAAATTCAGCTCCGCTATCATCAATTTGGCCACCACTAATGGTAATTTTCTCCTCTGTATCGAATGTGCGTTTCATCAAAACAAAAATATTCATTTTCGTCCCTCCTAATATTCTTATAAGATTACTAGTTTTAAAGGTTGAAATCACCATTGTTATTATTCTATTGATCAATACCACTAAATCATGATTACTTCTTGTTTTTATTAAAGATTGGTTTGCGCTTTTCCATGAAAGCGTTAATCCCTTCTTTTGCATCATCCGTTTTAAATATTTGACCAAATAACTCAGCTTCACGAATCGAACCCTTTTCATGGTTATGAGATTGGTAATACAACAATAACTCTAAAGTCATTTTGACTGCTATTTTGCTTTTTGCTGCTATTTTACTAGCTAGCTTTTGAGCTTCTTCAAAAAGAGTCTCTTCTGGAAATGTTGCATTCACTAGCCCTAGCTGCTTTGCCTCCAGGCCGGTTATTGGATCACTTGTTAAAAGCATTTCACAAGCTTTTGCTCTACCTACAAAACGAGGAAGCCTCTGACTCCCAGAAAACCCAGGTATTAGACCAAGTTGTAATTCAGGCAGCCCTAGTTTGGCATCCTCTGTTGATAATCGAATGTGACATGCCATCGCAAGTTCCAATCCCCCTCCTAATGCAGCCCCATGAATAACAGCAATAATTGGTTTAGAGAATTGTTCCATTCTGTCAAATAATTGTTGACCACTTCTCGCATGTTTTTCATGGTCTTCCTTGTCTGTTATTTGCGTAAACTCTTTAATGTCTGCACCAGCAGCAAAGAACCGTCCCTCTCCATTAATAAGAAGAACGTTTACCTCTTCCTTTGCCTCAAGTTCTGTCAAAGCTTGATCAAGTTCTTTCAAGACAGCTCTTGACAAAGCATTTGCTGGTGGCCTTTGTAATGTAATTGTAGCAATCTGATTACTAATATTAACTTTTATAAACTCCACATTCTCACTCCTATCGTGAAGGTTTCGAACGAAGTCCGCCGAGTAGCATTTTGTGAATTGAAACAGCTAACCCACTTAAATCATACTTACACTCTTTCATTACCCAGTTTGTCACTACCTCATCAATGGTTCCAAATATCATTTGCCTTGCTAATCGATTATCCAAGTCTTCAAGAAAAAATCCATTTGATTTTCCCTCAGTTAATAATTCATCTACTAATACTAAATACCCTTTTAAAATTTCGTTAATTTTCAAACGAAGGTCTGTATTAGATTGACGTAATTCAAGTTGTGTAACGATCGCCAAATGATGATCTTGTTCTAGTTGTTCTAGATGTTTTGTAATGAGTAGTAAAAACTTATCTTCAATCGATAAATCTTCTGTAATCTGGTTACGAATAATCTGTACAAAATTACCCATTTTTTCCTCAAAAAGTGATGTAAGTATGTCTTCCTTATTTTCGAAATATAAATAAATGGTTCCATCTGCCACACCAGCTTCTTTCGCGATTTTGGAAACTTGAGCTTGATGATAGCCGTGATTTGCAATCACTTTTACTGCTGCATCTATAATCTGATTATATTTAGGTCCTTTTTTCTTTCCCACTGTTGTCTCTCCTTTGCTATGAATGAATATTCATTCATAAATCTTATTTTAGTGAAAAAGAAATTTAATGTCAATGATATCCTTGTAATTTTCGGTCAGGTTAACTTGTTTTTTCTTTCCTTAGCTTTTGCTTTTCTTCGTCTATTAATACTCGTTTTAATACTTTGCCAACCAACGTTTTAGGTAATTCATCTCTAAATTCATACTTCCTCGGAATTTTATATGCTGCAAGATTTTTTCTGCAATAAGCAGTTAACTTTTCTTCCGTTAACGTTGAACCTTCTTTTTTTACAACGAATACTTTTACCGTTTCACCACGATATTCATCTGGAATTCCTATCGCAACAGCCTCTTGAATGTCTTCATGATTATAGAGCACTTCTTCAATTTCTCGTGGATAAATGTTAAATCCACCGGCGATAATCATATCTTTTTTTCGGTCGACAATATAAAAATATCCTTTTTCATCCATATACCCCATATCTCCAGTTAGAAGCCAATCTCCGTTCATCGTTGCTTTTGTATCTTCAGGACGGTTCCAATACCCCTTCATCACTTGTGGACCACGAACAGCTAATTCACCAACTTCACCAAGCTCCGCCGGTTCTCCTGTCTCCATCGACAATATTACCGCTTCGGTATCAGGCCATGGAAATCCAATACTTGCTTCTTGGCGCTTCCCCCATACCAAATTACAATGAGTTACTGGTGATGCTTCTGTCAGCCCATACCCTTCCACAAGCTTTCCACCGGTCAGCTTCTCAAAACGCTGTTGCACGTCAACAGGTAATGATGCCGAACCACTTATGCATGCTTTAATTGAAGAGAGATTGTACTTTTGAATATCGGGTTGATTAATTAAGCCAATATACATAGTTGGTGCACCTGGAAAGGAAGTGATCTTTTTATTTTGAATAATCTTCAAGATTTGTTTTGGATCAAACTTTGGCACAATGTGCAGCTCATTTCCCATTGACAAGGTAAGATTCATGCATGTAGTCATCCCATATACATGAAAGAAAGGTAGGGCAGCTAGCGTTCGTTCTTTTCCCTCCTCTAACTTGTATAACCAATGGCGACATTGAACTGTATTGGCAACTAAATTTTGATGGGTAAGCATAACTCCTTTTGCAACACCTGTTGTTCCACCTGTATATTGCAATAATGCTAGATCTTCTTTTGGATTTATACTTACATTTGGCCGCTCTTTTGATCCAGACTGTGCTAATTGTACAAAGCGATGTGTTTTTTCATTGTATAAAATGTCTACTTTTAATCCCGTATTCTTTTTTTGAATAAATGGGTAAATTAAGTTTTTTGGAAATGGTAGATAATCTTTGATAGCGGTTACAATTATATGTTCTAGTTTTGTTGATTTCCTGACCTTCATTACTCTTGGATACAATAAATCCAGACACAAGATGATCTTTGCTCCTGAATCAACTAATTGATGCTCTAATTCTCGTTCGACATATAATGGATTTGTTTGAACTGCGACCCCTCCAGCCATTAACGTTGCGAAATAGGCTATCACTCCTTGAGGACAATTAGGTAGCATGATGGAAACTCGTTCACCCTTTTGTAAGCCTAGCGTTTGTAATTGATTTGCAAAGCGCCTGACCGATTGATCGAACTCTCTATATGTAAGCGACTTACCCATGAATTCAAGCGCTACATGATCAGGGAAACGACGGCCAGCTTGCTCAACCAATTCGTGTAAAGAAAGATTAGGATATTCAATTGAAGTTGGTATTTCTATGTGATAATGTTCTAGCCAATTCATCTTGACTTCGTTTAGCAAGTAAATAGCCTCCTTCTTACTCTCCTCTCAATCTGTATTCATCCTCTCTTCTCCATTGTAATGAATGTTCATTCATTTTTAAATAGATTTTTGGTGTTTTTTAATTTTTTCTTGCCTCGTTGCTAATTTAGGGGTTATCTCAAGGTCAAAAAAGCCCTTAGGATAACCCCTCTAAATAATTAATATGAATAATAAAATGTCCCTACTTCTTACTCATTACTTGCCTTTTGTTCCTCTGCAAGCTTTTCTTTTTCTTCTTCTATAAGAACACGCCGCAAAATCTTACCTATTAATGTCTTCGGTAATTCATCCCTGAATTCATAATATTTCGGTACTTTATAAGCAGCCAGATGCTTTCTGCAATATTGGTCTAGCTCTTTTTCTGTAAGAGTTCTTCCTTCTTTTAAAACAACAAATGTTTTCACAGTTTCTCCGCGATACTCATCAGGAACACCAATCACAACAGCCTCCTGTATCGCTTCATGTTCATAAAGAACTTCCTCAATCTCTCTTGGATATATATTGAATCCACCAGCAATGATCATATCCTTTTTACGGTCAACAATATAGAAATAGCCCTCTTCATCCATATAACCCATATCACCGGTTAAGAACCAATCCTCTTTAAATACTTGTGCAGTTTCTTCTGGACAGTTCCAATAGCCTTTCATCACTTGTGGACCGCGAACAGCAATTTCTCCAACCTCTCCAACTTCACATGATTCGCCTGTTTCTGCTGACATAACTTTCACATCTGTATCTGGCCAAGGAATGCCTATACTTCCAGATTTCCTTTTTCCCCAAATTGGATTTGCAACTGCTACTGGAGATGTTTCTGTCAGTCCATAACCTTCTACAAGTTTACCTCCTGTTAAGGTTTCAAATTTTTGTTGCACTTCTAATGGGAGTGGAGCAGCCCCACTTAAACAGGCTTTTATCGATGATAGATCATAATCTTTAATTGTTGGGTCGTTAATTAACGCGACATACATTGTTGGCGCACCTGGAAAAAGGGTGATATTTTGTTTTTCTATTGTTTTTAACACATCTTTTATGTCAAACTTTGGGAGTATAACCGTTGTAAATCCATTCATAATGCTTAGATTCATACAAACGGTCATTCCATACACATGGAAAAACGGCAAAACAGCCAACATTTTTTCTTTACCTGGTGTTGTTTTATATGTCCAATGAATACATTGCATTGTATTTACTACTAAGTTTTGATGAGTAAGCATAACCCCTTTTGCCGGTCCTGTTGTTCCTCCTGTATATTGGAGGAGCGCTAAGTCCTCAACAGGGTCCATTTCAATCTCAACTTCTTTCGTTGTCCCGGCTTTTAAAAATGGTTTAAATGCAATGGTATGTGAATTATAAACAACCTCTACTTTAATGCCTGTAGTTTTCTTTTGAACGAAGGGATAGAGTACGTTTTTAGGGAAAGGCAGATAGTCTTTAATACTTGTAACAATGACATATTCCAGATTGGTTTTTGAACGTACCTTTTGAACGCGTGGAAAAACGAGATCTAGACAAATGATTACTTTTGCCCCGGAATCAATAAGCTGATGTTCTAGCTCTCTTTCAACGTAAAGCGGATTGGTTTGAACGACAACTGCCCCAATCATTAGAGCACCGTAATAACTGATGACTCCTTGTGGACAATTCGCAAGCATGATAGCTACTCGATCTCCTTTTTTCACACCAATTGATAGCAATTGATTAGCAAATTTCTTTGATTCTTCATATAACTCTTTATAAGTTATATCCTTCCCAAGAAAATGCAAAGCTTCATGATTTGGGTATTTCTCAGTCGAGCGCCTCAAATAGTCATGTAAGCAACTTTCATCATACGAAATTGTGTGGGGTACCTCTTTAGGATAGCTTTGTAACCAAACCTTATCGATTGTCGTCAACACTATCTCCTCCTTGCCATCTTGTAATTACTCCTTTCTCATCGTTCATTCTCCTCTTCTCTATTCTATTGCAAACGCTTACAGTTTTGTATAACTTTTTCTGTATTTTTGAAATTTTCTATAAATAATTTGACCTATATGATGAAAAGGCTTCTGAAAGTATCCCCTTCTTCAGAAGCCTTCTGTATTCAGAAGCAAAAATGTAAATTGCTCTTTGTGTTGGATAAAGCCTTCACGTACTTCTTCTTTATACTCAATTAAAATATTCGTTTGCTCGACTGGCTCTGGTGTTGTGAATCCAGCCACAATAATTTTGTCACTATTTGCTTCAAAAGGGTCCGTTATATCAATCGTTCCGTTTTCTATTGATACAGTCATTTTTGAAATATTCGCACTCCCTAAGTATTGTAGAGAAATCTTGTACTCCCAGTGTTGCTCTTTATTTTTACGAGGTGTAATTTCTGCTTTCCACTCTCCTTGAACCTGTTCGAGCGTGCGCATGAAGTATTGCTTTTCTCCTTTTATTTCAAGCTTAGCGGTTCCTTCATGAATAAAATTTTCTACTTCGGCACTCCCACTCGTACATCCTGCCAACAATAATGCGCATACGAACATTGTAAAAAACATTTTCATTTTCTTCCCCCACCTAATCACAACGTCATTTAATTACCACAGTATTAAAACGCCATGTTGTATAAAATAGTTTCAAACCCTCAACAAAAAAGCAGACTTATTTGAACTACCAAACAAGCCTGCTTTCAATTTTTTAAGGAGCAAAAAAGAGCATAAATATAATTCCTGCTACGATAAATGCACCACAACTAACATATAAAATTTTCATTAAAAGCTCCACATGTATGACTCCTTTATCTAGCAATAATACTTGCTCCGATGACGTATGACAATCCAATGGAAATCACCATTGCAATAAAGCCAACGGCCCGATTATCACGTTTTATTTCTTCGTCTACTTTAAATCCTGGTGTTAAAAACTCAAACACAAAGTAACTTACAAGTAATAAGAAGAAACCTAAGACGCCCCAGGCGAGCATCATTAACATTGAATCAGAATACCCAATGGAATGTCTAAAAATATTAGCCACCCCAAAGATTTTGCCTCCTGTCGCTAAGGCAACGGCAACATTTCCATTTTTGATCTCATCCCAATTTCGATATTTCGTTACTGTTTCAAAGATCGTTAAAAACAGAATCAGGGCAAGAAGAGAGACGCTATAGTATGCTGCAGTTCGCATCCATTCATTTTCAAGTAGTACGTCCATATCAATCGCCTCTTTTACTTCAATTCAACGACCGTATTTCCAAGGCCGCCTTCGTTCATACCGCCATCTCGTTCTCCTTTTACGTGGGGGTGTTTTTTAAGGAGCTGCTTTACACCTTTACGAAGTGCCCCGCTCCCTTTCCCATGAATGATTGATACTTGATGGTATCCAGCTAATAATGCATCATCAATATATTTTTCAACACGAAGCATTGCATCTTCAAATCTTTCGCCACGAAGATCTAACTCTGCTTTCACATGAGATTCTCCCCCTCTTATCATCGCAAGAGGTTTCGTTTCTACTGGTTTTGGACGATCTAATAACTGGAGATCATCCTTTTTCACTTTCATTTTCATAATCCCCATTTGGACTTGGAATTCTTGATCACTAATTTTTTCTACAACAAAACCTTTTTGTCCAAAACTAAGGACCTTTACTTCATCACCAGGCTGAATGTTTTGTTTCGCTTTTGCTGCATCTTTTTTGATCTTCTTTTGCTTTGACGTTAATTTTGGCGTTGCTTGTTCAAGATGCTTCTTCGCATCGATAATCTGATGCTCTTTCACAGATAGCCCTTCTTTTTGCATCTCTCTTAATTCACCAATAATAAATTCAGCTTCTTCTTTCGCTTCTTTTACTGCTTTTTCTGCTTTTTCTTCTGCTTCTTTGAAGATGCGCTCTTTTTCACGCTCTAGTTGATCAAGTTGTTTAATAAGATCTTCTCGTAATTTTTCAGCCTCTACACGGAGAGAGCGAGCTTCTGCTCTTTCAGTTTCTGCCGACTTTTGGCTCGTTTCTAGTGAGGTAATCATCATTTCAATTTGGTTTGTTTCGCTATCAATTTGTTCCTTCGCCTTTTCAATCACTCGCTCATCCAAACCTAGTCTTCTAGAAATCGCAAATGCATTACTTCTTCCAGGTACTCCAATCAAGAGACGATACGTTGGTCTTAATGTCTCTACATTAAATTCTACACTTGCATTCATCGCTCCCTCACGATTGTATGCATAGCCTTTTAGTTCACTATAATGCGTTGTCGCTACCACACAGGCACCGCGATTATATACATCGTCCAAGATTGAAATAGCGAGTGCTGCCCCCTCTGTTGGGTCTGTACCCGCTCCCAATTCATCGAATAAAACTAGACTTTGGAAATCGACTTTATCCAAAATGTCCACAATGTTTGTCATATGAGAAGAGAACGTACTTAAACTTTGTTCAATTGATTGTTCATCGCCAATATCAGCAAAAACTTGCTTAAATACTGCCAATTCAGATTCTTCTTCCACTGGAACGTGCAAACCCGATTGTGCCATTAGAGTAAGCAATCCAACCGTTTTTAACGTAACCGTTTTTCCTCCGGTATTAGGCCCGGTTATAATGAGTGAGCGATATTCACCGCCAAGTTCAACGTCAATTGGTACTACTTCATCTTCATCTAATAAAGGATGGCGTGCTCTTTTCAAATACATATAGCCATCTTCATTTAGCTTTGGCTCAGTTGCTTTAATTTGCTGAGCATAGCGTGCTTTCGCAAAAATAAAGTCTAATGCAGCAAGAATCGTTAAGTTATGCAAGAGGGGATCAGCAACCTCAGCGACCTGATTCGAAAGCATCGCTAAAATTCGTTCAATTTCTTGCTTCTCTTTTACTTTCGCCTCGCGCAATTGATTGTTTAACGTAACAATGGCTTGTGGTTCGATAAATAATGTTGCTCCAGAACCAGATTGATCATGAACAATCCCTCCAAACGAACTGCGATATTCCTGTTTCACAGGAATAACAAAACGGTCATTTCGAATGGTAACAATCGCATCTGATAACATCTTTTGTGTACTCAAGGACCTTGTAATACTCTCTAATTTAGAGCGGACCGCCGCTTCATAGCTGCGCACTTGCTGCCTAATCGTTCTAAGCTCATGACTTGCTGAATCAAGAACGTTCCCATTGTCATCTATGCATTGTTTTATTTCGCGCTCAACATCAGTTAATGGTTCCACTTGCATAGCATACTCATAAAGCAACGGTAACTCAATTTCTTCTTCTTCCACCATTGTTGTGATAAACTTTTTAAGCCTGCGACCTCCATAAATCGTACTAGCAATGGAAATTAACTCATTTGCTGCGAGAGATCCTCCTATCTTTGCTCGTTTGGCATTTGCTGCAACATCAGTAATCCCACCTAGTGGAGCTTGACCTTTTAATCTTAAGACTTTTGCCCCTTCTGCCGTTTCATGTTGCCATACTCGAACTTCTTCTAGATTCGTTGACGGTTGTAATTGATCAATTTTTTGTCTCCCTAAAGAAGATGATACATGATCAAGCAACTGTCTTTTCATTTTTTCAAATTCTAATACTCGTAACACACGTTCCATAGACGTAACTCCTTCTTAGTCACAGGGGCATAAGTTAATTAGAAACAACTCATCCACCCTATCTACTTTTATATAAGAGTACCTTTTAATGAGAGTCAGGAATTTATCCTTCCTACCTGTTAAGAAAAGCTTGTAGTTTTTCTAATGGCCAAGTATTGATGACGGAATCTGGTCTGAGCATCGCTTTTCTTGCCACTGAAGTACCGTAAGACATCAGGTCCAGGGATTCCTTACTATGAGCATCTGTATTAATGGCCAAAACGACACCTGCTTCTTCTGCCTTCTTCAACCAATATGCCGATAAATCCAATCGATGTGGATTGGCATTTAACTCAAGGGCCGTATTTGTTTCCTTCGCTAATTGTATGAGCATATCGACATCAACATCATAGCCATCACGTTTGCCAAGTAAGCGTCCCGTTGGGTGTGCAATTAAATCGACATGTTTATTTTCAAGTGCCGTTCTTAAACGGTTCATAATTGTTTCGCGATCCTGCTGGAATGATGAGTGAATCGCCGCAATGACAAAATCTACATCTACTAAGATTTCATCATCATAATCAAGTGTACCATCAGGTAATATATCCATTTCAATTCCTGTTAATATCCTAAAGTCATCGTACTCTTCATTTAATTTCTTTATTTTCGCATGTTGTTCTTTTAACCTTTCAGCCGTTAATCCATTAGCAACACGTAAAAATTTAGAGTGATCCGTGATGGCAATATACTCATATCCTTTTGCTCTTGCAGACCTCACCATATCTTCAATAGAGTGAGCTCCATCACTCCACGTTGTATGCATGTGCAAATCACTTCGGATATGTTCATCTGAAATGTACGTAGCAGGAGTACTCATTAGTATTTCTGCTTTTTCTACTTCCCCTTGGTCTTCCCTAGCTTCAGGAGGAATAAATGCAAGTTGAAAATGTTCGAAAAATTCTTCTTCTGTAGCAAATGTTTTGATTGCGCCAGTCTCAAGATTTTCAACCCCATACTCACTAATTCGTTCTCCTCGTTGTTTAGCAAGTTGACGCATCTTAACATTATGATTTTTCGATCCTGTAAAGTGATGAAGAGTCGTTGCAAACTCTTCTGGTAGTACTAATCTAAAATCAATTGATATCGGAAATTCATCTGTAATTTCAACAGAGACTTTTGTATCACCACTAGCAACCGTTTTGCTAATGCCGTCTAGATTTAGGAGACTAGCCTTTACTTTTTCTGGCTCAGTTGTTGCGATAATAAAATCAAGATCTTTCACTGTTTCACTTAATCTGCGCAAACTTCCTGCACGCGAAAAACGTAATACACCATCCATTTTTTCTAGAGCTCGTTCAACTGTTTGAGCAATAGGTAAGACAACAGGAAGTGCCAAGCGTTCTGGACGGGTACTTGCCTCTTGAATGGCAAGGAGGATTTTCTCTTCCGTTTTCTTCCCAAATCCAGCGAGCTGCTGAACTTTTTTCTCTTCACATACTTGCTTGAGTGTATCAATACAAACAACATTAAGTTCTTTATATAGTTTTCCAATCTTTTTGCCACCTAATCCTGGAAGCTTCAGCAGTGGCAATAAACCAGAAGGTACCTCTTCTTGTAATTGTTTAAGTAAGGAACATTCTCCAGTACTTTTAAGTTCTGTTATGACCTCAGCTGTTCCTTTACCAATGCCAGTAAGAGAGGCTGGATTGTCTATCTCATCTAACGTACGCTCATCAGACTCTAATGCAAGTGCTGCTTTTCGATAAGCTGATATTTTAAAGGGGTTATCCCCTTTGATTTCTAAATAAGTCGCAATGGTCTCTAAGTAACCAATGATATCTTTCTTGTTCATCTTCATCGTTCCTTTCTTCTATCCTCCATCATACCGATAGTTAGCAGAGAAAATCAACGCATGTACATAAGAGCCGCGCATGCGACCTTTTCTTATTCGAGTAAACTGTATGGCTTATGCGAAAGATCCCTGTTAGGTTCTCTTACCTTTTTAATAGGCTGCTTTTGCATACATTGTTTTTTTTCGGGGTACGTGTTCTCCTCATGTTCGTTCCATTGCGCTCCAGCCCCTCGCTTTCCGCGGGGAGGTGTCGAGCCCCTACCTCTTCATCCCGCAGGAGTCGAGTGACTTCCGCTCCATTTCACTAAGAGAAAAACGTTTCTTCACAGCATCAATCGTTACGAAAACAGCTTTTAAAAAAAGGCACAGAAAAAGGTCGTTTTCACCTTTTCAGTGCCCTTTAAACAATGAACTTTAAAAAAATGCCTGCTATTCGTTATAGTTGATTATTTATCCATAGCTCTTTCAACCAATTAGAGAGAAAAGGTGTATGATTAAGCATGACTTGTGCAACGATGGATCGTTGCATTACATCCTGAACAACCTCAATTGGTAATAATGCTACAACAAATAAAACAACAAACAAGATGAGATACGTCTCTACGAAACAAAGGATTCCGCCCAATAATTGATTAATAGAACGTAAAATTGGCAAATGTGCAAGAAAATCCAACATAGAACCTAACAAATGCAGGACAATCTTTGTACCAAAGAAAAGTATAGCAAAGGCAATCCCCGAATAATATACGCTTTCGGCATCAAACGTATTAATGATCATGCCTACTGTACTATCGGAAGAAAATTGCGGGTATGGGACCCATAAACGGATGTACGAGGCAAATTCTCCAAAGTATGTATAGGCCACAATAAGAGCTACAACAAAACTAATTAAATGAATAATTTGGAGAATGAAACCTCTTCTTCTACCAATAAAGAAACTACAAAATAAGATAAATAGAATAAGAAAGCTAAGCATGTTAATCGTCTCCTGTCGATCTTTCTTCGTTGACTTTTTCGTTTAACATTTCATTTTCCTTCTGTAATTTTACATAATCATCAACAATATTTACAGCTGTTAATACCGCTAAACGTGTTGTATCAAGATACGGATTACGTTTTTTTATTTCTCTCATTTTCTGATCCACTATACGGGCGACATCTTTTACATATGCCGGAGGCTCTTCACCGACGACTGTGTACTGTTGACCATATATTGAAACAGTTATCCGTTGCTTTTTCTTTTGCTCTGCCACGGAAAAGCCTCCTATCTATCAGTAAAAATGCAATGTTGAAATTAGCCATAAAAATACCATCTTCTATCATACCATGAAGGTTCTTTTAAGGAAATACAGTGTTTCAAAAAATGTGATACGTTTAGTCATTTTTCGCTCTAATAATCTAAAAATATACATATTACAAACCGCACTAAGTTATTACTACTTATATATTGTAAAAAGACTGTTGAGCGGTAGTTACTCAACAGCCTCATTCTTTATCCTCTTAATGAAGCTCCTACATGTTCTTCAAGCATCTTCAATACTTCTGTATGAGCTTCTATTACTTCGTCATCAGTTAATGTTCTTTCAGGATCAAGATACGTTAATGAGAAGGCAAGTGACTTTTTCCCTTCTTCCATATGTTCGCCTTCATATAGATCAAAAAGTCGAACGTCATGTAACAATTCTCCACCAGCCCAACGAATGACCGCTTCTACTTCTCCAGCAGAACGGTGTGTATCTACTACAAGGGCAATATCACGAACCATAGCAGGGTATCGTGGCAACGACTTGTAAATAACTGAATTCGTTTCATGCGTTAGCAGTGATTCAAGTTCCAGTTCATAGACGTATGTTTCTTTTAGCCCTAATTCCTTCTGCAAGGCCGGGTGAACTTGACCTACAAATCCAATTTCTTTTCCGTCCAGCTTAACAAGTGCCGTTCGCCCTGGGTGTAAGTCAGGTAGTTTTGCTTGTTCAAAAACAATTTTCCCAAAGACTCCTAGCTGTAAGAACATCTCTTCGAGGATGCCTTTCACAACAAAGAAATCAACAACTTTTTTCTCTCCTTGCCAATTATGTTCATGCCATAGCCCTGTCAATGCACCTGCAACCATTTCACGTTCAGTAGGTTGTTTTGTTAATGTCTCTTCATCTGTTAAGAAGATCGAACCAATTTCAAATACATGTACATTGTGGTTTTTACGGTTCACATTATAACTAAGAACATCAAATAAGTGCGGGATCAAGCTTGTACGCATTGTACTACGATCCTCACTCATTGGCATTGCTAAACGTACTGGGCTTGTTTGATTCGTTTCAAAAGCAAACCCTTTCGCCTTTTGGGGACTTGTTAATGAATACGTAATAACTTGAGAGAGCCCAGAACGCTCTAACACACGGCGAACATGACGTCTCTTTTTCTGATATTCTGTCAAAGCTCCTTGAGTTGTTGCACCAACCGGAAGGGTTGTCGGAATATGATCATATCCATATAATCTTGCTACTTCTTCCATTAAGTCTTCTTCAATTTGAATATCAGCGCGGCGAGAAGGGATAGTAACATGTAAAACGTTGCCATCTTGTTCATACGTAAATCCTAATCGTGACATGAACGATGCGGCTTCCTCTATTGTTACATTCATTCCTAAACGATTGTTAACTCTTTCTAGATCAAGTCGAACTGTAGCCATATCATAAGAAAGCAGATCTTTTTCAACAACACCAGATACAATAGTACCTCCTGTTAATTCAGCAATAAGAGCGGCTGCTCTCCTACCCGCTGCAAGTACTCGATCTTGGTCAACACCCTTTTCGTATCTTGTACTAGCATCACTTCTTAGCCCTAAATCTCTTGATGCTTTGCGGATTGTTGATCCTTTAAAATAAGCAGCTTCTAAAAGGACCGTCGTTGTCCCTTCATGAACTTCAGATGTTGCCCCACCCATGACACCAGCAATGGCGACAGGCTCTTTGCCATTTGTTATGACAAGATGATCACTCGTTAGCGTTCTCTCTTGATCATCTAATGTGACAATTTTTTCTCCGTCATAAGCACGACGAACTAGAACTTCTTTGGAGCCAAAGCGGTCATAATCAAATGCATGTAACGGTTGACCGTATTCAAGTAACACATAATTCGTTACATCAACGACATTACTAATTGGACGAATTCCTGCTGCCATCAGACGATTTTGTAACCACAGAGGTGATGTACCTACTTTCACATCTTTAATCATAATCGCACCGTAGTAAGGATTATCTTCTGTTGCTTCCACCTCTACATTAATGTAGTCAGAAGCAGATTCATCATTTGTTACAACTTCAATATTAGGAAGAGTCACTTCACGTTCATATAGAGCTCCCACTTCATAAGCTACACCTAACATATTTAAGCAATCTGAACGATTTGGCGTTAAATCCAACTCTAATATTTCGTCATCCAAGTTAAGTGCGGCAAGGGCGTCACTACCAACTTCAACTTGATCTTGGAAAACATAAATCCCTTCAGAGAACTCCTTTTGGACAAGTTTCCCTTCAATCCCTAGCTCTTGTAAGGAGCAAATCATTCCTTGTGACACTTCTCCACGTAATTTTGCTTTTTTTATTTTAAAGTTACCAGGAAGAACGGCTCCAACCTTTGCAACTGCGACATGCTGTCCGGCTGCGACATTCTTTGCACCACAGACAATTTGCACGAGTTCATCTTCACCAATATCAACTTGACAAACATTCAATTTATCTGCGTTTGGATGTTGTTCACATTCTTTTACATATCCAACCACTACTCCTGAAATTCCTTTATTTAACTTGTGAACAAAATCAATTTCAATCCCGCCACGCGTCATCTTTTCTGCAATCTCACGCGCCGAAAGGTCTTTCACATCAATGTAATCTTGTAACCATTTATAAGAGACTAACATATTTTTTCCTCCTTACACCCGTTTGAACTGCGCTAGAAAACGTACATCATTTGTATAAAAATGACGAATGTCATCAATATCATACTTAAGCATCGCTAATCGCTCAACACCCATACCAAAGGCAAATCCGCTGTATTTCGTAGAGTCAAATCCACTTATTTCTAATACTCGTGGATGAACCATTCCCGCACCTAACACTTCAATCCAACCAGATTGCTTACATACACGACAGCCTTTTCCACTGCACATTCCACAAGAAACATCTACTTCTACAGAAGGCTCTGTAAATGGGAAAAAACTTGGACGTAAACGAATTTCTCGATCTTCCCCAAAGAATGATTTAGCAAATTGTTCCAAAACTCCTTTTAAATCACTCATGCGTACATTCTCATCAACAAACAAACCTTCTATTTGCATAAATTGATGTGAATGAGTTGCATCATCATCATCACGACGGAAAACTTTTCCTGGACAAATGACCTTTACTGGACCTTTTCCTTTATGTAATTCCATCGTTCTCGCTTGAACAGGAGACGTATGTGTTCTTAGTAACAATTCTTCTGTGAAATAAAAGGAATCCTGCATGTCTCGTGCTGGATGATCTTTTGGTAAGTTTAAGGCTTCGAAATTATAGTAATCGACTTCAACTTCTGGACCTTCTGCGACAGAGAAACCAAGTCCTAAAAATGCCTCTTCCACTTCTTCAACTACTTGAGTTAACGGGTGAGTAGAGCCACCATGAACTGGACGCCCAGGTAATGTCACATCAATACTTTCACTTGCAAGTTGCCGTTCAATGGCTGCAGTTTCTAATTCCTTTTCTTTTCGTTCAACTTGTTCTTTAATAGCATCTCGTACGTCATTAGCCATCTGGCCAATGACCGGGCGCTCTTCTGCTGAGAGTTTCCCCATTCCACGTAAAACCTCTGTAATTGGACCTTTTTTCCCTAAATATGCCACTCTCACATCCTGCAATGCTTTTACATCTTCAGCAACATCGACTTTCGCCAACGCCTCATCACGCAAGGCTTCTAAACGTTCACGCATCATTTTTCCTCCTTCAACATAACCATTCTCATTTAAAAGGGTACCCTCAAAAAATATTGGCCAAAATAAAAAGCCTTCGCTCCCGCAAAAGGGACGAAGACTCGTGGTACCACCCTTATTAATGAAGAGGGAATCCCCCTCATTATCTTCATTGCTCTAACGGTCGAAACCGGGATCACCTTCACAAGGTTGTACTTGTGGTCCAGTGCCTGCTCCAGAGTGAATTCGGTTTTTCCTTCCATAAAAATGCTTTCAGTCTAAGGCATCTTCTCCCTGAATGGTGGTTAAAAACGTACTACTCTCTTTCTTAGCATTTAAAATATACTGATTTATTTATTATAGTGAATATACTTTCTTCATGCAACCATCTTTGCCATTATCCCCTCAAATAATACAGCAAAATGCCTGCAGCGACTGAAACATTTAAGGACTCTGCTTGACCATGTATCGGAATATAGATGTTTTGGTCTGTTTTTTCTAATAAAGGTTGGGCTACACCCTCTCCCTCGTTCCCCATAATGAGTGCAAAGTGAGATTGAGGTTGGATAGCAGAATATGAGCTTGCCTCATTTAATGCAGTCCCAAAAACGGGGATGGATGATTTTTTAAAGACTTCAATCCATTTTTCTAAATTCCCCTTGATTACTGGAAGATGAAAAATCGAACCTTGAGTGGCACGAATCACTTTGCTATTAAAAACATCCACACTTCCTTCTCCAAGAATCACGCCCGTCATTCCAGCAGCATCAGCTGTACGGATCATCGTACCAAGGTTTCCAGGATCTTGAATTCGATCTAACAATAAATATTGCCCTGTTACCTTATCCACGTTAGGTTCAGTGGGAATAACACAAACAGCCGCTATCCCTTGAGGCGTTTCTGTTTCCGATAGTTCTTTCATTACTTGGTCGCTTACGATGATCATATCTTGGTCTTGCATCGATAATGATGAAGGCAAGATCGCACCTTCTGTCATTAATATGTATTCTACAGCCATGTTAGCTTTCAGAGCTTCTTCGACGAGGTGATACCCTTCGACGAGAAAACGGCCTGCTGTCTCTCTTCCTTTTTTCGTATGTAGCTTCTTCCAGCGTTTGACATGCTCATTTTTAACTGAATCAATTCGTTTCATGCTCTACTCCTTTTAATCCTTCTTTCTCATTTCTCCATCATACCCATTTTTTTCGTCATAATCCAGTCCACACTGTACATACTACAAATAGATTTAATACTATCACTTAAAGGAGTGCTAAAATATGAGCTTTAACTTACGCGGTGCCATCATGGCAAATATCAAAGGAAATTCACAGGATGAAGTAGAAGCAGTGATTGTTGACGCTGTTCAACGCGGCGAAGAAAAAATGCTTCCAGGTTTAGGTGTGATGATGGAAGTATTCTGGAATAATGCAAGTGAGCAACAAAAAGACGAAGTTTGTCAACAAATTAGCCAAGGATTGCAATAGGAACTAAAGGGTGCTCAAGCTAAGCTTGAGCACCCTTTTCAATTATGAGAATGTAATTTTCTCGACTGTATCTTTATCAAGCTTTTTAATAACCTCAACGATCAACTTAACTGCATTTTCATAGTCATCACGATGTAAGATAGCAGCATGTGTGTGTATATAACGAGTTGCTACTGTGATGGATAAAGCCGGAACACCATTTGCTGTTAAGTGAATCGCTCCAGAATCGGTACCACCGCCAGCCATTGCATCGAATTGATATGGGATATTATGCTCATCTGCTGTATCTGTCACAAAGTCACGTAAGCCTTTGTGAGAAATCATCGAAGCATCATACAATACAATTTGAGGCCCATCTCCCATCTTTGCTAACGCTTCTTTTTCTGTTACACCTGGTGTATCTCCAGCTATCCCAACATCCACACCAAAACCAATATCAGGTTGGATTAAGTGTGCTGATGTACGTGCACCACGAAGACCGACCTCTTCTTGTACGGTACCAACACCATACACAATATTCGGGTGGTTCTCTCCTTGTAGACCACGGAGGACATCAATTGCAATAGCACAACCAATACGGTTATCCCATGCTTTAGCCATTAATAGCTTTTCATTTTTCATAACAGTAAATTCACAAACCGGAACGACTGAATCACCAGGACGCACTCCAAATTCCATTGCTTCCTCTTTACTTGTTGCACCGATATCAATAAACATATCTTTTTTATCAACAGGTTTCTTTCTTGCTTCAGGAGCTAGAATATGAGGAGGTTTTGAGCCGATTACTCCTGGAATATTCCCTTTTTTTGACATAACTGTAACACGCTGAGCTAGCATAACTTGTTCCCACCAGCCACCGACTGTTTGAAAACGAAGAAATCCTTTCTCATCAATACTAGTCACCATGAAACCAATCTCATCAAGATGGCCTGCAACCATGATTTTTGGTCCTTCGGCATTGCCTGTCTTCTTCGCAACAAGACTTCCAAGTTTATCTGTTGTTACCTCATCAGCAAATGGGCTAATGTATTTTTTCATTACCTCTCGAGCTTCACGCTCATTTCCAGGAACTCCATTTGCATCTGTTAAATCCTTTAACATTTGTAAACGTTCATCAAGATTTGTCATTATGTATAACCTCCTAAGTATCAACTATATTTTCAGTATACAGAAAACAATTTCGCTGCTCAAATGAAACTAAAACAAGACTGCTAGTACCTACAAACTAAAAAAAGGCTACTTCCCTGAGGACACTAAAAAAAGATCAACTTTCTCCTTTTCATTGGCTTTAATTTCGTTTATCAATTCCCTAATACCCGCTATCTTGTCTTTCGTGATTCACTCTATTCTTCACTAAATAAGCTTTTTCTATTTCTTCATTTGAGAAACCAAGTTGTTGACCTAATGTAAAAAATCCATCAACAAGTTGTTGAAATTTTTCTTGTGTCCGGTCAGCATCTAGTTCGTGTGCTTGATTCATAATAAAAAGAAACTGATCAGTAACACTTGGTCGTTGTTGATTATATTCTTTCACCGTAACCGAAGTAAAGTTTAATGTTAACCCTAGTGTCAATATAAAGTGCAACCCGTCTACATATTCTTCTAAAATTACTGAACGTTCCGAGGATAACTTTAGGCTCCAATATTTAAAGCATCTTGTTTCATTGGCTAGTTCTGCGATTTCAACAACGAATGCAAGTAGTTGTTCCTTAAATAAATCACGGTCCATCAGGTGGTGCTCTTGAACAATTCGGTCGTTAAGCTCTTTTTGAATGGCAAATAATTTCTCTATTTCCATAGACAATCCTCCTATCTATTTAATTATAACAATTTTTTAAAAAAACACGTAACCAAAGTCCAAGTGATTCGTATAACATAATAGCTTTACTTTATTAATAAACCTATGTCAAAATCAAAATACATTCCAATGATTTGTACCTCATAAGGAGGAGATTATTCATGGTAATTTTATTCCGCTTGTTGTTGTTAATCGCTTTATTTGTACTTGCTTATAGTGCGTTTAAGTACTTATTTCACCCACGCAGGAAACTAGAACAAGCTCATGACCGAAAGCAATATTTCTTTTATGACGACGACAAAGATGTTCGTAAGAATTTTCTAATCACCTACAAAGGTGTTATGTTTGAAGGGGAAAAATATCTCGGAACAACAGAACAGTCCTTTGAAATTATTTCTATTTATGTTTGGGCAAAGCAAACGGATCAGCTAACGGGATTGAGCAGAGAAGACTTTCAATTTATTGCAGATGATATTCATTTACGTTACCCGAATGCTAAAGTTGAATGGAAAAGTCCAATTAAAGAACTACTTAGAAAGTAAATGACTAAAAGGGTTCTCAATAGGTCTTTTTTCGGAGGCCTATTGAGAACCCCTTACTTATTGTTTAGACGTTGAGAAGAAGTCATCCCATTTAATATTCGTTCGTTTTTTACGAAAAAACAAAAATAAAATCGCTAAAAATGTAGCAAAGACTACCGTACCAGCTAAGGGCAGTTCATGAATCATATCCCCAAATGCCGTATAGACCACTGCCGGTGGAATACTTACAAAAAAGGAAAATTTCGTATATTCTTTTAAATTCTTTGTTGATTCAATCAAATACAATGAAACTAAATGAAAATGAATAAATGGCATCAACCTCATAATCATCATTTGGACAACCGTTAACTGATGTTTCTCTTTTAGAAATGTCTTTTTCAATATCGTCAGTTTCTCTCGCATGCTTGGAAAAATATGAATTAGACCATAAAAGACAACACTTACAGCCGTAAGCCCTAATATTGAATAGATGGACCCATAAACCGTCCCAAATAGATAACCACCAAGTAGGCAAATGAGTAAGACAGGAATAAAAAATACTTGCCTAAAGACATGGAGTAAGACGAAAAATAGCGGAGCAAACCAACCACTTTGTTCTATAAATTGAAATGAACGTTCTAAAAACTCCTCCATTAGTAGTCCCCCTCTCTCTAGTCTATGCCGAGACTTTCAGTAAGATGAAGACAAGTACGGTAAATTGAATCACAATCATTAAAGGAATTCCGAGAGTAAAACTTTTGTGCCTTGTTTTATGCCGAAACTTCTTCATACCTGCATAAATACCAACACTTCCTCCAACTAACGCTAACAAAAACAAAGTCTTTTCAGGTACTCTTCTTTGACGACTTTTGGCTTTTGCCTTGTCCATGCCCATTATAACAAATGCTAGGATGTTAGCGAAAAGAATATAGATCGTTATGATCATTTTTAGATCCCCCTACCTTTTAGAAACAATGGAAAAAAGCCGATCTTCCTTTTTCCATTGCCTCTAGAAAACGTTATATTTCCGTTTCTATGAATTTAGACCTTTTTTGACAAAATAAAAAAACGCGACTAGTAGCCGCGCTTTTTTTATTTTTATGCATTAAGGCTTGCTTTTGCTTTTTCAGCAAGTTGTGCAAATGACTTTTCGTCAGTTACAGCAAGTTCAGCAAGCATTTTACGGTTAACATTGATATCAGCAAGCTTTAAACCGTGCATGAAACGGCTGTAAGAAAGACCATTCATACGAGCAGCTGCGTTGATACGAGTAATCCATAGCTTACGGAAATCGCGTTTCTTGTTGCGACGATCGCGGTAAGCATAAAGTAAAGACTTCATTACCTGTCCTTGCGCTGATTTAAATAATGTATGTTTAGAACCGTAATATCCTTTAGCTAACTTTAATACCTTTTTACGACGACGACGAGCGACATAACCGCCTTTTACTCTTGGCATCGAAGTTCCCTCCTTTTTCTAAAAAACGAATCAATTATTTTTTGTACGTTAACATTTCACGAATACGTTTGAAGTCACCAGAATGAACCATTCCAGCTTTGCGTAATTTACGCTTTTGCTTTTGTGACTTGTTACCGAATAAGTGACTAGTAAATGCGTGCGAGCGCTTAAGCTTTCCAGATCCAGTCTTCTTAAAACGTTTAGCTGCTCCACGGTGAGTTTTCATTTTTGGCATAACTCAGGTCCTCCCTTTAATCTTGTTCAGCAAAGAAATTACTTCTCAGTTTTAGGAGCCATGATTAGGAACATACTACGTCCTTCCATCTTAGGCATTGATTCAACTGTTGCAATGTCTTCACATTCTTTTGCAAGACGCTCTAATACTTTCCGTCCAATTTGAGAATGAGTAATGGCACGTCCACGGAAACGGATCGCTGCTTTTACTTTATCTCCCTTTTCAAGGAATTTTCGAGCATTACGAAGCTTCGTATTAAAATCATTATCTTCAATCGTCGGGCTCAGACGAACCTCTTTCACGTTGATAACCTTTTGTTTCTTACGAGCTTCCTTATCTTTCTTTTGTTGCTCATAACGGAATTTCCCGTAGTCCATGATGCGACATACAGGTGGTTTCGCAGTTGGAGCAACACATACTAAGTCAAGATTGACGTTTTGTGCCATTTCAAGTGCTTCTTGTTTAGACTTAACGCCGACTTGGTCGCCGTTTGCTCCAATAAGACGTACTTCACGTGCACGAATCCCTTCATTGACCAACATGTCTTTACTAATAATGAGCCACCTCCAAAGGATTTTAACGAATCAAAGCAAAGTTTGCATGAACATTGTAGTCCAATGCACCTTCATTCAAGTACAAAAAAAGTGTAGGCGCAATAATACGCCCACACTTCGTCCATTCGTAGAAATGAAACTGTTCATACCTGTAAACTGCATACGCGTCAATCAGGTGAGAAGCGGGCGCTTCTGCTTGCTTTGTTTCCAATGTTAAATTGTTTACTCAATGACTATATCATAACCATCGAATCACGTCAACTCTTTGGTGGCCGACTTAATTATTCTACCTCCTGAAATAGAAGAATGCAAGAGAATATTGCAAAAGGGTGATTTTCCCTTTTGCAATATTCTCTATGCGATGAGCGGAGCCGCCGTTATGTTTTAAGCCTTTTAGGAGCGGTTT
>NZ_JAKRYL010000040.1 GCF_023555415.1 Halalkalibacter alkaliphilus | reverse complement strand
TTTCTCTGTATCGACCTGAGTCACCGGGTCACCTGTCAAAAGTTCAATATGGTTTTCTTCATACCAGCTGTACTCGTTTAAAACGATATCATCGACCGTTGTATCCCCCTGAAGAACAGAAGATAACAGAATTCGGTTATAGTTTGGATGCGGCTCTTCCCCAAAGACAGTAATGTCAAAACGTTCACTGTCGTTTTTTAAGATTTCCTCAATCGTACGAATTCCAGCCATTCCATTTCCTATTAGCACTAGTTTCTCTCTCATTTTCCCATCCTCCTAATGTTTTCTACTTAATTGAAGCTATTGACTTTCTAACTAGAACTTCTTTTTTCTCTACTTTCTCCACTGTTTGCGGACTGATGATCCAGTACAAACAGCCAACGAAAATCGTCCCACCAACAATATTCCCTAACGTTACTGGAATTAAATTGCTGAAATAACCAGCTAATGTTACCGTCTCAGGACTTGGATGAATGAGAGCCAAGCCTAAGATTGCCATATTTGCTATACTATGTTCATAGCCTGATATAATAAATGTTAGTAAGATCCACGTAATCATCATGATTTTCGCTGCATCGTTTTTGGTTCGTAACGTGCACCAGATTGCTAGACAGACTAGCCAGTTACATAGAATGCCACGAAAAAAAATCTCTGACGTACTTAAATTCATCTTATAAGTGGCTACTGTCATTAAAAAATGATCACTAGCAATATTAGAAAATACTCCTGAGAAAAAAATGAGGACACAAAATAACGAAGCACCCATAAAATTACCGAGGTAACACCAAGCCCAGTTTTGAGCTGTTTCTTTCCACGTTGTCGCTTTAGATAACGTACTTACAGTAAAGATCATATTGTTACCAGTAAAAAGCTCTGCCCCCGCAAAAATAATTAATACTAAGGCAATACCAAACGATAATCCTAATAAAAGCGACGCTAACGGAGGGGATAACTCCGAAATTGATCCTCCCAATGAAAAACTCAATACAACCGCTAGTCCGACATACGCCCCAGCTAAACAAGCTGAAACTAAATATCTCACCAAGCTTTTATCCAATAACTCTCTCTTTTCTACAGCCATATTGTTTAACTTATCAATCGTATCTTTATACATGCCGCCTCCCCCTTCTTCATTTTTACGAGCCATCAAAAGCTCCTATAAATGATGTTCTCTCTCTCTGGAAACCTATATTTAAAATACGTGTTTCATCGTATACTAACTAATTGCTACTATGTTGTGGTTTGTCATGTTTTCTTACAGACTTTTCTAAAAAATCCCTTCATTCCGCCAGTTCCCCTTTGGGAGTGAGTGGTATTTTATCCCCCAGCATTAACAACCAAGTGGCCTTCTATTAAAAAATGAAGGTACACAATAGCATCGATTGTGCACCTTTATCTAAAACATATGATCATATTTTTATTGAAAGAAGATGGTAAAGGTAAGAACCAACAATGTGAAAATCCCTGGATTTTTAAGCTTTTTCGCTTTCATATTCGTTACCTCCTTAGAACTAACTCGTTTTGTTACATTCATCTTAACAGCATACATTTGACCTGTAAGTATTTTGGTGAGGTAACCTCACAAAGAAAATATGTATTTGAAATATATGTTATAGGATTCCTCTATCTCCAAATAATAACGGGCCCTTCTCCCATTACAACCAATAACATAAGGAATTCATTGATCTTTATTCCACATAAATTATGTCTATATTTCAAAAGGTGCATTTTAAATATTGCTTTTAACTGAAAACGCAACCATAATAAAACATATATTTCAAATACACCTTTAATAAAAAATGGAGGGATTCCCTATGACAACAAAATTATTAGATTCCAAAACTATTGATATTATTAAATCAACTGTTCCAGTTTTAGCGGAACATGGCACGGCAATCACTTCGCGTTTCTATCAAATGATGTTTACAAATCATCCAGAGTTATTACATATTTTTAATCATGTGAATCAAAAACAAGGGAAACAACAGCAAGCGCTCGCTAATACGGTATATGCGGCAGCACAATATATTGATCAGTTAGAAACGATTCTCCCAGCGGTCAAACAAATTGCACATAAACACCGCAGCCTTGGGGTCAAAGCAGAACACTATCCAATTGTCGGTGAACATCTATTATTAGCGATTAAAGATGTGTTAGGTGATGCGGCAACGGATGAAATCATCAATGCATGGGGTGAAGCATATGGAGTCATTGCTGATGTCTTTATTTCTGTAGAACAAGAAATGTATAATGAGGCAGCTACGAAACCAGGTGGTTGGGACGGTTTCCGCGAGTTCACGATCACTAAAAAAGAAAAAGAAAGTGATGTTATTACGTCATTCTATTTAAAACCGAAAGACGGAGGCAGTCTCTCCAACTTCCAACCAGGTCAATATATAACGGTAAAAGCAATCATTGATGGAGAAGCGTATACACATTTACGCCAATATAGTTTATCAGACGCACCAGGTGGCGAATACTATCGTATTAGTGTAAAACGAGAAGATGAAAAAGAAGATATTCCAGCTGGCATCGTTTCAAACTTCCTACATCATAAAGTTTCTGAAGGAGACACGATCGAAATTACAGCACCTGCTGGAGATTTTGTCTTACAAACAAATGAAAATCGACCTGTCGTCTTATTAAGTGGCGGGGTTGGTCAAACTCCAATGATCAGTATGCTAAAAACACTAGCAAGTCAACAACCAACTAGAGTCGTAACATATGTCCATGCTGCTATTAACAGTACGTATCACGCATTTCATGAGGAAATTGCTCGTATCGCTAGCGAGCATGAAAATATTAACTATTTTGTTAGTTACGAATCACCAACTGCAGAAGACCAACAGGCACAGAACTATCAAAAAGATGGGCATATCGATCTTCCTTGGTTACAATCTATTTTAAAGAGCAACGAAGCCGATTTTTATTTCTGTGGACCCGTTCTGTTCATGAAAGCAATGAACCAATCATTAAAGGAATGGAATGTACCTGATGAGCGAATTCATTATGAATTTTTTGGACCTAAAGGCAGCTTAGAGGTATAAGACTCTAAAAGTCGAGCAAATGAGCTCGACTTTTTAGTGTTATAAGATGATATATACCTTTTTACGAAAGAACGGTTATGCTATACTGAGCAAACTAACCATTCCATACAAATTACTGGAGGCAAGTATGCTAACATTTGAAGAAAAACTATCGATTATTACTGAATCTTTTCCTGAATTAGAAAGAAAAAATGTTTCATTAGGAAGAGTTAACTTTCACTACAATGAAAGTTCGTACGACCAGAAGAATGTAGTATATCATCTACACCCTAACGGAAATGGCTTTGTATACGCTGGGAATATGACAGGTTATCAAACAAATGATAAAGGGATGGTAAACATCCGCGACTTTACTGAAAAGGCCCTTCGTTCTACAATTCGAAAATCAATTCTCTCTCTTACTCCAAAGGAGAGTGAACATGATCATGAGCCAAAAGAGGAAGTATGGATCAATGATAATACAGTAACACTTACTTTACTAAAAGAAGACGATATGTGGAATGTGTATGCGGATGATGATTTAGATGGGACATTTCATTCATATAAACAAGCAGCCCACTACTTAGAAGAAGAAGGATTTACACGTATTTAATTTGTTACTTAAAATTAAATTAGGCATTTGATACATTTTATGGTATGCTTCATGTAACCATTTACCACTTGTGTCATATCGAGGCTGACTATCTATATAGTCAGCCTTTTTACTTTATCGAATAAAAGCTAAAGTTTTTGTTTAGGCACGCCCAACAAAAAAAGGACTCTACTCAAGAGTCCTTTTTTCATTCATTATGCTTTGTTTACATTAACAGCTTGAGGTCCACGTTGACCTTGCTCTACGTCGAATGTAACTGCTTGACCTTCATCTAAAGATTTAAATCCTTCGCCTTGGATAGCTGAGAAATGTACGAATACATCATCTCCACCTTCAACTTCGATGAAACCGAATCCTTTTTCTGCGTTAAACCATTTTACTGTACCTTGTTGCATGTGTGTTTCCTCCTGTGTGGATCTTATCCACGTTTTAATACTATCATTGCTCAGTTTAGATATCAAAGGCGAAAAGTTTAAATACTTATCAATCCCGACATTTCGAACAAAAATAATTCTAGTTAATCGTAACAGATAAAGCCTATAAAAGCAAATGGAAGTTAATCCCCCAAGGGTCTTTTTTGGTATTTATTCTTTTCTAACACCTCTATTAACAACGCTTTATCCCTTACAAACACATGTTCAAGCAATCGCCTATTATTTAAACCAGCCTTTTTCTCTAAACTTAGAGATAGCTTCAATTCTGTTGCCAACTTCTAGTTTATCCAAAATAACCGAAATATAATTACGAACCGTACCATTTGTTAAAGAAAGTTCTTTTGCAATTTCACTCGTACTCTTCCCATCAGAAATCAATTCCATAACTTGTTTTTCACGATTTGTCAGTGGATTTTTATTATCAAAGGCTAAATCGACTAATTCTGGAGCATACACACGTCTCCCATCCATGATGACACGTATTGAATTTGCTAATTCATCACTAGGGCTGTCCTTTAACAAATAACCGCGCACGTCAGCATTTCTTGCGCGTTCAAAGTAACCTGCACGAGCAAAAGTCGTTAATATAATAACTTTACAAGGTTGGTCAATTAGCTCCTCAGCCGCATCGAGACCGCTCTTTACAGGCATTTCAATATCCATGATACAAATATCAGGGTTATGCTCCTTAACTAAAGATAAAGCTTCCTCTCCGTTCCTCGCTTCCCCCACCACTTCCATGTCTTCTTCTAAATTAAGTAAAGAACTAAGAGCCCCGAGCAACATCCGTTGGTCTTCGGCAATGACAATACGAATCAAGTTAATCCCCCCTAGTCGTTTGCTTAATTACATTTGGTACGTGGATTTCAACTGTTATCCCGTCCGATTGCTCAATGTTCAAGCTTCCATTAACAAATTCCAAACGCTCTCTAATACCACGAAGTCCGTTACCCCGGAAATCATCATCTCTACTTGAGAAACCAATGCCATTATCTTGCACAATAATTTGCAGCTCCTCATCCAACTCCTTAATAGCTACTTTACAAGTCGTCGCCTGACTATGCTTGATCACATTCGTTACAGCCTCTTTCAAACACATCGTTACAACATTTTCTATTAATAAGGGAGTATTCTTCAAGGTGGCATTTCCTTCAAATATGAATTCCATGTTTGCCGCTTTTAAGATTTGCTGAATATAGACGATTTCATCCTTTAACTTCGCCCCGCGCATATCCGACACCATTTCACGCACTTCTTTTAATGCCGTTCTTGCTGTTTGGTTTATATCACTCATTTCAGCTTTTGCTGCATCAGGATTGATCTCAACTAACTTTCTAGCTAAATCACTTTTCAATCCAATCAGAGATAATTTTTGGCCTAGTGTGTCATGTAAATCACGCGCAATTCGCTGACGCTCTTCTGCAACCATCAATTCAGAAATTCTTTTATTTGCATCCTCTAATTGTCCCTCTAATTTTTCACGCTTGTTTCGATGGTACGAAGTGATTGGTAGAAGAATCACACCGATCACTGAAATAATAATAAAAGGAAGCTGGGCAAAAAATAATTCAGTTTGTGAAAAAAAGCTGAAACATACGGCACTAATTGTTGTTAAAAGATGGATGATATACATCGTAACAAAACCGATTTTACTCTGAATGTTGCCAATAAAAAAGGCTAAGAAAAGTGCAAAATAAACGTAACCATAAAATAATGTCATACCTATGCTTATTGCCATTTCAATGGATACCCAGAGATAAACAAGGTTCCCTTTAGAAATAAATGATAAACGATACGATAGAAAAAAAATCAAAATCATCAAAATACCGAAAATAATCTCTATTGCAGAAGATAATCTAAAGATAAAATAAAAAGGCAGTAGACAGAAAATAATCCAAATATAAACGCTAAGGCCAGTATTTTTCGGGAAAATATTATACCAATTTTGCATGATTAGCCCCTCTCTCTTCTTCTTGTTAGGAGCAGTAATTTTCTAGTATTATCATACAATAAGAACTGCCTTTTGTCTGACATATTGCAAAGAAAGCATTCTAGAGACCACCGAAAACTTTTTCAGTGGTCTCTAATAATTTTTAACGTAGCTATGATTTTGCTTGAAGACTAACTTGCTTGTTCTTAATTTGTACGTTAGTTTCTGATTTAGTCATAAGATGCTTCACCTGTTTGAAGCTGACAAATGTCTTGTTAGCTTCATCATATAAACGAAAGCGGATTGATTGTAAACTAGAACGCATTGTAATCGTTGTTGCCTTTTTTAATGGTGGAGTTGTTTCATGTACTTTTTCTAAGTTATAATTTGGAACTCTTGGGCTTAGATGATGAACGTGATGATACCCAATATTCCCTGTCACCCATTGCAATACTTTAGGAAGCTTGTAATATGAGCTTCCATCAATTGCTGCTTTTACATAGTCCCACTCTTCTTCATCTTCAAAGTAAGAATCTTCAAATTGATGCTGCACATAAAATAACCATATTCCTAATACCCCTGCTACAAACAGGATTGGTCCTTGAATAAGCAGAAAAGCCTGCCAACCAATCATCCAGATCATGAATGAATAAAGAGCAACAATTGAAACATTAATAACATGCGTATTCATTCTTTCTTTTTTTCTTGCGTCTTTACGATTGAAACGATTTGTGATGAAAAACAAGTATATTGGACCAAGTCCAAACATTACAAGTGGATTGCGGTAAAGTCTATATGACAACCTTTCTTTAAATGATGCATTAACATATTCATCCACTGTCATAATCCACACATCACCAGTACCACGCTTATCTAAATTTCCACTAGTTGCATGGTGAATCGAATGCTCACGCTTCCACTTTTCAAAAGGAAACATCGTAATAACACCTGTAATGGTTCCGATTATACTGTTAACTTTCTTATTTTTAAAGAACGATCCATGACAACAATCATGAAAAATAATAAAAATCCGAACGACAAACCCCGCAGCTACAATCGCTAAAGCAAGTGTTAACCATATTGAGACCGACAAGCTCTGATACGCTAGAAACCATAATACGAAGAACGGTGGTACTGTATTTATTAATTGTTTAATACTCGATTTTACGTCTGATTTTTCAAATGGTACAATGCTTTTTCTAAGTTGTGTTAATTTGTGATTACTCATAACTTCCCCCTTGAAAGGCTCCATTTATTGAGATCGGAGAACTAATATCTCTATTCTAAAAGAAAGCCATTGTCGTAAGAAGTCATGAACGTCAAGTAACAAATATGACATTTGTCATACTTGTCCGTTTCTAGATTAATGAAAACAGTTTTAGCAAAAGATAGTACGATTACTCTTAAAAACAAAAAAGCCCTCTCACACCGCTCAATTAGTGTGGGAGGACTAGTCATTTGATTCTTATAAATATGCTATAAATAATCGACAGAACCTTCTTTTTTCGGTTTAAGAAAATTCAACCAACTCGGAAGCTTTGACTTTGCTGCCGCTGTCTCTCGATAGGCTTGTACAAATTCCTGAAAATGAACTTCTCTTTCTTCAAGTTTTTGTTGAATAAATAACTTCTCCTCTTCTTCTCGATGAATGTCTTGCCTTAGCCTGTTTAATTCTTCTTTTGTACTTTCAGCTGTATCTACAATGGTGTGGGAATACGATTGAATAAGCGATTTTGTCTTGCTGTGTCCTGCATTCATTTCACTTTTTACTTCTTCTTTCACTTCTTGAATAAACTCTTCCTTTAATCCTGCAATAGATTCCGTTAGTCCTTGAATGTTATCAATCGTTTCATTTTGTAAGGATAATATGACATCATAATCATGATGGTCTTCGTGTGGTTCATCAGCCTCAACAGCGATGTTCGTATTAAGAATAAAGTTCACATTTTCCTCATTTATATTATTGTCTTTTAAGATTTTTATTTTCTTTAACATCTCGAGGTCATATTCCGTATACAGTCGCGCTCCTGTTTTTGTTCTTTGAACATAGAGAGCATTTGGAAACATTTCTTCCCATTCTCTCAGTTTTCCTACTGGGATTTTTAATTTCTTTGAAACTTCCTTAATCGTATATTTCTTTTGACTGTTTTCCATCCTCTCACCTCTTTAATAATATGTTTGTAGTACATATTAGATAAGAGTATGACTATTTCCCTCCTACTTGACAAAAGTTCTAATAATAAGTTGATATTCGGCAATAAGTGTTGTGTTTTGATACTTACCGGAACCCGTAAATCGAGCTTTTCTTTGCTGACGAGAATGATACAAAACAGGATGCCCATACTACTAACGACTACGTTGGCAGGAGTGATTTCATCATGAATATAAAATCAGGTACATATTATTGGTCTACTACTTTTCCAAACGCACCCTCCTACCCTCGACTTGAGCAAGATCTTAACTGCGATGTAGTAATTATTGGCGGTGGAAGCTCCGGCGCTCAATGTGCTTATTACCTATCCAATTCGAATTTGGACGTTGTTGTGATCGAAAAGAATAAAGTTGGTCAAGGTAGTACAAGTACAAACACTGCATTTATTCAATATTCAGGAGAGAAGCTCTTTACCGATTTAACAAATACGTTCGGCGAAGAATACATAGGAAAACACGTTAGCCTTTGTCGTCAAGCGATTAACGAAATTGAAGAAGCGGCAAAAACTGTAGATATTGATTGTGAATTTAAGCGAAGAGACTCATTATATTTCGCAAGCTATCCAGAAGATGTAGAGCGACTTCAGAAAGAATATGACTTCCTAAAACGCCACCAATTTGAATTAGACTTTTTAACTCAAACTGATATTAGTGAAAAATATCCTTTTCAAAAAGAGGCTGCCATCTACTCTTATAATGATGCTGAATTAAACCCATTTAAATTTACTCATGCGTTACTAGACTACGCTTTGAAAAAAGGGGTTCACATTTATGAACAAACTGAAATGAATGGTCATTCTTACAACAATGAAACCAAAAAAATAACCATTCGAACTAAGAATGGGAAACTTGTTCATGCAAAACGAGTCATCTATTGCGCAGGCTATGAAGGCATAGACTTGAAAAAAGAGAAACAAGCCTCCTTTGTTAGTACCTATACGGTCACAACAAATCCTGTTGACGACCTTTCTTCTTGGTATAAACGTACCCTCATTTGGGAAACTGCCAGGCCTTATGTTTATACTAGAACAACAGCCGACAACCGAATCATTATTGGTGGCCTTGATGAAAACACGACTTTCCCCGAAGTTCGTGACAGCAAATTAATGCATAAAAAAGACAAATTAATTGAAGAATTTTATAAATTATTCCCAGATATCCATGTGCAACCAGATTATTATTTAGCTGCCTTTTATGGTGGCACTATTGATGGGCTGCCTATCATCGGAAAATATTCAGAGGCACCAAATAGTTACTTTGTATTTGGCTTTGGTGATAACGGGACCGTATACAGTCAAATTCTTGCTAAACTAGTCGTAGAAGAAATTGTAGAAGGAAAAAGTTCTGACATGCCCTATTATTTACAGAAGCGACCATTGTTAAAGAAATCTAAATAAGTCCATTGCTTCTTCTCCAATTAATTAAAGCAATACTAATAAAACCTCTACTAAAGTGCAAATGCCTGCAGTAGAGGTCCTTATTGTCCCATACGCGAAAAAGATCGATGAAAAATATAAAACAATCTAAGAAACGTGATAAACTTTTGCTTTTATATAGTTTTTACCCAATCGAAGTAAGATCCACTACCATTGCATCCAGCACAATGATAATAAGAGGAATTAACCATATACACTTCCGTCCCTAACAAGTTAAAGCCTTTTCCCTGGCATTCAGGGCAGATCCCTTGTGACTTACAGAGTTCAATTCTGCGTTCGTTTCTTTTTTCAATCCAATCACCAAAAACATTCATTATTCCCATTATTTCTCACCTCAAAAGTAGTTTCCCAAAAAGATGAGGGGTTATTCATAAGGGTACTGAAAAAGGCGATTTTTCCTTTTTCAGTATTCTCTAAGCAATAATAATGATTATTGGGGTGATTTCTGGTGCTTATAGCTTTACGTAAGGGAAACCATAGTTTACTCGTCATAACTCCCCTTTTTCTCACCAAAACAACACTGCTCCACAAAAAGAAAAGCTGCCACAAGAGCAGCTTCCTACAATTTTATTTTTGAGCTTGTAATTCGCTCACCGACTGTTTTAGCTCATGCTTAATTGTAGCTTGAGCAGCAGCAAGGCGGGCGAGCGGTACACGATATGGTGAGCAACTAACATAATCTAACCCTACTTTATGACAGAATTCGATTGAATGTTTCTCTCCTCCGTGTTCTCCACAAATTCCTGTCTTTAATCCTGGCTTAGTCCCTCGACCAAGCTTCACACCTGTTTCTACTAGCTTCCCTACACCTTCTTGATCAAGAGAGGCAAATGGATTTTCTAGTAAAACTTTGTTTTCAATGTATGATTGAAGGAATTTACCTTCTGCATCATCACGACTGTATCCAAATGTTGATTGCGTTAAATCATTTGTTCCAAATGAGAAAAAGTCTGCTTCTTCAGCAATTTGATCCGCTGTTAACGCGGCGCGTGGAACTTCAATCATCGTCCCTACTAGATAATCAAATGTCTTTCCTGTTTCTTCTTCCACTTGTACACCCGCATTGATGACCAATTGACGCATTTCCTTTAACTCATTTACATGGCCGACTAATGGAATCATGATTTCGGGTTTTACATCGATGCCTTTATCCAATCCTTTTGCAATCGCATAGAAAATGGCTTTTGCCTGCATAACGTAGATTTCCGGATATGTCATTCCAAGTCGGCAACCACGATGACCTAACATTGGATTAAACTCATCTAATTGGCGCACTTTCCGCAACAGATATTCTTTCTCCCTTAACTCTTCAGAATCTGGGTTTGTTAGTTGAAGTTTCGTTACTTCAACGAGTAGCTCCTCTTTATCTGGCAAAAATTCGTGAAGAGGAGGGTCCAATAAACGAATCGTAACAGGGCGACCTTGCATCGCCTCAAAGATTCCTTCAAAATCCTCTTGTTGCATTGGCAACAGCTTACTTAAAGCAACTTCACGCTGTTCGTAAGTTTCAGCAAGTATCATTTCTTGAACGATTGGAATGCGATTTGCATCCATAAACATATGCTCCGTCCGGCACAGCCCGATTCCGCCTGCCCCAAATTCAACCGCTTTTTGTGCGTCATCAGGATTATCCGCGTTTGCTCTGACCCCTAATTTTCTCTCTTGATCTGCCCACGTTAATAGTAATTGAAATTCTTCTGATAGCTGCGGAGCAATCATTGGAATTTCCCCTAAGAAAATTTCACCTGTAGATCCGTCGATCGTGATCACATCCCCTTGTCTCACAATCGTTTCTCCTACTTTAAACTGCTTTCCTTTTAAGTCGATCTTGACAGATTCAGAGCCGCAAATACAAGCTTTCCCCATCCCTCTTGCTACGACTGCTGCGTGGCTCGTCATCCCACCGCGGCTCGTCACAGTAGCTTGTGCTGCGACAATTCCATGAATATCATCAGGGGTTGTTTCTGGGCGGACTAAGATCACCTTTTTCTCTTCTTTTCCTAAACGTTCAGCGTCATCTGCATTAAATACGACTTGACCTGTAGCAGCCCCAGGTGAAGCAGGAAGACCTTTCGCTAGTGGATTCCGCACATAAGAATCATCGATACGACTGTGAAGCAGCTGATTCAATTGATCTGGATCAACCCGTAAAATGGCTTCTTTTTTACTAATAATCTTTTCTTCTACTAAATCAACTGCTATTTTGATAGCCGCTTGAGCGGTTCTTTTTCCAATTCTTGTTTGAAGAATGAACAGTTCTCCTCGCTCGACGGTGAATTCAATGTCTTGCATGTCTTGATAGTGCTTTTCAAGAAGGTTGCACGTATCCACAAATTGCTGGTACACATCTGGCATTTCCTGCTTGAGAGTAACGATTGGCTGTGGTGTGCGAATTCCGGCAACTACATCCTCACCCTGAGCATTGATTAAGTATTCACCATACAGCTTAGCCTCTCCTGTCGAAGGATTCCGTGTAAAGGCTACACCGGTACCAGAATCATCGCCCATGTTTCCGAACACCATACTTTGAATGTTGACAGCAGTTCCAAGATGGCCAGGAATTTTTTGAAGACGACGGTAAACAATTGCCCGTTGGTTATTCCAAGAATCAAATACTGCACTAATAGAAAGGAACAATTGCTCTTTAGGGTCTTCAGGGAATGAACTTTTTGTATGATTCTTCACAAGTTTTTTGTAGCCTTGAATCACTTCTTTCCAATCATCAGCTGACATTTCAGGATCGGTTTCGTATCCTTTTTCTTCCCTTATTTCTTCAAGTAATTGCTCGAAATAAAAGCCATCCACTTTTAAGACAACATCACTAAACATTTGGATAAATCTGCGGTAAGAGTCATACGCAAACCTTGGGTTGTTCGTAAGCTTTGCCATTCCTTCAACCGTTTCATCGTTCATTCCAAGATTTAAAACCGTGTCCATCATTCCTGGCATTGAATGAACCGCACCTGAACGAACAGAAACAAGCAATGGATTCTTTGGATCTCCTAGTTTCTTCCCTGTTTTTTCTTCAAGGTTAGTTAGTGCTTCTAATACTTGTCGCTCCATTGCATCAGAAATTGATTTTCCTGCATCATAATATGCATTACAAGCCTCTGTCGAAATGGTGAATCCATAAGGAACAGGCAACCCAATGCGAGTCATCTCTGCTAAGTTTGCTCCCTTTCCACCTAGAAGTTCCTTTTTATCGCCGCTTCCTTGATCAAACATATAAACAAATTTATTCACGATTTCCTACCCCTCTCTTTTTCAACATGGCTAATAATAAATCGGCCGTCTCTTCAACAGCTTTGTCTGAGACATTAATAATGGGACATCCAATTCGTTTCATTATTTTTTCAGCGTATTCTAGCTCTTCTAGGATCCGGTCTAAATCGGCATATTTTGCTACCGACAGACCTAAGTTCTTCAAACGTTGTTTGCGAATTTCATTTAACTTATCTGGTGTAATAACTAGACCAACACATTTATTTTTGGAAACTTTAAAAAGCTCATCGGGTGGACGCACTTCTGGTACTAGTGGAACATTAGCTACTTTGAAACGCTTATGTGCTAAATACATAGACAATGGCGTCTTTGAAGTTCGAGAAACTCCTATTAATACTATATCCGCACGTTCAATTCCTCGTACATCTTGCCCATCGTCATACTTAACAGCGAACTCAACAGCTTCCACCCTCCGAAAATAGTTGGCATCCAACTTCCTTATCAACCTTGGCTGACGTTTCGGGAGCTTATTGAACTTTTGAGAAAAGGCTTCCATAAGTGAACTCATCAAATCAATCGCTAAAATTCCTTCCTCTTCCGCCCTTTTATCTAAGTATTCTTTCAAAGCAGGAATAACAAGTGTATAGGCGATAATCGAGTTCGTACCTTTAGAAACATAAATGACATGCTCGATATCTTTGATTTCCTCAACGTTGGAAACATGCTCAATTTCAACTTCTCCCCCATTAAATTGAGATGCGACGGCTTTCACCATCAACTCAGCCGTTTCACCAACTGAGTCAGAAACGACATAGACAACTTCCTTCTCTCTCACTTCGATTCCCCTTTACCTATCTCATTTGACAGCATTTTGCATGAAATGGTCTTGGTCATTTCATGATGGCACTACTATGTACCACATTGTTTGACTATCAGGCCCCCTACAAAACTTGTTTTTATGGGTTGATAGTCTACTAGTATTCAAACTTGTATGTGACATACTATTTAATGTTATAACGCTAATGTGTTATAACATTAAATTAAATAGTATATTACCATTGATCATGTTTCGTTACAACCCCTTTTTTCCATTTAACGTAATAAAGAGTCAGAAATTTCATTAAAATGTTTATTTTATAAACGATTACAAAAAAAGCTTGCCAAGAAAATTAGCAAACTTCACAATTTATCGCTTTTTTTCTTATGTCTATTTGGTGGTCAACCTGGGGACAAGTACATTTTTATAATCCGCACCATATTCATTATACTTGTCCAGTTCAACTCTACTAAACTTGAATAAGCTATTAATGAAACACATAGAAAGGAGGAAAATAAAATGGCTGAGAAGAAAATTGAACCAAAAATCACAGTAGAATTAGCCAAAAAGCTCTTAAATGACAAAAGTGTATATTTAACAGAAGAAGGAAGACGACGTTTACAAGAAATTGTAAATAACGAAGAATATTATAATAACCAAATTATTCACTAGTTTCAGAACATGTATCTAGGACCGATGGTTAGATGAAATGAGAGGAACAGAAAAAAATAATGTAAGAAAAATCTGAATGAAAAAGTTCCTAGAAAAAGGTTCTTGCCTCACTGCTTTATGTATCTTAATGGGACAAGAACCTTTTTCTTTCTATTTAATATGTATAACTGTTCAACTAGTTGAAGACATTTCTATTAACGTTAATTATAATGGAAAGCATTGATACAATTACACTAGTAAATGGATAGTATTACGAGCGGTTCTCTACTTACATAGACAACTATTCATAACAAGGGAGTCTTAGAATATGAACACAAAAGCTTTTTCCATGGCCCTTATTACTATTATGATTTGGGGCTCTACTTTTGCTGCGATTCGTGCTAGTTTACATGGAGGTTACGAGCCTGGTCACTTAGTATTGGTTCGCTACTTGATTGCCTCTAGTTTATTTATCGCATACGCCCTATGGCCCGGGAGTAAATTTCGCTTACCTCACAAAGAAGACATCATAAGGATTTTTATACTCGGCTTTATAGGAATAAGTGTATATCATATTGGGGTTACTTTTGGTGAAATGACCATCACTGCAGGTGAAGCAGGAATGCTCATTGGCTCAGCTCCTATCTTCACAGCGATCATAGCTATTCTTGTATTAAAGGAGCGCTTAAGCTCATTCGGATGGATTGGGTTAGGGGTTGGTTTTTTAGGGATTCTTCTCATTACATTAGGTTCTGCAGGTCCATCTCTGACAATCTCTACAGGAGCTTTCTTAGTGTTGATGGCAGCTATCGCAACATCGATATTTTTCGTTTTTCAAAAAAAACTGCTGGAGCGCTATAACCCTATTGAATTAACAGCTTACTTTACTTGGGCGGGTACGCTCCCATTTTTCATTTTTTCTCCCGGCCTATTTACGTCCATTCAAAACGCGACACTAGAAGCGAACTTATCTGCTCTCTATGTTGGAATTTTTCCAGCTGCGATCGCTTATGTTACATGGGCCATTGCTCTTTCTTTAGGGAATGCAAGCTCTGTGACGAGTATGATGTATCTTGAACCTGCAGTTGCTGTTCTCGTTGCTTGGGTCTGGCTTAAGGAATTACCGACAACTCTTTCACTTATTGGAGGCGCAATTGCACTGCTAGGTGTATTGATCGTGAATGGATTAGGGAGAAAACGTGAAATCTCTTATGAGAAAGCCTCTTAGGCAAGGTGCAAAAGCTCCTTGCCTTGTCCTTTTATAATATAAAAGTAACCATAATATACAGCCCCGTCGTAATCCCTGCTGCGATCAACGCAGGTTTCAATTTATATTTTGCATATTCTATTACAGAAAGGCCCAAAATCTTCGCAATTGTATTTGTATCATCACTTAATGGTGACGCAAAAGCTCCAAACGCACCACTAGCAAACACAGCTCCAATGACTAATGGCAACGAAACATCACCAACTAACGCTAGCGATATTCCAAGAGGCATCAAAATCCCCCATGTCCCCCACGCCGAACCAATAAAATAAGAAACCGCTGCTCCAAACACAAAAATAAGCGGTGCAATAAACATTTGTGGAATCCAGCCTGAATGGGCTGTAACAAACGCTGAGAACCCTAAGTCATCTGTAATAGATGAGAGTCCCCACACGATTGATAACAACAAGATAACTGACATTAATTCGTTTCCACCTGCGATAAAGCCATCAATCAGCTCACTTAGTTTAAAACGTTGAACCAAATAAAAGCCAATCGAAAGCAAGACCGTAATCAGAAGAGCGACAACCATTGCATCTAAGACATCCGCTTCAATAAAAGCCTCAAAAAATCCAAATCCTTGTACGTGACCATCCCACCACGTTAAAAATAACGTCAAACTGATGACCAGAATCAATGGCAGTAGCAAATTCATCGGTTTAATCGGTAGCTCTTTTGAGACCCCAGGGTGACAGTCGTGCCAATCATCTTCCTCTTCTACCGTCTCTTCATTAATTTGCATAGGAGCTGTTGATTTCTTTTTTGAATGATGAAAAAAACTTAAGTACACACCTAATAAAATGGTAACGATTGAAAAGAAATTAAACGGAATGCTTTGAATGAACAACGAGTAAGGGTCTAGTTCTAACCCTTGATTTTCGGTCGCTATTTGAATGATCGACACCATATAACCGACGAAAGCCGTCGCAACAGGAATTAACACAATTATCGGTGTTGCTGTCGTTTCAATGACAAAGCCAAGTTCAGCTGTTGTCATTTTTACTTTTTTCAAAAGAGCTCTCATTATTGGAGCAATTGTAACAAATCGAAAGGTTGGAGCAGCAAACGTTCCGATTGTAGATACGTACGTTAAAATAAGTGCTTGTTTTCTCGTTTGAATTTTTTCTGCTGCCTTCTCAACAAATCCCCTAATCCCACCTGTCATTTTAATCATGCCAACCAATCCTGAAAAGGCATATAAAAAGACAACAATTTTGATATTATTTGTATCAATTAATGCCTGAACAACATAAACGAACATTGTTTGTATACCACCGAGAATCGATGGATCCAAAATATAGGATCCAACTAGCAAGCCTAAAAAAAGAGCTGGAAGTACTTGCTTTGTGTAAATAGCTACGGGAATTACCACTAAAAACGGTACGATCGAAAGCCAGCTTGATTCCATCTCTATCACCTATCTTAAATTAATTCTAAAAATTAATTCTAAAGTTTTTACTGTTTTAGAATGTGATGGAGTTTGGAATTTATACTAAAAGCTGGTTTATTCATGTTGAAGTTTTTACAACATACATCAATTCTTCTAAATTAAAAGTTGCACGTGCCTATAAAAATTCCTGTATACTGTACATACTAATAACAAATTACAAGCGAGAGGATCATGTTCATGTCTACCGAAAAACCAAGAAAGAAAATCAGCCTGCAAGATGCCATTAAACAACAACTTGAAAATAAAAAGAAACAAACGGCTACCAATAGACCTTCAAATAATCCATACCAATCAACTAAACAAATGAAGAGTCAACAAACCAAAAAACAAAACAATCAACGAAAACGAACCGGGGTTTAGTCTAAAATTATAGAAAGTGACAGCCCTCCACTAAGTGAAGTAAGGCTGTCACTTTCATATCAATTCTCCTTCGCTAGTCAACTTCTCATGTTCCATCTTTATCTGGTATTGTTACGACGAATGTTGAACCGACTCCCTCTTCACTTAGGACGTCAATCGAGTAATTATGGATCCCTAAGATTTTTTTCACAATAGATAAACCAAGACCATTGCCATCAATTGAACTTCCTCTGGCTTTGTCAACTTTATAAAATCGATCAAACAAATATGGAATTGCTTCTTTTGTGATTCCTTTACCATAATCTTTGACGCTTATTGAAATACCATGATCCCCTCTTTTTAACTCAATGTGAATGGCCCCTTTTTGATAAGAATATTTGATTGCATTTATGATGAGATTTAACCAAACTTGTTCCAATAAATCTTGATCTGCCATCACTTCAATTGGCTCTAATTCTAGATGAATTTGCAGCTCTCTTTTTTTCCATTGCGGTTCCGTTGCTAACACCGTTCTTCTAATTTGTTCATCTAACCGGTACCGCTCTGGACGATAAGGATGATGCTCTGAATCTAGAGATGCAAGTCTTAATAAATTTTCACTTAGCCTAGAAAGCCGGTCGGTCTCGTGATAGATAATATCCAAGTATTCTTTTTGATTCTGTGTTGGTATTACTTCATCTCTAATTGCCTTCGTAAAGCCTCTAATTGATGTGAGCGGAGACTGAATTTCATGCGATACACTACTAACAAAATCATCACGCATTTGATCAATCTTCTCGACCTCTGTTGCCATATGATTAAAACTAGTAATTAGTTCACCAATCTCATCTTTGTTTTTGCTTTTTATTCGTACAGAGAAATTACCTTTTGCCATCTCTTTTGCCGCATGTGTAAGCATTTTAATCGGGTTAACCAGATGACGAGAAGCTAAAAAAATTAGCAAGCTGCCTACAAGCAGTACCAAAATAAGAGAAATGTTGATAATCCCTCTAATACCCTTCATCTCTTCTTCTGAATTTATATAAACAAACAAGGCATATGGTTCATTCATAATTTCCACTTGGAATCCGGCTCCCTTTGTAACGTCGCCTCTTCTATGAGAGAGAGTCATAGGCACTTGTCCATCTGACTGAAACACACTCGCAATATCTTCATCGGAAATAACAAACGGCGTATGCTGTTCCAGTAAAGGAACACCCTCTTCGTCCATAATCATAATGTCAAAATGATAAGATTCTAATGTTTCTGCCATTTCGGGCAACTTTTCTGGATCCGCTAATTCAATTATTTCCGCTACACGCGATGTAATATTTACAACTTCTCTCTCAAGAAAAAAGAAAGCGGTAATGAAGTATGAAGTTGCTATACTGATGATTACTACCCCGATAAAGGTTGCTACGATCCTTACATAAAGACTTTTTCTAAGCACTTAAATCTCCTCCAACCGATACCCTAACCCCCTGATGGTTGTGATCGTTATATCCTTAAAAGGAACCAATTGTTCTCGTAATCGTTTAATATGTACATCAACCGTCCTTTCATCACCTTCATAATCAAATCCCCATATCTTTTCAATCAATTGTGTACGGGTAAAGATCTTTCCAGGTGAATTAGCTAGCATATAAAGTAATTCACATTCCTTTTTCTTTAAGTATACGGATGAATCATTACATTGAATCAAATGTTTTTCTAAATCGATTGTTGTTTCACCAATGGTCACCACCTTATCTATCGTGACATGATATCGTTTTAAAAGGGCCTTTACTCTTAAGATCAATTCTACTGGATCAAAGGGCTTTACTAAATAATCATCCGTCCCTGCATTAAACCCTCTTACCTTATCCTGCGATTCCCCTTTTGCTGTTACCATTAAAATCGGGATGTTTAAAAATGAGCGAATATCTGTCGTTAATTCAATCCCATCAATATGCGGCATCATTACATCAACAATAGCTAAGTCGACCTGTTCATGTGATAGCAACTCTAGTGCTTCTTTTCCATCTGATGCTTCAAGTACACTAAATTGACTATTTTCAAGATATACTCTTATTAATTTTCGAATATGTGAATCGTCATCGACGACAAGAATTTTATTCATTATATTTTCAACTCCGATTAGATAATTTGGAAAAGGTGAAAACTAGCCTAACCCCTACTTCTAACATCTTGCCATTTCTGCCTCTATTCCTATTTTCCTGTTACCTTTCTTTCGCTATTCGTTCTGCTATTCATATTAGGTTGTAAAACTTGAAAAAATCCTACTTTTACTATTGTCGTATATAGTCTAACAAGCTTTTATGAACTGAGTATGAATTTTCACATTGGAACAATTAGAACCTCTGCTATGAAACCACAAGGGAGCAAGTCTACTTTCAGTGTTCTTCCAACTATCTAACAGTAGTCCCATTAACTTCGCACATTTTTAAATGAAAGAATAAATGCAAAAAAACAACTCCGCCTAAGCGAAGCCGTTTTTATAAGTATTTCTTCTAAAACACTATTAATCAATAACCTTCCAGAAAGCAGGTTTTACTTTATAGTTTTCATCGAATAGAAATGGTGCATCAATTCCTACTCCATCATTATACTCTTCTGCACGGTCATCTAACCACGTATGGTTATCAGCAATTCCCCAGAATGTGACACTGCTGATGTCTACCTTTAAATCTTCATATAAGTTAAAAATTTGTTCGTAACGGTCAGCCTGAGCTTGGATTCGTACTTCTTCAATCGCATCATAAGATGTATAGGCAGGTCTTGGCGGCCAGCCATAAAGACTAACATCCAGTTCTGTTACTTGGTTGTCTAAACCTAAGCTCGTAAACAAATTAAATGAATCCTTCATTTGTTGAATGGAAGGCCAGCCAATTTGAATATGTGCCTGATGTCCCACACCGTCAATTGGTACCCCATCTTTTTTTAATTCTTTCACTAGATTATAAAGATGATCTCTTTTTGTTTCTACTTCCGTGTTGTAATCATTAATATAAAGCATCGCGTCTTCGCCTGCATATTTTCTAGCAGTTTCAAAGGCGACCCTTATGTATTCATCACCTGTAATTTGATACCAAACCGATTCACGAAGTCCTCTTTCATTCGGAGTTCCATCAGCAATTGCTTCATTTACAACATCCCAAGAATCCACATCATCCTTGTAACGTTCTACAACTGTTTTAATATGTGTTTTCATTCGCTCTAATAAGAGTTCTTTATTCTCTTCTCTCTTTTCTTCATCTGTTTCATCTACCATCGGATTTCCATCTTCATCTAGGAAGAACCAATCTGGTACTTGACTATGCCAGACGAGTGTATGAAAACGTAAGTTCATATCATTTTTGCGAGCAAATTCAACAATTTTATCGGCTCCTTCCCAGTCCCACTTTCCTTCCTCTGGCTGAAGAGAAACCGGCTTCATTGCATTTTCTGCAACGATACTATTGTAATGATGCTTTAAGATTTTTCCCTGTCTTCCGTTTAATTGATACGGCTCAACCGCTGCACCAATATCGAAAGCGCTCTCATACCTGTCAGCTAAAGAAGCAACTTGCCAAGCATGTGGTTGCACATTACCATTTCCCTTCTGATTTTCTCCAAATACCCCTTTATGTCCATTTCCTTGAGCAGCGACACTTCCAATTCCGCCTGTTAACACAAGTGATAAAGCTAACCCTGCAATGATCGGTTTTTTAAGAACTTTAAGCATGTTAAAATCTCCTTTTCATAGATTAAAATTTTTAAAAATGCAAAAGTATCTCACTAACCTCCTTTTTTCACAAAATGGACGCCTGCAGATAGTAAATAAGTAAGGGTTTACATTATTAAATTAATCTCTTTCTGCAAGCTTTCTAACTTGAACTCATTATAGCAAGCTCAACTTAGTTTATCTACTGCACTAACTAAGTTTCTTTAAAATGATAGATTCGTATTGGTATATATAACCTGTTTTGGTAGTATAAATAACAAATCCTCTCAACTAAAGGCTCACAATTTTAAAAAAGCGCCTCATCCTAGTCACTAAAAAAGCCCTAGGCGAGACACCTGTTCAAATTAACATTGTTGCTGTAAAACTAAGCTAGCTGCTGCTCTGCAAACTCTCTATATAACACATGTGATTTAATTAATTCATCATGTGTACCAATCCCTGTAACCTCACCATTTTCAATAAAAACAATTTTATCGGCACCCACAATTGTAGATAAGCGGTGGGCAATGACAAACGTGGTTCTCCCTTCCATGAGACGTGTTAGAGCTTGTTGAACAACACTTTCTGACTGGCTATCTAGACTGGCCGTCGCTTCATCCATCATTAGAATTTTAGGGTTTCTTAAAAAGGCACGAGCAATGGCAATGCGTTGCCGTTGACCTCCAGATAGCTTCACGCCTCGTTCCCCTACTTTTGTATCTAGCCCCTCAGGGAAAGATTGGATAAATTGATCAGCATAAGCCATTTTTGCAACTTTCCACAATTGTTCGTCTGTAATTTCTTCTTTGTTTTCTAAACCGTAGCATAGATTTTCACGTATAGTCCCCGCCATCATTGCACTTTCTTGAGAAACGTAACCAATCTGATTCCGCCATGAAAATAGCGAGATTTCCTTAATTGGTATGTTTCCAATTCGTATCACTCCAGAAGTAGGCTCATAAAATCGCTCTATCAAACCAAACATCGTCGTTTTTCCGCCACCACTAGGCCCTGCAAAAGCGATCATTTCACCAGGTGCTGCATCAAATGATACGCCTCTTAATACTGGCTCATTCTTATCATAAGAAAAAGTCACGTCTGAAACATAGATAGACTCATTTTTAATATCTATTTCTTTCCCATCATTTTCTTCTTCTGACTCAAGTTCAAGTATATCGATGATTCTTTCTGTTGCTCCTTTTGCTTTCTGAAGCTCTGTAAAAAACCTCGCAAAAGAGGTAAGTGGCATGATGATTTGAAATAAGTAAAGCAAGAAGGCAACGAGTGAACCCGTTGTCATCGTTCCATTTGCTACGCGAATCCCACCGTACCCAATAATCATCACAATGACAGCCATTACAACAACGTACATGAGCGGTGCAATAACAGCAAAAATTCGTGCTTCCTTTAAACCATACTTGTATAATTGATCGATTCCGGCAAATCCATTCTTCTCCTCGACACGCTCTGCATTTGAAGCTTTCATTAAGCGAATTTCACTTAATGTCTGTTGAATGTTTCCAGAAAACACTGCTGTTTCATCTTGTAATCCACGTGAAATCCTGGCCATTCTCCTGCCTAAAGGAATCATAATAGCAATTGTGAATGGGACCGAAGTCAACATAAGCAATGTCATTTTCCAATCCATTATTGTAAGTATGGTTACAGCCCCTATAATCGAAATAATTCCTGTTATAAATTGAGGAAAGTGACCTGAGATTAACTGTCTAATAATACTTGTATCATTGACGACCCGGCTAACAGACTCACCACTTGAGTGATTATCAAAATATGTTACAGGCAGACGTAGCAGCTTCACCCAAATTATTTCACGTAATCTCGCTACCACCTTTTGACCGACTGCACTAAGCAAATAAATTGATAAACCATTCAAAATAGCTTGGACAAGGAAGGCTAGTCCGATCGCGAACATGATTGAAATACTTAATGCTTCCACAGAAAATCCATCAACTAATTCCCTTGTTAAAAGCGGAACGATCAAGCCGGCTAGCGTTGTGATAATACTCGCTATTAAGCCAATTATCAATCCAGTCTTTGGAATCTTCGTTGATAAAACAAGGGATAGGAACGGCTTAAGACCGCTCTTTTTTTCGTTCATTGGTTAACCTCCTTCTTACAATACTTATACTCGCCGTAACTACACCTTTACTAGCCACAACCAGAAAATCGACAAAAAAAGGTCAATGCAGCCAAAAGGCTTCATTGACCTTTTCCTCATTATATCCCCAATCGAAACGCCTTCACAATCACTCCATCATTCGCAGGCTCAAAATCATGCTCAGGCAATCGTTCAAACCCCATTCGGCCATATAACTTGATAGCACCTTCCATAAAGTCCGCCGTATGTAATCCAATTGCATCATAGCCTTTTGCTTTCGTTCGTTCAATGCATTCTGTAAGCAAGGCATGTGCTACCCCTTTTCCTCGTGCTTCTTTCGTAACCGCTAGAAGTCGAATTTCTGAGTAATCTAATTCATCAACCTGCCCCTCGTAGGCATCTGATTTAGGAGGAAAGAGTGCAACACTTCCTACAATACCTCCTTCTATTTCGGCAACAATGAGTTCTACACCAGATTGCTCATCTGCCTCTGAAGAGATTGCTTGTTTAAGAGCCTGCCAGTGTTCCTCTGATACGACTTTTGCATGTTCACTATAAGCCTCGATTCGCTGCGTTCGAATATACTGTACTTCATCTGAAAGAGCATTACGTATTTTCATTAAAACAACTCCTTATTATGTACTCAATATATCACCATATAAGATCATTTCATAGAAAAACGCCCCCTAGTACTGCAAAGAGGGCACTGAGAGGAACCGTTGCTTTGTCTTAAAGCCTGCTATGAGTGGTTTTCTCATAGCAGGCGCGCAACGTGTGGAGCGAATCCGCTAAAAAAGACTTTTTCAGTGGCTTCTACTGCAAATACTAGGGGCAGCATAATGATCTTATTCAAACAAACAACCATTAGCCCAAAGTTCAAAAATTCCAGGCAGGTGCCCACCCATTTCATTCATTCAAACATAGGGTAAGGGTGTAGTCACTCAAAAAGGAGGAATTCTTCATGAGTCACGTTACTGGTAATAGCTTTACTTTAATAGTTGTGTTATTTATCCTGCTGATCGTTGTAGGATCTGCATACACATTTTAAATAATTATAGAAGGGGGGTATACCTTTGAGTTCCCCCCTTTTTTGTGTATTTCTTTTTATTTGGTGCAACTTATTGGTCACCTCTCCTCTTAATCGATATACTAAAAATGAAAATTGAAATTTTAACTTAATTGGAGGGATCATGATGTTACACATTGAAATGTGGACAGATTTTGCTTGACCATTTTGCTATATTGGCAAGAAGCGTCTGGAGGACGCCATTCAAAAAATAAACCATCCTATCACAGTAGACTATCGTTGTTTTGAATTAGACCCTACGATGGAACGGGATGCAGGATATAATATATATGAAAAATTATCTTCAAAATATGGAATGAGTCTGGATCAAGCAAAAGCCAACTGCCGAAACATGGAACAAATGGCATATGAACTTGGCTTAGATTTCAGATTCGACACTCAAGTCTTAACGAACACCTTTGATGCACATCGTTTAGTGATGTTTTCCAAAGAACATGGACGGATGCATGAGATGACAGATCGCCTCTTGCGTGCGTATTACAGCGAAGGACAGCATATTGGAGATCATGCAACGTTGGTAGATCTAGCTGAAGAGGTCGGATTATATCGAGCCGAAGCAGCAGACATGCTCGCTAGTAATGAATTCAGCCAAGCTGTTCGCCTTGATGAACAAGAAGCTGAGCAATATGGTATCAAAAGCATTCCATTTTTCCTTATCAATAAAAAATATGCTATCACCGGTGCACAGTCTCCTGAAGTGTTTGTTCAATCGTTGCAACAGATTATTGAACAAGATGGTCTTACTGTCGATCAATCAGGTGCAGCTTGTGATGATGATGGATGCGAATTACCAGATACAAAATAATACATGAGAGTTGGGTCTGTCCCAAAAGTCGTAGGTGTCCCAAAGTCAAAAATAGACCTTTGAGACACTAACGGGTTCCGTTTCCTATCGCAAAACGTCAATTTGCAAAGGGAAATGCAAACCAAAACGTAATCCTTTTTGTGCTATTAAAATGTAGAGCAATTGTTAGGCTAGAGGATTAAAAACATTAGAAATAGCAAGGGTTTATACCCTTGCTATTTTGCTTTTAATTGCTCATTCTTCTGATTGCGTATTACGAAGTTTACAAACCAATTCCGCCCTCTCGTATCAACTTTTGCTTAGGTATGAGAATTCATAGGCGGAGAATTTCCTCCTAATGTAGATAAAGG
>NZ_JAKRYL010000004.1 GCF_023555415.1 Halalkalibacter alkaliphilus | reverse complement strand
TGAATGGCTCCTAACCTTCGTAAGGAGCCATTTATTTATATACCTTTACTTTTTTTAGCCTCTTTTACGGTAAACCAAAACCCTATTAAAGAGCTTAGCCAGACTAATGTAATAGTCATGATGAAAGGTACTTGTAACCAATTAGGCGCATCAGGATTGTGTATAAAAATAAAATAAGCCGTATGCAAAATTACCAAATGATACAAGACATGTACAGTTTGTTGGACGTATTTCCAAGATTTGAATCCCAATATTTTTTTACTTCTTGTATTTGATGTTAACATTAAGATAAGAACATATACCAACGCTACAATTCCCAATAAGTTACCTAAAGCAAATCCAGGATGTAAAACCCACTCACCTGCAATTGGACTAAAAACGAAAAAGAACTGGAATAATTCCCATTGAACCCAGCCATCAAGGATAATCAATACATGAACAATTGCAGTAACACCTGTCCATATCCCAAGTTCTCTTCTCCAAACCAGCCATTTCCTTACTGACTTGAATACTTTAGAAAGGGATCCTAGAAGTAAAATCACACTTAAGAATAGTAACGATACATCTGCAAATGCTCTGTTCCATGCATGCATTGGATCCCAGAGACCTCTGCTTTGAAAAAATAGATAAGCTAGTATAAGCGATAAACCCCCTACAACTATTTGTCTATAAGTACTATTTTTCATCGCACTCCTCCTTAATCTTCTGTTGGAGTATATCCTGCATGTTTGTAGAATGTATGAAGAATGATAGAAGAAAAAATTTTTACGAGCAATTTAAAGGGGTTGTCCCAAAAGTCCGAAACAGAGGTGGCAATGGCTCCGTTCGCTACGCGCCTTGAGAGGAGAAACCCACTCCTCTCAAGGCTTTTAAAAGATGTAGCGACTTCGCTCATTGCTTCGGGGGTGTCTCAAAAGGTCAAAAACAGACCTTTTGAGACACCCCCTTTTACACCATACATAGCTATTTAACTCCCGCCTCTTGTAACATCCATTCAATGTGGCCTCCATAGCCTGATGTTGGATCATTTACAAAAACATGCGTAACCGCACCAATCAACTTGCCCTCTTGAATAATTGGGCTACCACTCATCCCTTGTACAATTCCTCCTGTTGTTTCTAGTAATTTAGGGTCGGTTACTTTAATAATTAATCCTTTTGTTGTTGGAGACTTTCTTGGATTTGATTTAAGAATCTCAATATCAAATTCTTGTACTTTATCTCCCTCTATAACCGTAAGTATTTTAGCGGGACCTTCTTTAATTTGATCAGCAGAAGCTACAGGAATAGGTTGATCAAAAAAAGTATCTTTATTGAATACTTCTCCAAAAAGACCAAAAGGACTATTTAATGTAACTGAACCTAAAAGCTCCTGATTAGGTAAGAACTTTGCTATCTTCTCACCAGGTTCACCGTTAACCCCTTTCTTAATTGATGTAACAGGGGACAACATTATTTGACCATCATGAACAACGGTTGCCTGTTTGGTTCCAGCTTCTGATATAACGTGACCAAGTGCCCCGTATTTATTCGTATCAGGGTGAAAGAATGTTAGAGTACCTATACCTGCCGTGAAATCACGTATATATAGCCCTGATTGATATTTGTCGTCTTCTTTATTTCTTAAAGGTGTTAATTCTTTCAAAAAAAATTGATTATCTCTCCTAATTTCTATTTTTAGTATTTCTTTTTTCTCACCAGCTTCTTGAACAATTTCTTCCACTTGATCCGCCCTACTTATAGGATTCCCATTAATTTTCGTTATCAAGTCTCCTACTTCTATTCCTGCCTTAACTGCAGGTGATTCTTCTCCAACTGAAGACTTAACAGAATGATAGCCTGCGACAACCACGCCTTCTTTATTTAGCTTGACACCAATGGATTGACCTCCGGGCAAAATTTTCAGTTCTGGTAATGTACGAACCTGAACTTGTTTAATTGGAAAATTACCTATTTCAATTGTCAAAGTTGTATCATTGGCTTCTTTGCTTGTTGCAGTGATTGAGGTTGTACCTGTTCTATTATTTGTAGAAGTAGTAATGTTTGTAACAAGTTTTTCATTTTCAGTTTTTGTAGAAAAGTCACCTATACGTGTAGAAGAAACTTCCCAGCTTATTTGCTGCCCTTCATAAACAGTAATCTCATTTGGAATACTTATGACATCTTGAACAGGCGTAGAATAGCCCACGAAAAATATACTTAGTAAGAGAATACAACCAATTAATTTTCTGATCCCCTCGCCCTTCACAACTTCAGCCTCCTTGGTACAATACATGTGTTAACTTAATCTCCTAAATTTGAAAGCTACATAATTAAAAAATGATGACATTTAACACTCAAGCCCATGACAACTAACTTCTTGGACAACCTTATTTTTTAATTCATTCTTGGGAATTTACAAAATTTTTATGCTTTTATTAATCATTTATCTTAATTTAATTTCTTCTTCCTTTTTTTAAGAGACGACACTTTAATAAAACATAAAACAGCTGACCTTAAATGGTCAGCTGTTTTTAGAATGTCTATTTTTTCTTTCTCTTCTTCCCTTTATTATTTTTTTGTTGCTTCACTACCTCATCAAGATATCCTTGATTAGCTAAACCTGCTCTTCTTCGATAAATCCAAGTTATTACTGCCCCAATAATCAATATAATAGAAGCTACTTGTGCCGTTCGCAAAGTATCACCCATCATCAGGTTATCTAATCTCATTCCTTCTATGACAAAGCGACCAATAGAATACCAAATGAGATAGCTATAAAAAATTTCACCTTGTTTCAGGTTTAACCTGCGCAGACAAAGTAAAATTGCAACACCAATTATATTCCAGGTTGATTCATATAAAAATGTTGGATGATAGTAGGTTCCATTAATATACATTTGATTGATAATAAAATTAGGTAACATAAGATTTTCGAGAAACTCTCTTGTTACAGGTCCACCATACACTTCCTGATTCATGAAGTTACCCCAACGACCAATGGCCTGAGCCAGTATGATACTAGGTGCAGCAATATCCAACAATTTAAATATTGGTATATTTTGTTTTTTGGCATAAACAATAGCTGTCGCTACACCGCCAATTAATCCACCATGTATAGCTAAGCCACCCTCCCATATATACAACATTCTTATAGGGTCGTCTACGTAATGTTCAAATCGGAAGGCCACATAATACAAGCGGGCACAAATAATGGAGATAGGTAATGCCCATAGAAGTAAATCTGCAAATGTATCTTTCGGTAGCCCTCGTTTAATCGTTTCCCGTGTAGCCATTATATAACCAATGGCTACACCGGTCCCAATAAGTGCCCCATACCAATAGATTTTTAAAGGACCGATTTCAATAAAAATTCTGCTTAACGGTTGTATTGTTTCTTCCATTTCCCTTTCACCTCTTAGCTGTTTAATTGTTTTGCAAAGTTAATATAAAATCTGAACTATAGTTATTAATATATAAGGAAAGTTTGAATTAATTATGAAAATTAAATATAATTCCTGTTAGATCTTTTATAATTTAACTAGTTTCAAAGGTACGTTGATAGTTTCGATGATTGATACAGGTACGTTCAAAGGGAAATTCATCCTCCCTACCACAAACAGGATACGTAATAAATTCAGCCTTTCTAATTTTTAAAGTATATAAGAGAATCTCCTATCCAAAGTCCTAATAAGTAGAACTTCGATTTTATGTCAATGTCTCTTTCTCACAGACAAAGACAAAAGCAGGAGGAATATTTAAAGGAACTACTTTAAGACTCGTTTTATCAAAAGCCGCATTAAGATAAAGAAGCAAAAAAGGTGTATATTGAAAAGCAATAAATTTCCCGCCTGGTTTGAGAACATAGTCTATCTGATCAAGTAAATTGAATAGTTCTTCTTTTTTGAAATTTAGTAAAGGAAGACCAGAAAAAATATAATCAATTGAATTTTCTTGTTCATTTAGGAGCCCCTTCAAGTTAAAAGCATCATCAAAAATAGTAATTTCAGAAGCAAATCTGTTTAACGATTGTTTTAAGGAGTTATTGTTTTCAAATACTATTAATGGGTGATTTAGTTTTGATTCTTTGAGTATTGTTTCAGTAAGAACTCCTGTCCCAGCTCCTAATTCAACAACCTTCGAATTTTTTTGTAATTTTACTTGGTTAACCATACTCTGAACGAGGTAAGGAGAGCTAGGGATAATACTTCCAATAGCCTTTGGGGAGTGCATAAAACTTTTCAAGAAAACTCTTTTCTCATTTGGCATAATAAAAACCCCTTATTTTCGTTAATAAGAGGATTATTTCATATGAATTTGTTCAAAGTATGAAGTTTAGTAGTTTTAATAAAAAGTTATGTTATTCTGAAAAATTAATTTTTAACTTACCTGACAATTACGAGCTGCACGAGCCCTTTATATCCGACTCTTAATATATCTGCAGCTATGCTTCTTACAAAAAAATGCAACAACTTAATATAATACAAACCAAAAAAGGGATAAATGACTTATTATCTCATTTACCCCTTTCTGTTTTCATTTTATTGACTTTACTCTTAATTGAGTTATATTTTTAATTCTTTCTTTTTCCTTCCTCTGCCAATACTTCCCACGATTTCCCAAAGTCCTTTGTCTCATAAATACTTTGGCTCATTGATCCGAGTACTATCTTTTGATCATCTGTTGGATGGTTACTAATATACATAATGTAATCATCGTCTACCTTAAAATTCAAAGATGCCCATGTTTCTCCAAAGTCTTCACTTAAATACAAGCCTTCCTTTTCTCCGAAGAGATAGGCTACTAAATCTTCTGAATCAGAATCAAGAGTTTGGAAAGAACTTGCGCTAAGATTATTTTCTTTTAAAGCCCACGTTTGACCACCGTCTGATGATTCATACATTCCAGTCTCAGTTCCAGCTAGCAAGTAATCAGGAGATTGCGGATGAGACGTTAATGAAAGAACGGAAGCTACAGGTCCTGGTAATCCTGCTGTATCCACCACATCCCAATCATAACCTCCATCGTTTGACCGATATAGGTTTGAGTTGTATACATCAATTCCATACATGATTTCTTGGTTTCCTTCATTTACGTGTAAAAGATGAAAATCAACTTCCTCATAAAGTGCAATTGGTTCCCATGTTTCACCAGAATCATGACTAATGATAACCCCTAATGGATCAACATAGTCAGACCGAGCACCAGGGTGCCCGCTTGAGATCATTACGTTTTCATCTATAACTGTATAACCCATGAAATCATGCTGATGTTCTGGCTCACCAACTAGTTCCCAACTTTCTTCATTTAAATTAATTAAGCCCATATGTGTAGCTAAAAAAATACTCTCGTCATGTTGTGAGTATTCTAATCCATGAATATGCATAAACGAGTCGATCTGATTTGTGTCATTTGAGCATGCTGATATAACAAATAGAGATAGAGTAATAATGCTAGCCATTAATCCTTTTTTCATTGAAATAATCCCCTTTAAATGTGTTATCTTTTTGTTGAAAATTTGCTCACTTTATCGTTAAAACCTTCTACGATAGAGCGACAACTTTTATTTTAACATGTTCTTTCTCTTTACAAATTCTTCTTCTGAGATTTTACCGGTTGCGAAACGTTCCTCCAAAATGGCAAAGGGAGACTTCGCTTTACTTTCCAATCGAAACAAAAGCCTTAGTATTAAATAAATGATTACAAGCAGAGCAAGTGCAACAAATCCCACTTTTAAGATATACGACATCATTTCAGCTGAATCTTCATACGTATGATCCCCTCTTTTAAAAACCCATAAAACCATTAAAAATATTATTTACTAAATAAGAGGTAATTCTAGTCATCCAATCAAAATATAAAAATACACCAAATATGATCATTAAAATTCCGCCAAATTTCATAATGAGATTTGTATATTTTTTAATCCAATTCATTCTCCCAAAAAAGAATGTCATCATAAAGAACGGTATGGCAAACCCAATACTATAAGCACTCATATAAAGCATCCCGGAACCCGGGTTGGTCATACTTAAAGTAATGACTGAAGCTAGGATGGGACCAATACAAGGAGTCCACCCAGCTGCAAAAGCAATTCCTATTACATAAGTTCCGACATATCCACTTGGTTTTTTTGAAAATTGGAATTGATGATTTTTCATTAGAAACGACGGCCTGATTACTCCAAGAGTTACCAGTCCAAACAAAATAATAAAAATGGCCCCTAGTTGTCTAATGAGATTATTGTATTTCAAGAATAGGTCTCCTATTAATGTTGTGGACATTCCAAGCACAACAAAAATAGTAGAAAACCCTAAAATAAAGATGAACGTGTGTAACATAGCTCTTGGAGGTAGAAAACGACCTTTTTTCTTCATCTCATCCACCGTCATCCCAGTTATATAGGATAGAAAGGCTGGATATAATGGGAGATTGCAGGGGGAAATAAAAGATAAAACCCCCGCTCCAAAAGCCAATAATATAGTTAAATCTGCCATTAGAATCTCCTTTTACGCGTATGAATGTAATCCTGCGATGACTAAATTGATAAATAGTAAGTTAAACATGATAATCCCAAAACCAATCACTAAAAGCCATGCGGATTTCTCACCATGCCAACCCCTTGATAGTCTTAAATGTAAATAGGCAGCATAAAAAAGAAACGTTATAAGAGCCCAAACTTCTTTTGGATCCCATCCCCAAAATCGTGTCCAAGCGATTTGAGCCCAAATCATGGCAAATATTAATCCACCTAAAGTAAAGACTGGAAACCCAATAATAATCGATCTGTAACTAACTTCATCAAATAGTTGTGGACTAACGTTTTTCAAGATAGGTTGTATCGCAGCTGCAATCCGTCTTCTCAGAATGAAACGCAATAAAAGATAAAGAATGCTACCTGATAGAATTGACCAGAAAAACGTATTCAATTTTCTTGGGGACTCCACTCCGTTCATCCAGCTAGGTGTTTCCAGTAATGGTCCGAACCGGTTTTGATCAGCTGTGATTAATTCACCTTCATAAGGACCTACAATAGCCGGTAGTTCATATTCAAGCTGTGCCTCCATTTCCCATTCATTTATCCAATTAAAAGTGACAGAGTAATTATTTAATGAAAACACTCCGACTGTAATTGCAATGGCCACAGCACACGTAACCGAATAAATAACAGCCTCAAGCCAAAATGTTTGTTTTGAGCGCTTACTTTGGTCAACGACACGTATAAGGTAGATTAAACCTGCAATAAATCCAACCCCTAGAATCCCTTGACCAATAGCAGTGGTTATCACATGAATATGAAGCCAGTAAGTTTGCAAGGCAGGTATTAAAGGCGTAACTTCGCTTGGGAATACTGATGCATAGGCAATGATCACAATTCCAACAGGCATTGAGAAAATACCTAATACCGGCTTCTTATAAATAAGATAAAGAATGAGAAACGCAAAAATAATGGTTAATCCTAAGAACGTGGTATATTCAAACATATTACTAACCGGGGCATGTCCAGCCGCAATCCACCTAGTGACAAAATACCCTAGTTGTGCTAAAAATCCTGCACACGCCAGACCAAAGCTGATCCATCCCCACCTCTTCGTTTTATTAACTGATTTACTATTTTCATAATAGATCGTAATAGAGAAAGCAATTGTCGCGAAAATGTAGATAAAAAACGCCGCGAGCAATAGATTACTACTTAGTTCGACCATATTGTAACACTCCCAAACTACTTATTTGTCTTCTGTCCTATCGACCGGCTGTTCGAGCTCTGCCTCTTTTGCCACTTCAGCCATTTCACGTTTAAAAGCATACCAATTCTTATTCGTATGGCCTGCCATCATTACTTTCCCATTCTCTTCTTGTATCCAAATTCTCCGGTGAGTCCAATAGCTTCCCTGGACTAATCCGATCATAAAAATGAATCCACCTATAACTAAAATGGGTAAAGTATAGTCTTTTCGAACAATCAGCGCAGATACATGTTTTGTCTCTAGATCAGATAATCGAATTGAATAAACATTCTCATTTGTAGGATCAAAATTACGTCCAATGGTTAAAAAACTCACTTCTTTTTTTTCTTGATTTGGACTATTCACTTCAAAGATAAAGGCTGGATTATCAGGAATCCTTGATTTGGTACTTGGAATTCCATCATTATTTAAATAATAGTCTGGAAGATAATCTTGTAATTTAACGTAGTAGTCGTTAGGGAGATCATACTGTTGTTCAGGATAAAATAGATCAACTGTAAACTCTCCAATCATTTCTCCTGTTTCATCATTTTCAACTGTAAACATCATCTTATTTAACTCGTGAAGTTTATAATCAACTTGGTAAAGACCAAATCCATCAAATTTAAAAGGATCATTTACTCTGATTTGATACGAATCCACTTCTTGAAGATCGCGTTGTGAACCTACTGGGCCGTCATCGTTTCGTTGGTACAATGTCACATTTGTTTGATAAGTTTTAACAACAACTCCCCCTGCTCTATCAATCGCCGTTTGGAAGAGCTCGTCATTTTCATCGTATAATTCAACGATAAACTGATGATTTTCGAGATAGTATTCTCCATTTGTCCCTGGGATGACCTCCGTATCCCCTTCTCGAACCCAAAGGTGGTGATCAACAAACATTCCCGGAAAAAAGCGTAGCATCCCACCAATTAAGAAAATAATGAGACCAATATGGTTTACATAAGGTCCCCATCTAGCAAACCGTCCTTTTTCAGCTAAAATAGAGGTTCCATCTGTTCTAACGTTGTATTTTTTCCCTTTTAAACTATTCAACCATTTTTCAGTATTTGCCGTTTTATCTAGTTGTGTTTCACTCACTAGACGCTGTTTCTTCATAAAATTGATGTGCTTATGGACACGTTGGTGTTTTAAGGAACGATATAATGGAAAAAAACGATCCACACTAGCAATGATAAGTGAAACGGTCAAAGCAGCCATTAATAATAAATACCACCAAGATTGATATAGGTTATGAAAGCCTAATTCATAATACACTTGTCCGAGGAACCCATATTGATCTTGATAGTACTCTGCCGGGTTAACGGCTGGTGGTATATACATTTCCTGTGGAAGAATGGTTCCCAATGATGACGCTAGCAACAAAATGACAATAATCCAAATCCCTACTTTTACTGAGGAGAAAAAATTCCATATTTGATCAACTATCGTTTTATTGTAGGTTTGCGAACGTCTTGCTGCTCCTTCATAACGCATATTTAAAACTTGCTGATTTTCACTCGCGACTAATGGTTTGCCGCATCCTCCACATAAGTCTGTTCCTTGAGGATTTTGCTGTCCACAAGAACAGCTAAGGTTATTCATTTCAATCACTCCTGCGGTTTAATACTTTCCATATACTGTGCGATCGCTTGCTCTGACATGCCTCCTGTAATGATGTTAATGATTTCTCCTTCCGCATTGATTAGAAATGTAGTAGGAAGTGGAATAACACCATAACGGTCTAATACTTGTTGTCCTTTATCCATTGGAATTGGGAACGTTAAGTTTAGTCTTTCGACGAAGCGCTGAACGGTTAATTCGGGTTCACCTACATTAACAGCAAGGATTTCAACTCCCTGATCTTTATATATCGCATATTGATTTTCCATATAAGGCATCTCACGCTCACATGGTGGACAATATGTACCCCAGAAATTCAAAAAAACACCTTGCCCCCGGTAATCTTCAAGCTCTACCTCATTGCCATTAAGATCTGTAAGAACAAAATTTGGTGCTTCATCGCCTACCCGAACAGCTGCATCCGCATCTAAAAAAAAATTAGAATAGAATGTATACCCTATCGCGATTGCCATGATGAGCAAGGTCACTGTTCGGATAAATAATCGTCTAGTTTTCATAAAATTCCTCCTTTAAACCTACAATATTTAAGAGTATAAAGAGAAATTGTGAAGGAATCATGGAGAAATGCTAAATTGGAAAATCTGTCACATCCTATTCATATATTCAATATGGCATAAAAAATGAGCCCCTTAATATTAAGAGAACCCATTAATTATTATTTAATATGCTTTGCCTTTTTGGTGTAGATTTTAAAGATAATATAAACGCAACTTACTAGGAAAACTGGAATAAGAGTATATAAACAAATGGTAATAAAGGTAAGACTGAGATGACGATGTGCTTCAGGTAGAATCCAAGTTGCTGAAATCGTTAAACATATAATTCCTAATAAAGTAAAAACAAAAATAACTAGCCATTCTGCTTTCTTCAATTGGCTTCATCTCACTTTAATCCGAAATTTTGGGTAGAATAATAGTGAATTCAGTACCTTCACCAACAGTGCTTTCCACCTCAATTGTCCCATTTTGTAACTCTATTAGTTGCTTCACAATGGACAATCCAAGACCAGTACCACCGAAAGCCCTAGACCGAGACTTTTCTACTCGATAAAAACGCTCGAATATATACGGTAGCTCATCTTCTTCCATGCCAATTCCCGTGTCCCTAACCTTAATCTTAATATTTTCATCAATACTAACAGTAGAAATTGTAATGGATCCTTCTTTCGTATACTTTATTGCGTTTTCGACTAAATTTATAAGAACTTGCTCCAATCTTAAAGGATCACCAAGCACTATACTGTCATCCTTATCAGATAGTTCACCTAAGTATTCTATTTTAAGGTTTTGTTCTAGAGCTTTGTATGCCGTTTTCTTTACAACAAGTTTTATAATTTCATTTATGTTCACTTTTTTATGTTCAAGATTAAAACGGCCTTCGTCCATCTGTGCTAAGTCAAATAAATCATTGACTAAATAAGTTAATCTTGTTGCTTCATGATCAATAATTTCAAGATATTGGTTTCTTTCTTCTTCTGTTTTCCAACGCCCTTCGCGCAAAACTTTTGAGTACCCTTTTAGATATGTCATAGGCGTGCGTAACTCATGTGATATATTGGCGAAAAACTCGCGTCTCTGATCATTTATACGTTGTAAACTAAATGCTAAATCATTAATAGCTCGCGCAAGTGTCCCTAACTCATCACCTGATTTCTGAACGATACGTGTATTATAGTTACCTTTAGAAATTTGTCTTGCCGCTTTTTCCATACTGACTAATGGCTGAGATAATTTTTTGGAAATAAAATAAGTAAGTCCAATTCCCAGAAATAAAGCACCAATTGCTGAGAGTTTTAGGAAGTTTTGCACGTTTTTTATGGACAGTATGATACTCTCGAGTGAAGAAAAAACAATAACATGTCCCTTGGCATTATTTACATTTATATGTGAAGCTGTCGCAATATACGTTTTCCCATCACTATCTTCAAACGAATTGGTCATATAGTGGTGTGAATTTGCAGAATGGATAAGGTCAAGAAGATACTCTGTGTCATGATGACTCATTACAAAATTCGATTGAGCCCAGACCTCTCCTTCATCACTAAGTGCTATCATTTTTTGATTCGAGATTTTCGCAGCTACTTCCACAACCTCTAATCGGTTTTCAACTGTACTATCATTAATTAAATTAGCATATTGAGAAGACAGCATATGTGTTTCTTCTTGGGCTTGACTAACATAAAACCCATAAAAAATTTGATTCATAACAAAGCCTAACGGTAATATTATCGTAATTAATAAGAGTAGAATCGTAAGTCCTAATTTAATATCAATTCGATTCATAAGTTATCCCATCTCTTTTTATACAAATTTGTATCCAACACCCCATACAGTTATTATTCGATTATTTTTTAGTCCAGCAGCATAAAGTTTTGATCGTATATTTTTGATATGAGAGTCTACAGTTCTTTGTGCTCCTACATAATCCTCTCCCCAGATTAAATAAAGCAAGTCGTCTCTCGTATATACTCGTTGTGGATTTAAAGCGATCTTATATAAAAGCTCGAACTCTTTTGCTGTTAATTCAACCAATTCATTGTTCACATAGACACTTCTATTTTCATAATAAATGGATAATCCATCTTCAAATGCTAACTTCACCTCGTCTTTCTTTGCCTCAATTGTGGTTACTCTTCTTAGCAATGCTTTTACACGAGCTATTAACTCTTCTGGCTCAAATGGTTTTGTAAGGTAATCATCTGCTCCTAAATTTAACCCATCTACTCGATCTTCTAATGCCTTTCTAGCTGAGAGCATTAGTATCGGAATTGTTGAATACTCTCTTACGATTTTACATACTTCAAAACCATCAAGATCTGGCATCATAATATCTAGTATAATCAGATCATAATTATCTGGGTTATTCCGAATCTTTGTAATAGCTTCCTTACCCGTCGAAGCCTCAAATAGAACAAATCCCTCATCCTTCAAATATATCGATAAAAGAGTTCGCATTTGAAACTCATCATCAACAATTAAAATAGTTTTGTTTTCAATCATATGATTAACCCCTTAGTATTTAATTTGAAACGAAATGGTAAAAATTATGAAAAGCATGTTATCATATTAATGTTAAAATTCTATTGTAAAAGGAAGTTCCCATATCGTTTCTGACAAATTTGCTCTTGAAACCATTAATACAATAGTCTCAGGTAGTGGTTGAGCGAACTCATATTCACCTTTTATCGTATTTAGATTTTGTTCAGTTTTAGACACCAATGGATAAATCCTCTCTCCTTCAAGCTCTATCGTTACCCCTATTCCTTTTGTTGGATGTACATCATTTAAATTTAACCTTAAATAGTTATCCTTTATATCTATATTTGTTAGTATAATTCCGTCACTCATAACATTATTTCTATTCCCATCTATTTCAAAGGTAACTAATTTTTTATTTAAAGTTGGCTTAACGTATAACGAAAAAGATAGGAATCCTGCTAATTTTTGGTTTTCACTTTCACTTAAATAGAACTCGCGTATCATCACTTTCTCATCATTAACGAACTCTGTTTTTTGCTCCTCATTAATTTTGTAAAATTCATGACCATTAGCTAAAATGATCTGACTTGGAAAAGCAACAGCATAATCATTTTTGTTAATTCCGCCCTCTGTAATACTTTCCAGCGTTACTGTTAAGAAAAAACCATTCTCTACTTCCTCGATTTCATCTATTACCACTTTTATATAACTGTTTTCGTAAATATATTGAACGTCTTTGATATCTGGTTGTTGACATCCAGCCAAAGTAATAAAAATGAATATCAGTACTAATATTATTCTCACATTACTCCTCCTATAGCCCACACATTTATAAAGGGGTAACCAGTCCATTTATATTAAGTTACACTAACTACCATTATTTATAGAGAGAAAATATTACTAGTTGCACTATTAATAGAATTCTACTTCCCTGATTGAAAACTGCTTGCATTTGATATAACAATAGGAGATAAATGTGGAGAAAATATGAAGATAATAAACTAAGATCTTACCTTTTCAAAAAACACTGTAGGCGTTGATGCTCATTCATTTGAACCTACAGCTAGACAAATGACTGAAATAATGGAAGGTGAGTCTCTGAAGCTTACTCATCTTTTTGTCAAACAAATTTTCACGATAAGGTTATTGAAATGATACAGAAATTGGTGCCGACATTATTCTTACACAACCGTGCAGTAGCTCCTTCTGAGATATTACGATCAATGAGAATTATATAAGTTTGATGAAACGAAACAGTCAAAATACGCAAAAAATACTGAGTCATTAAAACAAAACAAACATGACTCATATATAGGAGTCATGTTTGTTTATATTTTCTATGAAATTACTCAGGTTTATTCGGGATGTTAGGATCTATTGAAAAGCTTGGTTCAAAACCTTTATAACGGACTTCCGCCATCATTCCTGCATTGGCATGGTGAAATTCATGGCAATGGAACATCCAAATCCCTGGGTTCTTTGCTTCAAAGACAATTTCATATGTTTCCCCTGGTCTGACATTCAATGTATCTTTTAAGATTGGTGATCCAGAGATAGATACTCCGTCCTTAGAGATAACATTGAAAAATTCTCCATGTAAATGCATTGGGTGGTCAACATCCGTGTCATTTACAATTGTAAATTTCACCACGTCTCCTTCTTCAACTTCATAGCTCTCATGGTCTGGAAACAATTTATCATTAATTGTAAACGTCTCGCCACCATCATTTGTTCCAAGATTCATATCGAACTCTTTTGTGATTTCAGGTAGATTTACATCAACTGCTTCTCCGTAGGTAGTAAAGTCAAAAAATGAAGAAATCGATTCCGTCGTTTGAAGATCATTATCTTCATAATCATTATAAATAATAGGTATTAAAGACTGTAAATTCTCTCGGTTCTCTTCAGCGAAAACCTGTATACCCCATGCCCCTGGATTGTCTAGATCTATTACAACATCATAGCGTTCAGCAGGTGCTATACGAAATGCTGTATCGTTTAACCATTCAGGTTCATTAACAGGCTGGCCATCATAATTTGTGATTTGAAAAGAGTGCCCTGGAATCGAAACAACTTGAGTAAAGAGCCCTGCATTCAGAAAACGAAGTTTCATTTTATTTCCTTCTTCAACTTGAATTGACTCTATTTGCGGAGTGGCTTTTCCATTAATAATCATAGTATCATACATTTCATTCATCATTTCAGCATGACTTAACCCATTACTATCACTACTCATATTGCCATGGTCCATTTCTTCGTGATCCATATCTCCATGATTCATGCTTCCATGGTCCATATTACCGTGATCCATAGCACCATGATCCATACCGCTGTGATCCATGTCTCCCATTCCCATAGAGGACCATTCATCAATTACGACCACTTCATCCAGATCATAAGATTCCCCGTCTTTAGGCTCAACAATAAAGACACCGTAAAGACCTTTGCCAACTTGTCTAGCACCATCTTGATGGGAATGATACCAATATGTCCCCGGCACATCAGCCTGATACTCATAAGTAAATGTTTCTCCAGGCATGATTGCATTTTGTGTTACACCAGGAACACCATCCATTTCATTTGGAACCGGAAATCCGTGTAAATGGAGAGCAGTGGGTTCATCTAGTGAATTGGTCACATTTACTACTACACTATCGCCTTCTAGAACTCTAATTTCTTGACCAGGTAAACTACCATTATATGTCCATGCATCATCCATGATCTCATCATTGAACATCCAGTGAGTTTCTGTCACATTTAGATCAAAAACTCTCTTTCCATCTACTTCTGAAGTCACATCCTGTGTTTGTTCTTCCTGCTGAGGCTCACCATGTCCCATCGCAGAATGATCAACTGCATCATTTGAACAGCCGGCTATAACGAATGACAATACCAGAGCTATTCCAGCTAAACCGTATGATTTTTTCAATGTTAATTTCCCCTTTTCCAAAAATAATGTTTGATTAGCTTTCAAATATAAGTCTAAAAAAAAAGTATATAGAATTTATGAAGAAATGAACTTAAACATCATTTTCATAAAAACGTCACACTTTTCCTCTGAAAAAATAAACAAGAAATTTAAATTACGTCTATAAATTTTCCTTTTTTAGAAGGATACAATCATCATTTTTTAATAAATAAATGTGAAATACATCACCTCTACATAGGCCCAAAACTCTTGTTAATTCTGTAGGAATACGAATTGAGCCTCTATCACTAACTATCATTTTATTATCAAGAGAATGATCCGAGTATTTTTTAATAATAAGATCTTTTGAGCCACCTTTTAACCCTATCGCAACCTCTTCTCCAGGTAAGATATTCAACCTCCTCCTAATTGCACTCGGAATAGTAATGTGCTGCTTATGCTTAAGACTACACGTTAATTTACTATCAACTAGTTCATTAACTCTTTCTTTAATATTGCAACTTTTTATCATTTATTAACACCTCATTTCAATGACTATTAATAGAATAGGATTGAAATTTAAAGAAAGTGTGAAGAAGTCGTAATAATTTTTAAGGTATATTTTGTGAAATTTAGCTATTTACGTAACCCAAAAGATATAAACTACTGAACATTAATCATAAGAAAACACACCATCCCTTATTTGTAGGTATGGTGTGTTTTCTTTAAAGAATAAATCAATTACTGACTTAAACCATCAATAATCATATTAATATTTGATTCCATCATTTTTAAATAGGTATCTCCATCTGTTCGTTCTTTTCCTAAAAAATCTGTATATACGGTACCTACAATAGGTACACCAGTTTCCTTTGATCCGAATCTTGTGAAAAGATTAACAACTACATCATCAAAATCTTCTTTATAATTTAGTTCTCTCATATATAATCGCACAAAATGAATGTCTTTTGAGTACTCTTTCAATTGTTTCTTACCAATCATTATTTTAGTCTATCCTAAGCTCTTTAAGATGTCACAAAGGACAGTCTATTTTAGCTCTCTATAGTGTTAGGAACAAATAATTATAAAAAAAAATAATTAGAACTTCAAGTCATATTTTTGAACATATCTGGTGCCAAGTTTGGTGCCCATTTCTAAAAATTTATTGATACTACGTAAGATTCTATATCACACAAACCTTATTACATAGCACCTTACAGCACTTCATAGTACTACAAAATATATACCACCAAGAACTTCAAAACCGCTTGGGAGGCGCGTGCCGTCTCCGGTAGGTTCGATTCCTACACAGTCCCGCCAAATTAGGGTTTTTACGGTTTCAAGGGTTTTAGGTATCAAACGGTCTCGGTTGGATTTTAGGTGAAACCGTGGCAGACCGTTTAGGGAAGACCGCTTGGGTTCGTCTACATATTTATTCAATCTGTATCCTTCTACATACAAAATGTGGGAGGTTTTTTTATGGCAAAACACGAACAAAAAAGAGTTAGAAAATACTCTAGGAGTAAAACTAATAAGTGAAGCTCGAACAAATCAAAGGCTAATATAAGAAGAAACCGCGTCAGATTGAGAGTTCCGAAAATCTTATCTGCATTGAATTAGCTTAAGCATGACACGATTGCAGGTTTATCGAACACTAGTTTTTGGGGTCGGAATCGGAAGATCGATGTTACATTTATTATAAAAGTAGAAGGAATTTAATACATTAATAGTAATGAGACTTTTAGTAAATACCTCTTATATCTGTTGCTAACTTGAACTTTATAACTTCTTTTGTATCTATAAATATCAATCGATTAGAAGTTTTGCTTATATATTCATCTCTATCCCCTTAATCTTCTCCTTTTAATTCATGAACCCATAGTACATCATTAATATTTCAAATTCTTGCTTTCTAATGACCAAATAAAATACTAATCGGATTCTGTTTGCAATATTGATTTCCTTAGTTGTTAAAATGTGCTTATTGTCTTATTTTACGCTTATGTTAAGATTAATTTTCGATACATTTGTCCTATAGAAAAGGCAAAACTGTAGAAATGCAGTGACGCAAAACCACAGGTCTAAAGCATTTTTGCTATGATGGCTGGGCTACCGAGAGGGGAAGTTTCCTTGAATATACAAAAAAGAATTATAATTATTTTTATTGTACTTACAACGCTTTTACCTATTATCCTTGAGGTTTACTTTGTTAACACTAATGATTATCCCGTTATTTGGTCACTTTTAATCCTGCCAGCTATGGGAACTATTATTGCTTTTCCGAGTTGGAAAACAACTATTTTCACAACTTTAATTTTTAGTATTATCAAATATACAGTGGAAATTCTCGAAAGAGGGTTATATCAAACAGATTTATCTTCACTCATCTTAGGCTCTTTAATCAAATGGGTTATTTTATTTACTATTGCATTTTATGTAATTCAAAATACTAAAAGGCTTAAAGCAATTCAAGAATTAACATTAATTGACCAGCTCACAGAGGTTTATAATAGAAGATATTTTGACTTATATATGGAAAAGGCAATTCCTTTGAGCGAACGAACAGGAACACCTTTTCATTTAATTATTTTGGATATTGACTTTTTCAAGAAAGTTAATGATTCCTACGGACATACGTTTGGTGATGAGGTGCTTAAAATTCTGGCTAAAACTATACAAAATAACTTACGAGGTTCTGATGGGTTGGTCAGAATGGGAGGAGAAGAGTTTGCAATTCTTATACCTGAGACAACTACCGAAGAGTGTCATTTAATTGCCGATCGAATTCGTCAAGCTGTTGAAACAACGGATTTTATCTACAAAGGAAAAAAGATATCTGTAACTATTAGTTTGGGAATAGCCAAATATACTGGAGAAACTATACATGAGTTATATGATAAAGCAGACCAAGCATTGTATCAATCTAAAAAGAACGGTCGCAACAAAATTACATTAAGCCATCACTGATGGCTTTTTATATTATAAAAAAATATCTAGTAATAATAACAACTTAACAAACTCTTAATTGAGTTTTCAATTAATTAATGAAAACTTGAACCCAATCCCTACATCATCAAATTCATTTCCCTACATTTTTTTATTCAATACTTACATTAAACAAACATTTTGAAATCTATCACTTCAAACTTTTAAAAAACAGCTTTTTGGTTGAATAATAGTATATGCTATAGGTGCTTACAAGTCGAATATACTATAAGAACATTAAAAGATTTTAATTGGGATAAAATTAATCAAGTCGTTCAATATGTGACCGTTATTTTTATGTGAACACTTTTTGCGAACTAAATTTGAACAAATAAATTTCTAAAGAGAGGTAACTCTTGTCTCTCCACGTAAAGTGCGCGTCTTACTACCAAGTTTATTAATTACTTAAATGGATAAATATTGAAAAGTATTCATTGTAAATTGGCGAAAACTGTTCATTTCCTGTTTGTCAGTCACACAATAATAATTTTTTATTTGAGTCATTTAGTCATTTGCTATAAAAAAAGAATATAAAAATGGATAACCAAATCTAGACGATTAAGTTATCCACTTTATTAATAAATCTTATTTATTCTTTCGTTCTCATGCTGCTCTTTTTCTAGCTTTTTTACTTTGTGAAAACTCTTCTCCAAACTCTGTATCGCTTGACTTGCTTACTCCGTTGCCTAATTCGTAGATTTAGAGTAAATGTTTCATCTGATACCATACTTTATTATAAAGTATTTAAATCCTATAGCCTTGAATACATTTTAAGATTGTTTCTCTATCATTACATGTTTTATAGCGATACTCTTCTCGATAATTTTCTGACCCTTTTCCCGTAATGATCATACCATCGCCTTTTTTTAATAGAGATAGTACATATACGATCGCTTCCGTTCGATCGTCCATAACAACGATATTTTGGTATGGCTTGCTTAGTTCTCTTAACTCAGCCAACATCTGTTCTTTTTTCATCCCATTCAAATCATCCAATGTTAGGAAAACATAGTCACTTAGGTTTTGACTGATTTTAACCATTGTTTCTCTTTTGGTACAATCTCTTTTCCCCCTAAAACCAAAAATATGATATAGATATTGTTCTGTGCATTCTTTTGCTGTTTTTAACGCGTACTGAAGCCCAGCAGGTGTATGTGCATAATCAATAAACGCCTTTGCTCCATTTGGTATCACTACTGTTTCAAACCTTCCTGGAACACCTTCAAACGCTTCCAATGCCTCTATTACTTCTTTAGGAGAAAGACCTATCTCTCTTGCACATATGTAACTACCTATCGCATTAAAAACGTTGTGTTCACCTTGGATTTTCATATTGATGACATACTCTTTTCCATTGTCATCAATCACTACATTCACTTCAGGAACAGTCTGATAAGATTTTATAGAAATCGATTCAACACCTTTTGAATGTCCAAACGAAATGGAAGGAATTAATTCTTCTGCTAACTCTTCGTGTAATCTCTCTCCCCATGAACCATATGTCCCAACTATTCCTCTGCCATCATCCTTTAGACACCGAAAGATTTTTTTCTTAGTTTGATAATAATTCTCAAGGTTTTTGTGATAATCTAAATGTTCGTGACTCAAATTTGTAAAAAGGGCATAGTCGAACATTGGACCGTGTACCCGATATTGATCGATACCGTGAGATGAAACTTCCATAACGACATATTCATCTTCGCTTTCGTGAAGCATTTGTTGTAACAAAATGGCATCTGGCGTAGTTAATCTGGATTCTCTCATGTTCCCATTTATCACATATTCAACCGTTCCTAACCTAGCAGCTGTTTTTCCATTATGTTTCAATATATGGTGTAACAAATATGAGGTTGTCGTTTTTCCATTTGTCCCTGTAATTCCTATCATTTTATGCTTGTTGTGAGGCATGTCATAGAAATAATTTGCCAATATCGATAATGCCTTCCTTGAATCACGCACTTGAATATATGGAACCGACAGCGTTTCCTTAAGTGTCTTTTGTCCAATAATAGCAGCAGCTCCATTTTCAATGGCAGAATGAATGAATCTGTGACCATCCGATTCATACCCAGAAACTGCAACAAATAGATTCCCGTCTTCTATCTTTCTTGAATCGAGTTGAATCCCCGTAATGTTAATATCTTCGTTACCTTGTATTCCTAAGGGTTGTAGCAAATAATTTAATGTTTTATTCATAAATTTTACCCTCGGTTAATTTTTGTATTAAAATAGCAAGCTTTATTAATGTGGACAAATATCCATCAATTTACACGAAAACAGCAAATATATTCTTCCATAACCGTTTAAACATAAAAAAGAGGACCCCTCTGAGTCCTCTTCCTTTAACAAAATCTTAATCTTTAAATAATTGGACAAACATTTTCCCGTACGGACCACCTTCAATAATACCAATTCCTACTTCACCATAGTTTGTATTAAGAATATTTTCTCTATGTCCGTCAGAATTCATTAATGCTTGATGCGCTGCTTCTACCGTTTGGTTTCCTGCTAAGTTTTCCCCAGCTGTACGATAGCTTACATCAAATTGAGCTAACATATCAAAAGGCGAACCGTATGTTGGAGAATGATGTGAGAAATATTGATGGTCAATCATATCTTGTGCTTTCACTCTAGCAACTTCTGTTAGTTGTTTGTTAACTTGTAAAGGAGTCAATCCTCTTTGAATTCTTTCTTGGTTAACTAAATCAACCATTTGCTGTTCATCCTGTGTTAATTTTTTCTGCTCATCTTCCGTTGATGGATTAACTACTTGGTTTTCAGTACTAGCTTCAGGTTGTACTTCTACAACAGACTGATCATGTTCGACCTTGTTTTGATCCTGTTCTAGTTTCTTAAATTGGCTTTCGTAAAATTGATAGATTTCTTTATACCACTTTTCTAACGTTTCTTGATTAAATTCATTTACGTGAAACGTTTTAATTTGAACTTTTTCACTTGCATCAACCTGTCCACTAAAATTTGTAGCAACTAAAGTTATAGCAAGAAAAGCTGTAACCATTATTTTTTTCATCTTCTTCCCTCCTAAGGAATGTTTTGTTGATGACTCCTCTCTTAAAATGTAACATGTACCAGTCTGCAATCTCATTGGTAAAAACTAGATTAAAAGGAAATATAGAAACCGTGATTCATTCTGACTTACCTGCAATCAAATTCTTGATATAACTGCAATTATCCCTCAAGAACAATCTATTTTTCCAAAAAGTCAATTTCCAAATCTCATTAATGGTCGCTAATCTTATAGATTCCTACACAGTTGGTTACAGAACTGTAAAAAAAGACAACCTTTCTTACTCTGCCATGATCTCTGTACTAAAAAAAATAATAAGAGTGCCCATATTCATAAGGTAACTTTGAAGCAAGGTACATTCCCTTCACATAGGCATATGATAAATTTGATAAACCTTTGAAAGGAATGACTAAATTGTATAATGTGCCTAAAACCACCCCATATCTTTATTATCCGAATGGCAGTAGGATTGATAATCATTCAAGTTATATGATCAGGAGTCAATATGAAAACAAACAACAAGTGGAAAATATTCTATCTGCAATAAATCGAGAGGCTACAGCTATTGAATTCTATAGACGATTAGCTAACGTAGCACCTGATCAAAGACATAAAAAAGATATTTTGCACACGTTAGAATCAAGAAAAGCCCATTTGAGCAACTTCACTCAGCTATATATGAATTTTACTGGCAGACAGCCCGAGTACCAAGTTGATAAAATTCCTTTTCAAAGCTTTAGAGAAGGTTTGAAAACGGCTAACGAAATAGAGGTAGAAAGCTATCATGAATATCAAAGAAGTTGTTCACTGACCCATGACCCAAATATACAAAATGTTTTTTGGTGGGCATTACAAGGAGAACAAGAGAATGCTTCTAGAATACACTCTTTGATTGAGGAAGATTTGTATCGTGTAACCGATTATGGACCCGAGCCATTCGTCGTTGATATTGAAGAAGTTACAAAGCAAAACGACACGTTCCGATCTGCCTTATGGACAGGAGAACATTTGCAAGTAACGTTAATGAGTATCGGTGTAGGAGAAGATATCGGCTTAGAGATTCATCCACATCTAGATCAATTTCTCCGTATAGAAGATGGTCAAGGGCTAGTGCAAATGGGTGAAAGCAAAGATCAACTTAATTTCCAAGCAGAAGTTCGTGATGACTTTGCAATCATCATCCCTGCTGGAACATGGCACAATTTAACCAATACAGGTAATAAGCCTATTAAACTCTACTCCATCTATGCCCCACCACAGCATCCATATGGAACGGTTCATGAAACGAAAGCCATTGCAATGGCTGCTGAAGAGGATCATCACCACTAGACATTGATCTGTTATAAAAAGGCACAGAGAAATCAGCTGTTCTCCGTGCCTTTACTTAGATACACGCTGTCACTTTTTTTATAAAATATCAGTCCAGATTTTCACAGCCGTTGCAGCTATCAAAACAGCTAATATACCTTGTAAAATTTTCGTATTCATCTTCTTTCCTGCCATTGCACCTAGTGGAGAAGCTATTAAACTCGCAACAATCATAATAAAAGCTGGAAGATAATCGATTTGTCCAGTTGTAATCTTTCCGACTGATGCTCCGATGGACGAGATGAAGGTAATCGCTAATGAAGAAGCAATGGTCATGCGCGTTGGAATTTTTAACACAACAAGCATGACTGGGACTAACAAGAATGCCCCAGCTGCACCGACAATTCCAGACCCAACTCCCACGATTAAGGCAAGACTGACTGCTAACCATCTATTAAATGTTACTTGATCCATTGGAACATCATCAATTCCCTTTTTAGGAATAAACATCATCACTGCTGCGATTAACGCTAAAACCCCGTAAGTAAGATTAATTCCGCTCTCTGACATAAGTTTTGATCCATAACCACCAACAAAGCTACCAATTAGAATAGCTGATCCCATATAAATAATTAAAATTTTATTTAAATATCCACCTTTGCGATATGCCCAAACCCCTGCTATTGTTGCAAAAAACACCTGAATTGCACTAATACCTGAAACCTCATGAGCACTAAATGACACTAAACCAAACAATGGCGGAATATAAAGCAGCATGGGATATTTAATAATGGATCCGCCTATTCCTAACATCCCTGAAATATAAGACCCTATGAAACCAATTAAAAAGATTGTAATAATAAAAGCAAAATCCATATAAACTACCTCCTTTTAAAGGAAAAGAGAGGACATTGTAAAGGTAAAACCAGCCTTCTCAATGTCCTCTACGAAATCGGTACCCATTTCGATTAGCCTTTTTTTATCCAAAATTTCAACACACCATTTTCTTCAGTATCTGATACTAACTCATGACCACCAGACTTTGTCCATGCTGCTAGGTCACTTTTTGCCCCTTTATCGGTTGCGTGAATTTCTAGAACTTGGCCTGATTCAAGTTCTGTCATAGCTTTCTTTGTTCGAACGATTGGCATTGGACATGCTAATCCTTTTGCGTCTAATACTTTATCTGAATTCATTTATAAAACCTCCAATTATTAATTTCTATTTTTTATCGTTTGTTATCTTACTGCACAACGGTTTGGCCCAATTTCCATTTCACGTTGCTTCTCTTCATCTGGGGTAATTTTGCCCATATTGGTTTCACGAATTTCTTGGTATGAGTTCGGTTGTGGTGGTAGGTTTTCTGTCACCATTGATCTAAACTCATTTTCATCTTCAATATTTAGTCCATGATTTTCGGCGAACAGTGTCCCTAATTTCTCACCAACACTTCCATCGTCATTTAACTCTTCGATGATCATAAAGTGAGCCGGTAATACAATTAATTCTTCTGATAGTTCTCTATAACGTTTATAAAGCGACTCGCGTAAATCTCCGACCCAATCTTCAGCGAGTCCTGCTAGGTCAGGTCTTCCAATGGAATCAATGAAGAGAATATCTCCGGATAATAGATATTTCTCATCGATAACAAATGAAGTCGAACCAATTGTGTGACCTGGTGAGTATAGTGCATGAATGTTGATTGTTGAATTTCCGATTTGTACGTCATTTCCTCCTTCAAGTGCTGCATATTCAAACACTACTTCACCTGCATCCTTTGGAGGTAACCAGTACGTTGCACCAGTTGCTTCCGCAATTTTTCTTCCACCTGAGATGTGGTCAGCATGTAGATGAGTATCAAATACGTGAGTAATATTCGCTCCAATTTCTTTCGCAAAATCCACATACACATCAGCCATACGTGTCGCATCGATTATGGCTGCTTCTCCATTGGAAACAACCATATAAGATAGACAGCCTTTACCTAGACGTACAAATTGATATAGCTCACCACCGTCTTTTAGGTCCCCTACTTTAACTGGCTCTAGATATTCACTCCAAGCCTTCATACCTCCCTCTAAATAAGCTACGTCTAACCCTTCATCAGAAAGCATCTCAGCTACCATCATGGAAGAACCTTCTTTCGCACACACAACTAATACTTCTTTATCTGTTGGAATTTTATCCATGATTTCTTCTACGCCATCTAATAGTTCAAAATAAGGAATATTGAAGTAATCAAAGTTTTCTCCTTCAATTTTCCAATCAGCAAAATCCCCTTCATTACGAACATCTAGAATAAATAGCTCTTTCTTTTCGATTACTTTTCTTGCTACTTCTTTTAAATTCATTGTGTTTACTGACATCTTTTATACCCCCTGTAGTATGTTTTTATTTAAAAAAATTTAATTAAAAGATTAATGTTATATTAGTAGCCTTGGCTATTAGTTTAGATTATCAGTTTGACTGTTCCATTCACTCATGCCAGGTACGACATTAATGACATGTGCGAATCCAGCATCTGTTAATTTTTGTGCAGCTAAATCACTACGGCTTCCAGTACGACAAACGACATAAATTTCTGTATCCTTACTTAGTTCATTTAAACGATTTTCAAGCTCACCAAGTGGAATCGATCTTGCACCAGGAATATGGTTAAAAGCAAATTCAGCTGATTCACGAACATCAAGGACTACAATGTCTTCATTATTAGTTAACTTCCCCTGAAGTTCTTCATTATTCACTACATGCGGATGCTTTTTCTCTTCTTTCTCTTCCCCAGTCGCCTTACGAAGGTAATGTTTTAACACATCACCCTCTTCAACGGTTCCTATATATTGATGTCCAGTGCTCTGTGTCCAAGCTTTAATATCAGCAGTTGACCCTTTATCTGTTGCTTGAACTTCTAATACTCTACCTGGATCTAGCTCATTCATTGCTTTTTTAGTACGGACAATGGGCATTGGACATGCTAATCCTTTTGCATCTACTAATTGATCAAATTTAATAGTTTCCATATCATATTCCTCCTAGATCATATACCTATTACCAGTATAATTAACTTCAAAAAAATTAATTTAACGTTACCTTCCCAGTTCATCATGCCTACAACCACATAATCCCATTCAAGTACCCCCTTGGGTTAAATAAATAAGTTCACATTTCCTTCTTCAGCATCAGCTAGATAAGCTGCAACACCAGCGTATTCTATATCATCAATCAATTCTTCTTTTTGTAGTCCTAATAAATCCATTGTCATTGTACAAGCAACTAGCTTCACGCCTTGTTCTTGAGCCATTTTTACTAAATCAGGTAGTGGCATCGCATTGTGTTTTTTCATTACGTGCTTAATCATTTTTGGTCCCATTCCAGCGAAGTTCATATTGGAAAGTCCCATGTTGTCAGCGCCTCGTGGCATCATTTTTGCAAACATTTTTTCTAAGAATCCCTTTTTAACTGGTACGTGTTGATCTTTTCTAAAAGCGTTTAGTCCCCAAAATGTCGAGAAGATCGTTACTTCATGATCATAGGCCGCAGCACCGTTTGCGATTATAAAAGCTGCCATTGCTTTATCATACTCACCACTAAATAAGATGATCGTTGTTTTCTTTTTGTCTGTCATGTTCTCCACTCCTTTGTATTTATTAACATATACCAGTACAGGTATATGAATGTTCAAAAAAAATAATGATCCTACCCCTTTTAATCAAGAACTTAAATATCTGAAAGATAGCTTCTTTTAAATTACATACATATACACATACAGGTATTAGAAAGGTTAAAAAATTTTGTTAAGACATTAAATTACTAATTCAAGCCCATCTAAACCCATGGGGGTATTGTAATTGTTGTCACTCTCCCCTGTTAATCAATCTTTATTATTATCTGCTTTTCACTAATAAGTTCACAGCTTCTTGAATGAGCGCTTCTGTGTCTTCCCCTTTTACAATTTGCTCACGGATACACTGCTCTAAGTTTGAACTTACGACTAAGCCAATCGCTCGATCCAATGCATTTCTTGCTGCTGACATTTGAACGACAAGATCCTTACAGTCCTTTCCCTCTTCCATCATTCTAAGGATGGCTCTAACTTGTCCTTCTACACGTTTCACTCTATTTTTCATTTTTTCATTATACTCCATTGATTTCCCTCCTTTTTCAGTTGTCCTAAGATGGTTGTTTATTAACTATTAATACTATAAAGAAAATCGTCATATAAGAACCTTTGTATTATTTATCTTCATGTTAATCATTCAACAATTTGGCAAATCGTTCAGTGTTAATTTCACCTTTCCCTGCATTAAGCGATAGTTTATATCCGACAAATCCAATTAATATTATTATAGGATTATGATATGCCAATACTTTTTTATCAAACGCTCTCTCCCCCCTCGTTGTTTATAACTAAATAATATACCCATACAGGTATATAGTCAAGCCTGAATTTTAAATTTTTGGGTGTAGATGGGCAGATGACATAGTGACACTTTGTTTATAGAAACATAGGCTAGATTAAGTAAAAAAACCAATTTTCTGTTTTTATTAAACAATTTAATAGGTGATGTTGATAAATAAAGGAGGTGATTTAGGAATGAAAGATGATTACTATCGTGAAGAAATTTCAGTGAAAAAATTCAATCATTGTCCTCTTCCCTTTTGTGCATCTAGGGATGATATAGCTCCACTATTCCGTGCTGATGCATATATAAATGACGAGATTCAGTCCGTAGACCTTAAGGATTTCCGCGGATCGTGGATGATCTTATTTTTCTATTCTAGTGATTTCACCTTTGTTTGACCGACTGAATTAGCAGCAGTTGCTGCTATTTACCCGGAATTAAGAGCGTTAGGCGCTGAAGTTTGGGGCATAAGCACAGACAGCGTTTATGCTCATAAAGTATTTAAAGATACTTCACCATCAGCAAGAAAGGTGCAATTTCCATTACTAAGTGATCGAAATCATATGATTAGCCGTGCTTACCGTGTTCTAGATGAAAATGCAGGTGTTTCTTTTCGTGCTACTGTTATTATTGATCCAGAGGGAACCATAGTTTCAAAGAGTATCTATCCGCGAGAGGTAGGACGAAACAGTTATGAAATACTGCGCCTCATACAAGGAATTCAATATGGCCGAGAAACCGGTCTAGGTATCCCAGCAAACTGGATACCTGGGCAACCCGGTATAGAAAGAAGAACTAGAGATATCGGTAGAATATAACGTTAGAAAGCAAAGCTTCGAAGCTTTGCTTTCTAACGTTAAGGAGACAAAATAAATTGAAACAAAACAACAGAAGCATATATGGATCCTTCTGGTCAACTAGTAGATTCAAAACTATAAATTAATAGCAGCACTAAGAGTAGATCCAAGTTACGCACAACAAAAAGTTATTTCACAAAAACATCATTCATAATAAACTTATTAAAACTTTCTGCTTCCATAACTACCTATCTATAAAAACCAAGTATTTACAATAGTTGTTTTAATCAGTTTCTTTTACCGAGATTATAAAAAATAGGACAGCCCTTTTTTTTGTTTTTGTGATATAAGTTTAAACTTGTCCGTTTTTTTTACATAGAATGTATTAACTTCTAAGAAAGGAGGAGAAATATATGCCGATTTCTACTGATGGTCTTCTTGAAACTATTCTATGTGGTGTAGGAAGAATTTTACTAATTCTATTATTAGAATTAGCTATAATTGTTGCTGACCTATTCGGCTTCAATACAGGTCCAATTGTTACTGCTAGAAATGCTATCGCTACAGCACCGTGTCCGTAAATCATAATGGGTGAAAAACACTAGAAGATTCTAGTTAATCTTCTAGTGTTTTTCTTTCAAAAATTGTTTACTTTTTCAAACAAAAATTAACTTTTTTCAGTGGAGATATTTACACACTCAATTTAAATTAACCGACATATGATATTAGAAAATCCCAAACTTATACATTCTAGACAAAAAGGTGGTTAAATAATTATGAATGAAAACAGTGCAAAAAACACTGCTAATAGTATAGACAAGGAGGCACTTAAGAACCTGACTGGTAATTTAATGAAAAATGAGAATTCAATTGACTTTAATTCTTTGATGCAGCTAACAACAACTCTTCTAAAAAACGATGCTCTCAAAAATTCCATCACAGAGCTTAACAAAGTGAAACAAAATTCCACACCTCCAGAACCTGAAGAACCTAAAGAGAAAGAAAAAAGTGAGATGGACACTTTAATACAAACATTAGAAACGATTGCTGCTGACATTTCAGAAATAAAAAAAGAGCGTGAAATGCTGACTTCCTTAACTCAAAAATTAGAGAAAGTTGCTAGGGATGTGTCATTAATCAAAAAAAGAACTTCTCAAAGTAAAAGAACAAAAAAGAGTAATTAAACATATCGAACCAGATTTTTTAAAATACAACAATGAAAAATTAGGAACAAGTACTTCGCCTTTTAGAAGTGCTTGTTTTTATCTAGAAGTCTATCACAATAGGTTATTTCAGTTATTGCTGCCACAACATCACCATGTTTAATGGTGGTGATCCTGGTTGTGCATTGCCGATAATTTCTATCAATGTCCTAAATTTACGATGTCAATTCCAAGTTCAGGATCATTTACTTCTTCCAGTTTTTCATAAATTTGTTCCAATAATTGTTCCTTCATTTCATTCACCCCTTTTTATTTACTGTTTAAGAACTCTGTTTCACTATAACCAATAAATTTTTGGGGGTTTGTGAGTTGAATCACATGTCTAATAGTAAAAGTTTTGATATTAGATAATTTCATCTTCCAAATTTTCTAATTTGATAATGAAATATCCCTCTTCATCCGTATCAATCATATCTTTCTTCCGTAAACGATTAATGGTGCGATTTATCGTCTCTCTCGAAGTACCAATCATATTGGCTAATTCTCTATTAGTAAAATGGGTTGTTAGTTTATACCATTCGCCGACCTGTTCACCATTTGATTTACATAAGCGCAGAAGTAACATTACAATTTGTTCATATGTGTCACGAAGAATTTTTTCCTCTAGTCTATTCTGGAGATCTACAATTTTCTCTCCTAACACTTTGAACATCTTCATACATAGTTCAGGATATGTAAGAAGGATCTGTTCAAACTGCCCCACCGGAATAACAATTAACTCTGAGGTCTCGAGGATCTCGGCATGTGCAGGGAAGTTTCCTTTTCGGAAAAAACCAGCGTGTGGAAACATATCCCCATCCTCGAGAATGGACACAATTTGTTCTTTGCCTGACAGATCGGTTTTATTTATTTTCACCTTACCCGAATGAATAAAAAACACTCGATCAAGCGGTTCGCCTTGCATAAAAACAAATGACCTTGCCGGATATGTCCGCAATTGTGAAATATCGACGATCGGCTGGATCTCTTCTTCTGAAAGATCCTTAAAAAGGGATACTTCCTGTAGATGATTTTTAATCAGCGCTGTTTTCATATCAAAACCCCTTCACTTACATATTCTTATTTAATTGTAGTAAATCATCAAAAAGCAAACTGTGAGCTAGATCACAGGTACATCTAATAGTGGGTTTAATTCTTGGATTGGACTTTTTGTAAGACACTTTTTTTACTAGTGATCTAAATCACTACAAAGGTGATATTTCGTTGTTATCATTTACTTAGAGTTTCAAATTAACCAAATGGAGGAATTAAAATGGACCGAACATTTACTGAAACATCAGTTGTAGGTGAAATCGTAACGAAATTTCCTAAGGCAAGTGACCTTTTCAAATCTTATCGCATTGACTTTTGTTGTGGCGGAAACCGTCCAATTATAGAGGCTATAAATGAAAGAAATCTTTCAGCAGAGGAAGTTTTAACAAACTTAAATACACTCTATCAAGAAACAATTGCTTCAAATGAATCGAGAATCGAGTGGGAACGCGCATCATATAGTGAACTAATCGATTATATTATTAATAAGCATCACCGCTTTATTAATGAAGAGTTTAGTCAATTAAGTCCTTACGTTACAAAAGTATTACGTGTTCATGGGGCTGGACAACCTCATTTAGCTCAAATCCATCGTTTATTCCACGAATTACGTGTTGAATTAGAGCAACATTTAATTAAAGAAGAAACGGAAGATTTTCCTCTTATTTTAGAAGTTGAACAAAACAGAACGAAAGAAAACGTTGAGAAATTACAAAAGGTCGTTGAAGAACTAGAAAATGAACATAGCCACGCCGGGAATATTTTAAAAGAACTCCGTGAGGTTACAAACGACTTTACTCCTCCAGAAGGAGCTTGCGGTACGTATCGTTTAGTCTATCAACGTCTTGAGGACATTGAAGCTGATATGTTCCAACACATTCACTTAGAAAATAATGTGTTGTTCCCTCGAGCAGTAGCACAGGTCTAGTTCTTATACAAAATAGGCTGCAAGTAGAAGGGGGTTTGTACAGCTATTATTGACAAACCCCCGAATCATTGCCTCCTCTGTTTCTGCTTATGAGAAAACCATTTATTTCTACTTGCTTCTGTTTTCTCATTGATTATGGAATATGTACGTAATTCAGTTCACTTTACATATTAAAATAAATGTTAATTAAGTCACAGTTGTTTGAAGAGCCAATTGTTACTATTAAAAGATATTAAGCTCAAACTTAATAAATAGTTGAAATGGGGTGTATTTTTGAACTTTCCACAATTAAAAATAGGCCATATGGTGCCAGATGTTCCAATCATTCAAGGTGGTATGGGTGTAGGGATTTCTTTAAGTCGGCTCGCATCTGCAGTTGCGAATGCCGGTGGAATCGGAATCATATCAGGGACGGGTATTACTGTCGATGAGATGAGATCACATATTAGGAAGACTAAGGAAAGCATTAACAATTCAGGATATATAGGGGTAAACGTTCTCTTCTCTATGAATGATTTCGCTGAAAAGATGAAAGCAGCTATTGAAGAAAGAGTGGATTTCATTATATCAGGTGCTGGAATTTCAAGAGATATGTATGCATGGGGCAAAGAAGCTGGCATCCCTGTCATCTCAATTGTATCTTCAGCGAAACTTGCTAAACTATCAGAACGACTTGGTGCTTCCGCAGTTGTTGTAGAGGGCCATGAAGCTGGCGGACACCTTGGTACTGATAGACCGTTGTTTGATATATTGCCTGAAGTGGTAAAAGCGGTTAAAATTCCGGTTATTGCTGCTGGAGGGATTCTGAATGGAGAAGATCTCGCACGTGCATTAAGTCTTGGAGCTTCTGGGGTACAAATGGGAACGAGATTTGTGGCTAGTGAAGAGTGCGACGCACCGTTATCATTTAAAGAAAAATATGTACATGCCAAACATGAAGACACTCTTTTGGTAAAAACAACTGTTGGTCTAAAGGGGCGTGCAATAAAAAACCATTTCACTGAACTTATTTCAGACGATAAAAAGATAAAAATTAAAAAGTGCATTGATTGCTTGAAGAATTGTTCTTATCGTTTTTGTACGCTAGATTCTTTGATCACTTCTAAAAATGGTGATTGTGAAAATGGCTTAGTTTTTGCAGGTTCAAGAGTGCATGAAATTAAAGATATTCTACCCGTTAAAACAATCATCGATAATATCATGAGAGAATATAAAGCTTGTATATGACAAGTATGGCTAATATTTGAAAGTATACGGTGGTGTCTCAAAAGTCAAAAGCAGACTTTTGAGACACCACCAACAAACTTCAAAATCAGTGTGAAGAATACGACTAATACTGTAAATTAAGATTATTAAATTAATCATTTTCAATTGAACTCATACATACGAATATTAAGATTGTAGTACTTTTTAGAAATACACAAAAGGATGTGTCCGCATGAGAATTTATGTGGCTAAAAATGGTGATACCCTAAAAAAAATATCTGAAACATATAAAATTAAGCTTAATAAATTACTAATGTATAATCCACACATTTCAAATCCACTGATGAACCTCGCAGGTTATAAAGTATATATCCCTTCTCCACCAAGTTTAGCAAAAGTTACATCACCTATTGGGGAATGTACATTGTCTCCTCCTTCAGACCTGCTCTCCTCTTGGATTCCACTTACATCTTTAGAACAAATGACTGATACTGATTATGACGTGCTTATCGTAGGGTCTGGTGCAGGAGGCGGAGCTGTACTTAGGAGATTAGCTGAACATTGGAGAAATAGCGGAAAAAAGGTAGGGATGATTGAAGCGGGAAACCTCTTACTCCCTACTCATGCAAGGAATATCCCAACGATGAATGATCCACGCTTCACTCAATATTTTCATACCGTTTCCAAATGGACCGGTAAAAACCTACCCGATTTCCCCGGTGCCAGACAGCTTTTTGCTTTAGGAGGGAGAACGTTATTTTGGGGAATGTCTGCTCCTAGAATGGACCGTTCTGAGATTTTAACATGGCCGATCCCCCTTAAAGAAATGAACTATTACTATGACATTGCTGAAAAAGTTATGAGGGTAACGACTGCGTATATGGAGGGATCTTCGCTTCAAGAAACCTTGCTAAAACGCCTGCATGAAAATGGTTTCCCAGAAGCGACAGATGTTCCTACACCGGTTGATCTTCAAGTCACGAAATATGGGGAAATACATTCCGATGTATTTTGGAGTTCTATCTCCACTCTTGCTTATGCTTTAAATCGAATGCCTTTTGATTTAGCTATTAATGCCCGTGCGGTAGAATTGTTCGTCGAGCAAAATAAGGCAGTCGGTGTAAAGGTAATGTCTTCTAATAAAAAATCATATGTTCTAAATGCAAAAACAATTGTCTTATCTGGGAGTACATTTGAAACCCCCCGACTATTGCTTCACTCAGGAATAAAGGGAAGAGCAATTGGTCATTATTTAACGAATCATTCCTTTCTCTTGGCAACGGCCAAAGTGAACCGGCAAGAATTTCCCGAAATACTCGGTACACTTAGTATATTTATTCCACAAACAACTAAACGTCTCTATCAAATTCAAATGGGTGGACCTGGAGGAGCCGATCAATGGTACCTTTGGTATCCGCAGTATGAAGAAAAACCCTTGCTCGATGAATTATTAATCGGTATCAGTGCGTTCGGCAAAGTTGAATCACGCTTTGAAAATTATGTCACACTAGACCCACAGAAACGAGATCAATATGGAGTACCTAAACTAAACGTTAACTTTTCTTATAGCCAAAAAGATAGAGAAATCATTGAAGAAATGGCGGAGACTTTACATGAAGCTTCTTCTGCGATGAAAGCTGCCTTAGTTGCGAGAAACGGTCAACAACCCATTTGTCTTATGCCTCCGGGAAGTGACTATCACGAGGCAGGAACCTGTCGAATGGGGAATGATCCATACACTTCCGTTACGAATCCATATGGTCAAGTTCATAGCATAGAGGGACTATATGTAGCTGATAATAGTATCTTTCCTTCAATGGGGGCAGCCAATCCTACATTAACAACTGTTGCTTTATCTATAAGAACAGCTGATTATATTGCAAGAAAATTTTTAAATACTTAATTAGATTTGGATCTTTAAACGTATTTTGAAGTTATACGCGGAGACGCCTCATTTCTACTCGAATTTAATTTCCGTCCCTCTTTTCTATAACATAATCAATTAGAAAGAGAGAACAATGCCATCTGTCGAATGTTCTCTCTCCGGTTTATCTTATTAATAAGAATTTGCTATTTTCATACCCCAATTTAATCCAATGCTGTTACATTTGTTTACTTAACCCTAAAACATACTCAATTATTGGGTTAATCTAGCAACTTTTTCTGAAAATCTAACCTCTGCTGCGCGTTACCCTTAATAATAATATCTACACCACTATCAATATTACTTTCAACTTTTTCTCCGTTGATGACTTTCATTGCTGCTTCAACGCTTAAATATCCCATATCATAAGGATTTTGTGCTACTGTTCCAGGTAATTCCCCTTCTTCTACCAATTCAATCATATCATTGATACCATCTGCACCAATGACTGGCATATGAAGACCCTGTTCTTTCAAACTCTCAAAAGCACCTAATGCCATGATATCTGTTACAGCAAGTACACCTTTAACATCAGGATGGTTGTATAAAATTGTTTCCGTCACTTCTTTTACTACGTTTGTTTCGTTTGGTAAACCTATTTTCTCTACAGCTATACCAATTCCTATATCCTCAAGGCTTTTTTTAGCTCCATTTACCCTATCAGCTGAAATAGGGTGGCTCATATTTCCTGCAATGATAGCCACTCTATCTCCAGGCTGAAGTTGAGAAGCTAATAACATTCCGCCTACTCTTCCTAATTCAAAATTATTCGTACCTATGTACGAGGTTTTATTTTCCCAAGATTCATCTGAATCAACTAACAATACAGGGATACTTTTTTTCTGAAATTCCTTCAAAATAGGAATAACGTTGGAATTCAAAGGAGCAACAATTAATGCATCTGGATTTTGTTCCAGAGTGTTATGTAACATATACTTCTGTAAAACTTCTTCAGAATCAACACTCGGTGCAATCACTTTTCCATTTACACCAAAATCTTGAAATCCTTTCTCGGCTCCAGCTTTTAAAAGTTGGAAATATTGTGTATCTAAATCTTTTATTACAACTACGATTGTTGGTTTTTCATTACCTATTGCCTTTGACAGAAAAAAAACTAAGGTGATAGCTACGACTAGAAGATATAATAGAAGAAATCTATTCTTTAACATTAAAGCCTCCCTTTTAAATTGCAATGTTATGCTTCATTAGTTTTGGAGTTTACATTACTATGCACTTGTATGGTATCGGTTCCACACGAGACCAAAAAATAATTTCCTTTCGCGTAAGTATAGAGCAAAAATTCTGTGTTTTCATTCTACTTTCCTTTCTAATAAATTGTCAATACAATCCCGCATTATTCTCAAGAAAACTACGGCCAATTTTTTCAATGAACGAAAATGCTGCATCTACAAAGACATATAAGTATTTTCTCTACTATATCGATGTTGTGGGGTTGTCGTAAACGGTCTGTTTTGACCTTTTGCGACAACCCCGAAGCAATGAGCGGGACGGCTACAACATTAAAAAAGCCTAGAGTCAACTTTTATTAAACATTATTTATCATCAACAATTAAATAATAAGCTTTAACCGGCCCATGTACCCCCACAACTAGGTTCATTTCAATATCTGCACTATTACTAGGCCCAGAAATAAAGTTTATACAAGATGGAACTGTTCCGTGCTCCTTCTGCAGTTGGTGAATATAACTAGTCGCTTGTGTCATCCGTGGCACAATTGTGCTCTTTGGAATAATTGCAATATAAAAGGTTGGCAGTAAACTAACTGACCTGCCTTTCCCTTTATCACTTAATAAGACAACGGTGCCAGATTCGGCTAATGTCATGTCTGCAAATGTAATTCCGATATCTGCTCTTTCAGCAATCTTCACATTTTCCTCCGCAATACTAGGATCCCATTTATGCACATCGATATTTTTAGAGGAAGCTTGCACAAAGTAATGATCTACTCCGTACTCCTTAAATCTTGGATCATCCCAGCTTACAATCGACTTAGCTTTCCAGTCATCTACCACTCTTTCTAAAACCTTTTGAAGGGACTCGGTCGTCACTACTTCTACTTGTGTATGAATGTTCTTGCATTGTTCTTTTAATCTTTCAACCAATTGATTCTGACTTAATCCTTTAAACACATCATGTTGTGGCTGATGCTTCCACTTTGGCCTGGCGACAGGTGCGGTTTTTCTTTCACGCCCTAGACTTTTTGCTACTTGGTCTAGAAACCGCTCTTTATTTTGAATGCTTCCTGTTGTCATGACATGTCGCCGCCTTTCTCACGTTTTTTGTACCATTCTCTAAAGCTCTGCTTACTTGGTTCTGGAAAATCTCGAATATCCGTCCATGGCTTAATTGGCCCTGGACCTTTCTTGATTTTCCCTTCACTTACAAAGGGACCCATCATCGTTGGGGCAGCTTTTGAACCAAGGTTGAATAGTTTTGGTGAACTGGCAGCTAAAGAAAAACCTTTCATGGCAAGTTTTTCACCAAAGCCTGCTCTCCCTTGCTCTTCTACAATGTTCCTGCGATGTTTGATAAGTAAATCATGTAAAGGGATCTTAACAGGACATGCTTCCGTACACGCACCGCATAAACTAGACGCATAAGGTAATTCCTTGTAATCATCATAGCCGCCAAGTAATGGAGAAAGCACAGCACCAATTGGCCCTGGATAAATGGAACCATAAGAGTGTCCGCCCACATGACGATAAATAGGACAAACATTAATACAGGCTGCACAACGAATGCATTGCAGGACAGATTGGAATTCTGTTCCTAAAATATCTGACCGTCCGTTATCAACAATCACAAGGTGAAACTCCTCTGGACCATCAACATCTCCTTCTTCTTTTGGTCCAGTTAACCCAGTAATATAACTTGTTAGTTTTTGTCCAACGGCACTTCGGCAAAGCATGCTGACCAAAATATCTAGTTCTTCCCAAGTAGGTACGATTCTCTCCATGCCCATAACCGTAATTTGCGTCTTCGGTAATGTTGTTGCAAGCCTAGCATTCCCTTCATTTGTCACAAGCGAGATAGCACCTGATTCTGCAACGGCAAAGTTACAGCCAGTAATTCCAATATCTGCAGATAAGAATTCGCCACGTAATTGTTCTCTAGCAAACCAGGCGAGTTCCTCTGGCTTAGAAGATTTTGAGTAGCCTTTTTTATCTTCAAAAGTTTCCCTTATTTGGTCCTTATTTTTGTGTAAGGCAGGAGCAACAATATGAGACGGTGGATCATGGTCATCAATTTGAAGAATGTATTCCCCTAAGTCAGATTCTATCACTTCACAACCAGCTGCTTCTAACGCTTCATTCATACTGATCTCTTCTGTTACCATTGATTTTGATTTGATGACCTTTTTGGCTTCCTTTTGCTTGGCAATCTTTGTAATATATTCATTTGCTTCTTCCGCTGTTTGCGCAAAAAAGACATGTCCTCCTCTTTTTATCACATTTTCGGAAAGTTGATCTAAATAATAGTCTAAGTTCTCTAACGTATGTTGTCGTATTTCTTCAGATAATGAGCGCCACTCTTCCCAATTTCCTAACTCTTCCTGCGCATCTAGTTTTCTACCTTTTAGTCTTTCCTGTGCTGAAACCATCGCACTTCGCATAAAATCATTGTTAATTCCCTTATCGACTCGATCAAAAAATTTTTCCTCACTGATTTTCATAGACACTAGCAATCACCACCTTTTATTGTTTGCTGTTTAATACTTGAGCGATGTGCATAACTTTTATCGGCTTTCCCTGACGCTCGATTCTTCCGCCAATATTCATCAAACAGCCACAATCAGCTCCAATTAAAACTTCTGCTTCCGTCTTTTCGATATGCTCAATTTTCTCATTGACCATCTGCTCTGAAATCGGCATCATCTTTACCGAAAACGTTCCTCCGAAGCCACAGCATGTCTCTTTATTTGGAAGACTTGCAAACTCTAATCCTTCAACATTTTCTAATAATTTCATAGGAGCATCCTTTACCCCTAAAAGGCGTGTCATATGACAAGATGTATGGTACGTTGCTTTCTTATTGAAAACAGCTCCAATATCATCTTTCTTTAACACCTCTACAAGAAATTGCGTAAATTCAAACGTCTTTTTTGCTAAAGTATTCGCTTTTTCTTTCCATATTGGATCATTTTCAAACAAATGGCTGTATTCATGAATCATAGCCCCGCAAGAGCCTGAAGGAGTCACAACATAGTCAGCATGCTCAAATGTTCGAATTATATGTTTGGCAACGTCCTTTGTTTCTTTGTGATAGCCACTGTTATATGCTGGTTGACCACAGCATGTTTGCGCTTGTGGAAAATCGACTTCACAGCCGTTTTTCTCAAGAATTTCAATAACATCTATGCCGACACCTGGGTAAAACACATCAGCTAAGCACGTTACAAATAAAGATACTTTCATTGTTCTCCCCTCATTTCAGAGATTTAGTAAGGTTATTTAAAAAGGTAACAATACCATTTGTCATAAACCTTATGAGCGAATTATTCGAATTCCAAGATCTTGAAATTCTTCAATCTGCTCCTGATTTGTATTAGAATCAGTAATTATAGTATGAATCGTCCCAACTCGTGAAAAAGCCTGCTTTACAAACTTTGTATGATCGGCTAGCAAGTAAATTTCATCAGATATGTCAATCATCTTTTCATGCCTCTCAGCTACGAGTATTCTATCATCTCCTCAAAAAAGATGGTTTCATCTTTGATGTTACAATTATTCAATTTTATCATTATTTATAGAAATAAGAAAAAAATGCAGTCAGGCCTTTTTTCCATTATAAGCCTGACTGCCAATCAACTAGTTACGTTTCGAAAGAATTTTCTCCTCGTTTTCATTCCGCCTTGATTTGTGTAATTGTAATCCAATGCTTTTGTTACACAGATTGAAAAAGTTTTCAACACTATCAAAAACCAAGTACTAGAACTAATGTAAAATCGTGTCCTCTACTTTTGGAACTGCTAGTACCGCTGAACCTGTATCATGCGTTGCAGGTAGGATTACGTTCAGATCGAATCCGAATTCTACTCCTTCTTTAAACTACCGATATTCTCCTTAGGCATTTGATTTCTTGAAACATATCGAAATTTACCCTAAGAGTACCTTTTTACAAAGCAAAAAGACCTTTACCTGTTACACAAGTAAAGACCTATAACGGACACTAATATTCGTTAACTAAATTGACTACGAGTTAACTTAGGTACAAACAACGATAAAAAGATAGATCGTGCCAAGCTAAACAAAACAAAAGCCAACCAAATACCATGCTGTTGATAAATAGGTACGAATAACCAAATTGCTAATAAAAATACGATTAATGCGAGAGTAATGGAGTTTCTAACCGACTTGGCCTCTGTAGCTCCTGAAAAAATCCCCTCTAATTGCAAGCCCCAAAACCCCACAAATGGAAAAATGAGCAACCAAATTAAAAGATCGTTAGCAACGAGCCTTACATCAAGTAACGTTGTAAATAATGCAATGATTGGTTCACCAAATAATAAAATAACAAAAAACAATACAAAGGCCGAACCAACCCCCCATTGTCCCGATAAAGAAAATGCTCGTTTATAAAGCAAGAAGCTCTTTCCTCCTATCGCTCTTCCAACAAGAATACTTGTTGCATTTGCAAAACCGCCAAATAAATAAGCCATAATATAATGAATTTGTAATAATATTGCATTTGCTGCTAAAGTTATTTCACCCATACTTGCACCTTTTGCTGTAAAGACTCCTGTCATAATCAACAAACAAACAGTCCGTAAGAAAAAATCTCTATTTACTTTTAGCATCTTTATGAGAGGTTTAGACTCTAGCACCATTTGTAACTTTACGTGTGAGAACTTTCCCTTATTTGCTTGCACAATCACCCAGGATCCAAACAAAACAGCAGTGATTTCAGAGATAACTGTCGCATAAGCTACTCCTGTAACGCCCATCCCTAATCCTAAAACAAAAACAATATCTAAAATGATATTTAAAAGATTCATCGTAATCTGAGTTGCTAAAGCTAAGCGAACTTTCCCCGTTCCAATCAGCCAACCAATCATGACATAGCTTAGTAGAATAAAGGGCGCTCCCCATATTCGGATCGAAAAATAAGTAGCAGCAAAACTTGATACTACTTCACTACCTCCAAATAATTTTAAAGCTAATTGCAATATAGGTTGCTGTAAGATAATGAAAAGCAAGCCAAAAATAACGGCCATAATCATTGGTCGTAGGAAAGATAAGAGCACCTCGTTTTGATTGTTTGCCCCTTCTGCTTGTGCTGTAAATCCACTCGTACTCACTCGGAGAAAGCCAAGCAACCAATACATCGTATTAAAAATGACAGCTCCAATCGCTACTCCACCTAGAGCAGCCGGGTCAGGTATTTGACCAATTACAGCTGTATCAACTGCACCTAATATCGGAGTCGAAATCCCAGAAATAATAAGTGGGACTGCGAGCACTAAGTACTCCCTATGAGTAAAAGTCTGCGTTTTCTTTAATTCTAGTGATGACGATGTCGCTAGCTTCATATGGTTCTCCTTCAATCATGTCTATCGTTCCTTCTCTTATTCAATCTTTGCTGCTTGAATCAAAGCCTTCGTATAAGGATGACGTCCCTCATCATATATCTCGGACAACTCGAATTGATCGACAATAGAACCATCTTTAAGAACCATCACCTTATCACACAAAAAAGATACTGCCCTAATATCATGAGAAATAAAAAGAATTGTCATGTTCGTTTTTTGCTGCAGCTCTTTCAACAAACGTAAAATTTGCACTTGTACTGTAACATCTAAGCTTGCAGTGGGTTCATCGCAAACAAGAAGAGATGGTTCAATACTTATAGCTCTTGCGATACTAACTCGTTGTTTTTGTCCTCCACTTAATTCTCCCGGATAACGATCTACCATTTCTTTATCTAATCCAACTATCTCTAAAAGCTCTTGGGCTATTTCTTTCCTTGTCAGACCTTCAACTTTTAAAAAAGAGGGAGTGATTTCCTTAAAGTTATCTAATGGCTCAAGTAAACTTTTCCAAATGGGCAATTTAGGATTCAACGTACTTGTCGAATCTTGAAAGACCATTTGGACACTTTTCCGAAACTGCCTTAAATCGGAACGCTTTCTAGGGGCTATCGTTTTACCATAGTAGGTGATGCTGCCTTCTTTATAAGTTTCCAATCCTAATAAAATTCTTCCTAACGTACTTTTGCCACTTCCACTTTCCCCTACAATTCCTATGCATTCTCCTTCATTAACACGAAAGGAAATATGATTCAATGCTTGAACCTGTTTGGAATATTGTTTGGAAAGACCTTCTACAACTAAACTCATACAGACATCACTCTTTCTGTTACTAATGTTTCTCCAGGAAGAGCTAGTAAACAAGAACACAGCTTTTTCGTATAAGGATGCTGGTGATGACAACGAATTTGTTCCGGTAGTCCTTCTTCAACGATTTCGCCTTGATTCATAACATACATTCGATCCGTCCGCTTATATGCTTGGGCTAGATCGTGAGTAATCATTAAGACTGCACAGCCGGTTTCTTTGCGAACTTTATCAATATAATGTAATACCTTTTCACCATTCATCACATCTAGTGCTGTTGTCATTTCGTCACATATTAATAATGAAGGCTTTAGCGAAATAGCGGTTGCAATCGAAGCACGTTGCAATTGTCCGCCACTTAATTGAAATGGATAACTCTGGTAGACTCTTTTTGAATCTAAACCCATTTCATCAAGAACTTGCAGAGCTATGTTTTGTGCCTCTTTTTTTCGAACCTTTTGGTGTGTACAGATTGTTTCAACCATTTGCTTTCCTATTTTAATGAATGGGGTAAAGCTCCCACGATAATCTTGAAAGATCATACCAACTTCATTTCCTAAAAGTTGCCGGTGCTCTTCTGTAGAAATCTTTACTAAGTCGCTATTATTAAAAAGAATCCGACCATGTATATTCATCCCATGTGGAAGAAGACCCATAATAGCTCTAGCTGTTAAACTTTTTCCACTACCACTTTCACCGATGAGACCGACAACCTCCCCTTTATTCACCTCGATATTGACGTTTCTTAAAAGAGTTTTAGTTTTTTCACCGGCTTTTATTTTAATATGCAAATCTTGAATTGATAGTAGAGATTTACTCATAAACCATCCCTCCCTTTTCGGATATCAAAGTAACTTTTCAGCCCATCTCCTAGTAAATTACAACATAAAACAGTTAACATTATGGCAAGTCCTGGATAAATCATTAATGAAGGGACTACTTGAAAATATCCTCGGCCATCATTAAGCATCGCTCCCCATTCTGGGAGTGGTGGTTGTGCTCCAAGACCTATATAGGATAATGCCGAAATTAGTAAAATCACTTTTCCTACATCAATCGCAGCCATGACAATAATGTCTGGCATGACTTGTGGGAGCAAATGCATACGAATTGTTTTGAAAGAGCTGGAATTAGAAGCTTTTGAAACTAAAACATACTCTTTTTCTTTTTCAGCCATGACTAATCCACGAACCACACGTGCATAAACAATCCACCGTACTAAAACAATAGCAATAATAATATTTGTCAAGCTAGGCCCTAACATTCCAGCAATAGCAATTGCTAGTATAAAGTCAGGAAAAGCTAAAACACCATCTATGATTCTCATAAAAAAGGCATCAATTTTTCCACCGATGTAACCAGAAAGAAGTCCAATAGGAACACCAATACAAATGGCCAGGACAATGGCAAACATCCCTAACCCGATTGTCAACTTAGCACCATAAATGATTCTTGAGAATACGTCCCGACCTAGTTGGTCCGTCCCAAGCAAGTGTTCAGAGGACATTCCTTGCAACCTATTATTCATATCAATTTGAAATGGATCATGAGGTACAAGCGCACCCCCAAAAAACGTTACACCTGCAAGAAAAAGCGCTAGGACGATCCCTATACTCATATTAGGATTACGGATCAGTCGAGAGGTTTTCATCATTGCTGTTTCCATTACCCTACTTCCTTTCCTTGCTTTATTTGTGGGTTAATCATTACGTACATGACATCAACAATAAGATTTGATATCACAACTAAAAATCCCACTATAATAATATAACCTTGAATCACAGGATAATCACGCTGCATGACGGCATTTACAATCAATTCCCCCATCCCCGGCCAGGAAAAGAGGATCTCAATAACAGTAATTCCTCCAAGAAGACTGCCAATGCTTAATCCAAACATTGTAACTAGAGGAATGAGACTGCCTCTCAGGGCATGAAAAAGAAGAATTCGCTCTTTCCGCAACCCTCTTGCTTTTGCTGCTTCAATATATGAGCTCTGTAATGTAGCAATAAGTCTTTCTCGTAATAACCGAATATACATTGGCGCCATAGCAATCCCTAGTGTAATAGATGGCAGAACAAAATGAGCCAACGTACCTGTTCCCATAACAGGTAAAAGATTAAATTTTAAAGAGAAAACATAAATTAATAGCAACCCTAACCAAAAACTTGGAATAGAAGCTCCCATCATTGCAATCCACCTGCTTACATAATCCGGCCAGCGACCTTCATAAACCGCTCCTAGTACTCCTAATGGAACGGAAATAACGAAGAGTACCACCATTCCTCCTATCGTTAAAGCAACTGTCGCTGGCAATCTGCTCATAATCATATCTAGAACCGGTCTTTTCGCAATGACCGATTCTCCTAAATCAAACTGAGCAACATTCCAAAGCCACTGACCATATTGCACTAAGATTGGTTGATCATAACCATATTCTTTCATTAATTTCTCTTCTTCTATTGTTGTCGATACCAAATCGTCTACTTTTAGAATTGCTCTAATTGGATCACCCGGTGTGATTTTCATCAATAAAAAAGTCACAAAAGAGAGCACTAAGATCATAATAATTAATTGGACGAATCTTGAACCAATAATCGACAAAACCCTCATTTTTCTTCACCTACCAAATTCTTATAAACTAACAAGAAAAGTGAAAGTGTCTTAAACACTTTCACTTTTCCACTATTTTACATCCATTGTATTTGTAATTAGGTAGTACTCTTCAGAGCCTGGACTCCAGTTTTTGATTCGTTCATTAACTCCTACAATGATATGAGGATATAAAATAAATGATTGTGGAACTTCTTCCAGAATGATCTCAACAGCCTGCTTTTGCAAGGCAACTCGTTCATCAAAGTTAGCTATTACATTTAACCGTTGTGTTAATTCATTTAATTCTGGAATATTAATTTGCCCTGGATTCAAAGACCCCTCTGGTAAGTACGCAACATTTAAGAAATATCCACCGTCTCCCCTAGGAGCTGTTAGCATCGAGTACGTCGCAAGGTCCCATTCATCTTGTTGATCCCATAAATAACTATCAATATTTTCAACTGTTACAATATTAATCTCTATTCCAATATTTGCTGCTTCCGCTTGCAAGTATTGTGCCATTAAAGGTAGTTCAGGTCTTCCTTGAAATGTTGCCAATGTTAATGTAAGAGACTCTCCATCTTTTTCTAATTTCCCATTATCATTTTTCTCATATCCAGCTTGTTTCAATAAAGCTTCTGCTTGAGATGGATCGTAACTTTCTGGCTCTTCATTACTCGCGAATGCAAAATCAGGGTTGAACGGTCCATTTGCAGCCGTTGCATGTCCATTCATGATTTCACTTACTGCGACGTCGCGGTTTATTAGTAGATCGATCGCTTTTCGAACGTGTAAGTCTTGTAAGGCAGGTTTTGCTGCATTATACAGAACGAAATGAGCTCGCAAACTCGACACCGATTCAACGCGAAGGTTATCATTAGCTTCAACTGGATCTAACGTCTCAGGAGGCAAATGATAGGCTATGTCAGCTTCACCTGATTGAAGTGCAAGAGCACGGACATTTCCGTCAGAATTATACTTGATTGTCACTTCATCTAAATTTGCCGCTCCATCCCAGTAATCATCATATCTTTCAAGCTTAATTTCTGTTTCGGATGTAAAATCAACTACTTGGAATGGACCTGTTGCTATTGGTTGTTCACTAATGTTTTCTGCATCAACCTTGATGATGGAAGCATTTGTATGTACCAATTCTGAGACAAAAGCAGGGTACTCTTCGGTAGTAATAAACGTAATCTCCTGGCCACTTGCTTCCATTGTTTCAATTTTTAGATTGGATGCAAGTGCGTCGTTTACTTCCATCAGACGCTCAAACGAAGCTTTTACCGCTTCCCCATTAACTGCGGTTCCATCATGGAATGTGACTCCCTCTCTAATTGTAAACGTCCATGTTCGATCATCGTTTTGTTCCCAAGATTCAGCTAACCATGGCTTGATGTCTAAATCTTCATCTACTTTCACTAACGTCTCTGCAATTCCTGCACGTACACCCATCCAATCTTGATGTGGATCTATTGTTGTAGATGCAAAGCTAAACAAAAGAGTTATTGACTTATCACCGGTTTCAGAAGATATTTCACTTTCCCCTTGCGAACTAGAATCCTCGCCTGAGTTACACCCCGTAACGAAAGCAAGAATTATAGCAAAAACGAGATACATCATTATTTGTTTTTGAAACATTACTCCACTCCCTTTTTTTAACCACATTTACATATAATAGCACAAATCGTAACGATTATTATTTCTACTTATCTAATTTACTTCAAGAAATTACTGAATGTCAATTATAAATCGTAACCATTATGAAATATTTTCTAGTTTAATTAAGATTCTATTAATTGTTTTTTCATCGAGCAGCAAAAAAAGTTGTCCCCAATGTTTATTGCCTTCTAGGACAACTTTAAAGAATAATAGCCTTACGAACTTTTCTTCTTTTCCTCTTTAAGCCCCACTTTGGAAAAAACATTTGCTTGGGCTGGGATATTTCATTTCACAAAAAAATTCTTTCTTTCCTGCACTTTTAATAAATTTTCATAATTATATTCTTCCGGACTATTATTTGTGATGTTACAATAGAACCTTATTATAAATTTAGAAAGAGTGACATCTTATGGCGGATTCAAACAAGCATCAATTTTTTATTGCGACAGGTTGCCTGATTTTATTTATTTTTATATCTATTCTTTCCTACCGAGACCAATTGGTCTTTTTTGATCAAACGATCATTTCGTGGGTAACGGAAGGTGCATCCCCGTTATTAATCTCATTCATGGAAGGGATTACGAAAATTGGTTCAGGCGAGGTCATTTTAGTTACATCTTTCGCTATTGGTTTTTATTTATTAGTTAGAAAGATGTGGGGATATGCCCTATTTTTATTTACAGTTACATTTGGTGGTATCGCATTAAACTTCCTTCTTAAAATCCTGTTTCAACGTGAAAGACCCGGCGAGATGAGTGTAATTGAAGTATTCGGTTACTCATTAGAAATTGCCTCATATAGCTTTCCAAGCGGTCATACTATGAGAAGTTTTATTTTCTTTTCATTCTTAATCTATATTTGTGTTCATATTATTAGAGGTTCGTTCGCAAAGGTTTCGTTTACCCTTCTTTTCATTTCAATGATTGTTTTGGTTAGTTTAAGCAGAGTGATTGTAGGAGCACACTTTCCATCAGATATTCTTGCAGCGGGAACGATATCCATTGCGTGGTTCTATTTTTGTTTACTATTCCTTCGCTTTTTGTTAAAAGGCAGAATCTCCTATACGTAAAGTATTAATTATCTAGGATAATGGATGTGAAATTTCCAAACACGTTTAAGGCGCCATATGGCGCCTTTACTTATGAACTAATGATCGATAGTCAATACAGCATTTCGTACAGCCATTCCAAGAAAAAACTTTTCTTTGCTTATGTATACAAGATATACAAAGCAACCGTTCACAATAAGGACATTCCTTCCCATTTGACTCTACTTGATCAATAGATCCGCAATCTGCGCAACGTGATATCGCCATATTAACCTCCTCCTCCATACAAGAGTATGGAAGAGTATATTTACTTAGACCTGTAATATCTAAAATAAAATTCTCTTACCTGTATAAGAAAACACACAGAAAAGCTTTTACCTTTCCTGTGTGTATCAACATATTAACCATAAAAAAGCTAGCCATAAATGAGGCCATTGAAAAAGGTCAAAACCGTACCTTTTTCAGTGGCCTCTCTATAATTCAGCCTATTCATCCATACTTGCCCAAAACCTATTTGCCATATCAACGACATCGCTGCTCCCACGACCTTCAACCATTAAGGTGACTAGGTAATCACGATTGTTAACATCTACACTTGTATACCAACCAATTTCGTCACCCTCTGTACCTTGGGTGTCTTTAATCTCTGCAGTTCCTGTTTTTCCGGCAAGCGTACGAGAATGTCCCGCGCTTCCTCTGTATGCTGTCCCATTTGGCTCATTCACTACCGCAAAGAGTGTCTCTAATACCGTTTCTGCTGTACTTGGTTTGATAACATGTTCTTTCCATGGTTTAGACTCACTTTCCATAAAAAGTATCGGTTGAATAATGGTCCCCTCATTTACGAACATTGTATATAAACTACTTAAGTGAACAGGGTTCATTTGCACTTCTCCTTGTCCATAACCCGTATCAGCTAAAAGAATTTCATCATCAAGTCCTTCGTTTACAATCTGTGAATCATTCAGTGGATATTCAAATGTGAATTCCTCTGAGAAACCAAGCTTTTCAGCCCAGGCCATCATTCGTTCTGCCCCAATTTCTAAAGATTTTTGCGCAAAATATATGTTATCGGAGTACTTCATTGCCGTTTTCAAATCAACGTCTGTTACACTTGGGTTAACGCGAGTTACACGATAGTTCCCCCAACTGCTATCAGCTCTCCATCTTTCACCCTCTATTTTAACGACTTCATTTGGATCCAATTCGTCTTCCTCCACTCCAATTGCAGCTGTAATCGGTTTAAATACAGACCCTGGTGAGAATGTACGATTGAAGCGGATCAGATTTACATTCCGCTCATCTTCAATCCAAGCTGTACGTTCAGGTGATCTCGTTTTTAAATAAACTTGATTCGGATCAAATACAGGTCGACTAACAAGTGCAGTTACTTCGCCTGAAACTGGATCCATGACAACACCGGCCCCTGCTTCGTCACCTATTGCATCAAATAATTTCCTTTGTATATTCACATCAATCGTTAAAATTAAATCTTTACCGTCTTTCGGCTCTTGATTTATAAGAATATCCCGTATCTCGCCATTCGCATCAACGACTCGTACTTCAAAACCAACCTCACCACGGAGTTGTTCCTCAAATGCGGTTTCCAATCCAAATCGACCAATATGTTTTCCAGCTCCGTAACCAGGCCAATCTGAACGCTCCAAGTCTTCTGCATTTACCTCTCTAAGGTCTCCTGTCAAGTGAGCAGTCAAATCGGCGTAAGGGTATTCGCGTCCTGGTCTAGTATCCACAACAACACCCGGAATGTCGGCTTCATTAATTTCATGAATACGTTCATCATTTAATGGGACGTACATGATCGGTGCTAGCCAATCTGGATTCGTATCCTTATAAACAACAGCGAGTTCTTCCACTTCTTCTGCTTCAAGACCAAGAATATTAGCAAGTTGTTTTACTTCCGCTTCTAGATCTTCAATTTTTTCGTACTGAAAACCAATCCGACGATATTGGCCGTTGATAGCAAGAGGCTCACCATTTCGATCAAAAATTTGTCCACGATTTTCTGGAGTCATTGTCTGGTAGACAATTTCATCATCAATCGATTGAAAACTTTCAAAGAGGTGGTTCGGTTGCCAGCTTACAAACCAATCATCAACCTCTTCTCCCTCTTCATTTGTTTGCAACTCTCTAACTACTTGCACTTCTGAATCATATGTAATGGGACCAACAAGTGTATCTAGTTCTACAGTAACTGGATATGTAAGGTCACTAACTTCATCCCAATCAATCTCTTCTTCCTCAAAGTTTCTTGACTCGTAACTTAGTTGAATATTTGAAACTTCCATCTGCTCATGAACTTCAGCATATTTTTCAGCTAACGTTACACTCCCGTTTGAGACTTCCTCTTGAGAAGCTAATGTGAGAAACTCGGCTATTTCATCATATTGCTGATTTTCCCAAGCATGAATATACCCCTCAACTACATCTTCAGGATTTGGGTCATCTGTAGAACACCCAATTAATAAGAGTATACTAACTACAACAACATACTTCTGAAACTTTATTTTCATTTGTACCCCCCACATTTATGTTAATCTATCCTTATTTTAATAGTTTTAATATCCATTTGCTACCATTTAAAACTATTTCAATCGGAGTATCTTTTTAAACAAAGAAAAAGAGATACAAGCAACCGCCATGTATCTCTTAAAAATCATTATTTAAATATGGTTGAGATGACCTCATCTAATGACATGTCACTGGTAATTTCAAATGTACCTGGACGTAATGAATTGGCAAGTCCGCGACTTTCTACTTCATTAAAGAAAGCCATTGAATTATCAATAATATCTGCTCGAACAAGAGCATTTCCTACATCAATACTTGTCATTCCTGATGAAACAGTTAGAATCAACTTCGTACGGTATTCAACCGTTTCGTTCGTTTCCTCTGTTTCTTCATCTCCTTGACTAGCAATGCTTGCTTCTGCTTGTTCATAAGCTTCAGCCGCAACATATTCTAGTTGCTCTTGCCATTCTTCTTCTGTATAGATGAAATACCCTTCGGCTGCTAATGTGGATTTCATTTCATCTATTGACATCTTCTCTTCTGCTTGTGTTTGGGCTACATCACTTGAACCAAAAAAATACACTGCTCCGCAAACGCTTGCCGCAATAAGTATCCCTCCAGCAAAGCTCCGTAATGAGTTAGCTGTCATTGGCTACTTTTCTCCTTTCGTCTTTCTCTTCTAGATAAGGAGTAAGCAAGAGTCTTACTTCATTTTCAGTTAACTCTGTTTCTGTAGCAATCCCTTCCAATGAATATCCGCGCTTATGTAAGTCTAGTACTTCACGCATTAAGATTCTTTGTTTAGGAGAAACAGATTGTTTTCCTTTCTCATTTGCAGAAATTTCAGCATCAAGCTCAAAATCACGCATTTTCTTCTGTAACTGATACACTTCTTCCATTATTGAAATAGAGAATTGTTCCAATTCTTGTTGTGCCGCTTTTTGAGATTGCCTAGTTTTAGAAAACGACAAAATGAGCAACAAAATGGCTGAACCAAACAGTATGGCTAACGCCCATTCCATCATAATAGAATCCTCCCTTATATGAATCTATTTTCACTCAAGATCTAATTATACAATGTTTATGTCAAAAATTCGATCCAAAACAAGAAAATACGACAAAGGTCAGATGTTTGTAACAAAAGTGACATAATATTAGGGTGTTATCATAACTTAATGCCTAGTATTAGAACAGTAAATCGATAATTTGATTGCAAAAAACCATGCCTCAAATTGTGAGACATGGTGTTTGTACTAAGATCCTAAAATATTTTGTATAAACATACGAACAACGTCGGCTCCTCCAATGATGGACCCTAACGTGCTCCCTAAGTTTGCCAACACAACAACAAGCAAGATTCTAGTTACAGAATTGCTCCAAAAACCTTTCACTGTAAACACATCATCTGATAAATTTTCAAAATCCCCCACTTTTGGTTTTCGAATGTACGCTTCGACAAAACCAGCAAACCATCCGGCTGCAAGAAGTGGATACAACGAAGTAAGTGGCGCTACGATAAAGGCTGTAATGACCGTTAACGGGTGGCCAAAAGCAATAGCTGCCCCAATTGCAGCAAAAAAGCCATTCCATAGGACCCAACTCATCGTTAAATTTACACCAACAGCAGGGTTAGTATAGAAAGTATAGCCAATAATTCCTAGAATAAGAAGCGGGATGAACCATGCAATTAATTTAGGAGCGACAGATTTAGGCGGTCGCTTGGATAAAGCGTCTAAATCATGATCTCTTTTTATTTCTTCTTTAATACCAGGAACATGGGCAGCACCTAAAACAGCAACAATTTTGTTGCCAGGTGCTTCTTTAATCTTTTGTGCTAAATACTGGTCCCTTTCATCAATTAATGGTTTCTTTAATTTAGGAAAGGCAATTGTAAATTCATGAAGCATCGAATTGAGCATATCTTTTGATTTCATCTTTTCCATTTCTTCTTCAGAAATTTCATCTTTGCTAAAGACACTATATATAATTTCCATCATTAATTTTGCTCTTCCCCATAATCCTACACCATGCCAAATTCTTGCAAAAGTAATTTGGATATTGCGATCAGCAAGGACAAGATTAGCACCTATTTCTTCTGCAGAATCAATCCCTTGTATCATTTCTTGACCGGGTTTAATACCAAATTGTTTGGCCATTCTCTTTTGAAATGAACCTATAATTAAGTTCATAAGAAGGAGAGTTGCTTTCTTTTCTTTGATCACCTTAAATATATCCATATTTTTCCATTTATTAGCATCCTTAATGGACTGATATCTTTGATCATCTAACTCCACACAAACCGTGTCAGGTTTCTCTGATTCAATCACTTCTTTTACTTGTTCTGCACTTTGCTTTGATACATGTGCCGTTCCAATAAGAATTAGCTCTTTCCCTGATATATGTAATCTTGTTATGTTTTGTTCCGACATAAATTACCTTCCTTTATGTATTCTCTCTAAGTATATATGTCTTTTGCACACTTTCCATTTTAACACTTTTTATAGTACTGTAGGAAAAAATAAATCTTTTTTATTTCGTTAAGGCTGTAATGAGCTTACTAAAAACAATTTGGTCATAAATAATAGTGTTTTATTGTAAAAAGCCATTAAATCTGCAAAAATAATATGATTGATAAACTTTATTTATAAGGCTATTTCGTAAAGATTGTTGCTATGATATAGGTTTTCCGGAGTAAAATGGAGCGGAAGTCACTCGACTCCTGCGGGATACAGAGGTAGGGGCGAGACCCCACAGGCGCAGCCGAGGAGGCTCGGCACCTCCCCGCGGAAAGCGAGTGGCTGGAGCGCAATGAAACAAGGCACGGGGCACGTAACCCATAAAAACAACAAAGTATACGAAAACAGCCATTTATAAAAATAAAAACTTGTAGGTGACAATATGATAGAAGTTAAAAAATCAGAACTTAGCGATGGGGAATTTAATCGAGGTGTCTTTGCAACTAAAGATATAAAGAAAGGGCAACTCATTCATTCAGCCCCTGTCCTTCCTTACCCGAATGAACAGGACATATTAATTGAACATACGGTTCTTTCCGATTACGTCTATGAATATGGAATTAACCATGGGGCAATTGTTTTAGGATATGGAATGCTATTTAATCACTCCTATACTCCGAATGCCACTTATGATATAAATTTTGATACTCATACATTTGATTACTATGCTTACACGGATATTAAAGCAGGGGAAGAAATCTTAATTAACTATAATGGCGATGTAGATGACAAGGAACCTCTCTGGTTTAACAAAGAACAGGGTACAGAAAAAGAGGAATAAACGGAAACAATCTTTATAGAACCCAAATAACAAAGTAAGCCTGCCTTTAGGAAACCCTCCCTCAAGCAGGCTTACTTCTCTTTAATCTGTTTCTATTTCATGGTCTTTCTTTCGTCTAAATAACCCTTTCAACCAATTTGTAAAGTTGTCCGTGTAAATGTACATAACTGGTACAAGGAGCAATGTAATAAATGTCGAGAAGGATAAACCAAATACGATAACCGTTGCCATCGGTGCTTGAAGTTCTGCACCTTCACCAATTCCAATAGCAAGTGGCACCATGGCAAGAACCGTTGTGAGCATCGTCATTAGAATAGGACGTAATCTTGTAGGCCCTGCTTGTAATATGGCTTCTTCTCTCTCGAGTCCTCGTTCTCTTAGCTTATTAATGTAATCGACAAGTACAATGGCATTATTTACAACAATACCCGCTAGCATAATGACCCCAATAAATGCAGGGGCACTTAGAGGTCTGCCCGTTAAGACGAAACCAAGTATAATACCAATAAATGTAGCAGGAAGACTGAACATCACAATAAATGGATACAACACTTTTTCAAACTGGAATGCCATAACCGCATAGACTAAAAAGATAGCGAGAGCCAATGCTAAAGTGAGATCGAAAAAGGCATCAAGCATCATCTCATAATCTCCACCTGTTTGATAATCATACCCTTCAGGGAAGATGTATTGATCAAGCTCTGCTTCTATCTCTGACATAACACTTCCTAAATCTCGATCCATAATATCGCCTGTTATTGAAACACCACGCGTTTGATCTTGTCGATTTATCACATTTGGCCCCTCAGCCTGCACAAATTCTGCAACATCGGATAAAGAAATCATATCTCCTGTTGGCGTTAAGATAGGAAGGTTTTGAATTTGGTTATAATTCTCTCTGTATTCGATCGGCAAAATAACTGAAATATCGATCTCCTGTCCTTCTGTTCTCATTTGTGTTGCAACAACCCCAGTCACACTGTTTCTAACTGTTTGCATCACATCCCCATATGATAAACCGTATTGTGCAGCTACATCCCGATCAACATGAATTTGCACTTCAGGTCTTGCTTCACCCATAGAATGCGTAACATTGTTCGTACCAGGGACGTTATTAATGATTTCTTGAATATCATCAGCAACAAGTCTTAACGTATCAAAATCTTCTCCTCGAACTTCAATTTCAATCGGGTTTCCACCCATACCATCACTTTCAAAGGCCATCACACTAAGATCTATATCAGGAAGAGTCTCGGAGAAATCACGGAAACCTTTTATCACATCATTTGTCGTGACATTTCGTTCACTTGCTGGTACAAGACGGATGTAGAGGTCTCCACTATTTCCTCCTCCACCTCCCATTCCCATCATTCCCCCTCCTCCAACAGAGGAATAAATGACTTCTGTAACACCTGTACTTAACAAATACTCTTCAAGTTCCATTAACGATTCTCTTGTTTCTTCTAAAGATGTACCAGTAGGCATTTCAAAACTAGCTGTTATTTCGCCCTGATCAAACGCTGGGATTAATTCGACTCCCACGAATCTTACTCCACCTAAACTAGCAACAAGTAAGATTAATGTACCAAAAACAATTGTTTTTTTGCGTTTGATTGCCCACTTTAACATCTTTCGATAGAAGTTATCGACACCATCAAAGAATTGTCCAATACGTACGCTTACCTTCGCAAACCCTTTAGGCTCTTCTACCACAGCTATCTTCGGCAACAAAAGACCGGATAACATAGGGACAATCGTTAAAGCAACAACCAAAGAAGCAAGCAGAGTAAACCCGACCGTAAGAGCTAACGGCATAAACAGCTCTGCAGCAATGCCACCAGTAAAAACAATTGGGACAAAGACAACTAAACTTGTTAATGTTGAGGCAATTACAGCAGAAGATACTTCTGATGCCCCTTTTTTGGCAGCTTCAACACGGCTGTAGCCTCTTTCACGGTATTTATAGATGTTTTCCAAAATGACAATCGAGCTATCTACTAATAATCCTATACCTAATGCTAATCCACCAAGAGTAATAATATTAATCGTTTGACCAGCAAAATATAGTAATGTAAATGCTGAGATTAACGCTATTGGAATTGATAAACCAATAATTAATGTACTTCTAAAACTTCTTAAAAAGACTAGTAGAACGATAATTGCCATTGATCCACCTAGAATCATATTCATAACAACACTTTGAATAGAGTCTTTGATGAACTCAGCCGAATCCATAATTTTTGTTAATGACACGCCTTGTGTTAACTCTGATTCGATCGTCTCTAATTGATTTGACACAGCATCTGAAACATCTACTGTATTCGCATCCCCTTGCTTTACAATATCAAGGCTTAAAGTAGGTTCCCCGTTGACATAAGCTAAAGAAGACACCTCACGGAACGTATCATTCACGTCTGCAACTTCAGATAATTTTATCGTCCCCCCTGTTTGAAGAGGAATGTTAATGTTTTCAATATCTGTTGTTGAGCGGAAATCACCAACGATTCGAAGGGGCACTTCTTGTCCTCCGCGCTCCACCTCACCTGCAGGAGCACTCATGCTTTCTCCACCAATAATTTGCGATAGCTGAGTTAATGTCACACCATAATTTTGTAACATTCTCACGTCAGGCTCCACAACTATCTCTCTTACTTGTGCACCCGTTAATTCAACTTGACCAACTCCAGGTATTCGTTCAAGCCGGGGAATAATACTATCTTCTGCAATATGCGTCAGTCTCGTTAAATCCATTTCTCCCGAGATCCCAATCTGCATAATTGGCATTTGATTTGGATCAAAGCGCATAACACTTGGGTCACCAGCTCCTTCTGGCAGACCTTGTCGAACCATATCAATCCTATCTCGCAAATCTAACATGACCGTATCCAAATCCGTATTAAAATCATACATTAATAGAATAAGAGATTGATTTTGAGCAGAAATTGACTGCATCGTGTCTAAACCTTCAGTAGCACTCAACGCACCTTCGAGAGGTCGAGTAACTAAATTCTCAACTTCTTGAGGCGCAGCACCGTTATACGGTGTCATGACAACAGCAATTGGCAAGTCCATATCTGGCATTAAATCTACCTTTAACCCAGATAATGAAACTCCTCCTAAAATCATCATAACAAGAGCAATGATGATGACACCAACTGGTCGCTTGACAGATTCATTAATCAGTTTCAACTACAGTACCTCCGTTTTAATTACCTTTAGTAGAAGATCTTTCAACATTCTCGATGGATTGTTCTTCACTTAACTCTTCTTCATCATCTAGATCTTCTTGTTCGACTTCTTCATCGTCTTGTTCTTCAAACGACGGATTAATATCGTTACGAATATTGATCAGTGCACCATCATATAACTGGTGACTCCCTCTTACAACAACGTATTCTCCTTCTTGTAAACCACTTTCAATCCCAAACCATTCTGCCGTTTCACCATTAATTGAAATGTCGCGCCTTTCTACAGTTGTCCCATCTGTAGTTACATACACAAATGTTTCATTATTCTGTTCAATGACTGCATTTACAGGTGCAACAACTTGTTCATTATCCCCACCAGTTTCAATCAACACTTCTGCAAGCATACCTACACGAAGATTGCCATCTGGATTTGCAAGTTCAATCTCAACAGGATATGAACGGGATTGTTCAGAAGGAAGCAAACTTATATAGTTGATCTTGCCTTCATACGTTTGGTTGAATGACCTAATATGAACTATAACTTCTTGTCCTTCCTTTAAATTAGGAAGCTGCGATTCGTTGACATTTACTTCAACGACTGGTGAATCCATTTGTACTAATTGTAAAAGTGGTGCTTGAGGTGATGCCATTTCACCTACGCTGACATCAAGGCCTGTAACTTGACCAGACATCGGCGCCTTTACAACAGCATGTGTTTTTTGTTGTTCTGCCATATCAACAGAAATTTGAGCTTGTTTTACAGAGGCTTCAGCTGCTTTGATTTGATCGGTTGATTTTGCTTGTTCTAATCCCATCTCAGCTTGTCTTACAGCAGATTTTGCTTGTTGTTTATCTTGTTCAGTCGGCATACTTCCACCTAGTAAACTAGCAAAAACGGCCTGAAGCTCTTCAGGCACTTCAGAAAGATCAACATCCGACGAATCTTCAGCATTTGAAATCATATTGTACGTATTCTTTGCTTGTTCTACCTGCATTTCTGCTTGTTTGACACTTTGATCTCTCATGTTTTTGGCACTAGTTAGACTCGCTTGGGCAGCTTCTAATCCTGCACGAGCTTGAGCAATGTTTAATTCTACATCTGTTGCATCTAACTCAAAAAGAGCGTCCCCACGTTGTACCGTATCACCGTTTTTGACGTGTACCGCCTTTACTTCTCCAGTTAACATCGGTAAAACAGCCATGTGTGACCCAGCCATTACATGACCTGATAAATTCAAATCATTAGAAAGGGTTCCTTTTGTTATCTGTTCTATTTCAACTGGATGTATTGGTGCTTGCTCTTCATCTGCTGATACACTATTTTCAGTCGTCTGCGAGCTACACCCAGCTAACATAACTAGAGTCATTAACATTAATGCTACCCAAAAATTTCTCTTACTTACCATGCAAATTGCCCTCCAATTAATTAAAATCTTTATACCTTTAGAATAAGCCTTTTCACCTATTTAAGTTGTGAATAAATGATCCAAGTAACATTCTATCATTATTAAATGAACTGAATATGAACTAATTTATGAACTTACATGTTATATATAACTCTCTAATGATTGATCGTACCAATCTAATATGAACTGAACATGAAGTATAAATATTTCGTTTATCTGACTAATAAGCTGTCAAGGCTAAGGATGATATCACTTTTGATCATAGCATGGAGAAGTTGGAGGGATTTATGGTTTCTTTTCGCGGGGACGCACATAAATTTTATTTGAAAATAAAAAAGAACTATCGAAAAGGCTTTAAACCTGAGGAATCGAAAGAACTTCAAGAATTAAAGGAAATAAGACATTTTTACCAAGTAATCGAAACTCGGACACTTGGAAATATTCATTATTGGATTTTAAAAGAAAAAAGCGGTTCTGGATTAATTCCGATTTTAGTAACCGCTATACCTTGGGTGCTCTTTATATTTGGTAATCAGGTACAAGAGTTCTTTAAGAACGATGATGGGTACCTCTGGTTACTGTTTGTCTTTATTTATTTAACAGCCGTTACAATTAGTGTTAGTATTCACTTCCGAGAACGATCGTGGGCAACCGTACACTCAAAGATTATAGAGGATATTATTGAAGAACGAGAACAGCAACAAAATCGTTCCAATTCCAATTATTGAAAATTTTTAATATGTAAAAAGATTCCTATAAGATCAATTGACCCTATAGGAATCTGATTAAACTAAGTCTAATGCCTGATTTAAATCCTCCCATAAATCTTCCCACGCTTCTAGCCCTACCGATAAACGAAGAAGCTCATTGGAGATACCCATTCGCAATCTTTCTTCAACTGGGATGACGGCATGAGTCATTGATGCCGGATGTTGGATAAGCGTTTCAGCATCTCCAAGACTGACTGCAATAGGAATAAGCTGGAGCTGATTAACTACGTTGACTGCATCTTCATATGTTCCTTTTATCTCAAAAGAAAGAAGACCTCCTCCTTGTTTCATTTGCTTTTTTATTATATGTGAATCAGGGTGATCATCATCTCCAGGATAGTACACTGACTTTATTTTTGGATGCGCTTTCAATTTAGTGGCCAACTTTTTTGCATTTTCACAGTGTCGATCCATCCGTACAGCTAGTGTTTTTAACCCTCGGAGTAACAACCATGCATCAAACGGAGAAAGAACACCTCCGATATCTTTTTGAGTTGTTTTCCTTAAATATTCTATCAACTTAGTCTCCCCCGCCATCAAACCAGCAACTACATCCCCATGACCACCAATAAATTTCGTTGCACTATGAACAACTAGGTCACACCCTAGTTGCAAAGGTTTCTGTAAATAAGGAGTAGAAAATGTATTATCAACTACAACTTTGATACCTCTTTTCTTTGCAATGGATACTACTAACTCCAAGTCAACAACTTTCATCGTTGGATTTATCGGAGTTTCAACATAAATACAAGTTGTGTTTTCTTGTATACTATTATTGATTTCTTCTGCGGATGAAAGGTTAGAGAAAGTAGAATGGATATTATATTTTTCGTCTAGAAGCTGCAACAAGCCAAATGTACAACCATACACTCCTTTTGAACAAAGGATATGATCATTTGCTTTTGTGATTCCAATTAATGCTGATGAGACTGCTGCCATACCAGAGCCAAATGCTAGTGCTGCCTCCCCTTCTTCTAGTTGCGCTATACGTTCTTCAAGGACTGAAACCGTTGGATTAGAAATCCGTGAATAAATATACCCAGGTTCTTGTCCTGCAAATCGTTTGGCCCCTTTTTCCATAGAAGGAAACATAAATGCTGATGTCTGATAAATTGGTGTTGTTAAACTGTCTAAATGTTGTTTTGCATCATACCCAGAGTGAACAACTTTCGTTTCAAAATGATAATTCTTATTCTTATTCATCATTATCCTCCTTATTTAGCTTGAAATCCTGAGGAAACGCTTTATTTATGTTATTTAACAACAGCTTGCTTTGTTCCGAAAAACGAAGAAACTTTAACTTGTTTTTAAGAAAACAATTCTTTATTTGAGATTGGTAGAATTGATGTAATCTGCTAAAATAAGTGTTTATTATAATGACTATACTTTTAAAAGGTAATCACACTATTTTAGTGGCTTAAGGTAGACAAGGGGGTTTTTACTTGTATAGAGGAAAAGCTTATTGTGAAGCAAATATTTACTTATACGCTCCAGAGAACGCATGTAGTGAGACCCTTACGAGGCGCAAGAGTGTTATAAAAAATTATTGTAGCAACACCGTTAGAGTAACTGAAATTCGTATTAAAGAATCAGGATTCGACGAACAAAAAAAAGAACATTTTATATCGCTTTCCGTCATGTCAGAAGTGCTCGTCAAATATGACCCTGTTATTACTCATCTAAATGATTATAGAGTGAATGCTTGTAGAGAATTTAGAAAACAGTTTCCAGCCGCTGGGGCTATCATGGCGCACTACATTGATACGTATAGTCCTTTTCGATTAGATGGATTTAAGAGTCGAGCATAATTTACTTGCCGTTCAATAGTCATAATTGTTAATTCTTAAAATTAAGTTATTTTCCTTTTAATAAAAGGCAATGTCACTGAATATAATTTTGTGAAATTACTTACCAGGAGGGAATCTTAATGGTACATTGGAAAATTACAGCCACCTTAAGAAATGGTGATTATGTACTTCAATATGGATCTTCCGAATCTGAAGAAAAGGCTTATGAAGAAATGAAGCAAGAAGAGTTATTAATAAGACAACAATATAGCGACAATGTTAAGGAAATGGATTATTGGCTATAAATATGGCTCTCCAGCATTGGAGATTTAATGCTGGAGATTCTACATAGTATACATTCATTTACCAGCTAAGCTTTTAGTAATCTTATTGAATAGACTCATATTAGTAAAGAAGGTGTAATCATACTATAATACCGATGAGTCCAATTATACTCCCAAGTACTCCACCGACTACTAACGACCGTGCCTTTAGAAAATCAAGTAACATAATGTCCTCCCCTTTTTTCTTTCTATCACATAATATGCTGTATATTCACTATCATGTGTATATAGTTTTGTAACTTTTTAATCAAGGGAAGTTTGATAAAGTTTTTTCGGGCTTTAATAAAGTAGTGAAGTTATATGTAATCGAAGTAGGAAAGATGATATCAAGGAAGATTTTTAAAAAGCAAAACGCCCTAACAATTAAATTCATAATAGATTAATAGGGTTAGAAGATTGTATTTATATTAAGCCAAAGCCTCATTCGTTCTGTGGTATTGTGAATCAATCATGAAATGAAGTATTTCAATTTCTTCCGTTGTGAGTTGTCTATTTAACTTTTCTTCAAACTCTTCTCTTAATTCTTTTAAAGTTACCATAAAAACGTCACTCCCTTTTAGTATCATTGGAGATTTCTTGTTACTTTGTTTCGACATACCTTGTACACCTTATTATAGTGAAAAGGGAAAATATTGCAAGCGTTTTCAATTAATGATATAGTTTTTTTTATTTATTTCCAGACATACGTTTCTCATATGAACAAAAATAATATTGAAAAATAAGATTAATAATAATATTCGAGCGTCCAATCCCATACAATAAACTAAGACCTGACATATTAAAAGAAGACACGTTTTAAAAAATGAAGTCACCGAAAAGGCCCCCTCCTCAGTGCCTCGATTAAGTGTGATAGCTGCGCACTTTGCATAGAGGAACTGGCGAGAGCGAGCCATTCCTTTTCAGTGTCCTCTAAAAAACATGTCTTTTTTTCTTTTTATTAAGAATTATACCGTTAACAGCTCCTCTAAAACAGAGGGGAATTATAGATTTATACGGAAACGTGATATAATATCTTTAAGGAGCTGATTAGTATGAAAAAATTTCAAGTATCCGTTGAGTTTCATAGCGGACAGCAAGTTAATTTCACTACTAAGTCAGATGTGAGAAAGGATATGTACCGGCTCAAGATTAACGGTGAAGATTGTATTGTAACCGACGATAATTTTGTCTTAAACATTTCCAAGATCAAAGCCTTAAAGGTTAAAAGATTAAAACGAAATTCTGCTTAAGCATCTGTATTAAGTAAAGAAGACGCGGATCAACATACACCCGTGTCTTCTTTTACTTTAAAAGTCTAACGTCATATCAACATGTTCATGTAATTCTTCATCTTGAATATGGACGATGACAGAGTATTGACCTGACAACTCTTCTATATCACGAAGCTCGTACACTCCATTGCCGACCTCAATTAAATCTAACCAGTCTCTTTGTTCGGCTTCCTCTTGCCACATTTCAAATGTTACATTACCTGATTCATACTTGTCACCTTCCACTACAATTTGAACAACTAGTCGATCACTTTTTAACTCTGTATCGATATCGACGTCATAGTGATGGTGATGGTGAGCATGGTTATCATCATGCAGCTCATGGCTATGACTATGATCAGCTGATATTTCTTCTTCGCCAACTTGAATTTGTTCAGTTGGCATTCGATGCATTCCACGTGCTGTCACATGTGTTTGGACATGATACACTCCTGCCTCTTCAAACGTATAATTTAATGAGTAAATATGCCCTTCTTGAGCATCTGCTTCTACCATAATACTAGCTTCCTTTTGACCTTCCAGCCAAATTTCATAAATTACCTCATTTGCATCTTCAACTAAGTCATCACCATGAGTTACAATGCTGTTAAACGTAACGGCTTCGCCAATTTCTGCAAATTCAGGAATATCTAATTCCACTTCTATGACCGTAAGTTCATCAACGAGTTCAGCACTTCCTTGTTCCTCTTCTGTCTGCCCACAAGCAGTTAGGATTAAAAATAAAACAATTAGTGCTACAATTCCTGTTGTTTTTCGCACCTAAATTCACCTCATTTTCATATTCTCTACTAACCTATAACATTCTCACCAATAATTTCAACGTTATACTACTAAATTCATTTTTTTTTCACCTTTTATGTAATCTATTCAAATAAAAGAGGGAATCTCTTGACAGATCCCCTCTCTTCATATTTTTATATTTTTTTATTTAAAAGCTCTGCCTTTTGTTAAATGACAGGCAACACCTTTTCCTATATTCCCAGGTTTGCTCATTTTATCTATATACCGTAATCCCCTTGTGCATTGTTGTTTACAAGCTAGACAAGTTGCTGATGTAACTATTTTCATCGTATATTGATATTTTTCTGCTGCTGTAATTTTCGGGGCTGCTTTTTTCTTTTTATTCTTGGTTGCCATTTTCATCGCTCCGTTCTTTGTGATGCTACATACTATGCGATCAATTCTCAAACGGCGCATCTTCTAATAAAATAATTTTTTATGAAATCCATTGATCCTTAAATGACTAAGAGGAGCCCCAAAGTTAGCATTATGTTTTGGGACTCCTCATTATTAAGATCAATTTGTAAACTTAATTGAAAACAAAAATAGAGCTGGATTCTAGTTATTAGACTGATAAATGTTCACTCGGAATTGTCGCTTCAAAATCTTTCTTATAGATATGTAATTTTACAAATACGTAAGGTGCTCCGAGTAGTCCCCATAAACCAATGCATCCATAACGTATAAAATCAAAAACTAACATTTCAGGAAGCAACACCTTTAGCCCAACTTGAAGGGCAAATAAACCTACAAGTCCAACCGCATAGGCAGCTGTCTTTCTCCATACCTTCTTTGAAATTATCATTCTAACTTTTTTATCTTCAAATAAATATCCAATCCCTGCTCCTAACAAGAAGCCTGCATATTTCACGCCTTCTACTTCTGGGAAAATAGCAACAATAAGTAGTGGCGTAACAATTGCTAACGTCCATTTTACTTTCTGTGATAGCTGCGAGATTTTATCTTGTAATCGTATAGAAATAATTAAAATAATAACTGCTACTAAAATACCTATTACCACATCAGCCGGCCAATGAAGCCCTGTGTATAGTCGAGAAAATGAAATACACAAAATAAGAATGATCGAAAATACCCAAAATAAAGGTTTGGCTAGTAAATACGCTAAATAGCCCCAAAGTGTTGTGGAACCTTGTGCATGACCGCTAGGAAAAGAATCATAAGGATAATGACTCCCTACTTCCGCTGATTCTATATACAGCGAATTGATTCCTTCCGTTCCGATCGGACGCTCGATAGCATAAGTAATTTTCAAGAAAGCATTAATAGTAACCGATAATAAAAAAATGTAAAAAAGTCTAAATCCTGCCTGTTTTGCAATACACCAATAAACCAATGGCACAATTAAAAAGTAAAACTCTTCATTTCCCAAAAAGGTAAAAAGAGCTGCTAACGCATTAAAGAAAGGTTGTTGGTGCTGGGTAATATTGATTAAAAATTCCGTCTGACTCATAAATTCCTCCATATGTATTTTTTGCAACTATAAAATATTCTACTTAGTTTGATCATCTCCTTGTCAAAATTAAGAATTTGTACAAGTGTAATTAAAATCTGAAAATTTGGACCATTGTATTTTTTAGGCATATGCCCCCCATTACTTATACAAGACATATTGCCTACCTCTTTCATAAAAAAATGGATAAAAAGAAAGCACCTATTATTAATAACAGATACTTTCTTTAGATCTTATTTATTCTGTATGTAGCTGACAAAATTAACACAGTTACTTATTTCGTCCAACCGGGTTCGTAAGTATAAATGGTTTCCCCGCCATGTTGAGCATTTCCTCGAAAATCAATTGCATCCTCTTGTTTAAGTAATATTGTACGAAAAGCATTAAAGTCCTCTTTCGACACTCTATACGATTTCAATTCTTGATTACGTAACTGGTTTAAAATCGATAACACATCTTGTTGATCCATCTTTCATCATCCTCTTTATTAGCCCTACTTATTGGGACACTGTCTGTTAAAGCTCTATAATGAGATTTTATTTAGTTTTAGCTTCTGCTTCAACTGGTAAATAAATTTCAATCGTTGTCCCTTTATTTTGGAGACTCGATATCTCCAATTTGCCGCTATGGGAATCAATAATTTTTAATGCTGTCATTAATCCAAGACCTGTTCCCTTTTCTTTTGTTGTATAAAAGGGTGTACCAATTTTAGAAAGGAACTCATTTGGAATCCCACTTCCTTGGTCGACGACTTGAATTAAAATTTCTTTTGAGTTATACAACTTTGCAGAAATAACGACTTCTCCACCATTTGGCATTGCCTCAATTGAGTTTTTAATTAAGTTAATAAAAACTTGCTTTAACTGGCTTCCTATACACTTCACATTGGGTAGGTCTTCAATATCAGTGATTACTTCGACATTATTAATTAAAGCCTGAGAACTTAACAGCATGACAACATCCTCAATGATTCTATTTAAATCTTCGTATTGGAAATCAAGAGCTTGTGGTTTAGCTAGCACTAGCAATTCACTAGTAATCATTTCAATTCTTGTTATTTCGTCAGACATAATATCTAAAAAATCACTACGCACTTCCTTTACTGTCGATTTAATTAACTGTAAGAAGCCTTTAATCGATGTAAGCGGGTTCCTAATTTCATGAGCAATCGATGCTGCAAGCTGACCGACTGCAGTTAACTTCTCGGATTCAAACAATAATTTTTCCGTTCTTTTTTGGTTAGAAATATCCTTAGCAATACCGTATACACCAACAATTTCTTGTCCAATAATAATGGGCATATTTGTTACTTTTAAATCAATAATATTTCCATTCTTATGTCTTATTTTTGTTTCATAATTTTGCGTAATTCCTCGAGTAGCCTCCATAAAGTACTTGTTGGTTTGTTCTAAATTCTCATCTAATATTAAAGGAATATAGGAAATCTTACAAAGTTCCTCTTCGTCATAGCCAACTAATTGCTCCATTGCGGGATTTACTCTGAGAAAGTTCCCATCTAAGTCAAAAGAATAAACAGCATCTGGATTGTTTTCAAATAAAGACTCATAATGAGATTCACGATTTAATACGGAATGCTTCTGTTTGGTAATATCTTGAAAATACACAGAAAGGCCTTTTTTTGAAGGATATGCCGTAATACTAAACCATAACTTTAATGGCGGATAATACATTTCAAAAGAAGCCGTTTTTTGTTTTTCGAGGGCTTTGGTGTATTGATTATATAAAGGTAATTTAACGGTTTCTGGAAAGACAGACCAAACACTCTTCCCAATTATTTTTTCCCTATCTTGTTGTAGAATTCTTGAAGCAGCTGTATTAATATATGTAAAGTTCCCGTTTAGATCGAGCGCATAAAATGGATCCGTAATTCGGTCTAAAATTTCATTCTCCGTTTCCGATATGTTCATCTTAATACCCCACCGAATTTATAATTAGTAGTTAATAGCTTTATAAAATGACATACTTTCACTTTCCTTACAACTAGTTTAAGCATATCACTTTTTGGAAAATAAGGAAACTAACCATCGACAAAGAATGAGGATTTTCTCACAAAAACAGACCAGTTCAGTAAAGCCAATGAAAAGTCCATTATTCATTGGCTTTACTAACTAGTCTGTCTTATTTATTTAATTTTTCCAGTGCTTCTTTCGCTGTCATATATTCCAACCCTAAATCAGAAGCCACGGCAGCATACGTAACTGCTCCAGCTGCTGTATTTAGCCCTAACTCTAATGCATGATTCTCTGTAAGAGCGAGCTGCACTCCTTTATTAGCAATTTGAAGTGCATAAGGAATTGTCACATTCGTTAACGCAATTGTTGACGTTCGCGGAACAGCACCAGGCATATTGGCTACGGCATAATGAACAACATCATGTTTCGTGTAGGTTGGCTCATCATGTGTCGTAATTCGATCAACCGTTTCAATAATACCACCTTGGTCAATCGCTACATCAACAACTACAGATCCAGGTTTCATTGATTTAATCATTTCTTCTGTAACAAGTTTAGGAGCCTTCGCACCTGGTATGAGTACTGCACCAATCACTAAGTCAGAATCAGCAACGGCTTCAGCGATATTTAAAGGATTGGACATAAGTGTTTGTATGTCGGTTCCGTATAAATCATCTAACTGACGTAAACGGTCTGGACTTAAATCCATAATTGTCACATCTGCCCCTAGACCCATAGCAATTTTTGCTGCATTTGTCCCAACAACTCCACCACCAATAACTGTTACTTTCCCACGTTTTACCCCAGGAACACCAGATAAAAGAATTCCCATCCCACCTTTTGGTTTTTCAAGGAATTGGGCCCCTATTTGAGCTGCCATTCGCCCAGCTACCTCACTCATCGGTGTAAGAAGTGGTAACGTTCTTCCTACTTGAACTGTTTCATAAGCTATCGCAGTAACTTCTTTCTCAACTAACGCTTTAGCTAACTCAGGTTCTGCTGCAAGATGTAAATACGTAAATAAAATTAGGCCTTTACGAAAATATCCATATTCCGAAGGGAGTGGTTCTTTGACTTTCATGATCATGTCAACTTTTTCCCAAATCGCTACTGGGTCAGCTTCGATTTCAGCACCCGCTTGAACATACGTAGCGTCTTCAAAGCCACTCCCTAATCCTGCATCCTTTTCAATGATTACTTCATGACCAGCCTGAACGAGTGTCATAACACTTGCTGGAGTCATCGCGACGCGGTTCTCATTGTTTTTAATTTCCTTAGGTACTCCAATTAGCATTATTGGTCCTCCTTATGCATTTCTCGATTACTGTTAGTATAGATACTTTTACAGTCAATGACATTGTTTACATTACAAAACGTACATTGTACCATTTGTGAAAAACCACAAACCCCAAACTTTTTTACTATTTTGTTATATGTATAATACAATTTTCATCATAAACATTGATAGGATAGCAATCATTAGTAAAAAGCTATACAATCTTAACTTAGTTATTTCATCATCTTCTTTTTTATCCTTCTCCAGATTCTCTAGAATAATCCGAACAGCTTTTGCTGTCATACCAAGAAGGGCACTTAATGCTAACCAAATTAACACAACAATAAAAAACCACACTGTTAACCACTGTGTCGTCATAAGAAACCCGGAAACAATGGCAATAATCACGCCACCATGAGCAAGCCAAATGATTCGTTTGTATATTTTCAACAACAGTGTAAACCTGCCAGGCTCATCCAATAAACTACCTTTAATTAAAAAAGGAAGCGGAATTAAGACAAAGAACAAAACTGACACAAGCATATGAAATGCATAGCTTATTAAATAAATCATTATTTTCATCACCTCGAATACTTATCTTACCAAACGTTTTTACAATTTGGAATCACTCATTGTATTCGAGTGCAGGTTCTTATTTTTTATGGTAGGATAAGTATGATAAAAAGTTGAGGTGAAAAACGATGCCTACTTGGTTTATGTGGTTTATTGTCTTATGGACAATTTTTTTAATAACAGTAATGTTTATTGGTGGGTATTTTATGTTTCGGAAATTTCTTAAAAGGCTGCCAAAAGAAGATGGTAAATCCATTTTAGATTGGCAGGACTATTATATCGAAAAAACATTACACCTTTGGAATGACGAGCAACGAGATTTGTTAAACGATTTAGTCGAACCTGTTCCAGAATTATTTAGAGATGTAGCAAAAGGAAAAATTGCAGGAAAGATCGGGGAACTCGCGTTACAAGATAATCTTGATTACCTGCCACAAGATTATATTATTAGAGGGTATATACTTGCAACACCAAAGCGGGACCATAAATTTCTCATGAAAAAACTGCGAGAGAAAAACATCGATATGAAACCATATAAAGATCTTCTAGAAACGTCTTAATAAGCATAGGCCTTTTTAATGTGAATACTTGAACCTTTGTTTTTTTCTTCGATTTGTGTTTTTTACTCATGACTATTTTCGCATACCTTGTTGTTTTTATGGAGTACACTTCTCCACATGTTCGTTCCATTGCGCTCCATTTCACTACGAGAAAGCACATTTCTTCACAGCAACAATCTTTACGAAAAGAGCCTTACTATTTAAACTAATTACCAAATCTTTTTCTGTTCAACATTGGATAATATAAATTGCTATTTGACAACCTAGAAGTTAGATAAGCAAAACATTTTTCAAATGACAATAAAGATTAAAGGTGATGAAATATGAGCCAATCAAAAAGACAAGCCGAACGACAATTTAGAGCACGCAAAGAGGCACAGAATCCTCATGGAAAAATTAAGTCATTAAAACGACTCGCAAAAGAAGATGTGAAGGAATAAGGCTGTTTTAAAAGTTTGAATAGTGTTAGAGCAATGGCTCCGGTTCGCTACTAAAGTATAGCGACTACGCTCATTGCTCCGGTGGTGACTTAAAAGGGCAAAAAAGACCTTTTGAGTCACCACCTTTTAATTTAAAAAGTAGACGTGCCCTTGTGGGACATGTCTACTTTTGTTGTTTTATTCTGATTTCTCTTAAGTCTCCACAGGCATTGTACTTTTGCTCTGAAGTGAATTTTTTAGTCCTTTCTCTAGTTGACGAAAATTCATGTACATAGATATACGCCAAGGAATAATCATTCCATATGCAAGTAAAAAAAACATACCTGCTAATTCTTCTACATTTATTGTATCTCCAATTAGCAGCTTAAAAATAATTCGAGCAAACAGCAACCCTAATAATATGAACGCAAATGCTTTTGATCGTTTCATGTAAATTTGTTGATCTCTTATTTCAAACTTTGATGTTTTAATAAGCAGGATTGAAAAAATCATACCAACTAAAACAGCTTCTATTACCTGCAAAAAGGCTGGTCGGGCCGGCTCATATAAAAACATAAGAAACCCCGTTGACATGAAGATCGGTGGTATAATAATTTTTTTCGCTGACACTGGTCGTTTCGTCGCTTTTAAGCGTATAAAAATTGCGAATGATGCCATAATTACAGCTCCAACCGATGTTATCCATATATATATTTCGTCCAAGCTGCTCACCCCTTTCTTATCGGTGATAATTGTTCATTACTTAAAGATACAGGAAAGCGCGGCTTGTTTCAATTTAATTCAAATAGTTTCTGCTTGAATTAGTCATGACCTATGAGATAATACCTATTTTCCCCTTCTTTTATTGAGTTATGGTTGTAAATTTACTAGTTAATTTGTATAATTATTACAAGAATTAGAGAAGAAGGGAATCTCTATGAGCGAAGGATTACTTAGAACAATAGAACAAAAGCGAAATGAATTAATAGAACTTGCCCTCATCAAAGGACTTTCGTCGCATGCAGTATTAACCGTCAGTCAAGAGTTGGATACTTTACTGAACCATTATGAAAATGCTAATAATAAAGAGAACCACCTTCAAAAATGACTGTGGTTCTCTTTTTTCTCATTATCGCTCATTTCTTTACTTTAATCTGGGAGTCAGCACTTTCTAATTCGGATGACCCTTTTTGCAGTAAATACATCTTATGATATAGACCTTTTTGTTCTAATAACTCTATATGGTTACCACGTTCAACAATCTCACCTTTATGAAGAACAATAATTTGATCTGCATCCTTAATCGTCGATAACCGATGGGCAATCGCTATTGTAGTTCTTCCTTTTTGCATTCGTTTCAAGGCATCTTGGATTGCCTCCTCAGTTTCAGTATCAACATTTGCTGTCGCCTCATCTAATATAAGAATTTTTGGATTTGTGACAATTGTTCGAGCGAAGGATAAAAGCTGTCTCTGACCACTCGAAAAGGTCGAACCTCTTTCAGTTACTTTGGCATCGTAAGAAAGTGGTAATCTCTCAATAAATTCATTTGCCCGTACAAATCTAGCAGCTTCTTTTATATGATAGTCAGTTAAATCGTTCCGATATAAACGAATATTACTCGATATGGTACCTGTATAGAGAAATGGGTCTTGAAGAACAAGTCCGATATTATTCCTTAATTCCTTGTTATCAAAATGATGGATTGATTGTCCATCAATGACAATCTCCCCTCTATCAAGATGGTAAAATCTCATTAACAAATTGATGATCGAACTTTTTCCACTTCCTGTATGACCAACGAGAGCTACAGTTTCCCCTTTTTTTACTGAAAATGAAATATTTTTCAGAACATCCGTTTCACCGTCATAAGAAAAAGAAACATTCTTAAATTCAATGCTACCTTCTTCAATTTTAGGCAATCCTCGACCTTGCTTTGATGGTGCATATTCCTCATAGTCCATCAGCTTAAAGACACGTCCTGCTGATACAATAGCTTGTTGAAAAAGTGATAAGCGCATCATCATTTGATTAACTGGCTCGAAGAAACGATCCAAATAGTTAACAAATGCATATAAGACTCCTATTTCAACCGGGCTTGTAAAAGACGTAATCCCAAAATAGCTTAAAACCAAAATGAGGGCCAATATTGAAATTAAGTCAACCATTGGTCTTAACAAAAGGCCATCCAACTTCATGCTCTTCATACCAGCTTGGAGATGCTCTTCATTCACCTCACCAAACTCTTTTCGAAGACGCCTCTCCTGACGAAACATTTGAACGATGGCCATTCCTTGGATTGTTTCATTCATTTTCGCATTTAGTTGACTTACCTTTTCACTCATGTCCGCATAAAATTTAGAGCTGATTTTTCGATATAACTGCATTAATCCAAAAATAATCGGTAATAAGACAAGACAGAAAAGACCAAGAGTCGGATTCAAATAAAACATTGCTATAAATATTCCAATTAGGAACATAATGTTCTGAACAAAGTTTGCAAGAACTGTTAAATAAAACTCTTTTATAGACTCTGTATCGTTCGTAATTCGAGAAATCAGTCCACCAGCAGGGGTACGATCAAAGAATGCAAGGCCTTGTCGTTCGACATTTGAAAAAACATCAACTCGAAGTTGCTGAACAATTTTCAAAGATATTTTTTGAAACATAAATGCTTGAAAGTAATTAATAAAAACAGAGGACAGATGTAGTACAACGTAAATAACTGCTAACCATAATAAAGGTTCAAACGGAAAGTTCCGCGGTGTTAAATAATCATCTATAAAAATCTTTATTAAGATGGGGCCGAGAAGCTCTGCACCTGTTGCAAGGAGGAGCAAAGTAAATGCAATCATAAGTGATTTCATATGTTTCTTCGCATAACGAAGTAAACGCCAAAGAATTGCTCTTTGCTCGTGATTCGTTAAGACTTGATCCTTATGTTTCATCCTGCTGACCTCCTTGTTCCACTAACTCTTCTAATTGTTGGTGCTCATACATTCTCCGGTACCAACCATCTCCTTTCATTAATGTAGAATGATCCCCACGTTGGATAATTCGCCCTTCGTCTAAAACAATAATCAAATTGGCATGCTTAATGGCACTAAGTCGATGTGCAGTAATAATGGTCGTTTTCCCAGCACGATTTATCCTTAATGATTCAAGGATCTGTTCCTCTGTCTTCGCATCGACTGCTGATAAAGAATCATCTAAAATCAACACATTCGGGTCTGGCAAAACAGCCCTTGAAATCGCAATCCGTTGTTTTTGACCTCCCGATAATGTCACACCACGTTCACCTACGACTGTTTCATATCCATCTTTAAACCCAATAATATCATCATGAATACTAGCAAGCTTACAACTGTTCATAATTTCTTTTATAGATGCACTAGGTTTTGCAAATGCCACATTGTCAGCAATTGTTGCTGAAAAGAGAAAGTGATCTTGTGGTACATTCCCGAAACTAGCTTTTAAGTCATCTAACTTATACTCTTCAAGCCTTTTACCGCCAATGGTAATGACCCCATGTTCTATATCATATTCTCTCTGAAGAAGACGAATTATCGTTGACTTGCCACTCCCCGTTTTCCCAACAATACCTAACGTTTGTCCTTGTTTTAGTGTAAACTCAATATCCTGCAAAGCATAATCATCACTTCCTGGATATGAAAATTTTTGTATGGAGACATCGATGTCTCCAGTTGCTTTGTTATCACTCTTTGCAAAATCATCTGTAATATCTTGTTTTTCTGCTAACAATGAAGAAATTCGATCATAAGAAGCGCGTCCACGTTCAACGATATTAAATAGCCATCCAAACGCTAACATTGGCCAGATCAACAGGCCAAGATATAAAGTAAAACTCGTTAATTGACCAATTGTCATTTCGTCAGCAATGACAAAACGTGCTCCAAAAACAACTGCTAAAAAATATGATATTCCGACGATCAAAGAAATGGTTGGATCAAATAATGCATCAATTTTAGCAACAGCTACGTTTCTCTCAACAACTTCATTTGATTTATCCTTAAATCGATTGATTTCATCCTCTTCTTGGCCAAATGTTTTTGCCACACGTACTCCCGTCACACTTTCTTGAACAGTATCATTTAATTGCGAAAAAGCGGATTGTGCTAAGTGAAATCGCTTATGTAAAAGCGTTCCATAGTAACTCGTTAAATAAGCCATAAAAGGCATCGGAATTAAACAGATCAGTGTCAATTTCCAGTTAATGGTCGCTGCCATCGTAATAATAACAAATCCACCCATCGTTAATGAATCAACTAATGTTAACACTCCTTGGCCAGCTGTCATTTGCACTGCTCGAATATCATTCGTTGCATGCGCCATTAAATCACCTGTTCTATGACGTTGATAAAAGCGATGAGACATATTTGTAAAATGTTCATATAATCGATTTCGAAGCAACCTTGCTAATCGAATTGATGCTCCAAAGATAAGGACTCTCCAAACAAACCGTAAACCGTACGTAAGAATGCCAATTAACAATAAAACACCAACCCACATTAGTAAAATGTTTATTGTTAATGTTACATCTACTATGTGGTCCACTATGATCCCAACAATTAATGGAGGTGTTAATGTAAGAAGGGAAACAAGAGCTAACACAACAATGCCTAGCCCATACGATACTTTTTCTTTTTTAAAAAACCACCACAAATCTTTAAACACTTTCACTTTTCACACGACACCTTTCCTATCCAACGTTGGCCTTTCTGCAATTCACCTTTAGAACAAACTCATACGATTATTCGACATACCTTGTTGTGATTCCTTTTCCCTTCAAAAAACAGAAGGTTGTGGTACTATATGGCCACTAAGAGTAAATCCAATAAAAGTAGAAAAACACCTCAAACTTGAGGTGCTTGTCCATAAAATTATTTAGATTGTTGTTTCTGCATCGCTTTCATCATTTGATTAATTTTCTTTTGCGATGGATTTTGTCCCATTTGCATCATCATGACACGGAGCATTTGCTCGTTAAATGGTGGGTTCTTTTTCAAATAAGACATCATCGTCTTACGTGCTATAAAGAAGCCAATTGCAATACCTGCTGCAACAGCTAGGGTATACCCTAAAATATGAATCCACATAAGTCCAACGTCCTCCTTCGTGCTATCTAAACCTGTCGGGAAAATCCCGAATCAACCTTATCTATTATATCTTAATGACAAGAGATTTAAAAGCACTTCAGAAAAATAACGCTTGGCTTCTCATTAAACTTGTGTTGTTCTAAGCAAATCCTCTTGCTTAATAGGCTTTAGCCAACCATAGCGATGCTCTTCAATTGTAAATGCGAAAAAGGTTGGTTCACATTTCCTAAGGATTTCAAAGAACATGGTTTCTACATCAAATGACCCATCTGCTGTTAAGTAGAGTGCATCAGCACCAATCACAAGCTCTACTTTAGAATCACGGTCGGGAATATCAATGACATGTGTATTTTTCTTTTTTTTGTATCCCTCAATTTTCACAAGATCCTGTTTTAGTTTTTGTTGTAATAATAGGGCCGGTATAGGTTTGGTTATAAATTCAATTTGCTTCCTCAAAATTTCCTTTTGGCTCCCTTTCGCTTTTTCATGCTCAAGAAAAAGATAAAATAATTTTGCTTCTTGTCCGTAATATTGACGAGCAACATCTTCTTCAAATATATACAATTCATAATGTCTCATCATGGACACCCTCTCGCATTTTATTTTCTCTAGTATACGAGAACTCTAGTGAAATGATTGTCTGAAAGCGGAGCAGATAACCACTAATTTTGTCGAACAAAAAAACTGACTCAAAAAGAGTGGATTTTAGCACTTAGATTTCAGCTAAAACCCGACTAATGAGTCAGTTTCAATAAATTATTTTTGTAGCAATGCTTTAACTTTTGCTACAACATTCTCAACCGTGAAGCCATATTCAGCTAAAATCTTCTCTGCTGGAGCCGATGCACCGAATTGATCGATTGCTAATACATCACCATGGTCCCCAACATATTTATGCCATCCTAATGGAGAAGCCATTTCAATACCAAGACGTACTTTTACATCTGGCGAGATCACTTCATCTTTATAAGACTGTGACTGTTTCTCAAAACGATCCCAGCTAGGCATACTTACAACATCAGCATGGATGCCATCTTTCTCAAGAACAGCTTGAGCTTCTACTGCCAACGGTACCTCTGATCCAGATGCAAGTAATAGAACATCTGTTGTACCACTAGATTTCGAAACAATATATGCACCTTTTTTAACACCTTCATACGCAAGCTCTGCTGTATGATCTAGTGTTTTTAAGTTTTGACGTGTTAACACAAGAGCTGTTGGTGTATCCTTACTTTCTAGAGCCGCCTTCCAAGCTGCCACTGTTTCGTTACTGTCTCCTGGGCGAATGACAGATAGACCTGGCATTGCACGCAATGCTGCTAACTGCTCAACAGGTTCGTGTGTTGGTCCGTCTTCACCAACAGCAATACTATCATGAGTAAATACATAAATAACCGGTAACTTCATAAGAGCTGCTAGACGGATAGCTGGACGTAAATAATCCGAGAATACAAAGAATGTTGCACCAAAGGCTTTTACTCCGCCATGAAGAGCCATACCATTTACAGCAGCTCCCATTGCAAATTCACGTACACCAAACCAAATATTACGTCCTTCGTAATGATCACGTGAGTAATCACCTAAATCTTTCATGTATGTTTTGTTAGAACCTGCAAGGTCAGCAGATCCACCAAACAATTCAGGAACTTTCTTAGCAAAAGCATTTAATGCTTCACCTGATGATGAACGAGTGGCAATACTAGATCCCGCCTCGTATACTGGTGCTTCTGAATCCCAACCTTCTGGAAGCTCCCCACTATTTGCACGCTCAAATTCAGCTGCTAACTCTGGGTAAGATTCTTTGTACTTAGCAAATAGTTCATTCCACTCTTCTTCTTTCTTCGCACCTTCTGCTTTTACTTCAGCAAACATTTCACTTACTTCAGATGGAATATGAAATTCTTCTTCATGTAGCCATTCATATGTTGACTTCGTTAAAGCTACTTCTTCTTTCCCTAATGGAGCACCGTGTGAAGCAGACTTTCCTGATTTATTAGGTGAACCGAAACCAATGACCGTTTTTACTTCAATTAAAGTTGGACGGTCATCTTGTTTTGCTGCTTCAACCGCTCGATTGATTTCATCTAGATCATTGCCATCCTCGACACGAATTACTTGCCAACCGTATGCTTTATAGCGATCCTCTACACTCTCTGAGAAAGAGATATGCAAATCACCATCTAACGAAATATCGTTTGAATCATAAAGGACAATAAGACGGCCCAGCTTAAGATGAGCTGCTAAAGACGCAGCCTCTGCAGAAACACCTTCCATTAAGTCCCCATCGCCACAAATTGAATATGTATAGTGGTCAACGATATTGAAATCATCTTTATTATATGTGCTAGCCAAATGACGCTCAGCCATTGCCATCCCCACTGCCATTGCAACACCTTGTCCAAGTGGACCTGTCGTTGCTTCTACACCTGGTGTATGACCGAATTCAGGATGACCTGGAGTTTTACTTCCCCATTGACGGAATTGTTGTAAATCCTCTAATGATAAATCATATCCTGTTAAATGTAACAAACTATAAAGAAGCATTGAGCCATGCCCTGCAGATAAAACAAAGCGATCTCTGTTAACCCACTCTGGATTTTCTGGGTTATGATTCATAAATTTTGTCCAAAGACTATACGCCATAGGCGCTGCTCCCATTGGCATACCTGGGTGTCCTGAGTTTGCTTTTTCGATACTATCAATTGATAGTGTACGAATCGTATTTACTGCAAGTTGATCTACTAGTTTCGTCATGCTTTCATTTCCCTACCCTTCCACAATATCTGATTTCTTTCTCTATTCTTTTACATCTTATACTGTATCCTTAAATTTCACAAGCATTCAGACAAATCTTTCAACATACAAAAAAGCCTCTAAAGACTGAATTTAGAGACTTTTTAATGCATTGGATTATTTTTATTTTTTTTACTTTCTTTTAACGCATCAGGTGTAACGTCATTGCCATTTTCATCAACGACTGTTACCGAATGCAGGTGATTTTTAAACGATGCACGAAATGTTTGAAGATATTCTTTTCGTAGAGACTGTTGTTCCTTTTCTTCTTGTTTCGTCAATCCACTTGTTTTAGCTCGTCTAGATAATTCATTAATTCTAGCTAGTTTTTCTTTTGAAAGCATAATGAGCACCTCTTTCTACCGATTCATCCCCTTACTTTACCGTAACCGAATTCGGTTTTCAACTTAAAACAATTGGGTTATTGCTCACTTCTTTTCGTTTCAACTTTCTGATATTCTTGATAACGTCTATGGACTGTTGCTTTTGATATATCATAGCCAAATCCTCTTAACGTTGCTGCAATATCATAAAAAGTTAGATCCATGTTTCGAAGTCTAACTATTTCTTCAATGGGAACCTCTTTTTTCGAACGCCCTGCTCCAACACTATTTTTTATATTTCTCTCTGGCCTGTAGCCGTTTTTTATTGCTTCTTTCATGCCCCGTTTTATTTTACTATTATGTAATTTTCTTTGAAATTCTTCTACAATTGAGACAATCTCTAGCACCATTTCATCTGCTTCAGAAAGTCTTAATTCGCCATCGGCTTGGATTGTTAATACCCGAACGCTAAGTTTTCGTATTTGATGAAGAAGAGCTATCTTCGCATGTCCTCTTCCTAATCTTGTATCATCTTGTATTAAAAGGATGTTTGCTTTGCCTGTTTGAAAATAATCTAGTACTTGTAATATTCCTCCTCTATCAACATCATATCCACTAGCCTTTTCTTCAATAATATCAATAACTTGTATACCTTTTCTATCCGCTATCTCTTCTAACTCTCTTGCTTGCCTTTTCAAAGAAGATATTTGTTCCTTGTTGTTCGTACTTACACGACAATAAATAACGGCTTTACTCATGGACTGTTCTCTCAAATATTGTAGCAACCATCAAGCTATATTCTTCAGTTATTAAATTATTACTTACTTGTCGCTCACTATATACTTGTTTATCTTCTATTGATTCATGAGTAGGCGCAGATAAAATAATGGCCGCATACATAAATAATAATACAGCAACTGCTGCTAATATTATGAAAATTTCTTGTCCTGAAAAACGTCTAATCATTTCCTTCACCTCAATAAGAATGTCTGTTCGTTTATTATAATAATACGAACAATTGTTTGTGTCAATGGATTTTTAGAACAATTGTTTGCATTACATATGTTCGCATGTTACAATTTATCCAATTAGGAAACTTTGTGGGGTGTACATATGTCAAAACTATCAAAGCGCCAACTCGAAATACTAGATTTTATAAAAGTAGAAGTGAAAAAGAAAGGGTATCCCCCTTCAGTCAGAGAAATTGGAGAGGCTGTAGGTCTTGCTTCTAGTTCCACTGTTCACGGACATTTGTCAAGATTAGAGAAGAAGGGTTTTATAAGAAGAGACCCTACTAAACCAAGAGCGATTGAAGTATTAGACTTAGAAAATGAAACAGCACCAGTCCCAGATAAGAAAACAACATATGTACCAGTACTTGGAAAGGTAACAGCTGGTCTACCCATTACGGCAATTGAAAATATTGAAGATTATTTGCCTCTTCCTGAACACCTTGTATCAGGTGACAATACGTATGTCCTTGTTATTCAAGGTGACAGTATGATTGAAGCTGGTATTTTCGATGGAGATATGGTAATTGTTCGCCAACAACAGACGGCAAATAACGGGGATATTATTGTAGCGATGACAGAGGAAGATGAAGCAACGGTAAAGCGTTTCTTCCGAGAAAAAGATTATATTCGACTGCAACCAGAGAATTCTACAATGGCTCCTATTCTTCTTAAAGAGTGTACAGTGCTAGGTAAAGTCATTGGTGTATTCCGTACCATTCATTAAAGAAACCAAGCATGTCCCATAATGGATATGCTTGGTTTTTACTTTTAATTAGAAAAACAGATCCTATTTGGAAACTGCCTCTGCTTCTTGTTGTTCCTTTTCTTTTCTCTTCTCTTTTAAATAACTAAGAAGTACAAATGTCATTACTAACGCACTAACGATTACCATTCCATAACCACCTGTACCTTCGTTTAAGAGTATGCGAAACACACTTCTTAAGAAAAACATTACTGATAATACATACATGATTAACAATACAGTTTTTTTACTCATTACAACCACCCCTATGCTAATTATTAGTTATAACGTAGAAGAAAACAATATTGAATTCCTATTTTTATAAACCTTATAACCATTTTTTGGTTCATTTTAAGTGCTTGTCATATTACATGCTATATTGGGTCATTATATATTTAACATGGTTCTGTATATCACTCCACGAAAAACATCTAAACCATGTAAGCCCCTGCAAATGCTGGGGCTGTTTTTTAATGAAGTTTATGTTTTTTTAATACCTCTTTTTGCTGAATGCCTTTTTTACTAATATAATTATTTTTCCATCCTGCCCAAATAAAATAAGCCCCTGAAATAACCGCAACAACATCGTTTATATACTCTTCTGAAATCGTTTGATACCCGAGTAAATTTAAAACTGTATTAATAACTGCAAAGATTAAAATTGTAAAGCGACTTATTGATGCTTTATCCATTTGAACTCCTCCCATGCATGACTGGCATATGCTTTTAGAGCTAGTCTATGTCTGAAAAAAGCTGAAAATAACCTATTGTAGTAGTTGAAGGTTAAGGACAAGTATTATTTTTGGGATTTCTTTATCACTTTTTAGAGTCTTGCATAGGCTAACGTATACATTTTATTTAGAGGTGTATTACCTCACTACTCTATGATTTTTTGCATATTTTTAGTGAAAGGTGGCTATTACATGTATTATTATGGTTATGATTCAGGTTATGGATATGGCAGTCCCGTAATTACAACGAATGAGGTGGCTGGCGGCAGTAAATTTGATTTAATATTAATTCTTGTTTTGTTTATTCTGTTAATTATTGTAGGCGCTTGTTTTGTCAGTAATAAGTAAGCTAAACGACTTTTTAAAGGGTTATCCCAATAGATCAAAAGATTGATCTTTTGTGATAACCCCTTCAATAAGATTTACTCTTGATGGTTATGATGTTTTTTTTCCCATTTAGGAACGAATCCATTTTCCTTTAATTTGTCATAATGCTTGTCCATATGTGAAATGATTTTCTGACCTTTTTCTTCTGTAAACACACCATATTCAACATATTTGCTAATGATCACTTTCTTTTGATCAAACAATTCCTTATGCAAGCCAGCCATCTCCGTCTTTTGCTCTTCTGTTAACTTCATATCAGAAAGTCCTTCCGCACCAACTACCGGCATCACCCCTGAAGACAATACGACCGCAACAAACAAGCCTAATATAATCTTTCTCAATAAAACCAACTCCTTTTACGTATTTAGAATTAGCGTTTGTAAGATGACCATAATTATCCTTCTAAGGTTCGATTTACATATTTTTTCAAAAATATCACTTTATGCCAATAGAAAAACCCTCAACACATTAGTGTCAAGGGTTTGATCATCTTAATAGTTTTGCATATACTGGTCACGTTCCCACGGATGTACTTGCGTACGGAACATATCCCACTCGATTTCTTTTGCTTCGACGAAGTTTTCAACTGCATGCTCTCCAAGAGCTTTTACAAGAACATCGTCCTTCACTAAAGCATCAATAGCTTGCTTTAATGTAGCTGGAAGATCGTCAATGCCTTCTTCCTCACGCTCTTCTTTGCTCATGATGTAGATGTTACGGTCTGTTGCTGGTGGTGGAGTTAATTTCTTTTTAATTCCATCTAAACCTGAAGCTAACATAACTGCCATAGCTAAATATGGGTTTGCAGCTGGATCTGGACTACGAACTTCCACACGAGTACTTACGCCTCTTGAAGAAGGAATACGAATTAATGGGCTACGATTACGCATCGACCATGCAACATAAACCGGAGCTTCGTATCCAGGTACAAGACGCTTGTACGAGTTAACGATCGGGTTCGTAATTGCTGTGAATGCTTCGGCATGTTCAAGGATTCCTGCTAAGAACTGCATAGCTGTATCACTTAATTGTGATTCTGTTCCTTCGTCATAGAATACATTTCCTTCTTTTGTGAACAATGACATGTTCAAGTGCATACCTGAACCATTCACACCGAATAATGGCTTTGGCATAAATGTCGCATGAAGGCCATGTTTACGTGCAATCGTTTTTACAACTAACTTAAACGTTTGAATATTGTCGCATGCTGTAACCGCATCTGCATATTTAAAGTCAATTTCATGTTGACCAGGAGCTACTTCATGGTGTGATGCTTCAATCTCAAAGCCCATATCTTCAAGCTCTAGTACGATATCACGACGGCAATTTTCCCCTAAATCTGTTGGAGCTAAGTCAAAATAGCCACCTTTATCATTTAACTCTAATGTAGGCTCGCCATTTTCATCATTCTTAAATAAGAAGAACTCTGGCTCAGGTCCGATATTAAATGCTGTATATCCCATTTTTTCAGCTTCTTTTAACACTCTCTTTAAGATTCCACGTGGGTCTCCAGCAAATGGGGTTGGTTCTTCGCCAGGCTTTCCTGGAAGGTAAACATCACAAATTAGACGAGCAACCTTCCCTTTTTCAGGTGTCCACGGGAAGATAACCCATGTATCTAAATCAGGATATAAATACATGTCCGACTCTTCAATACGAACGAATCCTTCAATTGAAGAACCGTCAAACATCATCTTATTATCTAGCGCCTTAGTTAATTGAGTTACCGGAATTTCTACATTCTTAATAGTTCCAAGTAAATCCGAAAATTGAAGACGAATATAGCGAACGTTCGATTCTTCAGCAATCCTTAAAATATCTTCTTTTGTGAACTTTGCCATTTCTTGTATTCCCCTTTCAAAACTTAAATATATTAGAAAAACAAGTCGCAAAGGCCTTGTTTCTTCTTCCATAAAAAAACTAGTCAACTATTATGTACATTGAATCTGCAATTTAATGTTACTAGATGCACTGTACACTGTCAACTTTATGTAAAGGCGCCATACCTTGTGTTCTAAGCACTATGAACACTTTTGTCACTCGTTTACATCCATAATTGAATCAATCGCTTGTAATACAGCAATTTTGACATGTTCATAGGTTAGGCCACCTTGAACATAGGCAACATATGGTGGTCTTATCGGTCCATCTGCCGTTAATTCTATGCTTGCTCCTTGAATAAACGTACCAGCCGCCATAATAACAGGATCATTGTAGCCTGGCATAGGACTTGGTTGTGGGGAAACATGTGAATTTACTGGTGATGCTGCCTGAATTGCTTGACAAAAAGCAATCATTTTCTCAGCAGTGGGAAATTTAACGGATTGTATTAAATCTGTTCTTTTTTCATGCCATTTAGGAGACGTGTTCATACCTATATTCTCCAAAATAGCAGCTGTAAATACAGCACCCTTTAGCGCTTGCGATACAACATGAGGGGCTAAGAAAAAACCTTGATACATTTCCAATAAACTGTATAGACTTGCCCCTCCTTCTGCTCCAATTCCAGGAGCAGCTAATCGGTATGAAGCAAGTTCAACAAGATCACTTCTCCCAACTATGTATCCACCTGTTTTTACAATACCACCACCTGGGTTTTTAATTAAAGAACCGGCCATGATATCTGCACCTACTTCACAGGGCTCCATTGTTTCTACGAATTCACCGTAACAATTATCTACAAACACAATGACATTTTCTTTAATCGATCGAACAAACTGAATCATTTCTTGAATTTGTCCAATTGTAAAGGAAGGCCGTTCCCCGTACCCTTTTGAACGTTGAATTCCAATCACTTTCGTTTTGGCGGTAATTGAATTGCTGATTTTTTCTTCATCGATCCAACCAGATTGCAATAAAGGAACTGCATCATAACCAATTTGGAATTCCTTTAACGATCCATTTCCATTACCACGAATTCCTACAATTTCTTCTAACGTATCATACGGCTTCCCTGTTATGTATAGGAGATCATCTCCAGGTCTAAGTACACCAAATAAAGCAGTTGCAATCGCATGTGTCCCCGAAATAATTTGAGGGCGGACCAAAGCCGCCTCTGCACCAAAAACTTCAGCATAAATCGATTCTAACGTATCTCGCCCTACATCATCATACCCGTATCCAGTAGATGGTGTAAAATGAAAATCAGCTACTTGATGGTTACGGAACGCTTCCATTACCTTTGCCTGATTATGAAGAGCAACCTCTTCTATTTCTTGGTGATGCTCCCTTATTTGCTGCTCTACTTCTTTTGTCATTTGATCAAGCTTATTTTGGTGCTTTAACTTCAACATATTTATTCCTCAACTTTCACTTTCTTTGGTTCAATAATTGAACGAATGGCCAATTCATGACCTAATGCAGTAGTTGGAATGACATATCCCTGAATATCATAATGCTCGGTTTCTTCATTCCACTCTTGCTTCTTAATAATCGTTGATTCACGACATCTTGAAAGCAAACTTCCCTCCTCTGCCTTCAATAAAACATGATATTCTGTCATTTGTTCCATTAACTTTTCTTCAATAGCTTCTTTCAAACTATTGAGATCATCTTTATCGAATGCGCTAATCTCAATGGAATCCTCATCATGTGTTGGAAAAAAGTTTGCATCTTTTTGTTCACTTTTATTATAAACAATTAATTGTGGAATGGTCTCTGAATCTAACTCCTGAATTAACTCTTTCACTGTTCGCTCATGTTGCTCGTAATCAGGGTTTGAACTGTCCACTACATGTAACAGTAAACTGGCTTCCTGGAGCTCTTCCAAAGTAGAACGAAACGCTGCCACAAGGGTCGTAGGTAAATCTTGAATAAACCCAACAGTATCTGATAAAAGAATTTTCATGCCACTTGGTAAATTAAATTGTCTTGTTGTAGGATCAAGAGTCGCAAACAATTGATTTTCTTCTAATGTATCCACTTCCGCTAAGCGGTTTAAGATCGTTGATTTACCGGCATTTGTGTAACCAACGATCGCAACTTGAAATGCTTCATTTTGTTTTCTACGCTCCCTATAACGCTGACGATGTCCAACAACTGCTTCTAGTTGATGTTTAATTTCGTCCATTCTTCGGCGAATGTGACGGCGGTCGCTTTCGAGCTGTGTCTCTCCAGGCCCTTTTGAACCAATTCCTCCCCCTTGCCTTGACAAGGCTAAACCTTGTCCTGCAAGTCGTGGAAGTAAATATGAAAGCTGCGCTAGCTCTACTTGAAGCTTCCCTTCTCTTGAACGTGCGCGTGAGGCAAATATATCTAAAATTAATTGAGTTCTATCTATGACCGTTTTCTTCGTTCTAGTATGAACATTTCGTATTTGGCTCGGTGAAAGTTCATCATTAAAAACAATCGTATCAACGTCCTTCTCATCTAAGAGGACTTGTAATTCATCAACTTTCCCTCTTCCAATATAGGTAGAAGGTTCAGGCTTTTGACGCTTTTGTGTAATCGTTCCAACTACGGTCCCTTTTGCTGTTTCGACTAAACTTTTCAATTCTTCCATTGAATTATCAAAAGCGATGTCATCTGTTTCAAATTGACACCCAACAAGGACAACGTTCTCCGTTTCTTTATGATTAATCTCCTGCAAGAATATCCACTTCCTTTGTTTTTCGATCTTACCTTTATTTTGTCCATCGAAGACGTTCATACGCATCATACCATGAACTAGAAGAAAATAGAAAAAACAAATCAAAGTCTGAGACGAGAAAAGCCAATCAACCAAGTATCTGGTCGATTGGCCTTTCGTTAGTTCAATTTCACATGGGAGGAGTGGAATTTAAAATCCTCACGTTTCATCGTAAGGAGAGATTGCCGATCATACGCATTCTCCCTTAGTAATCTTACTGCCTGCATTCTAATCGCTTCCTCGATAATATTTCTAATGTATCTCCCATTGCTAAATGTTCTTTCTTGTTCATATCTGATTTTCCTAATATGATCACGTATATGAATTTCTCCGTCTGTCGTTAATTCATACTCGCGTTCAGCTAACATTCTCCTTACCATTTCCATTAATTGATCAGTCGTATAGTTAGGAAAATCAATCGCAATCGGAAATCGCGATGGCAAACCAGGATTGAGCGATAAGAAATACTCCATTTCTTTAGAGTAACCTGCCAAAATTAAGACAAAGTCATGTTGATGATCTTCCATCGCTTTTACTAACGTATCTATAGCCTCTTTCCCAAAATCTTTCTCGCCCCCTCTAGCTAATGAGTAAGCCTCATCAACAAAAAGCACACCACCGCTAGCCTTTTTTAGAACCTCTCTCGTTTTTTGGGCTGTATGACCAATATATTCTCCAACTAAATCTGCTCTTTCCACTTCCATAAAATGTCCTTTTGCAAGAACACCCATTTGGTGAAGAAAATCTGCAATAATTCTTGCAACTGTTGTTTTCCCCGTTCCAGGATTCCCCTTAAAAATCATATGAAGTACTTGTTTACTTGCTTTTAATCCGAGCTCTTCACGTCGTTGGTTAATATAAATCCAAGCATAGATTTCATTCACAAGTCCCTTTACTTCTTCTAATCCAACATATTCTTCAAGTTTCTCTTCAAAACGGGTTAAAATATCATGTTCTTCTTTTTCAAGTTCTGTTTGAAAAAGGGATTCATTTTTGCCCATCTTTTCAATTGGTTTATGATTTAATACGACATTAATACGTCCTCTTTTCTTGGAGTTAACCGGGTTACTCATGATGCACACCCCTTTGTTGTTCCGTTTAAGCACCAATTTGTCTTTTTTTATACTATACGCAAAAATAGGCGAACATGTGACAATCGCCTAGTGAAGTTGTTTAATTTATAGCTAAATACATGCCCCTCCTTTTTGTCTATCTTTACCATCTTACGCATAACGAAAAGGAAGGATTCCAAATTAATCGTACCGGAATTTAACTTCTTTATTGAAAATACTTCAAAACATTAGATGTCATATATTGCAAAGCATTATCACTTTCATTCGTACATAAAATGAACTAAATTCGTCTGTACCCTTTCCTAGCTCTAACAAAAGGTTTCAGATTTATTTTCAAGGTAGCCTTTACTTCACCAAGCTTTTTCTATATTATATAAAACGTAATGATTACTATTATCAAGGAGGCTGGTTTTAATGGCTAAAAAATCAAAAGTGGCAAAAGAACTTAAGCGACAAGAACTGGTTGCTCGTTATGCTGAAAGAAGAAGAGAGTTAAAAGAAAAAGGTGACTATATTGGACTGAGTAAGCTACCTAGGGACTCAGCACCAAGTCGCTTAACTAGACGTTGTGAGATGACAGGAAGACCACGTGGTGTTCTTCGTAAATTTAAACTTTCTAGAATTGCGTTTAGAGAGCTTGCTCATAAAGGACAAGTGCCTGGTGTAAAAAAATCTAGCTGGTAAGATTTATAAAGGGAATAAGGATGTGTGTAAAGTGGAAAAGAAAAAATCTCTAACTGTTATAACAGGCTTCTCTTTAAAAGAAAAGTGTGAGCTTATTAAGAAAATAAAAGGTAGAAAGCATGAAAACGTGAAGGTTATTCTTTTTCGGCCAATGAATATTGAGTTCTTTAAAAAGGCAGATGATCCTTTTACTCTTACCCAGTTCATAAGCGAAGCTGTTCATGATATAGAGATCAATACATTTTTTAATCTACTTGAAACACTAAAAAAGGAAGCTCAAAATAAGAATACAACTGAGATCATTCTGGATGTTTATCCAATCTCTGATATTCACACTTTTTTTGAGAGCTTAACTATTGGCAGTCAAAAATGGTTCCTTACGTCTCACATTCACGTTATTGATTCCAGAAAGTTTTGGTTTTCGTATTTCTCTGAACACGAAATCCTTGTTTATACCGATTCCACCCTTGCCACTTCTTATACGTTAGGAGAAACTCTCATTAACCAATTGGAATTAGCTGACTCCATTGTTTTGATGAATTCAGAACAGCTTTCACATGAACGAATGGGTGAATTAATGATGTTCATACGAAGCTTACAACCTAAAGCGTTAATACATTTAATTGAAGAGTTTAACTGGGAAATGAATAATAGGAAGACTGCTTTTGATACAAAAGCAGCCTCTTCCGTATATACACACCAGATTGAACTATTTTCATCTAGAAATAAACTGAAAGTCATCGGACAACATGGGATTGATACATTTATTTATCAGAGCTTTTCTCCAATCGATTTTACTCGCTTAGAGTCGAGTTTCTCTCAGTTGCCAAATGAGGTCTTTCGAATGAAAGGAAGGTGCTATAACCCCATTGCACAAGAACTTTATTCTATTTCACAAGTAGGTTCTTCGATCCAAGTTGACACAACTGAAATAGATACTTCAACATCGTTAGGGATATTAACAGAGTTTCTATTCATTGGAACCGAATTGGATCAGTCTGCCATTCAAACTTTATTAGATCGTTGTCTTTGCAATCAAAATAATTATAGTAACTTATCAGTTTAAGGGTACACATATGGATCTATTGGGGGTTGAATTTCTTCCCAATTGCTAACGTTAATAATAGCGATTAGGTTCCGATCATCTTTTCTTACATTCAATTCCCCTTTTACACGGATCCATGTATTTTCTTGGATTCCTAATGAATCTCCGCTTGCGATAACAAGTCCGGTTGCATGAGCGTCCGCAACACAATGGGTTACTAGAAACCTTGTAATGACTGTGTGATTTTTTGAATGAAATTCATCCTCTAATATAAAACCTTCCAATTCAATTGGCTGTCCTACAAAATTTTCAGGATAAGTTGTGACAATGCTGATATAGCGTGCAAAATTATGATTATCAAAATAAAGTACAGGCTGATTTAACATTTCTTGTACTCTATGATCCATCTTTGTTTCAATTAGTTTATGGTCTTCCAAATGACCATGATCATGGGTTGAATAGCTAACCCCACGCTTTAGTGCTTCCTCTGCACCGAAATCTTTGTAAGGAAGTAGAAAGCCACTTAGAAGAGGAATGGTGATAAGGCCATAGGCAAATATCGTTCTTAACGAAAGTCCGCCTTCACCCGAGCCATGATTACATCCCCAAGGTCCACACTCGCTATGGTCATGTTCATCTTGTGATGTTGTAAACATACGAGGTACTTGTACAAAAAATAAAAACAAAAAAATAACGGAAGCTATTTGGCTGAAATATAGATAATCTGGATTAATAAACCGAGTAATCTCCCCACTCTCATGTAATATGAAAATAAATACGGCAAAGAGTAGTAACACGAAAGCCTTTATCACTTGTCTTACTTGTATTTGTATAATTGTCTCTCCCTCCTTTTAAATCCATGGATGAACAAAAAGTAAAACCCCTAATACAACACCTGTTATAACCCCCATAAGAACAAGAACAAAACGAATATTAAATACAGCCATCATCATGATCGTATTTTTCAAATCAAGCATCGGTCCATAAATTAAGAAACCGAGCAATGAGGCTTGTGGAAAGAGATGTCGGAATGAGGCGGCAATAAAAGCATCAGCTTCTGAACATAAAGAAAGTAAATAAGCCAGACCCATCATAATAAGTGTTGAAGCAAGAATTCCCTCCCCAAAACCAAGAATGGACTTAGTCGATACATAGGTCTGAACAAATGCAGCTAATATAGCGCCCATTATTAAAAACTTGCCCATATCAAAAAATTCATCAATCGCATGTTCGAACATCGATTTTATTCTCTTCCCAATTGGTTGCTTGGAAACCATCTGTGCTTGCATAACAACAGATACCTTGCTTCGTTTTAATTGATTTGACCTGAAAAGAATACAAATGACTCCAGCAATAATGATCGCAATGACTAACCCTAGTCCCATCCTTAGAAGAGCCATCTTGAGATCCTCACCAAAAGCCATATAGGTGGAGAAGACTACAATAGGATTAATCAATGGACCCGTTAAAAGAAACCCTACACCAGCGAAAAGAGGAACGCCTTTAGCAATTAAACGACGCACGATGGGGACAATCCCACATTCACAAGCTGGAAATAAAGCACCAATGAAACAACTTGCAATGACAGCTAAAAATTTATTTTTGGGAATGAGCCTTTGAAGGTGCTCCTCAGTCACAAAAACTTGAATGATTCCTGCAATAAAAACACCTATTAAAACAAATGGGATGGCTTCAATTAATATAGATAGAAAAATCATATTAAAAGTTAGCAGTGACTCTGGAAGAAATAAATTACTTATTGTAAACCGTTCATTATAAAATATGATCAAAACCGCGATTCCAAGAAGAATAAAACCAATTACTTCTGTAAGATTATGTTGAGTCCGCATTTATTAAAAGTCCTCCATCTTTTGTTTATTCAAATATATGCGGACAAGGGGGCAACATGAACACAAATCATAAAGATTACGTTTTAACATTAATCGTATTTTCGTTTATACTTGGAAATAAAAAACGTCAGGATTAATAAAAAATCCTAACGTCTTGGCTACTATGATGACGCACCTGATTTTTGAACGGTCCGTCCCCATTCCTTCTTGATTTTTTCCTCATTCAGCTCGATTCCAATAAGAACTACGTAAGGGTCTCCAGTGTAAGATGAGCGCTCCCAATTTACTCGTTTCATGACATGCTGCATCAGGTATGTACCATCGCCTAGAGATATATACCCTTTTGCACGCAGAAGATTCGACTTCCACTTCTTGAGAAATGTTTCAATATCAGTTGTGCTGGTTGGTGAGGATAGTTTCAGTGTAATGCTATTAATACGAGAATAAGAGTGATTGTGGTGACCGTGATGCTTATGATGATCGTGTGGTTCCCCTTTAATTCGAACCTTTATGGTATGTTTAGGAGTCTTTAGTTGATTAAAAAGTGGATGTAAATCGATATTACTATAAGTGGAGAAGAAAACTCTCGATGTTGAATTTTGTTTTAGTAAGACCTTGTATATTTTTTGCTTTTTTGATTCTGACACTAAATCGGTTTTATTTACAATGAGTAAATCGGCCACTTCTATTTGTCTCCTAGTTGTTTGCACTAATTCACGATCCGACTCAAACAAACTATTGTAAGAAAGAATATGTTCAGCATCAATTAACGTAATGACTTTTTCTAAATACACAATATTAATTAATGCTGGTTCTGTTAAAGAATCAGCAACTTCTTCTGGATTTGCAACACCCGTTAATTCAATAAAAATAACATCAGGCTTCAATGCGATAAGCTTTTCCATACTCTGAACCACTTCACTTTTTTTATTACAGCAAATGCATCCATCTAACAGCTTTTCTATCATTTTACTTTTACTAGAAAGGCTTTCACCATCTGTATCTGTTTTGCCTATTTCATTCATCAAAACAGCAGCAGATAGATTTCTCCGAGAACACTCTTGAAGTAGTCGCTCTAACAGTGATGTCTTTCCACTTCCTAAAAACCCACTCAATACAAATACCGGTATTTTAGACAACTTTTCAACCTCCTATTTACTTACGATCTAATTATACTTACAATCAAAAATCGTAATTATTACTATTTAAGAGTTTTTTTAGTGTTCTTAATTAGCTGTCATTAAGGTCCATTCTCTTTACAATATATCCTTATATATTTCGCTTTGCGTTGCCCCTCTTTGATAAAGGTATTTTCCTTTATATGGGTCAGCTTCTTCATTTACTTCAGCAAAAACGAGTTGACAGATTCTGCGGCCAAGCGTGAGTTCAATCGGAAGGCGATTAGAATTAAAAAGTTCCAGAGTAATTTGGCCACTAAAGCCAGGGTCGACCCATCCTGCGTTTTGAATAAATAAGCCAAGACGACCTATTGAGCTTCTCCCCTCTACAAAAGCCGTTACATTGTTTGGCAAACTAATCGTTTCAACAGTGGTTGCTAATAAAAAAGTTTGTGGTGGCAAGATTATTTTTTTATTATTAGGAATGATCTCACGGTAAGCAACAGACTTATCAAGTGTTATCAAACTTTCTTTATACTCATCGATCGTCACAAAATGATTTCCTAATCGTAAATCAACAGATGCAGGCTGAATCTGCTCATTACTAAGAGGAGTGATCTCCAACTCCCTATTGTTGATCTTTGACAAAATAGACTTTCCAGATAAAATCAAATTAGTTCCCAACTTTCTTACGACTTTTGTAAGTTCCATTTGAATGGATCTTCTAACACTTCCCAATCGGTTGTAAATTCAGTATCTGTTAACAGGCAATTATCTAATTCTTTCGTTATTTCATCGATGTCAAGGTCGGTTCCTATGAACACAAGTTTTGTATGTCTGTCACCATATTCAACATCCCAATCGTTTAGTACATGAGGATTTTCCTTTAGTATTTGTTTTTGCTCTGCTTCAGGAAGGCTTGCGACCCAGTAGGAAACTGGCTCAACGGATACAGACGTTCCTGCTTGAGACATTAATAAGGCTAGATTGTTTCTCGTTGCACACCAAGCTATACCTTTGCCTCTTACAATGTTAGTTGGCATGTTGTTGACCCAGTCATGAAAGCGTACTGAGTGAAATGGTTCCCTCCTCATATAAACAAACGAAGAAATCCCATACTCTTCTGTTTCTGGAGTATGCTGCTTGTGTCCCGCTGTTAATTCACGAATCCATCCAGCTGAATTGCTAGCTTCTTCAAAATTAAACAAATGTGTATTTAGGATCTCGCTAGGATCAATCTTTGCTAGAACGGAGCGAATAATCTTTGCTTTTGGTTGCAATGTTCTTAGCACGGTTTCAAGTTTTTCTAACTCTTGCTCTGATACAAGATCACACTTATTCAATATAAGGACATCGCAAAACTCTATTTGATCAATCAGTAAATCAGCAATCTCTCTTGTATCATCCTCACCTAATGATTCTTTCCGATCGAGTAAGCTATCTCCTGATCGAAAGTCATGCCAAAAACGATTTGCATCAACAACCGTCACCATCGTATCTAAACGACAGAATTTTGTTAAATCTATATTTAATTCTTCATCTATATATGAAAACGTTTGTGCAACTGGAGTTGGTTCACTAATTCCTGTTGATTCAATGACGATGTAATCAATATTTCCTGCAAGGGCCAATTTCTTTACTTCAATTAACAAATCTTCTCTCAAGGTACAGCAAATGCACCCATTAGACATCTCCACCAACTTTTCTTCCGTTCTAGATAATTCGCCACCTTGCTTTACTAGTTCCGCATCAATGTTAATCTCACTCATGTCATTTACGATGATAGCAACTTTTAAGCCTTCACGATTTTTCAAGATATGATTTAATAAAGTTGTTTTCCCTGACCCAAGGTAGCCACTTAATACGGTTACTGGAATGATTTTATTCATAAATACCTCCTATATTCATATAAATCGTAATGATTACTATTTTCATATTCTAAACCGTGTCTATATATATTGTCAAAAGATTTTCTTAGCTATGTTTGAACTTTCTTTGCTACGGACAAGATAAAAGAAACTATATAACAAAAAGGAGGAGCGAAAATGGAACAAGAGCATCATATTCATGAAAAACATCCACACAAGCACAGTGTGGCATGTGGTCATACAAAGATAAAGCATGATGATCACATTGATTACGTACACAATGGTCACCTTCATCATGAACACAATGGACATTGGGATGAGTGTAAAATCCCTGTATCAGAAACAAACCCTGATGAGTGTGTTCCCATGAATTGTGGTTGTACTCATGATGAAGATTGTGGTCATGAGCTAGTCCCTCATGGAGATCATATGGATTATTTAGTTAATGGACGCTTGCATCACGTACATGGTGATCACTGTGACGATCATGGACCTGTAGAATTGGTAAGTGTTCAATAAAATACAAGTAATTGTGAAGCTACTTATTACCTGAACAACGACAAACAAGGGGTGATCCTAAAAGGATTTGACCTTTTAGGATCACCCCTAAGCGTGTTATTTAATTTTTTTTGATAATCCGTTCCATACATAATAGACCTCATCTGCAACCTCAGCAGCATCTTGCGCAACCCATCCAGTAAGATCTCTTACCATTCGCTCATCTTTTTGCAAAGGAACAATCCCTCTGCCAATTTCTAACATAATAAGAACGATGTCATTATCTCTTTTCTGTTCTTCTTCTTTTAATGACTGAAAAAAAGATTGCATGTTCCTTCGAATATCATTACTATTTTTTTTGCTAATTAACTTTTCAGCTAACCAGTTTTCCCACCCTTCCATTACTAACGTTGAATCTTTTTCCCATCTTACGTCCCATTTCGATACTGAATCACCATCGTATGCAGATAACCAGCTACATTTTGTCTTCATTTCTCTTACGATTTTTCTTTTCCCTGAAAAGGCACCTCCGATAATGAGTTGCATACCCATTCTCCTTTCACCCAATCTAACGACAATCTAATCCCTTGCCCATGTTTAACTGTAACTTCCCAAAAAGTATGAGACGATACCATTTTGGACACAAAATAGCGAATGACCCCTCCATGAGTCATGATTAGAATTTGTTTATTGTAATTAGCCGTATTTTCTAGTAGTTGTTGAAATAATTCATCAAAGAAAGAGTTGATTCTAGCTTTAAAACTTTCACCTGACTCTCCATTTGGTGTACTATAATGTTCCCAATTATCGAGCCAGTTTTGGTAGCTAGCAATATGTTTTAACTCTTCATAGGTTTTCCCTTCCCAATCACCAAAGTTCATTTCTCTTAATCTTGTATCAACATAAGCTGGCAACGAGAGGTTTAAATACGTCAATGTTTCTTGGCAACGACATAAATCACTAGTAAATATTTGATCAAAACTTATTTTCTGTAACTCATCTTTTAACTTTGTTAACTGGTCTAGTTCATTTATAAGTATTCCTCGGTCCGTATGGCCTAAGTACCTTTTCTCCTTATTCCAATCTGTTATCCCATGACGAACGAAATATAAGTCCATGCGATGACTAGTCCCCATAGTTCGCCTCCTTCAATAGCTGTGCCAAGTAGGTCTCCATTTGTCCCTTTGAATCGATGTATAATCCACATTCCAAACAGAACGATAAATAATAGATAAGCTGGAATGAAAAAGAGAAAGTCTTGGAAGAAAAACAAGATGAGTGCAACAGGAACACAAGCGTACAAACTATCAACCCAATTTAAGCTTTTCTTCCACTCCCAAGCTAATCCCTGTTGTTTTGCCGTTGGAAGAAAAATCATTAATATTACAGCACCTAAACGAGAAAAAGCTAAAATAAAAAGGAAAGCATAAATACCCTCCTTCGACCCGAGCAAAGCGTAAATCATCATCACTTTCCATGCCATTAAGAATACAAACGCAATAATACCAAAGCTTCCTACATGAGGGTCTTTCATAATCTCCCACTTCTTTTCAAGTGGAGCATTTGAACCTACTGCATCAGCGACATCCATCCAACCATCTAAGTGCAATCCCCCTGTGAGCCAGACCCATACAGTAAGAACAAGTAAAGTCATCATACTTATAGGAAGATATGATTCAAATGCCCATATCACGACCAGCATCACCTGGGCCAATACAATACCAACAAGAGGATAACACCGAATTGCCCATTTACTTGTTTGTTTGTTCCATGGGCACTGAAAAGGCACCGGTAACCGTGTAAGAAACTGAATGGCCAACATAAAACCAAACATCATTTGTTTCATCTTTCATCTCCCTTCCAATACATAGGGAGACCTGCAATGACTTGAATAGCATGTTCTGCTTGTTCCACAATGTTCTTATGTATCCATTGTAAAGTATAAATATATGTTTGAACTCCTTCAGAAGAATGTGGGTACCCTTCATTTACATCATTAGAGACAAATATGAGATGCAATTGTCTTTCTTTTGCCATCGTTAACCAACTGTTAACAGCCTCTTCTATTTGGCTCAAACTATAATCCAAATCAAACATGACATTGCTTAACCATATTGTTAAACAGTCAATAAGAATTACATCTTCTTTGTTACACTTTAATAGGAACGATGAGAAATCGTAGGGTTCTTCTATCGTTTCCCATTGTTTTACTCTTTCTTCTTGATGCATTCGGATGCGCTCTTGCATTTCAGCATCGCTTCTCTTCGATGTTGCTATGTAATATAAGCGTCCTTTTTTGTTTTCTTTTTGTGCCTTTTTAAAAGTTGAAACAGCTAAATGCTCAGCAGATTGACTTTTACCAGAACGAGCACCACCAGAAATAAAAGTGATCACGATTCATTTCTCCACTTCTTAAGAACAGAGATTAGCTGTTCATTTTCTTCCTTTGACCTAATCGCAATTCGTATAAACTCTCCATTAAGTCCTTTAAAATTATGAGTGTGCCTCGTTAATATTCCATGTCGTAATAAAAATTGAAATAGTTCATTGGTATTTTTCTTCTTATCCTGCAAGATATAAAAGTTAACACTTGATGGATAAATATGAAAATCCAAATCCGTTAAACTCCTAAACACATATTGAGATTGTTCCTTTAGCCATCCTTTTGTCTTCTCAACAAACGAAGTATCTTCTAGTAGTTTTGGAACAAGAGCAGCCGCCAACGAATTTACGCTCCAAGGAATTTGTTCGTCCTTTAGGGCGTTTATGATTGGTTCATTTGCCATCATATATCCAATTCTAAGTCCAGGGATTGTATACATTTTTGTTAAGGAACGTAATAAAATTAAATTAGAGTACGTTCGTAACCATTTAACAAGAGAAGGAATAGACGACGGTAGAAAATCAACAAATGCCTCGTCCACGACAATGGTCGTCCCTGTTTTTTCCCCTTCCTCTAACAACAAACGTAAATCTTCCTCTTTCACAATAGTTCCTGTTGGATTGTTAGGGCGACATAAAAAGATGACATCTGTTTTGGTCAGCTTTTCTCGAATGGATGTTAACGGCAATTGAAAACCATTTTTCGGTTCATAAAAGACATCTTCCACATCTATATGATAATGTTGACACGCTCGTTCATACTCCATAAAGGTTGGATGAACTATTAACGCTTTTCCTTTTTCAAAGTATTTCGCCACTAAAAAAATTGCTTCAGCTCCACCGTTCGTTACTAGAACCTGCCCTGCATCAATCCCTTCATAATTAGCCACAGAGACACTACTACTTAAATACGTCGGATCTGGATAATAAGTAATGGTGTCATAATGATTTCTTAATGTTTCTTTTAACCAAGATGGTGGTCCTAAAGGATTTATATTTGCACTGAAATCCAGTATTTCTCTATCTTTCTCCATTTTAAAGAGTTGTCTCATTGTTTCTGGCTGTCCACCATGATTGGGCCATTCCATGCTTTCACCTCATTTATACTATCTAATCAAATAGAGCACACACATTCCGATCAAGAAGAAAATACTCCAGCCCCCATGCATATATATAATTGATTTTTCGATATCAGACCGTACTAATTTTCTTAACGGATCTCCCATCGTAGCTCTTACCGATTTGATACCACTATAATAATTGATTCCACCTAATTGAATTCCTAATAAACCAGCTACCATTGCCTCTGACCAGCCACTGTTTGGACTAGGGTGTTTCCTTGCATCTCTCCAAGTAATTTTCCAACCTAGTTTCTTTTTCGATCCTTTGATAAAAAAAGAAGAAAGCCACATACAAAGTGCCGTGATCCTTGCAGGAAGCAAATTGACGATATCGTCAAGCTTGGCTGATGCCCGACCAAATTGCATAAACTTTTCATTTTTGTATCCAACCATCGAATCTAATGTATTAATGGCTCTATATACCATTGCTAGTGGAGCACCACCTATCATAGCCCAAAACAATGGAGCTGTAATTCCATCTACTGTATTTTCGGCTACAGTCTCAACAGTACCTCTAACCACTTCACTCTCAGACAGAGTTTGCGTATCACGTCCTACGATCATGCCAACATTTCTTCTCGCTTCATCTAAGTTTCCGGATACAAGAGGAGTAAAAACATGTAAAGCTGCTGATCGAAGTCCCTTTATAGCGATCGTTGTTGAAATAATATATATTTCTACAAGTACGCCAGCAACTGGGTGTAATTTATAAGAGAGGAAGACGATAGAGTACGTAACAGAAAAAACAACTATTATTACTGTTACTGTTAGTACATACCCTTTCCGTACTCGATTTTCCCCTTTATTCCAGCTAGCTTCTAGAAATGAGATTAACTTACCAATTTGAACTACAGGGTGTGGAAGCCACCGTGGATCTCCCATTAACAAATCTAGTAAAATAGCCGAAATTAAGATGATAACTAACATAAATATGGGATCATTAAACGTATTTAAAGTACCTAACATGTTAATTTCCTTTTTAATTTATTTCTTGAAAATCAGTCATTATTTTATGAATCCGGTTTATCTGTATATTTTCCCTTACAACCTTGGCTAATAAATCAAATCCTTCTTCCTTTCTCTTAGAAAAAGAAGCTCTGTGATAAATAGGTTCTAATCCTTTTGTATGCCTGATCTCGTTAAGCAACACTTCCCGGAATAAATCATTATGAAAAATGCCATGAAAGTATGTTCCGATTATTTTTTTATCCTGAGTAATTGTTCCTTCTTTTCTATTTGCTAATTGAATAAATGGTTTCCATTCCTTATCATATCGAGATTCACCCATATGAATCTCATACCCAGAAACAGGAATTTCCCACTCTCCAAAATTAACCACTCCATTAGACTGAACCGTTGTTTTTTTTAGTGTCATGGAAGTTTTCATAGATAGGAGTCCTAAGCCTTCAACTTGATTGTGTGAAGACTCCATTCCATGCTCATCCAAAATACATTGTCCAAGCATTTGATAACCACCACAAACCCCGATTACCATTGTAGCTTTTTGTGTCAAATCTAGTATCCTGTTGGCTAATCCCGACTTGTGTAAAAACATCATATCTTCAATTGTATTTTTGCTCCCAGGTAAAATAAGCAAATCAGGTTCCCCTAGTTCGCTTGCTTTTCTAACAAAACGAACATGGCAGTCGGCTTCCTCAAAAAAAGGATCGACATCGGTAAAGTTTGAAATCATTGGATATCGTATGACCGCAATATCAAGTTCTTTAGATGGATCCACTTTAGTAGAGTAAGTGCTTAATACAACTGAATCTTCCGCCTCAATCATTAAGTCATCTATGTATGGAACAACACCCAAAACAGGAAGACCCGTATATTCCTCAAACCAAGTAAGCCCTGGCTCCAATAAAGATACGTCTCCTCTAAATTTATTTATAATCACACCGATAACTCTTTTACGATCTTCTTTTGAAAGAAGTTGCAATGTTCCGACTAAACTGGCGAAAACTCCTCCCTTTTCAATATCGCCAACTAAAATCACTGGTGCATTAGCAATTTGCGCAACACGCATATTCACAAGTTCGCGGTCATTTAAATTAACCTCAGCAGGGCTGCCTGCCCCTTCAATGACAATCCGTTCATACTGATTAGACAAGCGTTCGTAAGAATCCCGGATTAAGTTTAATCCTTTTTGAAAAAAGTCTTGCCGATATGCCCCAGCTTGCATATTTTTATAAGGCTTTCCATGAACTACTATTTGAGATTGAGATTCTCCACTTGGCTTAATCAAGATTGGATTCATGTCCGTTGTCGCTTCAACACCTGCTGCTTCAGCTTGCACCCCTTGTGCACGACCAATCTCTTTTCCGCACACAGTAATATAAGAATTTAAAGCCATGTTTTGTGATTTAAAGGGGGCTGTTTTAAATCCATCTTGAGCAAATATCCGGCATAAAGCGGTAACGAGAGCGCTTTTTCCAGCATCTGAATGTGTACCTTGAATCATTAAAGGGATAGCTTTTTTATTCATGAGATTTCACTCCTGACTTGTTCCTTATTTAGAGGTAAGGTCCCTCTTTGCCTTATGTTTGCGATGGCTTCACTCGCCGTGCGCCTTTTAGGAGAAGATCGCTCCTAAATGGCTTAAAACCTTACGGCGGCTTCGCTCTTCTTGCTTGAGTTTTGCATAAAGTTAAGATATCTGTTTTTACTTAACAGTGCGAACATGTTTGCGATGGCTACACTCGCCGTGCGCCTTTTAGGAGAAGATCGCTCCTAAATGGCTTAAAACCTTACGGCGGCTTCGCTCTTCTTGCTCGGTTTCTCAACAAGCAAGGTACATGTTTTTTACATATTCGTGCGAACATGCTTGCGATGGCTACACTCGCCGTGCGCCTTTTAGGAGAAGATCGCTCCTAAAAGGCTTAAAACATTACGGCGGCTTCGCTCATCGCTTCGAGTTTATACAAAAAGGGAAGGTCGCCCTTTTTGTATAAACTCTAAAATTCTATTCCTTTCACGGCTGGGATGCCTTCGTTGTAGTAGTGTTTTTCGGGTTCAATAACGGAGACGAGGTCCGCCAGCTCTTTAATTTCTTGCTTGGCACTTCTTCCTGTTATAACAAGGTGAACGTGTGAAGGTTTGTTTTCGATCAAGTCAATCACTTCACTATATGGTAAGACATCATCGATCGGAAATTTGTCAATGGCTAAAGCATTGTTTAATTCATCTAAAATAACTAAGTCATACTCCCCACTCATAACGGCTTCTTTTGCTTTGGGCCATGCTTTTCTTAAGGCTTCTCTATGTTCTTCTGGGGTTTTTGTCCATGTAAATCCTATCCCCAGTTGAACCATCTCAACACCCAACTTTTCAAGAGCAATTTGTTCCCCATACGTCCTCTCTGGTGATTTAATAAATTGTAAGATTTTCACCTTAAACCCTCTACCAATTCCTCTTAATGCTAACCCTAAAGCTGAAGTTGTTTTTCCTTTCCCGTTCCCAGTATATACAAGAGTTAAGCCTTGTCGTTTTTGTGATTCTTTACTCATGTTAACCTCCTATTATTATAAAAGTTAGAAAGATTATTCTTTTTCTGAAATACCAGCTGAACTAAAAGTAGCCATTTCTTTTAGCATTAATGTGGCTGATTGAACAATGGGAAAGGCAATGGCTGCCCCAGTGCCTTCTCCTAATCTCAGTCCTAAATTTAAAATTGGTTTCTTTCCTAATAATGTAATGGCTGCCTCATGCCCTGGCTCTACTGATTGATGGGTAACGATCATATAATCAACCACTTGCTTTGAGATCGCTTGAGCAATTAATGCGGCAGTTGTACAAATAAACCCATCTACAAGAACCGGTATTCGATTCTCAGCTGCAGCAAGCATGGCCCCTGTCATTCCAGCTATTTCAAGCCCTCCTACTTTGGCCAAAACATCTATAGGATCATCTGGATTTGGATCGCGCTGTCGTAATGCTTGTTTAATAACTTGAACTTTATGTAAGTATTGTTCCGATGAGATACCTGTCCCATGACCAACTAATGAATTCACATCTTTGTTACTTAGTACAGCTAACACCGCACTACTAGCTGTTGTGTTTCCTATCCCCATCTCACCAAGAATGAGACACTGTACTCCTCTTTTGACCATCTCTAACGCTTGAGAATAGCCTACTTCGATTGCCGCTTCTGCTTCTTCTCGACTCATGGCATCTTCCTGAGAAAAATTAGCTGTTCCGTAACGAATTTTTTTATTTACAAGACTGGTATGTTCAATGTCTGTAGTAACCCCTATGTCGATAATTTCAAGCATTGCGTCTATTTGTCTACTAAAGACATTAATAGCGGCACCACCACTTAAAAAGTTTCGAACCATCTGTTCTGTAACAGCCTGCGGGTATGCAGACACACCTTCAGCTGTAATCCCATGATCTGCAGCAAAAACGAGAACCCCTGGCTTAGTCACACTTGGAAAGTTCTCATTCTTCATTTCTGCAAGTTGTATTACTAATTCTTCCAATCTACCAAGACTTCCAACCGGTTTCGTTAAAGTGTTGATATATTCATATACCCGTTTTCCGATATCTTTGTTTAGCTCTGGAATCCGATATTTTTTCATACTCTTTTTCTCCTAATTAGCTGTATTTTCTAAACATTTTTCAATCCACTTCTCAACCATGTCTAGACACGATGCGAAATGAAAATGAGTGTAACCCGCCACTAGATTGTGTGTTACATAACCTTCCTTTTTCGCCCCACGCATGCCTTTTGTTTCATAAGCATATGGGATATCTTCTATTGCACTTTGAAAGGACGAATAATGGAATTCATGTCCTTTGGCTATCTGCTTTCCGAGTAGGTAATTATTGTTTTGCCCAGTGATCTCCCTGTAGCCGAGTGCAGCTAATTTGGATTGCATCTGGACATATCCTGGGATGACTCCTACCATTTCATGCTTCGTCTTTTCAGTCGTTTCAATCGCTTCTGTTAAATACATGAACCCCCCGCATTCAGCGAGTGTAGGCAAGCCATTTTCAATGGCAACTTTTATTGAACTTTTTGATTTAGTATTTTTAGCTAGGTCACGAGCAAATTCTTCAGGAAACCCTCCGCCAATATATAATCCATCTACTTTTTCTGGCAGCGGTTCGTCGGCTAACGGAGAAAAATAAACAATTTCTGCTCCATGAGCTTCCAAGATTTCTAGATTCTCAGGGTAATAGAAATTAAACGCTGCATCTTTTGCTACCGCAATCGTAACGAGTGGCTTCCGCTTTCGTTCGAAAAGAGAAGAACTTTCCTTTCGTGTTAGTGGCTCCGCTTTAGATAACTCAAGAAGTTTGTCGATATCAATGGTTTCAAGAATCAACTCTCCTAATTTATCAAAAAAAGGATCAAGTTCTCCTCTTTCAATAGAAGGAATAAGTCCTAGGTGACGCTCTGGGATTTCAATATCAAGCTCTCGTTTTAAGTAGCCGATAACTAGAACCTGACATTCTTGCTCTATTGCAGCCTTTACTAACTGAAAGTGACCTTCGCTCCCCACTTTATTGGCGATAACCCCGACAATATTAGGCCCTTCTGCTAATAATTGAAACCCTTTTACAATAGCCGCTGCACTTCTGGCCATACTTGCACAATTTACTACTAGCAAGACTGGGCTTTCCGTTATCATACTAATCTCAGCCGTACTACCTTCGTTTGTTTTTGGATTCTTCCCATCAAAAAAACCCATAACGCCTTCTATAATGGAAATGTCAGCCCCTTGACTGCCATGGGCAAAAATGTCCAACACACTATCTTGCGAAAGCATCCAACTATCTAAGTTACGGGACGGGCGGTTTGTCACAGCTGTGTGATAGGAAGGATCTATGTAATCTGGGCCACACTTAAATCCCTGAACCGTTAATCCTTGCTTTTTTAAAGCTGACATTAAACCAATTGTCAGTGTTGTTTTACCAACCCCACTTCCGGTCCCCGCAATCACAATTCTTCGGTTTGATGACAAAGTCAATTCCCCCTTCTAAAATTCTTCAATGTGCAAAATCGACATTAATTTTTGACTCTTTCTAAATACTTTCTTATCGCTTTAAGCGTTGCATCGTATACCATTTGCCCAATACCTTTTCCAACATCCGTACCAGACCCAGCATATGGTGTCTGTTTTCCATTCTGTGTTAGTGCTAAGAGTAGTGCATCGGTTGATGTTCCTGTAGCAATAGTATTAGAATCAGGGTCTTTTATTTGAAGTTCCTGCAAGGCCTTTACTTTAGCTTCTGTTGCAGACATATATCCATTTACAAGGGCACCGTCTGAGAAATTTGCATCGACAAAAACCATTGTATTAATTGTTCCGACTTGTGTCTTTCGCCTTTTCTTTGCTTCTGTCGTAATATCAACGGCATTTCCTACTCCAGCTGTAACGATAACTAGCATAGCAATTCCTTCTATTACTTTTTCTATCACAACCATATCCTTTAGCTTTACAGCCGTCATCATCCCAACAGCTTGTTCGTAAGGAATATCGTGAATTTCCATCCACATCCGTATATCCTGTTTAGGATGAGAGCAATTATAATTTTTCTTAACATGGAAATTACAAAAGTGGTTTACCCATTGTATGCCTTCACCTATCACACCGTTTGATATCGTCCGTAGCGGCTTATCAAATTGAACATGAATGTACTGATCATTTTGCTCAATTTTATATAAATCTTTAAAATAGAAAGGTTCTTCGTGTAATGAGTGGTTGGGTGTCATTAATAGCTGGGGTTTGGGTACAGTTGGGTGAGACTGCGTGTTCACCTCCACCTCATAAACTTTCTTTAATTGACCTTCTTTTCGTAATGTATTGACACCCCCGACATCAAGAAAAGCTCCATTATGAAGCAAAGCCATTCTGTCCGCGTAAAGTGAAGCTACATTTAAATCATGTAATATAGCAAAGATTGTTAATCCCATTGATTGTTGACGCTCTTTTAAGAGATCGAGCATTTGAAACGTATGTTTAATATCAAGATGATTTGTAGGCTCATCTAAAAGCAGCAGTTCTGGTTCTTGTGCTAACGCTTTTGCTAACAAGACCCTTTGTTTTTCACCACCACTTATCATTCGAAATTGCGTTTTTCGATAATGGCTGACTTTCGTTATTTCCATTACTTCCTTAATGACTTGCCAATCCTTTTTTGATAATTGCTTTAATACCCCCTTCTGGTGCGGGTAACGGCCAAGACTGATAATCTCTTCAACTGTGAAATCAAAAGAGACATGAACTTCTTGTGATAGAACGGCTACTTTTTTTGCTTTTTCAAGCTTAGAGAAGGAAGAAATAGGTTTTCCGGATAAAAGAATTTCTCCTTTTTTTATTGGCAGTTGTCCAGTTATTAATTTAAACAAGGTTGTTTTCCCACTACCATTTGGTCCGAGCAATGCGAAGAACTCTCCCTGTTCAATCTCTAAATGTACCCCATTAATAATAGTGGTATTTGCGTAGCCTCCTACTAAATCTTCAATCTTAATCACTCCTATCCCCCCTCCCTATTCTTTCTCTGATTAATAATATTGCAAATACTGGTGCCCCTATTAGAGCTGTAATTACCCCAATTGGGAGTTCTTTTGGAGCTATTATCGTTCTAGCAACTAAGTCTGCGAGTATTAGAAATGATCCTCCCGCTAGAATGGATAACGGAAGTACATGCCTGTGATTAGGACCTGTTAAAAGACGAACTAAATGAGGGATGACAAGACCAACAAATCCTATAGATCCGGAAACGGCAACAGCTGCTCCCGTTAATAATGAAGCTCCAATTAAGATATAGGTCTTTCCTTTTTTTACATCGACTCCTATGTGATCTGCGGCGTTTTCTCCTAAAGCTAATGCATTTAGCTCCCTATAATGAATAAGCAGAATAAATGACCCAATTAACATAAAAGGAATAATCAGTTGTACATGGCTCCATCCTCTCATCCCAACACTTCCATATAACCAATAAATGATTTGTGTCATAGCATCTCTGTCGCCTAAGGAAATGATTAAAGAGGTAACAGCCCCAATAAAAGCACTAATAATAATTCCCGCCAGGATGATTGTTTCAATTGCCAAACTTCGGCTACTTAACCGAACGAGACCAAATACAACAAGCAATGTAACAAATCCACTGACTATTGCAACAACCGGCAACGTAAAACTTCCTAAACCTACAATTGTCACTTGAAAGAACAAAACCGATACGGCTCCTAAGGCTGCTCCTGATGAGACACCAATTGTATATGGATCAGCAAGTGGATTACGCAAAAGCCCTTGAAAAGCTGCACCAGCTAAACCAAGTGAGGCACCTACGCAAAACGCAAGGAGAACCCTTGGCAATCGAATATTCCAAATAATCATTTCCTCATTTCTTGGAACGTCCGCAAGCCATCCTAGATTCAAACTATTATCTAACACAATATGTAAAATTGTAGGGATAGGAATAGTCACACTGCTTACTAATAAGCCAAGGAGGGTTGTACCAAGTACAAACCCTCCGCTTACTATATATAACCAAACAACTTTATTTCTTAAATACTTCTGGGTAAATGAGTTCTGCAAGTGTCTCCACTCCTTCGATTAAACGAGGACCAGGTCTGGTTACTGTATCATTATCAACATCAAATACTTGTTCATTTTGAACAGCAGGTACCTCAGCCCATCCATCACGTGCAAGAACGTCACCGCTAGGATTATCTACATAATAACCGTACGTAGTAATAATGACATCTGGATTTAACTGAACAATTTCTTCTTCTGTTAAACTAACCCAGCCTTCATGATCCTCCGCTGCATTCACTGCTTGGATGGACTCAAGCATCTCGTGCATAAATGTATTTTGTCCTGTTGTAAAAATATCAGGAGCTGGTGAAACTTCAACCCAAACTTTTTTCTTATCTGTGATAGATTCTTCTGCTTGTTCTTTAATGGCTTCATGACGCTCTTTCATATCAGAAATGATTTCTTCTGCTGCAGTCTGACTTCCAGTTGCTGTAGCGATCATATCAATCTTGTTATATACATCTTCAAAAGATGAAGCACTTCCAACGACTACGACATTAATACCAGCTTCTTCAAATTGCTCAAGAATTTCTGGATGCGTGTTGTAATGATAATCCGTTACGAGAGCAATATCTGGCAATAGAGTTAGAATAAGTTCTGCATTCATATCTTGTGCGCCAACTTTATCAATGTCTAGAGCTTCCGCTGGGTAATTACAATAATCAGATACTCCAATAACTTTATCTCCTAATCCTAATGCAAAAGAAACCTCTGTATTACTAGCTTGAATCGAAACAATCGTTTCAGGTTCTGATTCAATTGTTACTTCTCGGTCGGCATCATCAACAAACGTTACAGGAAAGAGCTCTTCACTCTCTCCTTCAGCCACTTGCTCTTCTTGATCTGCATTCACATCACCTTGAGTATTTTGCTCTGTTGTTCCACAGCCTGTAATAATAGCCATCGTAAACAATAGTACAAGACCTACAAGACCCCACTTTTTCAAAAATTCACTATTCATTTCTCTTTCCCCCTTTAATTTTGAGCACAAAAAAACGCTATTCCCAATGGAAAAAGCGTGAATGTAAAAGGCACGTATGTAGTAGTCTTACAAAAACATAATACTACTCAAGTAAGTAAAATACCTGTGCTTTTAAACATTCCTTTCCTCGAGGAAGCTTAATATTACAAATAGGCAGGTCTCCTGACTTACGAATCATCGTAGGTTATCCTTCCCATGTGATTGACACACAGTGGATTTTAGTTAACCATCCTCATCGCTTACAGTGGCGGGACCGTGTTGGATTTACACCAACTTCCCTCTTAGTCTTGAATGTCAGAAAACCTGAACATTCAAGAAACCTATTTATCTAATATTCATTTTTTGTTCTAGAAGTTATTATAATAAAGTTCTCATGTCTTGTAAATTACTTATTTATTTTGTCGTAATTGCTTCAAAGACTTTCATTCTCTCCCCATTTATTTTTATAAATGAGAGGATTCAACTTTTTTCTATCTTCCCATTTTGACGTTTCAAGGATTGGTTTATCTGGATATTCATCGGTATAACCAATTGTTAAAAGCGCGACAGGATCAATGTGTGGCGGGATCTCTAGTATATCGCGAACATCTTGTTTTTTATAAAAACTAACCCAACCTAGTGCCAATCCTTCAACACATGCAGCTAACCACATATTTTGAATGGCACAAGCAGTAGACAGTTGATCTGTTTCAGGAATAGAATTGCGTCCTAAGACATGAGACCCTCCTCTAGTCGGGTCACACGTTACACAAATTGTTAAGGGAGATTCTTTAATCCCTTCAATTTTCAAATTTAAGAAATGAGATTGTTTCGCTTCTTGTTCTTCATAATGAATTGCAAGAGCTCGTCTCTCTTTATCTGCTGCCCAGGCAAGACGCTCTTTCACTGCTTGAGACGTAATCATAATAAAATTCCATGGTTGCATGAATCCTACTGACGGAGCATGGTGCGCCGCATTAAGTAGGTTATAAATTGATTCTTCAGGAATTGGCGTTGGTTGAAATGTTCGAATATCTCGTCTTTTATAAATGACTTTATACAATGCTTTCTTTTCTTCTTCAGTAAACATTTGGTTCCTCCAGATCGTCTATTTCGTTACAGCCATTCTTAATTATAGAGCCAATTTTAATATGAATCTAGTTAAGTCCTCCGTTTAAACAATAAAAATGCACCCCTATCCATATTCAATAGAGTCCACTGAAAAAGGTACGGTTTTGACCTTTTTCAGTGGACTTTAAGCAATGAGCGGAACCGTTGCTTTGTCTTAAAGCCTGCTATGAGTGGGTTTCTCATAGCAGGCGCGCAACGTGTGGAGCCATTGCTACTTCCTCGAATCCGCTAAAAAGGACTTTTTCAGTGCCCTCTATTCAATATATAGAGGATACCTGCTTTTGTTTGAAGTTGCTTCCATGCCTACGGGTCATAGGTAGAAAAGTTCTTTAATAAACCTGACACAGAAATTATTCGACAAAATTAAGTCTTCTATTTACAAAGTAACAAAAGAAGGATAAAATACAAATCGTAATTATTACTATTTATTTCGAGGAATAACTCTTTTGTACCATAACTAACAATTAATGTTTAAAAGGAGAATTTATATAATGAAAAAGGTTCCAGTTACTGTATTAAGTGGTTATTTAGGTTCGGGAAAAACGACATTATTAAACCATATCCTAACGAATCGCGAAGGGCTAAGAGTTGCTGTTATTGTCAATGACATGAGCGAAGTGAACATTGATGCTAAGCTTGTGAAAAATAATGGATTTTCTAGAACAGAGGAAAAACTAGTAGAACTTCAAAACGGCTGTATTTGCTGTACTCTGCGCGAAGACCTTATGCAAGAGGTAGAACGAATTGTTGACACGGGCGATATAGATTATATCGTTATTGAATCTTCTGGAATTAGTGAGCCTGTCCCTGTTGCACAAACATTTACGTATATTGATGAAGAGCTAGGGATCGACTTAACGAAAAAGTGTAAGCTTGATACAATGGTGACGGTTGTAGATGCGAACCGCTTTTGGGATGATTATGCATCAGGCGAAACGCTACTTGATCGTAAAGAAGGGACAGATGAATCTGACACACGTGAAATTTCAGATCTACTAGTCGATCAAATTGAGTTTGCCGATGTGATTATTGTCAATAAGATTGAGATGTTAAAAGAAGTAGATAAAAATGAGTTACTAGAGTTCATAAGAAAATTAAATGCAGATGCTGATATTATTCCAACTTCATACTCTAAGGTAGAATTGTCTTCTATATTAAATACAGGTAAATTTGATTTTGATACAGTGAGTCAATCTGCTGGATGGATTAAGGAATTAAATGAAGAACATACGCCAGAAACAGAGGAATATGGTGTCTCCTCATTCGTTTACCGAAGCAGAAAACCATTCCACCCAGAGCGCTTAATGAACTGGCTAGAAAATTGGCCGGTTGATGTGGTACGAGCAAAAGGATTCATTTGGGTTGCTTCACGTAATTCTATGGCTGGATTGATTTCGCAATCAGGGTCTTTAGTTACCATTCAAGGGGCTGGAGAGTGGGTTGCCGCCTATCCTGAAGAAGAGAGAGAGCAAGCCCTCCTTGAGGAACCTGAGTTACAAGAAAAGTGGGACCCGGAATTTGGAGATCGAATGACCGAACTAGTATTAATTGGTGTTGATATGAACCATGAAGAAATTCGCGATTCCCTTGACCATTGTTTATTAACAGATATTGAGATGGATTCAGATTGGACTAAACTGCACGATCCGCTTCCTCAATATGTAGAAGCATAAAAGATCATTTTACTTGAAAATAAAGCTGTTAATCTTAACAGCTTTATTTTTATTAAAATTGTACAATATATACAGTCATTTTTCGTTTCGAAAATTTCTTCAACTGTACCATTTACAATTTTATAATACACTTTTTTATAATTTTTTCGAAACTTTCTTAACTATTTCCCCACTTTTTTCAACACCTAAAACTGTTCCTTTAGTTGGTTCAAACGCTCTCCCATTAAATACATGACTAACCTTGTCTTCTAATAAACTCCCTGTCATTAATGATTCAATAAATTGCGGAGCAGCGTTACTAGACATTTCCTTGTACCAAATCCCATCAGGGTAAGTAATTAGGACACATTTATCTTGACATCGACCATTACAAAGCGTTCTTGATGTATGAATCATAGAATCTAAGCCTTTAGAACTTATCTCGTTTCTAATAGACTGTGTTAATTGTTCTGCTCCTTCTTTATTGCAGCTACTTCCATTGCAAATAAGAATGTGATGTTGTGTATCAGACAAATTCCATGTAGCCATTTCTTCAGCTCCTTTTTGGTTTTTATCATAATTATTATTAATAATAGGTATCATTACGTTTTACATTTCGTAATGATATCTTAATCTAGGAGTTTCACTTATCGTGCCCTCCTTTAAAAAGAGTCGAGTTTATTCGAACATACTATTTTGGCTTGTAACTTTCTTAACCCCTTTTCAAGATCAACACGGTCTATGTCTTCTCCAATAAAAACAAGTACAGGATCATACTTCTTGTCCAATGCATATCGCTCCAAAACAGGCTCACCGTAAGCATAATTAAATAAAAATAGACCCGGAGTCTCTTTTAAATAAATAAATCCTTTTGCTCTAAACAGTTGTCCTTTCATTCTCTCTAACCAATGCAAAAATTGAATGCGGTCAATGGCTTGATTAACGGGAAATGAAACAGTTCTTAAATGTAAATGATTGTGAACATGTGAATTATGATTGTCGTCAACAAACTTTGTACTAGATACTTCTTGTGTTTGACCTTTTACATCTAGGAATGAAGGGTTCCATTTTGCAAACGAAACAATTGAAATAATAGCTTGATCATTGATTTCCTTGATACTTTCTTTTATTAGACTCAGCACACTCTCTTCCACTTGATCCTTTTTATTTATTAGAACGATATCAGCATACTTAACCTGTTCAACCATAAACTTTTTTAGCTTAATACTCATCTTCTTTTCATACCATTGCTTGGCATTCACAACAGTAATTACTGCTTTCACATTTACTTTACTAGCTAAAATTGGATGTGTACATGCATCAATTACCTCTATGGGATGGGCGGCCCCCGTTGATTCAATGTAAATAACATCTAATTCATGTTCTTCTATAAGTAAGTTCAATTGTAAACTTAACTCTCCCTGAATCGTACAGCATATACATCCATTAAGCATTTCTTTTAAAGGGGTATCGCTTGGAATGATGGCTGAGTCTATGCTAATTTCGCCTAACTCATTCATTAATACTCCAATACGCCTTCCTTTCTTTCTTTCTAATTGAATCAATTCTTTCAACAACGTGCTTTTTCCACTACCTAAAAAGCCACTTAAAATAAAAATATCTACTGATTGTTTATTCATTATCTTTCTACTTCAAATCCTTTCTAATTTCTCTAATTACATGTGCTAGTTCTGAGCTTATTAATTTATTCATGGCTAGCTTTACAGCACCGCTTGATCCTGGCATGGCAAATACTGCCGTATGATTACACACACCAGCAATTGCCCGGCTCAACATCGCTGCTGCTCCAATATCTTCTGTATAACTTAGCATTCTAAATAACTCTCCAAAACCAACAATCTCTTTATCTAACATTTCTTTTACCGTCTCGATTGTAACATCACGATCAGCTATACCCGTTCCACCATTTAAAAGAATGGCATCAATCTCAGAGGCTTGAATTCCTTTTTGAATAGCATCATTAATTTCTTGTTTTTCATCTCTTACAATCTCATAATCTTCTATTACATGTCCTTGTTTAAGTAAAAATTCCTGAATTAACATTCCGCTTTTATCTGTGTCTTTCGTACGCGTATCGCTTACAGTTATTATCTTACACCCAACTTGTTTTGGTGCTTCTTTTTTATGTTCCATTACACTCATTGCTACATTCTCCTTTTAATTTATTACTTTGTTCCTTTATAAGAATCAACATCATGTAAGACTCTATCTAGCGCCTGCCAAGCCATCAAAGCACAATTATGACGTGCCTTTAGCTTATGTACCCCTTGCAATGATAAGGCATCTCCTAAGTCAATTTGATCATCAGATTGTTCACCTTGACGGATTAACTGTTCAAACTCACTCCTAATTGAGGAGACGGTTTTAATATCCTTATTTTGAATTAACTCTGTCATCATCGATGAAGACGCCATACTAATGCTGCAGCCCTCCCCTTCAAATGAAACATTTGTTAGTAACTCGTCTTTAATATGTATATAAAGAGTAATAACATCTCCACAAGTTGGGTTCTTATAATGAATTTTACGTACTCCTTCGCCTTCTAGTCTGCCGAAATTTCGTTTATACTTTGCATGATCGATAACGAGCTTACGATATAATTGATCTAGCATTCGTCCCCTCCTTTGGTGTTATAAAATTATCAACATAGCAGGAGGTCTAAGAAATGCTTTCTAAGAACCTCCTTAAACTAACTGTTGTTGTGTACTATATTTAATTGGCATTTCACATACAAAAATTCAATTTCATTTCTATACTATGATTGAAACTGAACAATTCTCTCTGCCCCTCTTCTCGCACCAGAAATATTTCGCGAAACTGGTCCAATTACGAGTTCTGCAAGAGCTCCTATCACGTATAGGTTATCTCCCCACTGTAATGAGTCTTCAGAAACGATCGGATACCCACAATTTGCACAAAGCAGTTGCTCCTTTTCTATCGTATGGTTTAACCACTCTATACCTGGAGGAGTGGCATGAAAGCCTGTCGCTAATAATACTTGATTCGTATTTATAGATGTCTTTTTTAAATCTAATTTAATTTCATCATTTTCAAACGATGCTGTAGACACTTCATCGATGATCAATTCAAGGCGTCCTTCTCTCTCCTCCCGTAATATCTTCATTTTTAATTCTTTGGGAATGGATCCTCTAAATCTTGCACTTGTAATGATTTTTCTTCTCTTTTCAAGACATGTAACCTTTTCGAACGATTTCATCTTTTTGGGGCCAAGCCACCCTGGATCGGAATCAAATTGATGTGTTCGAAGAGGATGTCTAGTTAAGAGTCTTACCTTCCCAGGTCGTTTTCCACTCCATTTTAAAGCGGTATGGATAGCACTAATTCCGCCCCCTACAATAACGATTTCACCTGTGGGGTTTTCGTGACTCACGCTATTTTCATAAATATGCTGGATGTTTGCTCCCTGTTCTTGCAACTTTTTTGCCCAATCTGGTATGAAAGGATGCTCACTTAACCCCATTGCTAAAACAACATTTTTACTTTCTATTTGTCTTCCATCCTTTAATGTCATTTGCCAATGTTCCTTCACCTTCTCCAGCTTAATCACCCGTCCTTGAATCCAACTTTTTTGTAACTGGATATCATCAAAAAGGACATCACAATGTTTGTTAAAAAGCGAAAGCGACGGTCGATCATAAGGTCCATAAAAGTGAGAAGACAGTTTATCACCTTCAGATTTTGCAAATTTCTCAAGGGAAAATGGGTCAACATCTAGGTGATGGATAGACGGTGATCTTAAAAAAGGCATTTCAACTGTTTTCGTGCACCTTTTCCAAGTAGAAAGTGGTTTATCATGTGGATCAACGATTGCAAGATTAGAAATCGTTGTACATTTTCTTTTAATTAAATAAGTGGCCAGTGTGCATCCTTGAATGCCTCCACCAATGATCGTCCACTCTAACATTTTCTTCCCCTCATTTCTTTCTAAAAAATCACTTTTCGCAAATCGTAATTATTACGTTTTAATTTATTTTAATCGATTTTAAAAGGAGAATCAAACATAAAAAAAGAAAGTAACCCAAATCACTTTGAGTTACTTTCTTCAAGAATCAATTACTTCAAGCCATTTACAAATGTTTCAACATTATGTTTCATCATTAAAATGTAAGTCTCTGCACCACTGCCGTCTTGACCAACAGCATCCGTATACACTTCACCTGCTATTTCTACGCCTGTATCACCTGATACCGACTCCATATAACGGCGATCTACTGTTGTTTCAACGAAAATAGCTGGGATGTCTTGATCTTTTACTACATCGATCACACGAGAAATTTGTCCAGGGGTGCCTTCTTCATGAGAATTAATTTCCCATACCCCTTCTGTCTGGAAACCATACGCTTCACCAAAATATTTAAAAGCATCTTCACTTACAACGATCACTCGGTTTTCTTCAGGAATCGCTTCTACTTCCGTTTTAATAAAAGTATTTAATTCCTCTAACTCCGCTAAATACGCATCTGCATTTTCACGATACGTACTTTCGCCTTCAGGATCACGTTCAATTAAATCGTCTACAACATTTTCAACGTAAAGTTTGACATTTTCTACACTCATCCATGCATGAGGATCTTCTTCCTCACCGCCTTCAAGCATAATTGGTGTGACTCCTTCGCTCACTGATATAATTGAAATATCGCCACCAACACTTTCAACCAACTTCTCAATCCACTCTTCTAAACCGAGTCCATTGACATAAAAAACATCTGAATCACTAACTTTTTGAAAATCACTTGGTACGGGCTCATATTCATGCGGCTCTTCTCCAATTGGAACAATGTAGTCAACTGTTCCTCTATCTCCAACAATCGTAGTAATAATGTCACCTAAAATTGAAAAACTTGTTGTAATAGCAAGGCCACCTTCTTCTTCATTCGTTGCATCCTCAGAAACTGTTGTCTCATCCTGGTGCTCATCAACCAATTCCTCTTGTTGTGTCTCTTCTGCACTACAACCTATTAATACAAAAATCGATAGGCTCAGTGCTAGTAATAAAAACCCCATTTTCTTAAGCATGATTTCCTCTCCTTTTCAAAAAAAAAATATCAGTTGTCTTCTACTAATTATTTTGTATTAAGGAAACTTTTTAAACAAAAAAATAATTGTTTCCCTAATGCAACAATTATATTTTTTCATACTTTTCTCTTTTTGTCTAGATTTTTTTGAAATTCAAGTTTAATAACCAAAAATATAAGTGCCTAAGGTGAGTAATCCGCTCTACTTTTTCCTTAGGCTGACCCTATACATGATCAAGGTCTACTGTTAAAACATGATCAATCTTTTTAAACATGTAATATAGGTCTGTTGTATATATATGTTCTGGAGCTGAGATTGTAATCTTGATTTGTTGATTGCCATTGTCGAGGTCCCGTATTTTTATATTGCGTATTTTAATATTCCCTTTTTGCCTCCCATAAAAATCATGTTCTTTCATTTCGATTGCTTGGAGCAAATCTGTCATCTTATAGTTTGGTTCCATTACTATCTTTGCAAAAACATCCCTTTCCCTTAATGCGCTCGGTCCAATTAATTTGATAATAGCAGGAAGTATATTAACAGCAATAATAAAGAGCATAACTGCAACTAAAGAAGCAAAATAAAGACCTACCCCTACAGCTATTCCGAGCCCGGATGCTGACCAAATCATGGCAGCACTTGTTAATCCAGAGATGACATCATTGCTTCTCCTAAGAATCACACCCGCTCCCAAAAAGCCAACACCACTTACAATCTGTGCGGTTAAACGCATTGGATCCATCGCACTAAATGTGGGCGTTGCAAATATATGAAATGCTTCAATCGATACAATTGTAACAAGACAGCTTGCTACGCTAATCACCATACATGTTTTTAGTCCTAGAGGCTTATGCTTTAATTGCCGGTCAATTCCAATTAACATTCCTAAAAATAATGCTAAGCTTAATTTTCCAACAATAACGAAATCGAAAAACATTCCTCTTCCCCTCTCTTACATGTTCTGACCACTTAGAAATAAAAAATACCGCTAGCAAAGGTTATTATAATAAGGCTGAAAGTTTCAACTATTTCATGCAATTTACATTCCTTGTTCCTTTATAATTCCAATAATCATCACGATTTATTTGTTGATGATTTTTTTTATAAAAAGTGTTTTTTTACTTGTTCTGAAACGCGTTTCACACATTACGATAATTATAGATCGCAAAGGAGGGACAATTTTATGGAACTGTTAACTGGAATCGTTAGTTTATTGGGGTTATGTTTCATCGTTATATTATTTGCTATGGTTACTTCTTCTCCTAAGCTTGAAAAGAAAAGATCATTAAAAAGAGAACCTTACAGTTACATTTTTCACGACCATGTATTTGAAAAAAGAGAGAAGACCAAAAATCCTTCGAAATAATACGAGTGTTCAATCTAATAAGTTCATGCAGGAAATTATGTAAATACATCAAATAGTATCAATAAGGACGGGGTGTATACAATGGAATATTTGTTTCCTTCATTTATTGATAACTACATTAACGAATTGGCGGCGAAAGGGCGAAAAGATTCGACTATAAAACGCTATATTTATGATTTAAATGATTTTTCATATTGGTTGCATAAAGCACGTTCGACAACAGAAGAAATTAACTGGAAGTCCATTACAAAGGAAGAGCTTGAACTTTTCTTTCAGGATTTGATAGAAGTGAGAAAGTATAATGTACGAACGATTAGACGTATTCATAGTGTTTTACGACAAGTGCATCAGTACCGTAAATCCTTAGGACAAAGTGAACTAAGTCCTATGGCAGAAATTGAGCCTCCTGAACTTTCTTCAGGTCCACTAATAGAATCAGACTGGTTACAGCAGAAAGAACAAGCTCAATTTCTCACTTCATTATCTTCAACAAACGGCCTTTCCGACCAACAACTTGAAGTATTTCATTTCTATAAGGAACGGAATGAATTTATTGTTCGATTATTCTTAAATTATGGTCTAACACTACATGAGGTCCAGCAGCTTTCGATGAGAGATATAAAATTTGAACGCAACGAATTACACATTCAAGAGGACAACAGAGTGATTGTTATGAACGAAGATCATAAACAATTGGCATACACATACTTTAAGAGCATCCCAGAGCCTGTTAGACCTCGTTTTTATAGTGACGATCCATTGATTGTTTCTTTTGACTTTAAGCGAAAAACGTTTCATTGGTCTTATGATGATGATCAACCAAAGCGCATGTCTATGATCGCTATTCAGAAAATGGTTCGTATGGAAGTGAAGCGCGCACAATTGCGTAAAGGAATTAGTGCTCAAACACTTCGAAATACATTTATATTATCTACTCTTTTAAACGGAAAGACACCCAAAGAATTAGTTCAGTGGATTGGCTATACGACACCATTGTCAATGAACCGTTATCTAAATACACTTCAATCAATTACAAAAGAGCAAAAACATCGTCTACTTGCGGGGGCAGTATAACCTCGCAATTTTTTTATACTTTACAATGACAAATTTCATATAAAAAATTTGATAATTAAAAGAAAGATCGATATCTAATTCAAAAAATAGATACTACATAAAAAAACTAAAAAATGTAAAAAAGCGCCCTTCTAGGCGCTTTTTCTTATTCTTGCTCTTCTGACTTCAGCTGAACGTTACGCTGGGGTGCAAATGTAGAAATAGCATGCTTATAAACAAGCTGCTGTTTCCCTTCTGTTTCTAGAATGACCGTAAAGTTGTCAAAGCCTTTGATTAAGCCACGAATTTGAAATCCGTTTGTTAAAAAGACAGTAACAGAAATATTGTCTTTACGTAATTGGTTTAAAAATTGATCTTGAATATTAATCGGTTGCTTCATCGGGGTGTCCTCCTCTAATTGACTCTCTCTTTATTTCGATATAAATGGTAATTTTCCTTCAATAAATGAACAAATTTCCTGGAATGTTTGGTCTGTTAATCCATTGGACATGTCAAACCATGTCGCCTCCGTTTTATTTCTAAACCATGTTAACTGTCGTTTGGCGTATCGTCTTGAGTTTTGCTTTAACATTTCAACTGCATCTTCTAATGACAAGAGACCGTTAAAATAATCATAGAGTTCTTTATAACCAATCGCTTGCACCGATTGACAATCTTTTATACCACGGTCATATAAAGACCTTGCTTCTTCTAATAATCCTTGTTCCATCATAATGTCAACACGTTTATTAATTCGTTCGTAAAGCAGTTCACGTTCCATCGTTAATCCGATAAACGCTAAAGAATATGGCGACTCCTTTTTTTGCTCTTCCATTTGGTGTTCGGAGAAGGGAGTCCCAGTAGCTTGTGTTACTTCAAGTGCTCGAATGACACGTCGCACATTATTAGGGTGAATGAGTTGTGCAGCTTTTGGATCTACTTGTTTGAGACGATTATGTAATTGTTCATTTCCTATTTTACTTACTAGTTGTTCTAATTCTTCACGATAACGTTCATCCGTCGGCAACGATTCAAAACGGTATTGTTTTGTAATTGCATTTACATATAGTCCTGTACCACCTACTAAAAGTGGGACATGGCCGGTGTTATTAATCTGTGAAATTAGAGGAATGCATCTTTCTTGAAATTCAGCAACTGAAAATGACTCTTTCGGATGCAATATATCAATTAAATGATGGCGGATTCCTTCTTGTTCTTCATCGGTCACCTTCGCCGTACCAATATCCATACCTTTATAAACTTGCATCGAATCTCCACTAATAACTTCACCTTCGTATTTCTTTGCTAATTTAATACTCAATGCTGTTTTTCCAACTGCAGTTGGACCGACAATTACAATTAACTGTTCTTTCATCATCTTCTCCCTATTCCTTTAAATTCAAACGTTCGTACATGGATTATTTTGAAACCGTAATAAACCCATAATGAAACGCAGCGTGTTGCCTTTTCATTACGTGAAATCCGTAACGATTAAATCGGTCACTCTCATAATGATCTTTTAAAACAACACGTGATCTACTTACTCGTATTGCCTCATCTATTACTTGTTTTGATAAGTCATCATGACATGCAAACTGTTTTAATGCCTTAATACCCGTTGAATTAGATAAATGCTGCTCGAACATAGGGTCAAAATAAACGACATCAAACGATTTATCAGGTAGGTTTTGAAGATAGTCTTTATGATGTGCATGAAGCACTTCGATCCTTCTCATCGCTTCAATCATCGAAGCACTACCATCCTGCCAAGATCCAAGACCATGACGGACAATACTAGCAAGCGTTTGATTAGCCTCTAAGCCTGTTACACGACCACTTTTTCCTACAGCAATTTGTGCAACTAAACTATCTGAGGCTAAACCTAACGTACAATCAAGAAACAACATTCCTTTTGAAAGATCCGCTGCAGCTACTAACGGATCATAATTTGTTTTTTGAAATTGCTTTACCCGAAACATAGCAGAATTCGGGTGATAAAAAAAGGGCTCTCCACCATCCTTTGAATAAAGAGTGACTTTGCCCTTTCCTGTCACGAGAACATCCGCATCATAATGTTGTATTAGGTCTTGAACAGAAGCTTCACTTCGGCGAATAAATGGAGCAGCTAATTCTAAGCTAAAGCGCAATGCTTTCTCCTCTAATACGTCTGCTCCTTTTCTTGCTGTTGTAATGATCATGGTTTTATCCCCTATGTATTGTAGATGAATTGGTTAGTAAACGACTGTTGTTTTCGTTCTGTGTTCAGACAAGCAGGTTAAATAGTGTTTTTGACTTTAATAGTGCGAACATATTTGCGTTGGCTTCTCTCGCCGTGCACCTTTTAGGAGAAGATCACTCCTAAAAGGCTTAAAACATTACGGCGGCTTCGCTCAACGCTTCGAGTTCATAGAAAAAGGTAAAAAGCGACCTTTTTCTTTACATGTGCATAGATCGTGTGCGTTGGCTTCTCTCGCCGTGCGCCTTTTAGGAGAAGATCACTCCTAAAAGGCTTAAAACATTACGGCGGCTTCGCTCAACGCTTCGAGTTCATAGAAAAAGGTAAAAAGCGACCTTTTTCTATGAACTCTCTTACATCACTCGTTTAAACATTTTTTCTAGTGCGTAGGTTGAGAAGTGGACGAGGATTGGGCGGCCGTGTGGGCAGGTGAATGGGTCGCTGCTTTTCCTGAGGGACTCGAGCAGTGCAAACATCTCGTCTTGACGAAGATGACGATTTGCTTTTATCGCTGCCTTACAGGACATTAAGATCGCAGCTTCTTCCCGCAGTTTGGCAAGATTCACTTTTCGATGCTCTAGTAAATAATCGATAATTTCACGAATCGTTTCTTCCTCATGCCCCTTAGGCAGCCACGTTGGGTGTGAACGAATGACAAACGCTTGTGTACCAAATCTCTCTGGAAAAACTCCAACAGCGTGAAGATCATTAATATGTTCGTTTATCGTCGCAAACTCCTGAGCCGTACATTCTAGTGTAATTGGAACAAGCAATTCTTGAACGTGCGGACTCACTTCCGCCACTTTATCCCTAAAAAACTCGTACTTCACGCGTTCTTGGGCTGCGTGTTGATCAATTAAATACATTCCTGTCTCATTTTGTGCAATTATATACGTCCCATGCATTTGCCCGACAGGATAAAGGACCGGTACCCTCTCACTCACCTTCTCTTGTTCGAAATCCGTTTCTTTCATTACCTCCATTGACTCTTCTTCTTGCTCAATAGCAATGCTCTCATACGGACTTGCAACAATTTGCTCATGATCTTGAGGTCTTTGCCGTTCCATTTCTCTATCTTGTTTCACATCATCATCTTCTTCAATATAGGACGATGTTTTATCTTGCCACGTTTCATTTTCTTTTACTTGTAGTCCTACATTTACAGAGGATTCAATTTGTACTGGCTTTTCAAAATCAAACGAAACTTGTTCACTTTTTAAGCTTGAAAAATTCGTTCGCTTTCTCGTATCTGCTTCTGGAATTAATGTTTCGGATTCAAATATTTGTTTGATAGATTGAGTAATTAATTGACCTAATTCCTCTTCTTTACTTAAACGTACTTCTAGTTTCGATGGATGAACATTGACATCGATTAATTTTGGATCCATTTTTATAGAAAGTACGACAAGAGGGTAGCGGCCAATAGGTAGTAATGTATGATAACCATCTTGTATCGCTCTAGCAAGTGCGTAATTACGAATATACCTGCCATTAACGAAAATAGACATATACTGTCTAGACGCTCTTGTTAATTCTGGCAAGGCTACAAAACCACTTATTTCATAATCTAGTGACTCACCTTCAATAGGTTTAACCTTTTTGGCTACATTTCTTCCATAAATTGAAGCAATTACTTGCCGAATGTCACCATTGCCTGACGTTTTTAATACTTCTTTTCCATGATGAGAATATTCAAATGCTACATGAGGATGCGCTAATGCAAGACGATTGATAATATCACTCACATTCCCTGCTTCTGTATGAACAGTTTTTAAATATTTTAATCTTGCTGGCGTATTGTAAAAGAGATTCGTCACTGTAATCTCCGTCCCTTTTCTAGCCTTCGCAGCCTTCTTCTGCTTAATAACTCCACCCTCTAACACAATTTCGGTACCAGGTCCAACTCCTGTGCTTGTTTTCAGACTAACGTGTGCCACAGAAGCTATACTCGGCAAAGCCTCTCCCCGGAAACCTAACGTTCCGATTTGAAACAAATCACGATCTGTCCTAATTTTGCTAGTAGCATGACGATAAAAGGCTGTCTCAACATCATCCTCATCGATTCCATCACCGTTATCAACAATCCGAATTGACGTTAGCCCACCTTCTTCAATCTCAACAACAATGTGTGTACTATTTGCATCAAGGGCATTTTCTACTAATTCTTTTACAATTGCTGCAGGGCGTTCGACAACTTCACCTGCAGCAATTTTATTAGATAACGCATCATCAAGCTTTATGATTTTCGTCATCGAACCCCTCCTTTAGTTATTTTAATAATCGTTGAAGTTCATTAATGAATTGAATCGCTTCGATAGGTGTCATATGAAGCACATCTTTTTTAACAAGCTTCTTTAAAACTTTTTCTTCTTGTCCAGAAAGTGCGACGGGAACGTTCTTTTCTTGCTGAGCCACGTCTTCATCACCAAATAAAGATAATTGTTGCTCTGGAGAGGAAGAAAGAAGTGTTAATTGATTGTTTGTTTTAGGTGTTGCTGTACCATCTTCAAACTGCTTTAACAATGTTTCAGCACGCTCTGTTACCTCAGTTGGTAACTCTGCTAATTCTGCTACATAAATCCCATAACTACGATCGGCTTGTCCATCGACAACTTTATGCAAGAATACAACCGTTCCGTTTTCTTCCACTGCTGATACATGAACATTTTGTAAATCTGCTAGTTCCTTATCTAGTTGTGTTAATTCATGATAATGAGTGGAGAAGAGAGTTTTTGCTTTCACTGTATCATGAATGTATTCAATAATGGCTTGTGCCAATGCCATTCCATCATACGTAGAAGTACCCCTCCCTATTTCATCAAGCAAGATCAAACTATTTTGTGTTGCCTTTGTAAGAGCATAACGTGTTTCGAGCATTTCAACCATAAATGTGCTCTGCCCACTAGCAAGATCATCAGCAGCACCAATCCTTGTAAATACTTGATCAAATATTGGTAATTCACACGAAGTCGCCGGAACATAGCAACCAATTTGTGCCATGACAGCGAGCAGGGCTAATTGACGCATATAAGTACTCTTTCCTGCCATGTTCGGCCCTGTAATTAATAACATCTCTCGCCCTTTTGTCATGTGTACATCATTAGCAACATACTGACCTCTTTCAATCACTGTTTCAACAACAGGATGACGACCATCGACAATTGCAATGTCTCTCTTTTCTGAGAAGCTTGGTTTTACATAATGGCGCTTCTCACTTACTGTCGCAAATCCTGCTAATACATCAATTTCACTAATGGAATGAGCTAATGTTTGAATAAATTGTAAATATTGTTTTGCCTCTTCCCTTACAGTGACAAACAAATCATATTCAAGTTGTTCCATTTTCTCTTCTGCTTCTAAAATTAGCGCTTCTTTCTCTTTAAGTTCCGGTGTGATATAACGTTCTGCATTCGTTAATGTTTGTTTGCGCTCATAACGACCCTCTGGTAATAAATGAGTATTCGCTCTTGTTACTTCAATATAATAGCCAAACACCTTATTAAAGCCGATCTTCAACGATCGAATCCCTGTTTCTTGACGCTCTTTCTGTTCAAGCTCAGCAATCCACTGCTTTCCATTTTTACTTGCATCACGATACGTATCTAATTCTTCATGAAAACCAGGTTGAATCATTCCACCTTCTGTAACAGAGATAGGGGGATCTTCTACTAAGCTACGATCAAGAAGTTCTATTAATTCAACAACTTGATCTTCTTCATAAAACCACCGATTAAGAGAAGATGGTGCCATTTTTCCAACTAGTTCTTTTATTAATGGTACCTTTTCTAATGAACGCTTTAATTGGACGAGTTCACGAGCATTTACGCTACCATAGGCAATTCTTCCTGCAAGTCTTTCAAGGTCATACACATGCCTTAACTCATCACGCAATTCTTCTCGTTCGAAATAGGATTCTAGGAAAGAAGTGACTAACTCCAGTCGTTCCTCTATGCCAGATTGATCTATTAAAGGTCGCTCTAACCAATTCTTTACGAGTCTACCACCCATCGCTGTCACAGTCTGATCGACAATCGAAAGCAGAGACCCAGCCTTCTTCTTCTCTCTAAGTGATTCCGTCAGCTCAAGGTTTCTTTTCGTATGAGTATCCATTTTCATAAAAGAATCAAAATGATAATAAGTGACTTTTTGTAAATGGTTCAATGAACGTTTTTGTGTTCTGATTAAATATTGTAAAAGTCTAGCGAAACTAGTTATCAGTTTTTCAGACTGTAAATCATCACAAAGCTCAATATAGTTTTGATCAAGCTCTACCTTATCTTCATAGGAAACGGTAACCGGGCACTTTTCTATAATTCGTTTAAGAGTCGTCTCATCTAAATCAGTGGCAACCACTAACTCCTTTGTGCCTGAACTTGAAATATCATGAATAACATCTTCAAGAGCATCGCCAATTAGTGTTGCAGCACATTCTCCAGTTGTTAGATCCGTTCTAGCAAGTCCAAAAGTTTGATCATCAAATGCCGTCAATGCCACTAAGTAATTGTTTTCTTTTTCCTTAATGACATTTCCATTCATCATCGTCCCTGGTGTAAGCATCTTGACTACTTCACGTTTCACTACGCCTTTTGCAACTTTGGGATCTTCTACTTGCTCACACAAGGCAATTTTGTAGCCTTTCTCAATTAATCGTGACATGTATTGATCAGCAGAATGATAAGGTACACCACACATCGGTATGCGATCTTCACCTTGTCCTCTACCCGTTAACGTAATTTCTAATTCTTGGGCTGCAAGTTTTGCATCCTCATAGAACAATTCATAAAAGTCTCCAAGACGAAAAAATAAAAAGGCATCTTGATGCTGTGCCTTTATTTCTAAGTATTGTTTCATCATAGGGGTAATCTGTGTCATAATATCCTCCACCGTACATAATTAATACGGTTTATTATATCATAGCCGCTATAAATCTCGCATTAGGGAGTCTTTTACTGTAGGGGAATTACTTACGAAAAAACAAGAGCAAACCTCGTCGGCTTGCTCCCTCGTCTTATTTATCAAATTCACTGTGTAAGAAATTTGGATCAAGACGCTCATACTCCTCATCACTCACATCATCTGCCGTTTGCGCACTAGGAAAATCTTCTAAAAGACCATCAGAATTTACGGCAACAGCAACCTTTGTCTCACCGATACACTCTACGAGAAACTCCCGCTCTACCTGTACATCAACATTCGCTCCGTTTTCAGAGATTGTTGCTTCCAATGTATTTGGCTGCTGAACTGCTCTTGCAATAACGTCCATTTCATCAGATAGGATATTTTCATCCTGCATGGAAAGTGGAATTACATCAGAGTAAGTAACGGTTTGCGTTGCAACATCTGTCTTCGTATTTTTATTATACGAGAACCAAACGTTGATATCATAGCTCCCTTGCACCACTACAGAGTCGCCCTTCTTATCTGCTGAATACTTGTGATTAATAATCCAGCAGCCTAGAATGCTTGACGGTCTGTGTGAAGGGCTAATCGTATGAGTTGCTTCTGAAAACTTACGACCTTTTCCACATACCGCTTTTGTAATAATTTCACGATAGTTAAATTTTTGAGACATGAAACAAAACCCTCCTCTTTCTCATATCATATCGAGTTGTCGGTCGCTCGTGTCGGCTCAACGTGCCAAATTCGCTCCGCCAAATGCTTCACTGTCATCCTATGCAGGGCGAATAACCAATGTGCGAAAAAAGAATGTAAGATGATAGCAAAGCGTTATCTATATCACGATATGTTGAGTTTACAAAGTTTAGTACATCAATCGAGAAAAGTTCTTAAAAATATCTGGTTTCTTTGCAATGACAGGTTACTGCCAAAATTCCCCCAACACCAATTAATAGAAAAAAGAGCTACTAATTATTTATATAAAAAGTTACTTATTTATGACCATTTTTCTTTAAAAATAAAAAAAACAGATCTATTCATCTTTCGAATAGATCTGTTTAACAAACCCTATGTTATTGACAACCACCATCAAAATAAGGGTTTTTCGTCGTTGTTCCTTTTACTAAATCTCCACCCATTGAAGTAATAATTTCTTCGGTCACTGCTTTAGAAATTGTATTAGAAACCATCTGTAATAATTCATTTACTTCAATTTGGCTCGATTTGAATTCCTGTACTAATGGAATTGAATCAATTTCTTCGTGTAACGCATCAATTTTAGCTTCCACTTCTTTTAACGCTTCAGCCTTTCCATAATGCTGGAGATTTACCGCTTCTTTTTGAAGCTTTTTAATTTGCGCGATCAGCTCTTGCACTTTTAGATGCTCATTAATTTGTTTTTCTGCTCGTTTAAAGAAATCCACTTCTTCTGTTTCTGCCATCATCTTTGCTAATTCTCTAGCTTTATTACGAATATCTTCTCTTGTATATGTTGTTGTCATTACTGTTTTACCTCCGCCATCTCAACCATTTCTCCATTTAACGACCATGTCTTTGCTTCTGTAACTTTGACATAAACAATCTCACCTATCACCGATTTAGGAGCTTTAAAATTAACTAAACGATTCGTTCTAGTACGGCCTGCTAGGACATCTGGGTTCTTCTTGCTTTCTCCTTCAACAAGAACTTCAACAATCTGATCTTGGTAATCAAGGTTTTTCTTTGCTGAAATTTCATTTACAAGCGCATTTAACCGACCTAGACGCTCACGTTTCACTTCCATTGGTACATTGTCTTTCATTTTTGCAGCTGGAGTTCCTTCACGAGGTGAGTAAATATATGTGTAGGCACTATCAAACTCAATCTCTCGTACAAGAGACAAGGTCTCTTCAAATTGCTCCTCTGTCTCATTCGGGAATCCAACAATTAAGTCTGTTGTAAACGATGCGTTTGGAATCGCCATTTTTATTTTATGAGCAAGCTCTACATATTGCTCACGTGTATACTTTCTAGCCATTAATTTCAAAATCTCAGAGTTCCCATGCTGAACCGGCAAATGAATATGCTCAACTAGGTTTCCACCTTTTGAGAGCACAGATATGAGGTGATCATCAAAGTCTCTCGGATGACTTGTTGTAAAACGAACACGTGGAATATCAATTTTATGAATTTCATCCATCAAATGCCCTAGGCCATAATTTTTTCCTTCTAAATCTTTCCCATAAGCATTTACATTTTGGCCAAGTAAAGTAATTTCCTTGTAGCCTTGTCTAGCTAAATCGCGGACTTCGGCAATGATATCTTCGGGAAGACGACTACGCTCTTTCCCACGTGTGTAAGGAACGATACAATACGTACAAAACTTATCACAGCCATACATGATATTTACCCACGCTTGTGTTTTTCCTTGACGAGCACGAGGCATGTTTTCAACAATATCGCCCTCTTTAGACCAAACTTCAACGACCATTTCTTTCCCGTAAATAGCATTTCTTAAAAGCTCTGGCAAACGATGAATGTTATGGGTACCAAAAATTAAATCAATGTGCTGATGTTTTTGCATGATACGGTTTACAACTGATTCTTCCTGTGACATACAGCCGCAAACACCAACAATCAGTTCCGGTCGTTCAACTTTTAATGCTTTTAAATGACCAATTTCACCAAACACTTTGTTTTCAGCATTTTCACGAATAGCACAGGTATTTAGTAAAATAACATCCGCTTCCATTGTTTCCTCTGTTGATTCAAAGCCCATTTCCAGTAGGAGACCTGCAATGTTTTCTGAATCATGTGTATTCATCTGACAGCCATACGTACGAATCAGGAACTTCTTACCATTCCCAATTCCCTTCATCTCTTCAGGGATTAGACTGTCTGGACGTATAACTTGTACATCCTCTTTCCCTCGACGCTTTCCTTGCTTATAATCTGGTTGATCATAAATAGAAATGTCTCGTCCTTCTATCCGGATCACCTTTTTATTATCTTCCTCTGATACCACTTTAGCATTTGAGAAATCAAAATATTTACTATAGTCTTTTTTCTTATTTTCTTTATCTATAGGCTCTTTTGTATTTCCTAAACGTCCTAAACGTTGATCTTCATTCATTGTTAAAGACTCCTTTCATCAAGCTTCTAAAAGTAAACAAATAGAAAGCTCACAATATGTGAGCGAAATTTTGCATAGTTTCCTTCATACATTATACGTGGAACTTTGAAGAAACTCAATGAATCTTGTTTGTCTATCTTTTAAACAAGTCCGTAGGTAATTGGAAAAGAGAAAAAGTCGCAGAACTCTATGATTTGAGTGCGACTTATTTATAAAGAGTACGAAATGGTTGCGATGGCTTCTCTCACCGTGCGCCTTTTAGGAGAAATCCACTCCTAAAAGGCTTAAAACATTTACGGCGGTTTCGCTCACCCCTCCTATGTTTCAAAAGAAAGGTACCTGTTTTGTACGTAATAGTGCGAACATGATTGCGATAGCTCCACTCGCCGTGCGCCTTTTAGGAGAAGATCACTCCTAAAAAGCTTAAAACATTTACGGCGGCTTCGCTCACCCCTCCTATGTTTCAAAAGAAAGGTACCTGTTTTGTACGTAATAATGCGAACATGGTTGCGATGGCTCCACTCGCCGTGCGCCTTTTAGGAGAAACCCACTCCTAAAAGGCTTAAAACATTTACGGCGGTTTCGCTCACCCCTCCTATGTTTCAAAAGAAAGGTACCTGTTTTGTACGTAATAGTGCGAACATGATTGCGATGGCTCCACTCGCCGTGCGCCTTTTAGGAGAAGATCACTCCTAAAAAGCTTAAAACATTTACGGCGGCTTCGCTCACCCCTCCTATGTTTCAAAAGAAAGGTACCTGTTTTGTACGTAATAATGCGAACATGGTTGCGATGGCTCCACTCGCCGTGCGCCTTTTAGGAGAAGATCGCTCCTAAAAGGCTTAAAACATTTACGGCGGTTTCGCTCACCCCTCCTATGTTTCAAAAGAAAGGTACCTGTTTTGTACGTAATAGTGCGAACATGATTGCGATGGCTCCACTCGCCGTGCGCCTTTTAGGAGAAGATCGCTCCTAAAAGGCTTAAAACATTTACGGCGGTTTCGCTCATCGCTTCGCAAAAAGACCAAAAGGGAAGATCGTCCTTTTGGTCTTTTTGCTCTTACATAAATTCTGCCATTAGTTTGTTGAACTTTTCTTCTGTTAGCTCTAAATTTTGGTGAGCTAGTGGTTTTTCGTCGTATGAGTCGATTAACTCTTGGTATGACTTTTGTTCTTTGTTTTGGTAAATGAGACCTGTTACAAGACCGTTATGTTCCATTAGTGTTTGCATAGCCGTCATGCGGTTGGACGGGTCGTAATTTTCAACATCTGAAAGCTTCGTAATATTTTCCTTAAACCAATCATACGTATTCACTTTATTAAAAGTAACACAAGGACTAAATACGTTAATAAGAGAGAAGCCTTTATGGTTAATCCCTTGTTCAATTAATGAAGTTAATTCCTTTAAGTCACTTGAGAAACTTTGTGCTACAAACGTTGCTCCAGCAGTTAATGACATTTCCATTACATTCAAAGCTGATTCAATGGAGCCGCCTGGTGTACTCTTTGTTTTAAAGCCCATATCACTACGTGGTGATGTTTGCCCTTTCGTCAAGCCATAAATTTGGTTATCCATGACAATATACGTTACATCGATGTTACGGCGAATAGCATGAATCGTATGTCCCATTCCAATAGCAAAGCCATCCCCATCTCCGCCAGAAGCAATAACGGTTAAATCACGGTTTGCCATTTTAACACCTTGTGCGATTGGTAGAGCTCGACCGTGAACACCATGAAAACCATATGAATTAATATAACCTGAAATACGACCTGAACAACCAATACCTGAGATTACAGCAAGGTCATCTGGCTCTAAACCAACATTTCCAGCAGCACGCTGGATTGCAGCTTGGACAGAGAAGTCCCCACAACCAGGACACCAGTTTGGCTTTACTTTGTTTCTAAAATCTTTAAATGTTGCCATCTAAACCAACTCCTTGCTTACTTCATGTAGTTCCTTACAAGTTTCATGTAATTCACCAGGTAAAAATGGGTTTCCGTCATATTTTAATACATTTTCAATTTTCACATTGCCCACATTCATTTTAATAATGTTGGCTAATTGAGCTGTCGCATTATTTTCAACTACGACTACTTTTTTAGCACGATCAATTAATGGAGTTAATTCATCCGTTGGAAACGGATGTAACAAACGAATCTGCGCATGGTTCACTTTAATACCATCTGCTTCGAGTCTTGGCATTGCCTCTGCAATTGTTCCACGTGTAGAATTGACCCCAATGACCAATAAATCAGCTTCGGCATGCTTTGCATCTACATAAATAGGATTCTTAAACTGTTTTGGTAAATTCGCAACTTTACGCATCCGCTTATCCATTTGATTCTTACGATTTTCTGGACTTTCAGACGGTTTTCCTGTTTCATCGTGTTCAACACCAGTTACGTGGTGAATTCCATTTTTCATACCCGGAATCACTCGATTCGAAACACCTGATTCTGTTAATTCATAGCGTTTATAATACGCTTTGTCTTCTCGTTCCGGAATCTCTTCCCCTAACTGCAACGCACCACGACGAATTTCTACTTTGCTATAATCAAGCGGTTCTACGGTTTGTTTCCCTAGCGACAACGCAAGGTCTGTCACCAAGATAACTGGGCACTGGTATTCTTCTGCTAGATTAAAAGCTTCAACAGTATCATAGAAGGCTTCCTCTACAGTACTCGGCGTGATGACAATTTTTGGAATATCTCCATGTGTACTATAAATCATGGCCATTAAATCTGATTGCTCTTGTTTCGTAGGTAATCCCGTACTTGGACCTCCACGTTGCGTATCCATAATAACAAGTGGTTGTTCCGTCATACCAGATAGGCCAATCGCCTCAGCCATTAAAGATAGACCTGGACCAGCTGAAGCCGTAAACGAACGTACTCCGGCATAGTTCGCACCAATTGCCATTGTACATGCAGCGATTTCGTCTTCTGTTTGAATAACTGTACCACCAAATTCAGGCAATTTTTCAATCATATATTCCATAATTTCAGATGCAGGTGTAATTGGATACGCTGCCATAAAACGGCTTCCCGCTGCAACTGCTCCCATTCCGATTGCATCATTTCCGATCATAAACATTCTTTTCTTGCCATCAGCTGGAGCCAGTTGTAATTCAGGCATGTTTGCCCCTGCTTCTTTTCGGAAGTATGCAGCTCCTGCACGGATCGCCTCCATATTCTTCTCAACAACACTTGTTCCTTTTTTTAAGAAAAGATCTTCTACAACATCTTGATACGTATCAGGCGCTAACCCAAGAATCGCACTTGAAGCACCGACAGCAACCATATTCTTCATTAAAGATGTACCTAGCTCTGTCGCAATTTCCGTAAAAGGTACAACAAAAAGGCGTACATCATATCCTTCCGTTACGACAGGATTAAATTTAGCATCAGCAATAATAATGCCATCTTCACGTAATTCATTAATATTAACATCAATTGTTTCTTGATCAAACGCCACTAAAATATTTAAATCATCTGAAATTGAATTTAAAGGAGACGTGCTTACACGAATCTTATTGTTTGTATGTCCACCTTTAATACGTGAAGAAAAATGACGATACCCGAATAAATAATAACCATGACGATTCAATGCAGAAGCAAAAATTTCACCTGTACTTTCAATTCCTTCCCCTTGCTGACCGCCAACTTTCCATGATAACTGCTCTCTCACACTCTCCACCCCTTGCTTGTCTATTAGACTAGAAACACGAAATATCAAATTATTGTCATAATATCATATTTCCGAGTAAATTACTAGACTTACTCAACTATCAATATATATATATCTTAAACGTTCTTATAATAGTCCCAAACTTGTTAAAAAGCAAGCATTTTCAAAGATATGTAAATTGAACCAAATGTTTTTTATCACAAAACTTGAGTAAACTTAATACAAATCGAGATAACTATGAAACTAAACACTTTTTAACGCTATCTACTCTATATTCAACATTGCTAAAGCACGCAAAATCCTACTTCCAAAATGAAAGTAGGATTTTTTGCAGACGCTATTTTTATCTTGGTTCAACGATAATTTTCATCGCTGTTCGCTCTTCTCCCTCAATTTGTATATCAGTAAAAGCCGGGATACAAACAAGGTCAATACCACTTGGGGCAACAAATCCCCTCGCAATCGCAATCGCTTTTATTGATTGATTAAGCGCTCCTGCCCCTATTGCTTGGATTTCTGCTGCTCCCCGTTCACGTATGACCCCAGCTAACGCGCCAGCAACAGAGTTGGGAGTAGATTTTGCTGAAACTTTTAAGACTTCCATTTCTTGTACCTCCTCTTTATGTGAAAAGTGGGCTGTCCATGATTACGATCGTTTTCATGCATTCAACAGTGCAATTAGCAAGTGTTTGCTAATCGTACAAGATGTGAATCTAATTCATCTTATTTCAGAAAACCTATCCTTATTCCTAAAACTAAAAAATTTCTTACTCAATTACGTATAAAAAGGGTGATCATCATTAATTAGGATTCGTTTCACTGACTTAGAAAGACCTGTTTTAGGGTCTATGTCAATGACGACTCCACTTAACTGTGTACGCCCCTCTGCTACTTCAAAACGTACCGGTAAATTCGTTAAAAACTTATGAAGCACTGGTTCCTTTTCAACACCAAGAATCCCATCATAAGGGCCCGTCATACCAACATCCGTTAAATAAGCTGTTCCCTTCGGTAATACACGCTCGTCTGCAGTTTGGACGTGAGTGTGGGTACCAACGACTGCAGAGACTCTACCGTCTAAATACCATCCCATCGCTTGTTTCTCACTAGTCGCTTCAGCATGAAAATCAACGAAGATATACGGAGTTCTACCTTTAATTTCTTCTAAGATTTCATCCATTTTTGTAAATGGACAATCAATCGGAGGTAAAAATGCTCGACCCATAATATTAATTACAGCAATTTCAATATCGTTGATTTTGACAAGTGTATACCCTTTTCCCGGTACACCCGCCGGGTAATTAGCTGGTCGTACTAATGCTTTTGCACGGTCAATAAATTCGAAAATTTCTCGATTATCCCACGAGTGATTTCCAAGTGTCACAACCTGTGCTCCCGCATCTAAGAACCCTTTGTATATTTTTTCTGTAATGCCCTTTCCAGAAGCCGCATTTTCACCATTAATGATCGTAATTGTTGGCTTGTACGTTTGTTTTAATTTCATTGTATATTCCTTAATCATCTTTCGACCAGGTGCCCCAACGACATCCCCAATAAATAAAATTCTCATAATTGCTCCTTCATTTATGTACTTTAGCTATATTATTAGCTACATTTCCTTTATTAAAAACAAATAAAGTGGCGAAAATCGCCACTTTACTTTGCATACTCAACGGCACGTGTTTCACGGATAACCGTTACACGTATATGCCCTGGATAATCTAATTCTTCTTCAATTCTCTTCGTAATATCACGAGCAAGTTTATGTGCAAGTGCATCATCTACAACATCTGGTCTAACCATAATGCGTACTTCACGTCCAGCTTGGATCGCATACGTCTTTTCTACGCCTTCAAACGATTCAGAGATTTCCTCTAACTTTTCAAGACGACGAATGTAGGTTTCCAGTGTTTCTCTTCGCGCACCTGGTCTTGCAGCCGAAAGGGCATCAGCTGCTGCAACAAGTGTTGCGATAATGGAAGTTGATTCCGTGTCCCCATGATGAGATGCAATTGCATTAATGACAACTGGGTGTTCTTTATACTTCGTCGCCAGTTCTACCCCAATCTCTACATGGCTTCCTTCTACTTCATGATCAATTGCCTTACCGATATCGTGAAGCAAACCAGCTCGTTTTGCTAATTTAACATCTTCACCTAATTCAGACGCCATTAATCCAGCTAAATGAGCCACTTCCATTGAGTGTTTCAACACATTTTGACCATAACTTGTTCTAAATTTCAAACGACCGAGAATTTTAATTAAATCCGGGTGTAACCCATGAATTCCCATCTCAAACGTTGTTTGTTCCCCGTACTCTCTTATCGCTTCATCAACCTCGCGACGAGACTTATCGACCATTTCTTCGATACGAGCAGGATGGATACGACCATCTTGAACAAGCTTCTCAAGTGCTGTACGAGCAATTTCACGACGAATTGGATCGAAACCAGATAGAATAACTGCTTCAGGCGTATCGTCAATAATTAGATCGATTCCTGTTAACGTTTCTAACGCTCGGATATTACGCCCTTCACGACCAATGATTCTTCCTTTCATTTCATCGTTTGGCAGCGTGACTACCGAAACCGTCGTTTCTGCTACGTGGTCTGCAGAACAACGTTGAATCGCAAGTGACAATACTTCTCTCGCCTTTTTATCAGCCTCTTCTTTCGCTTGTGCCATTCGCTCTTTAACAATAAGAGCTGTTTCATGAGCAATTTCTTGTTCAACCTCACTACGAATGGTTTCACGAGCTTCTTCGCGGGAAAATCCAGAAATACGTTCAAGCTCAGCTTGCTGCTTGCTCAAGATTTCCTCCACTTTGCTATCCATCTCTTCAATTTGTCGTTGTTTTTTGGTGAGAGATTCCTCCCTTTTATCCAAAGACTCTTCTTTCTTATCTAAGGTTTCACTCTTTCGGTCAAGAATCTCTTCTTTCTGTACCAAACGATTCTCTTGTTTTTGAATCTCATTTCTTCGTTCACGAACCTCACGCTCTGCTTCTGTGCGAATTTTATGTGCCTCATCCTTCATTTCAAGGACAGCTTCCTTTTTACCCGCTTCTGCTTCACGCTTCGCATCTTCAACAATTTGTTTCGCTGCATGTTCCGCACTGGAAATTTTCGCTTCTGCAATGGATTTTCGAACAAGATATCCAACAACTGCACCAATACCTGCAGAGACAACAAGCAAAATGGAGATGATCAATATTTCCATACTCTTTCACCTCCTCTTGCTATCTAATTGTTGGTTTCAAAAATTTGTCATACGTTTCATCATTATAAAAAACAAACGCATATTACATTTGATCGCGGAAAAAATAATATCACTAAAAACTCAACCGCATTCTATTTAATTTTATAGCTCGTTTTAGTCAATGTCAAGTGTTGTCAATTTTCGTAACTTCACTTATCCCATTTTTTATGGAAACCTCATAAGATAGATCTCCAGATTGGGCTAAATGATAATTATGAGTAATCATAATTATTTGTCGATTAAACATTGTACTAAGTGATTTTAAGAACTCATATAAATAAAGAACATAATCCCCCGAGACGTGTTTTCCAGGCTCATCTAGCAATAGAGGTCCTTCTCTTCTTGGCTGAACCGTTTCAATCAATGCAACTCGCAGGGCTAAAGTAACAATATCAACGACTCCTCCCCCACGTGAGTCTTGGGGTCTCGTTTTCACTTTGACCCCTTCATATTCTGAAACCACATAGAATTCGGCGACCGCTTTGTTTCCATGCTCCTCTAATTCAATTTGAAACGAAAATAGTGGGCCAAACACATACTGCAATGCATTTGTTACTAATGTCTCGATTTGCTGCTTCGCTTGTTCTCTTGCATACTCTGCCGATTGTTGAAGTAAAACTCGAGCCTTCTCATACGTATCAATTGTTTCAAAATACGAATCAAGCTCTTTTATTTTTTCAGCTAACTGTTCTTCTAATAAGGTTTTTTTTGCATCAAGTCTCGTCCATTTATCTTGAGCTCTTTTAAAGCGATCCTCTAATTGTTTTAATTGATTTGATGAATTATTCATCCTTAATCAGTTCCTTTGGAATCAACTCCCACGTTTCTCTCAAAGATACTTCTATTTCTTTCTCAAGCTTTTCAATTTCTTGATCAAGCTCTTCGGGTTTTACTCCTAGCTCTTCTAGTTCAACTAAGAGTCTATTTTTCTGGTTTTCTAGTTCTTCAAGCTTTGCTTCAGCTCGATAACGCATATCCCTTGCTTTATCAATTGCTTGTTTAATTTGTCCTAATTGCTTTTCTACTGACATACTGCCATTCACCTTCTTTTTATTTATTCAGCCTGTTTACAAATAGCTTGACCACAAGTTGGGCATGTTCCTTCGGCTAAAAGACGTTCTTGTAGAGCTGCTTCAGCTTTTTCTTGTTCAATCTTCTGTGCTTGAATATATCTTCTTCCTTCTTCTGATCTCCTCTGATAACCTTTTAATTCTTGTTGTATCGCTTTTAACTTATGACAAGCCTCCGTCTTCTCGGCAATCATTTCTTGTTTGTTTTTCAGTTCAGTCACATTAGGTAATCTGTCACATATGAGATGAATCTTTTTATACTGATTGATATTTCCTTGTAATAGTTCTTGGATTTGTTGTAGCTTTTTCTGCTTCCATTCGTTAGCAGAAATACGCTCTAATGTCTCTACACTAACAGAATCGATAAATCTTGTTTTCTTTGTCCTTTGCTTTTCTTCCCTCTCAGATCTCTCGACCATGTTTAGGTGCTGTAACTTGTTATTTAATTGTTTTACAAGCTGTAATTGATAATTTAACTTTTCATAACGGTGATTTGCTAGTTCTGTCTGCTCCGTCTTTTCCATCCATTCTTGACATATAGCAATTGTTTTGTAAATTTCATGCCGTTGTTTCCTCTTTTGCTCATATACGGTAAATCTATGAACCATCTCCTGCAGTTGTTCTTTTTTGTTTTCCCAATGATCCACATTTTTGACAATATTTAATCTCCGTATCGTTATACTTTCTTCGGTTGTTACTTGATGTAGCATTTCTTTTAGCTTCTGAAGCTTGTCTTTTTTCCCAATCAACTTTTTGACATGCTGAATGTTGGAATCTGATTGAATCAATTGTGATTTTAATTTATCTAAATGAGCAAAAGGTTCGATATCTTCTTTCAGCCTATCAATCACTTGCTGTTCTTGTTTCATTCTTACATTTAACTGTGAAACATCTTTCGTCGTATCACGAATAGCCATATCTAGAAAATGAGCGCCGCTAATCCTCCCGAGTGCTTTTGCACGTATGGAGCTTGTATTCTCTAATAAAAATGGTCCATCTAGTTGCTGCGATAAATGAATCATTAACTCATTGTCATGATCAATTCGCAAGTGATCCATCCCATGCGCTTTCATTACTTCCTCAGGTACATGAATGCCAAATCCCTCTAACACAAGCTCTTGTTCGCCTTCTTTTTTAATAATATAGCGATTTTTTGAACCTGTACGCTCACGAGTAATTACCGTTTCATTTTCAAAAGTTACGGTAACCCTAACAAAGTCACCAGAAACACGAATGAAATCCGTTCCTCTTGGCTGATTATACAACGCCCAGCGGATTCCTCTTAAGATTGCGGTCTTTCCACTATCTGATTGGCCAACAATTACATTTAAGCCATTACTAAACTCGACAAAAGTATCTAAGTGAGATTGGAAATTCTCTAAGCGAACCGCTCGAATATTATTCATACTCTCCGTCCTTCCATACCTCTTCAATGACTGTCATCCTACGTAGTGCCTCTTGTTTAACTTTATCTTCCACATTTTTTAGCGAAGCGATTTCTAAGATAATATCACTCATATTCAAAGTTTGAAATTGCGATGTTTCTTTTACTTGTTGAACAAAACTATGTAATTTTTCTTCTTGATGGACAGCTTTTTCTAAAAACGAACGATCTAAAACATCATCCCCTTTTTGCGCTCTCTTTATAGTAATTTCTCGTAATGAAATGTTTCTATCAATGATTGACCCAATAATAACTTTAGGCATTCTGCTTATTTCTGACCAATGGTTATTTACACGAGCTAGGGCTCCTGGGTTACAAATAAACTTGCCATTTCGTTCCTTGATCCCAAAACCACCATGAAAATGGCCCGTTAGAATAATATCTGCCGTTGTTCCCCATATATGATCAATAATCGTATGGGGCACTCCTTCAGGTAAAGCTTTCTCGACAAGCATACTATGAACAATGTGGATAAGAACATCTGCGTTCGTTTCATTGGTTGGATAATAGTCTAATTTCGGATCACGTTGGTCTAAATCATAATGATAAGGTTGCCCACTAATTTGGATGCGTTGCCCATTTTTTTCAATTAGAATAGGGCTACCCGGATCAATGACTGTCATTACACCAAATGAATCCATTAGTCCTAGCATCGTTCGTGAAATCGTTTCTGGATTGTGCCCAAATGTATCGTGATTTCCTGCAACCACATAAATAGGCATGTTTGCCTTCATGAAAATTTTCGCGAATTGTCCGACAACATTTGGAGATAGATCTGGGCGATCAAACACATCCCCTCCGTGCAAAAGGACATCGACCTCTTCCTTATTTGCTAGTTCAATAACTTCCTCCAACTTCTCTTTTAATGTATCAACATAAACGTCCAATCGATTTTTAGGAGTCGTTCCACGAATATGTGTGTCTGTTACATACAAAAATTTCATCACTTGCCACCTCCTTCTAAAAACCTTAAAAGAAGGAGGTGTCCCAAAGGTTACATTTCACCTTTAGAACACCCCTTCGTCCACTATTATTTTAAATCAAAAGGAACTTCTTCAAACTCTTCTTCTGTCGCTGCCGCCACTTCTATTTCACCATTTAAACCATGATGCTCACGAATGAGAGTTTCAATTTGTTCTGCAATGTGCGAATTCTCTTTTAAGAACTGCTTAGAATTTTCACGCCCTTGACCGAGACGCTCCTCGTTAAATGAGTACCATGCTCCACTTTTTTGAACGATATCTAGATCTGATGCAATATCTAAAATCGAACCTTCACGAGAAATACCTTCGCCGTACATGATATCAACTTCTGCCACTTTAAATGGAGGGGCTACTTTATTTTTTACAATTTTAATCTTAGTTTTGTTCCCTACCATTTCATTGCCTTGCTTTAATGTTTCCGCACGACGAACTTCTAAACGAACGGAAGAATAGAACTTCAAAGCTCGACCACCAGGAGTCGTCTCTGGGTTCCCGAACATTACGCCCACTTTTTCCCTAATTTGGTTAATAAAAATCGCTATCGTCTTCGATTTGTTTATGGCTCCAGATAGCTTACGTAATGCCTGTGACATTAGACGAGCTTGCAAACCAACATGACTATCTCCCATATCTCCTTCAATCTCAGCTTTCGGTACAAGGGCAGCCACACTATCAATAACAATCATATCAACTGCGCCACTACGTACTAAAGCTTCAGCAATTTCTAATGCTTGCTCTCCTGTATCCGGCTGTGAAAGCAATAACTCATCAATGTTAACCCCTAATTTTTGAGCATAAACTGGATCTAGCGCATGCTCTGCATCAATGAAGGCTGCTTGCCCGCCTTGTCTCTGAACTTCTGCAATTGCATGTAGCGATACAGTTGTCTTACCTGAAGATTCTGGACCGTAAACTTCAATGACACGCCCCTTAGGATAGCCACCTACTCCAAGTGCAATATCAAGCGCAAGTGCGCCACTTGAGACGGTTGATACACGTTGCTCTGCTTGTTCACCAAGCTTCATAATTGACCCTTTACCAAATTGTTTTTCGATTTGACGTAGTGCCATATCAAGGGCAGCCTTACGATCACTCATTATGAATCTCTCCTCTATTATCAATAATAATGTATTTAAAATTGGAAAAGCGAATCTATGTTTCGTTCTTTACTATCATACATTTTTTTTTCGCTTTTGCCAATAGTTTTACGAACATTTATTCGCGTTAATGGTAGTAGGAAAAACATGCCAGAGGAAAGCAAGAAGGAAAAAGTGAAAGAGTCCATTAAAGAAGGTTACAAAAAGGACATTAAATCGCCTTTTCAATTCCCTCCCTTAATAGAGCGCTCTTTCTCATTTTCTGTGGTTAGCTACGGGTTGGAGTGCGGCGTGGTTCGCGCTTAGGGCGTGGTTTAGCTGGTTCTAAATTCACTCGTGCACCGCTAATTCGCGAATAACGAAGAGCTTCATATACAAATGGAGCTGCTTCTTCAGGAACTTCAACAAAAGTGAAGTTTTCAAATATATCAATCTTCCCAACAGATTTTCCAGGGATACCAACAAGCTCTGAGATCGCTTCAATTAACACTTTAGGCGTCATATTTACATTTCTACCTACATTAATGAAGAAGCGAACCATGCCTTTAGCAGCACCAGTATCTCCAAAACTATAACCTGTTTCATCAGTGGATGACGTTGGAGAAAAATTCATTTTTAATAATGCCGATACGACGTCTCGTGCTGAAAATTCTGCTAAGACTTCATCGACGAGTGGATCAAACAATTCAGCTTCTTTTCCACTAGTGTTGATTGTATCGGAAATTAACTTTTTCCAAGAACCTTGTTGTTTTACAACTACTTCTTCAATAGTTGGTACATCTTGCGAAGGAATACTCATTTTAATCTCTTGTTCAATCGAACGCAAGTGTTTCATCTCACGCGGAGTAACAAGAGTAAGCGCTAAGCCTTTTCGACCAGCACGTCCCGTCCGACCAATTCGATGAACATAGCTCTCGGGGTCTTGAGGAATATCATAGTTAATAACATGTGTAACATTATCAACGTCAATTCCACGAGCCGCTACATCTGTTGCAATAAGAAATTCAATCGAAGAGTCACGAAACTTCTTCATGACTGCATCACGTTGTGATTGAGTTAAATCACCATGTAAGCCATCAGCTAAATATCCACGAGCTTGAAGGGCTTCAGCTAATTCAGCAACACCTTTTTTTGTTCGACAAAACAATATTCCTAATTCAATTTCTTCACTATCAATAATGCGGCAAAGAGATTCAATTTTATTTCGTTCTAACACTTTATAATACATTTGGTCAATTAATGGCGCAGTCACTTCACCTTTGTTAATCGTAACGGTTTTTGGTGCCGTCATATACTTCCGAGACAGTTTTTTAATAGCCGGAGGCATCGTCGCAGAGAAAAGTAGTGTTTGACGATCTGTATTTACTTGGCGGAGAATCGATTCAATATCATCAACAAATCCCATATCTAGCATTTCATCTGCTTCATCAAGCACAATTGTATGAACTTGATCTAGCTTTAATGTTTGTCTACGTAAGTGATCAAGTATTCGACCTGGAGTTCCAATGACTACTTGAACACCTTGCTTTAAAGCTCGAATTTGATGACCAATTGACTGGCCTCCATAAATTGGCAAAGTACGGATAGATTTATGGACAGATAACTTTTGAAGTTCACCTGAAACTTGAATAGCTAATTCTCGAGTCGGTGTCAAAATCAATGCTTGAACATAACGGTCAGATGTCACCTTATCAACAACAGGGATCCCAAACGCCGCCGTCTTACCTGTTCCTGTTTGCGCCTGACCAACTACGTCTCCACCTTCCAAAATCACAGGAATAGCTTTTGCTTGAATAGGAGAAGGTTCTTCAAAGCCCATGTCTTTAATTGCTCGTTTTATCGGTTCTGAAATCTGAAAATCATTAAAGTACGTTGTCATTCTTTCATATTCCACCTTTTCATTTCTTTCAATAAATAAAAACATCCATATTTAATAGCTCGATCTGTAACAGCCTTACGATTTCCGGCTAAATTTAACTCATAGTACAATGGCTCTGGGGTAAGTCCAGCAACGCCAATAAAAATTGTACCAGGTTCCTTCCCTTCTTGCTTAGACGGACCTGCTACACCTGTGAAACTAATTGCTATATCAGATACGCATTGTTCCTTCGCACGCTTAGCCATTTCAATAGCACATTGGGGACTGATCACACCATATTTTCTTATGACTTCATTCGACACCCCTAAAACCTTTTCCTTCACGTCTGTCGCATAGGAAACGAATCCACCTCGGTAAATAGCCGAAGACCCCGAAAATGATGTCAACATGCCGGAAAATTTACCTCCTGTAAAACTTTCTGCTGTAGCTATCGTACAGTGTTTCTCTCGTAATTGCAAAAAGAGCTGCTCCATAAGTGACGTATCACCATAGCCGTATAAATATTGACCGACACGCTTTGTAACCTGATCTTCAGTCTCATCTAGAAGCCTTTTTTGCTCAGTAGGGTCCGCATGCTTAACAGTCAGTCGTAACGTCACTTCTCCTTCATTAGCTAATGGAGCAATAGTCGGATTTGTTTGAGCTTCTATTAAATCTAATAAATCTGTTTCTAATTGAGATTCACCGATACCGAAGAACCGAAGTACTCGTGATGTAATAGAAGTTTGTTCCCCCATCATTTTTGCCAATTGAGGTACAAATTCATTAGTAAACATTGGCTTCATTTCTTGCGGCGGACCCGGGAGCATGACAATTTTCGTGTCATTATTAGTAACAATCATCCCTGGAGCCATTCCATGGTAATTAAGCAGTACGTGACTTCCTTCAATTACAAGCGCTTGCTTACGATTATTTTCTGACATAGGACGATTTCTCTTCAGAAAATAAGACTCAATATTATGTAATGATTCCTCGTGATGCACAAGCTTTCTACTCACGAATGATGCGACCGTTTCTTTTGTTAAATCGTCCTTTGTTGGGCCGAGGCCACCTGTAATAATAACCAAATCTGAACGGGAATTGGCTAACTCTAAAGCGGCTGTTAGTCTTTTCCCATTATCCCCTACTGTTGTTTGATAAAAAACATTTACACCAAGAAGTGCTAATTCTTGAGATAGAAAGGCCGCATTCGTATTAACAATTTGTCCAAGTAATAACTCTGATCCTACAGAAATTAATTCAGCATTCATTGCATCTACCCGCCTATTATTTTGATTTTAGGAGAATGTGTTGATTCTTTTGAAAATATTCAATTCCTGACACAATCGTTAAAAAAGTCGCTATATAAATCGCGATCATATCAAAAGGTAATGAAATAGCTTGGAATGGCCAGTTGTGCAACATAAGTGCAGAGATCGCAACAATTTGAGACACGGTTTTTAACTTACCTAGTTGGCTCGCTGCAATGACATCCCCATCAGCTGCAGCAACTAACCGAATTCCTGTCACTGCAAATTCTCGGCTAATAATGACTATAGCGATCCAAGCTGGTAAAAGCTGAAGTTCAACCAACGCAATTAAAGCCGCTGTGATTAATAGCTTATCAGCAAGCGGATCTAGAAACTTCCCTAAGTTGGTCACAAGTTGGTACTTTCTAGCATAGTAGCCGTCTAGCCAATCCGTTGCAGCAGCAATAATAAAAATGATTGCTCCAATAAAATGGGCAAGAGGGATAGTCGTGCCAAGAAGATGAATGTCACCAATTGAAAAAGGGACTAAGAAAAAAATCATAAATAATGGAATAAGAAATATCCGAGAGATCGTTATTTTATTTGGTAAATTCACAAAATTCCCTTCCTTCATATAACCGTGATTGCAAATGTAGTAAAGTCCATTAATCATTGTACCATAATTTCTATAAATTAATAAATGTAACCAACTTATTCCTAAACAAAAAAAAGACCTTTTCTGCAAGAGGGCACTGAGAAGGTGACTTTCCCTTTCAGTGCCCTCTACACTACTCCTATTGAAAAGGAGATGAGTGTAGAGAAAAGATCCTCTTATTCTGACTCTTCAGCTATAACCGTTATATCAATCTTTTGATGAGTTATATCTAAAGGAAACTCCACTTGTTGATCATTAATAAACAATTCAACAAACTGAGAAGCACCGAAATTAAAAATAACCCGTTCTTCCCCATCTAGCTCAGGAGTAATAACCTCTCCTTCTGTCGGTGTCCCAGTGTAAAAAGTTTTCCCTAGAGCATTCTTCACATCAATATATGATCGATCTCCAGTAATTTCAATTCGAACATCGGATAGTTGGCCATTTTCCAACTCAAAAAACGAAGTATTTCCAGAGCTTTCAATAAAAGTAATCGACAATTCTGGTTCAGGCTCTAACTCTTCTTCTTCAGGTTCTTCCTCTGGAATTTCCTCAACTTCTTCAGGCTCCTCCTCTTCTTCTTCAGGAGCAGTACCTACCTCTTCGGAAAAATCAGCTTCAAGATTCTCACTGTCATCTGGGGCAATCGCTCCATCATCACCAGCACCTCCACCTTGAGCCATTAACCAAATTCCAACTACAATAATTCCAACGAACACCATCGCAATCAAAGCGGATAAGAACGACCCTTTTTTAGCTCGTTTCTTAGGTCCAGCCGATGGCTTACTCCGTTCTGTACGTGACGGGAGCGTAACAGCTTCACGTTGCGGATTAGGAAGCTCATGACGATACTGATCAAACAATGGATCCGGATCTAGTCCGATTGCCTCGGCGTATGTCTTAACAAATGCTCTAGCATAAAAAATCCCAGGTAATGTATCAAACCGACCTTCTTCAATGGCAATCAAATACCGCTTTTGAATTTTTGTCGTACGTTGAAGGTCATCTAATGAAATTTGTTTCTCTTCACGCGCTTCCTTTAAATACTGACCTAATTCTGACAATCCTAACACCTACCTACCTCTAACTTATATCAAAAGAGGAAAAGCCTGATTCTACTACTTCGTATGTAATCTCTTCTCCCTCATCATTTCTAAGCTCAATTATACAATCAAAGTCTTCCAATTCATATTCTGTTTCACGCACAAAAATATCCGGATGCTCTACTACCTTTACTGCTGGCAATCTCATGATATCACTAACAAGCGTACGATGCTTCTCCGTTGATCTCATTGTTGTCACAATGCCATCAATAATGAAAATATGGTCTTCACTCATTTCATCATCTGCCAATTGACTCCGAACAGTTTGCCTTAATAGTGTAGATGAAATAAAAGACCATCTTTTATTAGCACACACACTTGCTGCAACAATTGATTCAGTTTTACCAACACGTGGCATCCCACGAATCCCGACTAAAAAATGTCCTTCACGTTTAAATTGTTCAGCCATAAAATCAACAAGGAGACCAAGCTCATTGCGAATAAAACGGAATGTCTTCTTGTCATCAGCATCACGCTCAATGTAACGGCCATGACGAATCGCAAGCCGATCACGGAGCCTAGGTTCTCTTACTTTGATAACTGAGATGTCTTCGATCGTTTCTAAGATAGCTTTAAACCTAGCTACTTGATCGTCCGATGAGCTACGGATTAACATACCGCGTCTCATGTTGTCTACTCCATTTATCGTTACGATATTAATTTCCAACATCCCAAGCAGAGAAGAAATATCACCAAGAAGTCCCGGTCTATTTTTATGTATTTGATATTCTAAGTACCATTCTTTTATACCCATTTGCTTCACCCTTTTGTACTAATTGAGACATATGTGAGGCTATTTGAGATCTCATCTATCATAATAATTGATTTTAATAATAATTGAAAGAACTTTGTCGGAAATAATTGTCGGTTGACAAATGGTCTATGGATAAAGTTTCTATTCTCAGTTTGCATCATATGCTTATTCATTATGTACTAGCAATTCGAGATCAGCAAATCAGACGGATGAAAAAACGCCGCAAAATGCGGCGTCCATAGAGTGTCCTATTATTAACTAGCCTTCATTTTGAACAAGTTTCACCATCATATTTGCAATGGCATGCTGCTCTTGCTCATCTGCTACTTTCCAAAGTTCGGCTAGAACACGCTCTTGTTCGTTTTTAGGCTCAACTTGTTGCGCCAAATACTCACCAACTTGATAAGCAACATCAGACACAACATTTTGACTCATTCCTTCAGTTTGTGCTTGGTTTAAACGGTTACCTAAAAAATCTTTCCATTGTTCCCAGTTGTCAAGTACAGACATATTAAGACCCTCCTTGAAAAATGTACTTCGATAGTATTTTTTCTCATTCTTATAAGAATATTCATCGCTTCGAATTGTTTTTTGTGGAGGTTCATTTTTAAATTTTCAACAATACCATGCACCATTAATTGAAATAATTTGTCCGTTTATATAATTTGATTTGTGGGAACTTAAAAATGAAACTGCATAAGCAATATCAGCCGTTTTTCCAAAAGCATGAGCAGGGATGTCTTCTTTAAGCTCATCCATATGTTCAAGCCCATTCTTTTTAAGCATTTCTGTTTCTATTGCCCCAGGCGCAATAGCATTCACTTGAATATGACTAGGAGCCACTTCTTTTGCTAATCCTTTCACGAAGCTATTTATTCCTCCTTTTGCTGCAGAATAAATCACTTCACACGATGCACCTGTTAAACCCCAAATCGAGGAGATCACAATAATTTTCCCCTGATGAGCTTGAATCATTTTTGGTAACAAACTTCTTGTAATTTTCATCGGATTAACTAGATGAACATTCATCATTTCACTTATATCCGTATTCGTCACATCAGTAAACAACCCAAAATGACTTATACCTGCATTATGAACAATGGTATGGAACGTAATGTCTTTAGGTACTTTCGCAAGCAGTTGCTCATCTCCGTCATCTTTAGATAAATCAGACTGAATAAGTTGAACCGTTGCACCTTGATCAACGCATTTGGCAGCTGTTTTCTGAACCGATTTTTCGTTTTCATTATAGTGCAAAAAAAGAGAGCAATCAGGAGATGCCAGCTCTTTAGCAATTTGAGCGCCAATTCCTCCTGATGCTCCAGTTATTAAAATAGCTTTCATGTTATTCGTTAAACCCCTCTGCTTTTACCTGACAAACCGTAAAACGGTCAAATTGAAAATGGTTCTGTAAAACTTCAGTTAATTCGTTAGGTGTAATACTTTCAAGCATTGGGACAACTTCAAATAAATTCATTTCATTAAATTGATAACGTGTAAACTGGTTCGCAATATACTCAGGGGAATTGAGCGACCGTAAAAATGATCCAATTTTCTTTTTAATTGCTCGATTAACTTGATCCTCAGTTAAGCTGGATTGTTTAAACGTTTCAACCATATGTTTAATACGATCAGCTAATTTATCTGGATATTTTGTATCTCCGCCAATAATTGTGAATCCGAAGCCTTCTTCAGCTGAATGATCAAATGAAAAAGAATCATCAATCAATCCGTCATCAAAGAGCGTTTGGTAATTGTCAGAGCTCTGACCAAACATCAAATCAAGCAATATATTTATCGACAGTTCACGTTTTAATAAATCGTCTCCCTGGCGTGTGGCACCAGTTTCCTTAAAGCCCACTAAGCATTTTGGAGTTTGTACTGGCATCGTAATAATGTTTTTCTCTTTAGCTACAGATTCTGGTTCTTCTTCAAAGAAACGCTTGATCTCTTCAGGTGCAGTAAATTCCTTTTGCGATTGATTCTCTCTCACTTGTTCCATGATCTTCTCAGGGTCAACGGGTCCAATGACAAATAAGAGCATATTGGCTGGATGGTAAAAGGTTTCATAGCAAGTGTACAGTAAATCTTTTGTGATATTAGAAATTGATTCGATCGTCCCAGCAATATCAATTTTTACTGGATGATGGTGGAACATATTTTCAATCACACCAAAATAAGCTCGCCAATCTGGATTATCATCATACATTGTAATTTCTTGATTAATGATCCCTTTTTCCTTTTCAACACTTTCTTCTGTAAAGTAAGGATGCTGAACAAAATTAAGTAATGTATCCAAGTTTTTCTCTACATTATTTGTGCTCGAGAATAAGTAAGCCGTTCGTGTAAAACTCGTGAAAGCATTAGCCGACGCACCTTGCTTACTAAAGTCCTGGAAAACATCTCCTTCTTCATCCTCAAACATTTTATGTTCAAGAAAATGCGCAATTCCATCTGGAACTGTTATGGCATCCTCTTTCCCTAAAGGGGTAAACTTTTGGTCGATAGAACCATATTTTGTTGTGAACGTTGCAAACGTTTTATTAAAACCTTTTTTCGGCAAGACATAGACGTCTAATCCATTATCGAGCTTTTCATGATAAAGAGTTTCGTCTACTTGTTGGAATTGAACTGGCTTCATTGATTTTCCTCCTTGCCTTTTAAGAAATAGATCGTATCAAGCTTTACTTTCTGCGCAATTCGAATAATATCTTCTTTCGTTACTTCATCAATTTGCTGCATCCATTCATCAATAGAACGTTTTTTTCCACTCACAACTTGGTGATAAGACAATTCCACAAGCCCTCTAGCCACATCCGCTGTTTCAAGAAGTTGATTTTTTAACATTGCTTTCGTTTGTTCTACTTCAGCCTCTGTAAACTCGCCTTGCTTCATCGCTTCAAATTGTTCTTTTATAATTTCAACAGCTCGTTCATATTTAGCGAACTCAATACCCGACATGACCATCATAATCCCTTTGTGACTCTCAAACCTTGATGCAGCGTAATAAGCCAAACTTTCTTTTTCACGCACATTAATAAAAAGTTTTGAATGAGAAAAGGCACCATAAAGACCGTTACAGACTTGCATAGCAACATAGTCATCGTCAGCATATGTTGTATAAGTGCGAAAGCCCATATGCAACTTCCCTTGTTTTACATCTTGTTCTTCATTAACGACATTAATCTCTTTTACTTCAGGACTAGCTATTGTCTCAAATGTACTTTTGTCACGCTCTACCAAAGCACTAAACTTTTCAGTGACACTGCTCATAGCTTGTTCTTCGTCGATAGCTCCAACCATATAGAGATCAAACTGATTGTTTAAAAGAACTTCTTGATAATACTTATAAATAGAGTCAGCTGTAATCGCATCTACCTCATCTTCTGTTCCAAAAGCTGTAAGAGCAAATGGTTCTCCTTTACACATCTCTTCCGTTACCCGGACATTTGCATACCGCATTTTATCATCGTAAACCGATTGTATTCTTTGCTTTAGCGAACGTTTTTCGCTTTCGACAACCGAAGAAACAAACTTCCCATCTTCTAGCTGTGGTTGAAAGATTACCTCTGCTAGTAATGAAATCGCGTTGTCAAATAATGGGGTTGTATCAGATAGATAGCGCTCGTTCGCAACGTCTAGACGAATAGAAATGACATGCTCTTCACCTTTCTTTTGAACATCCGTTGCAAGCATTGCCCCGTACATATCGTCTAACCGTTCACGCAATTGTTTCCTAGATGGACTATTTGATGTGCCATTTTGCAAAATATGCGGCAACAATGCCCGCATTGCTACTGTTTCCTTCGTTAGTGGTGCTTTCATCATGAGAATTAGTGAATTGGTCTTATATTTATTCGTGCTCATAGAATGCACGGTTAAGCCTTTCAATTCATGAATACGCTCCTCTATTTGGGTCAAATCGATCATCTCCTTTTTGCCAATCACGCTTAGGTTATGCTTAGAGTCTTGTTCTTACTACACAGATTATTTATAAAGCTTAGTACCTATCACTTTTTCCAATTCATTCATTAGATATAACTAAACTTATAATTAACTCTTTACCAAATTAAACATTTCGGCTAACAATTCAAACGAACGAATCCGGTGACTATAATCATGTGTAATTGTGATAACCATAACCTCATCCGTTTCATATTTATTTGCTAATTCTTCGATTTCTTCTTTTACTTTATCTGGGCCGCCAACAATCATTCGTTTACGATTTTCTCGGATTTGCATTAGATCATGTGCTGTATAAGGATAGCTTTTTGCATATTCAATTGTCGGAATTTCCAATGAACGCTTGCCTTTTTGAAGCATGAGAAGGGATAAATCTAAACTTGTAGCTCTTTGATTTGCTTCCTCGTCAGTGTCTGCACAAATAAGATGAATAGCCACATTAGCCTCTGGCTTTTCATAAAAGGCAGAAGGTTGGAATTGGTTCCGATACGCCTTAACGACGTCTTCTCCTCCATCTCCATTAATAAAATGAGCAAATGTAAAGGCTGTACCCTTCTCAGCTGCAATTTGTGCACTACCTCCACTAGATCCTAACAACCATAGTTGTGGCATGGTATCCACATTTGGAGTTGCTGTTATTCCATAATAACGATGATCACTTGAAAGGCTTGTAAAATATCCTTTCAAATCCTCAATTTGTTCAGGATAGGAACCTCTATTCCCAACTGAACTCCCTTGTAAGGCCATAGTAGCAATCGGATTCCCCCCAGCTGCTCTTCCTAATCCAAGGTCAATTCGATTAGGATAAAGAGCTTCAAGCATCTTGAAATTTTCTGCTACCTTGTAAGAACTATAATGAGGAAGCATAACGCCACCTGAGCCAATCCGAATTTTCTTTGTTTTCTCCCCTATATGGGCCAATAATACTTCGGGTGTTGATCCGGCTACTCTGCCTGCATCGTGATGTTCAGATACCCAAAAACGATGGTAACCTAATTGTTCAGCTTTAACCGCTAATTCAGCCGTTTGCATAACCGCCGTACGTGCATCCACCCCAGCTGCTATCGGTGATTGGTCTAAAATACTTAGCCTTACCAAAATAAATCCCTCCCGAAAACCATCTTCTTTATGTAAATGTTGTCATTTTGATTATCTTCTTCTTTTCTTCTTCTGTCTACTAACTCAACCTCTTTTTTTGAAAAGGCTATCATTTTTTATTTCTTTAGCATACGAAAATCGTAATCTTCCCTAATTAAAAACGGAGCTACCTTCTTACTGGCAGCTCCGACTATTTCTTTATTAACTTCTTTTTCTCACAACATGAAACTTAAACTTATCTGCTCTAAAATAATTTAATGAATATAACAAAGGTTGTTCTGATTGATCATAATGCATTTGCTTTAATAACAAAAGCGAAGAACCTGGTTCACACTCTAATATTTCAGACACATGCTCGTGATATCCAATTGGCTCAATATACGTGATCGCATATGTAATTGTTTTTCCTAGGTCTTCCAAATAACGAAAAATTGATTTCGTTTCATGAATTGAATGGTTTTTCAAAAGTTCATTTGGAATTCTGTCTAAACAATAAACAACTGGTGAATCATCAGCAGTTCGCACACGCTCAATTTCCATCATTTCAGTTAAATCATCTTTTAAGAATTTTCTCCGATCATCATCCGTTGCTTCTTGAACAGCTGAAGACAAAAAAATTGTCCCAGGTTTCATCTTTGCTTTTATAATCATATCTGTAACGCTATCTAATTCTTCGATTCCTGATGAAAAGAGAGGTTTTGAATGAACGAACGTCCCCACACCATGTCTGCGAATGACTACCCCTTCTTCTTCTAATAACCGTAAGGCTTCACGTAGCGTAGCACGACTTACTCCCAACAATTTAGAAAGTTCAAATTCTGAGGGTAACTTCTCGCCTTCATCATATACATTCTTCTCTATATCTTCTTTTAAGCGATCAATCACCTGTAAATATAATGGTCTGTGGTCTGCTCTAATCACACTCTCAACCCCTTCTACGAATCCCCTTTTCATTTTATGACGATGCCTCGTCTTCTCTAGGTTTCTCTATCAACACTTCCCGTGGTTTGCTTCCTTCATATGGACCAACAATCCCCCGAACTTCCATCTCGTCTATTAGTCTTGCCGCCCTTGTATAACCTATGCGGAACCTTCTTTGGAGCATGGAAACCGAAGCTGTATTCATTTCAGTTACAAGATCCACCGCTGCATCATATAGCTCATCAGCTACTTCTTCCGTTACTACTTGTTCTTCAGTAGGTGTCATTTCTTCTTGGTATTGTGCTTTTTGTTGGGAGATAACGAAATCAACAATTTCCTCTACCTCACCATCAGACAGAAAGGCACCTTGTATTCTTTTTGGTTTCGTTGCTCCTACTGGCATGTATAGCATATCCCCACGTCCAAGCAGCTTCTCTGCTCCACCTGAATCCAAAATTGTTCTGGAGTCGGTTTGAGACGATACACCAAATGCAATTCGTGAAGGTATATTTGCTTTGATTACCCCTGTTATGACATCAACGGAAGGGCGTTGAGTTGCAATGATCATATGAATTCCAGCAGCACGAGCCATTTGAGCAAGTCTGGCAATAGAATCCTCGACATCACCAGAAGCTACCATCATTAAATCAGCAAGCTCGTCCACAATGACAACAATGTAAGGCAAAGTTGGCTGCTTCGCCTCTCCTTCTTCATTTTGACGATTTACAAGATCATTATACCCCTCGATATTTCTTGTGCCACTATGTGAGAATAAATCATAGCGTCTTTCCATTTCAGCAACAACCTTCTTCAAGGCTTGAGATGCTTTTTTCGGTTCAGTTACAACGGGAGTTAACAAATGAGGAATCCCATTATAAACCGTCAGTTCTACCATTTTTGGGTCGATCATCATTAGCTTTACTTCATGTGGTTTTGCTTTAATTAAAATGCTTGTAATAATACCATTAATACAAACACTCTTTCCACTTCCCGTTGCCCCTGCGACAAGAAGGTGAGGCATCTTATTTAAATGAGCTAGAACAGGTTCCCCAGAAATATCTCTTCCCAGTCCCACAGCTAGAACGTTCTTCTCAGTACTTGATTCTGGTGAATCAAGTACTTCTCTTAAAGTAACAATAGCTACTTCATGATTTGGGACTTCAATCCCAATTGCCGACTTACCTGGAATGGGCGCTTCTATTCTAATATCTTTGGCTGCAAGTGCTAAGGCTAAATCATCTGCCAAATTAACGATCTTGCTAACTTTAACCCCAACATTTGGATTCACTTCATATTTCGTTACAGCTGGCCCTAAATGCACCTTTGATACTCTTGCTTTCACTCCGAAACTTTCAAGCGTCTGTTCCAATTTCCTAGCATTGGCTGTTAATTGTTTCTTTTCATTTGTTTGGCTTGGGTTATTCGGGAGTTTCAACATGTCAACATCAGGCAATTTATAAGCTTCATTTGTTTCTTCAGCTGTCACAAGTGAAACTTGAACGTCTTCTTCTATAACTCCATCTGTCTGCTTTGTTTCAGATGGTACAGCATTACCTTTCTGTTTCTCTTGAGTCGGTGCACGGTAAGCTTTTTGCGTAAAGTCGACAATCTCAGGTTCTAACTCTTCTTCTCCTTGCACCGCAACCTGATTTGACTCTTTAGTAGTTACTTTCTCTTTTTTCTCCTCCTCAAGTGCCTTCTTCTTCCTCTCTCGCTTCGCTTCTCTTTCTTCTTGAATTCGTTCTGTTGCTTTTTCACGTAACTGCCTTAACTCGCTAAAGAGACTACTAAATGTGTCAACGACAAATAAGTAGAAACTTCTAAAAACTTTACCTAGCAATTCGGAAAGAGATTTTCCTGTCATTAAAATAAATCCAATGATAAAAAGAACAAAACAAAGAAAGTATGTACCCATCTCTGCGAATAAAAAGTGGCTTACAGCAAATGCTAGTGATCCAATCATGCCACCACCTAAATCAGACGGAGGAGTTTCCCCTTGCATTTCCATCCAGAATAACTTCCATGTATTACGAATAACCGATTGATCTTCGAACCCTTCTCTCCCACTTAACTGATGAAAAAGACCAACATGACTAAACAATACAAATGAAAGAATAATAACATAAATACCTGATAATCTTCTCGACCATATTTTCGGTTTTTGACGTTTGATCATAATATAGAGGGAAACGACTAAAAGTCCTATTGCTAACACGACAAACCATTCACCTAGGAAAAAACGAAAAAGTCTTACAAACGTTTCTCCAACGGTTCCTAATCGTGCAAATGTAACGACGGCAATGACTAATAGCCCGAGACCGATTAACTCATACGAAAGCTGTGATTTCCACTCGGTTTTTCTTTTTTTCTTACGCCTTGCCATACATTTCACCCTTTACTGCTATAAATAGCCAACAATATTAAGAAGCAGCCAATATTGGCTGCTTCGACCATCCTTGGATGAAATTAATTATAGCATAATACAAACACTCTCTACATAGCTAAAGTTGAGGTTTTGCTTGAATGATAGAACCAGGTGCATATTTATCATCTAAATAGTTCATAACATTTCCACTTATTAGGCGAACTACCCGGTATTGACTGTGGTTGACTTGTTCAACGACTAAATGACCAGCTTCGCATGAGATCACTTGCTGTGACGTATAACTTTGATCGTCTTCAGGAAATATCATCTCTTGAGGCATCATTGTATAGAGAATCATTGAACGACATCTCCTTCGGGGCTTGGTTTATTTTGGTCTATTAGTTCATTTAACTTCTTCAATGCTTGTCCAATTCCTCCAACCTCATTAATTAACCCGTATTGAACTGCATCTGTTCCAACAACATTGGTACCAATGTCACGGGTTAGGTTGCCTTTTGAAAGCATTAATTCTTTAAATTTCTCTTCACTAATTGAAGAATTTTTTGTAACAAAACTAATAACGCGCTCTTGCATTTTATCAAGGTATTCAAACGTTTGAGGAACGCCGATAACAAGACCTGTTAGTCGAACAGGGTGAATGGTCATCGTAGCAGTCTCAGCAATAAAAGAGTAATTAGCTGCAACAGCAATTGGGACTCCTATCGAATGCCCTCCACCTAACACAAGAGTCACGGAAGGCTTTGACATTGATGCTACCATTTCTGAAATGGCTAAACCAGCTTCAACATCTCCACCTACTGTATTCAGGATTAAAAGCAATCCTTCAATCTTAGGGTTTTGTTCAATTGCTACAAGCTGTGGAATAATGTGTTCATACTTGGTTGTTTTGTTTTGAGGAGGTAACTGCATATGCCCCTCTATCTGTCCAACTACTGTCATACAATGAATATTTGATTGCCCCATGTCAGGTACATTTGTCTGTCCTAACTCTTGAATCTTTTCAATAATTCCTGAGCTTTTTGGATCTTTCTTGGGTGTTTCAGGTGCTGGCTGCTGTTCGAGATTTGGATTTTCCATCGTCATCAACAAAGCCCTCCTTTAATTATTACTAGGAGTAGTATGATCCTGTTTTGGCTGTATCATCCAAAAATATTTGGCTTTTAATAAACAACGCGTTCTATTTCATATGAAACAAAAAAAGATGAAACATCATTGCTTCATCTTTTTTACGTATTAAAGATTAAACTTCCATTATAATAGGCAAAATCATTGGACGTCTTTTTGTTTTTTCGAATAAGAAACGACTTAATCCTTCTCTCACATTGCTCTTAAGGGAAGACCACTCATTAACATTTTCACTAACACATTTCTTTAGAATAACACCTACTAGTTCATTAGCATCCTCAAGTAACTTTTCAGACTCACGCACATACACAAATCCTCGTGAAATGATGTTTGGTCCTGAAACAAACTCACCTGTTTTTTTGTTAAGAGTAACTACCACAACTAAAATTCCATCTTTTGAAAGGAGGCGACGATCTCGGAGTACAATATTCCCTACGTCTCCTACACCAAGGCCATCGATTAAGACATTTCCAGAAGGAACTTTCCCTGTCTTTCTCGCTTGTCCATTCGTAAATTCGACTACCTCTCCTTTATCAACGAGGAAAATATTTTCTGCTCTCATTCCGGTTTTCAATGCTAGCTCTCGATGTGCATGCTGCATCCGGAATTCACCATGAATAGGGACAAAATACTTCGGCTTCATTAAATTAAGCATAAGCATTAATTCTTCTTGACTACCATGACCTGAAGCATGAACTTTCGCTTGGCCGTATACCACTTCTGCACCAATACGATATAGCTTATCAATAATCGCTGAAACCGACTTTTCATTACCTGGAATAGCAGAAGCAGCAATAATCACCGTGTCTTCTTCTGTAATCGTAATTTGTCTGTGTGCACCTTTTGCCATTCGTGTTAACGCTGACATCGGTTCTCCTTGACTACCTGTGGTTAAAATTGCAAGCTGCTCATCACGGTATTTGCCAATTTCATCTATATCGATAAAGAGATCTTTTGGTGCATCAATATATCCTAATTTTGTTGCTATTGTAATAACTCGAACCATACTTTTTCCAACAACAACAAGCTTTCTATTTGCCCTAATTGAAGCTTGAATCACTTGTTGAATTCGATGAACGTTTGAAGCAAAAGTGGTAACAATAATGCGCCCTTCCGTTTTTTCAAAAACTTCAGCGATACCTTGTCCAACTTCTATTTCTGATTTCGTTGTTCCTGGTCGCTCTGCATTCGTACTGTCAGACAGAAGACAAAGTACACCTCGTTCACCAATCGCTGCCATCTTACCAATATCAGCATGCTTGCCGTCAACAGGAGTTTGATCAAATTTAAAATCTCCTGTATGAACAACTGCACCCTGAGATGTTTCAAAACAAATACCCACTGAATCAGGAATACTATGATTTGTACGGAAAAACGACACTGATGTAGATCCAATAGTTAAACGGGAATTTGCATCAATTAAGTGTAATGTACTATGACGGAAGATTCCTGCTTCTTTTAACTTTTCTTCAACTAGGCCAAGGGTTAATTTTGTTCCATATACAGGAACATTAATTTTCTTTAAAACGTAAGATAAACCTCCAATATGATCTTCATGACCATGTGTTAAAAAGATCCCTTGCACTCGCTCGGCATTTTCAACAAGGTATGACACATCTGGAATAACAATATCAACACCTAACATATCGTCATCCGGAAACATTAATCCCGCATCAACGACCAAGATGTCTTCATCTACTTCAACAACGTACATATTTTTGCCTATTTCACCGACTCCACCTAAGGCAAAAACACGTACTTTTTCTATATACTCTTTTGACAATGGACTTCCTCCTACTATATATGCTCTAAAAAACCGAAATGTTTTTCGTTTTATACCGTTCTCTCATCCTTGGCGTAGATGATGTGACCCGCTAAAATTACAGATGATCGTAAATACGATCTAATCCAACCCGAACAAATCAATTATATTTAGTATACCTTAATTAGGAAATGAAAAACAAGACTGAACTTCCTACGTTGATATGACACAACACTTCTTTAAAAAATTAGAATATTAAATCTTTATATAAATAAGCAATTATCTTCCATCAAACTAACAAAAAAGCTAATCCGGTGGATTAGCTTTTTCTCTTTAATACTTTATTAACTTCGCTCATTTGTCCATGATTTAAAGGAATCAACGGAAGTCTTACGTCTCCAACCTCTAATCCCTGCAATGACAAAGCGTATTTTACACATGTTGGATTAGGTGCTAGAAACATCGCTTTCATTACTGGCAACAATAAGCGATGACTCTTCGCTGCTTTCTCTACGTTTCCAGCTTTGAAGTTTGTAATCATCTCTCTCATCTCACTGCCAATTACATGGGCTGCTACAGAAACGACGCCATGAGCTCCTATAGCTAGAGCCGGAAGCGTATTCGCATCATCACCTGTATAAAGAGTAAAATTCTCATCAACAGCTGTGAGAATGGCTGCCATTTGTTCCAAATCCCCACTTGCTTCCTTTACAGAAACAACATTAGGAATCTTAGATAAAGCAATGGTCGTCTCTGCTTCAATCTGTACACCTGTTCTTCCAGGAACATTATAGAGCATAATAGGAAGATCTGTTGATTCAGCTATTTTTTTAAAATGCACATACATGCCTTCTTGTGACGGTTTATTATAATATGGAGCAACAAGCATAATACCATCGACACCTAAGTCCTGTGCCTTTTTTGTTAACTCAATCGATGCTTGCGTATTATTACTTCCAGTTCCTGCGATAATAGGAATTCTTTTATTTGCATGTTTTACACAAACGTTAAAAAGCTCTAGCTTTTCATCCGTTGAAAGTGTTGGAGACTCACCTGTTGTGCCAGCTACAACTAAAGCATCGCTACCATGAGCAATCAGGTAATCAATTAACTCCTTTGTTCTCTCAACATCTATCAAACCTTTTTGGGTAAAAGGGGTTACCATAGCAGTAACAATATGGCCAAAGTGCATAACCTTCAGCTCCTTGATTCATATTTCTAAGATTGTTCTTCTAGTTGTCCTGTCTGTTCAAGTTGAAACATGTGATGGAGTGCGTTAACTGCTTTAACCATATCTTTTTCTTTAACTAGTACCCAAATTGTTGTATGAGAATCAGCTGATTGTAGTATTTGAATGTTTTGTTTTGATAATGCACTTACAATCTTGGCAGTAACACCTGGAACACCGGTCATACCGGCTCCTACAGCTGACACTTTTGCACAATTTCTTGTCACCTCAGGTTCATAACCCATTTGATGCAATACTTCAATTGCTTTGTCAGCTACATTCTCCATAACTGTATAGCAGACACCGCGAAGGTTGATATTAATAAAGTCAACACTGATTTCTGCGGTCGCCATTGCTTTAAATACTTTCTCTTGTAAATCATATTCTCCTTGTTTTGCGGATACCTTAATTTGTGCTACATTGGCTAAATTCGCGATTCCGGTAATCACGCGGTCTTTCACTTCTGTTGCAGGTTTGGCAATTTTGGCTGTAACAAGTGTTCCTATGCTATTTGAATAGGTTGAGCGAATTCGAATAGGAATCCTTGCTTGCATTGCTACCTCTACAGCTCTTGGATGTATCACTTTCGCACCTTGGTATGCCATGTTACAAATTTCTTCATACGACATAGCATCAAGTGCCCTAGCATCCTCTACTATTCTAGGATCTGCCGTCATAACTCCTTCAACATCTGTAAAGATATCAACCCATTCAGCTTGAACTGCTGCACCTAACGCTGTTGCGGACGTATCACTACCCCCTCTTCCAAGCGTCGTCGTCTGACCATCGAACGTCTGACCTTGGAAGCCAGCAACAACAACCACATCACTTGTTTTCAATTGTTTTTTCAAATCGTCACAATTCATATCCACAATCTTTGCATTTGAAAATTCGTTATTTGTTCTGAAGCCAGCTTGAGCACCAGTTAGTGCAGTAGCAGTAATACCCATACTCTGCAAAAGATCCGTGAAAACAACAGAAGAAATTATCTCACCGCAAGACACTAGTAGATCTTGCTCACGTTTCGGTAACTGTCTTTGATTGACAAGACCGAGTAATGTGTCCGTGGCGTAAGGTTCTCCCTCACGCCCCATTGCTGATACAACGACAATGACTTTATATCCATCTTCAACAGCTTTTTTCACATGGTTCGCTGCCATAGACCGACTTTTGTCATCTCGTACAGACGTACCACCAAATTTCTGAACAATTATTTTCATACGACACCTACTTTTATTACGATAAAAGATTTAATTTTACGAGACTTTCAGCAATTTGTACTGAATTCCACGCTGCACCTTTCAGTAGGTTATCTGAAACAATCCACATATGATAGCCATTATCACGATCAAGATCATGACGAATCCGACCAACAAACACATCATTCTTACCTACACATTCTGAAGCAAGAGGATATACTTGATTTGCTGGATCATCTTGTAATGTTACTCCAGGAGCTGTAGCAAGTAGATCTTTTAATTCTGCAACTGTTGCTCCACCTTTTTCTGTCTCAATATAAACAGATTCAGAATGACCAGTTTCTACTGGAAGACGTACACAAGTAGCTGCGACTTCAAGTTCTGCCATTTCCATGATTTTCTTTGTTTCATTAATCATTTTCATTTCTTCATACGTATACCCGTTTTCTTGGAAAAGGTCAATCTGTGGAATGGCATTGAATGCGATCTGATAATGCTTTTTGTCTCCGCCTACTGGCAGGATTTCAGGTGTGAATTCTTTTCCTTCTAGAATATCTTTTGTTTGTTGTTTCATTTCTTCAATCGCTTCAAGACCTGCACCAGATACAGCTTGGTATGTTGAAACAACAACTTTTTTCAGACCATACTTTTCACGAATTGGCTCAAGAGCAACAACCATTTGAATCGTTGAACAATTTGGATTAGCAATGATTCCATTATGGTTCTTTAAAGCTTCTTCATTTACTTCTGGAACAACAAGAGGCACGTTTGAATCCATTCTAAATGCACTTGTATTATCAACTACAATCGCTCCACGTTTAACTGCTTCCGGCGCTAGTGCTTTTGAAACTGATCCTCCTGCTGAAAATAGTGCAATCTGAACCCCTTCAAAAGCTTCAGGTGTTGCTTCTTCTACTGTATACTCTTTCCCCTTAAAAGAGATAACTTTCCCTGCTGAACGTTTTGAAGATAATAGTTTCAAGCTAGCAATCGGAAAATCTCTTTCCTCCAACGTTTTTAACATTTGTTGACCAACTGCGCCTGTTGCGCCCACTACAGCTACATGATAATTTGACATTTGTGTTCGTCTCCCCTCATCTGCTTACAACGTTTAATAGAATTTTTTTCACTAAGATGGAATGATTATAGCATATCCATGCTTAGTTTGTATCTGTTGTTTTCTCTATTAAACTTTAAGGGAAATATTTCATTTGTGCAACCATGTGAATCGCTTAATCTCTGAATTTTTCTACTAGTACAGGCTGATATTGCTTACCAGCTAAGGCAGACTCAACCGTATCCACTAATGCTTCCATTCTAGCCACTAACGAGTTTGGCTTCTTAATTGGATCATCCTGACCAAACGGAATAAAATATATGTTTTTTGTAGCCATTAATTTCATAATATTTACACCGTTAAGTCCCAACGCATCGTTTGTTGAGATCCCAAGAACAACTGGATTGCCACTACGTAATGTTGCTTTTGCTCCCATTAAGACAGGGCCATCTGTCATTGCATTAGCAAGTTTACTCGTTGAGTTCCCTGTAATCGGGGCAAGCACCATACAATCTAATGGTGTTTTCGGCCCAAAAGGTTCGGCTTTCACAATCGTATCGACAATCTCTTCCTCCGTTATCTCTTCAATGCGTTTTAACCAGTATGCACTAGTCCCGAACTTTGTATCTGTGCTTTTTACATTACCAGAGACAAAAGGAGTCACCTTCGCACCGTGTTTAATTAATTTTTCAATTTGAGGCATAACCTCTTCATACGTGCAATGAGATGCAGATATACCAAATCCAATGTGCTTCCCTTTTAATGACATGATTCATCCCCCTCTTACTTTTTCGTCTGATTAGTTAACAACACCGCTAGGACATCAGCTAAGATTTGACCAGCTGTTTTAGGTGCTACAATACCTGGTAAACCAGGAGCTAACAGCGCCTTCATCCCCCGCTTCTCTGCATAACGAAAATCAGTACCGCCTGGCTTCGAGGCTAAATCAATAATAAGCGTGTGGAGAGGCATTTCTGCTAATACATTTGCTGTAATGACACGGGCTGGTATCGTATTAATACACAAGTCAATATCTCTCAATTCTTCCTTCATGTGATCTGTATGAAATGGTGTTAACCCCATTTCTGTAATCCGAGCTAACTGTTGTGATTCGTTTGCGCCAACTTTGACATTTGCTCCTAAGGCGCTAAAAGTCCTGGCTACAGACATACCGACTCTTCCTAGACCTAACACGGCCACTTTCGCACGATGGATGGTAATGTCCGTATGCTGAATCGCCATCATCACAGTTCCTTCTGCCGTAGGAATTGAATTGTAGATCGCAACATCATCACGCTCCATTAGCTTTACTAATGAACGTTTTGAGTTCTCAACACAGTTGTCAAGATACTCATTACTAATGCCCGAATAAATGACGCAATGTTCTGGTGTTTGTTGTAGGTGATCGACTTTTAATACAAGTGATTCATTTGAAAAGACCGTTTCAATTTTCCCATCTGAACTCGTGCCGCTTACCGGTAATAAAATGGCATCTGCCGTCGACCATTCAATGTCTTTCAACGTGTGTTTCGATGCACCAATAAAACCATCATTCAACTGATCAAACCCAATCATCGAAATTTTTGCATCTAGTGTGGATAGTTTCCTGATGATTTCCAATTGTCGTGCATCCCCTCCAATAACGACAACGTGTTTATCTGTTAACATCTGCTCTTGTTCTCCTTTCATTCATGCGAATCTCATCATCGCAGGTCGCTTAAGAAGAGCTTTACATTCAGAGTTCGAATACCTCCATACAGAAGCGACACCAAATGCACCTGTTCCTGTTGGCAAAGGATGAACAGCAACGATTCACCATAGCATATGTACTGTATATTCAATAGGTGAATACCATTTTTAGATAGACAAATCAATCTTAATAAAGGACACCCAACTACTGATTTTATAGGACAATGACTAAAAAAAGCAGCCTTTCATAATGAATGAAAGAACTGCTTTTCTGAGAAAACTGAAAAAGTCGTTTATACGTTTTCTGCTTCCTCATTTTCCTAATATTCAATTCACGCTCACTCGTATTGATCTAAATTAATAATGATCATATCTTCACCAATTTTTTTAACTTGATTCCAATACACTGTTACTTCACGGTCCTTCTTTCCAAATCCGAACCATTTCATTGTAGGTATAATAAATGCTTCAATCTCACCAGTTTCTTCATTTACTAACAAATCTGTTTGCCCTAAAATGCCTAGACGTTCCCCTTTTTGATAATCGATAATCTCTTTGCTGCTTATTTCACTTAATCTCATCAGATTACCTCCTCGTCCTTCATTAGTAGTAAGCTATGAACAGAAACCTAAAAAAAGACCAGACTATCGAAAAATCTGATCTCAAGAAAAAATTATTGAAGTGATTTTGGTAATTTACCTGTTGAATTAATCAAGGAAACGGAAGGATTCTCTTTTAAAATGGTTGCTGCTAATTGATTCACCTGAGTGAGAGTGACACTATCGATCTCATCAACAATATCATCAAGTGACCGATGTTTTTTGAGGAGTAATTCATTTTTTCCATTACGACTCATCCGACTATTTGTACTTTCTAAACTTAACATTAAACTCCCTTTTAACTGTTCTTTGCCATTTTTAAGTTCTTTTTCTGTCATCCCTACATCAGCAAGTATATAAGCTGTTTCTTGTAAAGCTTTCGTTAGATCGTCCAATTGGCTATGTGCTGTAGCAGCATAAATAGTTAACATGCCACTGTCTTGATAGGAAGAGTGATATGAAAATACAGAGTAGCATAACCCTCTTTTTTCACGAATCTCTTGAAACAATCTGCTACTCATACTACCGCCAAGTAAATTATTCAACAAAACTAGAGCATATACATTTTTTTCCCCGATTGCTAAACCTGGATAACCGAGACAAAGATGTGCTTGTTCGGTTTCCTTTTTGCGAACAATGGAGTTAGGAAAAAATACAGGTTTCTCATCTTTATGTTGATATGTTGTAGGATTTACATTTGAAAATATTTCTTTCAATTGATCAATTACTTCATCTGTAATGTTCCCAGCAACAGAAATAACGACATGGTCACCGGTGTAAAATCTGGACATATACTCCCTTAATGAGTCGCCATTAAACGCCTCTAATGTATCTACTGTTCCTAAAATTGGATAACCAAGAGAATGACTTTTGTAACTTGCTTCGCTTAGCAAATCATGAACAATATCATCTGGTGTATCATCTACCATTTTAATTTCCTCGAAAACAACATTCTTTTCTTTTTGAAGCTCCGTCTCGTCGAAAACAGAATTGAAAAACATATCTGCCAAAACGTCAACAGCATACGCAGCATGATCATCTAACACTTTTGCGTAATAGCATGTATATTCTTTCGAAGTAAAAGCATTTACTTGCCCGCCTATGCTATCAAATGATTCAGCAATCTCAGCGGCTGTACGTGTTTTCGTTCCTTTAAAAAACATATGCTCTAAGAAATGTGAGATACCGTTTTCTTCTTTCTTTTCAAAGCGCGAACCTGTACCGATCCACACTCCAATTGAAACCGAACGTACAGATGAAATATGTTCCGCTAAAATTCGAACACCGTTGTCTAGTTCTATTCTATTTACCACTCTTAATCCCCCTTATTGTCATCAAGGGTTACACCTAACATAACTCGTTGTTCGGAGAGAACCTCAGAAACTGTACCAATCTTATACCCTTTATCTTGTATTCCAATAATTAAATCTTCTAAGCCCTTAGCTGTCGGTTCAGTTGGATGCATTAAGATCATAGCTCCATTGTGTACCTTTGATAGCACACGATTCACCATTTCAGTTGGGTTAGGCTTTCTCCAATCTACAGTATCAACTGACCATAAGACCGTTTTCATTCCATGTTTGTGAGCTTGGTCAACCACCGTTTGATTGTAGCTTCCACTTGGCGGGGCAAACCAATTAGGTGTAACTTCAATTGTTGCTTCTATAACTGAATTTGTCTTTTGTAGTTCCTCGTCAATCCGCCCAACTGTTAATGTGTTCATATCTGGATGTGAGTAAGCATGATTTCCTATCTCATGGCCTTCTTCAACCAGCATCTTAGCAAGATTTGGATTACTCTTAACCCATGAACCATCTAAGAAAAACGTTGTATGTAGTTCATGTTTTTTTAATGTCTTCAACATTTCAGGCAGATATTCATTTCCCCATGCCACATTAACTAAAAACGTGACAACAGGTTTGTTTTCATTGCCTTTATAAATGGGAGATGGGGGCAGATCGTCAAGATGAACATTTGGACTTGTTTCTTTAAAGACAAGTCTGTTTTCATCAAATTCATTGAGCTTCTTCATCTTATCATATGAAGCTTCTACGTCAACCTCTAGCCCATTATAGCCAGGTACTGCTTTCCAAACTCTATCTACTCTTGCATCAATCGCAGGTTCTGTATATGAATCTGAGCGTGCGACTATTTCCTCGTATAGAGAGTCCTGTTCCTTTAATACCATTTGACTATCGTGCTTTAATTCACTGATATAATTCATAGAAAATGGATTTTGGACAGCTCCAACCGATAGGATGACAATGATACAGAACACACCTACGTGAATAATCTTTTTCTTCATCACCAGTCCCTCCTCCTCTAGTGCGATTGTATGCTAGAGTTGGACAGGTTAGAACGCAAAAGGAGACTAGGATCACTCCCCAGTCCCCTTTTATCATTAATTACTACTTCTGTGCTTGTTGTTTGCGCTCTTTCTCTTCTTTTAGAATAACCTTACGTGAAAGATTAACTCTTCCTTGGTTATCAATCTCTGTTACACGAACAAGGATTTCATCTCCAAGCTTCACAACATCCTCTACTTTTTCAACACGTTCTTCTGCTAGCTGAGAAATATGAACCAAACCATCTTTACCTTTGAACAGTTCAACAAACGCACCAAATTTCTCAATTCGTTTTACTTTCCCAAGATAGGTTTGCCCTACTTCTACTTCGCGTACAATATCTTCAATGATTGAACGTGCTTTTTCATTCATTGACATCTCTACAGAAGAAATATATACTGTTCCATCCTGCTCAATATCAATTTTAACCCCAGTTTCTTCAATGATCTTATTGATCATTTTACCGCTAGGTCCGATCACATCACGAATTTTATCTGGGTTAATCTTCATAGTCATAATTTTTGGTGCATATGTGGATAACTCAGTACGGTATTCCCCTATAGCAGACAACATATTATCTAAAATAACCATGCGGCCTCTTTTAGCTTGAGCTAACGCCTCTTCTAAGATCTCTCGGTTAATACCAGAAATTTTAATATCCATTTGTAGAGCCGTAATTCCTTCGCGTGTACCAGCTACTTTAAAATCCATGTCACCTAACGCATCTTCCATACCTTGAATGTCCGTAAGAACTGACACATGCTCTTCTTGTTTCACAAGACCCATCGCAATACCAGCTACAGGTGCTTTAATTGGTACTCCTGCATCCATCATTGCAAGGGTACTTGCACAAATACTAGCCTGAGACGTTGAACCATTAGATTCCAGTACTTCAGAAACTAGTCGAATTGTATATGGAAATTCATTCTCATTAGGTATGACTGGCTCAAGTGCTCTCTCACCTAATGCACCATGTCCAATCTCGCGACGACCAGGTCCCCGAATTGGCCCAGTTTCGCCTACACTAAATTGCGGGAAATTATAATGGTGCATGAATCTCTTAGATTCTTCAATTCCAAGCCCGTCTAAAATTTGCACATCCCCTAATGCACCAAGAGTACAAATACTTAATGCTTGAGTTTGTCCTCGAGTGAAGAGACCTGACCCGTGGGTACGTGGAAGAAGATCTACTTGAGAAGCAAGTGGACGAATTTCATCTACCTTACGTCCATCTGGGCGCACTTTATCAATTGTAATTAGACGACGTACTTCTTCTTTTACAATCTTATGTAGAACTTCTTTGACATCACCTAAATCTATGTCTTCTCGCTCTTCGAAAGACGCAACCGTTTTTTCTTTTATTGCATCAATTGCTTCTGCTCTTGCATGCTTCTCTTGTACTTGGACAGCTTCTTTCAGTTCTGCCTCAGAAATCTGACGTACTTCTTGCTCTAGATCAGCGTCAACTATCTTTAATTGAACTTCTGACTTTTCCTTCCCGACAGCATTTGCAATCTCCTCTTGGAAAGAAATTAATTTCTTAATTTCATCATGACCAAACATAATCGCTTCCAACATTGCTTCTTCTGTTACTTCTGATGCACCAGCTTCAACCATGTTAATAGCTTCTTTCGTACCAGCTACAACAAGGTCAATATCGCTTTGCTCTAACTGCTCAGTTGTTGGGTTAATGACGAACTTTCCATCCATTCTACCAACAGTTACACCAGCAATTGGGCCATCAAATGGTATATCAGATACACAAAGGGCAAGTGACGAACCAATCATAGCCGCCATTTCAGATGAGGCATTTGGATCAGAGCTCATTACAATACTAATCACTTGTACTTCATTTCTGAAGCCATCTGGGAATAATGGTCTAATTGGACGGTCAATTAAACGACTTGTCAAAATCGCTCTTTCACTTGGACGACCCTCTCTTTTAATGAAACCTCCAGGAATTTTCCCTGCAGCATAGAGACGCTCCTCATAATTGACTGTTAGAGGAAAAAAGTTTAAATCTTTAGGTTCTTTAGAAGCAGTAGCTGTTGATAACACAGCTGTATCACCATATCTGACGAGCACTGCGCCATTAGCTTGTTTGGCTAATTGGCCAATTTCTACTGTAAGCTCTCGACCAGCCCACTCCATTGTAAATACTTGTTTCGTTTGTTCCATTACGCGTACTCCTCTCGTACACCATTTATTAATCCAGCTTCATTTATTATTGCCAATTCTGTTAAAAAGTAAAAGAATATATAAGATTGGTTATTTTTAGTCAAATTACCAATGTTATAAGATCAAGAAAAAAGCGGGAATTTATCCCGCTTTCATCACGATTATCGGCGTAAACCAAGCTTATCAACTAGGTTACGGTAACGTGTAACATCCTTGTTACGTAGGTAAGTTAACAAGTTACGACGTTGCCCTACCATTTTAAGAAGACCACGACGTGAATGGTGATCCTTCTTATGAGTACGTAAGTGCTCATTTAATGTGTTGATTTGCTCTGTTAGGATAGCAACTTGAACCTCTGGAGAACCAGTGTCAGTGTCATGCGTTTTGAATTCAGCGATTAACTCATTCTTACGCTCTTGTGTTAAAGCCATCCTATTCACCTCCCTTTTTCTAATCTCCTATTCCCTAGCAAACGTCGGTGACTCGATCTGCCAAGAAACGGATTCGTACCGTAGTACAAACAATACTATACCTTTTTTTTGAATGGATTGCAAGCTTTCCGGCTTATTCATAGACTTTTAATTTAAGTAATGATTGTGCCGCCTCTTTATCAAGGCTTATTTGTTCAATAAGCTGATCAATGCCCTTAAATTTCTTTTCAGACCTAATACGAGAATACCAATGTATCTCTACCTCTAGCCCATAAATATCTTCATGGAAGGAAAAGAGATGAACTTCAATGGTCGGAACAACGTCCTTTTCCTGATGGAAAGTTGGTTTATATCCAATGTTACATACACCATCGTACTGAACTTTATTTATCGTTAATCTAACAGCATAGACTCCCGTTCTTGGAATAATGTATCGTTCTTTAGGTTCAATATTTGCTGTTGGAAATCCAATGGTTCTTCCCCTTTTTTCCCCATCAACAACTGTCCCTTTAATGACGTATTCTTCCCCTAAAAGAGCTGTTACACTATTCACATCTCCTTGTTTAAGTAGCTCTCGGATTTTAGTCGAACTTACTTTCTCATTGTTACTTTCATATTTTTCAACAACTGTTGCTTCTAATCGATTACGAGCATGAAATGGAAGAGTTTCCATAGTTCCTTTTCCGAGAGCACCATAAGTAAAATCAAAACCTGCAACAGCATGTACAACATGTAACCCGATTAAATAGTCATCAACAAATTCTTGAGGTGTAAGGCTAGCAAATAAAGGGGTAAATTTCACTACATAAAGTGTATCAATGCCCATTCTTTCAATTTTATCAATCTTATCTGGTAATGGCGTTATGTAGTTCATTTCCGTTTTCCTCAACACTTCTTTTGGGTGTGGATGAAACGTCATAACTGATGCTGTTGTATCAAGCTTTTTTGCAATCTCTTTTGCCTTTTTCATGACTGCTTTGTGACCCGTATGTACTCCATCAAAATAGCCTAAAGCCATCACTGTCTTTTCTGGCTTTAATGTATTTCTATCTATAGGATGTTCTAAATAAATGGTATCCATTAAGAATCCCCTTTTCACTCCTAAATTATTAAGATGGCTCGCCTGTCCAAAACATTTTTTCTGGTTTAACAAAGCCTTCTTTCGTAGGGTGGCGCTTATAAACAGCTAAACACTCCCCCTTTTCATTATATACGGTAAATCGTATTTGTTCTAACCCTTTCTTTATCGGTAGAACAGCCCCGTTTTTTATCTGTTGCTCCGTTACTTGATCTACTATACTCTTTGGCAAATAATTAACAGCCGTCTCAAATGGGATGAGTTGAGCGAACAATTGGCCATTTTCTTTAAATTCCTCTAATTGCTCAAACGTTATACTATTCTCTAGAGAATACGGACCTGACGATGTACGAACGAGATCAGACATATGTGCGGGATATCCGAGCTTATTTCCTATATCAACGGCCAATGTTCGAACGTACGTCCCTTTGCTACAATGGACACGAAACCGAAATGAGGCCGTATCTTCCTTATAAGTAATATCGGATAATCGATCCAAGGAGTGAATCGTCACAGTTCTTTGAGGACGTTCTACTTCCTTACCAGCACGGGCATACTCATACAGTTTCTTGCCATTGACTTTGACTGCAGAATACATTGGAGGAACTTGAATAATTTCACCTTTAAAGTGATTAAGTACTTTGTCAAGTTCGGCTTCTGTCCATTTATCCGTAACAGGCTTTTTGTTAACAACATCACCGCCTTTATCTTCCGTTGTTGTCGAAAACCCTACCGTTACTTCACCCTCGTACTCTTTTGAGTATCCTGACATGTATTCCACTACTTTCGTTGCTTTCCCGATACAAATAGGCAGTACTCCATTCACATCCGGATCTAGCGTACCTGTATGTCCAACTTTTTTCGTTTGAAATAAACGTCTAACTTTCATCACACAATCGTGAGAAGTCATACCTCGTGGTTTATGTAAAATTAAGATTCCATTTGGGTTCATTGGTTCCTCCCTTTGTTGCTATTAATTTGCACGGCTCCTTTTGTACATACCTTGCCCTCTAACATTTATTACAAAAGGGTAGAAGAGCATTTGCCCTCCTACCCTCTAATTATCTATCGTTCATTTTTATTTATATCTTGAAGAAGTGTTTCAATACGATTACCATATTCAATCGACTCATCAAACTCAAAGAAGATATCTGGTGTTTTACGAAGGCGAATTCGTTTTCCAATCTCAGAACGAATAAATCCTTTCGCTTTAGATAATGCTTGAAGAGTTGCTTCTTTTTGTTCGTCACTTCCAAGAACTGTAATAAACACTTTTGCTTGCTGAAGGTCCCCTGTGACATCTACTCCGGTAACTGTTACAAAACTTACACGAGGATCTTTAAGCTCTCGCATAATAATATCACTTAGTTCTTTTTTCATTTGTTCACCTACACGGTGTGCACGAACATTACTCATACTATTCACCTCTGTTCTTTACATTAGAGCCATTCATAATCAGTAACTGTTCTTTCTGCTTTTGGCTCACCATCAATTAAGGAAAGTGCCTTTTGCAGTTCACGCTCACAAACTGTGCGATCATTTGAAACCGTTACTAACGCTAATTCAGCTCGCTGCCAAACATCATGATGATCTGTTTCTGCAACAGAAACGTTAAACCGTTGCTTCAATCTTGTTTGAATACTTTTTAAAACAGAGCGTTTTTCTTTCAGCGATTGAGCATCATAAATGAGGAGTTCAAGACGTACGAACCCTATGATCATTTACGCTCAATTTCCTCCATAACATACGCTTCAATGATGTCGCCTTCTTTAATATCGTTATAATTTTCAAGTGTGATTCCACACTCATATCCAGCAGCCACTTCTTTGGCATCGTCTTTAAATCGTTTCAATGCATTGATTGACCCCTCATAAATAACAATTCCATCACGAATGAGACGCACTGTTGAATCTCTTGTTACTTTTCCATCAGTAACATAAGCTCCAGCAATCGTACCTACTTTTGAAACTTTAAATGTTGTACGAACCTCTACTTGACCAATGACTTTTTCTTCAAATTCAGGGTCAAGCATTCCTTTCATTGCTGCCTCAATTTCATCAATGGCATTATAAATGACACGATGAAGGCGAATATCAACTTTTTCAGCTTCCGCTGTACGTTTTGCATTCACATCCGGACGTACATTGAAACCAATAATAATCGCATTAGAAGCTGATGCAAGCATTACATCATACTCGGTAATAGCTCCAACACCAGTATGAATGATTTTAACTTTAACACCTTCTACGTCAATTTTTTCTAATGATCCGCGCATAGCTTCAACTGAACCTTGAACGTCAGCTTTAATGATGATATTAATATCTTTTACTTCACCTTGCTGGATTTGATTGAATAGGTCATCCAAGCTTACTTTTGAACTTTCAGCAAGATTTTCTTCACGTTGACGAGACATTCTAGCTTCCCCAATTTGACGAGCTTTCTTCTCATCTGCGAAGGCTTGGAATTGGTCTCCTGCCAATGGAACTTCGTTAAGCCCAGTAATTTCAACTGGTGTAGAAGGTCCAACTTCTTTCACACGACGACCAAGATCATTAACCATCGCACGAACACGTCCAAACGCAGACCCTACAACAATTGGATCTCCAACTTTTAACGTTCCACTTTGTACAAGCAGAGTAGCTACAGCTCCACGGCCTTTATCAAGTTCCGCTTCAATTACTGTACCTTTCGCTAATTTATCTGGATTCGCTTTTAATTCCTCTACTTCTGAAACAAGAAGAATCATTTCTAATAACTCATCAATTCCTGTTCCTGCAAGAGCTGATACATTTACAAAAATTGTATCTCCTCCCCACGCTTCAGGGACAAGTTCAAATTCTGTTAATTCTTGCATGACACGATCAGGGTTCGCTGCTTCTTTATCAATTTTATTTACTGCAACAATAATTGGTACACCTGCTGCTTTTGCATGGCTGATTGCCTCTTTTGTTTGAGGCATTACACCATCATCTGCTGCGACAACAAGAATGGTAATATCAGTGACTTGAGCACCACGCGCACGCATTGTCGTAAAGGCTGCGTGACCTGGTGTATCAAGGAATGTGACCTTCTTGCCACCTGACTCAATTTGGTACGCACCAATGTGTTGCGTAATTCCACCAGCTTCGCCTTCTGTTACTTTCGTATGGCGAATGGAGTCAAGTAACGTCGTTTTACCGTGGTCTACGTGACCCATAATCGTTACAACAGGTGGTCTCTCTTGTAAGTCTTCCTCGGAATCATCATCTACATAACTTTCAAAATCCATTTCATCAATAACAATTTCTTCCTCAACAAGAACGCCATAATCACCTGCGATGAGTTCAATTGTGTCAGTGTCTAATTCTTGGTTAATAGTTGCCATTACACCAAGACCCATTAATTTCTTAATGATTTCAGAAGGTTCTTTATGTAGCTCTTTCGCTATTTCTCCGACAGTTAGCGAACCAACATACGTAATTTTTTCTGGTAATGGTTTTGGTTTTGGTGGCTCTTGCTTATGACCGCCGCCTCCACGCTTATTTTGCTGTTTGTTTCCGCGGTTTTGCTGATTTTTATTATTTGAAGGCTTCGATTGATTACGTTTCCCATCGTTTTTTTGTTGCTTAGGGCGATGGTCATTTTTTTCTTGGTTCTTTGTAGCTGTTGTTGAAGAGCTATTTCCACCCGTTAATGTTTCCATCATCTTTTCATCTAAAACTGACATATGATTTGTAACCGAAAAGCCTGATTCTTTTAACTGATCAATGATGACTTTGCTTGCTACATCTTTCTCTTTTGCATATTCATATATTCGCATTTTTTTCATATACTTACCTCCAAAAATCATTGGTCGAGTAATGCGGTCATCTTTTTTGCAAATCCATCATCCATTACTCCAATGACGACTCTCTCCGCTTTTCCGATAGCTTGCCCAAGCGTTGCGCGATCAGACGTTATCCGTACCGGAATGTTGTAATGGCCGCATTTGTCCAATACCTTTTTCTTTGTTTGTTCTGCAGCATCGGAAGATAAAATGACTAACCTTACAGTTTTTCTTCTCACTTCTTTTATTACGAGCTCTTCCCCAGTAACAAGCTTCCTTGCTCGCGCTGCTAATCCTAGTAATGATATCCATTTCTCCATCATTTACGATTCCTTTTACTTGCTTCATGGAGTTCATCATAAATTTCAGGATCAACCTTAACTTGTAAATGCCGTGATAGTACATCTTTTTTCTTAGCTAATTCAAAACTTTCATCGTTATTGCTAATATAAGCCCCACGTCCGCTCTTTTTACCTGTTACATCGACGGATACGTCACCTTCTGGAGAGCGAACAATACGAATTAACTCTTGTTTTGGCTTCATTTCATTTGTCACAATGCATTTTCGAAGAGGAACTTTACGTTGTTTCACCGGCTCCATCTCCTTCTTTATTCTTGTTCGTCCATCTCTGGAACAAATACATCCTCTTCATTGCCTACAGGAACAAGTTCTTCCTCATCATCTAGTAGGCCAAGCTCCCTAGCATCCGACTCACTTTTAATGTCAATTTTCCACCCTGTAAGTTTTGCTGCCAGCCTTGCATTTTGTCCACGTTTTCCAATTGCAAGAGATAGCTGGTAATCAGGTACGATGACTTGAGTCATTTTCTCTTCTTCATTTACGTTTACTTTTAAGACTTTTGATGGGCTAAGAGCGTTTGCTACATACTCGACTGGGTCTTCTGACCAACGTACGATATCAATTTTTTCACCTTTTAACTCATTAACAATCGTTTGAACTCTTTGCCCTCTAGGACCTACACATGCTCCTACAGGATCAACTTCAGGATTGTCAACATGAACGGCAATCTTCGAACGGTCACCTGCTTCTCGAGATACTGATTTAATTTCAACTGTACCGTCATAAATTTCAGGTACTTCGAGTTCAAATAATCTCTTTAAAAGACCAGGATGAGTACGTGAAATTAAGATTTGTGGGCCCTTTGTTGTTTTTTCGACTTTAGTAATGTACGCTTTTATACGATCATTATGTTTGTAGCTTTCATTTGGCATTTGTTCACTCAAAGGTAGAAGAGCTTCCACTTTTCCAAGGTCAACATAAATAAAGCGGTGATCTTGTCTTTGTACAATCCCTGTCATTATATCCTCTTCACGATCGATAAAATCGGAATAAATAATGCCTCTTTCCGCTTCGCGAACACGTTGTGTCACTACTTGTTTCGCCGTTTGAGCAGCGATACGCCCAAAATCTTTTGGCGTGACCTCAATTTCCACTACATCATCCACTTCATAGCTTGGGTTTAGTTTTTGAGCTTCATCAAGGGAGATTTCAAGACGTGCATCAAATACTTCTTCAACAACTGTCTTCCTTGCAAAAACTCGAATCCTTCCGTTGTCTCGGTTGACATCGACTCGCACATTTTGAACTTGGTTAAAGTTACGTTTGTATCCTGAGATAAGTGCAGCTTCAATTGCCTCAATGATTACTTCTTTTTTAATTCCTTTTTCTCTTTCTAACGTTGCCAATGCATCCATAAAATCACTGTTCATGGATTCTATTTCCCCCTTTCAATGGTCAAGATAAGCTTTTTAGAAAATAATGGCTAATCTTGCGTTTGCTACTTTCGCGTATGGGACAGTAAACACTTTTTTACGAGTTTTTATTTTCACTTCAATTTCTAAATTTTCACCATTAAAATTAACAAGTTTACCTTCGAAAGTCTTTTCCCCGTCAACTGGTTCATATGTTGTGACGTGGACATTTTTTCCAATGGCTTTCGTTATATCTTTTTCCTTTTTTAAAGGCCTCTCTGCTCCTGGTGATGATACTTCAAGAAAATAAGCTTGTTGAATTGGATCAAGCTCATCAAGTTTTTCACTCAGCTTTTCACTTACAACACCACAGTCTTCAAGGTCTACTCCTGTATCTGAGTCAATAAAAATTCGTAAAAACCAATTCGGTCCTTCTTTTTTAAATTCTACCTCTACAAGTTCTAAGTTAAGCTCATCTAAAATGGGCGTTACTAATTCACTTGTGATTTCAGTGACTTTCTTACTCATCTGTACCCTCCTCGCTGTTCTACTATTTCATGTATGGATAGCGAACCGAATAATGATTATTAATAGTATCTTCAGTTACGCCGCTTGTTTTACTAGAAAAAAGTAGATCGAACAACGAAAGAGTGGGTTTCCCCACTCTTTTGCGTAACATATTCTAAGTATTACCATATAACACAATACCATACTATACTACGCATTGCAACAGAACTGGAGCGGACTAGAACAGAGAAAGCTGATTGGAATCAGGCATTCCCTCTAAACATCCATGCTCATCTAAATGTTCTAATACCGTCTTTGTTAACTTACTTCGTTGCTGCAGATCTTCTTTTGAAAGGAATTCTCCATTCCCTCTTGCTTTTACAATATTAAGTGCAGCATTTGTCCCCACACCAGTCATTGCATTAAATGGAGGCAAGAGAGAATTTTCCTCCACAATAAACTCCGTTGCACTAGAACGATACAAATCAACTTTTTGGAATGAAAATCCTCTTTCACACATTTCTAACGCAAGTTCAAGAACGGTGAGTACAGATTTCTCTTTAGGAGAAGCATCCAATCCTTTTGCATTAATTTCTTGTACTTTTGCTTTTATAGCAGCTGGTCCTTTAATCATTGTATCTAAATCAAAATCATCAGCACGTACAGTAAAATAAGAAGCATAATACAAAATAGGGTGATGAACTTTAAAATACGCAATTCGAACAGCCATTAAAACGTAAGCTGCCGCATGGGCTTTCGGGAACATATATTTTATTTTTAAGCATGAACCGATGTACCAATCAGGAACTTCATGCTTTTTCATTTCATCAATCCACTCTGGTTGAAGACCTTTCCCTTTTCGAACAAACTCCATTATTTTAAAAGCTAAAGAAGGCTCAAGTCCCTTGTATATCAAGTAAACCATTATATCGTCACGACAGCCAATCACGTCTTTTAATTCACACGTGCCATTATAAATAAGTTCATTCGCATTATTCAACCAAACATCCGTACCATGAGATAAACCAGAAATCTGAACTAGTTCAGAAAATGTACTTGGTTTTGTTTCCTCAAGCATTTGACGAACAAACCTTGTACCAAACTCAGGGATACCAAGTGTCCCTGTCTTACACATGATTTGTTCTTCTGTTACTCCTAATACATCTGGACCGCTAAAGATCTTCATTACTTCAGGATCATCAGTTGGAATGGTTTTCGGGTCAATTCCACTTAGATCTTGAAGCATACGGATAACTGTCGGGTCATCGTGACCAAGGATATCTAGTTTTAATAAATTATCGTGAATCGAATGGAAATCAAAATGCGTTGTCTTCCACTCTGAATTCTTATCATCTGCAGGAAACTGGATTGGGGAAAAATCATGTATGTCCATATAATCAGGAACAACAATAATCCCACCAGGATGTTGTCCCGTCGTTCGCTTTACTCCTGTACAGCCCGAAACGAGACGATCAATTTCAGCCCCTCTCATATGAAGGTCATGGTCACCTTGATACCCTTTGACATAACCGTAGGCTGTTTTCTCAGCAACGGTACCAATTGTCCCTGCACGATATACGTACTCTTCACCGAATAATTCCTTTGTATAATGGTGGGCACGTGGCTGATATTCCCCAGAGAAATTCAAATCGATATCGGGAACCTTATCTCCTTTGAAGCCTAAAAACGTTTCAAACGGGATATCTTGTCCATCTTTTATATAAGCTGTTCCACATTCAGGGCAATCTTTATCAGGCAAGTCGAATCCTGAACCGACAGACCCATCATCAAAGAAATGAGAGTGGTGGCAGTTAGGACACACGTAATGCGGTGGGAGTGGGTTAACCTCCGTAATTTCAGTTAATGTAGCGACTAATGAAGAACCTACTGACCCCCGAGAACCTACTAAATAGCCATCAATTAATGACTTTTTAACAAGTTTGTGTGAAATTAAATAAATAACTGCAAACCCATGACCAATAATGCTCTTAAGCTCTTTCTCAATTCGAGCTTCTACAATTTCTGGCAAATCTTCTCCATAGATACTTTTTGCCATGCTATAACTCATTTCCCTAATCTCATCATCCGCCCCTTCAATCTTAGGCGTATATAAATCATCTGGAATCGGTTGAATTTCTTCGATTAAATTGGCAACCTTTTGCGTATTTGTGACGACGACTTCTTTCGCCTTCTCGTTACCTAAAAAAGCAAAAGCTTCTAACATTTCATCAGTCGTACGGAAATGCACTTCAGGCAATGTTTGTTTATTAAGAGGGTTAGCTCCACCTTGTGACGCAATTAATATTTTGCGGTAAATATAATCTTCTTTGTGTAAATAATGGGCATTGCCTGTTGCAACAACTGGCTTGTCTAACTTTTCCCCAAGCTTAACTATATTCGAGACAATTTCCTCTAATGCCGCATCATTTTTTACTAACTCTTTCTCTATTAAATGTTGATACGTCGCCAGAGGCTGAATTTCAATATAATCATAGAATTTGGCAATTTCTTCTACCTCATCCGCTGACTTTTGCATCATTCCTTCAAAAACCTCACCTTTATCACAGGCTGAACCAATTAACAAACCATTACGGTGCTTTTGCAGCTGAGATCTTGGGATTCTAGGTGTCCGGAAGAAATACTCTAAGTGCGACATGGACACAAGTTGATAAAGATTTTTCAACCCTTCTTGCGTTTGCGCTAAAATTGTACAATGAGCAGGGCGCTGACGATGGAAATTCCCTTGTCCCATATGTTCATTTAATTGATCATGATACGTTATCTCACGTTCATTGGCATCTTTCACCATTTTCCATAACAAATATCCCGTTGCTTCAGCATCATAAATGGCTCGGTGATGGCTGACGAGTTCAATATCAAACTTTTTACAGAGCGTATTAAGTCGATGATTTTTCAGCTCTGGGTATAGAAAACGACCTAATTCTAACGTATCAATAACTGGATTCATCGCTTCGCCTAGACCAATTTTCTGATAACCGACGTTTAGAAAGCCCATATCAAAACTAGCATTATGAGCAACTAAAATTCCATCACCGACAAATTCTTTAAAATCACGAAGAACATCAGCAACTTCTGGCTGACCTTTAACCATATCGTCTGTGATTCCAGTTAGTTCAATAATTGTATTCGTTAACGGTTCGTGTGGATCTGCGAAAGATTCAAACCTGTCAATGATTTCCCCGCCTTTAATTTTGACAGCAGCAAGTTCAATAATCGTGTTATAAACAGCTGATAAGCCTGTCGTTTCAACATCAAATACAATGTATTCATCTTCCATTAATAAACGGTGAGCTTCGTTATAGGCAATTGGTACACCATCATCTACCAAATTCGCTTCGATACCATACAATACTTTAATTCCGTGCTTTTTCCCCGATGAATAAGCTTCTGGAAAAGATTGTACAACCCCATGATCCGTAATAGCGACGGCCGGGTGACCCCATTTAGCCGCTTGTTCTACATATCTTCCTGCAGAAACAATGCCGTCCATTTGACTCATCGTTGTATGCAAATGAAGTTCAACTCGTTTCTCATCCTCTGCTGCAGAGTCGATTCGTTCAACAGGATTTAGTTGGTTTACATCATTTCCGATCATCACTAAATCACGTACAAATGTATCATTTTGAATACCACCACGTACTTTTACCCACATGCCTTTTTTAATAGCTTGTAGAAGCGGGACATCTTCCTTGTCTCTTGAAAACATTTTAACAAGGATCGAATCTGTGTAATCAGTAATTTTAAAGGTTAATAACGTTCGTCCACTTCTTAGCTCCCTAGTTTCTGCATCAAATACGTAACCCTGTACAGTGACTCGTCGTTCCTCATCTATAATTGCCTCTAGTGGCATAGGCTCGTCTTTAATAGGATAACCAATGACTAACGGCTTTCCACTAAGCTCTTTTTCAGCTTGCTGTTCGTTTTTCTTCTTCTCTAAAATTGCTTCGACCACTTTTGAATGATCTTCTTGCTCTCGCTGCTCAACAAACTTCTCAAACTCTTGTTTTGATTCATGAATATGCGTATCAATATTGACAGGCGGTAAACTAAGTTGAGCAAGTGTTGTTTGAAAGGGCTCGGATAGTTTTCTTTTTAATGCAACAGCTTCTGTCTCATTCCGCACTTGAATAACAAGCCTTTTCCCATCATACTTTGGTGTTTGCTTTTTCAATAATTCACGAATCCCTTCCGAGATTTGAGATAATTTTGAAATGATTAGCGGCCAATAATCAATCCACTCGGGCTCCTCCAATTGAAGGCGTTGGTAATGAAATGTAAAAGTAGCAGCGGCTATATGTTCAAACGTTACTTTTAATCTCTCAGCAAATAATTCATAAACTTGAGCTGGTACTACAACAGGTACTTCAATATGAAAATGCCACGCTCTTTTTTCCTTCGAGATCACTAACTTTCTAATTAGGGCCTCTTTAAAATGTGTATTAACTAATTGGTCGGGCATTTGTAATTGTTGGAGAAGTAACTGAAGTCGTTCCTTACGTATTTGTTCATCTTGTGACATCCAAACAACCTCCCCGCTCTTTATATCTTATCTCTATTTTAATTTGATTTTTTCTACATGAAAAGAGATGGTACCTCATTGACATGAGATACCATTTTAACATAAATATATAACAGTAGGTTACTTACTTTGCAGCTTTTTTAACGTTTCAAGTAAGTCAGAGACATGGACTTCAATCATTTCCCCACTCTTTCTTATTTTCAACTCAACAATCCCTTCAGAAGCTTTCTTACCAACACCCACTCGGATTGGTAAACCTAGTAAATCAGAATCTTTAAATTTCACCCCTGCTCGTTCAGGGCGATCATCAAATAATACATCATAGCGTTCCTGTTTTAATGTTTGATATAGCTCTTCCCCAAGATTTTTTTGATCTTCATCTTTTACATTTATCGTAACTAGATGTAAATCAAATGGAGCAACAGAGGCTGGCCATACAATTCCATTCTCATCATGATGTTGTTCAACAATAGCAGCCACTGTTCTAGATACACCGATACCGTAACAACCCATAATCATTGTTTGTGTCTTGCCATTTTCATCTAAGTACGTTGCGCCAAGAGCCTCGCTATACTTTGTACCAAGTTTAAACACATGGCCCACTTCGATACCCTTTGCAAATTGAATCGTCCCTTTTCCATCAGGAGATGGATCCCCTTCTTGAATAAGGCGTAGATCTTCATATTGTGTAACTTGAAAATCTCGACCTGGATTAACATGTTTAAAGTGCTTATCCTTCTCATTTGCACCGCATACACCGTTTGTAACAAATTCAATAGCGTGATCAGCAATGATCTTCACTGAACTAGGTACTCCAATTGGCCCAATATATCCTGTTTCGCACCCTAAAATATTAGCTGTTTGTTCGGGAGTAGCTAATTCTACTGCTGCTTTTCCAAAGACATTGCCTACTTTGATCTCATTTACTTCATGATCTCCACGTACTAAAACAAGCACTGGTTCTTCGTTCACAATGAAAAGAAGGGATTTTATTGTCTCACTTGAATTTACATTTAAAAACGATGTAAGTTCAGTAATCGTTTTCGTATTCGGTGTATCAATCTTTTCAAGCTCTAACGGCTCTGTAGATGATTTCTCATACCTCACGTGTACAGGAGCAATTTCAATGTTTGCTGCGAAATCTGATTGATTGGAATATGCAATCGTGTCTTCACCAATTTCACTAAGAACCATAAACTCATGAGTGTCCGTACCGCCAATTGCTCCAGAATCAGCCTCAACCGCACGAAAATCAAGCTCGCAACGCGAGAAGATATTTTGGTAAGCAGAATACATATCTTGATAACTTTTATCAAGCCCTTCTTGTGATGTATCAAAAGAATATGCATCCTTCATAATAAATTCACGAGAACGCAGTACACCAAATCTCGGTCTTCTTTCATCACGATATTTCGTTTGTATTTGATATAAGTTCATCGGAAGCTTTTTATAAGATTTCACATCGTCACGAACGAGAGTTGTAATAACTTCTTCATGAGTCGCACCAAGAACGAAGTCACGCTCATGTCGGTCTTTCAACCTCATAAGTTCTGGGCCATAATCACCTAAACGACCAGATTCTTCCCACAGTTCAGCAGGCTGAATAGCTGGCATAAGCACTTCTTGTCCCCCAGCTTCGTCCATTTCACTCCGAATGATTTCTTCAACTTTCCTAAGTACTTTCTTCCCTAAAGGCAAGTATGAATATATTCCAGAAGCCGTTTGGCGAATCAGTCCTGATCTTAGCATAAGCTGATGGCTTTTTATTTCTGCATCAGCTGGTACATCCCGTAATGTAGGTGTTAAATAATTCCTTTGTCTCATTTTTTAAGTCCTTTCCCACTTGTCATTTCACTTACATGAAAAATTTATTAATATCGTTCCATGTTACAACAATCATTAATAGCATGAGTAAAGCAAATCCAATAAAGTGAACTAGTCCTTCTTTTTGTGGATCCATCGGCTTTCCTCTTATTGCTTCAAGCCCAATAAAGATTAGACGTCCACCGTCCATTGCAGGTATAGGGAGTAAATTAATAATTCCTAAGTTAACACTTAGTGCAGCTGCCCATTGCATTAACACAAAGATCCCCATCGCCGCAGCTTCCCCTGTGTAATTGTATATGCCAACAGGACCGGCTACATAATCTAATGAAAAGTTCCCAGTTACGATCATGCCAAGTACTTCAAAAATCATCGTCATAAACATATACGTTTGCGTAAACCCGAAAACAATCGAACCCATTAACGAAAATTCAGTTGGCCTAGCAATACCAACAAACCCTTCTGGATCACCAAATTGTCCCACTCTTTCATCAGGTGTTACGGGAATTGTTAGCGATTGACCATTACGTTCTACTTCAAAAACAATGGACTCATTCGGATGTTGCTGAATAATAGCTGTCATCTCTTCCCAATTATCAATTGGTTGACCCTCTATCGCTAAAACCTGATCTCCTTCTTGTAAGCCAGCTTCAAGAGCTGCACTATCTGGCGTGACGTCACCAATACGTGCTTCATCTACAGGCATCCCTTGGAACAATGCAAAGGCAATCAAAATAGCTACAGCTAAAATGAAATTCATCATTGGCCCAGCGAAAATAGCTAATGCACGTTGACCTACTGTTTTAGATCCAAATTGACGATGCCAAGGAGCAATTTGTGTCTCTTGTTCATCTTGCACAAGTGCTGCTTGTTCATCAACTTGATATTGAATTCTTTCCCCTTCGTCGTTATATGCCTCTATAATAAGCTTATGTTCTAAATCTATTTTTTCTACCTGTACGACAAGTGCTTCAGGATGTTTAGACTTGTTATTAACAATTATTTTACTAACTTTTCTTGCAGCATTAAAAACAAGACCTATTTCATAACCTGGCTTAATATCAATCATTTCAGGATCTTCGCCAGCCATTCGAACAAAGCCACCTATAGGCAGCAGACGAATGGTATACACTGTTTCATTACGTTTAAAAGAAAAAATCTTAGGTCCAAACCCAATAGCAAACTCCCGACATAAAATACCCGCCCGTTTGGCAAAGTATAAATGCCCCCATTCGTGAATGAAAACAAGTAGTCCAAAAATAATTATGACTGATATTAACGTATTCATCAGTTAATCGTCCACCTTTCTTATTTGATGGTAGAGTGGATAAACGCCCTCGTCTCGGCATCAACTTTTATTATTTCTTCTAATGTGGGCTGGTTAATTACGGTATGTTCTTCAAGAGCTTTCTCAATTACATGCTCAATTTCTAAGAAAGATATACGTCCCTCTAAAAAGCATGCAACAGCTACCTCATTTGCAGCATTTAAGACCGTTGGCATCGTTCCCCCAGCCTTCCCTGCTTCATATGCAAACCTCATACAGCGAAATCTATCCATATCTAACTTTTTGAAATGTAAAGAACCGATTTCCCAGAGGTGTAGTCGTTCATTTGATATAGAATCAAACCGTTCTGGGTATGTTAACGCATATTGAATAGGTACACGCATATCGGGAGTTCCTAGTTGGGCAATCACGCTTCCATCTATGTACTCAACCATTGAATGAATAATACTTTCTTTATGTAAGACAACATCAATCTTCTCATATGGAATATTAAATAGCCAGTGCGCTTCAATAACCTCTAACCCTTTATTCATCATCGTGGCTGAATCAATTGTAATTTTTGCCCCCATTGACCAATTAGGATGATTTAGAGCTTCCGAAACAGTAACACCTTTTAATTCATTACGTGATCTATCTCGGAAACTCCCACCAGAAGCTGTTAATATTAAGCGATCTACTTCATTAATATTTTCTCCATTTAATGCTTGAAAAATTGCTGAGTGCTCACTATCCACTGGAATCAGTGAGACATTATGGCGGCTCGCAGCATCAGTAACAATGTGCCCTGCTGTAACCAATGTTTCTTTATTAGCTATGGCTATTGTCTTTCCTGCCTGAATGGCAGCAAGTGTCGGCGACAAGCCCACACTGCCAAGAACGGCATTAACGAGTATATCAGAGTCTGGTGTCGTTGCAACTTCCACCAACCCTTCTGTTCCATAAACAACCTTCGTCTCTTGAGGAACATTATGAATTAGTTTATCATAATCCTCCTTCGATTGTACTGACAAAAGTGCTGGAGCAAATTCATGAACTTGTTGTAACGCAAGATCTATATTTCTTCCCACTGACATCGACTCTAATGAAAAATGTTGTGGATGTTTACGAATCACATCTAATGTTTGTGTTCCGATTGAACCCGTAGCCCCTAACAAACTTATACGCTTCACATTTTCACCTACTATTTTAAAATCATTTCCCTTTTTTCTTTCTTAGATTAGCTGAAGCAAGTGTAAGATTGGCATAACATATATCAAACTGTCAAACCGATCTAAAATCCCTCCATGTCCTGGTAGAACATTGCCTGAATCCTTTACAGAATAATGCCTTTTTAACGCAGATTCAACTAAATCGCCCAATTGGCCGAATACTGAAGCAACAATAATTACGAATAGTGCCGTAATATAACTAGGGAAGATTGGAAAATAAAAATAAAAGGCAGATCCTATAATAACAGCAGCTATTATGCCGCCTACTGACCCTTCAATTGTTTTCTTAGGACTGATATCTGGCCACAATTTATTTCTCCCAAACTTACGCCCAACAAAATAAGCACCTGAATCGGTTGTCCAAATGATAAGCAAAACAAAAAACACAAGATACAATCCATAATCCGGTATTTCTCTTGTCATAATTAAGTAATGAAAGCCAAAACCGACATATACAGATGACAGTATGACAAAACCAACTTGATCAAATGTAAACGTATTTTTCGTTATAACTGTAAACATAAGCAAAACTAATATAACAAAAATAAAAATTTCTACTTTTGTAAAATGTGACGGAACAACTTGTTCAAACCAGTTTGTCGGAACTAGTAGTAACCACATCGATAAAAGACTAATGAGCCCCATAACCGAAATAGGAGCGATTCTTTTCATCCTCAACAATTCAATCATAGCTACCGACGCTAAGATTGAAATAAACAGGGAGAAAATCCACCCACCAAGCAAAACCATCGTAACGAAAACAGCTCCACCTATTATTCCCGTAACAATTCTCTGTTTCATATTACTTCGCCCCTTTAAACGCCACCGTATCTCCGCGCTCTTTTTTGATAAACGGAAATGGCTTCTACTAGGTGCTGCTCGTTAAAATCTGGCCATAGAACATCTGTAAACCAAAACTCACTATACGCCACTTGCCAAAGCATAAAATTACTAAGTCGTAGTTCTCCACTAGTACGAATTAGAAGATCTGGGTCACGCAACTCTGCAGTCATAAGGTGCTCCGTTAGAACAGACTCATCAATTTCAGAGGCTTGCAATGATCCCCTTTCAACTTGCTGTGCAATCTCTTTTACAGCATTCATAAGTTCATAACGGCTTCCGTAATTAAGAGCAAAATTTAAAACCAGTCCCGTGTTGTTTTCTGTATCTTTTACCGCTTTTGCAACAGCTTTCTTTGTATGCTCTGGTAATTTATCAATACTCCCCATTAAACGCACTTTCACATTTTTTTCTATTAAAGTTGGTAATTCTTTATTAAGAAAACGTTCAGGCAACTTTAATAAATAGTCAACTTCCGTCTTGGGCCGTTTCCAGTTTTCTGTTGAAAATGCGTATAATGTTAAGATCTCAATACCAAGATCGTCAGCTTTACGAACGATTTTGTTAATGACTTTCATACCTTCTCGATGTCCAGCTATACGTGGCAAGCCTTTCTGCTTTGCCCAGCGTCCATTTCCATCCATTATAATAGCTATGTGTTTAGGGACATTTATATCATCTATATCTTTGCTTTTTTCTTGCGATGATATAGTTGATTTCCATTTTGATAACTTTTCAAGCATGTTTGCGCCCTCCATCTATGTAAGCAGCAGGTTCATCTTCATTTAGCTTTGCCTTTTTTTCGAAGACTCATAACCACTAAGAAAGTGTAAAAAACCCCCTAGAATAAAAGAGGGTCTTTTACTATGTCTATTTTACATGGAACTTGCTTACACTTCCATGATTTCTTTTTCTTTCTTTTCTGCTACCTCATCTACTTGCGCAATACTTTTATCAGTTAATTTTTGAACATCATCCGTACTGCGACGAAGCTCATCTTCAGTCATTTCGCCATCTTTTTGACGTTTCTTTAAATCGTCATTTGCATCACGACGAACATTACGTACGGCTACCTTTGCCTCTTCAGCCGCTTTTTTAACCAATTTAACAAGATCCTTACGACGCTCTTCCGTTAATGGCGGGATCTGAATACGGATTACTGTTCCATCATTTGAAGGAGTTAATCCAAGATCAGCCATTTGAATAGCACGTTCGATATTTGCAATCGATGATTTATCAAATGGTTGAATAGTAAGTAATCTAGCTTCAGGTACTGAAATCGTTGCTAGTTGATTAAGTGGTGTTTCAGCACCGTAATATTCTACTGTAACACGATCAAGTAACGCTGGATTCGCTCGCCCTGCTCTTAATTTAGCTAACTCGCGGTTTAAAGCTTCAATTGCTTTTACCATGCGTTGTTCCGCATCTTTTTTTACTTCAGCTGACATTATGAGTTCCCCCTAACTAATGTACCAATTTCTTCACCTAATACTGCTCGCTTAATATTTCCTTCTTCCATAATAGAGAAGACAATTAAAGGTATGTCATTATCCATACATAATGAAGAAGCTGTTGAATCCATTACTGCTAAACCTTCTTTTAGAACGTCCATGTAAGAAATTTTCGTGTATTTCTTCGCATTTGCATCAACTGATGGATCTGCACTATAAACGCCGTCCACTTTGTTTTTCGCCATTAAGATAACTTCAGCTTCAATTTCAGCAGCTCTTAGCGCAGCTGTAGTATCTGTTGAGAAATACGGATTCCCGGTTCCCGCAGCAAAAATAACAACACGTTTCTTTTCAAGGTGACGGATCGCCTTACGACGAATATACGGTTCAGCTACTTGTCGCATCTCTATCGATGTTTGTACACGTGTCTCACACCCGATATCCTCTAAGCTATCTTGCAAAGCTAATGAATTCATCACCGTTGCTAGCATTCCCATATAATCTGCTGTCGCACGGTCCATGCCCTTTGCACTTCCAGCCATCCCACGCCAAATGTTACCACCGCCGACAACAACAGCCACTTCTACTTGCAGTTCAACAATTTCTTTAATTTGTTTGGCTACAGATTGAATAACAATTGGGTCAATTCCATACCCTTGTTCTCCCGCTAATGCTTCACCACTTAGCTTTAATATTACTCGTTTATATGTTTGCATGAAAACCCTCCGACATGAGTTGAAGTTGTTGTATTCTCTCTGAAAAAAGGGACACACTGTGCCCCTACTCGCAAAAAATTACTTCTTAACTTGAGACATTACTTCTTCAGCGAAGTTATCTTCGCGTTTTTCCATGCCTTCTCCAACTTCATAACGGATAAAGCTTTTCACAGAAGCACCTTTGTTTTGAACGTATTTACCAACTTTTTGATCACCATCTTTAACAAATGCTTGATCTAGTAGACATACTTGCTCAAAATATTTAGAAAGGCGGCCTTCTACCATCTTTTCAACGATATTAGCTGGCTTTCCTTCGTTTAAAGCTTGTTGCGTTAACACTTCACGCTCACGTTCAACTTCCTCTTGTGAAACTTCATCACGAGAAACATATGCTGGATTGATTGCAGCTACGTGCATTGCAATATCTTTTGCAAGTTCAGCATCAGTTGATCCACCCACTACTGAAAGGACACCAATACGACCACCCATATGTAGGTACTCACCAAATACGTCTCCATCTTCTTTCTCTACAACTTCAAAGCGACGCAAAGAAATTTTTTCTCCAATTTTTGCAATAGAAGCATTGATGTATTCTTGAACAGATTGTCCATCTGCAAATGGTTGCTCTAGAGCTTCTTCAACAGATGCAGGAGTGTTAGAAATAAGGTGTGAAGCTAGGTCACCAACTAGTTTTTGGAAGTTCTCGTTTTTAGCTACGAAGTCTGTTTCAGAGTTAACTTCAACGATAACTGCTTTGTTTCCTTCAGACTTTACAAGAGCAAGACCTTCAGCCGCTACACGATCAGCTTTTTTTGCAGCACTTGCAATTCCTTTTTCACGAAGAAAATCTACCGCTTTCTCCATATCACCATTAGTTTCAGTTAATGCCTTCTTACAATCCATCATTCCTGCGCCTGTTTTTTCACGCAATTCTTTTACCATACTTGCTGTTACAGCCATTCAAAACGCCTCCTTAATAGTGTCAGTATGTACACGTACATGAACGTATAAACAAAAATTACTTGCAAAAAGTAATCAAATTTACAAAAAAAGATGGCAAAAGGGTAATCCCCCTTTACCACCCTTTTTTAGTAAATGAAATTAAGCTGTTGTTGTTTCTTCAACTTCAGTTGCTTCTTCTTCACCAGAAGTAGCTTCGATTACTGCATCTGCCATTTTACCTGTTAAAAGTTTAACAGCACGAATTGCATCATCGTTTCCTGGAATTACATAATCAATTTCATCAGGGTCACAGTTTGTATCTACAATCGCAACGATTGGAATGTTCAATTTATGAGCTTCCGCAATTGCAATGCGCTCTTTACGAGGATCAATAACAAAAAGTGCGTCAGGAATTCCTTGCATATCCTTGATACCGCCTAAGAACTTTTCTAAACGCTCCATTTCCTTTTTAAGAAGGATAACTTCTTTCTTAGGAAGAACATCGAATGTACCGTCTTCTTGCATCTTTTCAAGATTCTTAAGACGAGTAATACGCTTTTGGATTGTTTCAAAGTTCGTTAATGTACCACCTAACCAACGTTGGTTAATGAAGTACATACCACAACGCTCAGCTTCTTCTTTAACAGAATCTTGAGCTTGCTTTTTCGTACCAACGAAAAGGATTTTTCCTCCGTCAGCTGCTAAGTCACGTACAAAATTATACGCTTCCTCAACCTTTTTTACTGTCTTTTGTAAATCAATAATGTAAATACCGTTACGTTCTGTGAAGATGTAGCGATCCATCTTAGGGTTCCAACGACGAGTTTGGTGACCGAAGTGTACCCCAGCTTCTAGTAATTGCTTCATGGAGATTACTGCCACATCAAACACCTCCTTTAAAATTGGTTTTTTTTATCCTCCGCTCTCATCATCTCTATGCGACACTGAATAGTCAGCACCATCACATAAATTAGAGGGCGTGTGTGATTAACACCGTTGATTAATATATCATACCAAAAGCCTTGTTGCAAGCAAAATTAGACATTAACGATAAAATTTCAACATCAATTCTACTTCACCTTTTCCTAAGCCTAACTTTTTAGCAATTTGACTTGTGTCTAAGCCTTGATTTGATAGTGAGATCACTTTTGCTGTTTCTGACTGTTGATATACATCAGCTTCCGTATCTTCCTTTACAATTGGAGGGATATAGTCTTTGTATTTTGCCGTTTTGTCATCTATCAATTGTTTATGATTTTCATGTTTTTTTGGTGTTACATGTGAGGAAGGCTTAAGATTCGTTTCGAGTGTAGCTTTTTCTTTATGTTCTTTTAATTGCTTTACTAATTGCTCATTTTCTTCTTTCATTTCCGCTGTATAGGAAACTAGCAAATCCTCTATTTCGTTTTTTATTTGCTCATAGTTTTCTTTCGAACTATGTGGCTGCTGCCTCATAAGAGTTAGAATCCATAAAAATGTAAACGCATGAAGGAGCAAGCTAATGGTAACGAGTAAAGTCGTCATAGAATAATCCTTTCTCAACCAGAAAAGTCGATAAATCTCCCTTTAAAAGGATGTTTCCTTTGCTCCTCACAACTCTCATCCTCTTGGTGCTGCCGCTTTTCATGTTGTTGTTTGTTCTTTCCTTCTTTATTGAGCCTAGTTTTTTCATTAGACCCTGACTCATTTACTTGTTTTCTTTTCCGCAAGTCTTCTTCCTTTTGTTGTTGAGTCAATACATTTTGGCTCATTTGCCCACGCTGCTGTAATTGTTCTTGAATCTTTCCTGATTTTTGAGAAACAGGAAATGAACCTTGCACCTCTACCGGACGCATACTCATGAAATCAGCCTCCTTTTATTTTGATTTCGTTTTCAATTAGTGAAATAAAAGGTTGATGACAAATCGATACTAAGTTACGACGATACTTTCCAAATTGGATGTTAACGTTGGGATATATGACTCTGTTTCTTTTAACAAATCCGTGAAGTCCTTGATCAAGTTGGTTGTACGCTCAAGGATAGAAGCTTTCATTTTATCTCCTGATACTCTGACCTCATAATATTATTCCAAATCGTCCAACTTGATCTAATCCTTATCCGTTATTTAATAAGATTTCTTCATAGCTTGTTGAAGTTTGAACAATGATTTTGAGTGTATTTGTGAAATTCTAGACGTTGAAAGCTCGAGAATTTGCCCTATTTCCGTCAAGGTCAATTCTTCAAAATAAAACAAGCTAATAACCAAACGTTCTTTTTCAGGCAGTTCATTAATGACTTTAGCTAATTCTTTCTTTGTTTCTACATCGGTTGAATATTGTTCAGGTGTTTTAGCATCCTTATCCTCTATTTGCGAGGCATATGTTTCATTTTTGGAGGATTCTTGAGCTTGTTCATCAATTGAAAGGATATTTGAAGTAAAATATTCCGACATGACTTGTTCGACTTCTTCAGCCCCCATATTTAATTCATTGGCTATTTCACCACTAGTAACAAAACGCCCTTTCTGTTGCTCTAGCTTCTCTGTTGTCGATTCAATTTTTTTAATTTTATCCCTAGTAGACCGAGGGAGCCAATCTTCTTTTCTAAGACCATCTATAATCGCACCTCTAACCCGAAATGAAGCATATGTATCAAATTTCAGCTCTCTCTTTGGATCAAATTTCTCTAATGCATCGTACAACCCGATGAGACCATGACTTTTCAAATCTTCTGATCGAACACTCTTTGGAAGACCTGCAGAAATTCGCTGTACATGATAATTAACAAGGGGCATGTAACGACGAATTAACTCATCACAAGCAGTATGGCTTCTCTCTAAAATCCATTTATCCCAGAGTAATTGATCTTCTACTGTTGTTACATGTCCCATAATGTACCTCCATTAACGCAGATTGATTAAGAAAAAGAAATATGTATCGTCTTAAACTAAATTTCCTTCGTTCCTTGATTAACTGTACGTATATGTAAGCATTTCGAACGTGGATTAAACTCAATTGTTCTCCCACTTTTCCCACCAACATCTTCTGAGAGAAGAGGAATTCGTAAATCTCTTAACGTCTCTTTAACAGCTTCTACATTACGCGGTCCTATTTTCATAAAATCACTACTGCCTGTAGTAAAGGAAAACATCTGTGCTCCTCCGGCTATTTTTGCCTTTAATGAATACTTCTTTGCACCCAATTTCTCTAACTCAACGAGTAAAGCAGGAATTGCAGTATCAGCAAATTTCGCAACATTAGTCATCTCCTGCCTGCTAAGAGTAGAATTAGGCAGCATGACATGGGCCATCCCTGCCACCAAATTGATATCATCATAAATAACAACACCAACGCAGGAACCAAGTCCAGAAGTACGAATTGTGTTAGGAGGAGTGACAACATTTAAGTCTGCCATTCCGACTTTAATGACATCACCCATTCACACTCACTCCTAATGCTTCAAAGATTTTTGCAAAAGAGTCCGGATCAGGCAGTAAAAAGAACTGACCGGAAATTGGATTTTTTTCTTCGTTTAACTCCGTAATATGTGTATCCACAACGATGGCATAATCTCCTGCTTGAGAAAGAGGGATCAGTCCATAGCTAACTATGGCACCAGCCATATCTACACTAAACCCAGGTACAGAGGGATGCAAAGTTAAGCCGGTAAAGTCTGCAAGTGACGAGAGATAAGATCCCGCCAATATATTCCCTGCCTCTAAAAATGCTGACACTCCCATTTCCCCAAAAGGTGGTACTTCTAATTGAAATGTATCATTATTTGTTAAATGACGAGTGAGCTTCTCTGCGTTCTCTATCGTAGAAATAAAAAACATACTACCAGGTGCTTCTCCGTCTATGCGTAAGAAGATAGCTGCTACCTTCGTTTCTGCCCCTCCAACTTGCTCAGGAAGATCATGAAAAGAAGCAATACGGACAGCAGGCACACTCATATCGATTGTTTTATTTAATAATTGCGATAGAGCTGTAGCCGCATGCCCCGCACCTATATTTCCGATTTCTTTTAACACATCTAAATGATACGGCTTTAAACTCTGAATAAAATCCCCCATTACTTACCTCCACATTAAAAGCGTTTCAAAATACGTTCACTAATTAGCTGAACGTGAACACTTTCATCAACCAGTTTTGTTTGGACTGCTGCTCTTGGCATTCCAAATACCGTGCAAGACTCTTCTGCTTCTGCAATCGCATAGCAATTAGGCACAGAGCGCTTTAACTTTATTAACCCTTCCGTACCATCGGCTCCCATTCCTGTCATAATAACAGCAATTGTTTCAACTTCTGGAAAGCTAGACAGAGATTCAAACATCACATCAACTGACGGCCGATGTCCACGTCTTGCTTCGTCCTGATGTGTATGCACAGCAAAAACAGATCCTATTTTTTTCACGGTTAAATGATACCCGCCAGGAGCTATGTAAGCTGTACCGTTTTGTAAAATTTCTCCGTCCTTTGCCTCTTTTACGTTAACCTCAGAAAGTGAATTTAATCTCTTTGCCAGAGATAGAGTAAATCCAGGTGGCATATGCTGTACGATCAAGACCGGGGCGGCAAGCTGAGCTGGTAAATTAGTTATTACATCTTTTAATGCACGTGGTCCTCCTGTCGACGTACCAATGGCAATAACTTTCTTCTTATGTGATTGCATTCGTACCTCGGTTCTCTCCACACCATGTAGTTTCACTTCTTTTGTTGGAAGAGTCGGTTTCCTAATATTAGCTTTAGCAGCCTGTAACACCTTCTCAATTATAAGGTGTTCAACTTTTTTAATATCTAATGAAATTGCCCCAGAGGGCTTGGCAACAAAATCAACAGCACCATATTCAATCGCAAGAAGTGTATTTTCAGCCCCGACCTTTGTTGTACTACTTACCATAAGAACTGGACATGGATCTTCGTCCATAATGTACTTTAGTGTTTCTAATCCATCCATGATCGGCATTTCAACATCTAATGTTATGACATCGGGGCAAAGAGTTGCACGCTTTTTTAGTGCGTCCTCCCCATTCCTAGCTGTACCGACTACTTGTAGTCTTGGATGCTGATTCAGCATTTCCGAGAGTACTTTCCTCATAAATGCCGAATCATCTACTATAAGAACCTTAATGTTGTCTTCCAAATCTATCCCCAACTTTCTGTAAAGGGAGTCACAAATTTATATTTTCACCATTTTTTTCATCTTATAAAGGAACTGGCCGAACTTTGTCGGGCTTTGTTTCCCCACACCTAAATAAGAAGAGGCTAGTCCATTGACAGCAATACTCGCTTTTGCCTGTTTATTCCATATCACAAATGGTATTTGAGCTTTAACTGCTTTTGAAACACTGGCATCGTTAGGAATAAAACCAAGGGTTGAAATTTCTTTTTGCAAAAACTGTAAAGCCACATGTTTAAAATTATTTAACGTCCGAGTTCCTTCCATTTCAGAATCAGCACGATTCACTATTAAAAACAGAGGTTTATCCTTCTCCTGTAAGTAAATATATTTAAGCATGGAGTAAGCATCCGTTATCGCGGGCGGCTCTGGAGTCGTCACAATAAAGACTTCATGAGCGGATAGGACAAATTTTAAACTTTCTTTTGTTGCACCAGCCCCCATGTCTAAGAAGATGTAATCAAAGGCTTGACCCATTTGTTCAATCTGTGAAAAAAAGCGTTGTCTTTTTTCCTCATTTAGATCAGCAAATTTAGAAAAACCCGATCCTCCAGCAATATACGAAATACCAACCTTCGACTCTTCAATAATCTCCCAAATAGATAGTTGGTTTTCAAGCATATCTAGAAGGTGGAAGCGAGGAGTCAGTCCCATTAATATATCCAAATTCCCCATTCCGATATCCAAATCAATAATGGCTACTTTCTTATTAAGATTTGATAACGAAATAGCAAAATTCAAACAAACATTTGATTTGCCCACTCCGCCTTTTCCACTCACAACAGCAATAACTTTCGCTTCTTTTTTATCATTCATTTCAATAAGTCTTCTTAGGTTTTCTGCTTGATCATTCATTTATTTTCACCTCAAGCACACAGCTAAGTAAATACTCACTCGTAACTTCCACAATATCATCAGGAACGTTCTGTCCTGTAGTCACATATGCAACCCCTTTTCCAAGGTCAATAGGGATATTCAACATCGCTCCATACGTGCTTGTTTCATCGTGCTTCGTTAGAATAACTTGATGTAACGGAATCAAATGAAATTGTCCAATAATCTTTTTCATATCTTCATACTTTGAAGTCAGGGATAATACGAGGTACGTATCCGCATCCTGCTCGAAATCAATAACTTTCGATAATTCCTCTACATACAATTGGTTGCGAAAATTACGACCAGCTGAATCCACTAGAATTAGATCATAATGCTTGAATTGTTCAATTGCTTTCTTAAAATCTTCAATAGAATAGGCAACTTCCAGTGGAATATTTAAAATTTTAGCATATGTTTTTAATTGCTCAACCGCAGCAATACGGTACGTATCGGTCGTAATTAACGCTACTTTCTTTTTCTTTTTTAATACGGAATCAGCAGCAAGCTTAGCAATGGTTGTTGTTTTTCCGACACCAGTAGGTCCAACTAAATTCAATATCTTCTTATTAAATGATATCCCTCCAATTGGAACATTTGCTAAGAGCGACTGTAAGTAATTATAAAGTTCGATTTTTATTTCTTGTTGATTTCGTTTTGAAGTCGACTGATCATACCATTGTTTCAGTAGATGCTTCATTATCGAAAAACGAATCGTCTCTGTTATACCTTGCACTCGTAATTGATCATCTATCTGTTGGAATGGTTCAGGATATTCTTTGTTAACCGAACTATTTTTATCATTTAACCCTTGAACGAGTTCCTTTAACTGATTAATCTCTTTCATTAACTGCTCTTGTGTTGGCTCTTCTTTTTGTGGAGTTACTGGTGAAACAACATCGGCTTTTCTACTTCTAACCACGTTAGAAGTAGTTTTTCGAATCGGTGCTCTAGATACTGCAGGATCAATGGCAGCAATAACTTCCATCTTTTTCTTAGTAAAAAATCCAAGAAAACCGCCTGTATCAACCTCTTTTGAATTTAAGATAACTGCATCATCCCCGAGCTCCGAACGAATGACCTTCATAGCTTCATGCATTGAGTTTGCAGTATACTTTTTTACCTTCATTCTATGTTCACCACTCCTACACTTTGCACTTCAACGTTTGCCTCAAGTTCATTGTAAGACAAAATCGGAACATGAGGCAAATACCTCTCAAGCAGCTGCCTTACATACATCCTTACCGCAGGAGAACATAAAATTACCGCTTGTTGTCCCATTTGGCTAAGGCGATCAGTTTCAGATGCCGCAGCTTCCAATATAGCTTGAGAAATGTTAGGATCCATTGAAATAAAGTTACCATGCTCTGTTTGCTGGACAGAGTCTGCTACTTTTTTCTCAACTTGTCCACTTAATGTTATGACATATAAAGGCTCCCCAGGTGTTGTCATTTGCTTCGAAATTTGACGCGAAAGCGATTGACGAACATATTCTGTAACTAAATCCATATCTTTTGTCATATGCCCATAATCAGCAAGTGTCTCAAATATAATCGGCAAATTCCTAATCGAGACATTTTCTTTCAATAAATTTGTTAATACCTTTTGGACTTCTCCTGTAGATAATGAATTTGGTGTTACTTCTTCAACAAGTGCCGGATATGTTTCTTTTAGGTGATCGACAAGTTGCTTTGTTTCTTGACGCCCTAGTAATTCATGAGCATGGCGCTTAATAACCTCAGTTAAATGGGTAGAAACAACAGATGGTGGATCAACAACGGTATAACCTGACAACTCCGCCTGTTCTTTCATTTCTTCCCCAATCCAAAGCGCCGGCAGTCCAAAAGCTGGTTCCACCGTCTCAATCCCAATAATACTTTCATCATCAAATCCAGGACTCATAGCCATATAATGATCGAGTAATAAATCACCTTTAGCGACTTCATTGCCTTTAATCTTAATTGTATATTCATTTGGTTGAAGTTGGATATTATCCCGAATTCTTATTACAGGTACAATCATTCCTAGTTCTAGTGCCATTTGACGTCGTATCATAACGACCCGATCTAACAAATCCCCACCTTGATTTGCATCAGCAAGCGGAATCAAACCATAACCAAACTCAAATTCAATTGGATCAATCTGCAGCAAATTGACAACACTTTCTGGAGATTTCATTTCATCAGGTTCAACCTCATCTTCTACTTGGTCTTCCTCCATTTGTGCGATTTTTTCATTTTTGGAAAGGAAGTATCCACCAAGCATTAGCAATAAGGCAATTGGAAATGTGAAAATGGGACTAATTGGAGTAATGACACCTAATAAAAAGATTGTGCCTCCCGCAATATAAAGCATTTTGGGATATGCAAATATTTGTTTCGTAATATCATGTCCTAAATTACCTTCCGAAGCAGCACGGGTAACAACTATGCCTGTAGCTGTTGAGATTAACAAAGCAGGAATTTGACTTACAAGCCCGTCTCCTACAGTTAAGAGCGTGTAAGTTGCCGCTGAAGTAGATAGATCCATTCCCATTTGAGTCATACCAATGATAAGACCGAATAGTAAATTAATCATAACTATAACAATTCCAGCAATAGCATCTCCCTTAACAAATTTACTCGCACCATCCATGGAGCCGTAAAAATCTGCTTCACGTTCGATTTTTTCTCGACGCTGTTTCGCTTCAATATCGGAGATCATCCCTGCATTTAAATCTGCATCAATACTCATTTGTTTTCCAGGCATTGCATCTAAAGTAAAACGAGCACCTACTTCCGATACACGTTCAGCACCCTTTGTAATGACTAGAAACTGAATCACAATTAAGATCAAGAAAACAACAAATCCTACTAGTGCATTACCACCAACAACAAAGTTTCCAAATGTATCTATTACATTTCCCGCATTAGCTTCACCAAGAATGGAACGAGTTGTGGATACATTTAAACCCAATCGAAATAATGTAACAAGTAAAAGTAATGTAGGAAAAATAGAAAATTGCAACGGCTCTCGAGTATTCATTGCAACGAGGATGATAATAAGGGCAAGAGATATATTAATTATGATTAAAAAGTCCAACATCGCCGTAGGTAACGGAATGATGAGCATGATGACAATTAGAATAACTCCAAGTAAAACTGATAGATCTCTTACTGCCACTAAACTTCTCCCCTAACTTACTATAACTAATTTATTTGTTTATCTTTCAAGCGATAAACATATGCGAGCACTTCTGCTACTGCCTTGAACAAATCTTCTGGGACCTGATCCCCAATTTCAGCCTGATGATACAAAGCTCTAGCAAGTGGTCTATTTTCAACGGTTACGACTTTCTGTTCAGCCGCAACACCTTTTATTTTCTGAGCCATAAAATCAACACCTTTTGCAACTACAACTGGTGCATCCGCTTTTTCTTCATCATAACGCAGTGCGACGGCAAAATGCGTTGGATTCGTAATAACGACATCTGCTTTTGGGACTTCTTGCATCATCCTTTGCATTGCCATTTCCATTTGTTTCTGCTTGCGTTTTGATTTTATTCTTGGATCTCCCTCCATGTTTTTGTGCTCATCTTTTATATCTTTTTTCGACATTTTGATTTGTTTTTCATGATCATATTTTTGGTAGAGATAATCTGGAATTGAAAGGACAAGAAGGAGAACAGCTACTGATATACCTAATATTGCCGTTAATTGTGCAATAAAAGCAAATCCATCCCCCACACTCTTTTGTGAAAGGATCATCACATTTTCTAAATTCAACCAAATAATAATGAATACGACCACACCGGCTAATGAAATCTTTAACAAGGATTTCAACAGTTCGACAAGTGCACGGATAGAGAAAATTCGTTTCGCTCCTTTAATAGGATCGAGTTTAGACAACTTCATCTTTATTGCTTCTGGGGCAAATAATACCCCAACTTGGATATAACTCGCAGCCACTCCAGCAATTAATGCGATCATCATGATTGGGAGCAATACAATCGCAGACTCCATTACCAACTCCAAAAATAAAGCAGCAATAGTTGCCTCTGTCAATTCCAAAAGAAGGTAAGTTTGAAAGGTATGTTTCAATAAATTAAATAAGGTTTCACCAAGCATTCCTCCAAACAACCATAAAAATAAAAAAACCAATAACAATATAATCGCTGTATTTACGTCGGTACTTTTTGCCACCTGTCCTTTTTTACGAGTATCTTGTCTTTTTTTCGGGGTTGCTTTTTCCGTCTTCTCCTCAGCAAAATACTGAAGGTTTAGACGTATTTTAAACTTGTCCATTTCATGCCCCCCCGAGTAATTGTAGCAGTGTACGCATCGCAATGAGTGTTTGATCAAACAGACGCTGTAACACCATAAAAAACACACCCATAAAAACAGTTAACAATAATAGACCAACAATAATTTTCAACGGCATACCGACAACAAAAACATTCATCTGTGGTACTGCTCGCGAGACCATTCCAAGTCCAACATCAACTAAAAAGAGCGACCCTACAATTGGAAAAGCCATTTGAAAGGCAATAATAAACATGGCGTTAAAGGTTGTTGCAATATACTGAATGATGTTTTCTTGCCCGAAAGGCAATGTCACCTGATCCATCGGTACAAATTGGTAACTATAATAAATACCATCTAACAACAAGTGATGACCATTAACTAGCAGTAAAAAAAGCAGGGCAAAGGTATATAAATAGCTCCCAGTAAGTGGTGTTTGTGCCCCTGTCTGCGGGTCTACTACGTTAGCAATCATAAATCCCATACTATAATCGATAAACCCTCCTGCCACTTGAATGGCATATAAAAGAATTGCCGCTATTAACCCAACAAATAGTCCTACTAATACTTCTTTTATTAAAATTAAATAATACATTGCATCAATCACAACAATCGGTGATTCAAGTGTAAAGACCATTATCCAAGCCAAAAATAGTGACAACCCTATCTTCATCGTATTTGGAATCGATCTATGAGAATAGATTGGCAACACAGCAAAAAAAGCAAGAACTCTCATAAAAACAAGCAAGAAGGCGGGTAGTACATTAATAAATTCAATCATTACCCAATGAACCTATGGAGATTGTTGAAAATTTGGTATGTGAAATTAGTAACATTAGATAACATCCAAGGACCAAATAAGATTAATGCAGCGAAAACACCAACTATTTTTGGGATAAAGGCAAGTGTTTGCTCTTGGATTTGTGTCGTAGCCTGAAAAATACTTACTAATAGTCCTAGTCCAAGTGCAACAAGTAAGAGCGGTCCAGCAACAAGAAGAACTGTCCACACTCCATTTTCAGCCATGCTTATAACGAATTCCGAACTCATAATCCACCACCTTAATTAAAGCTAAGAAGCAATGATTGGACTATTAAATACCAACCATCAACTAATACAAACAATAATATTTTAAATGGCAAAGCAATCATAACTGGCGGCAGCATCATCATCCCCATAGACATCAATACACTCGCAACAATCATATCAATTACTAGAAACGGGATGAAAATTAGAAAGCCAATTTGAAACGCAGTTTTCAGCTCACTAATTGCAAAAGCCGGTACCAATGCAGTGAGAGGGATATCATCAAGTGTTTCAGGCCTATCAAGACCTGCATAGCCCATGAATAGGGCTAAATCTTTTTCCCTCGTATGATTAGCCATGAATTCTTTCATAGGAAGTGAGGCTAAATAAAAAGCTTCCTCTTGATCAATTTCTCCTTCAAAAAAAGGAGTTAGTGCTGTTTCGTTTACTTCTGCAAAAACAGGAGCCATAATGAAAAAAGTAAGAAAAAGGGCAATTCCTATTAAAACTTGGTTCGGCGGCATTGATTGTGTCGCTAATCCTTGCCTGACAAACGATAATACAATCACAATTCTTGTAAAGCTTGTCATTAAAATAAGAATAGAAGGCGCTAATGACAGAACCGTTAACAATAGTAAAAGCTGAATAGTTGTGGCAACATTAGCGGGTTCATCCGTAATAAAATCTAAATCTAGTCCTGGGACTGTCGTGACAGTGGAAATGATTAAGGGCTCTAGCATTATTTGTCACGCTCCCTTACTGTATCATGTATTTTCTTTTGTGAGTTAGATACGTCTTTTAGCTGGTTCTCCAATAAACTTTTAAAAGCATCGTGATTCGATTTAGATGCCTTGGTCGATTGGTTATGTGTATTTTTCTTAGGACTAATCTTAGTATTAACCCAGTTAAAAAGTCTTTGTATTGGCTGATCAAACTGCTCTAATTGTTCTTGTTGATGGTTTATAATCGATTCTACTTCGCCAACGTCCTCAATTTCTTTCAAAAGTTGAATAGAGTCACCTACACCAACTACTAAAAGTCGATCTCCAATTTTAACTAATTGAACAGATTTGTTAGCACCAAGTGGAACACCACCAATATTTTCAAGCAATCTCGACGAACGAAACGACTGGGACCGTTTGTTAAGAAACCTTAAAAGTACATAAATGAGAACAACAACAAGTGCCAACGCGCTAATCATTTGCGCAAAAATTAAAAAAGTATTTTGTTCATGTATAATATCCCCAACCGGCTCTTCCACAGGTTCACTAACTGGTGTTTGAGGAGGAGCATTTTCTTCCACGACTGGTTCCTCTGTTGATCCATTTCTATTTAACGTTTCTGAAACTCTACGATTCTCATCAGTCGTCGTATTTGCTTCCACTTGATAGTGCGGGCCCAAAACAGAAAGAATCAAAATTAGAGCTATAACTACTAACTTATTGCTCATATATATTGCAGCTCCCCCATTTCTTCCACTCATTACTAACCTAGTGTTTTATTAATTGCCTCTATTACTCGATCAGCTTGAAACGGCTTCACGATAAAGTCTTTAGCTCCAGCTTGGATCGCATCAATTACCATTGCTTGCTGCCCCATCGCTGAACACATTATAATCTTAGCACTAGCGTCAATGGCTCTTATTTCCTTTAATGCCGTTATTCCGTCCATTTCAGGCATTGTGATATCCATTGTGACAAGATCTGGCGATAATTCCTTAAACTTTTCAATCGCTTGAAGTCCATCGTTTGCTTCACCGACTACTTCAAACCCATTTTTTTTCAATATATCTTTAATCATCATTCGCATAAATGCCGCATCATCGACAATTAACACTTTTGCTGACATAGATCATTCCCCTTCCCCTATTTTAAATTTCGAATTCGATCTTCTTGACTTACAATATCAGTAACTCTTACTCCGAAATTTTCATCAATTACAACGACTTCACCTTTAGCAATTAATTTTTGATTAACAAGAATATCTACTGGTTCCCCTGCTAATTTATCAAGTTCGATAATGGATCCTTGTGTAAACTCAAGAATTTCCTTGATTGAGCGTTTCGTTCTACCTAGCTCAACTGTTACCTGAAGAGGAATATCTAACAACATATTTAGATTATTCGATTCACTCGGTGACAATTGCGGCGTTTCAAATGTTGAAAATGCTGCTGGTTGAACATCGACATCACGCTCATGATAACCACCTAAGTGCTGCTGACCTCTTTGTTCATAAGGTGCGTGAACAGATTGGGGATTTTGAGATACTTGCTCTCTTGATGCCCCTTGTCTTTGCACAATCTCTTGATTCCTTTTAATCGAAGCAACTTCTTTTTCAGCTTGACTCGCATTATAGGCAAGCTCTTCAACTGGTGACTCTGTTTCTTCCGTTACAGACGAACTTGGATTCATTAACTCTTCTACTAAGGCTTTAGCAAATGGTACAGTAACCAATTGCATAATATTTGAATCGATCAAATCCCCTACTTTTAATCGAAAAGATGTTTTTACAAGAATCTCATCTTCAGGAATTTTTGATGTCCCTTCCTCCTTTTTAACATCCATTAAATCTATCCCCGGGGGTGAAATGTCGACCTTTTTGTTAAAGATAGTCGACATGGATGTAGAAGCAGATCCCATCATTTGGTTCATCGCTTCTTGAACAGCACTTACATGCATGTCCGTTAATTCTAAAGATGGTTCCATCCCATCTCCACCAAGCATTAAATCAGCTATTATTGCTGCATCCCGAGTTTGAATGACTAATAAATTTATTCCTTGAAACCCTTCTGTATACTCAACATGGACAGCTACATGCGGCTGAGGGAATTCCATCTCAAGCTTATCTCTTGAAATAATTGAGAGCAACGGTGTTGTAATTTCAACCTTTTGATTTAATAATGTTGATAAAGCTGTTGCTGCGCTCCCAAAAGATATATTTCCTATCTCTCCTAAAGCGTCTTTTTCAATATCTGACAAGTAGTCAGATAAATTAAATTGATCATTTTTTACAGGCGGTTCCTCATTATCTCCAGTTACTCCTTTTAAGAGCTCATTAATCTCGTCTTGGGAAAGCATATCATCATTCATCTACTTCTGCCTCCTCAATTAATTCTGTCACCTGGACAGCAATTTGGTTCTTTGTTTTCCCTGGTTGCGCAAGATATTTTCTTTCCCCGCCTACTGTTACAGTAAGTGGTTGATTGATTAATTGATCCAATTCAATGACATCTCCAACACCAAGATGTAAAAATTCATGTATTGAGATTTCAGAGCGGCCTAACTCAGTTTGAATGAGCAATGGAGCCTTCTGAATATGTCTCTCAATACGTTCTGCCTCTCCTCGTTGTCTCTGCTTTTTCTTTTCCTGCATCCAATAATGGACAGAAAGCTTCGGTAAAATTTCCTCTAACACTACATGTGGCAAACAAATATTAATCATTCCTGATGTTTCAGCAATCGTTGTTGAAAGCGAAATGACGACAACCGTCTCATTCGGTGAAACCATTTGGAGAAACTGTGGATTGACTTCGATGTCTTCCATAACAGGATCAAGATCTATAACAGAACTCCACGCTTCTTGAAAACTTTCTAACGTCCGCTGAAAAAGTTGAGACATAATTTTTGTCTCAATCTCTGTTAAATTATTTATCTTATTTACACTAACCCCTTTTCCGCCTAGTAGTCGATCCAGCATGGCATACGCTATATTAGGATTGATTTCCATGAGGAGTCTTCCATCCAGCGGATAAGGTTCAAATACATTTAATATTGTCATCTTCGGAATCGATCGAATGAACTCTTCATATGGAAGTTGATCTACAGATGCAACTGAAATCTGAACATACGTGCGTAACTGAGCGGAAAAGTAAGTTGTTAGCAGCCGGGCAAAATTTTCATGTATTCGTGATAAGCTTCGAATTTGATCCTTCGAAAATCGCAAAGCTCGTTTAAAATCATATACTTTAACTTTTGATTCGTTTTCTTCTTTTTTCAGTTCCTCAGCATTCATTTCCCCAGTAGAAAGTGCTGATAACAGGGCATCTATCTCTCCCTGTGATAAAACGTCAGCCAAGACCCTCACCTCTTTATCTAATACCTCTACTGGATTACCCAAGTTGTTGTGTAAACTTGGATAACCTCCCCTTCTTTCATTAACTCATTAATCTGTAACCGAACATCTTCTTCAAACGCTTCGATGCCTTCAGGTCCTGCTAAATCAGATGCTCTTTTTCCAGAAAGGGCACGTAAAATAATATTATTCACTTGAAAATCCCGTTTTTGTACTTCTGTTAATGCAGATCTGCTATCAACGTGTATTCGAAAAGATGCCCGAACATAATCATTGGATAGGAGGTTAGTTGTAATATCCTTCGTTTCAAATGACTGAGCAATGATTTCATCAATCGTTGGTTCAGCGTTTGGGTCTGGTTCATGTAAATAATGATTAACAAGCACAAATGCCACCACGCCTACTAACGTAAGAGCTGTTAAAATGATAAGCATGATGTTTACAAGCTTATTTTTAAACAATCAAGACCCCTCCGCATCTTTATTAATTCCTATTAGTCCTATTTGAGTAAACCTTGCATTTATTAACTTTTGAACCTCTTCCATGCTATTGCGTATCACAATTTTCTTCCCGCTTAGCAAAGTAATTGTTGTATCTGGAAAAGCTTCAATTTGTTCAATTAACAAGGCATTAAGTAAAAACGGTTGACCATTTAAACGAATAAGTTCAATCATAGTTAAATGAATGGGCTAGAATTGGCCTAGCCCCATCCTCCTAAGTAAAGTTATAGTTCAATAGATTATCGTTTTAGATTTACTAGTTCTTGTAGAATTTCATCTGATGTTGTAATAATACGTGTATTCGCTTGGAAAGCACGTTGAGCAACAATCATTTCAGTAAACTCTTGTGAAAGGTCCACATTTGACATTTCAAGAGTCCCTGCAACTAATACACCTGTTCCATTTAACCCTGGAGCCGTCACTTCAGGATTTCCAGAGTTAGCTGTTACTTGATAAAGATTGCTCCCTTCTTTTTGCAGCCCTTCTGGGTTGGCAAAGAAGGCTAATGAAATAGTAGCAACTGTATTTAATTCTCCCTGTGCATTAATTACATTTACATTTCCGGTTTGACTAATACTAAAGCTTTGCGAATTAGCAGGTATATTTATTTCATTACCGGCCACATCCAGTAAATAAAGACCGTCAGAATTTACAATGAAACCTTCTTGGTCTAAATAAAAGTTACCCGCCCTACTATAAAACGTATTATCGCCCTCACCTAATCTAAAATAGCCATCGCCAGAAATACCTAAATCCAATTCACGGTTTGTATTCTGAAGACTTCCCTGTGTATGAATCGTATCAATAGTTGCAAGCTGTGCCCCTAATCCTACTTGTCTTGGATTCGTACCACCTAGATTCACCCCTGGTCCAGAGGCACCAGCGATTTGTTGGCTCACCATATCCTTAAAAGTCGTCCGCCCTTTTTTAAAACCAAAAGTATTAACATTGGCAATATTATTCCCAATTGTATCTAATTTTGTTTGCATATTGTTCATTCCAGAAATGCCTGAGTACATTGAACGTAACATTTTATTTTCCTCCTCTTATTGACTGCTTCTATCAATCAGCAGCCAAAAGACCTCCCTGTCCGGGTCCAGTCTTATTTGAACGTTTTCTTAGTCAATAATGATTGTCCCATCAATATTCGTAAATATTTGAGACTGCGCTTCATCCCGATTCATCACTGTAATTACTGTGTCATTTTTAGCACTTACAACAAGTGCAGCGTGATCAGTGATGACAAGGGAATCGGTTACTCCTTTTTGTTTCGCTTCCTTGACCTTTTCCTTGATCGTCAACCATTTATCTTCTGTAAATTCAATTCCTCGCACATCCATTCGTTGCTGCGCATGCTTGCTTACCTTTAACTCGTTTGTGCGTAAAAGCTCACTTTGTAACAGTTTATGAAATTGGTTCGTTTGTGATTGATTGACCCTTTTATGAGCAGGTTTCGGAAGTGTATGCAACGTCTGAGTGTAAACCCTTGGATCCATTACCGCCACATCCTTATCAGCCTTTAGTTTAATCCTCTGTTTGCTGCTTCTTATCCTCTGCTTTACTTACTTGTATAATTTGTTCATTACTAATCCATCTACCATCATCTAGTTGGATCCGAAGCTGTCCATCTGTTTCCAATTTGACAGATGTTACTATATTTTCAACGTGTTCAGTCCTTGATCGATATTCATCTATTGGAACTTCACGTTTCCATTGAACATTTTTGCCAATGAGCTCACTATGCTGTACTAAATTCTGACTAGTCTGCATCGTTATAAATTTTTGCATCGCTTGGTTCATATTCGTCATTTGTTCTAATGAAGAAAATTGTGCCATTTGCGCTATAAACTCTCTGTCATCCATAGGGTTAGCCGGGTCTTGATTTTGCAGTTGTGTAATAAGTATTTTTAAGAAGTCATCTTTTCCTAGAATACCTTGAGTCGATTGTTGAACTTGCTTGGGAAGACTGTTTAACATTAACCCTTCATGAATACTTGTCATGTTATCACCTATATCTGTTCATTAATAAATACTTCATCTAAAACTTCTTGGAACAACACAGAATCTTCGCTGTCATTTTTATCAGCGTGCTCTTCTCTAGCATCTTTTTTTGATTCATCCTCTTTTTGCTGCTCAGGGTATTGCTCATGGGTGACTTCTATACGGTCAACTTGTATCTGCTGTTGCACAAATGCTTGCCTCAACTGCTGTAATTGCGTTTCAACTAACTCCCTCGTTGCTGAAGTTCCAGCAATAATACGTGCTGTAATCATTCCTTCTTGCTGAGTAAGCTGAATATTTAACCGTCCTAGATGTTCAGGGTATATTTTAATCGATAACGTTTGAAATCCTTGAGGTGTCTGTGTAAAGGTCCCACGTTTTAATATTGAATGAAGCTGCCTTAGGAATTGCTGTTGCTGCATCTCCTTTGGAAGACGCTCTCCAATATATAACTGTAACGGCTCTGGCTTTGATAGCCGCTCTTCCAATGACTGACTGTTAAAAGCTTCTGAAACTAGTGTCATTCCTTCTTTTAAAACCACTGCTTGCTTCTGTTCTATATTTTGAACTACATTCATTCGAGTATGGTTCTTATAGTTCTCAAATTTGCCGTTATGTCCAAGAAGAAAGCTGCTTTTTGACTCATTTTCTTTATTGCTAAAAATGAATTCGGTCAGGTTCAGTTGGTTTAATAACTTTTGATTCGTTGAATCCTTTTGATCGTTCATGAATAATAGAGGTACAATATGTTCTATTCCTCGCTCCAACTTCTCAAATAATTCCTCAGGAACCTTTTGCTTTATTAAATCCTTAGTTGCTGAATCACCTTCAGAATACGAAATCACTAAAAAAGCAAGCTTTTTTTCTTCAGACCAGTCACTAGCACGCAGCGTTGCATCATCTATCGTTGAAGCCCAAGCGAACGCAAAATCCTCTTGCCACTCTTTTGGGAGATCTTCTAATTCAGCCTCAATTATTAACTCTGCTCTTAGAACAGCCTCTACCGCTCCAAATAAATCAACAGGATTAGGTTCCTCCTTTTCCTCAGCAGGCGGATCATCGAATTGAGAAAGTGAGCCCAGCAATTGGGAAAATTTAAGCTTTGAGTCTTCATCTGACAATGCCTTAGCAGATACATTACTAGCAACGGATGACGCAGACATTATGAACACATTTACTGCCATAGAGTTCATTTATTTTTTTCACCTCCTTTCAATCGTTCTGCCCATTATTCATTTACAAACCTGCTCATTAGTTCCGCTGCTAGTTCACTTTCCACTTTAGAAAGAATCCCAGCTCTTGCATCAACCGAAACTAGAGATAAATGCAAAAGTGCTTCCTCAACTGATAGCTCCGAAACAATGGCAGCCGCATTCTTAGTAGACATGGACTCATAGATCCTGGCTATATCCTTTAAATCTTGCTTTGCTTCATTCTGTAATTCAACGTCAATTTCGTTTTTCTCTTCTAATTGTCTCAGCTCATTTTCTAACTGTTCAATTGCTTCTTCACGTTGATCAATGATTTGCTGCAATCGGACAATTTCAGCCTCTTGCTCGTTAATACGTTGATCTAACATGCTTACATCGACTTCTACTATTTCTTCTTCCTCTTGAACCATTGAAGATAGAAATGGAACGTCAGCAGCCGCTTGCTTCGTTTTATCTACGACATCTACCCCTAGGAAAGAGAGAATGACGATAAATAAAATAACTGCAAAAAGAACCGGTATACAAATCACAAGAAAAAACCACTGAAATTTGCTATATGATCTATCTTTTTCCCTCATAGTTTCACCTTTAACGTTTTGCAAATAATTGAACTGATAGTTCGTCCATTTGCATTATATCTTTTCGTTTCTCTTCTTGTTTATACTGCTCTTGTTTTAATTGTTTCATTTTTTCATATTTTTTCATTTCAATTGTTTTCGTAACTAGATCCTTCTCTTTGACAACCATTTTTTCCCTAGCTAATTGGGTGTCATGCTGCTTATCCATAATTTCTTGCTGTAAACGCATGATTTCATTTTGGTTTTGCTGCAATTCATAAATAGACGTCCCAGTTGAGATCTGATTACTCACCCGCTCTTCCAAACCTTCCTTGCTTTTAAGTAACTCATACAATTGTGTTGCAACCTTCTCAAAATGACCAATCGCTTCTTGATATTCAGCTTGTACTTTGTTTTTCTCTCTTTCCCTAACTTGCATTACTTTTTGAAGGGTGAATTGGAATGACATTAGTAATGCCCTCCTTTCGCAAAATCTTCAATTAACCGTTCGATTGATTGGTCAATACCTGTTACTTCCGTTGTAGACTGCTTTAAGAAATTTATAATTTTTGGATACATCATAATGGCTTCATCAATTTCTTTTGATGCCCCCCGTTTATAAGCTCCTATATTGATTAAGTCTTCATTATCATCATAAGTAGATAAATAGGAACGGACTTGACTTGCAGTTGCTTTATGAATGTCATCTACAATATCAGACATTACACGACTTACACTTTTTAAGACGTTAATCGCAGGAAACTGTCCTTTATTTGCTAATTTCCGATCAAGAACTAGATGTCCATCTAATATTCCTCTGACGGCATCAGCTATTGGTTCATTCATATCATCGCCATCAACTAAAACAGTATAAAACGCTGTAATACTTCCCCTTACGTCCGTTCCCGAGCGCTCTAATAATTTGGGCAGCATCGCAAAAACAGATGGGGTATATCCTTTGGAAGTAGGGGGCTCACCGATAGCTAAGCCGATTTCACGTTGGGCCATCGCAAATCTGGTAACAGAATCCATCATAAGGTTAACGTGAAGACCTTGATTTCTAAAATACTCAGCCACAGCTGTAGCTGTCATTGCTCCTTTTATTCGCATTAATGCAGGCTGATCAGATGTAGCAACGACTAATACAGATTTGCGCAAGCCTTCTTCTCCAAGGTCTCGCTCAATAAAATCTTTTACTTCCCTTCCACGTTCCCCAATTAATGCAATAACATTGACATCTGCTGCCGAATTTTTGGCAAGCATTGATAACAAAGTACTTTTCCCAACACCACTTCCTGCAAATATACCAATTCTTTGCCCTTTTCCGACTGTAAATAAAGCATCGATTGCACGAACACCAAGCGACATCTTTTCATGAATCCTTGGTCTAGATAAGGGATTAGGAGGTGCATTATCAGTAGGGAACGAAGTAAGTCCTTTTGGGAGACTAGCTTTTGACATTAACTCTCCGCACCCATCGATGACACTTCCAATTAACCCTGCTCCAACTTTAATTTCTAATGGCTTTCCTGTAGCCTCCACCAAGCAGCCTGGTGAAATGTCCATCGTGCCGTTTAACGGCATAAGCAAAACGTTTTCATCTCGAAAGCCTACGACCTCCGCCTTCACTTTTGTCTGTGATTTACCTACGATAATGTAACAAAGATCTCCAATAGAAGCTTGCGGACCTTTCGATTCAATCGTTAATCCAACAACTCTTGTAACTTTCCCGTACCATTTATAAGGAGTGAGGGAACCGACAATGTTAATTAGTTGCTCGGCGTTCATCGTCGCCCTCCTTAAGTTTTTCTAATAACTGGAGTTTTAGTTCGCTAAGCTGCTTGTCCACCGTTGCATCAATACGGCCATATTTCGATTCAATAACACAGCCATTTTTCATTAAGCCTGCATCAGGATAAATGAACAATCTCTCAGTATGACTAAGTAATTGTTCAAGTTCTTCTTTTTGTTGGTTCGTTCTCTCAAACCAATCCGGATGAACATATATCCTAACGTTTTCGTGTTCTCTTACCTCTGTCATTACTTGAGTAAGTAAATCGGCCCACATGTCCGGATCCTCAGTTAACTTTTGATTAACCATTCGCTGAGCTAAGGCTGCAGCAAGTTCTACAATTACAGGTTGAGCTGATTCAATTGTTTTTTCATACTCCTGTTCGGACTGATTGATTATATGCTGTGCTTGATCAATTAAATTAGAGTATGAAGAAAACCCTTCTGCTTGTCCCTTTTCATAACCATCTTTATATCCTTGTTCCTCTGCAGTTTGTTTTAACTGCTCAATTTCTAGAGTTGCCTGCTCTTGTTCCATCCTAATGGTCTCACGTATCACCTTGGCTTGATCTTCTGCTTCAAGTATAATCCGACCTGCTTTTTCTTCAGCCTCTTGAATCTCTAACCGTAATCGATTAAGAGTTTCTCGATCTTCTTCTACCTTGCACGTATCTTGCTGGCTGTTCAACATATCATTATGATTTTGAAACAAACCTTCCTCAAAAAGGTTACGTATTGTAATCTTTTTCGACTTTCTTTCGGTAGAGTTAAGGTGTGACTTAATAATTTTAGACAATAATATCGTCTCCTCCACCACGAGCAATTACGATCTCACCAGCTTCTTCTAGACGACGGATGATGGCCACAATTCGCGACTGCGCTTCTTCCACATCACGCAATCGCACAGGACCCATAAATTCCATTTCATCTTTGAATGTATCAGCCATCCGTTGAGACATATTACTGAAGACAATATCTTTCACTTCCTCACTAGCCACCTTCAATGACAGTTGTAAATCTTCATTTTCAACATCTCGAATGACACGTTGAATTGACCGGTTATCAAGTGTAACGATGTCTTCAAAGACGAACATACGCTTCTTAATTTCTTCCGCAAGTTCTGGATCTTGGATTTCTAGGGCATCAAGAATTGTACGCTCCGTACTACGATCAACACTATTTAACACTTCAACAACAGCCTCGATACCACCCGCGTCCGTATAATCTTGTGTCACAGTAGAAGATAATTTCTGTTCTAGAATTGACTCCACTTCGCTAACAATTTCAGGTGAAGTGCTGTCCATGAGAGCAATTCGTTTGGCGACATCCGCTTGAACTTCTTGCGGCAATTCAGACAGGATCTGTCCAGCTTGTACAGATTCTAAATAAGACAAAATTAATGCAATTGTCTGAGGATGTTCATTTTGGATAAAGTTTAATATCTGTGACGGGTCTGCTTTGCGGGCGAAATCAAATGGACGTACTTGCAACGTTGATGTTAACCGATTGATAACATCCATTGCACTCTCTTCTCCTAACGCTTTTTCTAAAATGCTTTTAGCATACCCGATTCCACCTTGAGCAATATAATCCTGTGCCAAAACTAATGAATGAAATTGCTCAAGAATTTCTTCTTTCATTCCACTGTCTACTTTTCGAACATTGGCAATTTCAAGTGTTAGTTGTTCTATTTCTTCTTCTGATAAATGCTTATACACTTGTGCAGATACATCGGGTCCTAGAGATATAAGGAGGATCGCTGCCTTTTGTTTACCTGTTAACCCTTTATTTGTTGAACTGACCACCAATTATCCCTCCTAATCTTCCGATAACCATGTACGTAGTAATTTTGAAAATTCATCTGGATTTTCTTTAGCCATTTTTTCTAACTGCTTACGTTTAGTTGCACTTAAGCTCTGATCTTCGTTAGGGAGATCAGGAACTTCGTAACGAACCTCTTTTTCCTCTTCAAACTCTTCTTCACTTTCTGCTTTTCTCTTTCTAATAAGCAAGAATAGTAGGAATAAAATCAACGTTACTAGAATGCCGCCGACAACATACATCCACATTGGAATTGCCTGAATTGCTTGTTGTTCAAACTCGACTTTTCCATCAAATGGTTGAGAAGAGACAAAAATCTTTTCATTAATTGCATCTTGTGTTAGTTCCTCAGCATATACTCCAGAAATGCTTGTTCGTACGATCGTGCCTAAAATTTGTTGAATATCATCCATCCGTTCTTGAGGAAGCATATCTAAGCCATCAGGAGGTTCAACCATAACTTGAATACCTAAATCTCGAATTTTATAAGGGCTTTCCACTATATCTCGATTAATACGATTTACTTCATTATTAATACGGTCTTCTGTACGTTCCCATTCTGATGGGCCTTGACCAACAGCGCCTGGAAAATTAGGAATTTCATCCCCGACACCCGCAATTCCGCCTTCAACTGTCCCTTCACCGCTGTACGTTTCAGCAATTCGTTCAATACTAACTGCAATTCCTTCCATATTTTCTGGATCAACAGGTTCAACCAATGCTTCCGTACGATTTTCTTGAGTAAAATCAATATCAGTTGTAACAGAAACGAGAACTTTATCTCTCCCAACAACCGTCCCTAGCATTTGTTGAAGATTACGAGTTAAATCCCGTTCAATTTCACGTTGAATTGACCGTTGCTGCTCGTAAGCTGTTAACGTTGAATTTACCTGATTTCCATTATCATATAAATAATCATTAAACATTTGGTCAGAAATGACGATATTTTCAATAGGGAGGTTAGGTACACTCTTGGATATAAGATGATAAAGAGCTTGTACTTGAGAAGGTTCAAGCTGATAGCCAGGTGCCAAATCTAAGACAACAGCTGCTGTAGATGTCTCATTAGATGAGTTTAACCATACGCTTTCTTCTGGCAGTGTTATCATGACATTCGCATGATTGACGCCGTTTATATTTCTGATCAGGCTGCCAAGTTCCGTTTGCATGGCAGCACGTTCCATGACAGAAAATTCATTATCTGTCATTCCAAATCCCATTTGATCTTGAAAGAAGCTATAGTCAATACTTCCACTTCTCGGAAGTCCCTCTGCTGCTAATTCAACTTTCAATGAGTCAACTAATGGCTCAGGAACCATAATCGATGTTCCGTTATCAGAAATGGTTGATGAGATCCCGCGAGCGTCGAGGGTCTCTTTAATTTGTCCCGTTTCTTGTAATGTCAAATTGCTATAAAGAGCAACATAATTTGATTTTGTTGAAAAAAAGAATAAAAGAGCGAGCAATGTAACAATTGCAATTACAGAACCAAGGAGAATCGTCTTTTGCTTTTTTGTCTTAGCGCTCCAATATTCTGTTATCCGCCCTTTATACATAAGTAATTTCTCGTTCATGTAGCCTCTCCTTCAAAACAGACTTACAATAATTCACACTTGCATTCTCATAATCTCTTGATAGGCTTCAACCACTTTATTACGTACTTCCACCGTTGCCTGGAGTGAAATACTTGCTTTTTGCCCCGTAATCATTACATCATGAAGGTTATCTATCTCGCCTTTGGCTAATAGTTCTGTTTTCTTTGCTGATTCATTTTGCAGTTCGTTCACATCTTTTACCGCTTGGCTTAAAGCATTCTTAAATGACGCTTGAGCTTCTGCCGGTGTATGTTTTGTTTTTGTTAACGCCGAATTCATTTGTAGAAAAGGCGATTGTATGCGCATATCCATCTAGGATTCCCCTACCTTCCGATCTCTAATGCTTTTAACAACATGTTTTTTGATGCATTTAATGTTGTCACATTCGCCTCATAGGAACGAGTGGCACTCATTAAATCTACCATCTCTCGTAATGGATCAACATTCGGCAAATGAACATAGCCCTGTTCATTTGCATCAGGGTGATCAGGGTTATAAACTTGTTTAAATGGAGTACGGTCTTCAACGATACCTGAGACTTTCACCCCATTACCGATGCCTGAGTTATTACTTGTTTTAGCTTGATTTAAAAAATGTCCAAACGACGACTTTTCGTTCGGTTGAGTGACTACCATCTTACGCCTGTAGGGCTGCCACTCACCATCAACCATTCTCGCTCTAGTTGTCTCAGCATTAGCCATATTAGAAGAAACGACATCCATACGTAACCGTTGTGTTGTTAATGCGGAAGCACTTGTGTTAAATCCATGAAAAATAGTCATGATTAATTCCCTCCACGTATAACGGTTTGTAAACTAGTAAATCGTCCATTTAGGCGATCTATTAGGGCATTATAGTATATTTGGTTTTTTGCCAGCTCTGCCATTTCTAAATCAATGTCTACATTATTGCCGTTATGGTTATACATCGTTGAACGATTTGTCTCAATGGCAACTGAGTTTTTAGCTCTGCTAAATTCATAATGGTGGTCATTTGTCCGGTTTGCCTTCAAAGCAGAATGATTCATAGCATCGTTTAATGTATGTTTAAAACTAACTTGTTTAGCCTTATAGTTAGGTGTATCTACATTAGCAATATTTTGAGAAATAGCATTCTGTCTTACTTGCGCGCCTGCTAACCCTCTTTCTAACGTTTTAAAAGTTGAACTCCCAAAAAGATCCAAAACATTTCACCTTCCGACATAAAAAATAACAATTCGACTTTTGCGGTTTCTTCCCTCAATTTCACATTTTCTTACACAATCTCTATGAAAATTGTATTAAATCCTGCAATAAAAGTCTAACCCCGTTTTTATCCAGTTGCTAAATCAAGATAAAAGAACCAAAGAAAAATGGAGACTTTTGTCGCATAAACCTATAGCAACACTGTTAACATCATCAAATTAATACAATATTCGACAGAAATCATCTAAAATTGTATCATACTTCCTAGAAAAACTGTAAAACTTTCCATAAAAAAATAAGAAAAGAACGCACATAACATACGCTCTTTTCCCTTATTAAACCTATTTAGCTTTTAACTTATCTAGTTCAACGAGGAACTTATCATTGAGTACTTTAATATATGTCCCCTTCATTCCTAATGAACGAGATTCAATGACACCCGCACTTTCAAGTTTACGAAGTGCATTAACAATTACAGAACGAGTAATTCCAACTCGATCAGCGATTTTACTTGCCACAAGAAGCCCTTCTTTTCCATCTAACTCGTGGAAAATATGCTCAACAGCTTCTAACTCACTATAAGAAAGTGAACTTATAGCCATTTGAACGACTGCTTTGCTTCTAGCTTCCTCTTCAATTTCCTGTGTTTTTTCATGAAGAATTTCCATTCCAACTACAGTAGCCCCGTACTCAGCTAGAATTAAGTCATCGTCATTAAATGAATCATTTAAGCGAGCTAGAATTAATGTACCAAGACGTTGACCTCCACCTTGTATCGGTACAATAGTTGTAAGGCCGCTGCTAAATAAATCTTTATTCTCTACTGGGAAGGCCGTGTACTCACTTTCAATATCTAAGTTAGCTGAAGTTTCTTCGATCTTAAATAGTCCATCAGTATACTCTTCTGGAAAGCGACGATCCTCTAACATTTTCTTCATTCGTTCGTTTTCAATCTCTTGCTTAATAGCATATCCTAATAATTTCCCACGGCGACTTACTACAAAGATATTCGCACTGATCGTATCGCGAAGTGTTTCAGCCATATCTTTAAAATTGACATGCTGCACCCCTGTTTTTTGTAACATTTCATTGATTTTTCTCGTTCTAGTTAATAAATCCATAACTTCTCCTCCTGCAACTTACAAAATAAATTGGCTAAGATCTCGATTTTTTGCAATAGAAGCTAATTTTTCTTCTACATACTCTGGTGTGATAACTATTTCCTCTAAATTTATATCTGGTGCTTCAAACGAAAGGTCCTCTAATAAACGCTCAAGAATCGTATGTAATCGTCTTGCACCAATGTTTTCGGTTTCTTGATTGACTTCTGTTGCAATTGTCGCAATCTTATGAACAGCTTCGTCCGAAAACGTCACTTTTATACCTTCCGTTTCAAGAAGTGCTATATATTGCTTAATTAGAGCATTGTTTGGTTCGACTAATATCCGAACAAAGTCTTCTACTGTTAAATTTTTAAGTTCAACTCGAATTGGAAAACGCCCCTGCAATTCTGGTATAAGATCTGACGGTTTTGCCATGTGAAACGCCCCTGCACCGATAAATAAAATATGATCGGTTTTCACTGAACCATGTTTCGTAACAACTGTAGATCCTTCCACAATTGGCAAAATATCACGTTGAACCCCTTCACGGGAGACATCAGCCGACTGCTGCCCTTTGCTCGCAACTTTATCGATCTCATCAATAAAGATGATTCCAAGTTGTTCCGCTCTTGAAACGGCTTCTTGAGTGACTTCATCCATATCAATTAATTTCTGAGCCTCTTCTTCTATAAGAACTTTTCTTGCATCAGATACTGGTAAACGCCTCTTTTTCTTCTTCTTTGGAAGCATGCCACCTAGCATCTCTTGCATGTTCATTCCCATTTGCTCCATGCCTTGACCTTGGAACATATCCATAAAGCCTTGTGACTGTTCATCGACTTCCACTGTCACCATGTGGTCTTCTAACTCGCCTAAGGCTAGCTTATGCGCCATTTGCTTACGACGCTCTGCTATATTTGTTTCTTCCATTTGGTCTGGTTCAACTTCTTGTGTCCCTTGTTGCCCGCCAAAAATCATTTCAAATGGATTTTTGTATGACGATTGTTTTTTCGCTTTAGGAACAAGTAACTCAATAATGCGTTCGTTCGCATTTGTTTCTGCCTGACCTCGTACTTGATGCGTTTTTTCTTCTTTAACGATTCTAACGCTTGTTTCTACTAGGTCCCTAATCATTGATTCGACATCACGGCCAACATAACCAACTTCTGTAAACTTTGTTGCCTCTACTTTTACAAAAGGGGCGCCAACTAGCTTTGCTAACCTTCTAGCTATTTCTGTCTTACCTACACCCGTAGGTCCAATCATTAAGATGTTCTTTGGAGTGATCTCGTCTTTCATCTTTTTATCAAGTAAACTTCGACGGTAGCGATTACGTAATGCAATAGCCACTGACTTTTTTGCTTCTTCCTGACCTACAATAAACTGATTCAAACGGTTAACAATCTCTCTAGGGGTTAAGTTCGATTTCACAATACCACTCTCCAATTCCGTATCGGTTCACTATTTAAGTTCTTCAACGATAATATTCAAGTTCGTGTAAACGCAAATTTCACCAGCTGTTTCTAATGAAGCACGTGCGATGTCTCTTGCAGATAAATCTGGAGCATGCTTTTTTAATGCCCTCCCAGCAGACAACGCGTAGTTTCCACCAGAGCCAATAGCTAATATTCCGTCATCTGGTTCTATTACTTCACCAGTTCCAGACACAAGTAATAGATGCTCTTTATTCATGACAATCAGCATAGCTTCAAGTCTTCTGAGCACCTTATCACTTCTCCACTCTTTTGCAAGCTCTACTGCTGCCCGTTGAAGGTTACCATTGTACTCTTCTAAACGCCCTTCAAATTTCTCGAATAACGTAAAGGCGTCTGCAACTGATCCGGCAAAGCCAGCGATTACTTTACCTTGGTAAATTTTTCGGACTTTTTTTGCGGTATGCTTCATCACGACAGCATTTCCGAATGTTACTTGGCCATCACCTGCCATTGCACATTCTCCATTATGTTGAACAGCAAATATGGTCGTCGCGTGAAAAGATTGATCCATCTCTATATCCTCCTTACACCCCAATTATGCTCTAGGATGAGAATGTTTGTATACATCTTTCAATCGGTTCTTTGTAACATGCGCATATAGTTGAGTCGTTGAAAAATGTTCGTGTCCTAATAATTCTTGAACAACCCGTAAATCAGCTCCATTATTTAATAAATGAGCAGCAAAAGAATACCTTATATCTTGCGGACGAAGCGCTTTACTACTTGCTAAATGCATCATCCGTTTATGAACAATGGTTCGAATGCTTCTATCTGAAAGCACCCCACCACGGAAATTAAGAAACAAAGATGATTGATGTTGTTTCGCTTTTTGTATAAGTACTTTACGTCCATCCTTAATATACTTTTGCAATGCTAATATTGCAAATGTAGTAATCGGTGAATAACGTTCTTTTCGCCTTTTTCCTTGGATCAAAACAGTACCTATAGAGAAGTCAATATCTTCAATTTGGATCTTGCTACATTCACTTACCTTCATTCCAGTAGCGTAAAGCAATTCCAAAATCGCACGGTCTCGCTGATCAAGCGGCTTATTTCCCGGCATTTCATGAAAAAGTTTACTCATTTCATCTTCATTTAGAAATGTCGATATTCGCTCAGATCCTTTCGGTAAATCCACTACAGCGAATCCATTCTCTCTTACCCGTCCCTCATTCATATGAAACTTATAAAAGCTTCTCAATGCTGATATCTTTCTAGCAATGGTCTTCTCCGAATACTTATCAAACAATACCGACATATATTTGTGAATATCGTTAACGGTTACATCAGAAAAGGAAGAAATCTGGGAGCTCTTCATAAACCTTTGAAAGTCCTCTATATCATTCGTATAATTTCTCAACGTATGAACAGAACTATTCTTTTCTAGTTGCATGTATGTAATAAATAAATCTAGCCAGGACTGTTCTGACAAATACGGGACACCACCTAATACTCACAGAGCTACTAAATTCTATCATGATTTAGTAGCTCTGACAACGATATTTACACTTTTTTCACAAAATTCTGAATTGCGCCAAGTGCTCTGTTTGCTAATTGTTCATACCTTTCTTTTTTATCGCGAATACGTTCCTCTAATGGCGGAAGAAGTCCGAAGTTAGCATTCATAGGCTGGAAGTTCTTTTTATTTGCTGTCGTAATGTAGTTAGCCATACTGCCAATTACAGTTGTTTCCGGAAAAATAATCATTTCTTTCCCTTTTACATAATTTGCAGCATTAATACCAGCTACCAGTCCAGCTGCAGCCGATTCAACATAACCTTCTACGCCTGTAATTTGACCGGCAAAAAACAAATCATCTCGATCTTTATATTGATATGTTGGTTTAAGAAGGTTTGGCGAATTAATAAAAGTATTTCGATGCATGACTCCATAGCGTACAATTTCAGCATTTTCTAATCCAGGTATTAACTGCAGGACTTCTTTTTGCGGACCCCATTTTAGATGTGTTTGGAATCCAACAATATTATATAGAGTACCCGATGTATTATCTTGCCTTAATTGAACAACAGCAAATGGTCTTTTACCCGTTTCAGGATGTTCAAGACCAACCGGCTTCATTGGTCCAAAAAGCATCGTTTTTCGACCCCGTTTAGCCATTACTTCAATTGGCATACAGCCTTCAAAGAAAATTTCTTTTTCAAACTCTTTTAAAGGCACGGTTTCAGCTTCTATTAGGGCCTCATAAAAACGATCGAATTCTTCTTCCGTCATCGGGCAATTTAAATATGCAGCTTCTCCCTTATCATATCTTGATTTTTTATAAACTTTATTCATATCTATCGATTCTGTTTCGATAATTGGTGCAGCTGCATCATAAAAATATAAATATTCTTCACCCGTTAACTCTCTCAATTGTTTTGAAAGATGCTCAGATGTTAAAGGTCCCGTCGCTATAATTGTTGGACCTTCAGGTATTGAAGTAATTTCCTCATTGTAGACGGTCACATTTGGATGGTTTTTGACACGTTCTGTAACAGCACCTGCAAATTCGTGGCGATCTACAGCTAATGCTCCCCCTGCAGGTACAGAAGCGTCATCTGCTGAACGAATAATAACTGAGTCTAAATTTCTCATTTCTTCTTTTAAAACACCAACAGCGTTTGTTAAACTATTACCCCTAAGCGAGTTGCTGCAAACTAATTCAGCGAATTTATCAGTATGGTGAGCCGGTGTTTGTTTAACCGGACGCATTTCATATAAATGGACAGTAACGCCTCTCTTTGCAAGTTGCCATGCAGCTTCACTGCCAGCAAGTCCTGCACCGATTACGTTAACATGTTGTTCTGACAAAATAATCCCTCCATCTTACAGTAGAAATGAGGGTGGCTCACAAAGATCCATCCGTCTAGTAAGCACAATTTGTGTACTAGAGGTAAGACGTTTGACCAGAGCCACCCTCTCTCTTTATTATTAAACTATATTATCATAATACATGAAACAACTTCAAGATTTTCAACTTTCCTACGAGTTAATTGGAATCTTCCTTGTAATCACATGCAGAGCATTCTACATTTACACCTTTTTTCGTTTTCTTCTCAACCAACATTTTTCCACACTTTGGACAAGGTCGTGAAATCGGCTTATCCCAAGAAAGAAATTCACATTCTGGATATCGATCACAACCGTAGAAAATCCGACGTTTCTTACTTTTTCTCTCAACAATGTTTCCTTCTTTACACGATGGACACTTTACTCCTATGTCTTTCACAATTGCTTTTGTATTACGACAATCTGGAAAGTTTGAGCACGCCATAAACTTGCCGTATCTGCCCATTTTATACACCATCTCGTGACCACATTTTTCACAGTCTTCACCAGCTGGTTCATCTTTGATTTCGACTTCTTTCATTTCTTCTTCAGCGACTGTTAAACGCTTTTCAAACCCATGATAAAATTCATCGATAATTCGAATCCATTCTTGCTGCCCATCTTCAATAGAATCAAGGTCATTTTCCATTTTTGCTGTAAATTCAACATCAAGAATTTCTGGGAAGAATTCAACAATAAGCTCTAATACAATTTGTCCTAATTCTGTTGGAACAAATCGTTTGTCCTCAAGGGCAACATACCCACGTCTTTGAATCGTGTCTAGAGTTGGTGCATATGTTGACGGGCGACCTATCCCGAGCTCTTCCATTGTCTTAACGAGCCTAGCTTCTGTATATCTCGGAGGAGGCTGTGTGAAATGTTGATTGGGTTCGATGTCTACCTTTTCTACCTTTTGACCTTCCTCTAAATTTGGCAGGAGACGATCTTCTTCTTTTTTTCCATCATCGTTACCTTCGATATACACTTTCATAAAACCTGCAAATTTGACTTTTGATCCTGTTGCTCTAAATTGTACGCCGTTTTGCTCAATATCAACCGTCATCGTATCCATAACCGCAGGAGCCATTTCACTAGCAACCATTCGTTCCCAAATTAATTTGTAAAGTCTTAATTGATCTCTAGACAAATAACTTTTCACCGTTTTTGGATCTTTGAAAACAGACGTTGGCCGAATCGCTTCATGGGCATCTTGAGCTTTTTTATCTTTTTTAGCTGCACGTTGTTCTTTCCGCGTGAACTCTTCTCCATAGTTTTCTACAATATACTGTTTCGCCTCGGCTTGAGCCGTTTCCGAAATTCGAGTAGAATCGGTACGCATATAAGTAATTAAACCAACTGCACCTTCTTTTTTATCAAGCTCAATCCCTTCATATAACTGTTGGGCAATCATCATTGTCTTCTTAGCTCGGAAATTCAATTTTCGTGCCGCTTCTTGTTGCAATGATGACGTAGTGAAAGGGGAAACTGGATTTCGCTTTCTTTCTCTCTTTTTAACAGAAGTAACATCGAATTGATTGTTACTAAGCTTTGAAAGAACAGCTTTTACTTCCTCTTCAGATTTTAACTCTTGTTTCTTTCCTTCAATCCCGTAGAATTTTGCATCAAATGTTTCACCTTCTAGTGAAAACTGTGCAGGTATACTCCAATATTCCTCTGGAACAAAACTCTGAATTTCTTTTTCTCTTTCAATAATCATCTTTACTGCTACTGATTGTACTCGACCAGCACTTAGCCCCTTTTTTACTTTCTTCCATAATAATGGGCTAATGTTATAACCAACTAAACGATCGAGAATTCTTCTTGCTTGCTGAGCGTCCACCAAATCCATATTAATTGGACGTGGCGTTTTGAAAGCGTCCTTAATTGCTTGTTTCGTAATTTCATTAAACACGACTCTACAATCTGAATTCTCATCAATGTCGAGACTGTGAGCAAGATGCCAAGCAATCGCTTCACCTTCTCTATCGGGGTCAGCCGCGAGATAGATTCGTTTAACTTTTTTAGCAGCTGTTTTTAATTCTTTTAGAACGGGACCTTTTCCACGTATTGTAATGTACTTGGGCTCATAACTTTTTTCAACATCTACTCCCATTTGACTTTTTGGTAAGTCTCTAACATGTCCCATTGAAGCTTTTACAATAAATTTTTTCCCTAAATATTTTCCAATGGTCTTTGCTTTGGCGGGAGATTCAACGATTACTAAATAATCGGCCATGTAAGTAACTCCCTCTCTCGAAGATATAATTAAAATCTTCCCTATTATTAAACAGACTTTTGCTATTTGTCAAACAGGAGATGGAAATTATTGAAACAAGTTGAGGGTGGTTTTTGTCATTTTTTGTAGAAATGACGTGTTTCTTCATTGTAATTCCTGTAAAATGTCATTTGCATTCATAACAAGTTTTGCCCCTTGTTGAATAAGAAAGTTTGTACCTTGCGATTGTGGCGAAAAAATGGAACCGGGAATAGCAAACACATCTCGACCTTGCTCTAACGCTTGATCTGCCGTAATTAACGAGCCACTTTTTTCTTTCGCTTCAATAACTAGCACAGCTTTTGATATGCCACTGATTATTCGGTTACGAGCTGGGAAATGCCATTTTTGTGGTGGGGTATTAGGAGGATACTCAGAAACAATTAATTGTTTTTTCGACATTTGTGAAAATAATTGAAAATTTTCTTTTGGATAGATATATGAATGTCCTGAACCTAAAACTGCGATCGTTTTACCTGTTGAATGCAGTGCTTGCCAATGAGCTAAAGAATCGATTCCTCTAGCAAAACCACTAACAATGGTCCAGCCTTGTTCTGAAAGGGGGGGAATAATAGCGGAAACGGTTTTGCTACCTATCGATGTCGGGGTTCTAGTTCCAATGACCGCGAGGCGCTTTTCTGAAAAAATAATGTCTTTTGCCCCCATTCCATACAAAACAAGAGGTGGATCATAAATCTGTTTTAATATAGCCGGGTATTCTGAGTCTAAAATGGTGTAAACAAATATATTCTTAGCTTGAAGGTAATTTAAGTATTGATCAGGAGAAGAACCCTTTAAATAAGTGTGGATCGTTTGTGCCTTTTTGGTAGATAGCCTGAAATGCGTCTGCAAAAGGGCAACGGAGGAATCATAGATTTTCAGTAATTGAGGATCTATATTTAGGATAGCACGTATCATATTTCTAGAAACACTCGAACAACTGTGAATATGAATGAGCCGTTTTCGAAACTCAGACATTAAGAGACCAGCTCCTTTTTTCAATAGGAAGAAAGCCCTCATAAGTTAGAGGACTTTCTTCTATTAAATTAGTTCGTTACTTTATGTGTTGTACATTTTTCTAGTAATCCCTTTTCCTTAAGAACAGAGATTAACGTTTCTCCCATAACAGAAGGGGTCTCAGCTACTTTAATACCGCAGCTTTCCATCGTTTTAATCTTCTCAGCAGCTGTACCTTTCCCGCCTGAGATGATCGCACCAGCATGGCCCATACGCTTTCCAGGAGGGGCTGTTTGACCACCGATGAAGCCAACAACAGGTTTTGTCATATTTGCTTTTACCCATTCAGCTGCTTCCTCTTCTGCCGTTCCACCAATTTCACCAATCATAATGACAGCATACGTATCTGGGTCTTCATTGAATAAATTTAATACATCGATGAAGTCTGTTCCATTAACCGGATCTCCTCCGATCCCAACAGCTGATGATTGGCCGATACCATTTGTAGATAATTGATGTACAGCCTCATACGTAAGAGTACCAGAGCGAGAGACAACGCCAACATGACCTTTTTTATGAATGTATCCTGGCATAATACCAATTTTACATTCTTCCGGTGTAATCACACCTGGGCAGTTTGGTCCAACTAGACGTGTTTTCTTTCCTTCCATATAGCGCTTCACACTAACCATATCCATTACTGGAATTCCTTCGGTAATACAAATTGCTAAGTCTAGTTCAGCATCTGTTGCTTCCATAATTGCATCAGCTGCAAAAGCAGGTGGTACGTAAATAACAGATGCATTAGCACCAGTTGCTTTTACTGCTTCACTAACTGTATTAAATACTGGAATACCTTCTACCTCTGTTCCACCTTTACCAGGAGTAACACCACCAACAATATTCGTGCCGTACTCGACAGCTTGTTGTGTATGGAATAACCCTGTAGCACCTGTAATCCCTTGTACAATAACTTTTGTATCTTTGTTAATAAGGATACTCATCTTTCGTCCCGCCTTTCTATTTCACTAATGAAACGATTTTTTGTGCGCCATCAGCCATTGAATCTGCAGCTGTAATATTTAAACCTGATTCTTTAAGAATTTTCTTACCTAGGTCAACGTTCGTACCTTCTAAACGAACAACTAGAGGTATTTCAAGTCCAACTTGCTTCGTAGCTTCAACTACCCCTTCAGCAATAATGTCACACTTCATAATACCACCAAAGATGTTGACAAAAATCCCTTTAACACTTTCATCTGAAAGGATGATCTTGAACGCTTCTGTTACCTTTTCTGCAGTTGCACCGCCACCTACATCAAGGAAGTTAGCCGGGTCACCATTGTAATGTTTAATGATATCCATTGTTGCCATAGCAAGACCTGCACCATTAACCATACAACCAATATTCCCATCTAAAGAGATGTAACTTAGGTCGTATTTTGATGCTTCAATTTCTTTTGCATCTTCTTCTTCAAGGTCACGGTATGCTAAAATATCTTTTTGACGGTACAAAGCATTAGAATCAAAATTTAGCTTCGCATCCAACGCCATAACTTTCCCATCGCCCGTTGTAACAAGCGGGTTAATTTCAGCAATCGAACAATCCTTTTCAACAAACACTTTATAAAGACCTAACATGAATTTCACTGCCTGCCCTACTAATTCCTTAGGCATGTTGATGTTAAAAGCAAGACGGCGAGCTTGGAATCCTTGCAAACCGACCGCTGGGTCTATTATCTCCTTAAAAATTTTCTCAGGAGTCGCTTCCGCTACTTCTTCAATTTCTGTTCCACCTTCTTCAGAAGCCATCATAACAACTTTAGAAGTGGCACGATCTAATACTAAACCGATATAATATTCTTTTTGAATATCGCATCCTTCTTCAATAAGTAAGCGCTTTACTTCTTTGCCTTCTGGTCCAGTCTGATGAGTTACTAGTGTCTTACCTAAAATCTCATCTGCATATGTACGAACTTCATCTAAATCTTTAGCAACTTTTACTCCGCCGGCTTTCCCACGTCCACCTGCATGGATTTGTGCTTTAACAACATTAATCTTTGAACCTAATTCCTTTGCTGCTTCTACTGCTTCTTCAACCGAGAACGCTACCTTGCCATTCGGAACAGCAACACCGTACTGGCGAAGCAACTCTTTTCCTTGATACTCGTGGATATTCATTCTCTCTCCATCCTCCTATCAATTGCATGTATTTTCATGCCATTCTAATACTTTCGAGGTTGAATGGCTGAATCCTTCTTTATTCTACCATTGTTTTCTTAAAATGGGGAGGGGTAAATCCCTCCCTAATTCAAATTAGTTGAAAAAATGCGACATTTGAAAACTTTCGCTAAGAAAAAGGCAGTAACAAATTATATTATTATACTTCTAATCACTTGGATTGGAATGATCTTTAGAATTAGTTCGTTTTATTTTTTCTACCGTGTTCTCTTGTTTCTTGTTTTTCTTTCGATTTAAAAGTTTTTTTGTCATATTACTCATCGCATCTGACTCTTGAACAGAATGATGAATACCGAATTCATGTGCATACTCTTCCTTTGGCTTCAATAAAGATTCTGACTTTCCAGTAGATATATTTTTATCCTTCATTGCCATCCTCCTTGTTTATTGCAATGTAAAAAAGCTAGCATTGGTAGTATGTCCAAGATTATTCATACTACCAATGCTAGCTTATTATTTATTCCGATCAATTTTATATATAAAAGCAAAGATCTCTGCAACTATTTCATATAGTTCAATAGGGATTGATTGATTTACTTCAAGTTCAGCTAACAATTCCACTAATGAAGTATCCTCTTGTATAGGAATGTTATGCTCCTTCGCTTTTAATATAATTTCTTCAGCAATTAAGCCTTTTCCTGTGCCAACTACCTTTGGTGAAAGGTCCATTTCAGGTTGATAGCGGAGAGCAGCAGCTTTCTTTGGCCAAACTCGTTTATCATTCATATTCGTACATCAACTCCTTTGTACGTAGGAACTTGAGAGTATGTGGGACTACTAGGTCCAACATCAATATCTTCTATCTTTTTCCAAACAACTGTGGAGAGTTGATAATGGAGGTCCGAAAGTCGACGCTTTAATGACGGTTCAAGTAATTTTAATAATGACACGGGTTTGTCTTGTTCGTTATATATTGCAATAGTCACGATACGATTTTGAACCTGTACATCAACCATCGTTTCTTCCAGTCTCTCAAGAGTTAAGTAAAACAAAACCCGACAAAACGAAGGATCTAATTGGCCATTTTCCACCTTTTTCCCTTCCCACTTTATAGTCAGATCCGTTTTACGATCACCTAACGATAAAGGAATATACAGCAAAATTTGATGAAGAGGACCCGCTTGTTCATGAGCAAAAAGTTGATTTGATGTTATCCTTGCTAACAATTCCATTCCTTGATTTTTTATAGATTGGGGAATAGTTTGTTCTTGCAGCTGAAGTAACAATGCCTTTAACCTTGACGTATTTAGATATTCCTTCGTAGATTCACCTTGAAAGTAACGCATGACATCATGTTCATATTCATATCCAATCATTGATAATAATGCCTTTAAAATCGCTCCTGGATTTTGGGAAATAGAGACACTGTTCTCCATAAGTGTAGAGATAATTCTTTCTTCAGATTTAGATAGGGATTGATTCGGCAGTAAACTCCATCGTAAATATAAATCTTGTACTTGAATAGGTGTTTGTAACAAAGTCAATAATTGTTTAAGTTTAGGCATTCCTTCTTTCCCCGCAGGTATGATTAGGTTTCCTATATATCTATTGAAAAGTAACCTCTCAGCTATATTAGTATTTTGACTTCTATCCATTTTTGGCCAAAGACTATCAACGACATGCTGATTGGTTGGATTCACAACTGCTTGTTGGAATTTTCTCATTACTTCGTCTCTAGAAAGACCTTCTTTAATAAGTCCAAGCCGAATTAAAAGATTTTCAATATGCGGATTATCTTCCTTTGCATACATCGTTAGAAGCTGAGTAATTGGCGACGTTGTCGTTTGGATGGGGCTAGAGCGGAGCAGTTTAGTACAAAGCTCTGTTATCTTCCTTGCAGTCTCGTTTTCTACTTCCTTTAATTTTCCAGATAGTTGAAAGATTAATTCACTAAGAGGTTGAAGCTGTTTTTTTGAATCTATTGCTAAGAATGTCTCGCGTGATAACGGAATACCTCTTTCTAGCATCGTTGTTATTGTCTCTATACCTTGCTTATTTAGCTGATTAACTTGACTAAGTATAGTCACACCTTCTGAAATCATCTCTCTGGTGAATAGTATTTGTTTTTTTGTCATGTACTGCAGCAGAGACTCCATCTCTTTCTTTTGCGGCAAGCCAAGTCGCTGTAACACTTGATCATTAGAGCTTGTCTGAGTGTCAGCAAGGACCCTTAATTGTGGAAGGCCTGTTCCATCCTTCACTTCAAACCAATAACGTTGTCCAACAGTTAATGGAGCTTCAAGACGAGCCGTTAATTGCATCTTCCCTATTGTCAGGGTAGCTAAATGATTCGGGAAGACCTTTGTAATTCTCCCTTGAAACAGTTGCCCTGTTTTTAAAATTAACACTTTAGGTTGCTGCTGCATTTTACTTAATGGCTGATGTTGAATTGAAGGTTGAAACATCAATAACCCTCCTTTGGCAATTATACGACCTTTGCTATTGGCTTAAAAGATTTACGGTGTTCCCTTGTAACCCCTAATTTAGATATGGCATCTAAGTGCTCTTTGGTCCCGTATCCTACATGATTACTAAATCCATAACCAGGAAATTCACGAGCTACTTCGTCCATGTAACGATCTCTTGTTACTTTGGCCAAAACAGAGCTAGCAGCAATTGTCAAACTTTTTTGATCACCTTTAATGATCGACGTTTGCCCGATAGGAAGATCTAGTTTCATCGCATCAAGTAATAAATGATCCGGTTGGCAATTCATTTCTTTAACTGCCCTTGACATGGCTAGTTTAGTAGATTCATAAATATTGATTTTGTCTATTTCAGCTGCATGTACCATTTGTATTGAGTAAGCAACTGCTTCAGTTGTGATTACATCAAAGAACATGTCACGCTTTTCCTTTGATAATTTCTTCGAGTCAGTTAAGCCAAGTAATTTAAAGTCAGAAGGTAAAATCACAGCAGCAGCTACGACTGGACCAGCTAATGGACCGCGACCTACCTCGTCTAGTCCTGCAATATGTACAAATCCTTCTTTTCGTAAATTGGATTCATATTCGGTCATTTGTAGGTGCATTTGTTCTAACGCTAATTCTTTCTGTTTCATTGTTTCATAGCGTTTTAGCAGCCTTTGAACTCCTTTACGCTCATCCTTTTTTAACATTTCAATCATTGCATCATCTATTTCTCTTCTATGTAATATTTTCTCTTCTAATTCTTTTATGGAAACGTTCATTGCATTCACCTCTATTAATTATATCGGTTCAATTCCTAAAACCTATACAAATAATTATTTTTTTCTTTTCTTTTTTCATCCGTATAGACAAATAAAAAAGCCGACCATAAAGCCCAATTGGCTCGATTATCGGCTCACCATTATTTCTGGTTTTTCTAACGAGATTCTCCCTAACGTACCGGAGCGCATCTCTCTTAATATGATTTCAGCAGCCTTATCATAATCTACATAACCGCCACCTAACAAGCACCCTCGCTTCTTTCCAATTTCGTCAAAAAGGGCCAAACCATCATCTGGTACATGATCTAATTTATAACGTTCTTGAACGGATGTTGGATAATGATCCTTTAAATAATTTAATATAAATAAAGCAATATCCTGAAAATCTAATAATTCATCTTTAATCGCCCCAGTTGCTGCTAAGCGATAGCCAATAATTTGATCTTCAAATTTAGGCCACAAAATTCCTGGCGTATCAAGTAGTTCTAATTCTTTCCCTACTTTTATCCATTGTTGTTTCTTTGTCACACCAGGACGATCCCCGACTTGTGCGGTTCGTTTGGAAGCTAATCGATTAATAAGTGTCGATTTCCCAACATTCGGGATCCCTAAAATCATTGCTCGAACCGCTCTAGGTTTCATTCCTTTTGAAATCATTTTATCAATGATTGGCTTTGCTAACTGCTTACACGCATTAGGTATTTTTTCCGTTCCTTTCCCCGTTTGCGCATTAACAGCAAGAACCATAGCACCTTTTTCCTCAAAGTACACTTTCCACTTTTCCGTCACCGATTGGTCCGCTAAGTCCGCTTTGTTAAGTAAAATTAACCTTGGCTTATGTGAAACAATCTCATCAATCATTGGATTACGTGAAGCTAATGGGACTCTTGCATCAAGAAGTTCAATTACTACATCAATAAATTTTAACTTTTCGGTGACTTCTCTTCTTGCTTTGGCCATATGGCCAGGAAACCATTGAATCGTCACAACTTTCACCTTCCTATTTGGCAATGCGAATATTAGAAACAGGCCAGAATACTACATTAGCTTTCCCAATTACTTCATCAATATGAATCGTTCCAATATCGCGGCTATCTTTACTTCGACCACGGTTATCCCCAAGAACAAATAGCTCATTTTCAGGAACCGTAATTGCTTGAAAATCTCTTGTAACTCGTTCCCCAGCTGATGCTAGCTTTAATTCATCTAAATGAGGCTCCTCTATTGCTTCTCCATTTACATAGAGTGTATCATTCCTATATTCAATTACATCTCCAGGCAAGCCTATGACGCGTTTTATATAATCTTTTCCAGCGGGTGCATGGAATACAATAATATCAAACCGTTCCGGAGAACCAAAAGTGTAACTTATTTTATTAACAATCATTCTATCAGTATGTTCAAGAGTTGGCATCATGGATTCTCCATCAACAATAACTGGAGCAAATAAGAAATGGCGAATAACAAATGCAAGGACAAGTGCTATAACGACCGCTTTCAGCCACTCCCATGATTCTTTCTTCTCCTTACTCATGCTAACGCCCCCATATGTAACAAATCACAATCATAAGCATTAGTTTACCACATCTACGTTTAGATGTCGTTTTTATCTATCATATTCGGAGTGAATACGTGTCTAATTGGAAAAAGCTTGTTTCATTTAAAAAAGAGCTTAGTTTCCTAAGCTCTTTTCCTCGCTCTTTATCGAATTTCTTTAATACGAGCTTTTTTACCACGTAGACTGCGTAGGTAGTAAAGTTTAGCACGACGTACTTTACCGCGACGCTTCACTTCGATCTTAGCGATCTTTGGTGAATGTAATGGGAATGTACGCTCAACTCCTACACCGTACGAAATCTTACGCGCTGTGAAAGTTTCGCTGATTCCAGTACCGCGACGCTTAATAACAACGCCTTCGAATAACTGAATACGCTCACGAGTTCCCTCAACAACTTTAACGTGGATAACTAAAGTGTCACCAGGGCGAAACGCTGGAAGATCACTACGTAGTTGCTCACTAGTAATTTCACGGATAATGTTGTTCATATAATTCCACTCCTTCCATACAGATGCTCTTGTCAGCTTTATACTACAGCGGAACATCGTAATAACAGGCCTTAAGCCACAAGATCTATATTATCATATCTGATCACTGTTCACAAGTTTTATTTACTCTTTTCTAGTAAATTCATCTAACCACTTTTGTTCCTTCTCACTCAAAGCTTTTCCTTCTAGTAGATCAGGTCGTCTTTCCCAAGTTCTTTTAAGAGATTCACGAGAACGCCAATTCTCGATATTCTTATGATGCCCTGACAAAAGGATCTCAGGAACTTTCATTCCACGAAAGTCTGCCGGTCTAGTATAATGCGGATGCTCAAGTAAACCAGTTGAAAATGAATCAGTAATAGCTGATTCCGCATTTCCAAGCACACCTGGTAATAACCTTGTAACACTATCTGCTATTACCATTGCCCCAAGCTCGCCACCGGTTAATACATAATCACCAATAGATACTTCATCAGTAACAAGATACTCCCTCACCCGCTCGTCATACCCTTCATAATGGCCACAAAGAAGAATGAGATGATCCTCTTTACTAAATTGTTCGGCCTTCTTTTGAGAATATCTTTCCCCCTGCGGGCAGAGCAAAACGACCCTTGGTCTCTTTTGCTCGTCTTTGATTAAGTCGTCAACAGCATCAAATAATGGTTGCGCACGTAAGACCATTCCCGCTCCGCCGCCATACGGATAATCATCCACTTTACGGTGTTTGTTATCAGCATAGGCCCTAAAATCGACAGCCCGATATTGAACAATACCTGACTCCTGTGCATGCTTTAATATGGAGGAACCAAAAACACCCGTAAACATTTCTGGAAACAGTGTTAAAACATCTATTCTCATTCTAGTAACCCTTCTAGCACATGAACACGGATAACTTTTTTATCTACATCTATGTCTTTTACAACGTCTTCAATGTACGGGAGCAATATATCTTTTCCTCCACCTAAGCGTTGTATTACCCAAACATCATTTGCACCAGTTGCAAAAATTTCTTTCACCTTACCAAGCTCTTCCTCTGATTCAGTTATGACGGTACAACCAATAATTTCATGATAGTAAAATTCGTTTTCGTCTAGTTCCTCTAAATATTCTTCAGAAACGTATAGTGTGGAACCCTTGAAACGTTCTACATCATTAATGGAATGGAATCCTTCAAATTGAAGCAAATCAAAATTTTTATGAGGGCGATGATGACGAACAACAACCACTTCCTGATTCCCATTTTCGTCTTTAATCATTAACTCCGTTCCAGCCGTATATCGCTCCTCGGCAAAGTCCGTTGAAGAAATGACACGAACTTCTCCTCTTACACCGTGCGTATTGACAATTTTCCCAACTTTGAACCAATCAGTCATCATTATTCCTACTTTCTCGAATTTCTTGAACAACACCATCTTTTACAATAATCTCAGGAGCTTGCTCTAAGTTTGGCCAAGAGTCTCCTTCTCTAACTTCAATGATACCTTCGGCTGTTCGATCAGGAATTTCTGTTCCAATTTCTAGTTTATCCAACTGCTCGATTTTAAAAGAAATACTACGAGCAGTTTCTTCTCGTTTCTCTATTTCTTTCATATATCGTGCACGTATTTCTTGTTGTTCATTCTTACTAGTTGATTCTCTTATTGCTTTATGTAAAAGAAATTTCATCTGTTCGACTTCACGTTTGCATTGCGTTAATTCCTCTTCAAATTTAGTAACCATCACTGCCTTTTTTGTTTCTGTTAACACTTGTTTAATAACAATTTTACGTAATAGTTTCATCTTGCACCCCTGAAATAACGTGTGATATATTGCAGGTGACTTACTATGTTGGAAAGACTTCTTTTCAAGAACTACTCTAGACAACAAAAAATACTAACTACAATATTTTTATAATAGAAAAAGGGAGAGGTTAATCCCTCACCCTTTCACTGCGTTACTAATCCACGATGTCTAATCGTACCCGTTGCGATGGTGCTGCGGCGTATAACACCGAACGAATCGCTTTGACGGTTCGACCTTGCTTCCCTATGACCTTCCCCATATCGTCAGGATGAACGGTTAATCGTAAGTTAAGGGTTTGTCCCTCTTCTACTTCTTCAACTTGAACAAAATTAGGCTGATCGACAAGTGCTTTTACAATGTGCTCAACTAACGCTTTCATCTGATTCTCCTTTTAATACGTCATCAAAAAGGGAGAGGCAATGGCTCTACTAACTGCAAGCTTATTCAAAACGAAGTACTTTGCATCAGCTTCCTCATTGCTTACAATAAGAACCCAAAAGCAAAAACTTTTGGGTTCTTATTTTATTACTTCTGGTTCTTTGCGTTGTGTAACTTTTCCATTAAACCTTCTTTAGAGAAAAGGTTACGAACTGTATCAGAAGGCTTTGCACCTTTTAACATCCAGTCAAGTGCTTTCTCTTCAGCAATGTCAACCTTAGCCGGTTGAGTTAATGGGTTGTACGTTCCAATCTCCTCGATGAAACGACCATCACGCGGTGCGCGAGAATCTGCTACTACTACACGATAAAATGGGGCCTTCTTAGAACCCATACGCTTTAAACGAATTTTTACTGCCATTCGTGGGACACCTCCAAAAATATTCAACACAATAGTTTATAATATCATCAATTTTTCTAGCTTTCAACTAAAAAAATGGATTTCAAGTTAAAATGGAAGTTTAAAACCTCCAAGACCTTTCCCTCTTTTCTTTCCTTTACCAGAGGTCATACCGGTCATTTGCTTCATCATTTTCTTCATATCCTCAAATTGCTTCAAAAGACGGTTCACATCTTGTATTGTTGTCCCGCTCCCTTTCGCAATTCGACGACGTCTGCTCGCGTTCATAATACTTGGGTCTTGTTTTTCTTTCTTAGTCATTGAACGAACAATCGCTTCGACTTTACCAATTTGCTTGTCGTCAACTTTTAAATCTTTCATGCCTTTTTTGTTCATACCTGGCATCATATTAAGTAACTCATCTAGCGGACCCATATTGCGAACTTGATCTAGTTGCTCTAAGAAATCGTCAAATGTAAAATCCATTGTACGCATTTTCTTCTCAAGCTCACGAGCTTTTTCTTCATCGACATTCGTTTGTGCTTTTTCAATAAGCGAGAGAACATCACCCATTCCTAGAATCCTCGACGCCATGCGATCTGGATGGAATGGTTCGAGTTGGTCGATTTTCTCTCCCATACCCGCAAATTTAATTGGTGTATTCGTAACAGCTTTAACTGAGATGGCAGCACCACCACGAGTGTCACCATCAAGCTTTGTTAGAACTACCCCTGTTACATCAAGTTGTTCGTTAAAACTTTCTGCAACATTTACAGCATCTTGTCCTGTCATTGCATCGACAACAAGTAAAATTTCATCAGGTTTAGCAATTTCTTTTACTTGCTTTAACTCATCCATAAGAGTTTCGTCGATATGCAAACGACCCGCTGTATCAATTAAAACATAATCATGATGATCTTCTTTTGCCTTTTCAATTGCTTGCTTTGCAATCTCTACCGGGCTTACTTGATCACCAAGTGAAAAGACAGGCATATTTAGTTGCTTCCCTAACGTCTCTAACTGCTTAATTGCAGCCGGTCGATATATATCAGCAGCAACGAGCATCGGCTGTCTGTTATGTTTCTTACGTAAGTGATTAGCAAGTTTTGCTGTAGTTGTTGTCTTACCAGCACCTTGAAGCCCGACCATCATAACGACCGTTGGCGACTTCGGTGCAACAGCAATTTTGCTTTGTTCTCCTCCCATTAATGCTGTTAACTCTTCGTTAACAACTTTAATGACTTGTTGTCCAGGCGTTAAACTTTTCATCACTTCTTGCCCAAGTGCTTTTTCTTTCACACTTGCAATGAATTGTTTAACAACTTTAAAGTTAACATCCGCTTCTAGTAAAGCGAGTCGAACTTCACGCATCATTTCTTTCACGTCAGTCTCGCTAACTTTCCCTTTTCCACGAATTTTGGTTAACGTCCCTTGCAGTCGTTCCGCTAAACCTTCAAATGCCATGTTGTCGCCTCCTAGTCTAATTTCTCAAGAGAGTCAAGCAGTGACATGATCTCTTCAGGAGTCGCGTTTTCTTCAACTGCCGATTTCATTTGAGTTAAAAGCTCTGTACGCTTCTCGAATTTCGATAAAAGCATCAACTTCTTTTCGTAATCTTCTAACATTGCTTCTGTACGCTTAATGTTATCATATACGGCTTGGCGACTAACTTCAAACTCCTCAGCAATCTCACCTAACGAGAAATCATCAAGATAATACAATGACATATATTTTCGTTGTTTCTGTGTTAGCAACGACTGGTAGAAGTCAAAAAGATAATTCATTCTAAACGTCTTATCTAACACACAACCAACCCCTTGTTAAGTGATTTCCCTTTACGAGATATCATGTTACAACATCTAGGTTTAAGTGTCAAGTTTTTTTCTTAACATTACATTTCAATAACAAAAGCTTCTATCAGCTGTAGCCCCAGATCCCTTAAAAAATCATAGACATTTATGTTATAAAACGAGAACCGCACTTATAGTTGTACGGTCTCTTGGATAACTAACTGGTTATTCTTCTACTTCTTCTGCTTCGACTAATTCACGGAATAATCCATAAACAAATTGTTCCGCATCAAACGCTTGAAGATCATCCATCTGTTCACCTAAACCAACAAACTTTACAGGGATATCTAGTTCATGACGAATCGCCAGGACAATTCCCCCCTTAGCTGTTCCGTCAAGCTTTGTCAAAACAATCCCTGAGACGTTAGTAGCTTTACCGAATGTCTTTGCTTGTGACATTGCATTTTGTCCTGTTGTTGCATCTAGAACGAGCAACACTTCATGAGGTGCTCCTGGGACCTCGCGTTCAATGACACGCTTTACCTTTTCTAATTCATTCATTAAATTCACTTTATTCTGAAGGCGCCCAGCTGTATCACATAATAGAACATCGATGTTACGTGATTTCGCGGCTTGTAAGGCATCATACATAACAGCAGCTGGATCCGATCCCTCTTGCTGCTTAATAACATCAACCCCTACACGCTCTCCCCATACTTCAAGCTGTTCAATAGCTCCTGCACGGAACGTATCACCTGCTGCCATCATGACAGATTTACCTTCCTGCTTAAGGTGATGAGCTAATTTACCTATTGATGTTGTTTTCCCTACTCCATTTACGCCTACAACCAAAATAACCGTCATTCCATTTTCTTGAATGTTTAAACTTGTATCATCGCCCTCTTTTTCTAATAGCTCAGCAAGTTTCTCTGAAATGACCGGCTGAATTTCTTTTGTATCTTTAATATTTCGTAAGCGAACTTCATCTTTTAATTGATCAATTAATTCCATAACAGTCGTCACACCAACGTCGGAACTAATTAATAATTCTTCTAATTCCTCAAAAAAGTCTTCATCGACTTTACGATATTTATAAACAAGTTCATTCATGCGTCCAACAAATGAATCACGAGTTTTCTCGAGTCCTTCTTTAAACTTGTCCGTAACTTCAGTCGTTTGACTAGTGATTTTCTCTTTTAATTTTTTAAAGAAACTCATATTTTCACCTTACCTTATATATTTATTGTATTTATAAATAAAGCTAAGTTCTCATTCTTGTGTTAACAATTCTTTGGTTTCTTCTAACCTGACTGAAACTAGTCGTGATACACCTGACTCTTGCATCGTAACGCCATACAGTACGTCTGCTTCTTCCATCGTTCCTTTCCGATGAGTAATCACAATAAACTGAGTAGCTTCACTAAAGTCTTTTAAGAAATTCGCAAATCGACTAACATTTGCCTCATCAAGAGCTGCCTCCACCTCATCCAACACACAAAACGGAACAGGACGGACTTTTAATATAGCAAAAAGTAAGCCAATCGCCGTAAGTGAACGTTCTCCACCAGATAAGAGGGCTAAGTTTTGCATTTTTTTACCCGGTGGTTTTGCAAGAATTTCGACTCCTGTTTCCAACAGGTTATCAGGATCGGTTAATACTAAATCAGCTTGTCCTCCACCGAACAATTCCCTAAAAACAGTTTGGAAATGAGCGCGAATTTGAACATAAGAATCACGGAACCTTTTGGTCATTTCTGCATCCATTTCTGCAATCACATCATGTAAAGTAGTTTTAGCAGTGAGTAAGTCCTTCTGTTGCTCTGTTAAAAATTCAAATCTCTCTCGAACTCGCTCAAACTCTTCGATAGCACCTAAATTGACCGTCCCTAGTTCTTCGATTGCTAATTTAATTAGCTTCACTTTTGTTCGCGCTTCTTCAGGGGGCATCGTAAGCTCATATTTTTCTTTTGCTGCTTGAAAAGAAAGCTCATACTCTTCACGAAGATGTGTTAACCGATTATCTAGCTCAACATCCATTCGGTTCACTTTCACCTCAATTTTACGACATTCGTCAGAGAGAGTTACATGTTCTGTTTGCTGAACTTTCAACGTATGCTCAAGGTCAGCGTAAGCCAATTCTACTTCCTCACGCTCACTCTTCATTTTGGAGATAGCATTTGTTAAGCTTTCTTTTTGTTTACGACCTTCTTCAATTCTGGCATCAAGGCTAGTTTCTCCATTTGAACGGTCGGACATTTCACCAACAAGTAATTCAAAATGATCCTTAAGTTCATTAAGTTCTTCTTCTAACTTGGATTTTGTTAACGTCAGTTGTTTTGAGCGCACTTCGACTGAATGAAACCTTTCTTTAGCCGTAGCTAAATCAATCTTCTCTTGAATTAATTCTTCTTGGAGATTTTCTCTTGATTTTCGCTGTTCTAATTGCTGCTGTTCAAGGTATTTTACTTGATTTTCTAATTCAGCACCTTGTTTCGAAGCCATCTCAGAAGACTCCTCAAGTTCTGACAACCGGTTTTTCAGACGTATAATCTCCTCTGAATAACCTGCTTTATCTCGATCAAAACGAGAGAATTGATCTTGGGATCGTTCCACCTCTCGTTCGAGTTCACGAACTGTTGACTTAGCTTCTTGAACAGCATGTCTAGCATTTTCACCCTTCGTTCGAAGCTCTTCTAAAGCTCGCTCTTTTTGAGCACGCATTTGTTTTAATTCTCTTACTTCATCCTCAAGCTTCACCGTCACACTGTTAAGTTTTTGTAGCTTTTCTTTTAAATCTTCAAGCTCTCTTTTGCGACCTAGTAGCGGCGTCTGTTTTTGCTTTACTGAACCACCTGTCATTGATCCACCAGGATTAACGACATCACCTTCAAGGGTGACAATTCGTAACCTGTGTCCAGAGAGCTTGGCCAATTCATTTGCTCCTTGAAGAGTACTCGCGATAATCACGTTTCCAAGTAGATTAGAAATAACTGATTCATACGTCTTTTCATAGGAAAGCAGAGAGGCTGCAACGCCGACAAATGCAGAATGTTTTTCAAGTTGATTTAGTTGAAATTCAGCGATTGCTTTTGGCTTAATTACGGGTAATGGCAAAAAGGTCGCTCGGCCAATTCGATTTTGTTTTAAAAATTGGATTGCTAGCCTTGCATCTGCCTCTGATTCCATTACGATATGCTGAGAAGCACCTCCTAACGCAATTTCAATCGCTGTTTCATACTCCTTTGGAACTTGGATCAGTTCTGCTACAGCACCTACCACACCTTTTAACTTACCGTCTCTTGCTTTCAATACTTCTTTGACACCATGAAAGAAACCAGAAAAATCAGCTTGCATTTCTTCCAACACATCGGCTCGAGATTGAATTTTCTGTGCCATTTGATACGTTTCATATAATTGTGTTTCTTTCTTCTGATATCGCCCTTTCTCTTGTTCATAGGTCCTTAGCAAATTTCGATATTCCTCACCTATTTTTTCAAGGGCACGTTCTCCCAAAGCAGCTTCTTGCTTAGCCGATTCAAGCTTTGTCAGAAGTTCCTCTCGCGTTGAGAGTAAATCTTCATTTTCTACTAATAGCCGATCCTGCCTTGCCTCTTGCTTTTGTAATTGTTCTTCTAAATAACGTCTTTCATTACGAATGCTCGCCTGTTCATTCAAAACCTCAATATAATCTGCCTTTAGTTGATCAATTTCTTCTTCTACATCCGTAACCGAGCGTTCGACAACTTGTTGTTTTTTTTCAACCGCCTCTTTTAATGCAGATAACTTCTGTCGTGCATCCTTAAGAGCAACCTGTTCACTTTGCCACTCAACAAGAATCTTTTCTAACTGTGATGTTTTATCATTGATCGAACGTTTGAGCTGCTCTTTGTTTTGAGAAGCATTCTTTTTCCGTTCTTTTAACACTTCTCGTTTCCCTTCACTCTTCTCAAGCTCTTCACTTGCATAGAGTAATTCCTCTTGCAACTTTGTAAATTGAGATGATAACCGACTCGTTTTCTCACGCAATGAAATTCGTAATTGCTCCATCTCTTCAAGATTTTTTTGACGCTCCTCATATGTTAGTAACAGATTCTGGAGCTTTTCTTTCTCAGACGTCCAAGTTTCATGCAATTCATCTATTTCATGTACTAATAAAGCAATATCCACTTCTTTTAACTCATCGCGTTTATGTAAATAATCCTTAGCAATCGAAGCTTGAATTTCTAATGGCTCTACTTGACCTTCTAATTCATGCAAAATATCTTCTACACGGTATAGATTTTCCTGTGTTTCGTGCAATCGCTTTTCAGCTTTCACTTTTCTTGTTTTGTATTTTAATACACCTGCTGCTTCTTCGAAAATCACACGACGATCTTCAGCTTTATTGCTTAAAATCTCTTCAACTTTTCCTTGACCAATAATCGAGTAAGCCTCTCTCCCTAAACCTGAATCAAGAAATAAATCAACGATATCTTTGAGGCGGCAAGTTTGCTTATTAATCAAGTATTCACTTTCACCTGAACGAAAAACTCTCCTTGTCACACTAACTTCGCTATAATCTATTGAAAGATGCTGATCTTCATTATCCAAAATAAGACTAACTTCTGCGTAGTTTAATGGCTTCCTACTATCACTACCGGCAAAAATAATATCTTCCATTTTTGACCCTCGTAATGATTTCGCAGATTGTTCACCTAGCACCCATCTGATGCTATCTGATATGTTACTTTTCCCACTTCCATTTGGTCCAACCACTGCTGTAACCCCTGGTACAAAATCAATATTGATTTGTTCAGCAAAAGATTTGAACCCAACGACTTCAAGTCGCTTGAGGAACATATTCCTTCCCCCTTACTTTAATTAACAACTAACCTATTTTACCACAGCCTGATCCTTTATTACAGATGGACAGGACAAACAGGTAAGTCTATGATACGATACATACATAAACCATCATAGGGGTGAAATAAGTAAATGAATTTAGATGCAAACACACGCGATAATATTGAATTTATGATTGAGGAAATTAAAAACAAGTTACAAATCGTAAATGCAGCTGCCTTAAATTCCAAAAGCTTTGATACCGAACAGTACGAAGAGCTTCGCGATATTTATGAAATGATTCAAAAAAAATCTTCCTTCTCTGTTAGTGAGCTCGATGCAATTGTCACTGAATTAGGAAAGCTCCGTAAATAAATTGCGCTATTCATTTTATAGTAGAGGTTTCTATCTACAAAAAAATGTCCTCTCGATTATGTTCATGAGAGGACATTTTTTTATTTTAGCTTCTCTTGCTCGCTTAACTTCATTAAAGCTTGTTGAGCAGCATGTTGCTCCGCTTCTTTCTTTGAACGTCCTGTTCCAATCCCAAGAGCTGATTCATTCAATTGCACTTCTGAGACAAACTCTCGATTATGTGCAGGCCCTCGTTCCTGTACGATGATGTATTGTATTTGTCCCAGGTTATCTCGTTGAATGAACTCTTGAAGCTGACTTTTGAAATCCATCATATGAGAAAAAGCACCATCATTAATTTTTGGATACATCGTATCATTCAAAAATTTGAAAACTGAATCCAATCCTTGATCAAGATAAAGAGCACCTATAAACGCTTCAAAGACATCTGCTAATAAAGCAGGTCTAGCGCGTCCACCTGTCATTTCTTCTCCCTTGCCAAGCAAGACGATCTCGCCAAAGTGTAATTCTTGAGCAAATTGTGCAAGGGAAGGTTCGCACACAATCGATGCACGTAACTTTGTCATATCCCCTTCACTCATCGTCTTGAATTTCTTAAATAAAAACTGCGAGACAGAAAGTTCAAGGACGGCGTCTCCAAGAAATTCCAATCGCTCGTTATCTTGAAAAGAATAGATTCGGTGCTCATTCACATAGGATGAATGGGTGAAAGCTTGAATAAGTAGCTTTTTGTTTTCAAAAGTCAACTCAGTTCGTTGCATTAAATCATCAAACTTTTTTTTCTGTTCTTCAGTAAGAATCATCTTTCGATTTCCCCGTCTTCGATCATTTGAATAATGGGACTTCGACTTTCGGTGATATTTCGAAGATTGTGGCATAGCTACCTCCAACATCATTAATTAGCAACCAACGCTTGACTGTATGAGACAATTCATTGGCCATGTAATAAATTGAAAAGCAAGTCCCACATGGCAAAAGCATATGGGACTCCCTTCTTACTGACGGCTGTTTATGTAATCAACTACATCAGCTACAGTTGAAATTTTCTCCGCTTCCTCATCAGAGATTTCTAGATCAAACTCATCTTCAAGTTCCATAACTAGTTCAACAACATCCAATGAATCAGCCCCTAAATCATCCTTAAAAGAAGCTTCTGGTTTCACTTCTGCTTCTTCCACACCTAGACGATCAACAACGATTTTCGTAACACGTGATAATGTATCTGCCATGTTTCGTTCACCTCCTCTCAAAAATTAACCTAACTTAAATGTTTAAGCTAGTGTTGAAGGCTAGGAAAAGTTTACCGATGAACTCCCTTTCTGTCAACCTGAAATTTATAAGTTGTTATAAAATAGGAAGGGTACTCTTGCCTTGAGTTTTTTCAAGGGGAAAACGATCCTTACCCATAACCGTGTGAACATGTTTGCGATGGCTTCTCTCGCCGTGCGCCTTTTAGGAGAAACCCGCTCCTAAAAGGCTTAAAACATTACGGCGGCTCCGCTCATCGCTTCGAGTTAATATAAAAAGGGAAGTTCGCCCTTTTTATATTAACTCTTACATAACCATTCCTCCATCTACATGGAGGGTTTGGCCTGTCATGTAGTCGGCATCTGTGCTTGCTAGGAAACGAATGACATTGGCAATGTTTTCTGGTTTCCCTAAAGTTGCGAGTGGGATTTGTGAAAGGAGTTGCCCTTTCATGTCTTCACCAAGCTCATCTGTCATATCCGTTTCAATAAAACCAGGAGCAACCGCGTTCACATGAATGTTGCGGTTTGCAAGTTCTCTTGCCATTGTTTTTGTCAGACCAATGACACCCGCTTTGGCTGCCACATAATTGGCTTGTCCGGCATTTCCAAGAACTCCGACAACTGATGCTACATTAATTATACGACCATAGCGCTGTTTCATCATTTGTCTTGTAACAGCCTTTCCGCAATTAAAGACGCCTTTTAAGTTCGTATTAATAACCGCATCCCATTCGTCTTCTTTCATTCTCATGATTAAATTATCTTTTGTAATCCCTGCATTGTTAACGAGAATATCAACACGTCCAAATGCATCAATCGTTTCTTTCACCATTGCTTGCACTTGTTCAGCATTGGCAACATCAGCTTGAACAGCTAGAGCGTCTACTCCAAATGCTTTTATTTCAGCAACGACTTGCTCAGCACGTTCCTGACTACCTGCATAATTGACAACTACATTGGCCCCATTGCGACCTAATTCAATAGCAGTCGCTCGTCCGATTCCACGAGAAGCTCCCGTAACGATAGCCGTTTTCCCTTGTAACATCATTCTGTCACCCCTTCTAACATTTCTTTCACTTTTAACACGCCTTCTCGGTTACTCACAGCAACCACCTTGGCTCTTCTTTCCACTTTGCGGACAAGACCTGATAAGACGTTACCTGATCCCACTTCTACAAACAAATCTACTCCTTCTGCAAGAAGCGTCCGAATTGTATCTTCCCAAAGGACTGGTGAATACACTTGTTCAATTAAATTTTCTCTTATTTGCGACGCATCTTGCACTCCTTTTGCTGATACATTAGCAATAACAGGAACGGAAGCGTCTGTAACTACCAGTTGTCCAAGAATCGTTTGTAATTTCTCTGCTGCCGGCTTCATTAAACTCGAATGAAACGGTCCACTAACTTGAAGTGGAATCACTCTTTTTGCTCCAGCTTCTTTTGCTTTTTCTGAAGCAAGCTCTACTCCTTTTGCTGATCCGGAAATGACAATTTGACCTGGACAGTTTAAGTTTGCAAGTTCAGCAGTTTCTGATGTTTCAACGTTTACACTAGAGCAGACTTCACCAAGAACGCTACTTTCTAATCCAAGAACGGCAGCCATAGCTCCTTCTCCGAAAGGAACAGCTTCCTCCATAAATAAACCACGATTCCTTACAGCAAATACAGCATCTTCAAATGACATCGCACCAGCTGCAACCAATGCACTATATTCACCTAAACTATGCCCAGCTACAAAATCAGGCTTAATGTTTTCTTTATGTAAGAGTTCTAGTACCGCTGTACTCATTGTTACTAATGCTGGCTGCGTGTTCTCCGTACGTTTTAGCGTTTCTTCAGGCCCATTAAGCATAATCTCAGATAGTGAGTATCCTAATTTTTGATCCGCACGTTCAAATATCGCTTGACTTACTTGTTCCTCATTAATTAATTCTTGCCCCATTCCAACAGCTTGAGACCCTTGTCCTGGAAATAAAAAAGCTATTTTTGGCACAGGTCATCCCTCCTCTATACTTTCTCTTCGACTTTGGCTACTTCATTTTTAATAATTGTAACGACTTGATGCTCCACCATCTCTTTAGCTTGCCTAATAGCATGAAAGACAGCTGTAGCGTCAGATGAACCGTGAGCTTTAATGACAGGTGCCCTAAGACCGTACAATCCAGCTCCACCATATTCTGAATAACTTAATTGACTCTTTATCCCTCTAAGGCTAGACTTTAAAACACCTGCTGCAAGCTTGTTAACAAATGAACTCGTTAACTCTTTCTTCAACAAAGAAAACAAAGTTCCTGCAGTTCCTTCAACCGATTTTAGAACAAGGTTCCCCGAGAAACCGTCGCAAACGACAACATCCGCTACACCCGACAATAAATCGCGTGCCTCAACGTTCCCAATAAAATTTATGTCACTTGATTTTAGAAGAGGAAAAGCTGCTTTTGTAAGTTCGTTTCCCTTCCCGTCTTCGGTACCGACATTTAATAAACCTACACGAGGATTGTTCACATTACGTACCATTTCCATGTAGGTCTTGCCAATAATTGCATATTGTTGAAGATGTTCCGGCTTTGCATCCATGTTTGCACCTACGTCTAACAATAAGAAACCTTTTCCATCTAATGTTGGCAGCATAGGAGACAATGCAGGTCGATCAATTCCTTTAATACGACCAACATGCAGCAAGCCTGCTGTCATTAACGCTCCTGTATTTCCTGCAGAAATACAAGCATCGGCACGACCTTCTTTTACTTCCCTCACGGATAAAACCATCGAAGAATCTTTCTTTCTGCGAACGGCCGTCGTGGGCTGATCTGTATCTTCAATTTTTTCCGTTGTATGTAAAATGGTGATTCGCTTGTCATTTGTTATATGTTTTTTTATTTCTTCTTCATTCCCTACTAACGTAATGTTTAGTTCAGGAAACGACTTAATCGCATTTTGAGCAGCTTCAACTTGAGCTTTGGGCGAGTGATCTCCTCCCATAGCATCGATGGATATATTCATTAGGACTCTCTCCTTCTCGACTCTCTTTCATTTGTCCGGAACATGACGAATTCCCCTGAAAAAACGAGCTCCTGTTCAACATAACTTCGTACGTCAACAGTCGTCCTCTCTTTTTCAGTACCAGTTACCTTCGCTTTAGCGATTACTCTTTCTCCCGCTTGTACTTGTCTAGTAAATCGAATCGTAGCCTTTCTAGTAAGGGCCATTTCATCATTTATAATAGCTACAGCGAGCGAATTGGCCTGGGCAAATAAGTGATGTCCTCGCGCAATACCTGACCTCGAAAAAACATGTTCTTTTCGGACGTCTAATATCGATATCGCACGTTCATCAAGCTGAAGATCCACAATTTCTCCAATTACTTCCTCAGGAGAAAGAGCTTTTACATCATCCAGTTGTTTTTTTGCGACACCTTTAATTCTTTCACGCAATTCAGGAATTGCTAATTCTAATCGATCAAGGCGGATAGTTTGAATACTCACAGAAAATCGATCAGCAAGATCTTCATCGGTCATAAAAGGATTTTCTTCTAATGTCTCTTTCAAGAGTTCCTGTCTTTCCTTTTTTTTTCGTTTCATGGCTTACACCGCCCACTTTTGCTCATTGAATATATGACTAGGTCCTAAGAGTAGTATATAATTGCTTTTCACTGATTTCAATAGTCAATCAATTTTTTGACCATTTAACACACCTTGTTCCTCAATATAATGTCGCAAGCCTTCATAGCATTTGTTTACCCAAAACTCATTAGAATGAATTAATTTTACTGCATCTTGTCTTGCCACCTCTAACGCCCTATAATCATGTACGACATCTGCCACCTTAAAATCAGGTAACCCACTTTGTTTTGAACCAAAAAAATCTCCAGGTCCTCTAAGCTCCAAATCACGTTCAGAAAGGACAAACCCATCGTTCGTTTCGGTCATAATCTTCATTCTTTCTTTACCTACTTCTGATTTAGGATCCGCTAATAAGATACAATACGATTGAGCCTCACCACGTCCAACCCTCCCTCTCAGTTGATGTAGCTGAGCTAACCCGAATCTCTCGGCATCATAAATAACCATAACCGTAGCATTAGGTACATTAACCCCAACCTCTACAACAGTCGTTGATACTAATATTTGCGTTTCATTTTTACTAAACGATTCCATGACAGCGTCTTTTTCTGTAGGATGCAAACGTCCATGCATTAAACCAACTTTCCACTTTCCTTTGAAATGCTGCTCAAGAATCATATGGACATCAATCGCATTTTGTACATCAAGCTTTTCAGACTCTTCAATTAAAGGGCAGATAACATAAGCTTGCCTACCCGCCTTAAGTTCTTTTTCAATGAAGTCAAGCACTCTCTCAAGCATATCGGGTTTAGCCCAATACGTTTCAATTTGCTTCCTGCCAGCTGGCATTTCATCAATGATAGACACATCCATATCTCCAAACACTGAAATTGCTAATGTACGAGGAATTGGGGTTGCCGTCATAAAAAGTACATCCGGATTTTCTCCCTTATCACGCAAAACTCGCCTTTGTTCCACTCCAAATCGATGTTGTTCATCTGTAATGACCAATCCTAAATTATTAAATTTAACATCGTCTTGAATTAACGCATGTGTCCCGACAACTAGTGACAGCTCTCCGCTTTCTAGCATCGCCAGTCGCTCAGCTCTCTTCTTTCCTTTTACTGAACCTGACAAGAGCTCCACCTGAATTTCAAATGGTTCTAACAAAGCTTTTAGTGATTGAACATGCTGCTCAGCTAGTATTTCTGTTGGCACCATTAATGCCGCTTGATAGCCTGCTCGAATAACTGCATACATACATACTGCCGCAACGACCGTTTTCCCAGAACCAACATCCCCTTGCAATAAGCGATTCATCCGATAGTTTGATTGAATATCTCCTATTATTTCATTAACAACACGTTTTTGTGCACCTGTCAGCGGAAATGGCAACTGCTTAATAAACTCCTCTATTTCTCCCTTTGGAACAAGAAGGGCACGTCCATTTGTTCGATCTCTGTTCTCCTTACGAAAAGCTTGCATTTTTAACTGGAATAATAGAAATTCCTCATAGACCATTCTTCTCCTTGCATGTTTCATTGATTCAGCATTTGGGGGAAAATGCAGCATAGAAAGAGCTTCTTTTTTAGTTGGTAGCCTATATTGTTGTAACAGGTCCGATGGCAGAATGTCATAAATTTCTCCACCAAATTGATTCATTGCTTGGTAGATAAACTTTCGCATTGCTTTTATCGTTAATTTTCCTGAAACTGAATAGATAGGAGAAATTGTCTGTTCTCTTTCTTCACGTCCTTTATACATTTCACTACCAGTAATTGTCATCCTGTGCTGATCCCACTTCCCCGTAATGGTTAGTTCTGAACCTACTGCAATCTGACTTTTTAAAAAGGCACGGTTAAAAAACGTTACCGTAATGAGGATCCGATTAACTAGAAACCGAAAAGATAATCGGTTTTTCTTCTTTCCAAAATACCTAACTGATGGTTCACTTTGTACAATTCCACTTACAGTCACTCGCTCCTCATGCTTCACATCATGAAGATCTTTTAATTGATAGTCTTCATAACGAAACGGGAAGTGTTCTAATAAATCACCAACTGTAAAAATACGCAATCCTTGTAGTTGCTTAGCTGTCTCCTCGCCAATTCCATTCACATCTAAAACTGGTCTATTCATTGCTTCATTCATTTTTTATCTAGCGACACCCCGTAGATCTTTGCCTCAAGTTCACGCCCTGTCGGTGTCGCTGCTAACCCTCCTTGTGCCGTTTCTCGTAAAGCTTCAGGCATCGTCTGGCCGATCTTATACATAGCGTCAATTACCTCATCACAAGGAATTCGGCTTGTAATTCCAGCAAGAGCCATATCAGCAGCAACAATTGCAATGGACGCACCAATAGCATTTCGCTTCACACAAGGAACTTCCACAAGCCCTGCGACAGGATCACAGACTAGCCCCAACATATTTTTCAAAGCTATAGCCATTGCTTCTGCAGACTGACTCGGTGTTCCCCCTGCTAACTCTACTAATGCAGCAGCTGCCATCCCAGTAGCTGAACCGACTTCAGCTTGACACCCTCCAGCTGCACCGGAGATCGATGCATTATTTGCAACGACAAAGCCAAATGCCCCAGCTACAAATAAGTAGTTGACCATTTGTTCATCGGTCGGTTTTAATTTCTTTGTCACCCCAAATAAAACACCCGGAACTACTCCCGCTGATCCTGCAGTAGGAGTTGCACAAATCGTCCCCATCGCAGCATTTACTTCGTTTGTTGCTACAGCTTTACTAACCGCATCTAATACTGTCTCACTTGATAAATATTGCCCTTTTTTAATGTATTCTTGAAGAAGTACAGCATCTCCGCCCGTTAATCCTGATACGGAACGAACCTTCTCAGTAATGCCGCGCTCGACAGCTGCTTTCATGACATTCAGATTTTTTAGCATTTGGTCTCTTATTTCTTTACGTGTTCGACCTGTTACTTCCATCTCTTGTTCAATCATTACTTCTGAAATGGATTTGCTCGTTGATTCTGCTATCTCAACTAATTCAGCTACATTTTTAAACATGAAAAGCCACCTCCAAATTCATAGTTTTTATATTAATCATGAATTTTCGTTACCTTCATGATGTTCGGTAATCTTTCTAACTCTACTAGTAGCGAATCTTCAACATTTTGATCTACTTCAATCACCATTAATGCTTCTTTCCCTCGTTCTTTTCGTGATACTTCCATATGACCAATATTTATTTCATATTTAGCTAGAACATTTGAGACACTAGCAATAACACCGTACCGATCATTGTGTACAACTAATATCGCTGGATGATTCCCTGATAATCGAAGGACAAAACCGTTTAATTCAATAATTTCTATTTTCCCACCGCCAATTGAAATTCCAACAAGCTCTATCTTGTCTTCCCCTTTAGTTAGAACAACTCTTGCTGTATTAGGGTGATCAGTAATGGCTTCTTCTTCATAGAATTTCACTTGAATCATTTCTTCTTTTGCAATAGTCAAAGCTTGTGTAATACGAGAATCAAACGTATCAAAATCTAAAATTCCACCTACGATAGCAACATCTGTACCGTGTCCTTTAAAAGTCTTAGCAAACGAACCATAAAAATAAATATCTGCCTGTTCAGGTTTTTGTCCAAATAATGTGCGTGCTACTCTGCCAATCCTAGCTGCCCCCGCTGTATGCGAGCTAGATGGACCTATCATCACAGGCCCGATAATATCAAAGACCGTACGATACTTCATACGATAACCTCCTGTTATCCTATTTCCGCTATTTAAAATAAAAAATAAAAGGTGACCCAGGTAGAGTCAACGACTAGCGAAAACAATAAAAACAACAAAAATACATCGCATTTCGTCATCTATTGCACACTAGAGGTCAGACATCTTTACATGAGTCACCCTCATATTATCAATTAATCAAGCTTTTGTCATAACAATCGAAACCGTCCCCGGCCCTACATGTGCCCCTATAACAGCTCCTATCGATGTAACTACATCACTTTCTACAACAAACTCCGCTTTAATTCTCTCAACCATTTCCTCAGCTAGTGTTTCGTTCATTGCATGAGAGATCCCAACATGAACAGGGCCAGATCCATACTTCTCTTTTAAAACCTCAATAATTCGGGTCATCGCCTTCTTTTGTCCACGTGCTTTTTCGAACGAGTACACTTCCCCTTCATCGGTTAGAGATAAGATCGGTTTAATTTTCAGCATAGAACCAAGCACAGCAGACGCTTTTCCAATTCGTCCATTTTTCTGTAGATATTCAAGTGTATCTACCATAAAAAACAAATTTGTATCATGTAATAATTCATCTAACCTTGCTTGACATTGCTCTAACGAATATCCCTCTTTTGCCAATTTAGCAATCTCTGTGACAATAATTCCAATACCGTAGGATGCACGCTTCGAATCAATAACATGAATCGATTCATCTTCTTCCATCGACTGTTTCGCAATCGTTGCCGCTTGATACGTCCCACTCATTTTGGATGATATGTGAATGGAAATAATCTTGCTTTCGCCATCATTTAATAGTGAACGGTACACTTCTTCAAACTGATAAGGCGTAGGTTGAGACGTAGATGGAATCGTGTTAGACGCTTTTACCTTTTTATAAAATTCGTCAGCTGTAAGTGTGACTCCATCTTCATACGATTCCGTTTCAGAGAAGATTACATTCAATGGGACAACTGTAATTCCTAACTGTTCGGCTAAATCAGCCGGTATATCTGCTGTACTATCTGTTACAATTTTAACATTTGGCACACGAAACCCTCCTTCACTCTACCTTTACTCAACCGAGATAATATATGAGTAAAGGGGCTGATTACCTAAGTGCACATCCACTTCTACATCCGGAAACTCTTCTTCTATGAATTGGACAAGTGTAGATGTTTGCTCATCAGATGCATCTTCACCTTGCAAAATTGTAACAATTTCACTTTCATCATCAATCATTTGTTTAAATAATTGGTTAGTAACCTCTAGGATATCCGGACCCGAACTTACGATTTTCTTCTCAGCAATGCCCATAAAATCATCTTTTTTAATATCCACACCGTCAATATTCGTATCTCGTACGGCAAATGTCACTTGACCTGATTTAACGGTTGACAACGCATCTTTCATCATACCTGCATTGACTTCTAAGCCTTGAGTAGGGTTAAAAGATAAAAGAGCTGCAAGTCCTTGAGGAACCGTTTTCGATGGTACAACTACCGCTTTCTCTCCAACGACTTTAGCTGCTTGTTCCGCGGCCATGATAATATTTCCGTTATTTGGTAAGATAATCACTTTTTCTGCATGAACTTCTTCGATAGCATTAACAATATCCTCCGTACTAGGGTTCATTGTTTGTCCACCCTCGATGACAACTCCTGCACCTAAGCCTTTAAAGAGATTGGCAATCCCATCTCCCATTGCGACCGTGACAATACCAAATTCACTCTTTTCCTTTTCCTTATTAGGTAGATCAGCACTTGATCCTTGACCATACGCTTCTTTCGTTTCATCTAAAAGGTGAGTATGTTGTTCACGCATGTTTTCAATTTTTATATTAATTAATTCTCCATACCTTTGGGCTTTTGTTAATACTTCACCTGGCTGTTCAGCGTGGATATGTACTTTAATTAGATCATCATCTGAAACAACAAGAAGCGAATCACCTAGCTCGCTTAATTCTTCTCTAAATTCTGTTTCAACAAATGGATTTTTCCGTGTTTTTTCGGCCTGAATTCGAACCATCACTTCCGTACAAAACCCAAACTCAATATCCTCAGTTGCCATATGACTTTGAGCATTGTGATGTTCAATCTTCACAAGATTATCCATTGAGATTTCTTCTGCAGTTGATACCTCAGAAAGCTCTTCTCCTTTTAAAACCGCTAAGAAACCTTCGTAAATGTAAACCAACCCTTGGCCACCTGAATCAACAACCCCAACTTCTTTTAAAACAGGTAGTAAGTCCGGTGTGCGTTTCAAAGAGGCTTTTGCTTCATTCAGTGTTTCTTCCATGACATAAACGACATCATCATGTTTTTTAGCAGTTTTAACTGCATGTTTCGCAGCATCCTTTGCAACAGTTAAGATCGTTCCTTCAACAGGTTTCATAACAGCTTTATATGCGGTTTCAACTCCACGCTCAAACGCTTCAGCTAAATCATTTGCCGTGATTTCCGCTTTGCCTTCAACCTGTTTAGAAAACCCTCTAAACAATTGTGAAAGAATGACCCCCGAATTTCCTCTTGCCCCCATTAGTAATCCTTTTGCAAATGCAGCTGCTACTTTACTCGAGTCATTTTGAATATTTTGCTTTACTTCTTTTACTCCTGAAGTGATGGATAGATTCATATTTGTACCTGTATCGCCATCTGGAACAGGAAATACATTTAATGCGTCCACCACTTTCACATGTCTCGATAAATTTGCTGCACCTTCAATATACATGTAGGCAAGCTTCGTACCTTCAATTTGTTTTGCCACGAACTTTTTCCTCCTAACTAAGCGCTTACGGGTTCGTGACGCGGACACCTTGAACAAAGATGTTCACGGAATCAACATCAAGCCCTAACATTTGTTCTAGTTGATATTTAACTTTTGTTTGTACGTTATAAGCCACCTCAGAAATTTTTGTTCCATAGCTGACAATGATGTACATATCAATATGAATTTGTTCTTCGTCTTCACGAATGACGACTCCCCGACGAAAATTTTCTTTCCCTAGTAGATCGGTAAGGCCATCTTTCAGTTGCTTTTGAGAAGCCATTCCGACGATTCCATAACAATCAATAGCTGCTCCACCAGCAATTGTTGCAACAACATCCTTTGAAACATCTACAACACCTAGTTGAGTTTTCATTTCAATTGACATTCCCATTCCTCCCTCTCGAAGACAAACTTGATTCACTAAAGTCATTTTACTATAATATACCTCAATTTAAAAGCGTATTCGAATCTAAGCACTTTTCACAAGTGTCAAGCAAGATTACTTGATAAAGTTTCTAGGAAGCTATTGCATTATACCAAGGGCTGTGCTACTATATTCAAGTATGATTTCAAGTGTCTGTATTGGGAATAAGGAGGTGCATATCATGGCACGTAAATGTTATATTACAGGTAGACAAGCTCGCACGGGAAACAAACGCTCTCACGCACTTAATAAAACGAAGCGCCGTTGGGGTGCAAACGTTCAAAAGGTACGTATTTTAGTAGACGGTAAACCAAAACGTGTGTACGTTTCTACTCGCGCACTTAAGTCTGGTAAAGTAGAACGCGTATAAGTTGTGAATTTCATTCACAACTCTAACAAAAAAGCACCGATATACGGTGCTTTTTTGTTTTACCCTTTTTTTAATGAGTTCAATACTGCCTTGACAAACCCACCTAAAAACTTAGGTAGCTTGATCGTGTAGAATTTCATAGCTCCTCCTCCTCAACGTGAATAGCCACCACGGGGATAATGTTAAAGAAACTTGACTCACGACCTAGGACGTGAAGCAAAGTGCCCCTATCCATCAAGCCATTTTGTTTAGACAAGAATCAATGATAAGGATAAAAATAATTGCTCCTTTTAAACTTATATATCTAGATACGACAAACTATTCCTATTTTTTTATGATGTCATACCTACGTTACACCCTTGCTTGAGCAAATTATCCTTGTCTCTTTATCATTATGCATATGCCCTATACCTCAATATATGTCTGTTGAAAAAGAATGTTCATCTTCATTAAAAATAATCAAACGTGTCCATAATGGAGCGACTAAAACAAAACGATGTCTACTTCTTTTCAAGAAGCTTTGGCAATGGGCTTAGACGTAAGATTTAGTCGATGTACTTAAATAAGTTAGAGCTTTTCCTTTTTTGAAATTTTCTTTATTCACTTTGCTCGTCTGCTTAAAAAAAAGCCCAAAAAAACAACATGCTCTACTTTTTGAGCATGTTGTTTTTGTTATCCTCTAATTTCAGATATTGCTATAGCACGGTTTTCTTGATTGTAAATGGCTGATCCTGCAACTAATACATTTGCTCCTGCTTCAACACATTTCCTTGCGGTTTTCGGATTTACTCCTCCATCAACTTCAATTTCAACCTGTAAGCCTCGGCTTTGAACCATTTGAGAAACCTTTTCAATCTTCGTTAAAACAGAATCTATAAATCTTTGTCCTCCAAACCCTGGGTTAACCGTCATCAATAGAACTAAATCAACTTCATCTAATATTGGTTCAATTAGCTCTACTGGAGTTGCAGGATTTAATACGATCCCAGCTTTCACACCTTGTTCCTTTATTAGATGAATCGTTCTATGTAAATGTGGGGTTGCTTCAACATGAACGGAAATGATATCAGCACCCGCTTTTGCGAACTGCGGAATATAGGCATCAGGATTTTCAATCATTAAATGAACATCTAACGGTAAATCAGTAATAGGACGAATCGCCTCAACAACAAGCGGACCAATTGTAATGTTCGGAACAAAATGTCCATCCATAACATCAACATGAATATAATCTGCTCCAGCTTGCTCGACATCTTTTATATCTTCAGCTAAGTTAGCAAAATTAGCTGATAAGATTGAAGGTGCAATCTTAATCATCAGTCATATCTCCTTTTTTGGCTTTTAATCTCATCTAAAAACTGTAAATAATGTTTCATTCTTGTCGAACTGATTTCCCCTTGGTCGTAAGCTGCTTTAACTGCACACTTCGGTTCAGATGTATGGGTACAGCCTCTAAATTTACAATTTGCAGCTCTTTCCTCCATCTCAGGGAAGCAATTTGATAAATCGTCAGCTTCCAAATCAATAAAATCAAGCGAACTAAACCCTGGTGTATCAGCAACCAATCCACCACCTATAGAAAGCAATTCAACGTGTCTTGTCGTATGCTTTCCCCTTCCAAGATGGGAGGATATTTCATTTGTTTCGATATTTAATTCTGGTTTTAAACTATTTAACAGAGAGGACTTTCCTACACCTGATTGCCCCGCTACCACACTTACCCGCCCATTAAGATACGGCAGAATTTTATCGATTCCGTTGTTATGCAAAGTAGACGTCAATAAGACGGTATAGCCAATTCCTTCATACTCTTTTTTGAATGCTTCGATTCCTGTTAGTGATGAATCATCAAGGAGATCTACTTTACTAATAATGATAACTGGAATTAAATTGTTCGCTTCAATATGTACAAGAAAACGGTCTAGAAGCAATGGACTAAAGTCAGGCTCTAACGCAGAAAAAACAAGTAATGCTTGATCAACATTGGCAATAGGGGGACGAATGAGTTCATTTTTGCGCTCAAACACATCAAGAATATAACCGTCTGTAACATTCTCTGCTTCAAACTCAACTTGATCTCCGACTAAAGGTTTAATTTGACGTTTACGAAAATTTCCCCTTCCACGACATTGAAAAACACCGTCTTCCGATTGAACATAATAAAAACCACTTAATGCTTTAACAATCATTCCAGTTGCCATGCAGAACCTCCTAATTTAATAACCAATGACAAAAGGCAAGTATTTTCATCCCCCTTGTCATTTCTTAATTTAACGCCTACGAAACTCATAAGGACCTAAATCTTTTTCAAGCTTCCCATCAATATAAATTTCAATATATCCATTTTGTGATGGGGATGTCACCAAAGGGATTGAATATAGTTTAGTGTCAGTAATTGTTTCATCTTCAAACACTCTTTCTTGCCCTCCAGTAGTATGATCACGATAAATAATTCGAATGTCAAATGATTCTCCCGCCTCACGTTCCTCAGCAGACATTTGAATTTCTTGACGAACTTCGTAATTATAAACTGGTTCTTCTTCTGGCTCTGGCTCTGGTTCTGGTCCCCTTGATATCGTAAGGTTTACTGTTTGACCTTTTGTTAACTCCGTATTAGGAGCAGGTGATTGTCTTAGAACCCTGCCAGATTCAATCGTATTTGAATGTTCATAACTTATATTATGATTAAGACCAGCTTCAGTTAAATAGGTAACCCCTTCAGACTCTCTTACATTCTGAAGGTCTCGCAAGCGAATAACTTGTGCAACACTATACGTTAGATGAATCGTTGTTTCATCAACAATAACCAGGGTTCCTGGTTCAGGATCCTGTACGGTCACATATCCAGGAGAGTGCTGATCTGTTTCTTGCTCGGTTGTTTCAACCGTAAATCCTTGTCCTCTTAATTGACTTGCAGCCCTATCAATGTGCATGCCAACAACATCATCTAGTTCCACTTCTTCCCTACCTTGACTCACAAAAAGCCGTACAGTAGAACCTTCTTTTACCATTGATCCTGAAACTGGATTTTGTCTAACAACATGCCCCTCTGCGATTTCATCATCTTCTATTTCCTCCCTTACAACTTGAAGCTTCAGGGACGTTAACTCCTCTTCTGCTTCTTCGAAAGGAAGTTCTACCACACTTGGAACTTCAACTTCTCCGACTTGAAAAATAGTCGGCAATAATGCAAAGGCTGCAATCGCTCCACCAATCATCAGTAAGGCGATAACAACTAAGATAGTAAGCCACCTTTTCCCTTTCTTCTTCGGTTTTGGTTTTGGCTTTGTTTCTGGTTCCTTTTTAATAGGTTCTACTGGCTTACTATGTGTTTTTGTTAGAGGAACTTCAACCGTCTTATCAAGATCCGTCGTTTCATGTTCACGAATAATCGGGATCGCTTTTGTTGCTTCTTCATCCTCGGCCTCCACTACAAAAACAGCTTCATTCTCTCTTTCAGGAGCTAATACAGTAAGGACATCTTCTTCCATTTCTTGAACCGTAGCGTATCGCTTAAGAGGATCCTTGACTGTTGCTTTGCGTATGACATTTTCAATACTTTGTGGGAGCGATGGAACTTTCTCCTTTGCCGATGGAACTTCGTTTTGTAAATGTTTAATCGCAATTGAGACAGCTGTGTCCCCTTGAAAAGGTAATTCTCCAGTTACCATCTCATATAAAACAATACCTAATGAATAAATATCTGATTTATACGTGACATGACCACCACGAGCTTGTTCGGGAGAAAGATAATGCACAGACCCCATAACTGAATTCGTATGGGTAATCGTAGCAGCTGAAATAGCACGAGCAATTCCAAAGTCTGTTACCTTCACAACACCCTCATTACTTATTAGAATATTATGCGGCTTAATGTCGCGATGAATAAGATGGTTTGCATGAGAATGCTCAAGTGCCGAAAGCATCTGTTCCATATAATCGACTGCTTCTTCGACAGGGATCGGTCCTCGTGATTGAATTAATTCCTTTAACGTTGGACCTTCAACATATTCCATTACTATGTAATACGTATTGCCTTCCTCCCCAACATCATAAATGTTTACAATGTTAGGATGTGCTAAACTTGTAGCCGATTGTGCCTCACGTCTAAAGCGCTGGATAAATTGCTCATCATCAGAAAATTGAGGTTGTAATACCTTCACAGCAACATGGCGGTCAAGAATGACGTCGAGCGCTTTATAAACATTGGCCATTCCTCCGCCACCAATTGTCTCGAGAATTTGATAGCGACCACTTATGCGCTGCCCAATCATTGCTGTTTGCTCCGCTCGTCCGATTTGTCTTTAAAATCGATAATTGCCACTGTTATGTTATCTTCCCCACCGCGCTCATTTGCAAGGTTTATTAATTTATCTGCTTTTGATGGCAATTCATCAAATCCTTCAAGGTGCGCTCTCAATTCATCATTACTAACTTTATTCGTTAATCCGTCTGAACACAACAAGATCTGTTGATCTTCCTCAACTTGCAACGTTGTCACATCAATTTTTATTTCGCTTTCTGTTCCCAAAGCACGCAAGAGAACATTTCTTCTTGGATGATGTTCTGCTTCTTCTTCTGAAATTTGCCCATTCCTAACAAGTTCTTGAACAAGAGAATGGTCTGACGTTTTTAATTGAAATCCAAATTCATTATAAACATAGGCACGACTATCACCAATGTGAGCAATTGAAATAAATTCGTCCATACATAACGCAACAACAAGAGTCGTACCCATTCCACGGCATTCTGGGTGTTCCTCAGCGTGCGAGTATAGTTGTTCATTAATACGTTGAAACTGCTCTATTAACCATTTCTCTGCATCTACAACAGTAGCAATTTCTTTGACTTCTTTCCACACATCACGTAAATAACTGGTAGTCATCGCACTAGCTACATCCCCAGCACGATGTCCCCCCATTCCATCAGCTACTACAGCAAGGACACCTATTTCGTTATTAAATACTCCACCACTGTCCTCATTATGTGCGCGAACTTTCCCTACGTCTGTTCGAAAAGTAAACTCCATCTCCTAGTCACCTCGTCTCCTCTTTTCGCTCCTTTGCTCGAAGCTGACCACAAGCGGCATCAATATCATGACCTTGCTCTCTCCTAATCGTTACATTGACACCGCGTTTTTTCAATACTTTTTCAAACGCAAAAATCTGCTCTCTTGGTGTGCGAACATAGTCCCGTTCTAATACGTAGTTTACAGGAATTAGATTTACATGGCATTTAATCCCCTTAATTAAATCGGCCAAAAGCTCTGCATGTTCTTCTTGATCATTAACACCTCCAAACAATCCATACTCAAACGTAACACGTCTGCCTGTCGTTTCAATATAGTAACGAATCGAATCCATTAGTTTTTCAAGCGGCCATGCTCTATTGACTGGCATTAGCTTACTACGAATTTCTGTTGTTGGCGCATGTAGGGAAATAGCAAAATTTATTTGCATTTTCTCATCAGCAAATTTATAAATTTTCGGAACGACACCACTTGTTGAAACCGTAATATGACGTGCACCGATGTTTAGCCCTTTTTCATGATTTATTGTTTTTAAGAAGGGAACAAGCTCATCGTAGTTATCAAATGGCTCACCAATTCCCATAACAACAACTGAACTTACTCGCTCTTCCACTTCGTCCATTGCTCTTTGAGATTCCAGTACTTGTGCAACGATTTCTCCTGCTTCCAAATTTCTCTTTAACCCACCAAGAGTCGAAGCACAGAATGTACAACCTAGTCTACACCCCACTTGAGTAGTTACACAAACACTATTTCCATAGTCATGTCGCATAACAACTGTTTCAATGGAATAGCCATCATGTAATTCAAATAAAAATTTCACTGTTCCATCGGATGATACTTGTCTTGTCACAATTTTCAATGTAGTGATAGTAAAGGAATTTGCTAGCTTTTCACGCAAATCCTTTGACAGGTTTAACATTTCCCCAAAACTCGTCACACGCTTTTGATATAACCATTCAAAAATTTGTGTAGCACGGAATTTTGGCTCATCTTGTTCCTTAAGCCAGTCTTGTAAATCTTCAAATTTAAGTGAATAAACGGACCGAAGTTGTCCACTTTCTGGTACTTTAACTGTCTTTTTTAATTCTTCCATCGTCGCACACCTTTCGCCTGTTAATTATTGTTTGATAAGACTTGCTATAAAAAAGCCGTCTGTTTGGAAATCTTGAGGAAGAATGGTAACCATTCCTTCTACATATCGGCCTAGCGCTTTCTCAGGAAGTCTATCTTTTAACGTTTTATCTAGTTGGAAATCTGGATGCTCAGCTAAGAAATTCGCGACACTTTTTTCATTCTCATCTTTGTCTACTGTACAAGTACTATAAATAAGTGTTCCACCTTGTTTTACGAACGGGGCTACTGCTTGTAAAATGTCTTGCTGAATATTCTTTATCGCCTTAATATCTGTTTCTCTTTTCGACCATTTAATATCAGGCTTTCTTCTAATAACCCCAAACCCACTACAAGGTGCATCGACTAACACACGATCAAATTGTCCCTTCACATTTTCGTGAATTTTTCTCGCATCCATTGCTTCAGCCTGAATACATGATAAACCAAGTCTCTTTGTTTGATCATGGATCAACTTCACTTTGTGGTCATGTAAATCAAATGACAAAACGGTTCCCGTATCGTCCATTTGTTCAGCAATGTGAGTTGATTTCCCTCCTGGTGCAGCACACGTATCAGCCACTGTCATTCCAGGTTTTGCCCCGACAGCTCGTCCAACTAGCATCGAACTTTCATCTTGCGCTGTTACATAGCCTTTTTTGTACGTATTCGTTTGAAAAACATTTCCTTTTTCTACAATGATTGCATCAGGTGATAAATCTCCATGCTTCACTTGTAATCCTTCTTTCTCTAAAAGCAAAAGTGCTTCTTCTACCGACGCTTTCACTTGATTCACACGAACTGTTACATTTGGCGGTTCTAAGCTTGATTGACACATTTCCCTTGTTTCGTCTAATCCATATTGAGCAACCCAACGCTTTACTAACCAAACTGGGTAGCTATATTCAAGGGCAACTCTTTCTGTCTCATCTTTTATGTGTGCTAGGGAGGGGAGTCCTTCTCTTTGAATAGACCGGAGCACGCCATTTACCATCCCACTTATGCCTTTATGTCCACGTTTTTTGGCGATAGCCACAGCTTCATGAATTACAGCCCGTTCTGGAACACGATCTAAATAAGCTATTTGATACACGGATAAGCGTAATAATACCTTTACCCAATCCTGCAGGGAAGGGACTCCTTTTTTTACAAATGACTGTAAATAATAATCGAGCGTATCTCTGCGCTGGATCGTCCCATACACAATTTCTGTCAATAAACCGACATCTCTTGGATCTAACTTTGTTCGATTTACAGTTTGGTTTAAAAGGAGGTTGCTATAGGCTTGATTTTTCTCAATTTGAAGCAAAATTTCTAAGGCTACCTCACGAACTGGTTTACTCATTTGATTCTCCTAGCTTCATTCCATTTTTTAAATAGGCACCTGCACCCCGAATAAAAGAGGTCGCATCCATTTTCTTTTTACCTGAAGGTTGAAGTTCTGTAATTTTTATTGCCATGTTTGATCCTGTTGCCACAATAATTCCATCTTGTTCAATCCGTTCAATTGTTCCAGCTGGAACTGATTGGTTTGACTGTACCTTCTCACCCCACCATACTTTTAACGGCTTTCCATCTAAAATTGTATATGCAACGGGCCATGGATGCAGCCCTCTTATTTGATTATATAAGTCTTCCCCTGAACGACTCCAGTTAAGCAATTCCATCTCACGTGAAATGTTTCGTGCAAAAGTAACATCAGCTTCATCTTGTGTTTTAGCTGACAGATTGCCTTTAATGAGTTCGGGGATCGTTTCAATTAAGAGATTGGCACCAGCTATACTTAACTTATCATGCATTGTCCCTACATGATCTTTTTCTTCAATTGGGACACGTACTTGTGAAATCATATCACCTGCGTCTAATTTCTCAACCATATACATAATTGTTACACCAGATTCTTTCTGACCATCTATAATCGCTTGATGAATAGGAGCACCGCCACGGTATTTTGGAAGAAGAGAGGCATGAACATTAATGCAGCCATGTTTTGGATAATCTAGAAGTTCTTTCGGTAGAATCTGCCCAAATGCTGCTGTGACAATCAAATCTGGTTCATATGAAAATACTTTGTCTAACTCATTTTTTTCACGAATTTTTTCTGGTTGCAGTACATCAATATGATGCTTCTCAGCTTCTATTTTTACAGGGGGTGGAGTCAAGATACGTTTTCTACCTACGGGACGATCTGGTTGCGTCACGACAGCAGCAATATCGTATCCTTCATTTATTAAGTTTCTTAACACGGGGACGGAGAAATCAGGTGTTCCCATAAAAACAATTTTCATTTAAACGACCGCCTTTCATGCAGTCACTATTTTTTCAGTGATAGTACCTGCTACGTAATTATGTATAAATTGGGCAAAGCCCTCATTTTCGTATATAAATTAATTTTCCTTCAACCTGTGCGAACATGTTTGCGATGGCTTCTCTCGCCGTGCGCCTTTTAGGAGAAGAGCGCTCCTAAAAGGCTTAAAACATTACGGCGGCTTCGCTCTCTCTTCGAACCTTAACTCAAAGGAATTGCTGCCTCTTTACCCTAAACAGTGCGAACATGTTTGCGATGGCTTCTCTCGCCATGCGCCTTTTAGGAGAAGAGCGCTCCTAAAAGGCTTAAAACATTACGGCGGCTTCGCTCATCGCTTCGAGTTTAAACCAAAAGGGAAAGGCACCCTTTTGGTTTAAACTCTTATGTAAACATATAAGGATGCATATCTATCGAGACTTGTAGTTGGCCTTGGTTAATTTCTCGGATGAAATGTTGCTGTATTTCACGCAATGTTTCAAGTAACCTCGGCTCGTTTCTGTATTTTATCATGCATTGATATCGATATCTATCTTTTATACGTGCAAGTGGAGATGCGACCGGTCCTAGAACTGTCGTTGATTCTTGAAGCTCTCTCTTGAGAAAAGTGGCAATTTTTTCAGAAACATTTATAACTTTTGTTAATTCAGGATGAGAAATATTAATTAAAACCATAAAGACATAAGGCGGATATAAACCTGTCTTCCTTTGCGACATTTCCATTTGAAAGAAATGTTCATAATCATGACTTTTTACAAGCTCAATACTATAGTGGTCCGGTGTGTATGATTGGATAATCACTTTTCCTTCAAGTTCATGTCTACCTGCTCGTCCACTTACTTGTTCCATTAACTGAAACGTACGCTCAGCTGATCTAAAATCAGGAATATGGAGCATCGAGTCTGCTGCTAGTACACCAACGAGCGTAATTTTAGGAAAATCTAGCCCTTTAGCAATCATTTGAGTTCCAAGCAAAATATCTGCTTCTCCTCGTCCAAACGCAGAAAGAAGCCTTTCATGAGACCCTTTTCGCCTTGTTGTATCAATATCCATACGTATGACTTTTGCAGTTGGTAACACACGAGTCAGTTCTTCTTCAACCTTTTGCGTTCCCGACCCGAAAAAGCGAATATGATCACTTCCACAAGACTCACATGTGTTTGGCATCTTTTCTTCATGACCACAATAATGACATTTTAATGAATGCTGTGTACGATGATAGGTTAGAGAAATGTCACAATGTTCACATGTTGCTACATATCCGCAGTCTCGACACATTACAAATGTTGAATACCCTCTTCGGTTTAAAAAGAGGACAGATTGTTCCCCTTTATCTATCCTATCTTTTAACATTTCCAATAATGAAAAAGAAAACATGGAGCGGTTCCCATTTCGTAACTCTTCACGCATATCAACCACTTCTACTGCCGGCATTGACCGTTGATTCACTCTCGTCGTTAATGGTAGCAATTGATAAACTTGCTTCTTCGCCCGGGCGTATGATTCAAGTGAAGGTGTGGCGCTTCCTAAGATCACTGGACACTGGTGATAATCACCTCGAAAAATCGCTACATCTCTAGCATGATACTTTGGATTTTCTTCTTGCTTATAACTCGTTTCGTGCTCTTCATCAATAATAATAATTCCAACATTTGTAAACGGGGCAAAAATTGCAGACCGGGCACCAACAACAACCTCGACTTCTTTTCTTAATATCTTTCTCCATTCATCGTACTTCTCTCCCATCGATAGTCCTGAATGAAGTACTGCTACTTTCGAACCGAACCTGCCTTTAAATCTTTGAACCATTTGCGGTGTTAATGAAATTTCTGGTACAAGAACAATAGCTTCTCTTCCCATTTGAAGAGCCTTATCAATTGATTGTAAGTAAACCTCCGTTTTTCCGCTTCCTGTTACACCGTGCAGCAAAAACGTGTCATGCTCTTTACTCTCAAGAGAATTTAAAATTGGTGTGATTACTTCTTGTTGCTGTGCAGTAAGAGAAAGAGGCAGTGTGCGCTCATAGTGAACCCCAGCTAACGGATCACGATAAACTTCCTGGGCAAACTCTTGAATATATCCTTTTTTTACTAACGTCGTTACGACTTGCCTAGTCGTTTCCAACCTTTTTAATAGAGCCTGTACAGAAATCGGCTCAGCTATCTCTTTTAAAAAGGTAATGATTTCTTTTTGTTTTTGCGCTCGAGCTGGAAGTTTTTCTAGGTGAACACTAGAATCAACTAGCTTGATATATCGTTCTGTCTTCTTTTTCCCTTTTTCTTCTACTTGATAACGAACTTCAAAAACTCCATCTTTAACTAGTTCCTGGACAATTTTTAAATTTTGTTTTTCAGTTAAAACATCTGACCATAACGCCTTGTCTCCAGATTGAAAGAACTTTTGCAATGAAGCAGGTAATTGATTGCTATCCGATCGTAACACTATTTCTTTTTTCACCTTTGTCCGCATAGCAGCTGGAATCATTAGTTGATAGGCAGATAACTTAAAGCTCAGCGTTTGCTCCGATAACCACTCTCCAAGTTGAAGCAATTCTTTCGTTAAAACAGGAACAACGTCTAATACATCTTCAATTGGCTTTATTTTTTCTAAAGGCGATTCTTGCTCTAGGTCAATGACAAAACCTTGAATTTTTCTTGGTCCAAAAGGGACAACAACTCTAATCCCTGGTTGTATGACATTTTCCCACTCTTTCGGAATCTGATAATCAAACAAACGATCCGTTTGGGAAGTTGGAACATCGACTATCACTTTCGCAATCATAAACGATGATGCCTTTCCATATAGGTAATGATGTCAGAAATAATGAATTGGGCCACTTCTCTTTTCGCTAAGACAGGATACTCCTTTTTGTCCCCATCCTTCGTAAAGGTTGTAACAATATTCGTATCTCCTTTAAAGCCGGCCCCTTCTTGCAGGATATTATTTGCTATGATTAAATCTAGGTTCTTGGAATGCAATTTTTTCATTGCATATTCTTCAACATGTTCCGATTCAGCAGCAAATCCAACAAGTATTTGGTCTACTTTTTGGTTACCTAAGGTTTGTAAAATATCCGTCGTTCTCTCCATCTCAATGAACCACGTTCCTGGCTGCTTTTTTCGTTTTTGCTCGAACGTATCTTTTGGTCTGTAATCTGCAACTGCAGCAGACTTGATCACGATATCAGCTTTTTCATAGTATCTCATGCAAGCCTCAAACATCTCTTTCGCCGAGACAACATGAATGACTTCCACCCCTTCTGGCGGTTCGATTTGTGTAGGTCCAGAGATTAACACAACTTTGGCTCCTTGCAAGCGAGCTGCCTCTGCAATAGCATAGCCCATTTTTCCTGATGAGTGATTTGTGAAATAGCGGACAGGATCAATCCTCTCTTGAGTTGGTCCTGCTGTTATGACTACCGTCTTCCCCTTAAGTTGACCAGCACAAGTTACAAAGTGACGTTCAAGAATAGCAAATAGATCTTCAGGTTCAGCCATTCGCCCCTTTCCAGTCCACCCACAAGCTAGATAGCCTTCCGCTCCATCTATGAAACGGTATCCATCATTTGATAATGTGGATACATTACGTTGAACAGCTGCTTTGTTATACATATTGACATTCATTGCAGGTGCAAGAAAAATGGGAGCCGTTGTCGCAAGCAAAGTTGTTGTTAACATATCATCAGCTAGTCCATTTGCAAGCTTTGCTAGTACATTCGCTGTAGTAGGGGCGACCAAAACAACGTCTGCCCAATCAGCCACATCAATATGAGCAATTTTTGTTGGATCAGGTTCAATAAATGTATTATCATAAACCGGCTGACGTGATAGGGCCTGAAAAGTTAAGGGGGTCACAAACTCCTTTGCTGATTCAGTCATAATCACTTTCACGTTTGCTCCGGCTTGTACTAGCTTACTTGTTAGAGCTGCAGCTTTAAAAGCTGCAATCCCTCCGCATACTCCAAGGATAATATTTTTTCCTTTTAGCATTGTTTTCACCCACTCCCTAGTGTTTTTCTACTCATAGAAAAAAGGCTGACTCAAAAAGGTCAAACCCCTAAAACAATAATTACTACCATGCTTCGTTGGGGTTTGAAGCTAATGAATTGAGTCAGCCTCTAGCTTTCTTATTCCTCATCGTCTAACGGGTTAATTCGTTTAAAATGTAAGTGGTCATCAATAATTTCTTCGAGTGCAACCCCAACCGGCTTATGAGAAACAGGTCGATTAACCATAGGACCACGGGATAAATCTTCACGGATTTCACGTGCTCGTTTCGCCGATACCGTAACAAGTGTATACTTTGAATCTAGTTTTGTTAAAAGCGAATCAATCGAAGGATATAGCATTAGTCTACCTCCACCAGTTCTTTATATTTTTCTATTAATCGTTCACGTTTACAGTGCTCTGCTGTTACAATCGATTTTATCCGCTCAACAGCAAGGTGAACTTGATCATTTTCTACAACATAATCATACTTTTTCATCATTTCAATCTCGTCTTTTGCTACCGTCATCCGTTTGTTTATAATATCTTCTGTTTCCGTACCACGTCCAACAATCCGACTTCTTAGCTCAGCTAAACTTGGTGGCATTAAGAAAATGAATACACCTTCTGGAAAACGTTCGCGCACTTTAAGAGCACCTTGTACTTCAATCTCAAGAATAATATCTTGCCCACTATTAATTGTTTCTCTAACATATTCAATTGGTGTACCGTAATAGTTGCCTACATACTCTGCCCACTCTAACAACTGATCATGTTCAATCATTTTTTCAAATTGCTCTCTCGTTTTAAAAAAATAATTGACCCCATCTTGCTCTCCCTCTCTTGGAGAACGAGTCGTAGCAGAAACAGAATACTGAACAGATGTATTTTCTTGACGTAATGCCGAACATACTGTCCCTTTACCAACACCTGCCGGCCCCGATAATACAAGTAATAGACCTTTATCTTTCTTCATGGAAACCTCCTACACGCTTCATGCATTCATGCTTATGTATCCTAACATATTCTTGATTAGTCTTCACCTGTATCGTCTTTGCTAGTCAACCTTTGTGCTACTGTTTCAGGTTGAACCGCACTTAAGATCACGTGATCACTATCAGCAATAATAACTGCTCGCGTCCTGCGACCATATGTTGCATCAATTAACATATTACGATCTCTTGCATCTTGAATAATTCGTTTAATTGGTGCTGACTCTGGACTTACGATGGAAATAATTCGATTAGCTGAAACAATATTTCCAAAACCGATGTTAATTAATTTAATGTTCATTTCTTTTACCCCCACTTTAGGAGAGCCGCATCCACTCTCAACATTGTTATCCAAACTAATCTAACTATATACGAAACTCTTGGCGAATTCTAGCTCCTATTCAACATTTTGTACTTGTTCTTTTAATTTTTCAAGGAATCCTTTCATCTCAACAACATGTTGTCTAATGCTAGAATCAGCCGCCTTCGATCCAATTGTATTTACTTCTCTATTCATTTCTTGTAATAAGAAGTCAAGCCTTCTTCCAATAGCGTCATCCTGATTCATGTAATGTTTATACTGATCTACATGCGCCCTCATGCGAACTAACTCTTCACTTATGTCCATTTTTTCAGTAAGAATAGCTACTTCAGTTAGAATTCTCACATCATCAATTTCTGAATCCCCATCTATATAATCCTTAATTCTGCCTTCCACTTTTTCACGGTAACGATCAACTAACTTAGGGGCTAATAGTTCTATGTCCTTACAGCACTCCAATAATTTTTGCAGCCAATTCTTCATATCCTGATGTAAATACTGCCCCTCTGCCACTCTCATCGAATTAAAGGATAAAAGAGCTTCTATTACACCTTGTTGAATGGATTCTTCTTCTTCATTCCAATTGCCACTGCTAACTTCTTCCACTTGAACAATGTGACGATCTAGCAAAATGCTACTTAGATCAAGAGGGGAATCTGAGCCTATCTTGTCTTTAATCACATCTGCAGCTTCTTTATATTGGTCTAGCAATTGTTCGTCCAACGTTAGCACGCGCTTAGTACTCGCTGCTTCTTCCACATGAATAACAATATCAATTTTCCCGCGTTGTGCAATGTCTTTTACTTGCTTTCGTATCTTATCTTCCATAAATAAAAGCGCGTGGGGTACCTTGACTTGTAATTCTAAAAATCGATGGTTTACAGCTTTCACTTCAATCGTTACTTCACCATTGCCGCACTTCACAATCGCTGAACCATATCCTGTCATACTTTTCATATTTATCACATCCAACTTTTATTTTACAGAAAAACATTATACTCAACAAGTAAAACCAAAAGAGAGGTTAACGCTGAAGTAATTGGACGTAGTCCAACAGCTCTTCATTCGTTAACCTCGTAAGATTATTTTCGTTTTATTAGTTGAAAGCCTCCAAGTACAACAGTCGGAATCGATGCCATACCTAGAACTAATAACCACTCATGACCAGTTAATGCTACAGTATGGAAGACAGTTTGTAACGGTGGATAATAAATAACTGCTAACATTAATAAAGTTGAGATAATTACAGCACCAACTAAATAGCGATTTTCAAATGGATTTCGGTGATATACTGAATACTCACTGCGACAATCGAATACATGAATCAATTGTGCCATAACGAGAGTAACAAACGCAACAGTTTGCGCCTTCGTTAAATCACTTGGATCTGCTTGTAACGTAAGCCAAAACGCAACAAGAGTTACGACCCCAATCATAAAGCCTCGACTTAAAATCTTCCAAGTCAATCCACGAGCGAATACCCCCTCATTTGGATTTCTAGGTGCCCGTTTCATGACATCTCCTTCCGCTTGGTCCATTCCTAAGGCCATAGCTGGAAGTCCATCTGTGACAAGGTTAATCCAAAGAATTTGAATGGCCACAAGTGGAAGCGGCATACCTAACATCATGGCAAACAACATGACCAAAATTTCCCCGACATTTGAGGCCATCATATAACGAATGAATTTTCGAATATTCTCATAAATGTTTCGTCCTTCTTTAATCGCAGCTTTAATTGTAGCAAAATTGTCGTCACTTAATATTAAGGAGGATGCCTCTTTGGCCACATCGGTTCCAGTGATTCCCATTGCAATCCCAATGTTTGCAGCCTTAATAGCAGGTGCATCATTCACACCATCCCCCGTCATTGCAACAATATGACCTTTTGCTTGTAGAGCTTTAACAATTTTCAATTTATGTTCAGGCGAAACTCGTGCATAGACATCAACATCATCTACGATCTCTTCTAATTGGGCTACACTAAGCTTTGAAAGCATTTGACCGTCTAGTACTTTTCCCTTTTTAGATAAAATCCCTAATTGTGTTGCTATTGCTGAGGCCGTTACTTTATGATCTCCAGTGATCATAACAGTTTTAATCCCAGCTTGGCGGCATTCAGCAATGGAGTCCTTCACTTCTGGTCTTGGAGGGTCAATCATTCCTTGTAAACCAATAAATGTTAATCCACGTTCTGCCTCAAATGGTTGCTTGCACGTTTCTGATGCTCCTAATGGACGATAAGCAATCGCAATCGTTCGAAGGGCATTCCCTGCTAATTGTTCAACAGCTCCTTCAACCTCTAATTTTCGCTTAGAAGTAAGAGCTTCTTCATTGGCCCCATAAGCTATCTTTGTACATTGACCTAAAACAACATCTGGCGCACCCTTTGTAATAACAAAAGATCTTCCTTTTGTATCTTTGACAACGACAGACATCATTTTTCTTGCTGAGTCAAAAGGAAATTCTAAAACTCTTGAAAAGTGTTTTTCTAATCCTTGTTTTGAATAGCCAGCCTTCATAGCAGCAACGACAAGAGCCCCTTCTGTTGGATCTCCATCCATCACATACTCTGTAACTTGCTTTCTAAGCATTCCTTGCTTAACTGTCTTCTCTAACAAATTAGCATTATTGCATAACCACCCATAGCTTAATAGTTGTTGAAGTTTCCTTTCTTTACTAGGCTCAATCTTCTTCCCATTTTGACTAAACGTTCCATGCGGCTCATACCCGCCACCAGAAATGTTCCAAAGTTTTCCTTCACTCCATGCATGCGTGACCGTCATTTTATTTTGCGTAAGTGTCCCTGTTTTATCTGAACAAATAACCGAAGCACACCCCAACGTTTCAACTGCAGGCAGCTTTCGAACAATTGCTTTTCTTTTTATCATTCGTTGAACTCCAAGTGCTAATGCAACGGTAACAATCGCAGGAAGTCCTTCTGGGATCGCAGCAACTGCTAATGAAACCCCTGATAAGATCATCGTATAGACGTCATGTCCTTGCAAAACCCCAATAATCACAACAAGTGCAGTTAACACAAGTGCAACAGCAATTAATATTTTCCCTAATTGCTCTAATCGACGTTGAAGTGGTGTAATCAGTGTTGTTGTCGATTGAAGTAAGTGGGCTATTTTCCCCATTTCGGTCTTCATTCCTGTCCCAACAACGACTCCGATGCCACTTCCTTGTGTGACAAGCGTACCCATAAATGCCATATTTGATTGATCACCAATTTCAATATCTGATCCTTCCAATGAATGATGCTGCTTCTGAACAGGAACTGATTCTCCTGTTAAAGAAGACTCTTCAATTCGTAATCCATTCGTTTGTACTAGACGTAAGTCTGCTCCAATTCGGTCACCACTAGAAACCTTGACGATATCACCAGGGACGACTTGTGCAGATAAGACTTTTTTCCACTCCCCTTTTCTTAGCACATGCATTTGCGGTGCTGATAATTCCTTTAATGCATCAAGTGATTTCTCTGCTTTCCTCTCTTGAACAAACCCTAATATTCCATTTAATAATACAATGATCATAATTGTAATGGCATCAATGTATTCTCCAAGCATTCCAGAGATAAAGGTAGCAGCTAAAAGAACGAGAACCATGAAATCTTTAAATTGTCCTAGAAAAACAAATAAAGCAGATGGCCTCTTTCCTTCATCAAGTTTATTGGGTCCATATTTCTTCAAACGCTTTTCTACTTCTTTTTCCGTTAATCCCTTTTCAAAATCCGTTCCGACAGATGAGGCTACTTCATGATCCTCTAACTTGTACCATTTCATCTCGACACACCCCACATGATATTCTCTTTTCACATATATTTGCTTAAAGGCTTATCCAATTGTTTATACAAGCCATCATATTCAGTGAACAAGGAAAACATGCTATACTCATAAGAGCATTCTAAAAAAACAACAATTGTTGCTGCAGTTTGAATAACAGCTCTAGCAAGTACGGTAAGAAGGAAAGGATGATCGAGCCATGTCATTTGATGGATTTATGACAAGGGCGATGACACACGAGCTTGAAACGTTGTTAACGTCAGGAAGAATATCAAAAATTTATCAACCATATAAGACAGAATTAGTATTTACGATTCGAGCAAAAGGCAAGAACCACCATTTGCTCCTATCAGCAAATGCTAACTTTGCGAGAATTCACATCACAAAAGAAAAGTACGATAACCCTTCTACACCACCAATGTTTTGTATGTTGCTCAGAAAGCATTTAGAAGGAAGTATTATTGAAAAGATTGAACAACTTGATATGGAACGTGTTATTATTTTTCATATTAAAAATAAAGATGAACTCGGTGATGAAACTTTTAAGAAGCTATATGTTGAAATTATGGGACGTCACAGTAATATTAGCTTGGTTGACAAAAAAACAGGAGTAATCCTCGATAGCATTAAACATATTAGTCCTGCTCAAAGCAGCTATCGCACTGTGATGCCAGGACAAGTTTACAAATTGCCTCCTGAGCAACATAAAGCGAATCCGTTTGAATTAGATGATGATGGATTGTTAAAATTGATTGATTTTAATGCCGGAAAGATTGATAGGCAATTAGTAGGGCAAATTGCTGGACTCTCACCACAACTAGCTAGTGAGATTACGTTCCAATCAGGCTCTTTTGTTAACCGGAATACACTACCACCTGCTTATTCAGCCTTTATCAATCGGCTAAGCGAACATAATTATCAGCCTGAAATGCTTATTACATCAAGTGGAAAAGAATTGTTTTCCATCATCCCATTAGAACATCTAAAAGGTGAACGAAAACCTTTTCAATCTGTTAGCGAATTGCTTGATCGGTTCTACTACGGAAAAGCAGAACGAGATCGCGTCAAACAACAAGCACATGATTTAGAGCGTTTTTTAAGAAACGAATGGCAAAAAAACAAAAAGAAAATCAAGAAATTAGAGCAGACGTTACATCAAGCTGAACGAGCTAAGGAATACCAAAAACTCGGCGAGCTCTTAACGGCTAACTTACATATGGTAAAACGAGGAGATACCCAAGTGGAAGTAATTGATTATTATGATGAAGAAGGTGGTACAGCCCTTATTAAGCTTGATCCACAAAAAAGTCCATCTGATAATGCACAAGCCTATTTTAAAAAGTACAACAAAGCAAAGAATTCAGTAGCTGTTGTAGAAGAGCAAATACTAAAAGCGAAAGAAGAAGTTCAATACTTTGACCAACTGATTCAACAAATGGAAAGTGCAGCTCCTAAAGATATCGAAGAAATTCGTGAGGAATTAATGGAGGAAGGCTATATCCGTAGACGCGTGAAGCAGCATAAAAAGAAAAAAGACACAAAGCCACAGCTTGAGCAATATATCTCAACAAGTGGCGTTGAATTTTTTGTTGGTAAGAATAATAAGCAAAACGATTATGTAACAAATAAATTTGCAAGGCAAGATGAAATTTGGCTGCATACTAAGGATATTCCTGGGTCCCATGTTGTTATTAGAAGTACCGATCCTGATGATAACACATTACTTGAAGCTGCTACAGTGGCCGCTTTTTATAGCAAGGCGAAACAATCAAGTTCTGTCCCCGTAGATTACACGAAAATCCGCCATGTAAAAAAACCAAATGGAGCTAAGCCTGGATACGTCATATACGACAATCAGACAACCATTTTCGTTACTCCTAATGAGGATGTCGTTCGTTCATTAAGAAAATAAAAAAAAGTAAGCGAGGTTGCTTGGTCATCCTCGCTTTTCACAATGCTCTTTTAACCTTAACGTCTATTTTCAGCCACTGTAATTGTTGCTAAACCATCTAACACATGAGTATGACGAATGTTTTTCAAACCAAACTCCATCAATAATCCATTAAGCTCTTCATCAGAGTAACGATGTCTTTTCGTCGAAACGTTGGACCAAGCAAAAAGAGATTCTCGTTCAAATCCGCTCATCTTTACCAGATTAGCATAACTAGCAGCTTCATCTGGTGACATCTTCGGTGATGGATTTAACATCGCAACAACCCCGGATGGTTTTACGACACGTACCATTTCGTTTAGACCTTTTTGCGGCTCGGGAAGAAGGAACATTACACATGTTGAGACAGCAACATCTATTTGCTTTTCTCTAAGTGGCAGCGAATATGCATCACCAACAAGTACTCTTGTTTTGGCTCTGCCACCTTCTAGTACCGAACGGCTTTTCTCAACCATCTCATGTGATAGATCAATGCCTATTAATTCCCGAGCCTCTTCTTTCCCACGTTCTAGCAATCTTCCTGTTCCACAGCCAATATCGAGTATCGTTTTATTACTCCACCTTCCCGAAAGATCTTTTAATTGATCATGAATCGTACTAAGCCAGTTCGTTTGCGCCATCTTATCAAAGAAATCAACAAGATCATCAAAGTCTGTTCCGCTCATTTTCTTCATTCTCGTCACCCTTTCTTTCCCTTATCTTAGCACAAAAAAGTGTTATATAAGGCAAGTGCGCTTTTTGAGAAACCCATTCTAAAGCCTTATGAGCTGGCAGCACCGTTTATTTCCTTGAGTTCCTAGTATGAAGCAAAATTAATGTTTGATGCTCGGCTTTTGTGTTTGGGGCTTCCCTCTCTCCTATGAGGGACTTTTCTTCGCTCCGCTTTCTCCATTTGTGATTTCATCTCTCCTATGAGGGACTTTTCTCCGCTCCGTTTTCTCCATTTGTGACTTCATCTCTCCTATGAGGGACTTTTCTCCGCTCCGCTTTCTCCATTTGTGACTTCATCTCTCCTATAAGGGACTTTTCTCCGCTTCGCTTGCTCCATTTGTGACTTCATCTCTCCTATGAGGGACTTTTCTTCATTTGTGCGAACATGCTTGGATGGCTCCTCTCGCCGTGCGCTTTTAGAGAAGTTCGTTCAAAAAGCTTAAAACATAACGGCGGCTTCGCTCATCGCAAAGAAGGAACTGAAAAAGGGATA
>NZ_JAKRYL010000039.1 GCF_023555415.1 Halalkalibacter alkaliphilus | reverse complement strand
ATTATGTCTGAAATTGCGACAAATACACAACCTGTTGGAACATTATACAGATCAGGGATTGGAATTGGACATTTAAGTCCGGTTCGACCGGGAACAGAAGGTACAGTTTCTAGACAAGCTGGAATGGATATGGTCGGCATTCCTATTATTGAGCCTCATACACATGCTCATCATCCTGCAGGTGCAATGTGGGCTATTCCTAGAAATAATACGAAACACCCAGAAAAGGCAATGGAATTTTTAAATCTGATGTTTGTCAATGAAGACTTAGTGAACTTGTTTAATTGGGGTATCGAAGGAGAACATTATGTTAAAGTTACAGAAAATGTAATTACTTATCCAGACGGTATTGATCCATCAAATTCAGGGTATAACGTGAATACTCCTCATCTTTGGGGGAACTCTTTCTTAACTTATATAATGGAGGAGGAAGATCCGAATCTATGGAATGATTTGCAAGAATTTAATGAAAGTGCAATTAAATCTAACGCTGTTGGATTTGTCTTTGACCCTTCTCCGGTGGATATAGAGTTAACGGCTCTTACAAATGTAAGAAACGAATTTGTTGTTGGACTAGAGAGCGGTGCTGTAGATCCTGAAAGAGCATTACCAGAATTTAATAAAAGATTAAAAGAGGCTGGCATAGATAAGTATATTAAGGAGAAACAAAGACAGTTAGATGAATGGGCGAAGAGTAATTAGAACTTTCGGGTAACTATGAAAACCTATCATGGTTGCCCTTTAAATATCTTTAAAAAAGTAAGCAATTACAAAGAGAGAGCTAACTTTTCATAAAACTATATTGTATTTTACTGAAAGCCTAGTTTTGTATAAATTTTATTGACTATTTACTGCATTTAAACTTTTCAAACAAGTTATTTTTTTATGGAAAGTGGGGAATGGCGATGGCAAACAAACATAATATAAAACGTGGAATTTCTTTATTTAGCTTTCAAGAAAAATATTATACTGGTGAAATGTCATTAGAAGACTGTATTGCAATGGTTTCGAAGCTTGGAGTTAGAGGAATTGAGATGTTGCCAGATCAGATGATTCCTGGATATCCAAGTATTAGTTATAACTTATCAGATGAGTTTGTTGTGAATTGGCATGAATGGATGGCTAAATATGATACTGAACCTATTAGTCTAGATGTATACGGCGAAACAAAGGTTTATAAAAATAGAATGACGACACATAAGGAAATTGTTGAGCAACTAATAGACCTTATGAGAGTGGCAAAAAAACTTGATTTTAAGATTGTGCGATTAACGTTTCATTTGCCTATTGAAGTCATTGAAATGTGTATACCGTATGCAGAGGAGTTTGATATAAAGATCGCAGTAGAAGCCCATGCTCCACATATTTTAACAAGTGAATGGGTGAGCAAAAATATAGAATTAGCTCAAAAGAAGGGGACGAAACATTTTGGAATTATGCCAGACTTAGGAACCTTTTCTAAGACAATACCCCGGGTGGTTATTAACGAATCATTACGACATGGTGGTCAAAACCACATCACAGAATATATAGATAATGTCTATAAAAATCGTGAAATTCCTAATGATTTAATTGAAAAAGTAACAAAAATGGGTGCTAATCCTGTAGATATTTGGTTAGCTCAGCGGGTAGTCATTGGAGTATGGACTTATCATGACCCTAAATATTTGTTAGAGTTAATGCCATATATTACGCATATTCACGGTAAATTTTATGAAATGAATGATGATAATAAAGAACCAGATGTTGATTATGAGAATGTCATGCCTTATTTGATTGAAGGTGGATATTCAGGATATATAATGAGCGAATATGAAGGGCAGCGCCTAACGCAAGATATCGATACCGGATATGACGAAGTAGAACAGGTAAGACGTCATCAAGAAATGTTGAAAAGGCACCTTGAAAAAACACATTCCGTTTAATTAAGGAGGGGTCGTATGGCCGTTGGAAATGTTTTTGGTTATGACACTTACATGATTTGTGAAGATGGATTTAGCAATGTTATAGAAAATGGAGTAGTGATTGGGTTTCGACTGAAGATGAGAATCGCTAATTACCGAGGGTATATCCTTTCTCAAATTGAAGATATAAAAATCAAAGTGGATGGGGATGAGATACCTCGAAAAGATATACGTTTTTCTATCAATGATCGGACTTATACATTAGATGAAATGGAGAATGTATTTGACGATCGCTGGGAAATAAAACAAATAGCTACTATTACTTGTTTAAAACAAGGTGGTTTGAGTGAGGGGCAACATGATATTACAGCAGAACAACATATACGAGCTTCCTATATTCCTATGATTGCCGCTTCCCATTCTACGAAGACATTAACTCTCTAATTGATATGTTTACGAAATGAAGACTGCCGCATGTATGGATGACAGTATAGTTAAATTAAAAAAACTTGGTAACAAAACGGGCGCATCATTTAGGTGCTGCCCGTTTTACCGTGTCAATACTAATCGAATTGATTAAATTACTAAAAAAAAGGGGGCTGGACAATGGCTAAGCAAAGAAATCTTCCACTTTTCATTTTAATGATGAATATGTTTATTGCTTTTATTGGAGTGGGGTTAATTATTCCGGTACTACCTAAATTTATCTTAGAATTTGGAGCTAGTGGAAAAGATCTAGGTTACCTTGTTGCTGCAATGGGGCTAACTCAATTTTTGTTTTCGCCCTTAGGTGGGAAATATGCCGATCAATATGGACGAAAGAGGATGAACATTATAGGGTTAGCCATCTTGGCATTGTCACAATTCATATTCAGTTTTGGTCAGGAGCTTTGGATGCTTTATTTCTCCAGACTTATAGGTGGAGTTGGTCTTGCCTTTTTAATACCGGCAAACTTAGCCTATGTTGCAGACGCAACAACTGATGAGGGAAGAAGCAAAGGAATGGGGTTATTAGGAGCTGCTATGTCGCTTGGCTTTGTTATTAGTCCTGGTATCGGCGGCCTTTTAGCTGAATTTGGATTACGCGTTCCTTTTTACGTTTCTACCGTTATTGCCTTTATTGCTACCATCTTATCTCTTCTGTTTTTACCAGAAACGTTAACGAAAGAAAAAATGAAAGAAGCTAGGAAGGTGGTTCAGAAAAAAGAAAGCATTCTAAGACCGTTTAGTCGATCTCTAAGGGCACCTTATTTTTGGCTGCTTTTGCTTATACTCACACTCACATTTGGATTAGCTGCATTTCAAACTACGTTAGGCTTATATGTAGATAATAAACATGGGTATAGCCCTAAAGATATTGCTATTCTCTTAACCGTTGGAGCATTAGTCGGGGTTATCGTTCAAGCATTGATCTTTGACAAAATGGTTCGTTCTTTAGGGGAAACGCGGATGATGAAAATATGTTTTCCTTTAAGTGCCCTATTTATTGTTCTGATGTTATTTTCAGGGGATTTTATTTACCTTCTGTTTATGATTATTTTATTTTCTATTAGTACTTCCTTACTCCGGCCTGGACTTAACACACTTTTATCAAAAAAAGCAGGTGACGAACAAGGTTATGTGGCTGGAATGAACAATTCCTATGGAAGTATAGGAAATATAATAGGACCTGCATTAGCAGGAATGTTATTTGACTTTCAAATTAATTTGCCGTTTCTACTTATAGGAGTCATCTTATTAGGGAGTTTATTTGTAACGATGATCGGTGTTAGGAAAGAAATGACTTATACTGGGGAAAATAATGTTAAACAAAATAATCCTTTGTAAATTTGTTTAATATCTTTTTTATCGAATTGGAGCAATTTCATTAACAACGAAAAACAGATGTGATATTATTTATGTAAATGATTAACTTGTTGTAAATTGTTTTTAGATAAAACTAAATAAGAGCGGTGGTGTCCAGATACAAGTGAGTACGACGTGGCATAAAGAGATGAGAAATAAAAATAGAGAAGAAATAATCAAAGCAGCACAGAAACTACTATTAGAAAAAGATTTTTCTGAAGTGAAAATGAAAGACATTTGTGAAATTGCTGGTGTAAGCAGGGTTACTTTTTATAAATACTTTAGTACATTAGATGATATCGCATTTGAAGTACAGATGAAGGTTATCGATGAAATGGTCGAATATATTAATAAGCAAACAGTAGCGAGAGGGAATGGCCTAGAGAAGCTTGAAAGTCTACTGCATATTTGGCTGAAATTTACATTTGAAAATCCAAACCATATTAAGTATATTGGATTTTTTGACCATTATTATAATAATAATTTCCCCAATGAGGATCTCGCTGAGCGTTACCGTGAATTTGTCATGGAAGGTAGACGAGGCCGTAATATCTTAATGGATATGTATTTAAAAGAAGGGATGGAGGATGGTTCTATTCGTTCAGATATAGATCCCGAAAAGGTTGGCTTTACTATATTTGAGACAACGATAAGTTTGCTTCAACGATTAGTCACAAGAGGTGAAGTGTTGAAGAAAGAACACGATCTTGACTTTAATGAAATCATGAATACAGTCTTTGCTATGGTCCTGCAATATGTGAAAAAGGAAAAATAAGCTATGTACACTATAGGAGCGTCTCAGTTGATGCTCTTTTTGTATTTGTGAAATATGGTGGTAAAAGAGGGTATGCTTTAATCTATTCAATTAACGATAAAAAAGATAAAAAACAATATTAATTTCAATAAAAAAGTAAAAGTATTGTTACTATTATTTGATTTATAATGTAGTTAAGGTTTTATAAAGAATCGATTGAAATCATCAATCATTCACCTTTGTAAAGTTTTGAAAGCGTTAACATTAGGAGGTTAGTATGAAAGGGGGAAAGAGAGAGAGTTCTGTTTTTTAGATAGTCAATTGTAGGGGGAAGAGAACCAATTAGTATTTCCTTTATCCAATAACTAATTAAGCCGGAGGGATACGATATGATTAGAAAGTTTAAATTATTATCGCTTTTGTTTATTACCCTTTTATTAATCCTATCAGCATGTAATAAATCTAGCAGCACTGATGTATCTGAAGAACGAGAGGATCAGCCAAAGGGTGATGAGGTAACAGAAGAACCAACTGAACTTACTGTAGCTTTTTATATACATGGAGAAACTCCTAGAGACTTACAGTTAGTAGAGGATAAAGTTAGTGAACATACTTTGGATAAAATAAATGCTAAAGTAAATTTAATGCCAATAAGCATTGGAGACTATCAACAACAAATGAACTTAATGTTATCTGGAAATGAAAATTTAGATTTGTTGATTACAAGCGGTCGAATGGGCTTTATCGGCTTTGCCACCAGAGGGCAACTTCTTGAATTGGATGAGTTAATAGAAGAATATGGTGTAGATATTCAAAATATCTTACCTGAGGAATACTTATCTTCACTTAAGTTAAAAGGTAAAACATATGGTATCCCTAATTTAAAAGATATGGCTGGAAAAAATGGGATTAATATGCGTGTAGATTTACTTGAAAAACATAACATTGATGTGAATAATATAAAAACACTTGCTGACGTGGAATCTGTATTAAGAAAGATAAAAGAAAATGAGCCAGGGGTTGACCCAAACATCCATTTTGGACCTAATGTTCATCCAACTAATTTTGTTTCATGGTTTGATAATTTAGGAGACTTTTTTGGGGTTCTTCCGGATGATACTGATAATTTAGAACTTGTAAATTTGTATGAAACCCCTGAATACGAAGAGTTCGTAAAAACAATGAGAAATTGGTATACTGATGGGCTTATCATGCCTGATATAGCAACAAGTACAGAATCTGTAGGAGAATTAATGGGAGCAAATCGAGGATTCTCATATTTTAGTGCTTATAAACCTGGTATTGATGAACAAGAGTCAAGAAAGTCTGGAACCCCAATGAAAAATGTTACATTTGACCAGGAACAGCCGTATTCATATACGCATCACCTAACTGGTCAAATGTGGAGTATTGGAAGAAATTCTAAAGCACCGGAAAAGGCAATGGAATTACTAAATCTCATGTTTGTAGATGAAGAGCTAGTAAATTTATTGAATTGGGGTATTGAAGGTGTTCATTATGAAAAAGTTGCAGACAATGTAATTGTCTACCCTGAAGGTGTAAATGCATCAAATACTAGATATAGTATTAATATGCCGTATTTATGGGGGAATTCATTTTTAACTTATGTGATGGAAGGGGAGGATCCTGAACTTTGGGATGAGTTACAAAAATATAATGAAAGTGCAATAAACTCAAAGGGTTTAGGTTTTCTTTTTGACCCTTCTGAGGTAAGTTCAGAGCTTACGGCCTTAACTAATGTAAGAAATGAGTATGCTTATGGACTTGAAACAGGTTCTGTAGATCCTGAGAGATATTTGCCAGAATTTATTGAAAGATTAAGGGAAGCTGGAATTGATAAATATATTGCAGAAAAACAAAAACAGTTTGATGAATGGAATAAAAATAAATAATTGATTGTAGGTAACGATGAAAGTGTGTCTTTCATCGTTACCTTATGCATTGTTACTAGTAAGATGATGGTTATCAAGTAAATCACAGGAGGGTATGTATGAATTATCCATATGAAAGCATAGTTACTAATAAAGAGGTACCCATTTTTTTATTAATGACTAGTGTTAAATATGTGGGAATGCATTGGCATGATCGGATTGAATTATTATTAGTTCTTAAAGGGAGAGTACGTGTTTTTGTTGAAAGAGAAGAGTATTTATTACAAGAAAATGATTTGTTGTTAATTAATATGAATGAAGTTCATGGAGTGGAAGCAAGTGAAGAGAATAGGATCTTACTCATACAGATTCCTATCTTATATATAAAAAAATTTCATAAAAATATTGAAAAAGAGAGATTTCAATGTGAATCTTTTAATTATGAAAATCAAGAATCTTTTAATATGATCCGCTCCATCATGGCAAAATTAATGTTAACTACACAAGCCAAAGGGGAGGGTTACGAAATTAAAGTCCAATCCCTAACTTTAGACCTCGTTTATAATCTAATTTCTAAATTTAAGATCAAAAATCATCGTCATTCAAAGCTAAAAAGCAAAAAAAATATAGAAAGACTAACTAGAATAACGACCTATATTCAACAAAACTATATGCATCCACTGACACTAAACGAACTTGCGGAAAAGGAACAGTTAACAGTCCCTTATTTATCAAGATACTTTCAGCAGCACATGGGACAATCTTTTATTAAGTATTTAACTGACATTCGCCTTGAACACGCCGTTCAATTATTATCAAAAACGGATTGGCCTGTTATACAAATTGCAATGGAATGTGGCTTCTCTAATCTAAATACGTTTCATAAGGTTTTCAAGAAAACTTTTCATACGACGCCATATCAGTTTCAAAAACTAAGTAAAAATGCTGGAATGTGCAAAAGTAAGAAAATAGGTATTGAAAATTATAATTATCGAGAAGAAGCAAATTATAACGATTTATATAAATATTTACAGCGTTCGATATATCATTACTAATAACTTAGTTATCCTTAATAAATTTTTTAAGGTATAACTAGGTATTTTTTTTCAGTTCTTCTTGATAATAATTATATTGTCTTATTATCAAGTTTACATTTAATGTTCGAAAGTTTACTAAGAGAAATTCTAACAGAACTCTCTTTTTCTGAAAAAAAATAACAATGTACTGTATTTTTTTGAAAAAAATTATTGTTTTACTGAAAATTACATGGTATATTACAGTTAAGCAAAATAAAGCGTTTTCAATTGTGGGTCACACCCATTAATTAGCATTAAATCTTATGCGTGCAATTTATATAGCTTCAAGTATAAATTGAACTCTTGATCGTTTAATGGGAAAGTCTTTATTTCAGCTCTCTACTTAAAAGTAAATATCCCCTCTTTATTACAACATAGAGAGGATACAAGTTTCACGATGAGTATACTCGTAATCTATTGAGGAGGTGATACAGCGATACTACATACGTGAAAAGAGTTAGCATTACCAGTATAGGAAGTTAATGGACGTATCTAATATTAGAATTATAATTTACTAGATAAATATAATTTAATTTTTTGGAATCTTCGAAAAAAATATGGTGTTTTGAAAGGAGTTACAAAAATGAAATTTGGTTGTAGTTTAGAGATGATCAACATGCGGATCAATGAACCAGGATTTAAACATAAGTTATCAAAATCTTATTGGCTTGAGGTTTTTAAATATGTTTCTGCAGTGGGGTTCAAAGGTATTGAACTTCCATATAACCCTTATTCGTCAGATGGGATAGCTTTTAATATGCTTCGAAGTGGTATGCCCATTAGTAAATATGCGATAAATACAAAATATGAGTCAATAACTTCTTTTCTTGAGTTGCTTAATCATTCCGGGATTGAAGAAGTCACAAGTGTTCATGTAAATGCAAATGACTCCATGCTTGAATTACTAACAAGTGGACAGGACCCGAATAAAGTATTTGAAAAGTTTGAATATGCGGCTGAAGAAGCAATAGAGTTTTTGGCTGAGATTGGTGGGAAAGCACTTATTCTTTCTCCTACACCAGAAATTGGATTACTTGATCTTACTATGGGGAAAGGAAATTCCGATTGGAAACCAGCTTTCCTTTCCAAAACAGCTCAAGTTCTAAATAAAATCGGGGAGTCTGCTGCCCAAAATGGAATTCAAGCGACGATAAAAAATGAATTCTGGAGTTTGGTCCGTGGCAATGAAATAGATTCTTTAATGGAAGAGCTTGACTCCCGATTGGTCCAATATAGTCCTGACTTGGCGCATCTAGAGATTGCATATGCGGATTCAGTTGACACAGTTACTAAATATAAAGATAGGCTTAATTTTGTACATTTTAGTGATACTAATTTTGAGGATTTTGAAAACAATTATAAAAAAACAAACCCTGAATTACCAATTGTAGGACCTCAAAGAGTATTTTGCGATTTAGGTGATGGGAAAGTAAATCTACCAGAGGTGTATAAAGTTTTAGAGAATTCTGGCTACGATGGCTGGGTAATCTGTGAATCTAAGAAAACTCTTAATGTTTACAGGGCATTTTTGAAAATGCGCTGGTATATCGATAACGTACTAATTAAATCATAAGGGGAGATGAATAACGATGGAAAATTTGAAATATTCGTATATGACTAATATGTGGGGAATGATTACAGATTTCCCGAAAATTAATGACCTTAATGAATGGTATGCAGATGATTACGGAAATGCTGCCTACTACATGGACTGGGATAAAATTTTTAAATACCATGTCGCCGCGGGCATAAAGGGAATTGAAGTCATGTTTTACCATATACCTTATATCAAGCAATTTTTTGGTTCTCTTACAAATTTTAAAGAATTCGCGAAAGAAAGAGGAATTGAACAGATTACTGGTATGTTTTCACTTGCACCCGGTTCAGAAAATAAAGAAAACTTTAATAATGCTGTACAATTCAACCAAATGTGGATTGATGACTTGTACGAATTGGGTGGAGAAAATATGGTCATCATGCCTGCCGGAGAGTACTATGGTACGGGGCCGCTATCAAAAGATCAACTAAGAAATGCTGCAGATTGTATGAATGAAATTGGAAGAAGAGCAGCTGACAAAGGAATAACAGCTTGTATTCATAATGAATTTTGGTGCGCTGTGAATCTGTACGATCATGAGGAGTACTTAGAGATGACGGATCCAAAGTATGTTTCATATTGCTTAGATACTGCTCAAGTTGCAATTATGGGTGTAGACCCTGTTCAATTCTATGATAAATACCATGATAGAATTAAATACTTTCACTTGAAGGATACAACACATCCCAATGCTCCAGATAATGAAAGATTTGCCCCGGGTGCTGAATTTGCAGATGAAGGTACACGTTGGTTCTGGGAATTAGGTGGTGGTGTTGTTGACTTCAAAGGATTGTGGAAATTGCTCAAGAAGCACAACCATAAAGGTTGGATGACAATTGAGACTGATGGGACTCCTGATCCACTTGCGTCATTACTTCTTTCGAAATGGTATATTGATCAAGAATTATCTCCGATTTATAAGTAAGTTAAAGGAGGATCAGTTCATGAAATTTGGATGCAGTCTTGAAATGGTAAACATGAGGGTGAATGGACCTAATTTCGATATGATGTTATCAAAGTCATATTGGGTTGAAATGTTAAAGCTCATTTCAGCTGCGGGTTTTAGGGAAATTGAACTACCCTATAATCCATATGGAAGTGATGGTATTGCTTTCAACCAAGGAAGAAGCGGGATGCCTGTTAGTGAAAGCGCTGTTATTGAGAAGTATGGTTCAGTCTCTTCTTTCCTTGAATTTCTAAATGAGATAGGGATTGAGAAGGTCCCAAGTGTCCACATTAGTGCGAACGACACGATGGTTGATTTATCAACTACAGGTCGTGGACCGGAAGAATTCTTTGATGCCTTTGAGAAATTAGTTGATGAGGCGTTGGAATTTCTAACAAAGATTGGTGGAAAAGGATTAGTTGTATCGCCGACCCCTGAAATAGGTTTGTTAGCAAAATTTTTAGGTGATGCAACGGAGGTTTGGGAATATGAATTTCTTCGAAAAATCACGAATTTATTAAACAATTCCGCTATTAAGGCAGCTAACAAAGGGTTACAAGTTTCTATAAAGAATGAATTTTGGAGTTTGATACGTGGGAATAAGATTGACGATTTCCTTAAAGATCTTGACCAAGAAATACTGTATAGTCCCGATTTAGCTCATTTAGCTATAGCTGGTGTTGATCCTGTAACGGTATTAACTAAGCATCAGAATAGACTTGCTTATGTTCGCTTTAGTGACACTGATTTCGAAGATGAGGAAAATAATTATAAATCTATAAATGCAGAATTACCTATTAATGGATCACAGTTGGTTTACCGAGATTTAGGGGACGGAAAAGTAGATATACAAGCTTGTTACAAAGTTTTAGTAAACTCTCACTATGACGGTTGGGTATTTTGTGAGTCTAAAAAAACATTTAATGTGTACAGAGGTCTTCTTAAGATGCGTTGGTTTATAGATCATGTCATAACAAAATCAAGAGGTATTTCCGTATGAATAATTTAAAATACTCTTATATGACAAATATGTGGGGAATGATTACTGATTTCCCTAAAATTAATAACTTCAAGGAAATGTATAACGTTGACAGAAGTAACGTGGCGTACTATATGGATTGGGATAAAATTTTAAAATATCACGTGACAGCAGGAATCACGGGGATTGAATTGATGTTCTATACAATCCCTTATATTAAGCACTTTTTCGGATCTCTAAAAAACTTTTCTGAATTTTCGAAGGAAAGAGGGATTGAACAGATAACAGGTACATTCTCATTTGCGAGCGGTTCTGAAGACAAAAGCAATCACAATCAGATTTGGGCATACAACCAAATGATGATTGATAGCACATATGAACTTGGCGGGGAAAATATTAATATTATGCCTGCAGGAAATTATTACGGGACTGGCCCACTATCTTCTGATCAGTTAAAAACAGCTGCTGAATGCTTTAACGAAATAGGTAGAATGGCTGCAGATAAAGGGATTACTGCTTGCATTCATAATGAATTTTTCTGTGCTATCAATCTGCATGACCATGAACGCTTTATTGAATTAACGGATCCAGAATATGTTGCTTATTGCTTGGACACCGCTCAGTTAGCTCTTATGGGTGTTGATCCTGTCCAGTTTTATGACAAATATCACGAGAGAGTTAAATATTTTCACCTTAAAGATACAGATCACTATGGTGTTCCGGATCATATCCGATACGGCCCAGGTGCTGAATTCGCTGATGATGGTACACGTTGGTTTTGGGAAGTCGGTGGCGGAGAGGTCGATTTTAAAGGGCTATGGAAACTTCTTAAAAAACACGACCACAAAGGATGGATGGCGATCGAGAGTGACGGAACCCCGGATCCTGTTGCATCGCTTTTGCTTTCAAAGTGGTATATAGATCACGAACTATCACCTATATACAATTAACTTTCAAAGCAGATTTTATTGGTTTGATTAGGAGGAGTAAAATTGAAGACAGTGAAAGTTGGTATCATTGGTTGCGGTACAATTAGTAATGTTTATATGGATAATTTGACGCAAAGATATAAATTAATTGAAGTGATAGCTTGTGCAGACATGTTCGTAGATAAAGCGAAAGAATTGGCCTCTAAATATAGTGTTCCAAAAGCATGTAGTGTAGAAGAACTTCTTGAAGATCCGGATGTTGAAATTGTGTTAAACCTCACTATACCAGCTGCCCACTTTGAGATTAATATGGCAGCATTAGAAGTGGGGAAGCATGTATATTGTGAAAAGCCACTTGCTTTAAATTTGGAAGAAGCAGAAAAATCAATCGAGTTTGCTCGTAGTAAAGGATTAATGTTAGGTTGTTCTCCGGATTCGTTCCTAGGAGCTGGAATTCAAACGTCGAAAAAAGTGTTAGATGATGGCTGGATTGGCAGCCCAGTAGCTGTCACGGCGAACTTTATGTGTCACGGACATGAGCTATGGCACCCAGCTCCTGATTTCTACTATAAAGAAGGCGGTGGTCCAATGCTTGACATGGGACCATATTACATTACCGCGATGGTAGCTTTATTGGGCCCGATCAAAAAAATTACATGTCTTGCTAAAAAAACTCATGAAGAAAGAACGGTTTTAAACTCAAATATTAGATCCAAAAAATCAATCGATGTTGACGTACTTACTCATTATTCTGGATTGATGGAATTTGAAAATGGAGTTATCGCTACGGTCAATATGAGCTTCGACGTATGGTTTTCCAATTTACCAAAATTAGAGATTTACGGAACTGAAGGGACTTTGATGGTTCCAGATCCTAATATGTTTGGAGGGCCTGTGAAATTAATTAGAGGTGACAACATGGTCGATAGCATAGAAGGCTATGACTGGATTGAAGCTGTAAAAACAGTCAATAACCCAAGTTTAATGGGAGAGTTTGTGACAGAATTTCCACTTGCTTATCATAATGTAGGGTACAATTCGCGTGGATTAGGAGTATTGGATATGGCTAACGCGCTGCTTCAAGGAAGACCACACCGTACGAATGGAGATTTAACTTACCACGTAATGGAAGCGCTATTGGCCTTTGAAAAAACGGCTGAAGATGGAACAACATATATAATGGAAAGTACTTGTGAAAAGCCAACTCAAGTTCCAACGGGATTACGGTTTGGTGAATTAGATTAAGGTATAGATAAAAGCGTTTGAGCAGCCACCCACCCTCCCCCGACTGCTCAAACCTTTTTTTAAATAGGGCTTAAACCCCCTAATATTTTAAAGTTAGAAAACTTACTTTTGACCTGTGAATAACTCGATGAACTGGTTAATTCTTGTGTTAGTAGTAAATGTGTAATCTCGATTCATTTTGTACCCATATTATTTTTTAGAGGAGAGCGTTTATGAAATTATCTGTATGTTTTGATGCCGTTTTTTTTCGTGGAGACCCTGTTGAGAGTATTAAAGCAGTAAAAGAAGCTGGTTGTAATTCAGTAGAATTCTGGCATTGGAGAGATAAGGATATAGAGTCGATTAAAAAGACAGTCAACGAATTACAAATGGAAATTGTAGCTATTATGACAGACAAAGTCAGCTTAACGGATCCAAAATTCCGTGATGAATATGTAAAAAAGTGTTCTGAAACAATACAAGTAGCCAAAGATTTGGGAAGTAATCTTGTCATTACTACTGTAGGTGATGAGATACTAGGTGTTCCAAGAGACATTCAACATCAAAGTATAGTTGATGGATTAAAACAATGTGCTCCAATGTTTGAAGAAGCTGGTATCACATTAATTATTGAACCACTCAATGTAAAAGTTGATCTATATCATAAAGACTATTATCTTTGGAGCTCAGAAGAAGCGTTTCAAATCATTGAGGAAGTTGGAAGTCCAAACGTTAAAGTACTATATGACGTTTATCATCAACAAATTAGTGAAGGTAACTTGATTAACACCATTACTAAGAATATTGATAAAATCGGCCATATTCATGGAGCTGGACATCCTGGCAGAAATGAAATAACTAGTGGTGAAATCAATTATAAGGCAGTAATTGATGCTATTAAAGGTACTTCTTATCAAGGTTACTTTGGTCTAGAATATACTCCTACCTCAAAAGACTTATCAGAAGCCATTCGAACTGCGGAAAGGTTCCTTTCTTAATTACCATTTATTATTCCTGTTTTATTAATTCAAAGGAGGAAAATTTTCTATGAAACTAGGTGTATTTTTAGTCTTATTTTCGAATAAATCATTAGAGGAAGCATTGGATTATATTAAGGAAAAAGGTCTTGATACAGTTGAAATAGGTACAGGTGGTTTTGTAGGTGAAGCGCATTGTAAACCATCCGATTTATTAGCTGATGATGAAAAGTTAAAGAAGTTTAAAGAAGCGTTTACTTCTCGTGGAATTAATATAAGTGCACTAAGTTGCCATGGTAATCCGCTTCATCCCAATAAGGAAATTGCATCCAGAGATCATCAGGCATTTGAAGAAACTGTTCGACTTGCTGCAAAATTAGGTGTTGAAACGGTTGTCACTTTTTCTGGATGTCCAGGTGAATCTGACCATTCATTGAACCCTGTCTGGAATACGTGCGCATGGCCAAATGATTTTTCTGAAGTCTTAGATTGGCAGTGGAAGGAAAAGGTAATTCCATATTGGAGAGCACAAAATGAGTTTCTAGAGCTATTCGGTGTCCGAGTTGCCATTGAGCCACATCCGGGATTTGTCGTATATAACACAGAAACGTTGCTGCGCTTAAGAAGCGAATGTGGTGACCGAATTGGAGCAAACTTTGACCCGAGTCATTACTTTTGGCAAGGAATGGATCCAGTTGCTTGTATAAAAGCATTAGGGAAAGAAGATGCCCTCTACCACTTCCATGCGAAAGATACAAAAATTGATGAACAAAATAATCAGCTAAACGGAGTCCTCGACACAAAGAGTTATACAGATATTGCAAATCGTTCTTGGATTTTTAGAACTGTTGGTTATGGTCACGGTGAAGATACATGGAAAGAGATTATTAGTGCACTCCAAACCATTGGATACCAAGGAGCGATTAGCATTGAACATGAAGATGCCTTAATGAGTGTGGAAGAAGGATTTTCAAAAGCTGTATCTTTTCTACAAGGTCAAATTATTAAAGAAGGAGCTGCTGAAATATGGTGGGCGTAAACAAAAAACAAGTACGCATAGGGATGATTGGTTACAAGTTTATGGGGAAAGCTCATTCGCATGCATACCGTGACGTGCCATTTTACTTTGATAACAAGGTAGAACCTGTATTACAAGCTTTATGTGGTAGAAATGAAGAAGGTGTTAAAGAAGCGGCAGAGAAAATGGGATGGCTAAGCTATGAAACGGATTGGAGAAAATTGATTGAACGGGCTGATATCGATTTAATTGATATTGTGACTCCAAATAATGCGCACACGGAAATTGCCATCGCAGCAGCGGAAGCTGGAAAACACGTATATTGTGAAAAACCACTGGCTATGACGTTGGAACAATCTAAACGAATGTTGGAAGCGGTAGAGAAAAATGGAGTGATTCACATGATTAATTATAATTACCGCTTTGCTCCTGCCATCCAGTTTGCTAAAAAGTTAATTGATACAGATCGTTTAGGTAAAATATATCATATTCGTGCAACTTATTTACAAGATTGGATTATGGACCCCAAATTTCCACTTGTATGGCGTTTAGATAAGGAAGTATGTGGCTCTGGTTCGCATGGGGATCTTGCAGCCCATAGCATAGATTTAGCAAGATTTTTAGTCGGAGAATTCAAAGAAGTGTCTGGAATAATGGAAACGTTTATTAAACAACGTCCAATTGTAGAAAGTAGCTCTGGTTTAAGTGGCAAAGCATCGAGTGATAAAATGGGTGACGTCAATGTCGACGATGCAAGTGTCTTCATTGCTCGATTTGAAAACGGTGCAATTGGTACTTTTGAGGCTACTCGTTTTGCAGGTGGCAATCGAAATGGGAATCGATTTGAAATCAATGGTGAAAAAGGTTCTATTCGGTGGGATGGGGAAAACATGAACAATCTTCAAGTCTATTTTCATGATGATGAACCAGGCTTGCAAGGATTCAGAACAATTAACTGCACAGAAGAGATTCACCCATATGCCGGCGCCTATTGGCCGACAGCTCATATCATTGGATATGAACACACCTTTATAAACCTTATGGTGGAGTTAATGGATGGGATCGATAAAGGATACAGCCCGTCTCCTAATTTTGTAGATGGAGTTAAAAATCAGGCTGTACTAGAGGCTGTCGAGCAGTCATCTCGTAGAAAACAATGGGTTTCTATAGAAACTATTATGCAGTCTGCTAGTTCTACATCTGTATAAAATATAACAAAATCCTTGGAGAAAAGCCTAAGTTGAGCTCCAAGGATTTTTTATGTAACAAAGAAAAGTACGAAAGAAAATAAAGCAAAATGACAAAATCTATCAATCCTTCTTTTTCAGAAAAAATACTAATTACGTTCGAGTATATTAGCCGGAAAAAGAAACTATTAATGGATTCCACTTTGTATTTACATAAATAAAAATAGTTTCTGGACAAGGATTGGAAGCTAAACAATTGAGATCATTAAATAAACCGACTATGAAAACGAGTTTGAAAAATAAGAAAAAAATGATTGTTTTACTGAAAAAAACGTGATATATTATTTGTATAAGTTAAATTAAGCGCTTTCAAGAAGAGGAGTACATGGACGGTTTTGTAATTTAAGTAAAATTACACTGAAAATGTATGATGCTACCTACTGAAAACTAGAGTAATAAAATTAAACGTTGGAGGGTTCTATTATGGAAAATAAGAAACTAAGAATTGGAATTATTGGTTGTGGAGGAATTGCTAATCAGAAACATTTACCAGCGCTTTCTACTTTTAGTGATATTGCTGAGATTGTAGCTTTTTGTGATGTGGTTGTAGAACGTGCAATCGAAGCTAAAGAAAAATACGGAACTGAAGATTCTGGTGTTTATGCTGATTATCTAGAGTTATTAAAAGATGAATCAATTGATCTAGTACATGTATTAACGCCGAATAATTCTCATGCACCAATTACTGTTGCTGCATTTGAAGCTGGAAAACATGTATTATGTGAGAAACCGATGGCTGCAACAAGTAAAGATGCTAAACAAATGATTGATGCTTGGAAAAAGTCAGGTAAAAAATTCACGATTGGATATCAGAATCGATTCAGACGTGATGTTCAAACCTTACGGAAAGCTTGTGATGAGGATGCTCTAGGAGAGATTTATTTTGCAAAGGCACATGCTCTTCGTAGAAAAGCTGTCCCGACTTGGGGCGTTTTTCAAGATAAGGAAGCTCAAGGCGGAGGTCCTTTAATCGATATCGGAACACATGCACTTGATATCACTTTGTGGATGATGGGGAACTATAAGCCTGTTTCTGTAACTGGTTCCGTTTTTCATAAAATGGCTGATCAAGTAGATGGTAATGTCTTTGGACCGTGGGATCCTACAACGTTTGAAGTGGAAGATTCCGCCTTTGGTTTTATCAAAATGGAAGATGGGGCAACTATTTTCCTTGAATCTTCGTGGGTTTTAAATACAACAGATGCAAAAGAAGCTGCAACAACGTTATGTGGAACAAAAGCAGGGGCTGAAATCACATCTGGCATGGGCAAAAAAGGAAGTTTGATCATTAACAAAGCAGCATATGGAGAATTAGTAACTGAGGAACCTACAATTATTGGCGGTGTAGACTTTTTTGATGCCAAACACGCAGGAGAGGCTGTAGCTGAAGCGAAACAGTGGTTAGAATCAATTATTAATGACACAGAACCTTTAGTAAAACCTGAAGAGGCTTTTGTTGTAACTCAAATTCTTGAGGCAATCTATAAGGCAGCAGAAACTGGTGAAACAGTTAAAATAAATACAGATGAAACTCTCCTAGTTTAATTAGATTTTTGATATCCCTATAGTCCTGAAATACTCAGTGGTTATAGGGATTACACTTAATATAAATTCTTTTTAATCAAAAAATTTTGTAGATAAAAATAATATTTGTAGGACTAAATTACATAGTAATTTTTACTATGATTCAATGGTTTTCTCATTCTAAAAGGAGTGATTTCTATGTTTGAACGATATATTGTATGTGAAGATGGATTTAGAAATGTAGTAAAAGACGGACAAATTGAAGGATTTGAACTGAAATTACGAATCCCTTATTACCGAGGAATTGCACTTTCTTTGATCAATAGTATTGATTTAGAAATTGATGGGGTTTCTTTTCCTCATGAAGATATGGTTTTTACAGTTGAAACAGGGAGTTTCCCATATCATGAGATGTCCACTGTTATAAATAACCGTTGGGAACTTGGAGAAAAAGCTGTTTTGTTTCTGAAAAAACAAGGTGGGTTAAACCCTGGAAAACACAAAGTGAAAGTCATTATCAATTTAAGAATTTCTTATTTGCCGTTCCCAACTATTAGAGAAGGGACAAAAGAAATAATGCTTGAAGAACCTAAAGTTTTGGATTCAAAAGGAGGGGTTGCAGTTGAGTAGTGAAGTAAAAGTAAAACGCGGCGTATCTTTATATAGTTATCAAGAAGAATTTTATACTAGAAAGCTAGACTTGGAGCAGTGTATAGCAGAGGTCTCAAAAACAGGTGCCAAAGGTATCGAACTTTTACCGGAGCAAATGGTAAAAGGATTTCCAAAGGTGACGGATGAATTTGTAGAAAAGTGGTTTAGCTGGATGGATAAGTATGGTACAGAACCAACCGCTTATGATGCATTCTTAGATACAAAGTTATTTCCCAATCGTTTATTAACGTTAGATGAATCTGTGGATATGATGGTTCGAGATTTGAAACTTGCCAATAAACTCGGGTTTAAGGTTTTACGGACATTAGTTTCTACCCCTCTAGAAGTAGTAGAAAAATCTCTTCCATACGCAGAAGAATATGGGGTGAAAATTGCTTTAGAAGTTCATGCTCCATTTACATTTGGAACTCCATGGTTCGAAGAAAGAATGGAGTATATTCTAAGTAGCGGCACCAAATGGTTTGGTATTATGCCGGATCTAGGTATCTTTGTGAAAAGAATGGCTCCGGTAATGGAGCAAAGATATATTCGTGATGGTGCGACACCTGAAATTGTTAAATTTGTAAGTGATAATTATGCAAATGGGGAAGACAAGCACGAAACATTAAATGCTGTAAAGAAAATGAATTATGCGAATGAACTTGACATTAAGTATGCTGAGTTTGTAACACATTTTGTTTATACGGATCCTAAAATCTTAAAACAGTATATCCCTTATATTTTCCATGTTCATGGTAAATTTTACGAGATAACTGAAAAATATGAAGAACCTAGTATTCCAATCAATGAGATTATCAATGTATTAGTGGATGGAGGTTATGAAGGTTATATTAATAGTGAGTATGAAGGGAATCGTCACATTCAAGATTTCGTAGATGTAGATAGTGTAGAACAAGTAAGGCGTCATCAAGTATTGTTAAAAAATATTCTTGGCGAAAAAAAAGTTTACAATAGATAATTTGATATATTTGGATATCTCCATCGATTGAAAATAGAAGCCAGTAGGATTTTCGTGAAAATGAGGAGGGAAAAAGATGGCATTTAAAATGAAATTAGATTTTGTGGATGTTGTATGTGATGAAAGTTTAAAAAATACTTATGTGAATGGAAAAAAATTAGGATTTGAGTTTCAAATCCGTCTTAGTAATTATCGCGGACACTTTTTATCATGTATTGAGGAATTTGGTGTAAATGTTGATGGGCAAGCGGTGAACCCTAATCATCTAACTTTTTGTTTAAATGAAAAAGAATTTACAGTTAATCAGCTCCCGAGTCTTGTTTCAGAGTTTTGGAATTTAACAGAACCAGCAACGATTAAAGTGTATTCGCCTGGGGGCTTGTCAAATGGAGAACATGAGATTGATGTAATCTTAAAATTACGTATACCTTATATGGCCGTTCCAGGTAGCTCGAAATCTCGGGATTACGCTGTTTTAGATTCTTGTGGTAGTAAAACACTGGCAGTTAGTGAATAAGAGAGGAGCAATTTAGATGAGTAATATTAAATTAGGAATATCTTTATATAGTTTTACAGATGAATATGCCAAAGGAACTTTCACATTAGAAGATTGTGTTCGTACAGCAGCTGAATTTGGAGCGGAAGGATTTGAGGTTGTAGGTACACAAATGCTTTCATCATATCCATATGCAAGTGAAAAGGTTCTTGATGAATTTAAAACGATGACTAATTCCTACGGGATTGAATTTTTCTCATATGGAGCAAGTGCTGATCGCGGTGTTAGATCCGATAGAGATTTAACTGAAGAGGAAATTTTACAATCAGCAATAATTGACTTGAAAACTGCTAATAAACTAGGTTGTAAAGTTATGCGTGCACAACAGCTTTTATCACCAGTTGCGTTAGGTAAACTAGCCCCTTATGCTGAAAACTACGGAATTAAAGTTGGTGTTGAAATTCACAATCCTGAGACCCCAACATCACCATTAATGCAACAATATTTAGAAGTGATTGAAAAGACAGGTTCTGATTATCTTGGTTTTGTTGTTGATTTTGGCACTTTTGCAACTCGTCCTAACAAACCTCATTGGGATGAAGCATTAGCAAATGGAGCGCCTCTCGAGTTACTCGAAAAGGCGGCGAAATTACGATATGACGGTGTGCCGCGAGAGGAAGCAAGACAAATTTTACTTGATGCTGGAGCAAATGAAGCTGTTATGATGGCATTTCAAGGGATGTATGGATTTGTAACTTTCTATAATGAACCCGATTTTGAAGGTTTGAAGAAAATTATGCCAAACGTCATTCATTTTCATGGGAAATTTCATTATTTAGATGAGAATTTGGAGGAAGCTAGCATCCCGTATCAAGACATATTACCAATTATACAGGATTCAGATTTCGATGGGTACATTATGTCTGAATATGAAGACCATCTTTCTGGAAGAGCGTTACAAATGACAAAACGCCATATACAAATGGAGAAAAAGCTACTAGGAATATAGAGTTTTTTGAGTATAAACCAATTTTGAAAAGAGCCTTATGTTTTCTTTTTGGCCTGATATCAAATAAGCAATTGAGTTATTTTCTGGCAAATCGATTAAAACTTTACGAAATAATTAGAAAGGAGTGAACGAAATGAGTTTAAATTTACCTTCTTGTCCTTTAGGGCGTCCGTCTCAAACAATGAACCACTGGATTCCCACTGTAACGTTGGAAGAAATGAGTCGTAATGAATATGATGTAATTATTGTTGGATCGGGTGCTGGTGGAGGTGCTGCTCTTTGGAGGCTTTGCGAAAAAATGGCGGCTGAAGGGAAGCGAATTGGTATGCTTGAAGCTGGGGATCCCTTGATTCCTACTCATGCACGAAATTTACCAACCATGACATCTGAAAGATTTCAGCAATTTTTATATAGTGAAAATCATACATCCTATACTTCAAAGTATTCTTCTAATTACCCTGATGCAATTGAAGTGAATGCATTAGGTGGCAGGATGTTATTTTGGACACAAATTTCTCCAAGGATGGACGTATGTGACCTTAAGGACTGGCCTGTTTCTTTAGATGAAATGAATTACTATTATGGTGTAGCAGAAACAGCTATGAATGTTACTAAATCCTTCTTTAAAGGTTCTCCCCTTACTGAAACAGTGATTCAACGTTTGCATAACGCTGGTTTTTCTGATTCGACTTATATTCCAATGGCCACGGACTTGAAAGGTACGGGTAATGGTGAAATCCATTCTAATGTTTTTTTCAGTTCTCTTTCATTCCTTGCAAGGGCATTAAATTGGTCTTTTGATCTTGCTGTTAAAGCAAAAGTTGTGAAAGTGTACACTGAGAATGGTCGAGCACAAGGGTTACGAGTAATGGATTCAGAAAAAAATGCATATACATTAAAAGCTAAAAACATTGTATTAGCGGCTAGTACGTTCGAAACTCCACGTATCTTATTAAATTCAGGAATTAAAGGAGATGCGATTGGCCATTACTTGGCTAATCATTCCGGAGTACGAGCGACTACTTTGATGCCTCGAGATCAATTTCCTGAGACATTAGGAACATTAGGAGTTCTAATTCCGCATGGTGAGAATTGTCCTTATTTACTTGCAATGCTCGATCCAAATACGTGGCATGCACCTGAACAAGAAAGACCATTCAATGAAGACGTTACCATTAATATAGGGGGGTATGGAAAAGTGGAGTCTCGATACGAGAATAGAATTTCCCTTGATCCTACTCGGGTTGATGAATTTGGTGTCCCTATGTTAAATATTGATTTTTCATATAGTGATAATGATCAGCTGGTCATTTCTGAGATGACAGACACGATCAGGCAAATCCTTAAAAAGGTTGCAGGAGATGATAACCCTTCTGTTTGTATTATGCCAATTGGAAGTGATTATCACGAAACTGGAACATGCCGTATGGGGGATGATCCATCGACTTCGGCTACGAATCGTTATGGTCAAATTCATGGAGTTGAAGGGCTTTACGTTGCCGACAACAGTGTTTTACCAACCGTTGGAAGAGCCAACCCTACTTTAACTACTGTTGCTTTTGCGATTCGGACGGCTGATTATATTGTTGAATCCTTAAAACAAGGTTCTAAGTCAAATGTTGGGGTCGGTCGAGGGGAGAGCTGACGACATTCCCCAATCCCTTTTCCAGTATTCTTAGGTTGATGCTAGTGGAGACTTCGGCTTATAAAACGATCAACCGTCTAAATCTATTCCTTTTCTTCACTTTCATACTGTTGTTAAATAGATTCTTAACTAAAAAAAGACGTAGCTAATCTTTAGTAGCTATGTCTTTTTTTAGTTTCACAGTGGCCTTTTGGGAGGGGGGAATTAGCCATTCATGCATTTACCACTAACTAATAATAGGAAAGAGGGTGTCAAAAGGTCAATAAACAGACCCTTTTGACACCCTCTAGTAATAACCTATTTATTTACTTTTTAATCAGCTCTTTTATACTCTTACCTTTCCATGTTCTAACCACTCAACTTCCTCACGAGTTAACGGAATATTAGCTCCTTCATAACATGAATTTAATTCTTCTTCGTTTCGAGGGCCGATTACCGCGCATGTAGGAAATGGTTGGTTTAGTACGTACGCAAGTGCAATTTGAATTAGTGTAACATTTTTTTCTTTTGCTAATTGTTCTGCTCGATCATAGCGTTCCCAATTGGCATCACTATAAAATACACGTACTAAATCCTCATTGCTTCGGTCTTCTGGAGTAAAGTGTCCTGTGAAAAAGCCTCTTGCTTGGGAGGACCAAGATAAGAGTGGCATTTGAGTTTCTTCATGCCAAGCGCAATACTCTTTATCTGCTGAAATACTGCCTGGAAAATATGGTTCCTTAGCTTTTGCGAGACTAAGGTTAGGGCTATTGAATGTAAAACCGATCTTGTTGTTTGCAGTAGCATATTCATTGGCTTCTTGAATTCTTTTTGTCGTCCAGTTTGAAACACCAATTGCTTTTATTCTTCCGGCTTCGATATGTTCATTCAATATATCGATAATCGTACTTACAGGTACGTTTGGATCATCGCGGTGTAATGCATATAAGTCAATGTAATCAGTTTTTAGACGTTCTAAGCTTACCGATAAATCATTGTTTATGCACTCTCGGTTAACCCGTGGACCATTTGGATCCGGATGAGCTCCTTTTGTGAGGATGATGACATCTTCACGATTATTTCTTTCCTCTAACCACATGCCGATGGCAACTTCACTTTGTCCTCTACTATAACCGTATGCGGTGTCAATGATGTTACCCCCTAGAGCTAAGTAACGATCGAGTACTGTAGATACAGTTTCGTAAATATCTGGTTTAAAGTAATCTGAACCTTGAATTAATGTAGTGATAGGTTTATCTAATCCTTTTATATTTATTGTTTTCATAATAGAAACCTCCTTTTATAGTTCAACGCGTCGACGTTCTTTAGCAGATTTTAGGCATGCATCAACGACCTTCATATTTAAGAGTGAATCTGAAGATGGGTAAGGAAGGTTTTTTTCGTTAAGAATAGCTCTTCCTACAACATCTACTTGCAGTGTGTAATCGCTTACAAGCGGAACCTCTATTTCTCTTCTTACTTCATTTCTACCGTCCATTGTTATAACGAAAATGTTGTCAGTTTTATCTTGTTTTGTTAGAAATGCAGAGGGGACTTCAATGCGTCCATCCGAACCAATGATATCTAGTGTATTACGTGCGCCGGCCCAAATACTGCAGTCAAAACTTAATGCGACACCATGATCAAATTCTAGGACTCCAGCAGCCATAATGTCGACATCTTCGTATTCCTCTGAGAAAAGTGCGTGTACAGTTGCAGCTTGTGGCTCCTGACCTAATATCATACGTGCCGCAGTGATAGGATATACCCCGACATCGTACATAGAGCCGCCGCCAAATTCTTTCTTGTAGCGGAAATTACCATTAATCCTGTTCATAGGGTTATTGAATGTGAATGCACCATGAATACTGCGGATATCTCCAATTTCACCAGATTGAATGATGTCTCGAATCATACTGTAACGCGGGTGGTAGCGATACATTAAGGCTTCAGCTAGTATGACACCTGCTTGGTTGCATGCATTTACCATTTCTTGTGCTTCATTTGCATTAAGTGCTAAAGGTTTTTCACATAATATGTGTTTACCTGCATCTGCTGCTTTAATAGTCCATTCCTTGTGTAAGTGATTAGGGAGTGGAATGTAAACGGCATCAATTGAGTTGTCAGCAAGTAACGCTTCGTAGCTTCCGTAAGTTACTGGAATTTCAAACTCCTCCGCTACTTCCTTCGCACTCTCAATGCTACGACTTGCTATTGCAGCGACTTCCCCTGTCTCTGATTGTATAATTCCAGGGATAACTGCACGTTTTGCAATACTTGCACTTCCTAAGATTCCCCAACGAATTTTGCGCATTGATTCATCACCTTTCTATTAGTTATTTGACATAATAATCCTCTGTTTTAGATGTATTTTTATGTTCTCTTCTATTTTATAAAACTCTAAAGTAGTTTTCAATTGTTTTTTTCAGAAAACAAAGAAAAAAATATGATTTGTACTTATCGGATTTTTTATGTTTTACATGAAAGAGTTTGGTTGTTTATTTTATAATTATTATACTAGCTCAAGGAAAAGACCAACTGCTAACCAATTTAATGTTAGTTGTCTTTCATTTAAATAGATTTGATATTTTTTGCATATAGAGCAGGATGTCAGGGATTTTAGGGTTGTTGCTTTTTAGACTACTCTTATTATATTGTCATATTAAAAGAGTAAGAGGGGTTATCTAAATATACTTATACATTTATCAAATGAAATAAATTAGAAAGAAAATTACTTTAAAATACAACCAAGAACAGCTAATTTCAACTTTTGAAAATTTTCAGTAAAACATCTATTGTTTTTCTGAAATGGTGATGCTATAATTTCTTTAGATTATATTTAAAGCGCTTTCATACGAAGGGGGATGCGATTTAATTCCACTAATTCAAAACTTAATTTATAGATTTCACTAAGAAAAAAACGTACATAAATGAACTTTCTTCCTTGTTTTTTTGCGATTATAATAGTTTGAATATTTCAAAAGTAATTAATAATTCATTAAAAAATAATAGAATAGGGGGTTTACAATGGAGAAAATTATTGTAACTAAGAAAAGTGGGTCGGTTAACTTAAATGTTAAACAACCATTAAAGCTAAGATTGAAAAAAAAGAAACGGTATTTG
>NZ_JAKRYL010000038.1 GCF_023555415.1 Halalkalibacter alkaliphilus | reverse complement strand
ATTTGCATCACGCTAGCAATGCAATAAATTAAGGATGAAATTTGCCCTATCGGGTAAATTTCTATTTGGGATTTTCTTGAAAATCCCTGAGATATCATGTACCTCTATTTCGCTTGGCTTTTGTTCAGTTTTCAAAGAACTTGTCCGCCGCTCATTCAACAGCGACATCTAATATATTAACACAACAACCTGTTCTGTGCAACATTATTTGATATTTTATTAAAAACAACACTCAAAAATGTCGAATCACAAGAACAAGAATTACTATAACACAACGAAACATTCTGCGCAAGATCCTTTCCGAAAATAATGATCTAAGAATTTTTTCGCTGAGATTTAATAATTTACCACAATTGCAAACAAAATTCAAATCTTAGAACAACATTTTTTTAATAAACCTACATTCTTCTATATAAATAATTATCACCATAAAATCACTCCATTTATAACTACAAAACAGAACGAAAAAATTAGTCTTTATCTTTTTTTGCTGCTTCTAAAATAACTCACCCTCCAGTTCACAAAATCTGCCCAAAACAAAAACTAAGTTAGTTTATTCCTTCATCAATAACTCCGAAATAAATAATGAAATACTTAACATCACTTGTGGATATATTCACATAATAGTGTTGTACTTTAAATAGAAAAATAGAAAGAATTAACTAGTAAGTCTTAGTTAAGTAGGAGGTCTTATATTATGAATTGAAAAGTAAATCGAGTTGTTCTTATCGGTACAGACACAGTAGGTTGTAGCTATGCCTATTCTTTAATTAACCAAGGTGTTGCAGAAGAATTGGTTCTAATAGATATAAATGAATTACGATCTGAAGGAGAAGCAATGGATCTAAATCACGGTCTTCCGTTCGCACCAACTGCAATGAAAGTATGGAGGAACGTACGAAGACTGCCTACAAGCAGATTTTCACAGCTGGTCTAGCTCAAAAAACCGGAGAAACAAGACTAGATTTGGTTGCAAAAAATACTACGATCTTTAAACAAATAGTCGGTAACATTATGAAAAGTGGTTTTGATGGAATATTCTTAGTAGCAACAAACCCAGTTGATATTATGACTTATGTAACATGGAAAGAATCAAGCTTACCATATTATCGAAAGAAAAGGGGCAACTTATTACGGAATGGGTATGTCTCTAGTACGAATTACGAAAGCCATTTTACAAAACGAAATTAGCGTACTCCCTATATCTGCTTACCTTACTGGCGAATACGGACATAATGATATTTACATCGGAGTACCTGCAATTATTAATCGTAACGGAATTAGAAGCATTTTAGAAATTGAATTGAACGCCAAAGAAAAAAACAATTTGATCAGTCTGTCAAAACTCTTCGTGAGTCCATGGAACACATTTTAGAAATCTAATAAAACCCGACTTCTAAATAGTTATTAGAAGTCGGGTTTACTTTTGAAGTCACTATATTATCCAAATTAGCTAGAAAGCTTATCTTTGTTCTTCTTTTGATCCTCTTCGTATTCAAACTCCCAATAATCCGCATTTTTTATGTTTAATTTCTTAGGATCGAACACAGGATCCTTTCCTTCTTTTTTCTGTTGCTCATAATCTTTTAACACTCGCAAAGCAGGCTTTGCAAGAATTAAAATCGCAATTAAGTTTAACCAAACCATTAAACCTAATCCTACATCACCAAGTGCCCATGCCAGATCTGCCTCTCTGATTGCACCAAAAAATACCGCTAAAAGTAGAACCACTTTCAGAATGAACATACCATACTTTTTATATTTCCCACGTATTAAATACGCTACATTTGTTTCAGCCATGTAGTAATACGCCATAATTGTTGTAAAGGCAAAGAAGAATAACGCAATCGCAACAAAAGAGGCACCAAATCCCGGAAGGACAGATTCAATTGCTGCCTGCGTATAACCTGCTCCCGCTGGGATTTCACTAATGTTATTAACAATATATCCCCCATTTGGACTTTCTACATTGTACATGCCTGTAAAGAGAATCATAAATGCTGTTGCTGAACAAACTAAAAGTGTATCAATATAAACAGAGAATGATTGAACGAGCCCTTGTTTAGCTGGGTGGGAAACCTCAGCCGCCGCAGCTGCATGTGGACCTGTTCCTTGTCCAGCTTCATTTGAGTAGATACCACGTTTAACACCCCATGAAATAGCAAGACCGATAATTCCACCAAACGCAGCATCTGCACCAAAAGCACTACTAAAAATCAAACCAATCACAGCTGGTAACTCAGTAATATTAACCAACACAATAATCAATGAAAGTAGGATATATGCAACTGCCATGAAAGGAACAACAAACTGTGCGACATTCGCAATCCGTTTTACTCCACCAAAAATGATAATACCAATAATAGCAATTAAAATAATACCCGTAATATAAGTGTTGATTGAGAATGCATTTTCCACAGCAACCGCAATGGAGTTAGATTGAATACCTGGCATAAGAAGACTCATAGCTAGTAAAGTTGCAACAGCGAAGATAACAGCGTACCATTTCCAACCTATTCCTTTTTCGATATAATAAGCTGGTCCACCTCGATATTGACCATCTTGCTTTTGTTTGTACATTTGAGCAAGAGTAGATTCAATAAATGCACTAGATGCACCAATAAAAGCAATCATCCACATCCAAAAAACCGCCCCAGGCCCTCCAAACGCAATTGCTGTTGCTGTACCCGCTATATTACCGGTACCGACTCGACCGGAAAGTGCGATGGCCAAAGCCTGAAATGATGAGATACCTGCTGATGAACTCTTGCCCCGGAACGTTAGCCGTACCATATCTTTCACGTGTCTAACTTGTAAAAAACGAGTAAAAATAGAAAACAACAAACCAACACCCAGACAAAAAATAATCATTGGAGTGCTCCACAAAACACCATTCAACCAATTGATTAAATCACTCATATAGATTCCCCCTAACACATTAAATTTTTTTACATTTCTTACTAATTTGAATTATAGGGCATCTATTGCTATATAACAATATAAAAAAACGTAAAATTAAAAATATTAATTCGTCAACATTCGAGTTGTATGTTTTTGTTAGCGCTTTCATATATATATCATTCGTATTCGTAATTGAGATTATTAATAAAACATAAGATCATATCCCTAGCAGAAAAAAGCACCTCATTTTATTTCATTCGAGATGCTTTTTATTATTACAAACAGATTTTATACTTGCATAAGTGCTCTATTTAAATCATCAATAATATCATCAATAGCTTCCGTGCCAATTGATAGACGAATCATTCCCGGTGTAACTCCTGCAGAAAGCTGTTCCTCTCCGGAAAGCTGTTGATGGGTCGTACTAGCCGGATGGATAATGAGAGATTTAGAATCTCCTACATTCGCTAAATGGGAAAATAACTGAACAGATTTTATTACTTTCTTCCCTTCCTCCACTCCACCTTTTATTCCAAATGTTAAGATCGCTCCTTGTCCTTTTGGCATATACTTTTTCGCTAATTCATAAGACGGATGACTTACTAATCCAGGGTAATTCACCCATTCAACAGCCTTGTGCTCTTGTAAGAATTGTGCTACTTCAAGTGCATTTGAGCTATGACGTTCCATTCGTAAGTGAAGCGTTTCCAAGCCTTGCAATAATAGAAACGAGTTAAAAGGAGAAATAGCGGCACCTAAATCTCGCAGCAATTGAACACGAGCCTTAATAATATAGGCAATTGGACCAACCGCCTCCGTGTATACAATTCCATGATAACTAGGGTCCGGCTCAGTTAATCCAGGGTACTTCCCGCTTGAACCCCAATCAAAATTACCACTATCAACAATAACTCCACCTATAGAAGTACCATGACCACCAATAAACTTAGTAGCTGAATGAACTACAATATCAGCACCATGTTTGATTGGCTGTAATAAATAAGGACTTGGGAATGTATTATCAACTATTAATGGGAGATTATGATCATGCGCTATTTTTGCTACCATCTCAATATCTAGTACATCACCTTTTGGATTGCCGATTGTCTCTGCATAGATTGCTTTTGTTTTACTAGTTATTGCATTTTTAAAATTTTGTGGATCATTTGGATCGACGAAGCTAACATTAATTCCCAATTTCGGCAACGTATTTGCAAAAAGATTATACGTTCCCCCATATAAACTCGATGCTGAGACAATTTCATCCCCTGCTTGTGCAATATTTAATATGGAATACGTTATGGCTGCTTGTCCTGATGCAGTTGCAAGCGCTGCCGCCCCCCCTTCTAGTGCAGCAACCCTTTGTTCAAATACGTCTGTAGTTGGGTTCATTAATCTTGTGTAAATGTTCCCAAACTCCTTTAATGAAAATAAATTAGCAGCATGCTCGGTGTCCTTGAACCCATAAGAAGTAGTCTGGTATAAAGGTACAGCTCGAGACATCGTCGTCGGATCAATTTCCTGTCCTGCATGAATAGCAAGCGTCTCTAATTTAAAAGAATCATCAACCGTCATGAACCATCACTCCTAGAATTGTTAATGTATTTAACACAAAATCTACCAGTAGTACAATCCAATCATAGTAACGTTTATCTTTCCTGTCAATTAATCTTTTTGAAAATTCCCACTTTTCCATTCTCCCACATCTATTATCTCTACAATACCAAAATCCAAATAGAAATTTTCAACAAAGGCTATAAATAAGGCATTTGCGAAATAATGCAAATGCCTCCCTCAAAGAACCTTATAATGGAAAAGATAATTTAACTTCTGTTCCTTTTCCTTCTTCACTTACAATATCGATGTCCCCTTTAAAATGTTTGACAATTTGATAAACCATAAACAAGCCAATTCCTTGGCCAGCCACTTCTTGATTAATCTTTTGGTACTTTTGATACAATCTTTCTAAGTTTTCAGGAGTCATTCCGACACCTTTATCTACTATATGTATGTACAAGCGATAATCCTTAACGAAACTATCGATTGTAACCGTTTCGCCCTCATGACTATACTTAATTGCATTACTAAGTAAATTAGATATGATTAATTTGATCCCCATTAAATTCCCATTAATAATCGTATTAGGTGGCACTTCTAAGTTTGAAACAAGCTCAATATTTTGTGTACGTGCTTTAATCGTCATCACTTCTACAACTTCTTTTATCGAGGGCAAAGCTTTTATTAATTTTGTTTTCCAAAATGTATCAATCGTCAGCATTTGTTCCGTTTGAATAATGTGATGGATTTCGTGGTCAATTGCAACCGAATAGTCTTCTATCAAGCTTAGTTTTGCTTGAATATCTGGATCTAGTAACTCCGATTTAAGAATGGTTGCAAATGACTTGATTACAGTTAATGGATTTCTGACTTCATGAGCAACAACATGGATAAAGTCTAATTTCTGACGATAAAAATCGAGTTCTGTTTCGATCTTTTTTTGAGCTGCTAGTGAAGGGAAAACCGTATGATCTTTATGATTGTATAAAGATGATTTCACTAGATCCGTATCTGTCATTAAATACGGATGACTTCTCATCATCTCTGTTTGAACTGAAGCTGGAACTTCCCTTCCATCATAAACACAAACCGTCATATACCCTATTTCACTAACAGTTAAGTCGCATTCACATTCATATCTATTCAAATCTTCTTTATCGTATGTAAGATCTTTCCAAGCTACCTTGCCCCATACTCGAACAGAAAGGTTTTCGTCCACAAATGGTTGAACGGCTGTTTTAAAACTTTCTAATGCTCTCTCAAACTTAAAATCACCATACGTTTGGTAAAACTCAATATTATTTTTATAATGTAAGATTTCATCAATCCCTAACTCTTCTAATTGATTCCCTATTTTTTTTAACACCGCTGCATAAGTATCATAACTTTCAATTATGATTGCATGTTGATTCATCACTTTAGCAGAGAGGATAAAAGAAACCAAATTCTCTATATATCGTTCATCTGAATCATAGAAATAAAGAATATGTGAACCATCTTTCACATGTATTTTCTCTGTTAAGGAAATGGATCTCGTTTTGACTTTCATAATCTACCACCTTTCGAAGTACATTCACTATTGTACAATAAATTCCAAAGAATTAGCACAGCAGCAAATACTCTATATAATAAACTTCCATTCTCATACTAAAACTACCTCCCAACCTGCAAACAAAGTCAAAATTCGACTACTTTTATAAAAATAAAAGATAAAAAAAACTCCTTAAAACCACTATTGCCTCAGTATTTTTGTATGACATAAAAACAATGAGTATAAAACCTAGCCTATACAATTATTTTTAATATGATAAATTAATATTATTAAGAACGTTAAATTTTTATTTAATAAACTTTTCTTATTTCTGTGCAAGAGTTAGTTCCATTCTTGCACTCATTAATAGAAGAAAATCAATTCTTCTATCTTACGTACATATCAATTGAATTCTAAAAAAGAGGTGATTTGAAAACAAAGAAAAAGGATGAACCAAATAAATGTAGTTAATTTCTAAAGGAGGAACTTGAAGATGAAAGCTATAGAAAATTCAAAAACTATCATTCTTTCTTTCATGTTAGTAGGACTTATAGTCACAATGGCAGCATGTGGAGGAAATGAAGAAGCAGGACAAAGCGATGGAATTGGGTCGATTGATACGATTACATTCGCCGATGCAGGATGGGACAGCATTCGCATTCATAACGCAATCGCTAAAAATATTATCGAAAATGGTTTTGGTTATAACACGGAGTCAATGCCAGGTTCAGAAACCGGTTCGCTTATAGGTATTGGCAACGGCAGTTTAGATGTATACATGGAAATTTGGACAGGGAATTTCTACGATCAATATACAGAAGCAATTGATAATGGAGAAATTATTGAATTAGCCGTGAACTTTGATGATACAGCAGAAGGTTTGTATGTTCCTACGTATGTAATTGAAGGGGACGCAGAGCGAGGCATTGAGCCATTAGCACCAGGATTAAAGTCAATTCATGATTTACCTGAATACTGGGAAGTGTTCCAAGATCCAGAAGATACTTCCCAAGGAAGAATTTATGGCTCAATACCTGGCTGGGCAGCAGATAATGTACTAGAAGCAAAAATGATCAATTACGGGTTAGAAGATACGTTCACATACTTCCAGCCTGGATCAGATACAGCTTTAAATACTTCATTAATTAACGCGTATGAAAACGGTGAGCCTTGGGTGGGTTACTACTGGGAACCAACTTGGATTGCTGGAATGTATGACATTACCCTTCTTGAAGACGAACCATATGATGAAGCATTATGGAATAACGGGTATTTAACTGAGTTTCCGTCTCAACGATTAACGATTGCTGTGCAAAATCAGTTTCCTGAGCAAGCACCCGAAGTTGCAGAATTCTTAAGCAACTATACGACAAGCGCTGAAATTACAAATGAGTTACTTGCACACATGCAAGAGACTGATGCAGAAAATGAAGAAGTTGCTGTATTCTTCTTACAAGAATATGAAGATGTATGGACAACATGGGTATCAGAAGACATTGTTGAAAAAGTAAAAGCAGGGCTTTAACAAACATAGGCTTGGCTAAGGACTATTTTAGTCGAGGGCATTGATAAAGATCGACTTTCACCTTTTCAGTGCCCTTTAGTCAGGCTTTTTTCTAAGCACTGGTTAGACTTATTTTAGGAGGTGAATTGGTTGCACTTTTCTAATTGCAACTAAAGAAGCATGAACAATTTCCCTGACTCGTTACGGTTTGAATTAGGAAAACATATAGAAACATTTGTTAGATGGTTAGACACGAATTTCTCTGGACTATTTGACGCCATTAGCGCATCGCTCCTTTGGGTCATGGTCCATATGGAAAATTACTTAATTATGATTCCATGGTGGTTAGTAATACTTGTTGTGTTCATATTAGGTTGGCGTTGTGCCTCCATTGTTTCTGGGATCGTCTTTTCCTTGTTAATGATCTTAGTTGGTTCTTTTGGCTATTGGGATTATACGATGATGACATTAGCAATAGTTTTAGCTTCTGTCTTTATCTCATTGCTATTTGGGATCCCGATTGGAATAGCTATGGCGTACAATCGTACGACAGAAGCCATCATGAAACCAATATTAGATGCGATGCAGACGATGCCAAGCTTTGTGTACTTAATTCCGGCTATGATTTTCTTTGGACTAGGTAAAGTCCCAGCTGTCATTGCGACTATCATTTATGCAATTCCACCGGTAATTAGGTTAACAAACCTTGCTATTCGTAGAGTATCAAAAGATATGGTTGAGGCTGCTTATTCTTATGGCTCCTCCCCTATGCAAGTATTAACAAAGGTTCAATTGCCTCAAGCTCTTCCAACGATTATGACTGGAATTAATCAAACAACGATGATGGCACTAGCAATGGTCGTTATTGCATCAATGATTGGGGCTCAAGGCCTTGGTATGGAAGTATTAATTGCCATTAACCGTATTGATATTGCACGAGGTTTTGAAGCTGGACTTGGTATTGTTATTTTAGCGATTATCATGGACCGAATTTCACAAGGAATTGCAAAGAATTCTCAAGTAAAAGAATAGAAAGCTATTAGAAAGTAGGAGTTCGATTATGACAGAAAAAGTAAAAGTGGAAAACTTAACGAAAATATTCGGACGAAATCCCAAATCTGTACTACTGAAAGTAAAACAAGGTGTGTCGAAAGAAAAAATTCTAAAAGATACAAAACATACAGTTGGAATACACGATATTTCTTTAACGGTGAGCGAAGGTGAAATGTTCGTTATCATGGGGCTCTCCGGAAGTGGTAAATCTACGTTAATCCGTTGTTTAAACCTTTTAAATAAGCCAACAGACGGGAAAATAATCGTAGATGGGGAAAATATTGTTGACTACTCTAAACAAGAGCTACGCACGTTTAGACAAAATAAAATTGCGATGGTCTTCCAGCATTTTGGGCTCTTTAGTCATAAAAATGTTATTGACAACGTTCAATATGGTCTAGAAGTGAAGAATACAGACAAAGAAGAACGCTATGAAAAAGCAAAACAAGCGCTAGCCAATGCTGGCCTTGCTGGCTGGGAAGAGAAAATGCCTCATGAATTAAGTGGCGGGATGCAGCAACGTGTTGGACTTGCTCGGGCGCTGGCAACTGATCCAGATATTTTGCTGATGGATGAACCTTTCAGTGCTCTCGATCCTCTTATTAAACGAGATATGCAGCTTGAATTAATGGAACTTCAAGCAAAATTGAAAAAAACCATTATCTTTATCACTCATGATATAAACGAAGCATTTAAAATTGGTGATCGTGTCGCCGTAATGAAGGATGGACAGATTGAACAAAGCGGGACACCAGAAGAAATTATTGAAAAGCCAAAAAGTGATTATATTAAAGACTTCGTTAAAGATATTGACCGTTCGAAAGTCTTACAAGCTAGTAATGTTATGTACAAACCTTCATCTATCGTTTCCCTAAAAGAAGGTTTAAAATCAGCAGTAAACGAAATGCGTTCTAATGGTATTTCTAGTGTGTTCGTTGTTGATAGTCAGCGGAAATTACATGGACTTGTTACGATTGACGATACGGTAAAAGCTATAAAAGAAAACAAAACATTAAAAGACATTTTAATCGATAGGTACCATATAACCGATCCTGATACGTATTTACAAGATTTAATTCCAAAAGCAACCGAATCAAAATATCCACTTGCTGTTGTTGATGAAAACAATAAGCTTCTTGGACTTATTTCAAGAGTGTCGGTATTATCAGCATTGGTTTAATTACTAGTGCCCCGTGCTATTTAGAGGGAAGTGAAAAGGCGAAAAGCGACCTTTTTCAGTTCCCTCTTTACTTGCACAGGTTTTTTTCGTTTACCTATCGGATTTTATGACCAATCGAAGTGAAGATTTATCATATTCTAATGGCAGTAATGAAAATTTAGCCAGTCTGATGTGGGTCGTAAATGGTTATTTGCACATATGTTAATGTATCAGCTTTATCAGGAGGAACAAGATATGACTCATACGCATTCAATTAAAAAACAACTTCCATTGTTCTTAGCAAATTGCTGTTTACAAACGTATTTCCAATATACCAATGACGGCGAATTTACAATTCCAAAAGGATACAAATTACTAGCAAATGTAAAAGCAAATGCGATTGGTATTAGAGAATGGTTTGGATTTATTTTGGAATCCAAAAAGAGTGTCATCATTGCTTTTCGAGGAACAGACTCTAATCCAGATTGGATAGTCGATGCTGAAGTATCACAAGTTCCATTCCCATATACGAAAGAATCATTTTTCGTTCACGAGGGCTTTTCCTCTATTTATCAATCATGCAGAGATGACATAATCGACACCTTGGAACAAATCCCTTTAAAAAAGCAAGTATATGTTACAGGGCATAGCTTAGGTGCCGCAATTGCAACATTATGTGCTTTTGATCTATCAGAGCACGGATTCAACGTCTCTCTTTATAACTTTGCAAGTCCTAGAGTTGGAGATCCTGAATTTACAAAAGCATTTGATCAGTCTGTCCAAAAAAGTTACCGATTCGTTAATATGTATGATATTGTACCACTTCTTCCCCCAGAATCTATTTATAGTCCTTTATTAGATCAAACGTTTCATTATCAGCACATTAAAGACGCAGATACATTTGGTATTCAAACAGATACATTAAGCGGCAATCACAGCATCTATACGTATATTAAAGGTGTAAAAGATTTCTAGATGAAAGGGTTATCCTAAAGGTCTGCTTATTGACCAGGGATAACCCTGTTTATTTACATTTGGGGTTTGATCGCTTTTATTAAAATAGACTCTCCCATAAACGACTCGACTTTCCCATCGTTGATCTTCAGACGGAATTTGTCATGTAACTCATACGATGAGGTAATCATGTGCTCAGTTAATATCTCTTGCTTCTTTGGTTCAAGATTCATCATCTGACACCAATTATTAAAATTAAAATGCTTTTTAAATCGATAAGACTCCTCAATTTCAAAGCCAGCTTCTTCTATCATTTTATACCACTCTGATTTCTTCCAAGCACGATAATGACTAGGATCTCGATCTTTTTCAATTTTATTATAAAAAGAATCAAAATCATCTCGTTCTGGGGCTACATTATCAATAAATAACACCGTCCCTTCCGCTTTTACAACTCGGAATGCTTCCCTTACAAAAGCAAGAACATTTGGAAAATGATGTGCAGCAATTCTACACGTGACAACATCAAAGCTATGATCATCAAATGGTAAACGTTCGGCATCACCTTGGACAAATGTAACATTTTCGTGACCATTAGAATCGATGAATCCTTTTGCTGCCGCAAGAATTTCTGTAGTCAAATCTAATGCCACCACCTCTTTAACAACTGGGGCTAATGCATTGGCGACATGCCCTCCTCCTGTAGCGATATCCAGGCATTTTTCGGTGCCTTTCACTTGGGAGATTTCGAGAAGTTTTTGTAAGTCCTCTCCCTTAGCATGTGTATTGCTCGTTACATAGTTACGTGCATTTTTTCCAAACTGAGCTTGTACGTTAGCTTTCGTGTTATCTTCAGCCATGGAATCACATCCTTTTTTAACATTCATGAATTGGTTTGCCTCTTTATTATAACGCATAATGTTAATTTATGGATGACCTCCCCTTTCAACTAACCTGTTAATAACATCATGTTCTCCGTTATTTATAACACTACTAATTTACCTTTCTGTGACCGTTTTAACAGTCTACTTTATTTATTTTTATTATAGTTAACATATAAATGACAAAAGGAGTGCTCGTATGATTACAAATGAATATATAGATAGAATGCAAGGGAACAGACAGAAAGTTAAATTGATATTGCCAAAAGAACATGGTACGTGGATGATGTTTTTCTTACCATATTTGTTAGCAGTAGCTCTCTTTAGTCCAGTTCTATTGCACATTCCATTTTTACTTGGTTGGTTCTTTCTTTTTTTAGCGTCTACCCCGTTATTAAATATCATTCGAAACCGCAAACTGAAAACAGAAATGATGCCATGGCTTGTTAGTTATTCAATCATTGCTATTATCTTTTTACTACCCGTCATCTGGTTAACTCCCGTTTTACTATTAATTGGCATCTTTCTTATCCCTTTGCTGATCATTAATGTTTATTTTATCAAGGCTCGAAACGAACGAAGCCTATGGAACAATCTAAGCGGAATTATCACGTTTGCATTAGGTGGAGTTGCTGCTTCAATTCTTGGTCAAGCAGATATCATTAGTGCTATTTTCCTACTAATATTTGTCACGTTTTATTTTACGGGAAGTGCTTTTTATGTAAAATCACTCATTCGAGAACGAAAAAATGCCCGCTTTAAGAAAATATCCCACACGTATCATGCATTCCTATTGCTCATTCCTTTTTTACTTGGAAATCCCCTGTTAGTTTTTGCTTATTTACCAGGAGCAATTAAAGACTGGACCACATCTAGGAAAAAGCAAATGAAATCTATGAAGATAGGAATGATTGAAATAGTGAATGGTATCGTCTTTTTCATCGTTAGTATAATCATCATTTAATAATCAGACTTCAAAAACCCAGTCACTCAAATTAAAGTGACTGGGTTTCTGCTAATTCATTCTTTTGTTTTGGAATATAGATACAATATGGTTCACCTTGTAAATAGTCTCCGGTAACAGCATAAGCTCTTGCCCTTGAACCACCGCACAGATTTCGGTATTCACAATCCCCACACTTCCCCTTGAATTGATCGGGCTCACGTAATTGCTTAAACACGGAATTTTCTCTATATATGGCTGCCAAAGACTCGCTCCTCACATTTCCACAATGAATCGGAAGGAATCCACTCGGAAATACATCACCTATATGGGAGATAAAAACAAACCCGTTCCCATCATTTACCCCTTTTGGAGCACGGCCTAAAATATCTTTCCTTCTCTTTTCTTGCCGTTCCCCCTTCGCCTTCATCGATTCTCTTTGCATAAGTACTCTTCTAAAATGAGGAGCTTCAGTTGTTTTAATATCAAATGTCGCTGTATCTTTTATTTCTGCAAGCCAATGTAATACTTGTTCATGTCTTTCTGGGGAAATGGGTTCCATATTAGAAGCTCTCCCTGTCGGAACAAGAAAAAATACACTCCAAAGTACAGTTCCTAGTTGTTCCATAAGCTCAGCCATCTTCTCAAGTTCATCTACATTGTAATGAGAAACAACCGTATTAATTTGAATAGGCATGTTTAAATCTTGCAAATGTCGTATTGCTTTCATTGTTAAATCAAACGAGCCCTTCGTCCCCCTAAAATGATCATGAATCTCTTTGTTAGGACCATCTAAACTAAACGCCCACCTCGATAAACCAGCAGCTTTTGCTTTCTCCATCGCTTTTTTTGTTACTCTTGGGGTTGCACTTGGAGTCATAGAAACACGTACACCCTTTTTCACGGCATAGTCAATTAAATCATATAAATCTTCTCTCATTAAGGGATCCCCACCTGTAAAAACAAGTAATGGATTTCCCATCTCATAGATTTGATCTATTAAATTTGTTCCCTCTTCAAAAGAAAGTTCTCTAGGGTCGCGAAGATGTTGTGCTTCAGCTCGGCAGTGTAAACATTTCAATGCGCAGGCTCTCGTGACTTCCCAAATAACGATAAATGGATTTTTTTTATAATCAATGTTCATATCAATCCCCTCCTACATCAATATTCGTTTTTCTAAGCTTAACAAAAGATAAAACGTACAGAGGTGACTGAGATCACAGAACAAGAATGTTCAACAGTTAGTCATTAATTATGTGATCCATAAAGCCAATTCAGGTTATTTTCAGTAACTAGCTATGATTTGAATATGGTTCATACAAGAGAGGAATTGATGAGCCCTTACTGGTTTACTAAAATAATAACCTTGCCCTACATCACAATTTTGTTGCTGGAGAGTTGTTACTTGCCTCTTATTTTCAATCCCTTCAGCTGTGACATTAAATCCTAAGTTTTTCCCCATAGTAATAATCGTATTAATAATAATTTCACCATCAACATCTAACTCATGTATAAATGATTTATCGATTTTAATAGTATCAACTGGTAGTTTTTTCAAATAACTTAATGATGAATACCCCGTTCCAAAATCATCAATCGAAATTTTCACTCCCAACCGCTTTAATTCAGATAACGTTTTTCTTGCTACTTCTATATTAAGGAGAACTCCTTCTGTAATTTCAAGTTCTAAATAAGATGGATCTACCATCGTCTCATCAAGAATATATTTTAAATCTCTTACAAAATATTCGTCTCTAAACTGTACTGGTGATACATTCACAGAAACTTTTCGCAAATGATGGCCGCTTATTTGCCAATTTCTTAATTGCTTGCAAGCAGTAGAAATGATCCATCTACCGATAGGAATGATAGCACCCATTTCCTCCAAGATGGGAATAAATTCTGTTGGGCTGATCATCCCGAACTTCGCGCTATCCCATCGTAATAATACTTCAGCTCCCTCAACATCCATATTATTCAAATTAACGAGTGGCTGATATACTAGGAAAAATTCGTTTGACTCTTGCGCTTTTTCTGCTTCCTGCTGAAGTTGATAGTACCTTTCCATTTCAAGGCTTTGCTTTGGTGTACTAAAACTATAAGTATGTCCACCCTGTTGTTTTGCTTGATACATCGCATGATCAGCCTCTTTCAATAGACGTTCAAAAAATTCCTGATAGTTATTGTTTTCAGCCGGGATATAATCTAGACTTACACCAATACTCGCTGACACTGATAACTTTTTATTTTGAATATAAAAAGGCAATGATAGCTGGTTTTCAATTTTTTGAATAACAGAAACTACCTCTTGTTTATTTTTAATTTTATCAAGAATGATTACAAATTCATCCCCACCTTGACGTGTAAGAAAATCCGTTTTACGAAGACAATCTTGTAACCTCTGTCCCGCTTCTTTTAGAACCAAATCTCCAATTGTATGTCCATACTGGTCATTAATTGATTTAAAACGGTCAAGATCTAAAAATAAAAAGGCTACCTGATCATTCATTTTAGACTTTATCTGAAAGTCGCTAAGCCACTTGTTTAATTTGTTTCGATTCGGTAATAATGTCAATGGGTCTAAATAAGCCATAGACTGCATTTGTTCTTCAATTTGTTTTCTCTCTGTAATGTCGTGACGAATAGAAACGTATTGATAAGGCACACCTTCTTCATCTAGAAAAGGTACAATTGTTGTATCAACCCAATAATACGTACCATCCTTCGCTTTATTTTTAAACTCGCCTTTCCACACTTCACCTTTTGTAATCGTTTCCCATAATGATTGGATGAATTCTTTGCTATGGTGCCCCGAATTAATAATTCGATGGTCCTTCCCGACTAATTCTTCACGGCTATACTTGGATATTTCACAGAACTTATCGTTTGCGAATCGAATCATTCCTTTTTTGTCCGTTATAGCAACAATAGACGATTCATTTATTGCAGACTCGATGTCCTTTAGTTTCTTTAAAGCATGGTTCAATTCGTCCTCTAAGCTCATATGTTTCCCCCATTTCTCTCTAACACTGCTCCATCTATTGTACAGGAAATAGCTCAAATTTCGGTGTGATCTTTGTCACACAACTGCATACACGAATAAGAGCATCCATAATTGAATGCTCTTCTCTCTTATTTTAATAAACTATGCAGAAAATCTAGTCGTTGCTTTGCATTCCCTTTTACTATGATATCTACGCCACTGTCTATATTTTGGTCTATTGTTTCTCCTCTATATACCTTGGCTGCAGCTTCGACACTTAAATACCCCATATCATAAGGATTCTGAGCGACCGTTCCTGATAATGCCCCACTTTCTATTAATTCGACCATTTCTGTTAGTCCATCCGCACCTGTAACAGGAATGGTCAGACCATGATCTTGAATAACATGTAGCGCACTTAGAGCCATACCATCTGTCGTTGCTACCACTCCTTTTAAATCAGGATGAGCTTCTAAAATGGTTTCCATTACTTCTTTTACCTGTTCAGGTTCGTTTGATAATTGCGTAATAATAGCAGCTACGTTAATCCCAATTTCTTTTAATCTTACTTCTGCTCCTCTCATTCGATCCCCAGCAACAGGACTATCCTCATCACCGGTAATGATTGCTACCTTATCTCCTGGCTGTAATTGGGAGCCTATTAGGGAGCCTGCTCGGCGACCTAAATCAAAGTTGTCCGTACCAACATAAGAGGTTTTATTCTCCCACGCAGCATCCGTATCTAAAAGCAGAACAGGTATATCTTTGTCAATAAACCGTTCTAACGGAATGATCAAAGAATCAGGATGGATCGGTGATACAATTAGTACATCTGGATCATCATCAAGAATCCTTTCTAACAACTCGATTTGCTCTTCTGTCGTTGCATTGGCAGGGGCGAGTACGTTTCCGTTGACTCCAAAATCACGGAAGCCTTTCTCTGCTCCAGCAACAACAACATCCCAATACTCCGTCCTTTGTTCTTTGAGAAGAACTGTAATCGTAGGTTTTCCCTCAGCAAAAGGGTTAGAAATAAAACTTATTAGAGCAATCACAATCACGGAAGCAATAAGGAGGATGGATCTAGTTTTCAATGCTTCTACCTCCTTTCATTCTTTTTTATGAATTAAAGCGAATTGAAAAAATCGTTCCCGTATCCCCTGTTGTTATATATATATCAGCTTGATGACGTTCTGCCACACTATAACAAATCGCTAGACCTAACCCTGTGCCCTCTTCTTTAGTTGTAAAGAAAGGAGTACCTATTTTTTCAATAATGTCTGGGCTGATCCCTTCTCCTTGATCTTGAATTTCTAGGACAACATCTTTGTTTTCTGTATAAGTTCTAATTGCAAGTTCTCCTCCAGGAGTCATTGCGTCAAGTCCATTAAGGGCAATGTTTAAAATAATTTGGCGAATCTCTTTTTCATCCAAATAAATATCAGGACATTCATGTAAATCAAGAATCGCTTCTTTACTTGATCGTAAAGCTTCTGCTTGAATAAGTGGAAATAAGGATTCAATGATATTATTAATACTTTGTGATTTTTTGTCACTTACTTTATTTTTGGCTAAATTTAGAAATTCCGTAATGATAGAGTTAGCCCTATTTAATTCGTCCAACATTAAGTCAACAATCTCTAACTTCAAAGGGTCACGGCTACTCTTTGCTACTTGCAAAAAACCATGAACAGTTGTCATCGGATTTCGAATTTCATGAGCAATCCCTGCTGCCATTTCACCAATTAAGTTCAGTCGATCTAACCTAGCCATTTCATTCTCTAATAGGACTCTATCTGTTATATCTGTTACAACAATGAGAGCACATTGTTTAGAATGCAGCGTAATTAATTCAGTTGAAAGTAAGCCAGATCGTATTTGTCCACTTTTCGTTTTATAAGTGATTTTTTGATTACGACTCGGCGTTTGTAAGTCTTGGTAATGGCAATTTGATTCTTCTATACAATAAAGCAAGCCCAAATTAAGAGAATTTAATTCTTCGTTACTATAACCTGTATATTCTATCCATCTCTCATTTACATCAATAAATGATTTGTCATCTAAGGAAAAAATGGCTAGCAAATTGGGGCTAGACTCAAACATCTTCTTAAAGCGCTCCTGAGAGGCTAATAGGTGCTCGGCTATTTTTTTTCGCTCAACAATCTCAGTCTTTAATTTTTCATTGGCTATTAGAAGCTCCATTGTTCTCTCTTGAACAATCGTTTCCATATCTATATACTTTTGCTTTTTGTCTTCCTCCATTTGTTTTCGTTCAGTTATGTCCCTAATTGTGCAGACAAAAATTTCATGACCTTCTACAGTCGTTTTCCCAACTTGTATATCCGCATGAAACCAACTTTTATCTTTACGTAAGGCAATAACTTCGAAAACACGTTCCCCTGCTTGCTTGATAAACGACATGTCAATTTGTTTTGACTTTGCTTCTTTTTCTACTGTATCAATAAGAAACAGACTCCCGATCTGATAATCAACAACTTCTTCATACGAATAACCGAACATGCTTTTAATAGCTTTATTCACTGATAATATTTTTCCATACGTATCAAAAGTAACAATAGTATCAAGGATCGTATCTCCAATTACCTTTGCTAACGCTTCTGACCTTCGTAAATCTAGCGTTGTCAGATCCAACTTCTCGTTTATTTCTTGAATTTCAGCTGTTTTCTCAGCTTCATTTTGAATCAGCTGTTCTTCATGGTTTTGATGAATTTTAACAAATTGCTTTATTTTTTGTTTAAGCAGTTCAGGCTCATACGGTTTAAAAATATAATCAATCGCCCCAACGGAATAACCTTGATGAACATGCTCAACATCTTGACTAATAGCCGTAATGAAAATAATCGGAATATTTTTTGTTTTCTCACGCATTTTTATTAGTTTTGCTGTTTCAAACCCATTTAGTCCTGGCATTTGTACGTCTAATAAGATCACTGCAAAGTCTTGTTTGAGCATATATTTTAACGCTTGTTTCCCTGAGGTCGCACTAACCAAATTGTAGTTAGGAGATGTGAGTACTGCTTCCAATGCTAGTAGATTTTCTGGATGATCATCAACCATTAATATATTTACTTTTTTGGTACTTGTACTATCTATTTTTACGGTACAGTTTTTCTGTTGCATCGATTTCTTCATAACAGTTTCCATGACTAGTAAATTTAATCCCCTCTCTTTTCCCCAACCCAAGAAAGCCTTGCAAGCTAAGGCTTTCATAGAGAAGCTGATGTACTTTATTTTGCAGTTCTTTGTTAAAATAGATTAGGACATTGCGACAGATAATGATATCAAACTCATTAAAAGTATGATCCGTTACTAGATTATGCTGTGCAAATATTACATTAGTCTGTAAAAAAGGACGGAAAACAACTTGTTCACCGATGGCCTTATAATACTCAGAGAAAGCCCTTTTCCCGCCCGCTTCAAAATAATTTTGAGTGTACTGCTGCATTCCATCAATTGAAAAAACACCTTTTTTTGCCTTGCTTAAGTTACTCTCGTTTATATCGGTAGCATATATTTTCGATTTTTCATAGAGACCTTCTTCATATAAGAGAATTGCCATCGAGTAGACTTCTTCGCCAGTTGAACTCCCGACATGCCAAATACGGATCGTCGATTTATCCCTTATTTTTGGGAACACTCTTGTACGTAATACTTTAAAAAAAGAAGGATCTCGAAACATTTCTGTTACATTGATTGAAAAGTCACAAAATAGGCTTTCCATCACTGCTGGATCATGCAAAATCTTTTCCTGCAATGCCGAAATACTTGGAAGTTTCTCATTTCGCACACGATGATGAATTCTTCTTTGAATGAAAGGCAAAGCGTACCCCCTGAAATCATAGCCATAACAACGGTAGATGGCTTCAAGCAATAAATCTATCTCAATCTTTTCAATTTCATCAATTGGTTTCCTAACTATATTATTGAATATGTTCACCTACTCTTTTTTTCTATACAACCAAACATTCATGAGTGAGAACAACTGATCTAAATCAATTGGCTTACTTATATAATCGGATGCACCTGCTTCAATACACTCATCGCGGTTATGCTTCATCGCTTTGGCTGTTACAGCAATGATTGGAAGAGATGCAAATGGTGGCTTTTTACGTATAATCCTCATAGCCTCAAAGCCGTCCATATCTGGCATCATAATGTCCATTAAAATTAAATCGGTATCTGGATTATCCCGCAACTCCAATAATGCTTCTTTGCCACTTTCAGCAAAATTAATATCCATTTCGTACTTTTCAAGCGCTGATGTTAAAGCAAACACATTTCTAACATCATCATCAACGATAAGAATTTTTTTTCCTTTCAGTAACGCTTTATATTGTTGTTGTATTGCTATCTCCTCGTGGTCTGAAGATATACTTGTTACTAACTCTTGATCAATAGTTGCTGCGACTTCAACAATAGCAGAAGAATTGTCCTCTACTTCAATAGATTCATAATATGGTAAATACAAAGTAAATGTACTACCCTTTCCTTCAACACTGAGTATATCGATATGACCGCCTAATAAATAAGCGATTTCTCTACTAATTGAAAGTCCTAAGCCTGTTCCGCCATATTGTCTACTTGTCGTACCGTCAGCTTGCTTAAATGCCTCAAAGATCGTACCTTGTTTCTCTTTCGCTATTCCAATTCCTGTGTCCGTTACAGAGAAAGCCAGCATCGGTTGTAAATCATTCACTTTCTGAATGACTAATGACACACTGCCTTTATCAGTAAATTTAAAGGCATTGGAAAGTAAATTTTTTAATATTTGTTGTAATCGATGTTCATCTGTACTCAGGTAGTCTGGAATATTCTCTTCAGCTTTTACGGTAAAGCTCACACCTTTTTGGCGAGCGATAGGAGCAAACTGCCGCTCTACATAATTTTGGACTTTTTGAAGTTCTACCTCTTTTGGCACAACTTCTAATTTTCCTGATTCGACTTTTGCCAAATCTAAAATATCATTGATTAAATGAAGCAAGTCTTGCCCGGAAGAATAAATTGTTCGGACATATTCCTCTTGCCTACCTGTTAGATTGCCATCACCATTCTCAGAAAGAATCTTTGCCAAAATCAATAAACTATTAAGAGGCGTTCTAAGCTCATGAGACATATTCGCTAAGAACTCCGATTTATATTGAGAGCTTAACTCAAGCTGTTGGGCTTTTTCTTCAAGTGCCTCTCGTACTTTTTCTAGCTCTGTTTTCTTTAATTCTGAACTTTCGTATTGCTCTTCCAATTTCTCATTCGTTGTACGTAATTCTTCTTGTTGCACTTGCAGTTCTTCGGATTGTGCTTGTAATTCTTCAGTTAAGCTTTGAGATTCTTGTAATAATTTATCCACTTTCATACGATTTGCAATGCTATTCATTGTAATACCAAGGTTGCTCATAATTTCTTCTAGCAATTTAACTTGAGAAGTACTAAAAGAATGCAATGAGGCAATTTCAATTACAGCCAAAACTTCCCCTTCAAATTTGACTGGTAAAATAATGCTATATTTTGGTGAAGTCACACCAACTCCCGAATGAACTTTAACATAATTATCTGGAATATCCGTTAAATAGATTGTTCTCTGCTCAGCTGCACACTGACCTATTAACCCTTCGCCAATCTTAAAGCGATCAAAGTTATTGCTTTGATCCGATAGCGCATAGGCTGCCCTTTTTTTCATGTACTGCTGATCTTCTTCCACTTCCTTTAAATAAAAAATCCCCGCACTCCCTCCTACCATAGGAACAAGCTTCATAATTAACATATCCGCTAACATCTGTACATTTTTTACTTCAGGATACATGGTAGCTATTTCAGCAATTTTTGTTTGTAGCCAACTATGTTCTTCTGCTTCATTCTTTAAACGTTTTTCTAATTTACTTTGTCTTTCCAGCTCTGTCGCCATTTTATTAAAAGCGGTAGCAATTTTTCCAAATTCATCCTTCGAGAGTACAGCAATTCGCGGCAATTCACCGACGTTCCTACTCGTCACACTTTCCATTACAGTCGTTACATTGTTTAGGTTTTTCGTAATACTTCTAATAATCCATAACGTAATCGCAATTGCTAATCCTAGACCAACTGCAAGATAGATGTAGATCATCTTAACAGCCCAATTGTATGTATCTCTCGATCTAAATAGTTCATTTTTAAGCTCTTGCTCTTGCAAACCATGGAGAAGTTCCCCAATCTGAAGCATTCTTTGACGAGTGATTTCTGCTTCTTCCCAAAGCGTCGGCTCGATTGAATTATCACTATCTAATCGTTGAATCGTTAACACTTGTTGCGCAATATCTTGGTACGATGTATGCAGTGTTTTGAATTTTGCAATTAATTCTTGTGACTTTTGTTGAGTGTCATGCTTTTCAAGTGACTCAAGAGAGAGCTTTAAGTTTACATTGGACTGTTCCCATCCATTCATCCTCGTTAAGAAATTCTCGTTTGATTGATCAGCTGTTATTTCTCGCATCTCTCTACCGATATTAGCTGTTTCATACATAATGTCTGAACTCATATTGATGCGATCATTCAATTCATTAACGACAACATGCATTTCAACTGTCGATTTCTCAAGCATATTCAACAAAATAATAACTACAATAGAAATTAATAATAAAATAGTCCCAATACTAGCATAAAGTTTTGTTCTAAATTTCATATTCCCTCCGGTAACCAATCAATATGATTTATTATAAAATTTTTCGACCTTCTAAATAAAAAATTACTAATTTTCAGTTTTTTCTCACTCTTCTAAAAATACATAATTAGTCTTTTTTTGATTACATATGACAATTATTTACCTTTATTATAATACACTCTACCACAATTAAAATAGATATCTTGAATATATCTTTTAAAATTCTAGTAATAATTTATCATAAATGGTTTCTTTAATAGATGTAATAGTAAAAAAGCAGTCATTTGTAAATAATAAATTTATCTTAAAAAATAGGAGGGACGTACATGAAAAATAAAAATAAAACCGTCTCGGGAACGGATATCGATAAAGTAAAACGTCTGAATGCTCAGTCTGGCCTAACGTATAATGAAGCAAAAGTAATGCTTGCAAAGAAAAGAGGAATCAAATCAAGATATATAAATAATAGAAAGAGAGCTATATCCACTAGGACAAAGCTCTCTTCTTTAGCATTAATCTGTCATCTGAAAATAGGATCCGCTAGCTGTAAATATTTTTCCGTATAAATCCCATTTTTTATCGAAAAAATAAAATATCATTACTTTGGAGGTGGATGACTTTGTTTGATGTTGCTGATTGGTTGCTACTTATTACTTTTGGTGCATTCTTCATAATTTGTATTAGCTTAGCGATCTGGGTAAGCAAACGTAAGAAACGTAATAATTAAATACTTCTTTTTCTTATCCCCTATCTAAATCATTCTTTTTTTATAAAAAGAATATTAATAATTGCGACGCTATCGCCACAAATATAAGGGCAAAGGGATACGCTGCAGCATATGCGATAGACGGGTCTTCTGAGTCAATTAATTGATTAACGGCTCCGAGCCCAGGTGTACTCGTCAATCCTCCACAAAGTGCCCCTAAGGAATGAACCATACTTAACTTAAATAGTTTCCTTGCTACAAGAAAACCAATGAAAATAGGAACGATCGTTATCAAAGCTCCACCTACGACTAAACTTAAACCTTCTTTTTGTACGACATCTACAAGACCTTGCCCTGCGGTCGTTCCTGCCCCTGCTAAGAAGAGCACGAGCCCAATGTCTCGAATTACTTGGTTTGAAGGTTGAAAAAATCGGGCACGTATCGGTCCTATTTTACCATAGTGGCCAATAAGTAATGCCACAAATAACGGACCTCCTGCTACTCCTAATGTGATCGTACCTAGATACGGTAATTGTACCGGGATCATCCCAACGATGATACCAATTAATAAAATTAAACTTAATGAAAATATATGAACATTCGTCACAGTTAACGTTTTTTTGCTGAATAATTTTTCTACAATATTTATACGGTCTTCACTACTAACTAGAGTTAGAACGTCACCGCGTTCTAGACGCCATTTTGAACTTTGATTAAACTCGAATCCTCCTCGCTCCATTCTTGTCACCGTGACCCCATACATTCTTCTTAATTCTAATTCCCTAATGTTCTTACCAATCATCTCTTCTGAATCAACAACTACTTTACGTAGCTTCACATGATCAGAGTTAGTAAAGTCAGATGAAACTTCTCTACCGATATCCTGACAAAACGTATCTAAGTCTTCTGCTAATCCAACAGCAACAAGATGATCACCTTTTAATATTACAGTATCGTTAAGTGCAATTATATTTCGATCTCCACGGATCACTCGACTAATTACAACTGATTTATACTTATGAAAACGTAATTCCTTCAAAGTACGCTTATTCACCTTCGAGCTGACAACTTCTATTGTCCGTACTTCGGGTGAACCTTCTGTTTTAACCGGATCTGCATATTTTTTTAGATCCTTCATCAGATCAACTTTTAAAACCCTCGGCAATAATTGGACAAATAGTACAACAGCAATCACACCAAAAGGATATGCAATTCCGTATCCAACTGATGCTAACGGGTCATTCGTTGCTTGTAGTGCTGCCGCTAGCCCGGGTGTACTAGTTAACGCACCAGTCATTAAGCCAATGCTTAATGCAGGGGATAACCCGAACACATGAGAAACAAATATAGTCGTTATAGCCGCAATTAAAACAATCAGTAGACCAATAATGCCAAAGATTAACCCGCTAGATCGCATCATCCTAAAAAAACGCGGCCCTGCTTGTAAGCCTACAGCAACAATAAACAAACTTAACCCTAAATTTTGTACAGTAGAGGAAACTTGATACCCGAAATGGCCAAATAACATTGCAACAAGAAGCACCCCAGAAGTACCTAAACTAAGTCCCCTAATTTTTGCTTGTCCAAGCATTGATCCTAGAAATAAGATCATAAATAATAAAAACAAGGGCTCTTCTAATAACGAAAAGAATAATTCCACTTTTCATCCTCCATCTATTCCACGACTACTTACGTTACATATATTATACATTTTTGAACGCTGAATTTCTTATATATGCTCATTCCTTCACAAGATCTCCTACTTTTTTAGAGGACACGGAAAAAAGTCAACTTTCCCTTTCCGTGATCCTCCATTCAAAGTGCAGAGCCGTTGCCAAGTATTTAAAGCCTCCCTACCATGAATTTGACATCCATTAAGGAGTGTAATTTTTTCATAGACTACTTTCTTTTTTGGTGAGCGACCATTTATTTTGTTTCATTTTTAGTTTTGACGTTAACTCCATAAACCATTGTTGATCCCTCGTAGACAGAGCTAAATCGATGAAATTTAAAAGCTCCGCCTCAGAAAAATTGGTTAATGGTGCTTGCTTTTCAATATCCTTCTTTTCAATTCGAATGGTTCTTCCTATAAACTCGGTATTATCACTAAACAATACTTTCAAGCGAACTAATGGGTGGTATGGCTCTACACTTTCTATATACCCATGTACCCACTCATCATTTCTTGTTTTTCCTTTAATCCAGTCACCTTGTTTTAGTTCTTTATTGTTATAAGCCTCCATTATTTATTCACCAACCTTTGTCATACCCATTTTGGTATTTTCATTAACCTTTGACTAAGTTGAGAATCTTCACTAAAAACACTTTCTTTGCAAAAAAATCTTTCTTCGCATAATCATTATATTCACTCTCTAAAATTTTTTCTTGGGCTAATCGACACTTTTGTACAATCATTATATTAGAGCCGTTTCATCATCTAATTTATGCATCATTAAAGATGAATTTCTTAACCGTTCCTTTATAAGGAATCTAATTATTTAATAAAATTTTCTTGTATGATATAGTACGCTTGCAGTCTTTCACAACGTGCTTTTTGTTTTACACGAAACGAAAAAACAATAGTTTTTTGAAAGGAGTTACAATGACATTACCGAAGAAAAGTGTCCTATCTCAACAAAAGGTTATGAATATGCTTAATAAAGCGATACAAAAAGCAACGGAATTAGACATTAAAATTAGTATTGCTGTTGTGGATGACGGCGGGAACCTCATGGGCTTCATTAGAATGAATGGCGCTAAGCTAATACCTAGTAGCATTGCTCAAAACAAAGCATATACTGCAGCAGGATTCGGTATTCCAACAGGAGATTGGTATGAAAGAATAAAAGACAAGCCTGCTCTATTACACGGAATTGTTCACACAGATAAAATGACTATTTTTAGTGGTGGTCAACCTATTTATGATGGAGCCGACCTAATAGGTGGAATCGGCGTTTCTGGGGGTTCAGAGGAACAAGACAATGACTGTGCCTTAGCTGCCCTGAGTGTTATTCATATATAATACAGTTACCAGAGGAAAGGAAAAGAAGTTAGTTTTCAGCTTATTGTCCCTACTTCCTAGTAAAAAATGGGGGTTTCTCAAAAGGCCTGTTTTGGACCTTTGAGAAACCCCCGAAGAAATGAGCCGAGTCACTACACCTTTTAAAAGCCTTGATTAGTGGTTGTATCGTTTCCCCTCTCAAGCCGCTTAACGAACGGAGCCCTTACCTCCTCAGTTCCTAGATTTTTGAGATAGTACCATTCTTTTTTAGAGCTTAATGCAAATATTTTTTAGTTCACTGTAGAATTCGAAGCTATGCATTCCGCCTTCACGTCCGATTCCACTTTGCTTCAA
>NZ_JAKRYL010000037.1 GCF_023555415.1 Halalkalibacter alkaliphilus | reverse complement strand
TTAAAAGGGAAAGAATTAATATAATTTTATATCCTTCAATATAAGTCGATATTAAAAAGCACTCTCAGTCAATTTCGAGTATAATATAGGCAGTTTGAGGTAATGTAATGTTCTAATATAGTTAATATAATGAAGATAGTTTCATTGGAAGGAATGAGTTATTTGAATGAAACGCTGATAGCCCATTACAGGATGCATGGTCAAAATGAGTATACGTTTGATTATCATTCACATCAAGAATATGAAATATATTTCTTTCATGCTGGAGCATGCAGGTACTTAATTCATAATCAAATTTATGACTTAAAACCAGGTGATTTGTTGTTAATGGATGGGATGACATTACATAAGCCGAATATTCGCCACAATAGTGAATACGTCCGTAGTGTAATACATTTTTCGCCACAATGGATTAAAGGTGTTCTAACTGAAATGGGAAGCATGTATTTGCTAGAATCATTTCAGAAATTACACCACTTCTTAATTCGGACGAATGAAAGCACTGAATCGAAACGGTTAGAAGAACTTTTTAGGCGACTAGACGAACTTATAAACCATTCAGACTCAAACACTATTCAGGTAGAAACTGAAATGAAAGTCCTGTTATTACAAGTTTTAATTATTGTTCATCGTCTCGGTCAAGTAGAATACACAATAACGCCTCATAAAAAAGTAGACAAGGCAGAGCATGCGGAAAATATCGCGGCTTATATTCAGCAATACTATATGAATAAATTGACGTTAGACACGATTGCAGAAGAACTTACATTAAGTAAATCTTATGTTTCACATGTTTTTAAAGAAATGACAGGGTTTACAGTTATGGAATATGTCATGGGTTGCCGGTTAACCCAAGTCAAATATTTGCTTGAGATGGAACCGGACAAGCCATTAAAAGACATCGCTTTTGAGTGTGGATTTGAAAGCGTTTCCCATTTTAGTCGGTACTTCAAAGAGAAAGTGGGGGTAACGGCGAAAGTGTATCGTCGTTCACGTCTTAAATAAATACTACCTACTGCTTGCATCAATAGGTAATTGCATGTTGAAGGAGGATCATTACTAATGAATAAAGATTTAAAAATTTCAGGTTTCTCAGATGAAATCTCATCTGATTTTGACACCCAACTTGAAGTCGTTTCTAAGTTAGGGATGAATTATATTTCGTTAAGAGGTATTGATGGAAAGAATATTGGTGATTTTACCGTTGATGAGGTGAAAAACAATGTTCTTCCGAGATTGCAAGAAAAAGAGATCAAGGTTTCTTCAATAGGTTCGCCGATTGGAAAAGTATTTATCAATGATGAAGAAGGATTTGAAAAGCAGAAGAAAATGTTACATTCGCTTAGCCAAATTGCTAATCTATTAAACTGTAAATATATTCGTATTTTTAGTTTTTATATTCCAAAAGGCGAGGATCCAGATCACTATAAAGAGGAAGTGATAAGCAAAATAAAAGAATTCACAGCTATCGCAAAGCAGTATGAAGTCGTCTTAGTCCATGAAAATGAAAAGGACATTTACGGTGATATCGCAAGACGTTGCCACGAAATTTTAACAGAGGTTAATTCGCCATGCTTTAAAGGGATTTTCGATTTTGCTAACTTTGTTCAATGTGGTGAAGATGCAAAGAGGTGTTACGGTTTACTGAAAAATGAGATTGTGTATATTCATATTAAAGATGCGGTTTCAACAGATAGCCAAAATGTTGTATGTGGTACGGGGGAAGGTAAGATTCCGGAAATACTAGCGCAGTTTATACGAAGTGGTTACAAAGGCTTTTTAACACTTGAACCGCATCTAGTATTATTCGATTCTTTGAAAGATTTAGAGCTTGAGGATGCTTCTGATGTAATTAAAGATAACAAAGGGCTTGATGGAGAAGGTGGATACAAACTTCAATATGAAGCTTTACTAGAAATTCTAAATAAAATTGAAAATGAGGAGGAGTAATTATGACAGTAAGGTTAGGGATTATCGGGATTGGTCAACAAGGTGGAGCTTACGCTGGATTTATCTCTGAAGGAAAAGTGAAAAATATGGTAATTGGTGCTATATGTGACATTGATCCAGAGAAGAAAGCAATGTGTGCAGAGAAGTATCCAGATGTACCATTTTTTGATAACTATATTGATATGCTTGAAAGCGGCAAGGTTGATGCTGTTGTTACAACAGTACCACATTACCTTCACCCAGAGATGGGAATTGAAGCATTAAAAAGAGATATTCATGCATTAGTTGAAAAACCAGCGGGAGTTTATACTAAGCAAGTAAAAGAATTAAATGAATTTGCTGCAACAAAACCAGATGTGACATTTGGTATTTTCTTTAATCAGAGAACCAATCCACTTTATCAAAAGTTGAAAGAACTTATTGACAATGATGAAATTGGCAAGATCCGTCGCACAAATTGGATTATTACGACTTGGTGGAGACCACAAGGTTATTACGATTCAAGTGCATGGAGAGCAACATGGGCTGGCGAAGGCGGTGGTGTTCTTGTGAACCAAGCGCCGCATCAAATCGATTTGCTTCAATGGATTTGCGGAGTGCCGAAAAAAGTTTATTCCAATGTGAAGTATGGTTATCAAAGAGATATCGCAGTTGAAGATGAAGTCACAACATTGCTGGATTACGGCAACGGTGCAACAGGTGTATTCATTACAGCAACGCATGACGTTCTTGGAACGGATCGTTTGGAAATTCTGGGTGACAAAGGAAAAATTGTGGTTGATGACAGCAAGAAAATCACGATCAAACGATTGAACACACCTGAATCTGAAATGAGTGCTACGATGTCTATGCAAGATGTAATGAAAATCTTCATGGGTGGCGACGTTTCAGATGTGTATAGCGAAGAAGTCCTTGAATTTGAAAGTGTATGGGGGGCTCAACATATCGCGGTGTTGGAAAACTTCGCTGCAAATATCGTGGATGGAACGCCTTTAATTGCACCAGGTAGTGATGGTATCCACGGAGTTGCATTAGCGAATGCGATTCATTTATCAAGCTGGTTAGGAAAAGAAGTAGAGCTTCCAATTGATGAAGAACTATATTTAGCTGAACTAAATAAAAAGATTGAAGAAGAAAAAAGTCTAGTAAACCAGTAGTGATAGAGAGGTGTAGTAAGGAGAAATCATCGAACTCATAGCCAGCTGGTTATGAGTTCATTTCAAAGGAGGTGGACGCATGTTAAAGGTAGCGGTCATTGGGCTTGGAGATATTTCGTCCATTCATATCCAGGCGATTCAAGCAAACTCAAATGTTGAATTAGTAGCCGTCTGTGATATAGATGAATCATTAAAAAATAAGGTGCCAAGTGCAAATTTTTATAGAAATTATCATGAGTTGCTAGAAAAAGAACCAGTCGATTGTGTCCATAACTGTTTGCCGCATTACCTTCATTATCCAGTAACAAAGGCTTGTATGGAGATGGGTATACATGTTTTTCAGGAAAAGCCTTTAGGTTTGAGCGCAGCTGAAGGGGAAAAGTTAGTTAGGTTAGAGGAAAGTAATAAAAGTGTTAAATTATGTGTGTGTCTTCAAAATAGATATAACGAATCTTTTGAAATGTTACAACAGATGGTTATGGACGGACAATACGGCCAATTAATTGGTTTAAAAGGGATCGTTCCTTGGTATAGACCAAAGTCTTATTATGACTCTAAACCGTGGCGTGGAAAAATAGAGTATGCGGGTGGAGGGGTTATGATTAACCAAGCTCTTCATACGTTAGATTTAATGCAATTAATCGGTGGTGAAATAGAGGAGATCAGAGGTTCAATAAGTCACTTATTAGATTACGGAATTGAAGTAGAAGACACAGCCACTGCGAATATTATGTTTAAAAATGGAGCAACAGGTTTATTTTATGCAACAAATGCTCATTCAGAGAATGCTAGTGTAGAGATTGAAGCAATTTTTGAAAAGGGAAGATTCACGATTAAAGACAGCAAACTATTGATGACAAGAGAAGATGGAATGATCGAAAAACTAGTGGAAGACACGAAGATGCCTGGAACTAAATTTTATTACGGTGCCAGTCACTCTAAATTAATAAGTCAGTTTTATTCGTGTGTTTTAAACAATTCGCAAGATTATGTTCATGCTAGGGATGCACTGACTTCAATGACAATGATCGATGCAATTCAAAGATCATCTGAGGAGAATAGAAAAATTAAACTGGAGGTATAACCTATGAAAAAAGGGAAAATGGGCGTTCAAATGATGATGCTTAAAGGAAAAGTGGAGGAACTAGGTGTTTATGAAACGATGAGAAAAATAAGCGAACTTGGCTATCGTGCAGTAGAGGTTTCACAAATTCCGATGACTGAAGAGAATGTATTGGCGTTAAAGAGAGCGAGTGCAGACTTTGATATTACCATTGCTGCCCTTTCGGCTGCTGTTGAGCCAATGTTACCTGGTGCACCTGGTGAAACATTGGTAAATGACTTTGAAAAGATTGTAAGCGATTGCGAGGCGTTAGGGTGTAACTACTTACGTATTGGAATGATGCCATTAAACAGAATGGGTAGTAAAGAACAAATTATGGAGTTCATTAGCAAAGCTGAAGAAATGGCAGATAGATTAGCAGAGCATAGTATTGAATTATATTATCATACGCATCATCTTGAATTTCAAAAATTTGATGGTGAGTACTTATTAGATATCATGAAAAACAATACTTCAAAATTAGGTTTTGAATTAGATGTTCACTGGATTCAAAGAGCTGGAGTAAACCCCGTTGAGTTTATTAAGGAATATGCCGGACGTATTTCTTTATTACACTTGAAAGATTATCGCATAGGTCAAATGGATTTAAGTGAAGTAGATTTTAAAGATATGGCTAAATTCATGCATATCTTTACGAATACGATTGAATTTGCTGAAATCGGTGAAGGAAATCTTGATATGAAAGCTATTATTGAATCTGGTCTTGAAAGTGGTGCCCAGTACTTCTTAGTAGAGCAAGATCAAGTGTACGGACGTGATCCGTTTGATTGTCTACAAACGTCTGCTGAGAACCTAAGAAAGCTTGGCTATGCTGATTGGTTTTAGATAAGAGGATAAAACAGAGAAGACTGGTAGCTTCTAACTTAGAATATTTTAGGGAAAAAAGGCTTGATTTAGATAAGCGCTTACAATTATAATGCAATTAACCGACGATTAATTTGTTTAATAAACAAATATATAGTTGTGATTAAACGGTCATGCCTTAAAAAATTAAAGGGGGAGATTAGGTTGAGGAAAAAGGTAATATCATTATTTGCAACAACGTTTCTAGCTGTGGGTGTATTAGCGGCTTGTGGCAGCAGTGACACTGGTACTTCAGAGGGGGTAAATGATTCGGGAGTTGCTAGAGAAACTGTAACATTAAAACTAGCTGAAAATCAGCCGGAAGATTATCCAACAACAATTGGTGCGAAAGAATTTGCTAGATTAGTAGAAGAAAAAACAGATGGACGCTATAAAATTGAAGTATATGCTGGTGGACAACTAGGTGATGAAAGAAGTGTCATTGAACAATTGCAGTTAGGTACAATCGACTTGACACGAGTTAATGCTATTCCACTAAGTGAATTTTCAGATGATATCGGTGTCTTAGCTATGCCTTATTTATTTGAAGATGAAGATCAGAAGTGGGATATATTAAATGGAGAGATTGGTCAAGATCTCTTAGAAACATTTGAAGGATCAAGCTTAGTAGGTCTTTCGTTTTATGACTCTGGGGAAAGAAGCTTTTACAACACTCAACGCCCAGTAACAACTCCAGAAGACATAGCAGGATTACAAATCCGTGTTCAACAATCAGATTTAGCCATTGATATTATCAATTCTTTAGGAGCATCTGCTACTCCTATGGAATATGGCGAGGTATATTCGGCCTTACAAACTGGGGTAATTGATGGGGCAGAGAACAACTTCCCAAGTTATTTTACATCTAACCACTTCGAAGTGGCTAAATATTTTACTGTCAATGGATATCAAGGTGTACCTGAAATACTGCTAAGTTCAGAGAAACTTTGGAATGAATTGAGTGCAGAAGACCAAGAAATATTTAGGGAAGCGGCTTTGGAATCTGTTTCTGTACAACGTGAGGCATGGGCGAATTTAGTAGAAGAAGCTCAGAAGGCAGTTGTCGAAAATGGAAGTGAACTCGTTGAAATTGATGATTTGACACCTTGGAGAGAAGCTGTACAGCCAGTGTACGATAAATATGGTGAACAGTTTGCAGAATGGCTCGATCGAATTAATAATAATTAGTATTTGATAATGGAGAAAGTGGGGACCTTTTCTACCCCACTTTCTTATGATTAGGGGGGCGGTGTATGAAAACGTTAAAATGGATCAGAGACGGTCTTGCCCGTCTGCAATTATTCTTCTCTTTAACGCTGCTTACGGTAATGACTTTAACGATTATCTATCAGGTTTTTTCTAGACAACTCCTTGGTACTACACCTGCCTGGTCAGAACAGTTTTCTAAATTGTTATTTGTATGGGTAAGTTTTATGGGGATTGCTTATGGATTTAGAGCGAAACTTCATATCGGAGTTGGCCTGTTTGTAGGAATGCTACCAGAGAAAATACAAGACGTATTTGATTATATAGCAAAAACACTCATTATCATGTTTGGTATTGTGCTCGTTTACTATGGAATTGAGTTTACTATTTTAATGAACAACTCCACTATGCCGGGGTTAGGAGTCCCTTCTAGTGTCTTATATGCAGCAATACCTGTTTCTGGCTTTTTCGTATTAGTGTATGGAATAGAGCTTTTATTTAAAAAAGGGTTACATGAGAAGTACGAAGATATAAGTGAGGAGTGATTACGATGGGAATCTTTCTTTTAATTGGTAGCTTTATAATCCTCCTAATAGCTAGAGTGCCCATTGCTCTTTCCCTTATCTTATCTTCCTTTATTACAGGAATGTATTTAGATATTAATTTAGGAGCTCTTGTGCAACGTATGGTAGGTGGGTTAAATTCATTTTCATTATTAGCGATCCCTTTCTTTGTTCTAGCTGGAGAAATTATGAATGAAGGTGGAATTTCTCGTAGATTAATTAATCTTTCAAATGTGATCATTGGTAAAATTAGAGGTGGACTGGCTCTAGTAAACGTTTTAGCTAGTACCTTTTTCGGTGGGATATCTGGTTCTGCTGTTGCCGATACATCGTCTGTTGGTTCGGTTTTAATTCCAATGATGAAAAAAAGTGGCTATAAAAAGGATTATTCGGTCAGTGTGACGATATCAAGTGCCGCACAAGGGGTGTTAATCCCACCGAGTCACAACATGATTATTTACTCAACTGCAGCCGGCGGCGTATCGGTCGCTGCTTTATTTATGGGCGGGTTAGTTCCAGGAATATTGCTTGGTTTAGTTTTAATGGTGATTGCCTATGTTATTGCCGTAAAGAATAATCACCCTAAAGGTGAGCCAATAAAGAAAGAAGAAATACCAAAAATAGTACGTGAAGGTCTGTTAGGTTTATTCACGGCAGTTATCATCATCGGTGGTATTGTAAGTGGTTTCTTTACCGCTACGGAATCTGCTGCAATAGGCACATTGTATGCATTCATCATTACGTTTTTTGTTTATCGTGATATTCCACTCTCGAGATTTGGGGTTATTTTGCATAGAACATTTAAGACCTTATCGATGGTATTATTTTTAATTGCAGCTTCTTCAGCGTTTGGATGGTTGCTTGCGTTATTGAAAGTACCGACTATCGTCGCAGATACAATGCTTTCACTATCACCTAATGATGTCATAACACTACTTATGATTATAGTCATTTTATTAGCATTAGGAATGATTATGGATATGGCTCCTCTTATCCTTATTGCAACGCCAATTCTGTTGCCTGTTGCAACCAGCATTGGAATGGATCCAGTTCATTTTGGTGTCGTGTTAATCCTTTGTTTAGCTGTTGGGTTGATAACTCCACCAGTTGGAACAGTACTTTTTGTAGGTTCAGCAATTGGTAGAATTTCAATAGAAAAAGTAACGAAATCAATGATGCCTTTCTATGCTGCTATGGTCATTGTTTTACTACTTATTGCCTTCTTCCCAAGTCTTGTGTTATTTTTGCCAGGTATTTTGATAGAATAACTTGAATTAGTTGACTTTTGATTTGAACATTATTAAGCACTTTAAGCCTAGTACTCTAATACGAGAGAACTAGGGTAAATAAAAGCGTTTTCAATTAACATAATATTCATATTATAATTTGTATACTTAACAAACTAAATGTTCGACTTAAAGAATATTAGTCAATAAATTAATAATATCAAATAAAGAATAGGTATATTACCGACAAATTAATTTGTATTGTAAACAAACTAATTTGTCGATAAATTGTTAAAAAGGTTTTGGAGGGGGTGATTGTTTTCTAAGTTTGAATAAGTATCTGATGGTTAAAAATTGTGAAAATATTAACAAGGGAGAGGAAGGTAAGCTAATGTACAAGTTTATTCAAGGCAAAAAATTGACTGAAATTAAAAAACAATGTAAAAAAGTTATCATGTCAACACTTGCAGTCTCATTGGTGATTCCAGCAATATCTGTAGCCGCAGATGACAGAGAGGATTTAGGTTATGTTCCACCATCGGATGGTATAGGTGATGAAGGATTTATTAGTACTTTCGATAGAATACATTTTATAGACTTAGATGGCAACGCTGAACTTGGTATAGCTAATGAAGATAATGTTATTACTGAAGATGGACTGTTTTTCAAAGACTTAAATGGTAATGGTGTACTTGATCCTTATGAGGATTGGAGACTACCAGTTGAAGAACGTGTTGAAAACTTAGTTTCAAAGATGACTCTTAAGCAAAAAGCAGGATTAATGAACATAAACACGCATAGGATAAATCATGACCTTGATGGAGGAGAATATGTAGCTGATGATGACGAGTTGATCGTCGAAAGAGGTATGAGATATACGATTTTCCGTACAACTGAATCTGCTAATGTGGTAGCACAATATACGAACCAACTACAAGAAATAGCAGAGAAGCAACCATTAGGTATTCCAGTAGTGGTTACATCCAACCCACGTAACCATCCATCTATAAATTATACAGATGTTGTAGATGAACCGGGTCAACACTCCTTTTGGCCAGGACAATTAGGTATGGCGGCTACACGTGATGTAGATATGGTGAGAGAATTTGCTGAAATTGCAGCACAGGAATGGAGAGCAATGGGAATCCGCAAAATTTATGGATATACGGCTGACCTTGCAACAGACCCACTATGGTCAAGAATTGAGGAAACATTCGGAGAGGATCCTCAACTAGCTGCAGATATGATGTATGCCCTAGTGAAAGGGTTCCAAGGTGATGAACTAGGACCAAATAGTATCGCAAAAACAGTTAAGCACTTTCCAGGTGGAGGAGCTCGAGAAGATGGTTTAGATCCTCACTTTCCTGAGGGAAAAAGAAATCCATATCCAACTCCAGGAAGTTTAATGGATTACCATATTGTACCTTTTAAAGCAGTTATTGATGCAGGTGTTAGCTCCCTTATGCCTTACTATTCGTTTCCAAGTAATGATCTAAGTGCAGATCAAGGATTACCTTGGTTTAGTGAAGATCAACAGTTTGAAGAAGTTGGTTTTACATTCAATTCAGCGTTTATCAATGATCTTTTACGTGAGGAAATGGGCTTTAAAGGTTATATAAACTCTGATACAGGTGCTGTTAATAGATTAGCATTTGGTCTTGAAGACTTACCGGAAGTGGAAAGATTTGCTAGAGCAATTAATGCAGGAACCGATCTGATTTCTGGTAACTCTGATCCACAACCTATTATTGATACAGTGGAGCAAGGATTAGTTGAGGAAGAAAGAATTGATGAAGCTGTATCACGCTTACTTACAGAAATGTATAAATTAGGATTATTTGAAAATCCATATGTAGATCCACAGAATGCTCTTGAAGTTGTAGATCGACCAGAATCTCAAGAAAAAGCAGATGTAGCACACCGTAAATCAGTAGTACTCATGAAAAATGAGGATAACGTATTACCTTTACGTGATGAGAAGATTGGAGACATTGTACTTTATGTGGAGATGTTCACTACAGCAGACAATGACGCTGAAATTACTGCAGGGTTAATGGATCTGATTGAAGAGTACGATGGCGCTATTACATTGACAGATAATCTCGATGAAGCAACACATGCATTTGTTTGGGTTCAACCTGTACAATCAATGTGGGAAAATAATGTAGTTATTACAGTTGGTTCGGGAACAGGAATTGAGGATGTCGATAGAATTGTAGAAATTCAGCAAACAGTTCCGACGATTACAACAATTAGCATGACAAATCCATGGTTATTTGAAGTGATTGAAGAAAATGCGGCAGCTGTTATTGCTACTTTCGGTGTTAAGACAGAAGCTTTATGGGATGTAATTAGAGGAGAATTTAATCCATCTGGTTTATTACCGTTTACAATTCCTGCAAGCATGGAAGCTATTGAAAATGGCGCAGGAGATATTCCTGGCTATTTAGAAGATGAGTCATATGCTTACACAAACTCTGCTGGTGATCAGTATTGGTTTGGATTTGGTCTATCATATGAAAAAGACCACCAAGAACTTTGGGTAGAACTAAAAGATTTAACGGAAGGCTATATAGAATCAGGGGATGTATCTGGTCCAGCAGTAAAGCAATTAACAAATCTATTAAGACAAAGTAAACACCATTTAGATAAAGGTTCCAAAGAGAATGCAACACGCTTTATTGAAAATTATGTATCTCATCTTCAACGTGATACAAATGATCGTCATATCACGAGTGAAGCCAAAGAGCACCTAACGAGAATTGCTAGTGTTATTCTTAATAAGTGAAGAGAGGAATAGTAGTTATAAAGGAGAGTCGTTATAAGAGTCTCTTCAGAACTGCTAGTTTGATTAAACTACCCATTTCTAATAAGAAGGAGGCTGTCACAATTGACAGCCTCTATCTCAGTAACTTATTTTTTTATTTTGATTAATTCTTTATTTAGGGAATATAACATTTTCTCACTAAATTTTTCAGGAGCCAGTTCAGCCATATCTTCAACGACGAATCCTTGTGCCATTTCAAACATAGGATGGTCTTCGAAGCCAGGCATATATTTTTTTAACACGGCTTTGGCTTCGTCATTTTCTATAAGTTGTCCAAAGGTACAACGTGTGGAATAAACATCGTCTGTGATTGCTAGCTCTTCTACTTCTACATCATCAAGATCAGGCATTTCAAACCAGTTAGCTACTGGACCGCCAGCTTCTTCAGGGGCTAAATAGCTCTCATTTGGTTCTTTTACTTTATTAAACGTAGCTGTATCTTCAAAGCTTTCGCCTTCGTGAACTGCAATGACTTTAACTTGATTCAACCCATCTTGTAAAGAAATGTTTTCAAATGTAAAGATACGATTATCACTGTTCTGTGTCGAAACTTCTGAACCATTAATATACAGTGTCACTTCATTACAGTTAGAATAAACTTTCACTTTTATTGCATCATCAGCACGGTCAACAAAGCGTTTGCTTGTAATATGAACAAACTTTTCATCTGACCAATGAGCTTTATACATAAAGAATGCATCTTTTTTAATCTTTCTATCGTATGTGATTAACCCTTTATTGTTTCTACCTTTTACGCCGCCTTCGTCACGGATATTGGCACCAAAATCAAACATATTCCAGACATACGTTGACCAAAGGAAAGGTCGAGCCTCAAAGATTTTCCAAACAGTCTCATGATAAAGTGCATGATATTCTTCAGTATAATCTTTTACCTTCGGATCATTTGTGTGATACTGCAGAATGCCTTCTGCTCCGTATTCTGAGATACCTAATGGAATAGTTGGATTTGTTTTATGGAATCCGTCAATCCAGCCAGCGAAATCTTCAGCTTGACCGTTATACCAACCATAATACTTGTTGTAGCCAATCGTATCCGTTACAGTGTTATATTCATCTTCGTCTTTTACAAACATAACATTAGCCATTGTTGTTAATCTTGTAGGATCTTCTTTTTTAGTTAATTCATTTAATTCTCTAACAAGCTTTCTGAGTTCAGCTCGTTCACCACTAATTTGGATCTCATTTTGTATACCCCAGAACATGATGGAAGGATGGTTAAAGTTTTGACGAATTAATTCAGTCATTTGCTGTTTTGCATTAATCCCTTCAAGCTCCGTTTTGGACATAACACTAATAAATGGAATTTCAGCCCAGATGACCATTCCTTCATTATCACAAAGATCATAGAAATATTGATCATGTTGATAGTGGGCTAAACGGATAGACGTAGCTCCTACTTCTTTAATTAATTCCATATCTTCGTCATGTTCTTTTTTTGTAATGGCCCAGCCCATATCTTTTCGATCTTGGTGTCTAGACACACCATTTAAGGAAAGGTGTTCGCCATTTAATAAGAATCCTTTTTCAGGATCGACTTTAAAGTATCTTACACCGAAAGGAATTATTAGTTCATCAATTGTATCGTTAAAACTAACTATTGACACTTTTGCTTCATACATATATGCATTTTTCTTCCCATTCCAAAGGGTAGGGGAATGAATCACGATGGGTTGCTCAACTATTTTCGTTTCACCTGCAGCTAATACTACCTCTGTTGCTGCATAGGCAACTGAGTTGCCGTTTTTATCTAATAGATCTGTCCAAAGTCTAACTTTCTTTTCTTCATCGTTGTCATTGACTAATCTAGATTTTACTGTTAACTCAGCTCTTTCATTTGAAACATCATCTTGAACGATATAGACCCCCTGTGAACCATAATCTAATAAATCAAGATGAATAGGATTTGTAATGATAAGATTTACATCACGATAAATCCCTCCAAAAAATGTGAAGTCAGCGACTTGCGGATATACATCATCAACAACTGTATTATCTACTTTGACCGCAATTGTGTTAGTTGCTCCAAATTCAACTTCTTTCGTTATATCAAATCTAAATGTGGAATAGCCACCTCTATGTTGTCCCAGATGTTGTTCATTCACATAAACATCTGTGATGCTGTTAGAGCCTTGAAATTCAATATATACTTTATTTCCTTGATTTATTGAATCGATGACAAGCTCTTTTCTATACCAACAAGCACCCTTGTAAAAATCATATCCGTTGGCACCATCAATAGCGTTCCACGTGTGGGGAACATTTACAACTTCCCAGTTTTCATCTTGAAAAGATTTATCTATAGCTTTTGCTTCATCTTGTTTGCTGAATTTCCATTGATTATTAATGTTAATTGTTTTTCTCATTTGGATTCCTCCTATTTACTAACTGTGATAACTAATCACTTCTAAAACATTTACGTTTTGCTTTGTTGCTCAAATTGATTATATAATACCGCTTTCATTTCTGATCGCACTATTCAGACTTTATTAGTACGAATTTTGCAAGTTCAAGGGGATTTTGAGGTATGATATAAGAAAAAAACAGGGGTGATTAAGTGGTAGTTGCTTTCGAAGCTGATTTTAGTGAAGTTAATAAAATTTGTAACTTACTGCATTCGGTTACAAAAATGGATGTAAGATTTATTGAAAATAGTGGAACGGCTATCGTGCAATTGGCCAATCTTGCAGTTCCAGCAGCAATCCAAAACCTTAATAATGATATTAGTGCGATTAACGAAGTACTAAAGAAAAATGCAAGTAATAGTTATTATTTTTATATTAATTCATATGGTCTTGAATACATTGCTTCTGGCGTATGGCACGATACGTTTTTCTATGGTGCGATAATGATAGGTCCGTTTCTATCGCGGCTACCTTCGATTGATTTTATCAGTGATATTATCGCTAACAATAACCTGCCAATAAGTGAAAGAAAACAAATACATGAATTTTATCAATCATTATCGGTCATAAGTAGTACTGATTCCAATAGTATCGGAGATTTAATTGTTAATTTGTGTAATCACAAACATATTGATTCACAGCTGATCACTTCAGAGATAAGTAAAGCAAATATAAGCAAAGAAGAGCTAAGGTCGAATATAGCTGACAGCAAGGATGTCATAGAGTTTCGTTATCACTATGAAAAGAAAATTATGAATTCAATCGCAAAAGGGGACAAAAAGGAAGTTGAGCGAATTGCAAAGGAATCTAGCAGTATTTTTATGATTTCCGATCGAATTCCAGAAAGTCCAATTAGATCATTAAAAAATATATCTCTGGTTCTCAATACAATCTGTAGAATAGCTGCCGAGAGGGGAGGGGTTCATCCAGTTTATGTTCATACTATCTCTGAAAAGTTTGCGATCTTAATTGAAAGAGCACCAAACTTACCTCATCTAAAAAAACTAGGTCTCGTAATGATGACTGAATACTGCGAACTGGTACATGAATATTCCACAAGTAAGTATAGCTCAATTGTTAAAAAGGCAATTGACTTGATTGACTTAAATATTGATAAACCATTAACTCTTTCAGAGATTGCCGAAACAATTCATGTCAATTCTTCACACCTATCAAGACAATTTAAGAAGGATACGGACATGACTATCATCGACTTTATTAATAAAAAAAGAGTTGAAGAAGCAAAGTTGTATTTACAAAGAGGAAATATATCAGTAACAGAAGTCGCTTTTATGGTAGGCTTTAATGATTTAAATTACTTTAGTCGTGTGTTTAAGAAGTTTGCTTCGACTACACCATCTCAATATATGAAAGAAGTACAAGATTTTTAGCGTTTGGTCTTTTTATATCACACGCTACTTTACACTAAAGTTGTACTAACTGAATTTACTTGCATAAACAAGTAAATTGGATGTATGATGAAAAAGAAGGAGGGATGTTATGTCTCAATATCGGTTGGAGGATGCTCTTGGGTTTCTTGTAGGAATGGCTGGGCGATCATTATCAAATAGTGTTCAACGTACTTTTTCTGAGCATGGTTATAATGTAACAACGGAGCATTGGATTATATTAGTACAGTTATGGAATCAAGATGGACTTACTCAACTAGAGCTAGCAGAAAGAACAGGTAAAGATCAAGCAAGTATATCTAGATTAATCCAAAACATGTTAAATCGCGAACTTATTTATAGAATGAGGGATGCTGATGATGCTAGGTGTAAGCGGATTCATTTGACGGAGAGTGGAAAAGATCAACAAGAGAAATTGATGGAACTTGTTAAACAAACATTAACGGAGGTAACAGAAGGAATTACTGAAGAGGATTTGGCGACAACTAAGCGTGTATTAAAGAAAATTGCGTCAAAGAATTCAGCTACAAATAGAATATTTGAAAAGGTTGATAGAAAGAAGGGAGAAAATGAATAAAAAGCTCATAAAATTAGCAATTTTATCTGTGTCGCTTTTAACGATCATGGCAGGTGCTGCGATCTCTCCTGCGCTAGGTGACATTGCCCTTGCATTTCCAAATGCTAGTGAAACAACGATTAAGTTAATTTTAACCTTACCCTCAGTTATGATCATACCTTTTATTTTTGTTTCTAGCTTTTTAACAAGGAGATATCAAAAGAAACATATTCTTTTTGTTGGGATGCTATTTTACTTAGTTGGGGGACTTGGTGGAGGTTTGGTACCAACGATAGAACTGCTTTTATTTTTCCGAGCTGTATTAGGCATAGGTGTTGGACTTATGATGCCGATTTCAACATCCCTTGTAGCTGACTTTTTTGATGGTGAGGAGCGAACGGCTACGATGGGGCAAGTTAGTGCCGCAAATAATTTAGGTGGAGTCGTATTATTTATTATGTCTGGGGTGTTAGCTGCAATTAGCTGGAGAATGGCATTTAGTGTGTATATTTTAGTTCTAGTTGCTGCCATCATTGTGTTTTTCTATTTACCAAAAACAAAGGTTGATTATAGTCGGCAGGAAATAAAATTACAACCATTACCAAAACAGATTTACGTGTTTGGGGTTGCTATGTTTTTCATTGTGTTAGCTTTTCATTCTATTCCTGTAAATGTAGCTTTGTTTATGCAGCAAGAGGGAATCGGTAACGCTCAAATTGCCGGGATCGTCATTTCAGTTGGAACCGCTGCTGGTTTTGTTGCCGGGCTTTTATTAGCACGATCGAAAAGGTTATTACACACGTACTTTATAACGATTATGCTCGTAATAATGGCCTTTGGATTTTTGACAGTAGGTATTTCACAAATCTCATTCATAACTGGTCTAGGCGTTGGGATATTAGGGTTTGGATTTGGTTCAATTATGCCAACGGTGTTTGACGAAGTATCACGTCAAGTACCAAGAGTGCAAACCGTTCAAGCAATGGCCGTTGTAACAGGTATGTTATTTTTTGGACAGTTTTTTTCGCCAATTCTATTAGATAGTGTTGGATATTTATTCGGTAATGAGTCAATTCGATTTACCTATCAGTTTCTTTCTGCAAGCATGTTTCTTGTCGCGATTGGCTTTTTCTTAAAAACGATGTTGATGCAAAAGCAGATCAAGGAGTTAGAGGTAAGGCGTAATAAGCCAACTACTTCTACATTAGCTGCTAAAGAAAAACAACGCAGTATGTAAAGATTCACCAGAGAAGTGCTATGAATGACTGAATAAGGAAGAATGGTTGAAGAAACAACGATGGTAAAGGTTCATTCATATCTTCTTTATCCTTGACGGTAAGGAAAGTGAAGAATATGACATTGACTGAATTGATTAGACATGGTAGATTAAGCACATAATTAATTTGACTACAAAACAAACTAATTATGTGCATTTTCTTTTTGTAAGGGTTTCCTTTTGACCACTTTATAATAGGAAGGAACAAGTTCTATTTAATATGAAACTCCTATATAAAGTGTAAAAAAGTATTAACAAAGATGAATGCGCTTTAACGAATGTTTATAATGGAGGCGATGCATAATAGATAAAAGAGAAAGTTGTAATATCTGACAATCATCAAGAACAGAAAGAGATAGGGGGGAAAGAAATGGTTACCGTATCGAAAAAAGAATTTGTAAATAATGCAAAATTATGGCAGGTTGGTTTGTTTGCTTTAAATAATACTGCAACGAACTTATACTTTTTTATTATGGCTTTCGTTTCTTATTATGCCACAGGGGTTGCCGGATTAACAGTTATGATTATCAGTTCAGTTTTAATGGGAATGAGGGTTTTTGACGGAATAACAGATCCAATTGTCGGTTATTTTATTGACAAAACGAATTCAAAATTTGGTAAATTTAGACCCTTTATGCTTGCCGGGAATATCATTCTTGCAGCAACTGCATTAATTATCTTTAATGTAACACATCATATTCCGCAAGAATTTCAATTGATTTTCTTTATCTTTATATACGCTATACACATGATTGGCTATACGTTTCAGGCAGCTTGTACAAGAGCAGCACAAACTGTTTTAACGAATAACCCAAAGCAAAGACCGCTCTTTTCAGGTTTTGATGCAACTTATAATATTGGGGTATTTATTGGGGGACAAATCTTAGTTGCTTCTTACCTTGTTCCTAAATATGGAGGATTTACCGAAGGATTATTCCTTGAATTGAGTTTGTATGTTGTAATACTATCTGCTTTGTTTACTGTACTGGCTATCAGTGCCATTTGGGAAAAGGATCAAACGAAGTATTTTGGTTTTGCAGAAAAAACGGTTAAAACGAACTTTAAGGATTATTGGCCTGTTATTAAGAGAAACCGACCTTTACAAATGTTAGTTCTTGCAGCATCTACAGATAAGTTAGCTAACAGTGTTTTGAGGCAACCGGCTGTACCAGTCATGTTTTTTGGGATTATGCTTGGTGATTACGCATTAAGTGGAACATTGTCTGCTGTGACAATAATCCCAACATTAATTATTACGTATGCAGGGATCATGTTTGCTAGGAAGACAGGGTTAAAGAATGTATTTGTAATTGGTACATGGGGGGCACTCTTGTTTTTTGGTCTTACACTAGGACTGTTATTACTTATTGACCCAGCTACGATTTCATTTTCTAATTTAACGTTAACAACGATTCTCTTTTTTATTTTATATACGTTAGGATATTCTTTTATGGGCTTCACAGGTAATATTGTGATTCCAATGATTGCTGATACTTCTGATTATGAAACTCATGTAACAGGAAGATACGTACCGGGTATGATTTCTACTATTTTCTCTTTTGTTGATAAATTGATTTCATCTTTTGCAATCACACTTGTAGGTATCCTTTTAGCATTTATTGGGTATAGGGATGAGTTTCCACAAGTTGATGAACTGTTAACTCCATCACTTTTTGTTATGACGATCATTTTGTACTTTGCTATACCGATGATCGGATGGATTATTTCATTAATTGCGATGAAATTCTATGAGCTTGATGGAAAACGAATGAAGGAAATCCAAGATGAAATTGCAGAGGTGAAACAAATTTACGTTGAAAAAGATGCAATGCCTTCTTTAATAGATGAAAAGAAGTAAGAGGTTAATAGTATAACTCTGTTTATAAGACTAAGAATTAAACAGAATAAGACGTATATATCTCTACTTTATATTGACATATAGTCTACTAGAATGATATTCTTCAATTGACCTAACATTAATTTGTTTAATAAACAAATTAATGTTAGGTAGGTGTTATTAAAAATTAAAATTATCTTAATTCTAAATAGAAGAAAGGAAAATGACAATGTCAAAACAACAAATTGGTGTAATCGGTCTCGCTGTAATGGGGAAAAACCTTGCATTAAATATTGAAAGCCGTGGATACTCAGTTTCCGTGTTTAACCGTTCAGTTGAGAAAACGGAGGAGTTTATAAAAAATGAGGCAGCTGGGAAACGTTTCTATGGTGCAACTAATATTGAAGAATTCGTGAATTCATTGGAAAAGCCTCGTAAAATACTATTAATGGTAAAAGCGGGCGGTCCGACAGATGCGACGATAGATTCATTGAAGCCTTATCTTGAGAAGGGTGATATCCTGATCGATGGGGGAAATACATTCTTTGAAGATACGATCAGACGAAATAATGCTTTAGACGAAACTGGTATTCATTTTATTGGAACAGGTGTTTCTGGGGGAGAAGAAGGAGCGCTTAAAGGGCCTTCTATTATGCCTGGTGGTCAAAAAGAAGCTTATGAACTTGTTGAACCAATTTTTAAAGCCATTTCCGCAAAAGTAGATGACGAGGCATGTTGTACCTACATTGGTCCTAATGGTGCTGGTCACTATGTAAAAATGGTTCATAACGGAATTGAATATGGCGACATGCAATTAATCTCTGAGGCTTATTTCATTTTAAAGAATATTCTAGGTTTACGTGCACAAGAGCTTCATGAAGTATTTGCCGAGTGGAATAAAGGTGAACTAGATAGTTATTTAATTGAAATAACAGCAGATATTTTCACAAAAGTAGATGAAGAAACAGGGAGACCACTTGTTGATGTTATTTTAGATACAGCTGGACAAAAGGGTACAGGGAAGTGGACAAGCCAAAATGCTTTAGATCTTGGCGTGCCTCTTCCGATTATTACAGAGTCTGTCTTTGCTCGGTTTATTTCAGCTATGAAAGAAGAACGTGTGAAGGCAAGTAAGTTGTTAAGCGGGCCAGAGGTAAAATCTTTTGAAGGGAAAAAAGAAGAGCTTATTGAAGCAGTGCGTAAAGCCTTATATATGAGTAAAATTGTTTCTTATGCGCAAGGCTTTGCTCAAATGCGTGCAGCTTCTGAGGAATATGATTGGAATTTACGTTATGGTGATATCGCGATGATTTTCCGTGGTGGTTGCATTATTCGTGCACAATTCCTTCAAAAGATTAAAGAAGCGTACGATCGTGACTCTGAATTACCTAACTTATTATTAGATCCTTACTTTAAAGAAATTGTTGAGAAATACCAAGATGCCCTACGTCAAGTCATCTCGCTAGCAGTTGAGGCTGGAATCCCGGTACCTTCTTTCGCTAGTGCGATTGCCTACTATGATAGTTACCGTACGGAAACATTACCAGCAAATCTCTTGCAAGCACAGCGTGATTATTTTGGTGCACACACGTATCAACGAGTTGATAAAGAGGGTGTGTTTCACACGAATTGGATGTAACGTTCAGCTTTTAAACTGATAAGTATTGCTCAAAAGTGTTTCATTATAAGTAGTGAGTTAAGCTTATATAATTTTACTTTTTTAGATATGGCTTGAGTTAGAATTGGAAACAACTGTATTTAGTTCCTATTGAAGTGTAAAGAACAATATATCTCGTAGCCATAGTTAGAGTAAAGATTAGGAGGAGCTAAAGTGCAATTTAACCATAAACAACCAGAATTAGAGGTAAGATCCAAAAAGATCATTGAAGTAGATGGATTGAAATTTAAAGATTTGAATAACGATGGGAAACTAAATCCCTATGAGGACTGGCGTTTAAGTCCGAAAGAGCGCGCGGAGAACTTAGTATCATTGATGAATATCGATGAAAAAGTGGGTATGATGCTTATTAATACGCGTCAGATGGGTCTTTCTCAAGAAGATAAGAGTAAGACAAGTCACGATGGAGTGTTAGATGAAGGAATTGTTGAAAAGGGTGAAAGTATTTTCGCTATCACGAAAGTATATGGATCAACACATACTATTGAAAAACTGAACCTTCGTCATTTCATCTTACGAGACAATTGGAGTCCAGCTCAAATGGCAGAGTGGGTAAATGCAATGAATGAAGTGTGTGAAGGGACACGCCTAGGTATCCCATGCTTAATCACTTCTAATTCTAGAAACGAAAATACAGAATTCGTTTTTGGAATGAATGACGCGGCTGGAATATTTTCAACATGGCCAGGGACATTAGGACTTGCAGCTGCTGCTAAAGGAGATATTAAGAATGGCGGTGATGCATCACTTATTAGCGAATTTGCTAAAATAGCACGTGATGAGTGGGATGCTACAGGAATAAGAAAAGGTTATATGTATATGGCTGATACGGTTACAGACCCAAGGTGGCAACGCACATATGGTACGTTTGGTGAAGACCCTGAATTTATTGCTGAAGCAATTGGACGCATTATCGACGAATTCCAAGGGGAGAGCATAGGAAAGCATAGCATTGCGATGACAACAAAACATTTTCCAGGCGGAGGGGCAAGAGAAAATGGATTTGATCCACATTACAAAGAAGGTAAGTGGAATCTATACCCAACTTCAGGAAGCTTAGAAAAGTACCATCTGCCACCATTTAGGGCAGCGGTAAAACATGGAACATCATCGATTATGCCGTACTATTCTATCCCAAGTATTAAAAAGAGTGTAGTTCAGGAATTTGAAGGTGAAGACATTCCTTTCGAAGAGGTTGGTTTTACATTTAATCATTATTTCATTAATTATATTCTTAGAGAAAAACTAGGATTTAAAGGCTATGTAAATAGTGACAGCGGTATTACAAGTAAAATGAGCTGGGGCGTTGAAGAGTTAAGCGAAGCTGAACGTTTTGCAAAAGCAATCAATGCCGGTACAGACATAGTGGCTGATACAAATGATGTTGAAAATTTAAAGACTGCCATTAAGAATGGTTGGATAAGTGAAAAACGCATTGATGAAGCGAATGAGCGCCTGCTCACTGAAATGTTTGCATTGGGGTTATTTGATGATCGTACGTACGTTTCGCCTGAAAACGCGACATCAGTGGTTAGTAATCCTGCGAACTGGGATGCTGCTTATGAAGCGCATAAAAAGTCAGTAACTGTATTGAAAAATCAAAATCAGACATTACCTTTAACAGCTGAAAAGCTTGATAGCAAAAAGGTGTATGTGGAAGTTTTTCATAAGGAGCAAGAACGAGCAACATCTTATACTGAGGATGCAAGGAAAGAATGTAAGGAGCTGGGACAATTTATCTTAACTGATAATTATGAGGAAGCGGATGTAGCTATCTTGTTTTTAAATCCAAAGTCAGGAGCATATTTCTCTGCGACACCTGGGCTTTTAGAACTTGAAATATGTGAGGATAAAACGGAAACAGCTTTGGATGGTACTACTTATAAGGAAACTACGTTAAGTGGAATGGATCATTTAAAGGAAGTCGCTGACAGCATCCATAGTCGTGGTGGCAAAGTAATTATGAGTGTTAACATCATTATGCCGTGGATACTTGGAAATGTTGAGCCTTTAGCTGATGCATTGATCGCTGGATACGATACATTCTATAAGGCTCAGTTTGAGGTGATGGCGGGTAACTTTAGCCCAGTTGGTGTGTTACCACTAACATTACCAGCAAGTGAAGCAGTCATTGCAGTCGATGAAAATGGTGATTGTGTATCAAGAAATGACGTCCCAGGCTATGATAAGGACAAATACATGCCTGAAGGACTAAGCTACGCATATAAGGATAGTAACGACAATATTTACAAGCTAGGTCACGGATTAACTTATTAATTGTCCTAAAATATGAAGAAAAGAGAAAGAGTAGCCCCTGACGCCACTCTATCTCTTTTCTTTTGTAAATAACCCATTAATATGGTAGATCTCTGTTATAATTTAAAACTATTTTTTTATTATATTATTGGACCTTTCGTGATCTCAGTAAGTTTAGAATTAATACTGAAAATTTTTGCGTTTACATCTTCTATTCCCAACCTAGCTAACCTTTTAGAATGCATATCTAAATATTTTTCAGCTGTTTCTTTCGTTTTGAAAATATAAATTCCTCCGACATCGTTCGTTTCTTGATTTTCAGTCCAAATCTTCCACATGAACCCTTCTTCTTCGTTAATACTTTTCGCTAAATCAGAAAATTCTTCCGCCATTTCATCTCCAAACGGCCCATCCATTTTGAAATCCACTTGTAATACGTATGCCATTGTTATTCTCCTTGTCTTACTTTTTATTCTGTAGTTGTCAAATATAATTCCCCTAGTATTTCCTTCACTTCATAGCTATTTGGTGAAAGCTCTTTTTCAACAAAAGCAAGCATGTCTGATTTTTTAACTTCATACATTACTTCAATTTCTTTAGAAAATAATAGTTTTTCTTTTTTTAGTAGACGTAAAAGTGATGGCTGTTGATTTGGTAGAAGCTTCTCTGTATTTAGAACTTGCATTAATCCGACAACATAGTTTTCTAAAGCGCGTGCTCCGACTATTTTGACACCTTTACTATCTTTATTTACGATGATAATGGTTGGAAATCCTCGAACCCCTAGGCTTTCAACAAGATGAAAATCTTGGTTTAATAATTGCTGTCCGCTTGGTAGTTCGGCTTGCCTTACAATCGCATCTCCATCCAGTCCAAGGGTATTCACTATTTCTTTTAATATGGAAGGATCTGCAATATTTTGATTAAATGCAAAAACAGCCTCTCGAACTCTGCGTAAATATACATTTGCTAACGCTTCGTTTTGTTCTTGAATCACTTTAAATACACGTGAAGGAGGGTAGGAAGAACGAATAGGATTATCATACCAAAGAGTACCAGCAATAGGCATACGGCTATGTTCACCAACTTCTCTCCAGTGTCCAGCCACATCTGCTGGTTTTGAAATTCCATTCGCCGCATCTCCAAATCCGTCCCATTTTTCTAGCAATCCCCCCATAACCGTGTGGAAGTTAAAATATTGTCCATACTGATTTATAAAACGGAGCAGTACTGGTTCGAGTGCCCAGCAATGAGAGCAAATAGGATCTGTCACATAATATAGATCAATCGTTTTCTTTGGTTCATTTAAACTAATTACTTCCATATCTTCCTCGCTTGCTATCCCACATACACCTGTATCTAAATCACAAATCATATTACTATTCATGATGATATCCCTCCTTAATTCGTGTGTATAGGAAAAACAAATACAATGAACTCTTTTTAGATTTGAGTTAATATTTGTTGTATAGTTAAATTCTAAATCAGAATGAAATACAACAATACCAATAGATAATTGCATTTATCGTATATACGACACATTGAGTAAATTGTTTAAAAAGTAGGGGGCATTTGAAGTGAGTGAATTAAAAACGGACCCACGAATTCTTCGAACACGTAAATTAATCATGGATTCTTTTATCGAGCTTTCAGGGAAAAAAGAATTCAAGGATATCACAATAAAAGATATTACAAACGAGGCTATGATTAATCGAGCGACTTTCTATTACCATTTTGAAGATAAATATGATTTATTAGAAAAGGTATTGTCAGAAGTACTATTGATTAACTTGAATTGCGATACGATCGATCAGAACGAGCTGAATGAAGAGGCGTTCGTCCAAATCTTCTTAGCTATTACAAACTTCCAGAATTCTTTATCCAATCGTTGTCATAGAGGATATGAAGATACGATTGCTCGTATTATAAGGGAACAATTAGAAATAATTTTTTACAAAATGCTGTTAAAAAGACATTTAACGGACGAGGATCAAGCTCTAAAGGTAAATGCGATTATGTTAAGTTGGGGAGTTTACGGGGCTTCTGTTGAATGGAGGAGGAATAGCAAGATCCCTCCAGAAGAATTTATCAAGTTAGTAATACCTCATATTATGAAGGGGATTGAATTTGAGACTCTCTAAGAAGATTTATTGGGACAACGAAAATTCAATTATTAAAGAAAAGAGAATGGTCAGACTGGGCAATCAAATCGAAGTAGGACTAAGTTTGAGATCGTGAGCACACCATCTATAGTGTGCTCTTTTCACTTTGATAAATCAGCAAACTGTGCAGCTGTTACCTCTGCTAAATCCTCTACCTTCAGTTCAATTTGGACACCAATCAGTCCTCCGCTTACTATGATCGTCTTAAGGGATTTTGCCTGTTGATCGATAAACGTAGGAAATAACCTCTTCATGCCAATAGGCGAACACCCCCCGCGAATGTAACCGGACACTTTGGTTATCTCTTTTACGGCAATCATTTCAATTTTCTTTTCTCCTGCTGCTTTTGCTGCTTTCTTTAAATCAAGCTCAGCTTCAACGGGAATGACAAAAACGTAATAAGACTTGCTTGATCCTTGAGCAACAAGTGTTTTGTAAACGACGGTAACCTCTCTACCAATTTTGTTTGCTACGGCTATTCCATCTATTTTTCCATCATCGGCTCGGTATGTTAGCATATCATAATCCATTTTTTCTTTATCCAACATACGCATGGCATTTGTTTTCCCCTTTCTCATATCAACCCTCGTCTTTCTACTATTTTCTATTTATTGTAAACTGATTATGTGGTTTTTAACAGAGTCACATACTAGAAAACGCTTTACTTATTAGAATATATTCATTAGGGTGATACTTATAGTAAGGAAACGTGATTGGGAGGTACAGTATGAGTAATTACAACGATGACAGTTTAGCATTACATACAGATGCATATCAAATAAATATGACTGAAACGTATTGGCACGATGATATGCATAATCGGAAAGCGGTATTTGAATTATATTTTCGCAACCTTCCGTTTGGCAATGGTTACGGAGTTTTCGCAGGGTTAGAACGAATTATTGAATACATAAAAGGTTTTTGTTTTACAGAGAGTGATATTGACTATTTACGTGAGGCTGTTGGATATGAAGAAGAGTTTCTAGATTACTTAAAAACAATTCGATTCACAGGTACCATTCGCTCGATGAGGGAAGGAGAGCTTGTATTTGGCAATGAACCGATCTTACAAGTTGAATCAACATTGGCAGAGGCACAGTTGATTGAAACGGCCCTTTTAAACATTGTGAACTATCAAACACTAATTGCTACAAAGGCTTCAAGAATTAAGCAAGTAGTAGGGGAAGAAAAAGTATTAGAATTTGGTTCGCGTCGTGCACAAGAAATGGATGCAGCGATTTGGGGGACTAGAGCAGCTTTCATTGCCGGATTTGATGCAACAAGTAACGTAAGAGCAGGAAAAAAATTCGGGATTCCTGTGTCTGGTACTCACGCCCACTCAATGATTCAAGTGTACAAAAGTGATTACGTAGCCATGAAAAAATACGCAGAGAGCTGTGTTAGAAGAAAAAATAAAGTGTTTATTCCTCTTGTTGATACGTATGATGTTTTGCGTTCAGGTGTACCAGCTGCAATTAAAGTGGCAAAAGAATTCAAAGGAGAAGTTGATTTTAAAGGGATTCGTTTGGATGGCGGCGATATGGCTTATTTATCAAAGAAAACAAGAGAAATGCTCGATAAAGCAGGATTCCACTCAACTCAAATTGTTGCATCGAGTGATTTAGATGAGCAAACGATTTTAAGCCTAAAAGCACAAGGTGCCAAAATTGATGTATGGGGGATAGGAACAAAGTTAATTACTTCCTTTGATCAGCCTGCACTAGGAGCTGTTTATAAAATTGTTGCAATTGAAGATGATCATGGAGATATGGTCGATACAATTAAGATCTCTTCAAATCCGGAAAAAGTGACAACACCAGGAGAGAAGAGAGTGTACCGAATTATTAATAAAAAGAACAATAAGTCAGAAGGCGATTACATTACACTAAAAAATGAAGAGCCACAAAAGGAAGAGAGCTTAAAAATGTTCCACCCGACACATACGTTTATTAGCAAATTTGTAACGGATTTTGAAGCAAGAGAACTTCTCACTGATATATTTGTGGATGGAGAATTGGTTTATGAGAATCCTGATATTTTGGAGATTCAAAAGTTTGTAGCTGACAATTTAACCGTACTTTGGGAAGAGTACAGGAGAACGTTAAATCCTGAAGAGTATCCGGTTGATCTAAGTCAAGATTGCTGGGATAACAAAATGCAAATTATTAAAGAGATTAAAGAAGAAATCAAAGACTATACCGGGCAATAAACGAGGTCACTGAAAAAGGTACGGTTTTGACCTTTTTCAGAGGCCTCCAATAAACAAGAGAGAAGGAAAGGGGGTTCGGCAGTCCCTTGCCGATTTTTCATTTTTAAAAGGTGTATGTGGAACCTACTATAACAAGCAGGATAAATAACACGACGATTAAAGTGAAGCTATTTCCAGTAACGTAACTCATGAAGAATTCCTCCTTTTTGAGCAGTTGCAAGACCATCTTATGAATTGTAGGTGTAGTGGGAGGGCTACTGCCTGGGGTTTCAAGGAAATAGGCGGATCTGTTTTTTGACCGAGTTTGGTTTTGGTGAGTAATTGAAGAGTTATGGCTAGTAAATCACTGTGTTTGAAAAATAAAGGGAGAAATTCCGGCTAAATTGGGAAATACCCATATTTCCTTAATAATAAGGGGAGTTTTTCCGCTTATATTATCCAAATCTTTAGATTTTGTCTTATTTAGAGCAGTTAACGGGAATATCTCCGCTTATCTCCGCTTCTTAACCTCCTT
>NZ_JAKRYL010000036.1 GCF_023555415.1 Halalkalibacter alkaliphilus | reverse complement strand
AGGTAAATTTCTTTGACGAGATTAATAAATCTCTTTAATTCGCTTGGCTTTTGTTCAGTTTTCAAAGAACTCTTATGCGCTGTCTCATCAGCGACGTTCATTATCGTAACACAACACATCGTTCCACGCAATAATTTTTTTAAAAGTTTTTCGCGATCACCATCGAATCAAGAAGTCGTTCACGGCGACAAAAAACAATATATCACGAATACCAATTCTGCGCAATAGTTAATTTAAAATTAATTTTTGCGACTAGATTTAATAATCTACCATAACTTCACTAGATAATCAATTAAAAATTTAACCCCAAACGATATACAAAAATAGACCTTCCCTTTTAAATAAATCCCAACTTATTTAGACGCTGCCGCATTTAATCCAAATTAGCATTAATAAATCTAAACCTATTATTAACAAGATAATCTTTCGTAAGTGTGAGATTCATCACACCTTTACCGTTTTAAACAAACTACACTTATAAAAGAAGCAGGTTTGTATAAAGGAGAGTTATAACATGACTAAAATCACAAAAAAACTAGGCTTAATTATCATTTCAATGATGTTAGTATGCATTGCTACTATTTCATTTTCTAATTATAAGATTAGCTATGACAAGGTAAAAGAAGCGGCAGGAATTGAATTGTATGGTTGCGCTAACATCACAACCGGATTATTAGATACTGCTATCATTGACCAATTGGCGAATGGGGACTTTTCAAAAGCAACAGAAATGGGTGAACTTATTAGCTGGACTGTTCAACACAAGGACATTTTTAGTTCGCAATACATACTCTCTCTTAACGGAACAATTTTAGCTGCTGATAAAAATTTACAACAACAAGGTTTTACATATGGCGATTCCTTCTATATAGATGATGAAGCATTGCATCATTTAACGGTAATGAAACACCCAACCTATTCTGATGTTTACGACTTTGGGGATATGAAACGTCTTACAGGTTATGCCCCTATTTTTAAGGATCATGATCCAACACAAGAAGTGATTGCAATTAGCGCCATTGACTTTGATGCAAAAATCATTAGTGAACGAACGTGGTCAATGATCGGCGGTGGCATTTTAGTTGGAATGATTCCTGTATTACTTGTTGGCGTTATTACTATTTTGTTAATAGGGAGAACGATTCAGCCGTTAATCCGCTTGAATCAATATGCACAACAAGTGTCAGATGGCGATTTTACGATTGAACCATTAAAAGTCAAGCATAAAAACAGGCAAGATGAAATTGATGAATTAACGACCAATTTTAATGGATTCGTAACCAACTTTAAATCCATTCTAAAAGAAGTAAGTAAAAATTCTGATAGGGTGTTTGAATCATCTAAAATTATTTCGCAAGGGTCCGAACAAGTCAGCGCCTCAGTCGAAAAGATCTCACACCATCTGCAAGATGTGGCAAATGGAAATAAAACGCAAGCTGACAGCACCATTTTCATAGATACATCTGTATCGACGATCTCAAATGAATTTTCAACGATCGGAGAAAAAATCAAAAGAGTATCAGAATTATCAAATGTTACAACTACTCAAGCAAACAGCGGAAATGTCATCGTCGAGAAGGCGATTGGTCAAATGCATTCGATCAACGAACATACAGAAGTCACTGTTGATGTCATCTCAAAATTAAATGATAAGGCTAATGAAATTCAGCAAATCGTTTCTTTAATTACAGGGTTCGCAGAGCAAACCAATTTACTGGCATTAAATGCATCTATCGAGGCTGCACGAGCGGGAAGTCATGGGGCTGGATTTGCAGTCGTTGCTCAAGAGGTAAGAAAATTAGCCGAGGAATCAGGGAAAGCCACGACTCAAATCGCTTCTCTTATTAATGAAATTAAAAGTGAAACAAACACTGCCGTATCAGTAGTAGAAGATGGCAGCCAATCGGTTAAAGAAGGGTTAGCACTTGTAGAAAATGCAAGCAATTCCTTTAAAGAGATCTCTACTTCTATCTATGAGATTACAAATGATATTAGCGAAGTTGACAAACTTTCAAGTGAGATCAATCGAAATATAAAAGAAATTGCTGGCACTATCGAAGGAATTAAAACCATTTCCATAAAAAACGTTGAAAATGTTCAGCATGTCGCTCAATCGACGGAGGTCCAATCGGCTACAATGCAAGAAATCGTTGCTTCTATCAACAACCTTGTCCTCACAGCCGAAGCACTCCTCTCTGAAGTAAGTCGGTTCAAAACAAAATAAGATTTTTCACAAAACAGGGGCTGTCCAAATAGGTTACGATCAAACCATTGGAACAGCCCCTTTCACGCTATTTTCAAATATAAAAATCATTTGTTTGGTAAAACAGCATTCTGAAATAATAACAACTTAGAATTATTTTAGTATTTGCCGTAAAGCATTTAACAAAGACAACACAGAGAACCCATTAAATGTTAAGATATTTAATAGTACTATTAGAAAGTTCCAAACTAGAAGGAGTCATTATGAACCAGTATATAATAAAACGGAATAATATAAAGATAAGAGGAAACGGAACACAAACATTGCTTTTTGCACCTGGCTTCGGATGTGACCAAAGCGTATGGCACTCAGTAGCAAAAGCCTTCGAGGAAGACTATAAAATTATCTTATTTGACTATGTAGGTTCAGGGAACTCCGATTTACAAGCTTATGATTTAAATCGATATGGCACTCTTAATGGCTATGCACAAGACGTACTAGATGTATGTTCTGCATTAGACTTAAAAGATACCATTTTGATTGGACATTCCGTTGGCAGTATGATCGGTATGCTAGCATCACTAAAACACCCTGAGTATTTCTCTGACCTTATTATGCTCGGTCCCTCTCCATGTTATTTAAACGATCCTCCCCATTATTACGGAGGTTTTGAGAAAGAACAACTAACTGGTTTAATAGACATGATGGAGAAAAATTATATAGGCTGGACAACCCTTTTTGCGGGGACATTAATGAATAATACAGATCGCCCAGAAATCAAAAAAGAGTTAGAAGATCGTTTTTGTTCTACTGACCCAATTATAGCTCGCCAATTTGCAGAAGCGACTTTTTTCACGGACAACCGAAAGGATTTGCCAAACGTCACTGTACCGTCCCTTATATTACAATGCTCAGACGACATTATTGCTCCGTCTGTAGTTGGTGAGTATCTCCACCAACACCTTCCTTCTAGCACACTAATAAAGATGGAAGCAACCGGACATTGTCCTCATATGAGCCATCCTGAGGAAACAGTACAATTAATTGATCGTTATTTAAATAAAGCTCTACATATGGAACGGCAGACCGATAGAGGTGACCTTATGTAATGGATGAACATTTGAATAATGCACCCTGTGGCTTTCTAACTCTATCAGAAAATGGCAGAATTCTTGTAATGAATCAGACGTTACTTAACTTGCTTGATTACAGGCTTGATCAACTAAATGGAGAGCATATTAATTCCATTTTAACGGTCCCTGCCCAACTTTTTTTTCAGCTTTATTTTGTTCCACTAGTAAAATTAGAAAAAAAGATTGAGGAAATGCATATTTCTTTCCTATCTAATACCGGCAAAGAAATACCCGTTATTATTAATGCCCTTCCACGGAATAGAAATGGACAAAATCAAATAGATTGTGTTCTGTTTCCTATGCACAAAAGAAGTGAGTATGAAAATGAACTTCTTTTAGCGAAGAAAGAGGCTGAAGCAGCATTACTTGCAAAAGAGAAAGCAAATGCAGAATTAGAAGCTGCACTTAAAGATTTAAAGAGCAAACAAGAAGAACTCCTTGAACTAAACAAACAAAATCAAGCATATAAAATAAATACAACAAAAGAACTCGAACTCGCAAGAAAGATTCAAGAAACTTCACTAACCGAACCAATTGTCAACGATCAAATAAAAATAGAATCATTCTATGAAGCTTCCAATGAATTATCAGGTGATATTTACGGGTTTTATCAATTAGATCAACATCGCTATGGCATTATTCTACTTGATGTTATGGGGCATGGCATTTCTTCTGCATTGATCACCATGTCACTTCACTCTTTATTCCAACGACTCATCTCTAAAGGAGTAAAAACGGAGGCAGTAATGAAGGAACTCGATAACCACCTTCACCGTTTGTTTCAAAACAACAAGGAAGCATGGCATTACTGTACCGCTATCAATCTATTAATTGATACGAAAGAGAAAAAGATCGATTATATTAATGCTGGCCACCCACCTGCTCTTTGGCAGGATTCAAACGGAGAACTACATGAACTCTATTCTAAAATGCCTCCTCTTGGAACGTTTGAGGGGCTTGTCTTTAAGACCAACACCCTCCCCTATACAGATGGAGGAAGATTGCTTCTATATACAGATGGTGTCACAGACCCACTCGGCCCTGATCAATTAAACAACTTATTAAGGGACAACCAATCGATGTCTATTTCGAACCTAAAAGAAAAGATGAAACAGCTACTTTCAAACGAAATTAAAATGTATACGAAAAGTGATGATCAATGTTTTATTTTAGTAGACCTGACCTAACATATTATAAGATGCGAAAGCTTGGAATTTTAAGCTTTCGCCTTTTTTATACCATTAAAGTTGATTCCAATCTTTAAAAACAGGTTGGTAGTCTTTTTCATACAGAGCCTTGCATATGTCCTTTACACTACGTTTATCAGAAATCTCAAATTGATTTGTCCCCTCCACTTCAAGAGAGTAACCACCAACCTCTGTGGATGCACCTGCAGACATCCTTGTCACTCCAAGCGGGATTAAATGATCTCTTAAATCAGGGCTCTCTCTTGTAGAAAGAGTAATAGCCGATCGTGGGAGAAATAGGCGTAAAGCCATTAAACTCTGAACAAAGGATTTATCATTTACTTTAGATCTCGGCGAAAAACTCCCTAAGTTAGGTCGAATTCTAGGGAGTGATACCCCAATCTCTGTTCCTATGTATTTCGTTTGTAGATAGTCAGCATGCATCCCTGTAAAGAATACTTCCTTTCTCCAATTATCTAAACCCAGCAACGCACCGATATTCACACTACGAAATCCTGCCACGCAACCTCTTTCAGGAGTATCAAGACGGTAACGGTAATAACGCTTTGGCCCTTTCACGTGAAAATCTTGGTAAATATCCTCATTGTAAACTTCTTGATAAACGGTAACCCCATCCACACCAACTTCTTTTAGTTCTTTATATTCTTCTGTTTCTAGCGGATTAATTTCAATTGAAATAGATTCGAAATATTTCCTTAGCACTGCAACGGTATCCTTCATGTAAGACATAGAAGAGTGCCTCCTCGACTCCCCTGTTAAAATTAAGACATGTTTGATTCCTGTTCCTGCTATTTTTTTTGCTTCCCTCTCAATTTCCTCCATGGTAAGTTGCTGGCGCTTAAATTGATTCGTTACACTAAAGCTACAATACGTACAATGATTCACACAGTAATCAGAAATGTAGATCGGGTCAAATAACTGGATTGTTTTTCCAAAGTATTGAGCTGTTACTCTATGGGCTTTTTGAGCCAGATCTTCTAAGTTCTCCCCCGCAGCAGGTGATAAAAGCTTCAAAAAATCTTCTTTATTTAACACGTCTTTATGTAAAACCCTTAATACATCTTTGTTAGTTACCGAATCAAGAAAGCCTTCCAAGTCAAGTCCTTTTAACTCTTGATAAACGTGATAAAAACTCACTCTCGTATCCCCTCCTTCAATCACATTATGTCGATACGCTACCTCAACCTAAAAATCCTGTTAAAGGAGATGAAGCTCTAGCTTCTAACGCAGTCTCTCCCAGCCCACTTAAATAAGCAGCTCTCCCTGCTCTTACACTGTTTGCAAAGGCTCCTGCCATTGCAACCGGATCGTCAGAGGTTGCAATAGCCGTATTAACTAAGACTGCGTCTGCCCCTAACTCCATTGCTTCACACGCTTCAGAAGGTTTACCAATCCCTGCATCTACTACAATTGGAACTCTACTTTCCGCAATCATAATTCGGACTAACTCCTTCGTTCGAAACCCTCGGTTAGAGCCAATAGGTGAACCAAGAGGCATAACTGCAGCCGCTCCCACTTCCTCTAACTGTTTCGCGACGACCAAATCTGGACTCATATAAGGCAAAACAATAAACCCTTCCTTCACTAAGCTTTCCGTTGCTTTTAATGTTTCATAATTATCTGGAAGTAAATATTTTTGGTCTGGAATCACTTCGATTTTGACCCAATTCCCAAGCCCTACCGCCCTAGATAACTTTGCGATGCGAACAGCTTCTTCCGCTGTTCTTGCCCCCGAAGTGTTCGGAAGTAAAATCATGTTTTTTGGTATGGAATTTAAAATATTCTCTTCTGTTGAATGAAGATCAACCCGACGCATGGCAACTGTAATGACCTCTGCCATTGAGCTTTTCGCGACAGCAGGTATCAAATTATTATGATGAAATTTACCCGTCCCGATAAAAAGACGGCTAGTTAATATAACCCCACCAATCGTTAATTCATCTTTCATTTCGTTCCCCTCTCCTACTCTGTAATGAAATTGATGTACTGTATTAACTCTAAAGGCCTATTCAAAATGAGTCTGTAACATCTCTCACACTTTATAGTTTGTAAATTTTAAAAAACTCCGGATCGTCACTTTACCCACATAAAAAAACGAGCGATGTCTTCACCGCTCGTTTCGTCCAGATACATATAAAATTAAATTACACGCGTTGTAACAATTCCCTCTATTTCACTAATCTTCTCAACTAAACCAGGAATCACATCGCCATTTACTTTATCTTCGATGTCGATCATTGTATAAGCGTAATCTCCACGACTTCTGTTCACCATATCAGCAATGTTTAATTGATAATCTGAGATCGCTGATGTGATCTGTCCAACCATATTCGGAACATTTTTATGGAATGCAGCTACACGGCGCTTTCCTGTATACGGAAGACTAGCATTTGGAAAGTTAACTGAGTTTTTGATATTTCCCGTTTCTAAAAATTCCTTCACTTGGCGAGCTGCCATGATCGCACAGTTTTCTTCTGATTCTTGTGTAGAAGCACCAAGATGCGGAATCGGTACAGCATTTTTCATTTTCAACACATTTTCATTCGGGAAGTCTGTAATATACTTACCGACTTTTCCACTTTCAAGCGCAGCTTCAATATCCTTTTCATTCACAAGGCCATCACGTGAGAAGTTCAAAATTTGAACGCCTTCTTTCATGATGCTGAATGTAACTTCATTGAACATACCCTTCGTATCATCCGTTAACGGAACATGAACCGTAATATAATCAGAATTTGCAAATAACTCTTCAATTGACATGGCACGTTTCACGTTACGAGATAAGTTCCAAGCAGTATTAACAGAAATGAATGGATCAAACCCAATTACATCCATATCTAAGTCAAGCGCATCATTCGCTACAAGTGCACCAATCGCACCTAAACCAATAACACCTAACGTTTTTCCTTTAATTTCTTTCCCAACAAATTGCTTCTTACCTGCTTCTACAAGCTTAGGAACTTGATCGCCTTCACCTTCTAAAGACTTTGCCCATTCCACACCAGCAAAAAGGTTACGAGAAGACGCCATTAATGTCGTTAATACAAGCTCTTTTACCGCATTCGCGTTCGCACCCGGTGTATTAAAAACAACAATTCCTTGCTCTGTACACTTATCAACCGGAATATTATTTACACCCGCTCCAGCTCGAGCAATTGCTTTTAAATTATTGCCAAATTCAAGTGAATGCATGTTAAAACTACGCACAAGAACCGCATCAGGATTTTCGCTATCATTGTCGAGATTATAGTCATCTCTAAAAACCTTTAGTCCACTTTCTGCGATATTATTTAATGTTTTGATTGTTTTTACTTTTTCTAATGTTGTTGTGCTCATTTTGTTCTCTCCTTTTTGTCTGTATCTATTTCTATTTTAATAATACTTTCTTAACAGTTATTTCTTTGAATTAGGATATCGTTTTTTTGTTTGGACTATCCCCTTTCAAAGCAGAAAGAGGCAAGGGAGAAAAAAATTCCCTTACCTCTGCCCAGGCGAACGGCTAACGACACTATGTGCTCCCTCGCGGTGATCCGCGTTTCGCCAGTTACACATAGCCTTTAGATTTGTTTTGATCATAACATATTCGTCACAAGCCATCAAGGCTCAAATTTAAAAAGAGCATAAATATTCAGATAGATCATCTAATTAGAATCATATAGAGTAACTTATTCTCCTAAAAACAAAACGACCTCTCTAATGAGAAAGTCGCTTCATTAATAGATATTACATTGCCTAAATTCCAACCCTTATTTATCCCCTTTAAATGAGATCCCCTTAAGGAAGTATCGACTAAAGAACGCATAAATAATAAGAATAGGCATCGTAAAAACCATTGACGCTGCCATAATATAATTCCATTGCGTAATATATTGGCCTTTAAACTGATTTAACCCGACTGGCAACGTATACATTGCAGCATCCGACATAATGATTAACGGTCGCATAAAGTCATTCCATGATGCCATGAAGACAAAAATTGCTTGCGCAGCCAATGCGGGCTTGGCCATAGGGAGAACAATTCTGAAAAATGTCCCAAACCGCGAGAGCCCATCTAAAGCTGCTGCTTCTTCCAACTCTTTCGGGAAGTTAAGGAAGAACTGACGCATCATAAAAATGAATGTTGCGTTCACCATTGCTGGGATAATTAAGCCATGATACGTATTCAACCACCCTAAATGATTCAAAATCAAATAATTCGGGATCATTGTAACCTGACCAGGAATCATCAGGACAGCTAATATACAAATAAATAAACTTTTCTTCCCAGGAAAGCTTAGCCGAGCTAGAGCATATCCTGCCATCGAGTTAAACAATAAATTCAAAAAGGTTCCAATAACAGCAACAAATACACTATTAAATAACCAGCGCAAAAACATCGGCTGCTCTGCAATAATAAATCGAAAATTATCAAGCGTAAAATCTCTTGGAATGAGATTCATATTATGGGTCAATATTTCTTCTAAAGATTTAAAGGATGAAGATAACGCCCATAAAAATGGGAATAATGTAACAACCGCATAAGTAACTAAAATCGTATAGACAACGGTTTTACCTACCCCTAATTTTTTCACCATGATAGATCCTCCTTACTCCATTCGGATTGAGCCAAACAAATACATTTCATATCCTGACTCTTAATAGAATGTTTCCTCTTTTGATAACTTACGTTGAATTAAAGTCGCAGTTAATATGATAAAAGCTAATCCGAATGCCAACGCTGCAGCATAACCCATTCTTCCTGCCGAATCAAAAGCATATTGATAAATTAGTAAGACAACTGTAAGCGTCGAGTTACTCGGCCCACCAGAACCTCCAGAGAAAATATACGATTGATCAAATAATTGAAAGGTCCCAATAATCCCCATAATAATCGCAAAAGAAGTCACCGGTCGCAATAGCGGAACTGTTACATGCCAAAACTTTTGGATCGGTCCGGCTCCATCAAGTTCAGCTGCTTCATATAAAGAATCTGGAATATCTTGAAGAGCAGCTAAGTAGATCACCATAAAAAACGGTGCCGTTGCCCAAATATTCATAATCATAATTGCTGTTAAAGCAACCGATGGGTCATTCAACCAGTTATAAGTAGGCAATCCAAGAAATGCCAGCATTTGGTTAAATGCACCTTCTTGATTGTACATCCACATAAAAATTAACGTTAAGACAGCGGAGGACGTTAACGTTGGTAAGAAGTAGATAATTCGAAACCACTTCTCGCCCTTCATACCTGCGTTTAACGTTGCCGCTAAAAATAGAGCTAACATCGTCTGTATCGGAACTACAATAATGACATATTTAAATGTATTCCATAAGGCAATCCCTGCCCTGTAATCATCTGAAATTCTAACAAAGTTACTAAACCCAACAAATTCGAAGCTCGTTCCCCCTAACAACTGGACACGATGAAACGATAAAAAGACAGCATATAATATAGGAAGTAATACGAATACACCAATAACAAGCAATGTCGGTGCCATAAACATATAACCCTGCCCTGCTTCTCTTAATGCTCGTTTAGAATATTTCATTCCATATTTTTTGCCCGCTTTCTTGGTCATTGTGGGAGAATTGCTGTTTTGCTTGGCCATATGTATATCTCCTTTCCTTGCAAAAACAAGGGGAAGGGAGAGAGTTCTCCCTTACCTTATTAATCTTCAATTTCTCTGTTTGCAACACGCTCTGCTTCTTCTAACGCTTCATCTAGCGGACGCTGTCCCAAAAATGCACTTAAGAACTCATTGTTAAAGTTGTTATAGATAATTGGTAAGTTTGTATCATCCGCCCAAACTGTTGCGTAACCTGTAGCTTTTGCAAATGGACCTCTGATTTCATCATCGAATAATCCTAATTCATCTGATACGGACGTACGAGTCGGAAAGGCGAAGCCGGCTCCTGCCCAAAGTTCCATTCCTTCTGGCCCTGTTAACCAAGAAATAAGTTCCCAAGCAGCTTCTTTTTTCTCGGAGTCTTTATTCATAACATAAGCAACCGTATACGCCATCGATCCGTTTTCTCCATCAATCGTTGGAATTTCTGCCGTATTCCAATTAAGGTTCGGGAATGTTTCTTCTAAGAAAGAGATAGTCCAGTTCCCTTCAAACATCATAGCTGTTCGACCTTGACCGAACATTTCTCCACCCCAATCAGCACCAACATCACTAGGGGCGCCAGCAATATCACGCTGCTTCATTTCAATAATCGGTTGTAATGCCTCTACGACACTAGGATCACTAAAGCTAGCTAGATTGTCTTGCGTTACGCTGCCACCTTTGGCTTCTGCAATGAACATAAGACGCGCTAAATCTGCTACAACCCCAAAACCATATTGTCCTGTAGACTCTGTTAAAATTTCTGCATACTCTTCAAGCTCTTCCCATGTTTCCGGCGGGCCTTCAAGACCTGCCTCTTCAAACATATCTTCATTGTAGAAAAGCGCTAACGTCGATGTATCCTTTGGCAATCCATAAAGTGTACCATTTTGCGTAAACGCATCGATCAACGGCTCCTCAAAATCGCTAACATTAAACTCATCTGTTATATAATCATCTAACGGCTCTAATACCCCTGTTTCCATTAAAGCTGGTGCCTCGAATGCCTCTAGAAAGAAAACATCTGCTGCATTACCACCAATTAATCTCGTCCGAAGAACATCCATATATTGATCTGCCACGATATCAAGATTCACGGAAATATGAGGGTGATTCTCTTCAAACGTTTCAATTATTTCTTCAAAAATACGCTGCTCTGCCGGTGAAGACCCCCATCCACTCAATGTGATCTCCACTACATCATCCGCAGAACCGTTCTCACCATTACTACTGCCACTATCTCCTGAAGAGCAAGCTGCTAGCAAACTACCTGCTACGAGTACACTAGTTAGTCCAATAGATCTCATCCATTTTTTCATATAAATGTCTCCCTCTTACTTTAGATTAAATAATCTGACCTTCTTTGCTTTCGATTACTTCACAACCAGTTGTATTTTGAAGAATCTCAAGTTTACATACATCATTTTCCTTTTTCACGCGAAGAGAAAGTGTCCCTTGACCAATTCTCATGTTCTCGATTTGTAATTCATTCATTCCCTCTGGCAAATGAGGATTTACATTGATTTGTTTATTCAAGCAGTTCGGGAATAACCCAAGCATCGCTTGCACAAATACCATTGGTGTTCCTGCAGCCCATGCTTGTGGTGAACATGCAACAGGATATTTAACCGCTTTGCCAACTGCATCGTATCCACAGAATAATTCTGGCAGTCGATCATATTCAAACGAATCAGCCGAGTTGATCAACCCATTCATCACTGTTGCTGCATGACCTTGATTTTTCGTCTTACTCATACCAAGGATAATCAAGCTATTATCATGCGGCCAAACGGTCCCGTTATGATAACTCATCGGATTATAACCAGCTTCGTCTTTCCCCATCGTACGAATGCCATAACCTGAGAACATTTTGTCTGAAGTAAGCATGTTACTTACGATTTCCGCTTTATTTTCATCTAACATTTCAGCAAATAAAACATGACCAGGGTTCGACGTAATCGTTCCAACTTGATTCTTATGTTTATCTAGCGCCAACGCGTAGAACTGCACATCTTCCATCCAGAATTCCGCTTCAAATTTTTCTTGTAATGTAGATGCTTCCTCACTAAGTCGGTTAGAGGCTTTTTCATTTCCTAGTACTTGATAAATTTCCGCGATTCCCTTTTTCGCTTGGAACACATACCCTTGAACTTCAGATAATGCAATTGGAGTTTCCCCGAAGTTTCCATCTCGATGGACGATTGAATCTCCAGAATCCTTCCATCCTTGATTCGCAATTCCTTTTGCCGCTTCTTGATGATATTCAACGAAAAGATCTCCGTCTCGGTCGCCATATTGATCAATCCATGTAAGAGCACGTTCTACATTGCCTTCAAGCTCTTTAAATAGTTCAACATCACCTGTCCACTTTACATATTCAGTTAATAGAACTAAGAAAAGCGGTGTCGCATCAATGGTTCCATAATAAGGAGCGAAAGGAATTTGATTTGTATTCGCTAATTCTCCAAAGCGGATTTCATGCATAATCTTTCCTGGCTCTTCATCTCTCCAACTATCCTTTTTCTCACCCTGTTTAGCTGCCATCGTTAACAAAGTCCCTTTGGCAACCTTAGGATTAAACGGCAGCATTTGCAGAGCTGCAATCAAACTATCTCGACCAAACGGAACCCCAAACCACGGAAGACCCGCAACAGGGAATTGCCCATAACCAAGGTCCGTTAATAACACACGCAAGTCTCCAATTCCTCTATTCAATAAGCGTTGGAATGTCGGATGGTCTGATTCAACCTTTGTTGTTTCCTCTGTCCATGTCTCATACGAAGACTTCAACTTAGAAAGAGCTTCTTCATGATTATAAACAACTAGCTTTTCGTCACCTGTTTCAGGAGAAAATGTAAATACGATTGTTTTTTCTTCTTGGTGATCAAGGGAAAGTAAGAAATGAATATCGCCAACTTCAGTTACTTTCGTTGCTTGTTCATCCCAAGAAACAATAGACTTACGATGGATATCATCAGCCCCCGTATATGTAAAAGTGAGGGTGTCTTCATCAACGATCGTTTCCCCTCTGCTACCAAGGTCTCCATTTTGGAATCCTCTAACGATAAACATGTCACTGAAATCAGCATCCACATGAAGGCTGACATCAAATGTTGCAGGCTTCGGATTGTAATTTTTCGCTGTAATGACTTCATAACAAACTCCACCGTATATGAAGCGTTTTCTTTTTAGTTCAATTGATTCCCGCCAAAGTTCAACCTCGCCATTCTCTTCTAAGTGAGGGTTTGTTAAAATCATCTCTGCTACATAATTCTCATCAGCTTCAGATGAAAGAAGAATCGGCTCAGCTCCGTTAATTCTCAAATCTAACTTACTTAAAAACCTTGTATCTTTCGTATATAACCCCGGTCCATACGGGTGATTTAATGGGATATTTCCTTTTTCATCCGTTAACAAAAACAAATCATTTTCTTTAATTACTCTATAGTTCATACTTTTCCCCTCCGACTGTAGTATTCCCAAAACGTTCAACCTTATAGACCGAAACGTTTCGGTTTCTCTATAAAAAAAATCATTTCGGCTCAGCCGTTGTATTTCTAATAATTAGCTGATTATCTAAAATGACTTTTCTATTCGCTTTATTTCCTTCTAACATATCAATAAGCAATTTGGCTGCTTTAAACCCAATTTGGTATTTATTTTGTTCAACCGTTGATAACTGCGGTTGAACATATTCAGCAAGAGTGATGTTATCATATCCTACAATTGATAACTCCTCTGGAACAGCAATCCCTAGCCGTTTAGCCGCATTCATCACCCCAAGTGCCATTAAATCACTTGCACAAAAAATCGCCGTAACCTCAGGATGCTCGTTCAAAAATGAATAAGCAACTTTTTCTGCTTTTTCTTCGAGAAACTCTCCATTTAAGACGTACTCCTCTTGAAAAGCAATCGAAGCTTCTTCCAATTGCTTCTTGTATCCTTGCAATCTTTTTTGACTGACAACAGCTTGATTATGACCATTCATTATAGCAATGTTACGGTGACCAAGGTTTGTTAAGTGCTTAACTGCCATTTGAGCTCCAAATACATTATCTGTAGAGACAAATCCCACATTTTCTCCTTCTATTTCTACATCAATAAGGACACATGGGATATTGCTATCAATGACCTCTTTTAAGTAAGGATCATCAATTTTAATTCCTTGCATAATGACTCCTTCAACTTGCCTTTCACGACAAAGCTGACTGTAACTTTTTGCTTTTTGTTTAGCAGAGTTGGTACTAAAAAGGATCAGATCATACCCTTTTTCCGAAGAAGAATCATTAATCCCGCACATAATTTCGTATGTGAACATATCCTTTGCTCCAGAGAGACTCAGTTCTGATACAAGTAGGCCAATTGTTTCGGTTTTGCTTTTGACTAAACTACGTGCAACAGCATTTGGACTATAATTTAGTTCTTCAGCAATGCTTTTAATTTTAGCTCTTGTTTTTTCATTCACATCATTATACCCATTTAAAGCTCGCGAGACCGTTGTAACCGATACTCCTGCAGCTTTTGCTATATCTTTTATTGTAGCCATCGAAAATCCCCCAAAACGTTTCGGTTGCTGTTACAATTATTACTTTACACATTTCTGAAAATGTTTTCAAGAACTTTTTTTATAAATTCCTTTTTTATTTTGAATCATTTATAAAAAGTATGGGTTTATAAGATATATAAATATCATAATGAAGCCTACTAATATAACAGTAGGCTTCTTAGTTCACGATAAACACTCATCACCGTTTATTAACACTCTCACGCAAATGAATTTCATAAGGCAAGACAACCTCTTCAAAGAGTGCTTCGTCAGACTCTATCTGTTTTAACAACAAACCTGCTCCTTGTTTTCCTAACTTAGAATAGGAATAGTGTACTCCTGATAATTTTAATCGGGAAGCTTTCGCTAACACCGTATCATCTAAACCGAGTACAGATATGTCGTTTGGGACTGCAATGTCATGATCTTGTATACAGTTAAGTGCTCCTATCGCCATCCCATCGTTTACAGCAATCACAGCTGTTATCTCTTTTTCAATAGCAAGGATTTCTTCCATTTGCTGATATCCAGATTCAATTGTAAAGTCGCCATTCCTGCTTAAGTTAGTGTCTAGTTCAATTCCATTCTCCTTTAGTCCATCACGAAACCCTAGTTGTCTTTCTCTTGAGTTTACAGAGGTAGCAGGCCCACCAATAAAAGCAAAATTACGGTGTCCTAGGCCAATAAGTTTTTCCGTTGCCTCCTTTGCAAATGTATAGTTATCAAACGTAACAAAAGAAATGCCTTCTTTATCCGTCCGCTGAAGAAGAACCACAACAGGGATTGGAATCTTTTGAATTAAATCGCGATGTTCTTCTTTAAATTCACGAGTCGCAAACAAAATTCCCTCTACACGTTTAGATCGAAAAATTTCAAAGTGCTTTATTTCACTCTCCAAAATCCCGTTCGTACATGCTATCAGTAGATTGTAATCATTATCTTCAAGCATTTCGTTTACACCATTTATCATTCGGGGAATCCCTTCACCGATCATACTATGTACAATCAGACCAATTAGGTGAGTTTTCTTTTCCGCAAGTTCTCTTGCAAGAACATTTGGATAATATCCCGTCTCCTCAATGACTGCCTCGATTTTTTTTCGTGTACTCTCTTTTACTGTTCCGGAATTGTTAAACACCCTTGAAACGGTCGCAATTGAAACACCTGCTTTTTTGGCAACCTCTTTTATATTAATATCTTTTTTCATCGTTCTGCCTCCTTAGAGATGTTACAAGGAAAGGACAAGATAGTTAAGCAGATGTTACCCTATATTAAAAATCCCATTTGCTTGCTTTCATGCTTACTTCTCCCTCAACAGCAAAAAAACGAATTCCGTCGCTTTTAACATTTGGAAAAATCCTTCCTGTAAACACTACTTCCCCATCATTCACAAATAATTCAAGCGAAGATGAGTCGACAAATAATTGAAGCTTGATTGATTCACTTGTCATATCACATTGCCGAACCATACCATATTCTTCAGCAACTACCTCACCAGATTGACTGCGGTCAAACATCAGTTTTTTATTGTTTACATCATATTTAATCGTAGTTACTTCTTTCTCACCTACACGTATATCAATTCCAAATTGAGAGGCGTCCTTATTGGTAAATTCACAAATCAATTCATATGATACACCATGAAAAGAATCATAGCTTTTGCTTTCATTAACAAGAATATCTTCTGCGATTACGTTACTTTTACGTAATTGAGCCAATTCCTTTACAGGTTGTTGAAAAAGTTTGCCTTTTCTCATTATTAATTCTCTTGGTAACGTTAAACAATGCGCCCATCCATGTCGATCATTGGGATACTCAATTTCAGGTAGTCCCATCCACGCAACTAAGATCCGTCGATTTTGTTCATCAACCATTGTTTGGGGTGCATAAAAGTCAAATCCCAGGTCTAATTCACGAAAATTAGAATGCCGAAACTCTCCACTATTTAAATCTAGATGCTCCCCAATCAGATAGCCAGATTGATATATATTTTGAAATTTATCCCCTTCCCGTTGTAACCCTTGTGGGGAGAAGATAAGGATTCCTTTATTACCAAGTTCAAAGTAATCCGGACATTCCCACATAAATCCAAACTGATTTAAATCAGTTGTTATTTCTCCAAGAAACTCCCACTCTTTTAAGTTAACAGATTGATATAAAACAACACACCCTGTCAAATTCGCTCGTTGAGCACCAATAATCGCTAAAAAATGATCGCCATGTTTCCAAACCTTTGGATCGCGAAAATGTTCAGTATATCCTATGGGAACATCCTTTATGACTGGTTGTTCATACTTTTCAATATGGCCTTCTTTATCCATTACCGCAATGCATTGATAAGGATGTCGAACCCAATCTTGATCCCTCGTATTGCCTGTATAAAATAAGTAAAGTTTCCCCTCATGCTCAATCGCACTCCCGGAAAAAGCTCCATGACTATCAAAAGGCGCAGTTGGCTTTATGCCAATCCCAACATTATCCCAATGAACAAGGTCCTCTGACTTAGTATGATACCAGTATTTCAAGCCATGAACTGGCCCTAAAGGAAACCATTGATAAAACAAATGATACTCTCCATTATAATAAGAAAATCCATTTGGGTCATTTAATAACCCCATCTCGGGCTGAATATGATACGTTTGTCGCCAAGGGCATTTTTCAACATTCCTTCGTAATTCTTCAATTTCTTTTGTACTGGCCTCATCAAGACGACGGTACCTCTCTTCTCTTGTCCACTCCATTTTAAGAACCTCACCTTCTAACACGAACAATAGGAGAATCGTTTAGCCCCCCCTAAGTTCTTAAATTGTTTCTCCTTTGTATTTATGCTGCATTGCTTTCATTCTTCTTTTCTTTCAATTGCTGTCTCTTAGCAAATACAAACGTTAATGCAAAAGCAACAACAAATGTTAAAACCATTCCTATAATGAAGTGAAGAATTACATCAACACGAATCGCAATAATCCCCGGCAATCCTGCAGGACCAATTGCTACTGAGAGTACTTTATTTAGGGTAATATATGCTGAACCGATAGCCGCACCAATAATCGCTGCAATAAATGGATAACGAAGCTTTAAGTTAACCCCGAACATTGCTGGTTCAGAGATCCCTAATAACGCAGATATACCTGAAGCTGACGCAATGCTTTTCATTTTTTTATTGGCTGTGATAAAAATAACTGCTAATGCTGCTGCACCTTGTGCAACATTGGACATTGCTGCTACAGGGAAGATAAACGATCCTCCTGTTCTTGCTAAATCTGCTAACAATTGCGTTTCAACAGCGATAAAGCTATGATGCATGCCTGTAATAACAATAGGTGCATAAATTAACCCAAATAATCCCCCACCAATGAACCCTGCTGTTTCAAAGAGCCATACCAAACCTCCTGTAATCATATCTCCACCTGTACGAGTGATAGGACCAACAAAAGTGAAGGTTAAGATACCTGTAATAAATAATGTAAATAATGGCGTTAACAAGTTATCTAATGCTGCCGGAATAACTTTTCGTAACAATTGTTCAATTTTCGCTAAAATAAAAGCTGCAACTAAAATTGGCAATACAGTTCCTTGATAGCCGACCTTTTCAATCTCAAAACCTAAAATATTCCAAACTGGAATCGTCCCCTCAAGTAGTGCGTCTGCATAGCCATAACCATTTAATAAGTCTGGATGAACCATTAACATTCCAAGTGCAGCCCCTAAAAATGCATTTCCTCCAAATCGCTGTGCTGCAGAAAATCCAATTAAAATTGGTAGGAAAACAAAGGCTGCGTTAGCGAAAGTATTGATCAAAGAAGCTAGATCAGCAATTCCTGGATTCGCATCAATCAGAGACATTCCATCATAGAAAAGATCTTCTGCAGTTAAAATATTATTAATTCCCATTAACAAACCTGCTGCAACAATCGCAGGAATAATTGGGACAAAAATGTCTGATAAGACCTTTACAAACTGTTGAATCGGATTCAACTTTTTTGTACCCGCTTTTTTCACATCATCCTTTGTAGTCATTTCGCTGACACCTGCAAGAGGAGCAAGCTTTGCATACACCTGGTTGACAGTACCTGATCCGATGATGATTTGAAACTGTCCTCCTGTTGCAAACGTTCCTTTCACCACATCCATCTTATCTAGCTTTGCTTCGTCTACTAAACTTTCATCTTTCAATACAAGACGTAACCTTGTAGCACAATGTGCAGCCGCTTCGACATTATCAGCTCCACCAATAGCTTCCAAAATCTCTTTTGCTTTCTGATTATAATCCATGTTACCCTCCCAAATTGTAAAGCTTTACATTTTTCTGTAAAAATAAATCATTAAATATAAAGCAATAAATAAATCAAAATGTAAAGCTTTACATATTAAATAAAAAAATAAACATTCTCAAAATTGTAAAGCTTTACATTTAGTTGATTCAAATTATATGTTATTTGTTAAAGCTAGTCAATAAGAATATAAAAAATGGCGCTATCTTTAGTTTTATATAGCGCCGTTTTTACCGTGCAATTAAACGTATGATACAATTCTATCTACTACAACAAACGTTCACCAAATCGAGTTACGCCTGTTAAAACACATGTCATCAGCGATTTCACACGAGGCACCACTCTTTCTATGACATCTGGATGGGGCGCATAAGATCCATCTTCTTTTACAAGGAGGCTATTATAATGAATGATGCGATCAATTTCATTTTTCATTTGGCTCGCAAATTCTTCACTGTCAATCACCAGCATGATCTCCGTACTTAAATAGGCACTTCTTGGATCTAAGTTAAAAGAGCCAACAAGACTAATTCTGTTATCAAAAATAAATGATTTTGTATGATACGATTCAGTTGGACCTTGAAACTCATACACATCTATACCTGAAGACACTAACTTTTTCCGAAATCGCCTATAACCGGAATATGCCATAAGATTCGGAGAAGCAGCAAGTGAGTTCGTCACAGCCTTCACTTCATTTACTGAAAGGTTTCCTTTGTTTAAGTGATGTCGCATGTCTTTCGTAGGAATAATATATGGGCTTTGAATCAGGATTGAGTCCTTTGCCTTCTTCATTAATCGTGATATCTCATACCAAACCCATGGTTCTTTGTTAAAACGGTCAATTGGGTTATGAATAAATGTTACTTTTTTTGCAGGTAGTGATTTTTCCATCCAGTTTATCTCTTGTTGAAAGAAGCTCGGCTTCGATTCATCTAAGACATGATAGAGCTTTCTTAAATCAAAGAGTTTTCTTTGTCCTAGCTTTTGTTGTTTTTGTGTTAACGTAGTAATCAAAGGTTTTGAAAACGCATGATTCCACACGTAATTATAATATTCCTTTACTTTTGAAATCGCACTATTTTCAAAAGCATTAATATCTGTATTAACAACAACAACATCACGATCATTCGTTGCCCCGTCCAAACCCACAGGGGCAAAATATTTGTCTCCGATATTGCGCCCCCCTACCATCGCCAATTTCTGATCAACAATGATAATCTTATCGTGAAGCCTATTATTCCATGTCCAGGGCCGCCACATATCAAATGGTTCATAAAATTTCAACTGAATATTAGGGTGTTCAACATACGAATAAACAATATCCTTCTTTTTTCCTATCATACGATTGGATACCCCATCAAGGAGTATTCGTACTTGTACGCCTCGATCAGCAGCATTAACAATGCATGTATGAAAAATAGAATCGGCTAATCCTGGACTGATCATAAAGTAAGAAATATCTAAGGTTTCTTGTGCATTTTCTATCAAATTTATTCGAGCAAGCCCTGATTCATAACGCTTTTCAACAAGGGCAACCCTATCCTGTGATGCTTGATCACCGAAGAAGCGTTCCGTTTTATGTTCATTTACATATTGACTTTTTTTATGCTGGTGAAATGAAAATAAAACAACTCCCGAAATCAATGAATAAAGAAAATATAGGACTATTATATAAACGAATACCATAGACAACCCCCTACAGCAATATGTCTTCAATCCATTTTAGTACTTATCTTTCTCCTCGCTACTATATTTTATCAGTGCAATTGTTTGCTCATCCCATATTTATGCAAAATGAAAGAGGCTATCACAAACGCCTGTTCTTTGACCTTTGTGACAACCTCTATTTTAAAGAAATCACTTATGTAGCATGTTATAAACTTGCTGCACATCTTTGTCTCCTCGACCTGACAAGTTTACGATAATTACATCTTCTTTCGTTAAGCCTTTTGCAAGCTTAACTGCATGAGCCACAGCATGTGCACTCTCTAAAGCTGGAATAATCCCTTCAATTTTAGAAAGTTTCTGAAACCACTCCAACGCTTCTTCGCCGGTAACAGTTGCGTACTCTGCACGTCCTGTTTCTTTTAAGTAACTATGTTCAGGGCCAATCCCTGGATAATCAAGCCCTGCCGCAATGGAATATGTTGGTTTTGGCTCACCATCCTCATCTAATAACGTTAAACATTTAAAACCATGAATAACAGCAGGAACTCCTTCTGTTAACGTCGGAGCCTCTGCTGGTTCAACCCCCACTAAGCGAACACTTTTCTCATCAATAAAATGAGCAAATGCACCTATCGCATTGCTTCCACCACCAGCAACTGCGACAACCGCCGTTGGGAGTTTGCCCTCTTTTTCAAGAATTTGTCGCTTTGCTTCTTCACTAATAACAGATTGAAAATACTTCACCATTGTAGGAAACGGATGCGGTCCAACTGCAGAACCAAGTAAATAAAACGTATTTTGATAATTTTCAACTAAGTCAGCTAGTGCCGCATCAACCGCATCTTTTAACCGCCCTTGCCCTTGATCAACAGGAACAACCTTTGCCCCAAGTAATTCCATCCGAAACACATTTAAGGCTTGCCGCTCTGTATCAAGCTTCCCCATGTAGATCGTACAATCAATCCCGAAGATGGAACAAGCCGTAGCTGTTGCCACCCCGTGCTGCCCAGCTCCTGTCTCAGCAATAATTCTTGTAGCCCCCATCCGTTTCGCTAATAAAATTTGGCCAATTGCATTATTAATTTTGTGCGCTCCTGTATGGTTCAAATCTTCCCGTTTAAAATAAATCTTTGCGCCCCCAACTTGCTCTGTTAAATTTTTTGCATAGGTTAATGGATTTTCTCGTCCAACAAATTCTTTTAAATAATATTTATACTCTTCAATGAATTCTGAATCATTTCTATACTTTTCGAACTGTTCAGCTAACATTGCTAATACTTTTGCTAAATCATCTGGCAAAAAGCTTCCTCCGAATTGTCCAAAATATCCTTTCTCACTCATAACGTAATACGCCTCCAAATCCCTGTTTATTTAATTGTTTAAAAATTTTGTTAATTATCTCTATTATTCGACATCCCCTCTCGTTTACCCTTCATCATGCAATTTGAAAAAAGCCCTCTACAGCTGAGAGCTTTTTCATATTTGAATCTATCGCTATGAATTATACTTTCTTTATTGGAAAACGGACAATAACGGTTGTCCCTTCCCCTTTTGAACTCGTAAAATCAATGGAGCCATGATATTTTCCAATAATGTTATAACAAATCATCAATCCTAAGCCAGTACCTTTACTTTTCAACGAATAAAAAGGCGTCCCAAGAGACTTAATCTCTGCTTCTGACATACCGATTCCGTAATCGACGACTTTTACTTCAACAAAGTTTTTGTTTTTTTCCGCTGTAATAATGACAGGATCTCCAACTTTAGAAACTTCTATTGCATTTTTAATAATATTAATAAATACCTGCTTTAGCTCTATGACATTCGCTTCAACATAGCAATTCTCTTCTATAAAAAGATCGATTTTATTATTACGTAAAAGCCCATAAGATTGAAGCAATTCTGTAATACTTTGAAGTACGACTTCGATACTAACTGTTTCCGTCTTTAGGTTTCCATTTGGTTTGGCAATCGACAAGTATTGTGAGATGACCTGTTCGGCCGTATTTAATTCATCAATCATCAATGTAAAATGATCCTTCTTTTCTTTACTAAACAATGAATCCTTTTCGTAATACTGCAAAAATCCTTTTACGACTGTCAAGGGATTTCTAATTTCATGAGCAACTGCAGCAGCTAATTGTCCCGTAGCTTTTAAACGCTCTGATTGTTGGACTTGTTCATAATATAACTGCACTTTTTTCAATCTGAGATAGGATAAATAATAAATAAAATAAATAATTAATTGACTCCCTATAAAGTTAAGGAAATTCCCTGCTAAATCTAGATAGATGTGTGGAAAAAGGGCACCTTGATCAATCAGAAAAACATAAGAGAAAATCACACTTACAGATACTGTATTAATAAATAAAGAAGAATAAAACAGCTTTGAATCAAAGAACAAAATTGAAATAGCTGGAATAAAACATAGGAATAAGAACGTTGACCATGTAGCCGGATATAGAAAGAAAAGTGTATAGAAATATACGAACACAGCTATGATAATGATCACTCTAAACGTCTGAGTTTCATACTTTGGATAAAGCAATAGGAATACAATTAGTATAACAACTAGTAGTAAGTGCAAAATGTACCCTGCCCCAAAATCACTCATGAGTGGATTGTCAACAAATAACCCCAATACCATTAGCAAATTGATAAATAGCATCGTTGTATAATAAAGCCTCTTGTTAATTCGAGAAAATTCCTTCATACATACTCCTAAAATTAATTTATAATTGTGCTAGCGAAACATTTAAACTTTCCCCATTTAACATTATAGTAGGAAAATAGTATCAATACAAATTACTGAGATTTGCACCTACATTCTAATACCATAGTTACACCATTAATCGTTTTTTATTTCGCTAAGCTTAGAAATCACGTAACTTTTATTTAATCACATTAAGAGCTTCTTCTCCAGGGTAATCTTTCAAATTTAATTAATAAAACAACAAACCTCCACTACATTACATCATAGTAAATAGATAACGCAGTTCTATCTGAAAAACTTGAGAAGAGGAGATGGTATCATGACTGACTTGCCTCCTTCTAGAATCAGCAATTTTCCTTCGGTTAGCGAAAGAAAAGATCCAGTCCTTTGATAAGAGGGAACGAGGGGACGAATCGACAGAGCAACATGGACTGCCGGATCTGTGTTATTTTTTGAATGTAACATTATGCATGGTTCAAGGCAATATCTCTCCTGACCCTCGTAGTAATGTCTTCTTCTTCTTTAATAGTGTTTACAATAAATTAGAGAAGCCATTTTTTAAGCTCTCACCTCGACAGAGCTTCTGGCAAATAGACAAAATATAAAACCAATTGAATCACATACTTTACAATGACCAAAAGCGCACTTCTCATTTAGAAATACGCTCTACAAGCAAATTATTATCTACATATAGCCAGTATATCTCTTTTGAACTAGCGCTGAATGAACATACTTAATCATCGTAACATAATCAAAAATCGGCAATTGAACAGCTTTTTGAATCGCTGCAGCATATGGCGGAAGACTCGAGCACTCTAACAAAATTACTTTCACTAATGGGTCAGATTGGACCATTTCCTTAGCTACTGAGACCACTTCCTCTTCGATCTTGTCAGGGTCAAGAATACCAATTTCATCGTGTGCAGCCTTACGAAAATTCTCTTTCTCATCCATCCCCCTAATACAAAGTGGGATCGTGGGGCTGACACCTATTTTTTGTAATAGCTCTATTTCAAAGTTGGAAGCTTTGCTGCAAATGATCCCAATTTTCTCCTCTTGCGCAAGCGTTGCAGAAATAAAAGGGATTTGAAGTAGGCTCGATAAAAAAACTGGGACTTGAAGCTCATTCGCGATTTCATCTTGGAACATAGCCATATATCCACAATCAGCTGTAATGGCCTTTACTCCTTCTTTGACAAGAATATGTCCAGCTTCCAAAATGGGGGTTAGCATCGTTCGATCTTTTTGCAGCAACTTTTCAAAAGTAAAACCTTTCACCGTTTGGTATCTGACCGGGAATGGATACGTTGTTGCATTTCCTACATCCCCTGGGATAAAAGGTGTGAATGTATCAAGCATGAGGATCCCTATCGATTCCCCGTAGCTTACTTGCCCTTTCTTTGCTCTTATGATCATCCGTCCTTTCTCCTTCTCTAGCTGCAGCTTTTTTTAAACAATGTACCTAGTCTTTTCTGTGGAGTGAACTGACCTGTTAGACGCAGTGCCTCCCAGAAGCTGACTTGATTTGCTGTTAGAACGGGCTTTTGGAGTAATTGTTCCAACTCTTCGATCCAAGCCGCTGAATGTAAGGCTGTATCAGGTATAAACACAGCGTCTGCACCCGGACAATCATTGTCAACAGCGAACCGAAGCACCTCTTCCTTCTGTAATGTCCCAACTTCCGCCGCTGTTATGATCCCCTTACTAGAATACTGCAACACCTCTATATCAAAGCTCTCTAAAAATGTTTTAAACAAAAGAGCGATATCTTCAGGGTACGTTGCTGCTATTGCGACTCGTTTCGCTCCAATTGTTTTCGCTGCTCGGATAAAAGCTAAAGCGGTGGTTGAAGCCGGCACCTGCAAACTCGCTTCAAGAGTGGCTATTTGCTTTTTTATCCCTTCTAAGCCAAGCACAAAACTAGCACTTGTTGACGTCCATAAGACTGATTGTATGCCTGTGCCTACTAGTGCCTTCGTCCCCTCCTTAATTCGTTGCGGACTTCCCATTTCACTTAGGGCCTCAACCGTATGGGCATCCTCATTAAATTTCGTATGAATCAGCTTAACATCAACCTTAGGTGATACCATTTGCCCCAAAAGTGGATAATCATCCTCCGCTGCATAACCAGGATAGAGAAACCCAACTTTTATAAGTTGATTATTTTGTGTCATAAAAACCTCCTATCATAGTCAAAGTTAGACCTTATTTACCCTCATTTCTATTCAAGAATTTTAATAAAATGACACAACGAACCAATGTATAAAACTATTTATGTCTACTCAAAAACATGTCATCATAAAGGGAAACCACACCATACATATGTAAAAAAACACAAAGGAAAGAGTTGTTACTATGGATGTAATTGAAACAGATATTTTAATTATCGGTTCAGGTGCTGCTGGTCTTACTGCAGCAGTCTACGCTGGAAATTCAACTAACAACGTGCTCGTACTCGACAAAGGTGTAATAGGCAAAAGCGGCTCTACGATTGGAGCTGTTCAGATTGCAAGCTTAGGAGCGTGGTCAAATCCATTAGATAGTGAAAGTCATTATGTCAAAGATATGAAAGAAAGCGGTCGAGGCCTGAGTAATCCTAAGCTTATTGAGACACTCGCCTCCGACCTATCAGCAAGATTGAAAGAAATTATCGGTTGGGGGCTAAAGCTTGATGTTAACGAAGACGAAGAGGTTTCCGTTTTTGCTACATCTGGTCACAGTGTTGCACGTTCTGTGAGCGCAAGAAAAGGAAAAACAGGTCTAGGGATAGCACAAACACTAACAAAAAAGCTAAAGTCAATGAAAAACATCAGAACATGGAGCGATGTGATTACTGTTGATCTTGTTACGTCATCTGAAAGAGTAACCGGTGCTCTTGTTTTTGATTTAAGAACCAATCATCTTTCCTTTATTCAAAGCAAAACAGTAATTCTTGCAACAGGAGGAATAGGTCAACTTTACCCAGTAACAAGTAACCCAGTACAAGCAACGAGTGATGGCTTCTCTTTAGGTCTCGGGGCAAGTGCCTCTCTTATTGATATGGAACAAGTTCAATTTTATCCTGTTAGTCTTGTATCTCCTCACTCACTTGCAGGCTTTTGCATTAGTTTCTATCATTATTCTAAGCTCTATAACATTCACGGCGAACGCTTTATGAAAAGGTATGAACCTGAAACATTAGAAAATACAACAAGAGATAAACTTGCTATTGCCATCCATTCTGAAATAGCAGCAGGAAGAGGAACACCAAACGGAGGTGTTTGGCTTGATGCTACAGAGCAAATGGAGAAAGTGAAAAATGAATTTCCTCATGAATATAAGCTATGTGAGGACCGTGGCATTGACTTATCAAAAGATTATGCAGAAATTGCTCCCGCCGCCCACTTTATGATGGGCGGAATTCAAATTGACAAAAACGCAGCCTCTTCTGTTCCGGGACTATATGCTGCAGGTGAAACGGCCGGTGGCTTGCATGGGGGAAACCGTCTCGGGAACAATGCACTCTCTGAATGTCTCGTATTTGGTGCAAAAGCAGGAATGGCTGCTGCGATTGAGGCTTCAGAATTATCAGAAGTTCCCCCTACTGATATTTCAAAAATAGAAGAAATAAAGAATAGCTTCTATTCCCCATTTTCTTCTGCAAAAAATAGTGATATTCGACCTTTTGAGTTAAAACAAAAAATACAGGAAATCATGGGCCAAAAAGTTGGGGTAATCCGCACAAATAACAATCTCAAACGCGCAAAGGAGCTCCTAACTAGGGTCAAAGAACAATTCAATCAAATCTATATCACTCACAAAGAGGCTCCATCAAGAGAAATACTAGATTATATAGAAAGCAGACACATGATTCGAAGTGCTGAAGCTATTATTAGGGCTGCAACCATGAGAAAAGAAAGCAGAGGCGCCCATTATAGTTTGGATCATCCAACACATGCTTCTACCATTCATCACACAGTTATTCAATATGAAAACGGACAAATGAAGTTCAATATGCCCCCTGCTAAAGGAGTGTAATTCTATGAGTAAACTTCTTGTGGAAATTCAAAGAACCGACACAACGACGAATGTCTATAAGGTCAACTATACCTCTGACATGACCGTCCTTACGATATTAGAGGAAATCTATCGCCACCATGATCCTTCGATTGCCTACAGATTTTCCTGCCGCACTGGCCTATGCGCGACATGTATGATGATGATAAATGGAAAGCCTGGCTTAAGCTGTATGAAGCTCGCTAAACCAGGTGACGATGGCTATCTTTCTTTAGCTCCTCTTCCAAAAGGAAAAACTCTTAGAGATTTGGTAAAGGAAGTGTAACCTTCTTCCATGTGGAGCGCGCCCTGCCTGGCAACGTCCTGGCTCGCTATTTCTCTTCTACGGGGAAGGCACGATGCTTAATCTTAGAAGCACTCTGTGAAGCTTACGAAAAAAAAGAAGTTCGTCTCACAGGGGGACATGATGTTTTTCAGAGATGTAATACTCACGTTGTAACCATCGGCTTATTCGAGGAAGATGCTGTTCCTCCGGGCGCTCTACTATCATGCAGCGCATGTCCTCTCTCCTATTTTCATGCGAGCGTGCCCGCCTGGCAACGTCCTGGCTCGCTATTTCTCTTCTACGGGGATGATTGCCATGGTGTTATTTCTTCGACGTTTCTCACGTCGTTTTACGAAGAGAAACAGCTCGGACTCACTTCTTTTCTTCTACAAGGATGGCACGATGCTTTTCTTAGAAGCACTCTGTGAAGTTTACGAAAAAAAGAAGCTCGTCTCACAGGGGGGACATGGAGTAGTTTCAAGACGTCTTTTCACGTTGTAACCATCGACTTATTCGAGGAAGATGCTGTTCCGGA
>NZ_JAKRYL010000035.1 GCF_023555415.1 Halalkalibacter alkaliphilus | reverse complement strand
CTTCTCTGTATCGACCTGAGTCACCGGGTCACCTGTCAAAAGTTCAATATGGTTTTCTTCATACCAGCTGTACTCGTTTAAAACGATATCATCAACCGTTGTATCCCCCTGAAGAACAGACGATAACAAGATTCGGTTATAGTTTGGATGCGGCTCTTCCCCAAAGACAGTAATGTCAAAACGTTCACTATCGTTTTTTAAGATTTCCTCAATCGTACGAATTCCAGCCATTCCGTTTCCTATTAGCACTAGTTTCTCTCTCACAAGAACCTCTCCTTTTCCTACTTCATTTGCTTTCTTAGCTTTCCAAGGCTAATTCTACTTCTTCGATCTTTCCAATAGCCTTTGCTACATCCTCGTTATCTATGATCATATCGACTCGGATATTAGACTTTTTCAAAATAAGACTTGTATCTATTCCTTTACAGATAATTGTTACATTCTCTTGTACTTGTTCTAAAGGTATCCCACTTAATTCTAGAAACTTCAAAAATGTCAAAGCTTCAGCAGGAGATGTAAGTAGAATTGTATTAATATGACGCTCCTCTAGCAGTCTTGTGAGAGCTGCAATATCTTTGTTTGAAACGCTCTTCTTCCTTACTACAATCCCCTTAGCTAATGGGGAAAGAGTTGCTCTCTCACTTTCAATTTCAGTCTCATCTCCTACTAACACCGGAGATACGACAGACATGTCTATGAGCTTAGATTTGATACCGATCGTTTGTAACGTCTTTTTAACTGATTCATTTATTGAATAAAAAGGCAATCGGATATCCCGAACGTCCATGCAGTTCTCTCCAAGCCCTTTTAAAAAGGCAAAGACACTTTTCGTGGAAAGAAAGACCAACTCATTATCGCTTTCCATTTTTAGTAGGTCGTTAACAGCTCCACTGTCAAAATAATCCCTCTCACATAGTAGCTCATGTTCAAAAACATCTGCTCCGTCTTTCTTAAGAGCTGTAACCATCTCTCTATTTCTTTCATCAATAGAAGGAATAAGAATAGCTCTTCCCGAAAGAAGTCTGTTGTCAAACCAAGCTAACTTCGAACGAAGCTTCACAACATCGCCGACAACAATAATGGCTGGGTTCGTAATGTTAGCCTGTTCAACCTTGCTTGTGATCGTAGCAAGTGTTCCTTCTACTGTTCTTTGTTTGCTGTAAGTCCCCCAATGAACAACTAACGCTTGCGTATCTCTTCCTTTCCCATGTTTGATCAATTGCTCTGAGATCGTATTAAGGTGTTTAACTCCCATATAGAAGACGATCGTTTCGACTCCTTTGGATAAAGAATTCCAATCAACATTAGGTGTTCCATCCTTCTGACTGCCATGTCCTGTGACTACAGCAAAAGAGTTCGAATGCTTTCGATGAGTAATAGGAACTCCCGCATACATTGTTGCCGCAATTCCGGCTGTAATTCCTGGAATGATTTCATAGCGAATATGGTTCTCTGCTAATAGTTCAGCTTCTTCACCAACTCTTCCAAATACAGCTGGATCACCACCCTTTAAACGGACAACGGTCTTTCCTTTTCTCGCATGAATGAGAATTTCTTTTTGAATATCTTCTTGCCTCAGCGTATGTTTGCAAGGTTGCTTACCGCAGTAAATTAACTTAGCATCATCTTTTACATCAGTTAACAAAAAAGGATTGATTAATCGATCAAAAATGACTACGTCAGCCTGTTGCAAGACCTGTTTTCCTTTTACAGTAATTAAATCTATGTCTCCCGGACCAGCCCCTACAAAGTAGACCATTCCACTATTCATTAATCACGCCCCCTTTGCTACTGTAAAGAATTATTTGAATTATATGTATTATCCTAAACCAACATCTTGGATGCATGTTATATTGTGTCAGCTTATCTTACATAGTTTTTTGAAGAAGCAGTATATGACTGGAAATAGTCTATTCTATATAGAAGAAACTCCGATCATGTACTTTCGTTACAAACGTGATTGAACTTAGAAAATAACATTGGTTTTTAAAATCCCTAAAAAAATATCCTTTTCAAACCTTTGTAGAACCAAAATTCAGAACGCCTTCCCTACCAACCAGTTAAGCGTTATCAGTAAAAAAATCCCACAAGAAAACCCTGTAACATTTCCTATCGAACATTCAGACAACAATAGATAAGTAATGTAAAAATAAAAAATATATTTGAAATACAGAATTCTAGGGAGGTTTTTTTTCGATGACGGTATCAGAGATTTTTAAGTTTAAGAATGAAAGGATTAAGGTTCTACATTTTACTTGGTTCGCTTTCTTCATTTCTTTTTTCACTTGGTATAATATGGCGCCCCTTGCCACTACAATGCTTGAAGCTATGGATTGGCTAACTCCACAACACATTGCTGCACTCGGAATTTGTAACGTAGTTTTAACCATTCCTGCACGGGTGTTGATAGGCTCACTACTAGATAAATACGGACCTAGAGTCGTCTACTCAGGCCTACTCATTACCATGTCAGTACCAGCATTGGTCTTTGCCTTTGGTGATAGCTGGGCTCAATTAATGATTGCCCGCCTTGTTCTTGGTAGTATTGGTGCTAGTTTCGTTGTTGGTATTCGAATGGTAGCTGAGTGGTTCCCGCCTAAGAGCATCGGCTTTGCTGAAGGAATTTATGGGGGCTGGGGGAATTTTGGTTCTGCTGCCGCTGCTATGCTCCTGCCTTGGTTTGGTCTCACCTTACTTGGTGGTGATAATGGTTGGAGATACGCTTTAGCATTTACTGGTATCATCTGTTTTGTTTACGGGATTATTTATTACATTTGTGTCAGAGACACGCCAGAAGGAAAAGTCCTAATGAAACCAAAACGTTCTGGAGCATTGGAAGTAAGTAGTTGGGGTGATTTAGTTCAACTAATCGTATGGACGATTCCTCTTGGTGGAGCGCTAGCAATCAGTGCATGGAGATTAGAAGGGTTAGGATTTGTTTCGCAAACAGCACTATATATCATTTGGGCCGTTCTTGTCATTGTATTAATCTATCAAATTTATATGATCCTAAAAGTAAATGTCCCAATTCTTAAAAAAGGTGTACCTGAAGATGACAAATACAAATTTAAAAACGTTGGTGCTTTAAATAGTACGTATTTTGCCAACTTTGGCGCCGAGCTTGCCATTATTTCTATGCTACCAATGTTCTTTCAATTGACATTTTCACTGTCAGCATCACAAGCCGGTCTTATAGCTGCATCCTTTGCCTTTGTGAATCTCCTCGCCCGTCCATTAGGTGGGATTCTTTCAGACCGAATGGGGAGCCGTCGTAACGTTATGCTAGTATATATGGCTGGTATTACAATCGGACTTGTCGGTATGGGCTTTATGGACTCAAGCTGGCCTTTAGTTGTTGCTGTAGCTATTACCGTTTTAACGTCTATGTTTATCCAAGGTGCTGAAGGTGCGACGTTTGCCGTTATTCCAATGATTAAGAAACGTGTAACTGGTCAAATAGCCGGAATGTCTGGTGCTTATGGAAATGTTGGTGCGACTGTTTATTTAACTCTTTATACATTTGTCACACCGCAACAATTCTTCTTTATCCTTGCTGGCGGTGCTTTAGTTAGTTTTCTTATTTGCTTCTTCACTTTGGAAGAGCCTGAAAATTCATTTGGCGAAGAATATTATATGTCTTCAGATGAGTTAAAAGTATTAGAAGCGGAAGATAAGAAGCTTCATAAAAAAGCACTATAATCAAACATCGAAATAAAAGACTTCCCTTTTACGTTAGGGCACTGAAAAAAGGTCGGTTATACCTTATCAGTGCCTTATTTTCATGTACATGTCCAGATATATACTTAGCTTATCTGCTACAGCATTCGGATAATAGACAAAACGAGAGGTTTGCTTGAATCATATCATTCAAGCAAACCTCTCATCTTTAATTGGCTATCGGACTAATTTTTACTGCACTTACTTTGAATCCAGGCATTCTACAAGTAGGATCCAATTTTTTAGAGACCAAACGGTTGACATTTTGTGAGTCAGCCCAATGAAATGGGACAAACACTGTATCTTTACGAATTGTTTGCGACCATTTGCTTCTAACAACAATGCTTCCTCGTTTCGATTCTACCTTCACTAACGTGTTATCTTTTATATGGAATTTCTCAGCTGTTGATGGATGGATTTCCATATATGACTCAAACTCACGAGCTGCAAGTGTTGAACTTTTTCTCGTTTGAACTCCTGTTAAATAGTGCGACATCACCCTTCCTGTTGTTAAATAAAGCGGAAACTCTTCAGTAGGCTTTTCTTTAGGAATTTCAGGTTCACTTTGCACGACAACCATCTTCGCTTTTCCATCAGCATGTGCGAATTCTTGTTCAAATAAACGTTTCGTCCCTGGATGATCTTGATCTGGGCAAGGCCACAAAATCCCTTTTTCCGAACGTAAGCGATCATATGTGATTCCAGAGTAATCAGCAATTCCTCCGCGAGTTGCAACTCTTAATTCATTGAAGATTTCTTCCGGAGAAGAAAATGCGAAATATTCTCCTTTTCCTAGAGCCTTTGCTACATCACAAATAATTTGCCAATCATGCTTCGCTTCTCCTCGAATTGGAAAACTCGCTTCTCTTAATGTGACTCTTCCTTCTACATTCGTCATTGTACCAGGTGTCTCTAAATAAGATGTTGCTGGTAAAATTAAATCGGCTAGTCTAGCTGATTCAGAAATGAACATATCTACCGCGACGAAAAAGTCTAACTTTTCAAGTGCTTTTTTAACAAATTCAGCACTCGGGTTAGAGACTACAGGGTTTGAACACATTAAAAACATTCCTTTAATTTCCCCTTCGTCGATCTTTTGAATCATTTCAAAAGCAGAAACCCCTTTTCTCGGTAAATCCTGTTCACGAATTCCCCAAACATCAGCAATATAGTTCCGATGTTCCGCGTTTTCAATCGAACGGTAACCAGGTAATTGGTCAGCCTTTTGCCCATGCTCTCTTGCTCCTTGACCATTTCCTTGCCCAGTTACAGCTCCGTATCCTGAATATTCTTTTCCAATTTTCCCCGTAGCTAAAAGAATATTTAAAAAATTACGTACAGATGCTGATCCATCTGTTTGTTGTTCAATTCCTCTTGCAGTGAAGATCATACCAGACTCTTCTCTCCCGAAGACTGTTGCTGCTTTTTTGATTTGTTCAATAGGTACCCCTGTTTGTTCAGAAATCTCCTCTAAATCTAGTGAAGCTATATACTCCTTCACTTCATCAAATCCGCTCACTCGCTTTGCGATAAATTGCTCATCAATTAAATTTTCCTCTAAAATGACTTTTAACAACCCATTTGCTAGAGCTGCATCCATCCCCGGTTTTACTTTTAAGTGTAAATCTGCCATCTTCGTCGTTGCTGTTTCACGAGGGTCAATTGCAATAATAAAAGAACCATTCTCCTTGGCCTTTTCAAAATAAGGCATAATCGTTGGCTGGCATTCCGCAACATTTGTTCCTGCTAAGATGAGGCATCTGGAATGAGGGATCTCTTGGATTGTATTCGTAAAACCGCGATCCATCCCAAATGTCTGCGCCGCAGCTGAAGCAGCTGCCGACATACAGAGTCGACCATTATAATCAATGTATCTAGTACCCAAAGCGACTCTAGCAAACTTTCCTAACAAGTATGCTTCCTCATTCGTTATCGTTGCACTTCCATAAACAGATAACGCATTGCTTCCATGCTCGGTTTGAATCTCAGTAAACTTTTCTTTAATCAAATTTATCGCTTCATCCCATGAGATTCGTACAAACTCTCCATTCACCTTTAACAATGGGTGCTTGATTCGATCGTTGTGTACAGCATGCTGATGTGCATTCAATCCTTTAATGCATAGCCGGCCTTCAGAAGTTGGGTTATCTTTCCCAACAGTCTTATACGTTTTCCTCGTAACGGTTGATTGTTCAATGAGCTGCATCTTACACTGCATGCTGCAAAAAGGACATTGTGTGTCGTAAACTTTCTCTGTTTCTACTTGCTGCTGTCTTTTTCTAAAATATCTTAATAACATTTCTGTCACGATGTCTCATCCTTTGCTATTTTTTTTGTCGCTTCTGGACATGACGTTATTATTTATTACTTAGTAAGACTTTTTTATTTTGATAAGAGTCGCTTTCCAAGGCCTCGATTAGTTGCTGTCTTAATTCGCTATCAAACAACACTTCTCTTATATGCAGTAAGTTAATGCGGTCAATCCATTCCCATGAGCGTTCAGCATATTTGGCTGTTTCCCGGTAATACTGGATAAAGCCAATGACAATTTCATACACTTCTTGCTCTGTTTCCGCTACACAAAGCAATTGACCTGTTCGCGCATTTCGCCCACTGCTACCACCAACATATACTTCCCATCCTCGATCAAACTGGATGATGCCAATATCTTTTGTCGTTGAACCCGCCCCGTTATGCATACACGAAGAGATGCCCATTTTGACTCGGTACGGTGTTGTTAAGTAGTCTGTTTTCTTTTCAATTTGAACTGCCAGCTCGAGAGCATCCTGTTTGTCACACTTACAAACTGTCTCACCAATACATGTTTTGATGTTTTGAACGGTATTTCCATACGTACTGCTCAATGGGAGGTCTAAATCTCTCCAGATAGATTCTAAATCTTCCTTTTTTACTCCTGTGAGATGCAATCGTTGTTCACTAGTAATTGCCACATTAGGGACTTGATATTTTTCAACTACGTCAGCAACTTTGCGCAGTTCTTTTGCATTTGTTAGCCCGCCGTACATTTGTGGAGTAAGGGAGTATGTTCCATCCGCTTGTCGAGTCGCATTCATTCGCTCATTAATAAAAAGTGATTCTTGTTTCGTCTCATACTCTGGATAAATCATACCTAAATAATATTGCAAAGCAGGTCGACATGTCGGACATCCATCTTCTGTTCTCCAGTCAAGTTCACGCATGACCTCATCAATAGAATTAAGACTTTTTAGTTGCATTTCTGTTACGATCTCTTCATCAGTTAATGTCGTACAACCACACAACGTTTCTTTCTCTATTACTTCATCAAAATCTTCACTTTGCATATAAGCTAATAAATCGGTTACTAACGGTTTACAGCCCCCACATGCACTTGATGCCTTTGTACACTTTTTCACTTCTTCTGCTGTTGTCAATCCTTGTGATTGACAAGCTTCAATAATCGTTCCTTTTGTTACGCCATTACAGTTACAAATGAGATCTGTCTGTTCCATCGCGGCCACTTGTGATTCTTGGTTTGAGGATTGTAAGACGAACATTTTTTCCTCATCTGTAATGACCTTTTGCTTACTAATCATATCTAGTAGCTTGTTACCTGCTTTTGTGTCTCCAAACATAACTGAGCCAATCACTTTATCTTCCTTTAAGACAATTTTCTTATAGATTCCAGCTAGCTCATCATATTGAGTAATCGTTTTGCTCGTTTCATCCGCATGAAATTGACCTACAGAAAAGACATCCACACCTGAAATCTTTAATTGAGTTGATAAAGTTGATCCTTGATAACCATTTTCTTCGATTCCACAAATATGCTTGGCTAGAATTCTTCCCTGCTCATAGAGAGGCTTCACTAAACCATAAACCATCCCTCTATGTTCAACGCACTCACCAACAGCGTATATATCAGGAATGCTTGTTTGTAAATAATCATTAACAACAATCGCCCGGTTCGTCTCAAGCCCACTATCTTTTGCCATTTGAACGTTTGGTCTGACACCGACAGCCATCACGACCGCATCAGCAGAAACGATCGATCCATCTTTGAAGCGTAAACCTTCCACTCTGGATTCACCAATTATTTCTTTCGTTGCCTTTTCTAATAGAAAATTCATCCCTTGTTTTTCAAGCTCTTGTTGAAGCATTTTTGCAGCTGTTTGGTCTAACTGTCTCTCCATTAAATAATTGGCAATATGAACAACATCTACTTCCATTCCTAGATTAAGGAGTCCTCTTGCAGCCTCTAAACCTAGTAAACCACCACCAATAACTATGGCTTTCTTATGATCCTTCGAAATATTAATCATCTTCTGACAATCTTCTATAGTCCGAAAGCTTACTACTCCTTCTTTGTCCGCTCCTGGAATTGGCAAGACAAATGGGACCGACCCTGTAGCAAAAATAAGTTTATCGTAGGAAACTTCTCTATCTTTATCTGTTCGAATCACCTTTTTAGCAGGATCCACTTTCACAACTGTTTCACCTGTGTAGAGCTTTATTCCATTCGAGTCATACCAAGCATGGTTATGAAGTGTTATGTCCTCTACCTTTGTGCCGCCTTGTAGCACTGTTGATAACATGATTCGGTTGTAGTTAAAGTGCGGCTCACTTCCAAAGACCGTTATATCAAACATGTGAGGATTGTTCTCTAAGATTTCCTCAATGCAATTGATGCCTGCCATGCCGTTTCCAATTAAGATTAATTTTTTCTTTTTCATCTTAGAAACCCTCCAGATTTAATGGTAATTGACTGTTCCAAAAGAACATCCTCGTAAATTACACGTTATACTTGCATAAGATACATATCATTTACACCTTCAAAATATCTACATCAGTAAAATTTTATCGAATAATGAGTAATAATACTTTAACTATGTCAGATGTGCTGACAAAGAAATCTTTAGGAGACTTTGTTCTACTTGTAAAAAGCCTACTGTCGCGTTAAACAGTAGATTATGAGCTTCATAAGTCGCTTTTATAAAATGACTGCCACAACCAAATACTTCCATTTCGACAAACCAAATATATTACAATTGTTTACATTTTTTATCATCTCTTTGAGTACCCTAACATTTGTTGACATAATACACTTGAAAGGGATTAAAAAATGAGGCACATCATTCTATCTACATTCCTAATTTTATTAAACTTTAGACAGAGGACTTGGCGAATTCTTCCGAGGTTTTTCAAAGCACTAATCTACATAGCATTCATAAACTCTTTATATTACTATTTCTTTAAAAAACACATTTTATGGGAGTTACAGTCAAACAACTTAAATTTAAAACAATTACGTGTGATTCACATCTTTGTCATTACACCTTTACTATTTTTACTTTGTATGGCAAACTTTCCTCAAAACAATGTAAACTTACAAGTTAAACATATCTTGAAATGGTCAATAAAATGCGCATTGGTTGAATTCATAGGGGAAAAATCAAAAATGATTTATTTTAAAAATGGCTGGCATATCTTTTGGTCATGGAGCATCTACATCTTTCTTTTTTCGTTTGGCTATTTATACACAATCAACCCTCTATTTGTCTGGAACATATCCATACCTACATTACTTTTCTTTTTGATAAAATTTAAAGCACCATTTAGAAAAAATCAGTTGCTCGGCCCAGTACGTTTATTTATGAAAAGAGCACAAACACCATATTGGGTGAAAAAAATGCGAAAGCTTGTTATAAACTTCAATAGCCGATACTTGTTTCGCTATTAATACAAAAACCCCTTTAGGCTGAAGAACCTTAAGGGGCTTTTGTTAAGCAAAATATTGATTATAATAGAAAAAAGAATACCTCAAAATAACCGCATTTCGAACTAATTTCATTATGATTCCACAAATTACTGTACGACGATAATGAAAGTTAGAGAAACTTGGTTATTGAGACATTCTTTTTCGTTTATTTTTTAAATTTAGCTAAACCTTTATTTAATTCTTTTGTTTGTTTGTATACATCTTTATATAACTCAAATAACTCTTGATATTGTTGAACATTTTCTTCATTAGGGAAATATTCCTTTTCTACTTGTAAGAAAGAATCTGCACATTCTGACATGGAAGCAAACCATCCACAGCCATACGCTGCTAGCATAGCAGCACCCATCCCAGGACCTTGTTCGCTAGATAATTTTACAATTTTAGCATTAAAAACGTCCGCTTGCATTTGCAGCCAAGCTTCGTTTTTCGCACCACCGCCGATTGAGATGATAGAGTCAATTTTTTTCCCTTGTTTCCGGAAGATTTCCACTGATTCATTTAATGAGAACGTAATCCCTTCTAAAACCGCCCGTGCAAAATGTTTCCTCTCATGAGAGCCATCCATTCCAACAAAGCTAGCTCGGATTGTAGCATCAACGTGCGGTGTTCTTTCTCCAACAAGATAAGGTGTAAATAAAAGTCCATTTGAACCTGGAGAAACCGTATCTACGTCAGCTAACAAATCTGTAAAGCTTTCGTTTTCGGCAAACGTATTTTTGAACCAGCTCAGACTATATCCTGCTGCGAGGGTTACTCCCATTGTATAAAAAGCATCAGGAGCACCATGATTAAAGTAATGAACCGTTCCTTGAAAATCTTTGTTTCCATCTGCTTCATATGAAAGAACAACACCTGAAGTTCCTATACTTGCCAAAGTCTTTCCTTCCTCTAGAATTCCTGAGCCAATTGCTCCGCATGCATTATCTGCTCCGCCTGCAAATACACGTGTATTATCAGAAAGTCCTGTGAAATCTGCAACCTCCGGAAGGATGACTCCTACTTCATCATGCGATTGAACAAGTGGTGGACAGAAGCCTCGATCCAGCTCAAACAAATCACAAATTTCATTGCTCCACTCTTTTTGAGCTACATTCAACAGCAACGTTCCAGCTGCATCGGAAAGATCCATGTGTACTTTCCCTGTCAACTTTAAGCGAACATAATCTTTTGGAAGTACGAAAACCTTTGCTTTTGCAAAAATGTCAGGCTCATGTTTTTTAACCCAGAGGATTTTAGGTAAGGTGAAACCTTCTAATGCAGGGTTTTTTGTTATTTCCAAAAGCTGAGCCTCGCCAACCGTTTGATAAATTTCCTCGCATTCTGCTGTCGTTCTCGTATCATTCCACAAAATCGCATTGCGCAATGGTTTATTATTTTCATCTAGCAACACCAATCCATGCATTTGACCCGAAAAGCTAATCCCTTCAATATCTTCTTTGTTATCCGAAAATTCTTCAAGAAGTTCTTGTAATCCTGCAAGTGTTTGATTTACCCAAGCATCCGGATCTTGTTCACTATATCCAGCTTTTTCTTGTATTAAAGGATAATCTTTTGAAACTTCTTTCACAACTTCACCATTTTGATCAACAAGCAGGATCTTAACAGCACTTGTCCCCAAGTCTACTCCTACTACATATTTCATTAACCCTCACTCCTTGCCTTCATATTATCTTGTCTGCGTAAATTTGTTAGTTCATTCGTTAGACAAACAAAGTTATTTTGTTTTATAGTAATTACTTAACAATCCCATTATAATAGAATGAGTTTCTTACTAAGGAGGTACTTCCATGGGTCGAGCTTTATACAGTATGTTAGAATGGATCACACGCTTTGCTTATATTAATGTATTATGGTTTTTCTTCACATTAGCCGGTGGTGTCATCCTTGGGTTGTTCCCAGCAACGATTGCAATGTTTTCACTTATAAGACAATGGTTAAGGGGCCACTCCGATATGCCTATTTTCCCTTCTTTTTGGAGATATTATAAAAAGGAATTTTGGAAAAGCAACCGTTTAGGATTGATTATTTATCTATTTTCTTTTGTATTTGGATTCAATATTATTTTTCTTCATGCAAATATTGGTGAACTTATTACATGGACATATGTCCCATTGCTTGCAGGCTTACTGCTTTTCATTTTACTGATCATTTATTTATTTCCAACTTATGTTCATTACGATTTACCAGTAATGCAAATTATAAAAAATGCTTTCTTAACAATGTTAGTTAGCCCAATTTACAGCTTTTTCATCATGATTTGTTTGGGGGCTAGCTATATTATCGTAACAGTCATCCCAGCTTTAGCGTTAATTTTTGGTGCAAGCTTTTTTAGCTTCATTACTTTATGGTTTTCCTTACATGCATTTTCTAAAATTGAACATAAACAGAAAAGGTAGCGAATCACCTGTCTTTAAAAGGCGGGTGATTCTTATTATCCTTTTACCGCACTAGAAGAAATACCTTCAACAATTTTGTTACTAAAGAACAAGAATGCGATTAAGATTGGCAATACACTTATAACAAGAGTTGCTCCAATTGCGCCCCAGTCTGTCATATATTGACCGACAAAGTTTTGAATACCAACTGTTAACGTTTTATATTTATCAGAACTGATGAACGTGTTAATAAACACAAACTCATTCCAATTGTAAATCATATTAATGATCGCTGTTGTTGCAAGAATCGGTGCAGAGATCGGTAAAATAATTCTGAAAAACAATCTATGAAGTGATGCTCCATCAATAATCGCAGCTTCTTCGATTTCTTTCGGAAGTGTATAGTAAAATCCAAGTAAAATCATCATTGTAATAGGCAAGTTATAGGCCGTATATGTGATAACAATTGAAATTGGATTATTTATCAAATTCACACTTAAAAACATATTAAACAGTGGAATTAAAGCTGAGTGAATCGGGATCATTAACCCTATCATGAACAAACCTAAAACTAATTTGCTAAGCTTCCATTTCATTCTTGTAATAACAAAAACCGCCATGCTTGCAAACAATAGTGTTATTGCAATAGATAGTCCAGTAATCCAAACACTGTTCCAGAAATAGGTACCAATCCCGCCTTCCCAAACAACTAAATAGTTTTCCCATCTAATTTCTTGTGGTAAAGCAAAAGGTGAACCTGCAAAAATTTCTCGATTGCTCTTTAAAGAGAAAAGGAACAACCAGACTATAGGGAAAATTTGAAAAAGGGCAACAATGCCTAAACAAAAATATAGAAAAAAGTATCCTACGCGTCCCATCACATAAACCTCCCTTTAATATTGGATCTCCTCTTTATCCGCTGTAAGCTTACGGATAATAACAGTGACAACTAATGTAATAATTAGCAACATGAAACCAACGGCACTTCCGTAGCCAAAGTTATAGTTACCAAAAGCAAGCTTATACATATAAGAAGCCATAACTTCACTTGCTCCGTTTGGTCCTCCACCAGTCATAACATAAATTAAATCAAAATATTTAAGTGAACCGACAACCGCAAGGACAATTGTTACTTTAACTACACCCATTATTAAAGGCAACTTGATGCGGGTTGCAATTTGAAATGGTGTTGCTCCATCGATTTTTGCAGCTTCTACCATTGATTCCGGAATCCCTTTTAAAGCAGCATAGTAAATTAAAATGTAGAAACCTGCGTATTGCCATAAAATCGGGATAAAGATTGAATACAGAACAATGTTTGGATCAGCAAGCCATAGTGGTGGGTTCTGAACCCCAAACCAACTAAGAATTTCATTTAACATTCCATTTGATGGATTATACACTTTAATCCATAGCTGAGCGATCGCAACAGAAGATAATAACATAGGAATTAAGTAAATTTTTCTTAAAAGGTCTGCACCTTTTATTTTGGAAGCTAAAATCATTGATACTGCTAAATAAACAACTAAACTAAGCGTTGAAAATACTGCTAACAGAGCAGAGTTTCCTGCACTTTGCCAAAACTTACCATCCGTTAGTACGTTAAGGTAGTTTTCTAAACCGATGAACTGCATTGCTCCAATCCCATCCCACTTCATCAGCCCATAGTACCCTGTTAAAAGTAAAGGAATGAAGATTAGAATACCAACTAATAACAATGCAGGGAGAAGATACAAAGTGATAAACCACTTGTTCGACATAACTTTATGCATAGCGTATTAACCCCCTTAAAAGATAGAAAAGGACAAACCAGTTAAGGATTTGTCCTTTTCGCTTATTACTGGATGCAAAACATATTGTTTTATATTCTTGTAATGATTATTCTAGCTTCTTATTCAGCAAGTGCCGCTTCTTGTTGTGCAGCAAATTCCTCAGGAGTGATTTGTCCACCAAATAGAGCTTGGATTAAATCTAAGTGAGTTTGAGCTGCTGAAGCAGTCATTTGTACGTCTGCATATAGCGTTAAGCCTGTTGCTTGGTTAAGGTCTTCAAGTACTTCTACGTACATATCAGGAAGATCTAAGCTTTCACCGTCAACAATTGTTGCAGGAAGAACACCAGCCTCAGATACTGCTTTAGAACCCCATTGCTCTACGAAATAAGCTGCAAATTGTTTTGCTTCTTCTTTCACATCAGAGTTTTCAGCTACGAATAGCCCAACCCCAGGACCACCTACAAAGCTATTGTGGTCACCTTGACCATCTACAGTAGGGAACTTGAAGAATCCAACATTATCTCTGAACTCTTGTGGAACATCTTCATTTGTAGTGAAGTTTGGTAAATCCCAAGTTGCAATCATATACATTGCTGATTGCTCGTTCATGAACATGCTCTTCGCTTCTTCATCAGCCATACCGTTGAAGCCGTTTACAAACGCATTGCTGTCAACCATTTCTTGTACTTTTGCAGCAGCATCAACAAATGCTTGATCTTCAAAAGATGCTTCTCTTGCAATAGCGTTTGTTAATAAGTCAGAACCACCAATTCTATCAGCAAAGTACATATACCACATTGAACCAGTCCAGCTATCTCTGTTTCCTAATGCGATTGGCTGTACATTGTTTTCAGTTAAAGTAGATACTACTTGTTGTAACTCTTCGTATGTTTCTGGCGCTTCTAATCCATACTCTTCAAAGATTTCTTTGTTATAGTAAACATATACTGTATTTAACTCTAAAGGTAACCCGTAAGAATGACCATCTTTTTCATAAGCTTCAACAGTTCCCGCTACGAATTGGTCTCTTAATCCATCTTCTAATACATCATCTAATGGAGCAAACTTGTTTCCTGAAACAAATGGATCTAAGTATCCAGCTGCCCATGTCATCCCAACATCAGGAAGTTCATTTGCTGCTGATAGTACTGTGATTTGATCTTTGTATTGTTCGTTACTTAAAACTTGAAGATCAATTGTAATATTTTCATTTTCAGCTTCAAAATCTGCAATGATTTCGTTTACAATTCGATGGTGCTCTGCAGAACTACCTTGTGGCCATAAGTGCATAAAATCAACTGTTGCTGTATCTCCTGCAGGTGCAGCTCCTTGCTCATTCTCTCCAGCTTGACCGCCATCAGTGTCACCGCCACCGCAACCTGTAGCAATCATTGCCCCTGCTAATAAAGCAGCCAAAGATGTAATCGCTTTCTTCTTAAACATTTTAAAACCCCCTTGTTTGTGTAACGAGTTAGCTCTTTACTAACTTTGAATTTATAATAACATGCAAAACATTGTTTGTCTAGTGAATGAACTAAGTGTATAATAAATTTATAGACGATACACCAAGCCAAAGGAAACGTTTGCACCAACCGCTTTCCAATCGCTTCTCTTTTCCAACAACCCTATTGGTTAATCTCTTAATATATGGTACTTTTAAAAAAAAAGAAAAGAAAGCGTGAACAAAATGAAAATGAATCAAACATTTAATCAGCATGTGGTTAAGAAACGGAATAAGTCCTTGCTTCTTCATTGTATTAAGGAAACTTTTCCTGTATCCAGAGCCGAACTCGCTAATAATACGGGGTTAAACAAAGGTACCGTTTCTTCCCTTGTAAATGAGTTAATTGATGAACAATTAATTCTTGAATCTGGTCCTGGTTTATCAAGTGGCGGCAGACGACCTGTTATGCTACTATTCAACCAAACAGCAGGTTATACAATTGGTGTTGATATCGGCGTTAACTATGTTCTTGCAATTCTAACAGATTTACAAGGAAATATTAGCAATGAAAAACTCGTCGAAACACTAAACTTGTCTTTTGAAGAAACGACAGAAAGAATTTTCACCTTAATTGATGAATTAATCGTCACAATGCCAGAAAGCCCTTATGGTGTTGTTGGAATCGGGATCGGCGTACCAGCTGCTGTCAATACGGAAGAAGAAATCATTCTTGCACCAAACTTAAAATGGAAAAACAAAAATTTAAAAAAGGTCATCGAAGAGAAGTACAAAATTCCAGTTAAGATAAAGAATGAAGCAAATGCAGGTGCTTATGGAGAGAAGAAATTTGGTGTTGGTAAAGAGTTTGAAAATATCGTCTATATTAGTGGAGGAATCGGTATTGGGGTAGGTCTTATTCTTAACGGGAAGCTTTATAAGGGAAACAACGGCTTCTCCGGAGAGCTTGGACATATGACTATTAATATGAATGGTCCTATATGTAATTGTGGCAACAAAGGATGCTGGGAGTTATATGCCTCTGAGAAAGCTCTTGTTGAAATGGTGAGGCAATATGGGATCCCAATGAAGAGTGATCAGGAGCTATCTCTTGAGTTCATTACGAAGCTGGCAAGAAACGGTGACCCGAAGATAATCGAGCTGATAGGAAAACTGGCTGAGCATTTAGCAATTGGGATTAACAACATCATTAATACGTTTAACCCAGAACAAGTTATTATTGGGAACCGTTTAGTAAGTTTACAAAGCTGGCTAGATGAACCGTTAAGAGAAAGTATGAAAAAGAATGCGTTAACCACTCATCAGAAGGACTTACAAATTCACTTTTCAAGATTGGAGAGTAGATCTGCCGCTCTAGGTGTTGCTGCTTTTTCTGCCGAGAAATTCCTAACGATGAATTTAGAAGAAGCTTAATAGTTACGTCTCAAAGTTTCATTGATGCTTGACTTTAGGAAGAGATGTCCTTTCAGAAAAACATTATTTGAATTTCTCAAAAATATTACTGTAGAGGTGGATGTAAAATGAACAAAATTCAAAACCCTATATTAACAGGCTTTAATCCTGATCCAAGCATTTGTCGTGCAGGAGAAGATTACTACATTGCTGTATCTACATTTGAATGGTTTCCCGGTGTTGGTATCTACCATTCAAAAGACTTAAAAAATTGGCGTCTTGTTTCTAGACCACTTAACCGTTTAAGCCAATTGAACATGATCGGCAATCCTGATTCTGGTGGTATTTGGGCACCTGCTCTTTCATATAGTGATGGTAAGTTCTGGTTAATTTACACCGATGTTAAGGTAACAGAAGGCCAGTGGAAAGACAGTCATAATTACCTCGTTACTTGTGATACAATTGATGGCGAATGGTCTGAGCCTATTTATATGAACAGCTCAGGTTTTGATCCTTCTTTATTCCATCATGAAGATGGGAAAAAATATTTCGTCAACATGGTCTGGGACCATCGCGCATCTCACCATAATTTCTACGGTATTGTCCTTCAAGAATATAGCGTAGAAGAACAAAAGCTAGTAGGCAAAAAGGAGATTATTTTTAAAGGAACGGATGTTAAATTAACAGAAGCACCACATTTATATAAAATTGGTGATTATTATTATTTATTAACAGCTGAAGGTGGTACAAAATATGATCACCAAGCTACGATTGCTCGTTCAAAGAACTTATGGGGTCCATATGAAGTTCACCCAGAAAATCCTTTAATTTCATCTTTTGCACATCCAAGAAACCCATTACAAAAAGCAGGACATGCATCTATTGTTCAAACACACACTGATGAGTGGTTCCTTGTTCATTTAACAGGAAGACCTCTTCCAAGAGAGGGGCAACCAATTCTAGATCCTCGTGGCTTCTGTCCTCTTGGTAGAGAAACAGCGATCCAACGTCTCGAGTGGAAAAATGATTGGCCTTACGTAGTTGGAGGAAATCAACCGTCTCTTGAAATTGATGGGCCTTCTATTGAAGAAGTAAAATGGGATGCAGATTATCCAGAGAAGGATGATTTTGATAGTGAGGAACTAAACCTTAACTTCCAAACACTGCGTATCCCTCTAGGAGAAAATACGCTTTCTCTAAAAGATAAGCCTGGTCATTTACGTTTATACGGAAAAGAGTCACTGTCTTCAAAATTCACTCAAGCTTATGTAGCTAGACGCTGGCAGCATTTTAACTTTACAGCGGAAACAAAGGTAGCATTTGATCCTGATACGTTCCAACAAGCTGCAGGACTTGTAAACTATTACAACACTCAAAACTGGACAGCTCTACAAATAACTTGGAATGAAGAACAAGGCAAAATTCTTGATATTATGACAAGTGACAATTTTACGTTTGATCAGCCACTAAAAGGCCGCGAAATTTCCATTCCGGCAGACGTAGAATACGTTTACTTACGCGTTGATGTTACAACAAATACGTATCGTTATTCTTATTCATTTGATGGAGACAATTGGACTGAGATTGAGATCGACTTTGCTTCATACAAGCTATCAGATGATTACATTCAAGGCGGAGGATTCTTCACTGGTGCCTTCGTTGGAATGCAATGCCAAGATACATCTGGTCAAAACTGTCCTGCTGACTTTGATTACTTCATCTATAAAGAGAAATAAAAGTAACTCACAAACCACATGTGTACCTTTTGGGTCACATGTGGTTTCTTTATTTCCTAGGAACTACTTTCTGTTTTCACAAAGATTGTTGCTGTGTAGAAAGGTTTTTCTCACAGTGAAATGGAGCGGAAGTCACTCGACTCCTGCGGGAAAAAGAGGTAGGGTCGAGACCCAACAGGCACAGTCGAGGAGGCTCGACACCTCCCCGCGGAAAGCGAGTGACTGCAGCGCAATGGAACGATCTCGTCAAGAACATGAAACCTTTGAAAACAACACTATTTACGAGAACAGCCTTTTACAGAAAAAGCACCACTTTCTTTAAAAGAAAGTGGTTCTCTCAAGTTATATTTATTTCTTATTACATCACAGAGAAGCGATACTTTGTCGACGTTCTATATTCCTCATCCTTATCCAATAAAATAGATGGAAACGTCGGGTGATGAATGGCATCGGGTTGATGCTGAGTCTCAAGACATACTCCAAGATATTTTCTTGCTGTAACGCCTCTAACCTCAAAATCATCAGCCATCATATTAGAAGTATATAAAACAACAGAAGGTTCATCCGTTTCTACGATCAGCTTTCTGCCAGCTTGGTGATCAATTAAGCAGATTTCCTCTTCACGATTCGTACTCAATACAAGTGGATGGTCATATCCTCCACCAACTAGTTTATTCTGTTGATGATCGGATTGAACCCCATCTTTTAATTCCCTTCCATCTCGAAAATCAAAAGCCGTCCCATCAACTGCCTCTAACTCTCCTGTAGGAAGCAGGGAATCACTTAACTTTAGAAAATGATCGCTCTTTAGCGTTAATTCGTGTTCAAGAATATCCCTTTTTAGATCACCACTTAAATTAAAATAAGAGTGATTGGTTAAATTTATAAGCGTTTTTTTGTCCGTTGTTGCGTGATAAAAAATATCGAGCTCATTTTTATTGTTTAAAGTATAGGTAATGCTAACCGTTACGTTACCTGGATAGCCTGCTGTTCCATCAGAGCTTTTATGTGTAAAGATAACCTTGAGTTCATCTGCTCCTTTTTCAACTTTTGCATCCCAAATCACTTTATCAAAACCATGATCTCCACCATGAAGGTGATTGACACCTTCATTATTTGGAAGATCATACGTTATACCATCTAACTCAAATTGAGAGTTAGCTATTCTACCAGCAACACGACCAACGACGCAACCAAAGAAAGGAGAATGATTAATGTATTCCTCGATTGAATCAAAACCTAATACGACATTTTCTACCTTGCCATTTTGATCTGGAACAAGAACCTTTGTTATGGTGCAACCATAATTAATACAACTAAGTTCCATTCCGCTGCCATTTATCAAAGTAAAGATCTTCACTTCCTGACCATTTACTTCTCCAAAAATCCCTTCACGAATTTCCACTATCATCACCTTCTACGAATAAGCTACATTATTTTATTTAGTAAAAGCTTCTTTCATATTTGAGACAACATTCTCAACTGTAAAACCATACTCTTTTAAGATTTTACTAGCTGGCGCTGAAGCACCAAATTGGTCTATCGCGATCACTTTGCCATTGTCACCAACATATTTATGCCATCCAAGCGATGAACCCATTTCTATTCCGACACGAGCTTTAATGTGAGGTGGTAATACACTGTTCTTATATTCTTCTGATTGTTGTTCAAAACGGTCCCAACTAGGCATGCTTACAACGGAAACAAAAATGCCTTCAGCCTCTAATTGTTTCTGTGCTTCAACTGCTAATTGTACTTCAGAACCAGTTGCAAGTAATACACCAGCTTGTTCTCCTCCTGCTTCTGATACAACATAAGCTCCTTTTGTTACGCCTTCATAAGCAACATCTAAAGACTTGGAATTCGTCATAAGATCTTGACGGCTTAAAACAAGCATTGTTGGCTTGTCTTTTGACTCAAGTGCTACTTTCCAAGCTGCTACTGTCTCATTTCCATCAGCAGGGCGAATCACGCTTACATCCGGCATTGCACGGAATGAAGCTAGTTGCTCTACCGGCTCATGTGTTGGACCATCTTCCCCAACAGCCACACTATCATGAGTAAAGACGTACGTTACAGGTAGCTTCATTAGTGCCGACAATCGAACGGCTGGGCGTAAATAGTCTGAAAAGACGAAGAATGTAGCACCAAAAGGTTTCACTCCTCCATGTAAAGCCATTCCATTTACCATAGCTGCCATTCCAAATTCGCGGACTCCAAACCAAACGTTTCTTCCACCATAATTTGATCGACTGAAATTGTCTTCTCCTTTTAACATCGTTTTGTTTGAAGAAGCTAAGTCGGCAGAACCACCAAAAATAGAAGGTACGTTCTTCGCAAAGGCATTTAACGCTTCACCACCAGATGAACGTGTTGCAACTTTATCGACTCCTGCTTCAAAAGAAGGCAGATCTGAATCAAAATCAACAGGCAATTCTCCATTCATAGCTTGTTTAAATTGCTCTCCTAATTCAGGAAACTTTTGTTGATAGTCCGCAACAAGTTGATTCCATTCTTCTTCTTGTTTCGCACCTTCTTCTTTTACTTGTTCAAACAAACTCTTCACTTCACTAGGAACGTGAAAATCATCATATGTCCATTTATAATTTTCTTTTGTTAATTTAATTTCATCCGCACCTAATGGAGCACCATGAGATGCTGACTTTCCACTTTTATTTGGAGACCCATAACCAATTGTTGTTTTCACTTCAATTAATGTTGGTCTTTCATCTTGTTGAGCTAATTTAATCGCTTTTTCTATTTCATCAAGATCATTTCCATCTTCAATACGAAGATAGTGCCATCCATATGCTTTAAAGCGTTCTTCAACACTTTCTGAGAATGAAAGATGTAGATCTCCATCTAGTGAAATATCATTAGAATCATATAACACAATTAGTCTACCAAGACTTAAATGCCCAGCTAGTGAAGCTGCCTCTGCGGAAACACCTTCCATCAAGTCCCCGTCTCCACAAATGCTGTATGTATAATGGTCTACAACATTGTAATTGTCACGATTGAATTTTGCCGCTAAATGTCTTTCAGTCATCGCCATTCCAACAGCCATTGCGAATCCTTGACCAAGTGGCCCTGTTGTTGCATCAACCCCAGCGGTATGACCAAACTCAGGATGACCTGGTGTATTGCTTCCCCACTGACGGAAATTTTGCAAATCATCCATTGTAACATCGTACCCTGTTAAGTGAAGAATACTGTATAGCAACATGGATCCATGGCCTGCAGATAAAACAAAACGGTCACGGTTAAACCAGTTTGGATTAGCTGGGTTATGCTTCATTTGCTCACCATATAAAGAAAATGCCATTGGTGCTGCACCCATAGGAAGGCCTGGATGACCGGAATTTGCTTTCTCGATGCTATCAATTGAAAGTGTACGAATTGTATTTACAGCTAATTGTTTAGTTGTTTCTACTTTTGTTAACATGGACTCACTCCTATAAAAAAATGATTTATTTTTATTTCAAAAAAAATGTACTGAAAACCGCTAAGCAATCAGTACATTTTTCTTTTTATTGAACTATTTTGCGAACGTTTCAAGAAGATATTTATTTAGAATACCTTTTAATTGTTCTTGTCTTCCAGAAGTATTTTTGATTTCAGTAAGTTCTAGAGCATACTTCTCTAACTTGTGGAAATCTGCTTTTCCTTCAACAATATCAAGACCAATTCCTGAAGTGTAGCTGCTGTAGCGCTCTTCAACAAAGTTATCTAATACTTTATCGTCAATTAAGCGTTGTGCTACTTTTGCACCAATCGCAAACGCATCCATACCAGCGATATGAGCGTGGAATAAATCATCTGTGTCAAATGATCCACGTCTTACTTTCGCATCAAAGTTCAATCCACCTGTACCAAGACCATTATTTTTAATGATTTCGTACATCGCTAACGTTGTAGAGTGAAGATCTGTTGGGAATTCATCAGTATCCCACCCAAGTAATGTATCTCCTTGGTTTGCATCAACAGAACCTAACATGCCGTTAATACGAGCAGTACGTAATTCATGTTCAAATGTGTGACCAGCAAGAGTAGCATGGTTAGCTTCGATATTAAACTTGAAAGTATCTTGTAAATCATATTTTTGTAAGAACGCTAGACCTGTTGCTACATCAAAATCATATTGGTGCTTAGTTGGCTCTTGCGGTTTAGGCTCGATTAAGAATTGAGCGTCAAAGCCAATTTCTTTTGCATAGTCTTTTGCCATGTGGAAGAAACGAGCAAGGTTATCTAACTCAAGTCCCATATTTGTATTTAGAAGTGTATCATATCCTTCACGTCCACCCCAGAATACATAGTTTTCTGATCCTAGTTCTTTACCAACTTCAAGACCTTTTTTCACTTTTGCAGCAGCATAAGCAAAAATATCTGCATTTGGTGCTGTTGCCGCTCCATGTACCCAACGTGGGTGAGTAAACATGTTTGCTGTATTCCAAAGTAATTTCACTTTACTTGTCTTCATGTAATCTTTGATCATAGCAACAATTTCATCAATGTTGTTAAGTGTTTCTTTTAGTGAATCTGTTTCAGGTGCGATATCTAAATCGTGGAAACAGAAATATGGAACACCTAGTTTTTCAAAAAATTCAAATGAAGCTTCTACACGAGCTTTAGCAAGGTCGATTCCTGAAAGGTGATTGTATGGACGTACAGCAGTACCTGCTCCGAATGGATCATTACCTTCGCCAGTGAATGTGTGCCAGTAAGAAACACCAAAGCGAAGTAACTCTTCCATTGTTTGTCCGTTTATTTTTTCCTCTGGATTGTAATACTTAAATGCGAAAGGATTTGTTGAATTAGCACCTTCGAATTTTACATGATTAACATTTTTAAAATAGCTCATTTGTTTAACCCCCAATTTAGTGTTTTGGTCGAAATCGCTTTCATCTGGTTTTATTATAGCACTAGTAACTTAGTTTGTCTATCGGACATACAAAGTTTTTTTAAAAATAATTTTACCTATACTATTTGTTAATATAAAGCGATAACATAAGGGTTGTAGCAATGGTATATATGAAGTGACTATACTTTACAACGTCACTTATGCCCCTTAATATTTTTATATACCTACATTTAGAAAGCGTTATCAATTATAAGGCTATAAGTTATTGAAAGGAAACATATTGGTAAATTTAAAACGCTTAACAACTGACTCAGTAGCAGTTAAATTTTCTTACTAAACGAATTACCGGATACAATCTAAAAAAGGATTGTGCCAAAGGTCAACTTCTGACCTTTGGCACAACCCCTTAGCACTGAGAGGGTTAGGTTTCTCCTCTCAAGGCACCTAGAGAACGGAACCATTGCCGCCTCTTTTTCTGAATCTGAAACAGCTTTTTGTATTATTCAACCGTTACACTTTTCGCCAAATTACGAGGCTTATCAACATCACAATCACGATGTAAAGCCGCATAGTAAGAGATTAACTGTAATGGAATAACTGTTGCTAGAGACGTTAAATGTTCATGTACCTTTGGAATAACAAACGCATCTCCATCATGCTCCAAGCCTTCCATACTAATAATACAAGGATTCGCTCCACGAGCTGCAACTTCCTTAACATTTCCACGAATACTTAAGTTAACATGCTCTTGTGTTGCAATCGCAATCACTGGAGTGCCGTCTTCAATTAAGGCAATTGTCCCGTGCTTTAACTCTCCACCAGCAAATCCTTCTGCTTGAATATAAGAGATTTCTTTTAACTTGAGAGCACCTTCTAAGCAAACAAAGTAGTCAGCTGCACGGCCAATGAAGAAACAATTTCTTGTTACAGCAAGGTAGTCACGAGCAATTTGCTCTAATCTTTCCTTCTGATCACAAAGAGTTTCCATTGCACTTGCAACAATTCCAAGCTCTTGAATAGGATCAAAATCAAGTTTAATTCCTTTTGCATTTGCTGTATCAACAGCTAGCAGTGTAAGAACCGCCATTTGTGCTGTATAAGCTTTCGTAGAAGCAACAGCAATTTCAGGACCCGCATACGTGTGTAACGTAAAGTCCGCTTCACGAGAAAGTGTTGAACCAGGTACATTTGTAATCGTTAATGCTTTGTATCCTTTTTCTTTCACATCAACTAATACACCACGAAGGTCGGCTGTTTCACCACTTTGTGAAATAAAAATAAAGAGTGGGTTTTCTGATAGAAGCGGCATATTATACAAGAATTCACTTGCAATATGAACTTCTACTGGACGTTGAGCGATTTTTTCAATCAGCTGTTTTCCAACAAGACCAGCATGGTAGCTAGTTCCTGCAGCAATAATATAAATACGATCAGAAGATTTCATTGCATTGCGAATATCTTCATCCAAACGAACGGTTCCATCCTTATTTTGATACTTTTGGATGATGTTACGGATAACAAAAGGCTGTTCATCAATTTCTTTTAGCATAAAATGAGGATACGTACCTTTTTCAATGTCGCTCGCATCTAGTTCTGCTTTATAAGGAGAACGTGACATTACTGTACCATCAAGTGTTTTGATCGTAATGTCATCACGTGATACTAGGACAATTTCTTTATCCATAATTTCTACAAATTGATTCGTTACTTGTAACATTGCCATCGCATCAGAAGCAATTACGTTCACACCATCACCAACACCTATAAGAAGCGGACTCTTATTCTTTCCAACATAGACTAATTCAGAGTTCTGTTTATCAAGAAGCGCAATCGCATAAGAACCTTTTAATAAAGATAATGTATGACTAAATGCTGCTTCGACCGTTTGACCTTCTTTCACAAAACGATCAACAAGTTGAACAATAATCTCTGTATCCGTATCACTTTGTAAGTCTACACCTTCTAGATAGTCACTCTTTAACTGTTCATAGTTTTCAATAACACCGTTATGAACAAGTGTAAAACGTGCTGTTTCACTTTGATGCGGGTGAGCATTCGTACGACTTGGTACTCCATGCGTAGCCCAACGTGTATGACCAATCCCTACCGTTCCATCAACATTTTCATCTACAACATTTCGTAGTGCTGCAATACGACCTTTTTCTTTAAATACGTGAACTCCATCATCGTTTGCAACCGCGATCCCTGCTGAGTCATAACCACGATATTCTAACTTTTCTAATCCACGTAATAAAATTTCTTTTGCATCTTCTGATCCAATATATCCAACGATTCCGCACATAAATAATTACCTCCCGAAGTTGGGGGCAAGAAGCTTGAGGGCAAACTTACCCCCACTCTTATCTTTTTTTAGAAGGCATGCTTACTTCTGGCTTTGTGCAAAGAGTTGCCTCTTTGTTTTACTCAGAAGTCTAACGGTTGTCATGCTTACAACCGGAGGGCATCCGCCGAACATTCGATACTCCCTCTCCTCGTCAACTATATCCACTATAGTCCTGGCGCTTTACATTTATTCTTTTTCGATCCTCCTTTCCATTATTGACTTGCTTTATCATACCTTACCCATCTTAAATCGTCAATGAGAAGTAAATATTTAACAAACTTTTTCAAAGAGTGAGTCTGACTCTATATAAAAAAGTATGCATAAGCAGCCTGTTTTGTGCCACTTATGCATATATACTCTTTTATTCGTCTAGACCCATTTCTGCTTTAACAACCTCTACGATTTGATCAACATATTGATCACAAAGTTCCTTAGTCTTTGCTTCAATCATTACACGGACAAGCGGCTCTGTTCCAGAAGGTCTAACAAGAACTCGACCTTCCCCTGCCATTTGAGCCTCGACCTCACCAATCACTGCACTAACTTTTGCGTTTTCAGTGACAGCATTCTTATCTGTAACTCGAACATTCACTAATTTTTGTGGGAATGTTTCCATCTCAGAAGCGAGCTTTGATAATGGCATATTTGTCGCCTTCATAATATTAACAAGTTGTAACGCTGATAATAGACCATCACCAGTCGTAATGTGATCTAGGAAGATAATATGACCGGATTGTTCACCGCCAATATTATACCCACCTTTTCTCATCTCCTCCATCACATAGCGATCTCCGACAGATGTTTGTTTAGCCTCGATTCCTAACTCTTCTAATCCTTTATAAAAACCGAGGTTACTCATTACTGTTGACACCACAGTATTGTGCTTTAACCAACCTTGTTCCTTCATGTACTTCGCACAAATAAACATGATTTTGTCACCATCAACGACTTCACCGTTCTCATCGACAGCAATTAACCGATCGGCATCTCCGTCAAAGGCAAGACCAATTTGTGCACCCTTTTCAAGAACAAAAGCTGAAAGCGCATCTGGGTGAGTTGACCCACAATGTTCATTAATATTAATACCATTTGGGGATGTTCCCATTGTTGAAATATCTGCCTCTAAATCAGCAAATAAATGAGGAGCTAATGATGATGCTGCTCCATGTGCACAATCCAAAGCGATATGAATCCCCGAAAAATCTTCTTGAACTGTTTGCTTTAAGTATTGAAGATACTTTTGTCCACCTTCAAAATAGTCGGTTATTAGGCCAAGAGCCCCTCCGGTTGGTCGAGGAAGTTCGTCTTCACTATCTAAAAGACGCTCGATTTCAGCTTCTTGATTATCTAATAATTTAAATCCATCGGGTCCAAAAAACTTAATTCCATTATCAGGGACTGGATTATGAGAAGCCGAAATCATCACACCCGCGTTTGCACTTAATGCCTTTGTTAAAAACGCGACACCTGGAGTTGAAATGACTCCAAGTCGCATCACTTCTGCTCCAATCGAAAGTAGTCCTGCAACAAGTGCACTTTCTAGCATTTCTCCTGAAATACGTGTATCTCTTCCAATTACAACGCGAGGCTTCTCCGTGTCCTTTGTTAACACGTATCCACCCATTCTTCCTAATTTAAAAGCTAGTTCTGGGGTAAGTTCCGTATTAGCAACCCCACGAACACCATCAGTACCAAAATAATTTCCCATTATTTATTCTCTCCTTCAAAACAAGTCATCACTCAATACGCGATCTAATCTCAATTGGAATTGTCGTTTCAGCAGAATCAAAACGAATATTTGGAGGGCCGTTAATTTGCACCTCTATCTCGTGTTCACCGGTCGACAAATCACTGACATCTACAAATGCCTGTATATCAGTTTCTGTTAATCTTGCTAGCAGTTGTTCTGCACCTCTTGCTGTAATCGCTAACTCTCTTGTTTCATCTCCATTAAACGTAATATCTTCCCCATCACGACCACCAATAATCTCAACCGGTATGTCCGTAAATTCTTGCTCTTCCTCAGTACTAATTGATACGGAAACACTTACCGTTTCTGGTGTAACACGCTCCACCCCTGGTGGAATAGGTACTTCCATTTCTATCGTTTGACTTTCTGTTAATTGACTAAGGTCTAACGTCCCTACTTCAACGACGTTCATACGATCAATCACATCTCTTGGACCATAGACCGTCAATTCTTCAGGTTCAATCCTAATTTCGTTTATACTAACTCCGTCTGGTAATTCTCCTGTTCGAGTTACCTTTCCTGGAACGGTACGATTCGGACTCGTAATTGGGACTTTTACATCAACAACCTGCGGATCAACCGACAGCGTCAACTCATTCCCATCTTCATCATAAAGCCTTACAGGTGTTGTCTCTTCAATCGCTCTATCAGCTCCCGCAACGTCCACATACGCTTTTACCTCATGAACTTCCGCTACTAGACTTCTCGCTGCTGTCACATCCACATTTAATGGAGAGACAATAGGCGTTCCAACCGTATAACCTTCCTCAACTTCATTAGAATTAATAATATCTACTTGAACTGGGAAAGAAACGGTTTGCTTTTCTTGAAGTTCCACTCTCACGTATTGAGGTACAATTGAAACACTTAAATCACTTGGAAAGTTACGATGCTGTACACTTAACGTATGAACACCTTCTCCTCGTTCTCTAACATCGACAAACACTTCATAGGAAGGCCTTGTCAACTGAAACAAAGTAAGAGAGCTCTGAGGCCCTTTTAAATTCACTTGAACATGTTCTGTTTTATCTGTTATCGCATAATTCTCCTCATCATAGTAAACCGATAACTCCACGTCTTCTAACGTGTATGAAGCTGGAGAAATGGATGGTAATACTCCAGGCTGAGAAGCCATATTATCAATGTTCACCATGGTAAATAACATCAAGGCAATAAAGAAAGAGATGATTTTAACAAACCAATGGCTGTTGAACAACTTATCCATTTTTCTTCCCTCCCCACTGCCAACGTGAAGTGGTTGCTTGCTTACTTTCAAATAACAGCTCTCTCTCTAACAGAGAACGCAGTTTTTCCTCGTCTAGTTCTCTATGTAGTTCGCCGTTTTTCGTTAAAGAGATACTTCCCGTTTCCTCTGATACAACAATGGTAATGGAATCTGTTACCTCACTTACCCCTAGAGCAGCCCGATGTCTAGTTCCCAACTCCTTTGAGATAAATGGATTTTCAGATAACGGCAAGTAACAAGCTGCCGCTAATATTGTATCCCCTTTTAAGATGACTGCTCCATCATGCAATGGTGTATTCGGAATAAACGTATTAATTAACAACTCGGATGTTAAATGTGCATTCATTTGAATCCCTGTTTCTACATAATCTGTCATCCCAGTTTCACGTTCTAAAGACATTAACGCACCAATCCTACGTTTTCCCATGTAGGAAGAAGCTTTCACAATGGCTTCAATTGATTTTTTCGCAGAATCATCTTGAGGCGTAGTTCTGCTCGAGAAAAAACGGCCTCTTCCTAACTGCTCTAGCGCCCTTCTTAGTTCAGGCTGAAAAATAATAATAATGGCTAACAAGCCATATGTAAATGTTTGATTCATAAGAAACTCTAACGTTCGCAGACCTAAAAACCGGCTTAAAAACCAAACCGCTAGAATAACTGTAATTCCCTTAACTAACTGAACAGCCCTCGTACCACGAATAATCATGATCGCTTTATAAACGACATAGGTAACGAGCAATATATCGATAATTTGCCCTACATAATTAAGCAAACGAAACTCTCCTAAAGAAAACATGGCTCTTCCTCCAAACCATTAACATACATCGAAAGAGGAACCTAAGCAAGGCCCTCTTTCCCTTGTCCCATTATATCACAGTCTACGTTCAAAGTTTAATTCTACATTATAAGAGAGCCCCTATTTATCGGAGCCCTCATTATTTGTAAAGGATACCACTTCTTTAAAAAAGTTTTTCACATGATACCATACCCAATCCAACGCTTGATTGAGCTCTTGAATTTCTCCAGACACATGCCCAACCGACGCATAGTATGATTCACTATTAACAAGTAATACATTACCTTGAACTTCTCCATCAACTTGGAGCAGGCCATTTCTTATTATTAAATCACCTTCGATTACTTCACCCTCAGGTACGATGACTTTTCCACTTTCTTGATCAATTTGAACTTTACCAGACCCTGTCACAACTACCTGCTCATTGCCGGTATTCCAAAGAGATGAGACACTTGCTAACATGAGTAAAAAGAATACGGCCGCCGATACAAGCAACGGGTGTTTCCGTGTCCATTGTTTCCACTTAGACGTTTGTTTCCGTTCTGGCAACCTTGCCATAACATCTTTTGTAAAACTAGGAGGCGCTTCAATGTGAGAGGCACTTTGCACAAAAGCGATGACTTTTTTTAACTCTTTAAGGTGTTGCCTACAAGGAGCACACGAAGTTAAGTGCTGGTCCAGTTGCTTTTTTTCTTCGTCAGTTGCTTCAGAATCGACGAGTTTTTGAATTAATTCTTCATATTTTTGTTCACACTTCATGCTAACACCCCTTCCTATACATGGCGCATTCTCTTCCTTAGAGCTTCTCTGCCTCTATGAACTCTCGTCTTAACGGTTGATTGCGGGATATCAAGAATGTCACTAATTTCACTAATGGATAGATCCTCCATATATTTAAGAATGATTGCTGTACGATACTTAGGGGGGAGTTGATTAATTTCATGTTGAACCCACTCTTGCATTTCAATCGTAACGACCTGATCTTCAGGCCTTTCTTCGTCTGCTGCCAATTGAGATTCAAAAGTTAATCCTTCAGACCCCTTCACTTCATCTTGAAGGTAAAAATCTGGTTTCTTTTTACGTAACCGGTCAATCGCTACATTTGTTGCAATGCGAAATAACCATGTAGAAAATTTTCTATTCACATCAAACCGATCGATGTTCGTATATGCACGTAAAAAAGCTTCCTGTGCCACATCCTGTGCTTCATGGACATTTCCTACCATACGATAGGCAACTTGGTACACTTTGTCCTTATAGAGTTCGACAATTTCCGCAAACGCCTGTTGATCACCTTTCCTCACTTCCCGGATTAACCTTTTCACAATTGTATCCATCAAACTACCCCTACCTACATTCATTCTGACATAACATACGTTTTACATACCTCAAAAGTTTCAAAATTCAAGTGATATTCACTTGTGAGTGAAAAAAATCATTTTTACAGCAATCATAACACGGTTCCCATGTTTACCTCTGTAAAAAAAGGGTATAAAAAGAAGACATAATTCTATCAAATCGATTGAGGAACCAATTCTCGATAAGGATGTGATAATATGACGAAAGACGAACAATTACTTTTACAAGAAATTGAAAAATATAGAACGCTATTAAATAAAAAAGCGAAAAACACCCCACTCATCTCAGATGAAATGATCTATTTCAGTCATAAACTAGACGAACTTTTAAACAAATACCAATCACTAACAAGTAAAACACCTATAAGACATTAGATCAAAAAAATAAAAAGCCATAGATATTATCCATGACTTTGTTTGAAGTATGTATGGTGGAGCCTAGCGGGATCGAACCGCTGACCTCCTGCGTGCAAGGCAGGCGCTCTCCCAGCTGAGCTAAGGCCCCAATTTCTCTGGAGCGGAAGACGGGATTCGAACCCGCGACCCCCACCTTGGCAAGGTGGTGTTCTACCACTGAACTACTTCCGCAAGTATAAAATAAATGGTGAGCCATGAAGGACTCGAACCTTCGACCCTCTGATTAAAAGTCAGATGCTCTACCAACTGAGCTAATGGCTCGTTACATTCAAATGGAGATCATTTAACTCTTTAATAGAGCAATCATCTAAAAAAAATGGCTGGGCTAGCAGGATTCGAACCTACGCATGACGGAATCAAAATCCGTTGCCTTACCGCTTGGCGATAGCCCAGTAATGGTGGAGGGGGACGGATTCGAACCGCCGAACCCGGAGGGAGCGGATTTACAGTCCGCCGCGTTTAGCCACTTCGCTACCCCTCCACTATTTTAAA
>NZ_JAKRYL010000034.1 GCF_023555415.1 Halalkalibacter alkaliphilus | reverse complement strand
CGGAGGGGGAGACTTATATGAGTAAAGTTGATAGTGCAAAGAAGATTCATGTAGCGAATGTTGCAGATTTATCCGTAGGAATCGGTCAAAGAGTGAACGTATTGGGAGAAGAAATTGCTTTGTTTAAACAAAAAGATGGAACGATTCGTGCGATTCAGAATAGCTGTCCCCACAAAGGAGGACCGCTATCTGAAGGGATCGTTAGTGGAGAGCATGTCTTTTGTCCCCTTCATGATTGGAAGATCAGCATGAAAGATGGGAAAGTCCAGGCGCCAGATGTAGGCTGTGTGAAGAAGTATGATGTTGAAGTAGTGGATGAAGCGATTTATGTGGTAATGGATTAAAAGGAATATAGTAAGAAGGGGCTGTCCCAAAAGTCCGGAACAGAGGTGGCAATGGCTCCGTTCGCGCCTTGAGAGGAGAAACCCACTCCTCTCAAGGCTTTTAAAAGATGTAGCGACTTCGCTCAGTGCTTCGGGGGTGTATCAAAAGGTCAAAAACAGACCTTTTGATACACCCCTTTTTTTTGTATAAGAGCGCTTGGTTTCTCTATTTTTATATCAGCCTTTACCTTCTTTGACAAAAAAAGGACAATTATATATACGTCTTTAATTTTGGCAACAATTCAATTGACAAAAGGACCTTTACTATAGATGGAATCTTACCTGTAACCGCTTTATCATGAGGGTATAGGAAAGAGCAAAGCAAAAACAGCTTTCCGAAAGGAGATAGAATGATGGATTCACAAAAAACAAATTCAAATTTCAAAGTGAAAATTCAACGCTTTGGTAGTTTTTTAAGTGGCATGATTATGCCAAATATTGGAGCTTTTATCGCATGGGGGCTTATTACCGCATTATTTATTCCGACTGGCTGGTTGCCAAATGAGAGTTTAGCTGAGCTAGTTGGTCCAATGATCACTTACTTACTGCCTCTATTAATTGGTTTTACTGGTGGTCGAATGGTTTATGACCTGCGAGGAGGGGTAGTGGGTGCTACTGCAACAATGGGGGTAATTGTTGGTGCAGATATCCCAATGTTCCTTGGAGCAATGGTTATGGGGCCACTTGGTGGCTGGCTTATTAAGCAAGTTGATAAGTATTTTGAGAATAAAGTTAAGTCTGGCTTTGAAATGTTAGTGAATAACTTCTCTGCAGGTATTATTGGAGGAGCGTTAACTATTATTGCATATGTTGGGGTTGGCCCAATCGTTTATACGTTAAACCAAACGTTAGCATCTGGAGTGAATTTCTTAGTAACGAACAACTTATTGCCACTTGCGAGTATTTTAATTGAACCGGCAAAAGTTTTATTCTTAAATAACGCAATAAACCATGGAATTTTAGGTCCTATTGGAATTGAGCAAGCAGCGCGAGAGGGAATGTCGATTTTATTCCTATTAGAAGCAAATCCTGGACCGGGTCTTGGTATTTTACTTGCTTTTATGTTGTTTGGAAAAGGAATGGCAAAGCAATCAGCACCTGGTGCGACAATTATTCACTTCTTTGGTGGGATTCATGAAATTTACTTCCCGTACATTTTAATGAAACCTGCACTAATTATCGCTGCCATTGCTGGTGGTGCCACAGGAGTATTCACACTATTGTTGTTTAATGGTGGACTTGTTGCTGCACCGTCACCAGGTAGTATTATTGCGGTGTTAGCTATGACACCACGAGGTGGATACTTCGCTGTTATTGCTGGTGTTCTCGCTGCTACTGCTGTATCGTTTATTATCGCTTCGATTATTCTTAAGAGTTCAAAATTAACGGGTGAAGAAGATTTAGCAAAAGCGACAGAGAAAACTTCTGCATTAAAAGGGAAAGAAAGCAGAGCTTCTGTTTTAGTGAACAAAGGTGAAACAGAAGACGTAAAAACAGCACCTAACAATGAAATTGTGAAAGAAAATGTAAACAAGATTATTTTTGCTTGTGATGCTGGTATGGGTTCTAGTGCCATGGGGGCATCAATCTTAAGAAACAAAGTGAAAAAAGCGGGTCTAGAAATCGATGTAACCAACACGGCTATTAACAACATTCCAAATGATGCAGACATCGTTATTTCACATAAGGATCTAACAGATCGCGCGAAAGCAAAATTACCAACAGCTGTTCATATTTCAGTAGAAAACTTCTTGAACAGTCCAAAGTATGATGAGCTTATTGAGAAACTGAAGTAATTCTTTCATAGAATATCTGCTTATTTTTCAGACGGAAGAGCATGCCATTTATGGTGTGCTCTTTAAAAAATGAGGGTACTATAACTCAATCTTTTTAAATTATGGCAACAATAGCAAAGACGAAATTGAAATTTCCTTTAATTGAATCAATAAAATAACTCATTTATGATAAAAATATAGTTATCTGATTTTAATTTTGTCATCAATTAGCTTTTTAGTGAGGTGAATCTTATTTACATTACGGCAAGGGAAAGGCAAATTCTTGAATATCTACTTGCATCAGATCAAGAAATAACAGTAAAAGGACTTGCTGAGAAGATCGGTGTCAGTGTCCGAACGGTTCACCGCGATCTGAAAGGCGTTGAAGACATTTTAAAAGAGTATGACTTACGGCTAATAAAGAAATCTGGAGTTGGTATTCAAATCATTGGAGAGAAAGAACAGATTGAGAATGTGAAATTATTTCTCTTTAATATTACGCACAATGAATACACGCCCGAGGAAAGGCAAACGATTATTCTGTGTACACTACTGGAATCGATCGAGCCTGTTAAACTGCTTGCTCTAGCAAGTGACTTAAATGTCACCATCGCTACTGTTAGTAATGATTTAAACAAAGTAGAAGAGCAGTTGCAAAAGTATACGAATCTCTCGCTAATTAGAAAAAGAGGGTATGGTGTTGAGATAGCTGGTGATGAGACAGCTAAGCGAAAAGCCATGAGCAAAATTATTTCAGAAAATGTAGATGAATTTGATTTATTGTCGTTGATTAGGGAGAACATTCAAAAGAAATCTACACAACAAACCGAGCTTATTTCTGAAAGATTATTAGGTTTAGTTGAAAAAAGAAACTTGCATATTGTTGAGAAGGTAATTGAGGAAATAAACAATGAGCTACCTTACTCAATAGCTGACAGTGCCTATATGGGTCTAGTCGTACACTTAGCATTAGCGATGGAGCGAATATTGCAAGGAGAGAACATTTCAATTGATCAAAGTTATTTAGAGCGATTGCAAATTACACCTGAATTCAAGATAGCCGAGAAGATCATTGCTAAGCTAGAAGGTGTTTTCCAGACGGAAATTCCTAAAGCTGAAGTTGGTTATATAACGATGCATCTTCGTGGCGCTAAGTTAAGACACGATAAAGAATATATTATTGAAGATACGAGTCTTCAAACTGCCCTAAAAGCAAAAAGCCTTATCCACTATGTTGAGAAAAAAACAGGCGTACCTTTAGCGAATAACCATGCCCTCTTACAAGGGTTAGTGGCACACTTAAGCCCAGCAATTTTTCGTATTAAGCAAAATATGGGGATTACAAATCCACTGTTAGAAAAAATAAAAAGTGATTATGCTGAGTTATTTGAAATAGTAAAAGGTGGAGTCGAAGTAGTCTTATCTGAATTAGAAGTGCCAGAAGAAGAAATAGGTTACTTAGTTCTTCACTTCGGCTCTGTCATTTTAGGGAAGAACGAACATGACTCGTTAAGAGCGTTAATTGTTTGCTCGAGTGGAATCGGTACATCAAAAATGTTAGCAACAAGGCTGCAAAAAGAAATTCCTGAAATAAAAGAGTGTCAAAATGTTTCAATGTTTGAATTAAACCAAATGAATGATACGAAATACGATGTGATTTTATCTACCATTCGACTTCCTCAGTTAAAACGAGATTACATTGTAGTTAATCCTATTTTAACCACTGATGAAGTAGAAAAGGTTAAATCCTATATTCATGAAAAAAAGAGAGTCGGTAAACCATTTTCTAGTCAAGAGCTGGATTATCCTTCATTTACAAAAAAGGAAAATACACTAGAACGAATGCAAGTGCTAAAGGAATATTCTGATACGATCATTACACTTTTACAAGGGTTAACAGTTACTATTTATAAAGATGGAATAGCTATCTCTGAATTGCTAGAGGAGGCATGTGCGAAACTACTGAAAGATGAAGTTGTTTCTAATGTATCAGTTTTATTAGATGATTTAGTAAGGCGTGAGGCAATTGGCGGGTTAGGGATCCCAAATACAAGGTTAGCGTTGTACCATACGAGAAGCAATACTGTTGTAAAACCGTCGTTTACCGTGCATGCGATGAGCAGGCCGCAACTAGTTAGCGCGATGGATCAATCTGAAATGGAAGTTGAAACCGTATTGTTAATGCTTTCCCCTAAGGAACTATCGACTAATGCATTAGAAGTTCTAAGTCATATAAGTGCATTAATAATTGAAAATGAATTAAGTATTCTCAGGTTTGAATCAAAAGACGAGAGTAAGATTTCATCCTATTTAGCAACGAAATTAGAGAACTTTTTTATAGAGCGCGTTCAAAAAGAAAAAACAAATAAAAGGAGTATTTAATTATGTCATTACCAATCTTAGCAAAACAAAACATTTTATTAAACAAAGAGGTGGATACGAAAGAAAACGCGATTAAAATGACTGGGGAATTATTAGTTGACCTTGGATATGTGGAACCTTCTTACATTGACAGAATGTTAGAGAGAGAAGAATTGACGTCAACATATATGGGTAATTTCGTAGCTATTCCACATGGTACAGAAGAGGGAAAAGCATCGGTAAAAGAATCAGGAATTGCGATTATTCAAGTGCCGAATGGGGTAGAGTTCGGCGCAGGAAACGAAGTTAAACTACTAATTGGAATTGCAGGTAAGGGTGATGAGCATCTAGATATTTTATCACAAATTGCGATTGTTTGTTCGGAAGAGGAAAATGTAGAGAAAATAGTATCGGCAACATCAACGGAGGAAATCCTCGAAATTTTTGAAGAGGTGAACTAATATGATAGCTGTACATTTTGGTGCTGGGAACATCGGTCGCGGATTTATTGGATCTTTGTTATATGATTCTGGATATGAAACGGTTTTTGTAGATGTAAATAAGGAAATCGTTGATTTAATTAATGAACGTAAAGAATATAATGTTGTTCTTGCTGATCAATCGAAAGAAACAGTAACAATAAAAAATGTTTCAGCTATCAATAGTATTCAAGACCCAGATCTAGTCAAAGAGGCGATTGTGAAAGCTGATATCGTAACAACAGCAGTTGGGCCTAACATCTTACCGATTATTGCTAAAAGTATTCATGAAGGGTTGAGCTTGCGTTTAGAAAGCAACAAAACTCCATTAAATATCATTGCATGTGAGAATTTGATTGGTGGCAGTACCCTCTTGAAAGAACATGTTTATCAGAACTTATCAGATACTGAAAAAGAGACTTTTGATCAATATTTTGCATTCCCAGATGCGGCGGTTGACCGAATCGTTCCAAACCAAGTAAACGAAGATAAGCTATTAGTGATGGTTGAACCATATTATGAATGGGTCGTTGAACAGTCAAAGATGATTGGCGATGTCCCAGAAGTTGCAGGCGTTACGTATGTTGATGAGTTGAACCCTTTTATTGAAAGAAAACTTTTTACTGTAAATACAGGTCATGCTGTTGCTGCTTATTTAGGTTACCAAGCTGGTATGAGAACAATAGATCAAGCATTAGCAAATGAAGAGATTAAAGATTTACTTGAAAAAACATTACAAGAAACAGGCCTATTGCTTTCAAAGAAACATTCATTTAACGTAGCAGAACACAACGTATATATAGACAAAATCATTAACCGTTTTTTAAATCCGAACTTAGCTGACGATGTCACGAGAGTGGGGAGAGGTCCTTTTCGTAAATTGGGACCTAATGATCGTCTCATAGGACCAGCAAAGCAATTTATTGAAATGGTTGGCGATGATCCTGTTTATTTAGTAAAGGCTATTGCAGCGGCATTACATTATGATGTGAAAACAGATGAAGAAGCTGTCCAGATCCAAAATCTTATTCAAGAAAAAGGGTTAGAAACAGCAATAATGGAAGTTACTAAATTAGATCAAAATAGTCGTTTATTTACGTTGATTGTTAATCAATATAATGGATTAAATAAATAGTAAATTCAAAAAAGTTCAAGCCGATTTTGGTTTGAACTTTTTTTTATATCGAATAAAGGCTTATAATTAATATAATGAAATTATCAAAGAGAAAGAAGTGAAACGATGAAGACCGGATTAAATGGAAAGAAGATTGTCCTTGCAGCATCAAGAAAGACAGAAGAAATGAGTACATTAATTCAAAAGCAAAATGGAGCACCTTTAGTACGATCTCTTCAAGGGACCGTGTTCAAAGCGGACGATCAAGTAAAAGAGGATTTACAAAAGATTGTAAAAAAGCAATTTGATTGGATCATCTTCACGACTGGTATTGGTACGAATGCTCTTTTAGAGCTTGCTGATGAATTAAAACTAAAGGACTCATTTATGAACGTTGTGAATGATGCCAAAATAGCATCGAGAGGGTATAAGACAGTTGCAGCTCTAAAGAAAATAGGTGTTACAGCTGATGTGAAGGATGATGACGGAACAATAAAAGGATTGATACAGTCATTAGAAGGAATTGACTTTAAGGGGAAACAAGTCATGGTACAGCTACATGGTGAGAATGCTCCTGCGCTGATTAACTATTTGGAGGAATCAGGAGCAGAGGTCATGAAAGTATTGCCTTATCAGCATGTTGACCCAGACTTTGATACGGTTGAACAACTTTGCCAAGAGCTCTTTCGCTCTGAAATAGATGCCGTATGCTTTACAGCAGCCATCCAAGTTCGCTCCTTCTTTAAGTATGTGAAAGAAAAAGGATATGTAGAACAAGTGTTAGAAGCTTTTAAATCGAACGTACTTGCAGTCGCTGTTGGGAAGGTAACAGCAGAGGCATTGAACGAAGAGGGCATTGATAGAGTTGTGGCACCTGAACTGGAGAGAATGGGGGCCATGATTGTTGAGATGACCCGTTATTTTGAAAGAAATTAAAAGCAAACTTTAAGAAGGGATTTCCCAAAGGTCATGAACAGATCTATTGGGAGATCCCTTTTGTCATCGTATAAAAAGTCGCGGAATTATGTAAAATATCCATATTGCGATGTGTGTAAATCTTTCTTTTTAAAAGGCTGTTTTCACTTACTTTGTTGTTTTTATGGGGTACGTGTTCTCTACATGTTCGTTCCACCTGAGCTTCAGTCACTCGCACCCGCAAGGAGGTGTCGAGTGACTGAAGATCCATTTCACTACGAGAAAAAACGTTTCTTCACAGCAACAAGCTTTACGCAAACAGCTTTTTAAAATTGCATTTTCAATATCTGATAATTATAATTATTACAAAGACTAAAATACGGAATTAGAGTTCCGGTATTCGGAACTTAGGGAGGGGAGACTTTGGTACAATTAATTAACAAGCTAGACAAAGAGGTTAAGATAACTAGGTTAAGTGAGTCAGCGGTAGTGGTTTCTTTTGGTGAGGAGATTTGTTTTGATTTGCATGAAAAAGTAAAAGCTTTAACAAATTACCTACAGGATCATTCGTTTGTCGGTCTAATAGAAACCGTCCCTTCGTTTACGAGTGTAACGATTTTTTATGATCCTATCCAAATATATAAAAGAGAAAGAAAAGTAAATCATACAAACGTTGAGTCACCATCTGATTTCGTCTGTGCTTACCTTAAAGAAGCAGTACAAAATTTGGGGAAAATAGATAAACACAGAACTAGAATTGTTGAAATACCAGTTTGTTATGGTGGAGCTTTTGGTCCTGACCTTGACTATGTCGCAGATCATAATGATCTTTCTCCTGAACAAGTTGTGAAGATTCACTCTAGTGGGGATTACCTTGTTTATATGGTTGGATTTGCTCCAGGTTTTCCTTATTTAGGAGGAATGTCTGAGAAAATTGCAACACCAAGAAGGGAAAAGCCGCGAATAGAAATACCTCAAGGTTCTGTTGGAATAGCTGGAATGCAAACGGGAGTCTATTCACTCTCTACTCCAGGAGGTTGGCAAATTATTGGAAGAACTCCTTTCGACTTGTTTTTAAAAGATAAAACACCACCGAGTTTACTGGAATCCGGGGATGTTGTGAGATTTAGGCCAATAACAGTTGAGGAGTATGACGACTATAAGGAGGGCTCGTAATGGCTTTAAGGGTAATCAAACCAGGTCTTTTAACAACGATTCAGGATCTTGGAAGAACGGGCTTTCAAAAACATGGAGTTATTATGAGTGGAGCTATGGATCCTCTTTCCTTAAGGCTTGCTAATCTGTTAGTTGGAAATGAGGAAGGAGAAGCTGCATTAGAAATGACGTTAGCTGGTCCTTCTTTAAGATTTGAAGCAGATACAATTTTCGCCATTTGCGGAGGAGATCTCTCACCAACGATTAATCAAAAGCCAGTTCCCATACATAGGCCTATCTATGTAAAGAGAGATAGTGTCCTTTCTTTTGGACCTGCAAAGGCAGGGTGTCGAGGGTACTTGGCTGTCGCTGGAGGATTTGAGATTCCAAAAGTCATGGGGAGTAAAAGTACCTATCTCCGTGCCGGCGTTGGCGGCTATCGTGGGAGAGCATTAGAAGCGGGAGATGTTATTACATATCAGAAACAAAAGAATATATTGCCCTTCTTTGAAGAGACTGAACATAAGAATGCTCCTTTTTGCACGACAGGTTGGGGCATACAATCCTACCTTTTTCATAGACCTAAACAAGTTGTAAGAATTATACCAGGTCCTCATTTCGAGCAATTTACAAAAGAGAGCCGGGAAGATCTGTTTCACTGCAAGTTTAAAGTAACCCCCCAATCTGATCGAATGGGGTATAGGCTTTCGGGCCAACTATTAAGGCTAGGAGAGCAAATGGAATTACTCTCAGAGGCAGTTACTCTTGGTACTATTCAGGTTCCCCCAGATGGGAATCCGATTATTCTCCTTGCAGATAGACAAACGATAGGAGGATATCCAAAAATAGGTCAGGTAATTGATGTTGATATACCAGTGATTGCTCAATTAAAACCAGGAGAACGGATAAGCTTTAAATCTGTATCGATATACGAAGCTGAAAGGCTTTTGCTAAAAAGGGAAATGGATCTAAAAGAACTAAAAGCAGGAATATTGTTAAAACAAATGTCTACATAAGTTGTTTGTTATAACCGAGTTCTTTAGAGATGTTATTGGCGGTTTGTTTAACTTTCTTAACAAGTTCAGTTATTCGTTCTTTTGAAAAACGTAGTTCAGGTCCTGCGACACTTAGTCCGCCAATAACCTGACCACTTAAGTTGAAAATAGGAGCAGCGATGGAGACGGTACTATTTTCAAGTTCTGAGTAGCTTATAGCAAACCCGTTCAAACGCGATTGTCTCAAAATATCCATTAGAACGTCTTTATCTACAATTGTTTTTGTTCCAAATGATTTAAGTTCCATATTTTGTAGATACGCTTCTTGTTCTTTTTCATCGGTGTAAGCAAGAATAATTCGGGAACAAGCCCCTGTATAAAGAGGTGATCGCCGGCCTACTTTTGTGAAAAGTCTTACAGGATGGTCTGTATCTACTTTTTCGAGATAAACGGCTTCATCACCGTCTCGCATTGTTAAATTAACAGCTTCGTTTACTTCATCTCTTAGGGCTTCCATATGAGGCTTTGCAATTTTACGAAGATCCATTCTCTCAGCAACGAGGTGACCGAACTCAAGAAATAGCAAACCGAGAGAATAGTATCCATCGCTATCTTTTGTAAGAAAGCCCATTTCAGAAAGAGAACCAATCATCCGATGAGCCGAAGTTTTTGGAATTTCAGTTAGATGGATGATTTCATTTAAAGTTAGCCGTGAGTGAATCCGAAATAGATTTAGAATGGTTAACGACTTAACAACAGTTTTGTTTTTGTTTTGCAACGGTAACACCTCATCAATGTTTTAAGAAAAAGTAGGAAGAACACTATCACTTATTTTACAAAACTAGATTATCTATGTCTATGAATGGGCAAGGCATATGATATTTCAGCGAGGAAGATTAGAAATGAATCATCAAAGATCACTTCAAAATGAACAAATGACACCGAAAGAAAGATTAAGTGCTATGACCGGCGCGGCTTTTTTAATGGCAACATCAGCAATAGGTCCAGGCTTTTTAACACAAACAGCTGTTTTTACAGAACAGTTATTAGCAAGCTTTGGCTTTGTTATATTGGCATCGGTTCTCTTAGATATCGGGGCACAAATTAACATATGGAGAATCATTGCCGTATCAAAAATGCGCGGTCAAGAAATAGCAAATGCAGTCCTCCCAGGTCTCGGGTATGTCGTTGCTTTTTTTATCGTCCTAGGTGGACTTGCCTTTAATATTGGTAACGTAGCTGGTGGAGGTCTTGGAGTCAATGCTCTGTTAGGGCTTGATACGACAGTTGGTGCCGTTATGACAGGGGTTATTTGTATCTTTATCTTTTTATTAAAAGAAGCCAATATGGCAATGGATAAAATCGTACGCTATTTAGGGGCCTTGATGATTTTGTTAACAGCTTATGTCATGTTTGTTAGTGCTCCGCCTTACTCAGAAGCAGCCTTGCGGACATTTGTCCCGATAGAAGTTGACTTTTTAGCGATTATTACAATCGTTGGAGGGACAGTTGGTGGCTATATTACATTTGCTGGTGGTCACCGGCTATTAGATGCTGGAATAACAGGGCGTGAGAATTTGCGCTATGTTACGAATACAGCAGTAACAGGAATTGTTGTAGCTTCTATTATGAGGGTCATTTTATTTTTGGCTATCCTCGGGGTGGTGTCGGCGGGATTTGCTTTAAATCCAGATAATCCAACGGCATCTGTCTTTCAAATCGCAGCAGGCGAAGTGGGCTATCGAATTTTTGGTCTAGTATTATGGTTTGCTGGAATCACATCCGTGATTGGTGCAGCCTATACATCCGTATCGTTTTTAACAACGTTTCATCCAAGTATTGAAAGAAACAAAAACTATTGGACGGTAGGGTTTATAGTCTTTTCTACAACCGTCTTTGCACTAATTGGGCGACCGGTTGCCTTACTATTATTGGCTGGTGCATTTAATGGGTTAATTTTGCCACTTACACTTGGGTGTATATTATTAGCGGCTCATCGTGTAAGCATTGTAGGGGAGTATAAACATCCGGTTTGGATGACCGTTTTTGGTGCGATTGTTGTTGTGTTAACTGCCTATCTTGGTATTCGTACGCTGACGGAAATGATTCCACAACTTTTTTAATGGGGGATTTTAATGAGGAGAGTAGATGTAAACTGTGATTTAGGAGAAAGTTTTGGTGCATATACAATTGGTCAAGATGAAAAAATATTAGACCAAGTTACCTCGGCAAATGTTGCTTGCGGGTTTCATGCTGGTGACCATAATGTGATGGCTAAAACGGTAAAAATGGCTGCAGCCAAAGGAGTGAAAATTGGTGCTCATCCGGGTTTCCCAGATTTATTAGGCTTTGGCAGGCGACTAATTGAAACGAATCCAGAGGATATTTACAATTTTGTTGTTTATCAAATTAGTGCATTGAAAGGCTTCTGTGATATTGAAGGTGTTAGGATGCAGCATGTGAAACCGCACGGGGCTTTATTTAACCTAGCAGCTACTGACGGTGCCGTTGCTGAGGCTATTGCAAAGGCCGTGTATGATGTTGACCGTAATCTAGTATTATTCGGCTTATCTTGTAGTGAGCTAATAAAAGCTGGAACGAACATTGGATTAAGAGTGGCCAATGAAGTGTTTGCTGATAGGACGTACCAAGCAAATGGAACGTTAACACCGCGAACACACGAGCATGCCCTCATACACGACGTGCGCCTAGCAATTGAGCAAGTTGTGATGATGATTAAATCTGGCAAAGTTAGAGCGGTAGACGGTACGATCGTTCCTATTCAAGCAGATACAATTTGTGTTCATGGGGACGGAGAAAAAGCTCTTGAGTTTACTCAAGAGCTGAGAAGGGCGTTGCAAGTAGAAGGGATTTCGATAAGATCCATTTTATAATAGAAAGCATATGGTGACTCCTACAAATGGTGGGGTCACTTTTTTTGTAGTACAAAATGAGAGGGAAAAGACTGAAAGAAATGGAATGATACTATGTGGTTTGATTCTTGCTGTAATTATAAAAAGAGCGTTGCTAAGTATATAGTTTATAAAGCTGATTCATTTAGGAAAGTGGGTGGGGACGGACATGGAAATAGAATTAGTACCTCTATCATTGGATTATGCTGAGCAATTACTTAAGTTTGAACTGGAAAACAGATCGTTCTTTGAGGAAATGGTACCTGGAAGAGGAGATCACTATTACAAAAGGGAAAAATTTTTAACTTTTTTAACTGAATTAGTAGTGGAGTATGAAAAGGGAGAGGGGCAATATTACTTAATTTTATCAGGAAGTAACACAATTTTAGGTCGAATCAATCTTTTTAATGTCAAAGAGGAGCCGTTTTTCACCGCTGACATGGGATACCGTATTGGTAAAAAGTACGTAAGAAACGGACTTGCCTCTACAAGTGTCGAAATGATTATGACATTATTAAAGGAGAAGTATGAAATTATGGAAATTAATGCAAAAACAACGTGTCACAATCACGGATCGAAAAGAATTTTAGAGAAGAATGGTTTTGTGTTGCGTGAAGTTGAAATAGGTGGAGCTAAGCTGAAGGATGAAACGTATGATTTTCTTACCTATAGCTGGAGTAATTTATAAAAGGGAAAGCTTTTCTACGGTAATGGTTAATTATATTTAAATTATGGAATATGTTTTTTAAAAGGGGGATAAAAGACAAATAATTTTGAATGTTTTAGAAATATATGGTAAAATTCATTGGGTCTCTAATTACTTTCGGAGGAGAGGAATAGATGATTGCTGAACAAAAGGGGAATCAGTGGGTTCAACGTTTATTAAATGAAGAACAAAGAGCGAGTGGGTGGTTTCGTTTAGCAGCGGGGTTTTTTGACTTTATTTTCTTATCTCTTATTCTCATTACAACTAGTGCGATTACAACATTTTGGATGATCGTACAATCGGAGGCACCTTCAGACAATATCGTATTTATCCGTAAGTATATGTGGGAGAACGAATTTCATTTGTATCTTATAAATTGGACCGTTATCGTTATTGTTTTTTTAATGATTCATGTTCTTTATGCTTTCAAAGGAAAACGAACAATTGGAATGAAAATAGTTGATTTATATGTTTATAATGAGGACGCAGAAAAGCCAAGTGGTGTACAATTTTTTTGTCGAGAGATGTTAAAATATCTATTATTTCCTTTTTTTCTTATGTCATTTGGCAGGAAAAGACGGACATTATATGATAAGTGGACAAAGACGTATTTGGTAAAGTGAGAGCATTGCTTCAAGGCGTCGAGGCTGTAACCAAAGGTCAAAAAAGCAGACCTTTGGATGAGGGCACTGAAAAAGTCCTTTTTAGCGGATTCGAGGAAGCAGCAATGGCTCCACACGTTGCGCGCCTGCTATGAGAAACCCACTCATAACAGGCTTTAAGACAAAGCAACGGTTCCGCTCATTGCTTAAAGACCACTGAAAAAGGTCAAAACCGTACCTTTTTCAGTGGCCTCCTTTGGTTACAGCCTTTTTTATGTCCATTTCTCGCTCCAAGTTTGAATTGATTCAATGACTGGCTCAAGTGCAAGACCTTTCTCTGTTAAGGAGTATTCAATCCGCACAGGCTTCTCGGGAAAGACGCTTCTAGTTACAATAGATTGCTGTTCTAGCTCTTTCATTCGCTCAGTCAATATTCGATCACTCATATCTGGTATTTGTGCTTTTATATCTTTAAACCGTTTTGGTCCATCTAGTAGAACTCGAATAATAAGCCCAGTCCACCTTTTTCCTAATAACTCGATTGCATGCTCGTATTTGGGGCACATTTGGCTGTAATCCATTAGTATCACCTCAATATATTTAGTTTACCATAAGGCTTTTGTAGAGAAAATATAGTCAAAATTCTTAAAGAGGTCAAACTTGACACATGGAAGGCATGGGATGAAAATGCTAACTCCATGTCCGACACTTTAAGTTACCTTTGTTAGAATTTCTTTATTTAGCAGTAATGACACACCACTTCTTTGTGTATGGATAAAATATAGGGAAAATAGCTCTATTGCATAGGTACTGAAAAAGGACGGTTTTCCTTTCAGTACCCTCTAAGGAGGGGGTTCATGTTTACTAAGATGATTGTGGCGTTGGATGGGTCTGAGCAATCCATTAGAGCAGCCGAAAGAGCAATTGACTTGGCTAAGATAAGTGGGGCGTATACGTATGTTGTCTATGTGGTTGATGGGACTACCTCAAAGGCGGATGTATTACAATCATGGAACTCCTTAGGAATTGCTGAAAAACGTAAACAGAAATTTAAATCTGTAGAAGCGAGTGCAAAAAAAGAAGGCATTGATTATGAAGTGCGGATTTTGCGCGGCGAACCAGCTTCTACATTAGTCGATTTTTCAGTGGAGATTGATGCAGATTTAATTGTCATTGGAAGTCGGGGGTTGAATCAGTTTCAGCAAATGATCCTCGGTAGCGTTAGTCATAAAGTAGTGAAGAGAGCAGCTTGTCCAGTGTTAATTATTAAATAGGCAGAATAGGGATGCTAAATGTATTTGGCATTCCTATTCATTTGGCAAATAAGAAAAATAAAAAAATGGGCTTTTTTTCTGAAAATTCCGTTGACGTTTTTGATCCCTCTGTTATATAATACAATTAAGTTAAATAAATTGTATTACTACAGGAGGCGATTTAAATGAGCAGACAAGAAAGAGAGAACATGATCCAGTTTTTAAATAAGGTTCAAGGGTTAACAGAAAGAAAGTTAATGATGATGACAGATGAGGATATTGAGCACTTATATACAAGAGCATATCTTCTTCACGAGAAAGTGTAAGTGTTTACGCCACCTTTCATTCTTTGTTCATAACAGTGTTAAGCGTACCTCGCCCAAAATGTAGTATACTAACTAGCAAGAGCAAAGCTAAAGGTGGTCTGTTATGAGAATGTCAAATAAAAAACTGTTTCTGCTGATCTCAATTATTGTATTATTGTATGGAATTGGTTATTGGGTCATTGGGGATATGTTAACAAGATAGAAGAGGCTGTCTCAAACGATCTTTGAGACAGCCTCGTATTTTTTTTATAATCCTGATAATTGTGTTAAGAATGCTGTAGCTATGCCGAAATAAATGATTAAAGAGAAAATATCATTTAAAGTCGTAATAAGTGGACCGGACGCAACAGCTGGATCGACTCCAACGCGATATAACGTTAATGGAATGATGGTTCCTGCTAAGGTCCCAACAATTAATGTAATTAATAGAGAGGTTCCAACAACAAACCCTAGAGTTAAACTACCAATCCAAAAGTAAGCTATTAAGAAAATAAGTACTCCACAAGTTAAGCCAATAATGATTCCGACCCGCAGCTCCCGGAAAATTAATTTAATAACTGTTTTTCGGTCGGTGTCATTTGTTATAATTCCTCGAACGACAACTGCTAAAGATTGTGTACCTGTATTACCAGTCATTCCCGCAATCATGGGCATAAAGAAGATCAGTGCCACTACTTGTTCAAGAGTTTCTTCAAACCCACTAATAATACTTCCGGAAACAAGTCCAATAAACAATAACAATACCAACCATGGAAGTCGACGAATAGAAGCTGTTACAGCCTTTGTATGAAAGTCAATATCCTTTCCGGTAGCTGATAGCTTTTCGATGTCTTCATTGGCTTCTTGGATGACAACGTCAATGGCATCGTCGACAGTGATAATCCCTTTTAAAACGTTGTGGTCGTCGACAACGGGTACAGCGATAAAATCATATCGTTCAATCGTCTGTGCGACTTCTTCTTGATCATCATCAACGTGAACCGAAACAACACGAGTAAACATTAAATCTTCAATAATATCGTTAATGTCAGCAATTAATAAATCGCGATAGGAAACTACGCCAACAAGTTTATCTTCATCATTAATTACATAAAGATAGTAAATGTTCTCCGAAAAGCTAGCATATTCCTTTAGTTTATCTACAGCTTGTCTTACGGTTTGATCCGCGTGGATCCAAATGAACTGATTGGTCATAATTCCACCAGCTGTATCTGCTGGATAACTCATTAATGATTGAATCGTCTTAGAATCTTCATTCTTCATAATATCTAGAAACTCTTGGATTTTATCGATAGACAGTTCATTTAATAAGTCAGCAAGATCGTCATTATCCATATGATCCATTACTTTCGAGGAACGTTCAACCCCGAGTTTATGTAATATCTCAATTTGCATGTCGTACTCAAGTTCTTGTATTAATGCGGCAATTTGAGAGGGCGTTAAAAATGTTAAAAATTTATGATGGTGCTTCTCTGGCAATCCTTTATAAAGTTGTGCAAAGTCATAAGGGTGCAACTCATCAAGCAGTTCCTGTAGGGCACCACGCTTTGCTTCCTTCATATATTTAATCACTAATACTAACAATTGATCTTCCGTCATATTTGCAATCATCTCATCACCTCGCTAAGTGTACTTAATAACTTTACAAAAAAAGGAGAAATAAGTACAACTTCTTTTGAAAAAAATTTAGAAACAAGCTACTGGTTGATGCTATTTTATCGTCTGTACTAAGATTTTAATACTTATGTAAATAGAGACATGAACAGATCGGACATAAATGCATTTCTTCGTTAATAATGAAGAGTATGCATTAGCGTGGATGCTCTTTTTCATACTAATATAGTAGGAATAAGCGTTGACGCTTTCGAAATACATGTGATAAACTTAATTTAAATTGATATTCATTCTCAGGTTGGACATAAATGGGGAGGTACATATGAGCTTTATTCAATTAAAACAACTGACAAAGTTGTACAAGAAAACGGAAACACCAGCTGTTGACACGATAAACTTAGATATTGAAAAAGGCGAAATTATCACACTCCTAGGTCCAAGTGGGTGTGGGAAGACAACCACTCTTCGAATGATCGCTGGTTTTGAACAGCCGACAAGTGGTTCGATTACAATTGATCATAATGAAGTATATAGTGATAGAACGTACCTTCCTCCTGAAAAAAGAGGAATTGGTATGGTGTTTCAAGACTATGCATTGTTTCCTCATCTTACAATTGAGAAAAATGTAACGTTCGGTTTAAATAAATGGAGCAATCGAGCAAAGAAAGAAAGAGCACAAGAAGTTTTAGAATTAGTTGGTTTAGCAGAGTATGGAAAACGTTATCCAAATGAACTTTCAGGTGGACAACAGCAACGTGTAGCTTTAGCTAGAGCCCTTGCCCCAAAACCTCATGTTGTTCTAATGGATGAACCGTTTAGTAATTTAGATGCTGGACTGCGTGAACGCATGCGTTATGACGTTACCGTTATTTTACGGAAGGCGAACACAACGGCTATTATCGTTACTCATGATCAAAAAGATGCATTTGCAGTTTCCGATCGTGTTGTTGTTATGAATCAAGGTGTCATTCAACAAATTGCCTCTCCTCGTGAGATGTATCGTTGTCCTAAAAACTGCTTCGTTGCTCAATTTGTAGGAAAGACAAATTTATTAGAAGGTACACTATGTTCAGATTTAAAGCATGTTGATACGTATATTGGGCGTGTTTCATTACCAACACAAAGTGAGAAATTACTGGAAGATGTACGTGTTTCGATTCGTCCGGAAGGTTGTCGTTTAGCAGAAAATGGCCGGTACTCAGGGACGGTTAAGCGCGTTACGTATGGTGGTGAATATCAAGAGGTTGAAGTTCGACTAGGCGACCAACATGAAGCATCTCAGCCTATGGTTGTGTATGCTCCAATCGAACAGGATATTGAAATTGGCTCAGTAGTTTCCTTTGATATAAAGGCTGAATTAGTCGCGCTTGTTGAAGCGTAAAATTAAGGGCTTTTAAAGTATACAAATACTTTAAGAGCTCTATTTTTTTATCGTTGATATTTTCAGAAAAATGATGTTGACAATGATTATCAATTGCACTATACTACATATTGTGGGTGGGAGTGATAATGAATATCATTACACGTTCCGAAAAATACATATACATACAGGGGGAGCAGAAATGAACAAAGCTTTAAAGATTTTCTTGTTTGGAATATTAGCCATGTCGCTTTTTGTTGTGGCAGCATGCGGAGGCACGAATGATGCAGCTGAGGAGCCAGCAGAAGATGCGGCTGAAGAAACAGAAGAGCAGACAGGTGAAGAAACGGAAGAAGTAGTGGAACTAGATGGACAACTTGTAGTATACTCAGCACGTAACGAAAACTTTGTACAGCCATTACTTGATAAATTTTCTGAAGAAACTGGCATTGAAGTGTTAGCATTACACGGGGCAGATCCTCTTCAGCTACAAGAGGAAGCAGGAAATGTTCAAGCAGATGTATTTATTTCAAATGACCTAGGTGCTTTGGAATTCTTAAATCAACAAGGATTGCTTCAAGGATTTGATCCTGAAGGTGTCGAGTCAATTGACGAGCAATACCGTGCTGATGATAATGCATGGATCGCTCTATCGGCTAGAGCACGTGGTTTCATTTATAATAAAGATATGATTACAGAAGAAGAAATGCCAAAAAGCATGGAAGATTTATTTGATGCAAAATGGGCAGATGTTGAAAATGGATATGCAATCACTCGTGGCGGTAACGGCGGTATGATCGGAAACGTATCTGCACTACGTTATGAGTGGGGCGATGAGAAGACTGCTGAATGGATTGAAGCTATTAAAGAAAATGCAGCAGGTATCTTTGAAGGTCATGGTGATATTCGTCGTGCAGTAGGTGCGGGTGAGCACGCATTCGGATTAGTTAACAACTATTACTATCACCAACAATTAGAAGAGCCAGCTGATAACAATGTAGGTTTCATTTACGCTGACCAAGGTGAAGATCAAATGGGAGCAATTGCAAACGCTGCGGGTGTAGGTCTAGTGAATGGTGGTCCAAATGAAGCAAACGCAAAAGCATTTATCGAGTGGGTATTAGAGACAGAAAACCAGCTTGCATTTGTTGGTGAGTCATTAGAACTACCAATCAACCCAGAATTAGACCCACCTTACGAAGCTGCGATTAGCTTTAGTGAGTTAAAAATTCAAGACATGCCTTTAAAAGAACTTGGGAACTATTTTGAGGATACAAAGGCTCTTATTGAAGATTCCGGTTTAGATTTAGAACTTAAATAAATAAATAAATAAATAAAGCGTTAATCTTTTTGGGAGAGGGCAGCATGGATAACAATCGTGAAAATGACAACCAATTGAATAATGATTCTAGTGCTAAGGTTGGGGATAAGTATACCCCAACCCTTCTCCGTTTTTTTCGGAAAACATGGTTTAACACGTGGCAGGGGAACCCGCCAGGTCCTATCCTATTGCTATTTGGACTAGTAGTAGCACTTATTATGTCAGTGCCGATAATTTACGTGATTTGGCGCTCGCTCTTTGCGGGAGTCGATCGGTGGATGCGTCTATTAGACGGGAGAATTCCGCAGTTATTATGGAATACGTTTTCACTAACAGCTGCTGTGACGGTATGTGCAATCGCTATTGGGGTATCCTTAGCGTGGATTGTCATCCGGACTGATTTACCAGGGAGAAAGATGTGGCAGTGGGTTCTTGCTTTGCCACTTGTCATTCCACCATATGTAGGTGCTGTTACCTATATCATTGTTTTTGGCCCAAGTGGTTGGGCGAGAAATTTTTGGCGAGATAGTCCTTGGTTAGTGAATACGTTCGGTGATTATCCGTTAAATATATATTCCTTTTGGGGTGTATTCTTCGTTTTAACGATGTTTACGTATCCATATGTCTTCTTGATTGCTAGTGCTTCCTTACGTAAAATGAATCGAAATTTTGAAGAAGTAGCACGTTCGCAAGGGATGAGTACAGCCAAAATATTTTGGAAAGTGAATTTACCTTTCTTACGCCCTGCGATTGGGGCAGGAGCCATATTAATTTCACTTTATGTTCTGTCTGACTTCGGAGCGATCGCGATGCTTCGTTACGTCACATTTACAGCCGCAATCTACTTTCAAAGAGCTAGTTTCGATACAGCTTCTGCGTCTGTCTTAAGTCTAGTGTTAATTCTACTTACCATTATTATTCTCTGGATTGAGGCAAGAACAAGAAAGAAAAATAAGTACTATCAAACAACGAACACGTTTAGAGAACCTGATATTTTACCTCTAGGTAAGTGGAAACCACTTGCGGTCTTCTATGTGGGGCTAGTATTTGTTTTGTCTATTCTACTGCCGATCATTGTTCTTGTGTATTGGTCTATTATTGGAATTGGTATGGGGGCCTTAGATGACCGTTTCTTCGGATTTGCGTGGAACAGTATTAAGGTTTCGGGTTTTGCTGCTATCTTATGTATGTTGCTTGCAATGCCAATTATTTATTTAAAGTCCCGCTATCCTTCTTTTATCTCAAGTGGAATTGATAAATTGAGCTATGCAGGATATGCGCTGCCTGGTGTTATTGTCGGGTTAGGGATGATTTTTATCTTTAATAATCATATACCTGCTTTATACAATACGTTTTATATGATTGCTCTTGCTTTTGTTGTCCGGTTCTTGCCGCAAGCAATGCAGGCTGGGGAGGCTTCCTTAAGTCTTGTTTCTCCAAGAATTGATGAGGCAGCTCGTAGTTTAGGGTATCCCCCTTGGAAAGTCATGTTCAAAGTTATTCTTCCATCGATCATGCCTGGTGTGTTAGCAGGTGGTGCACTTGTATTTGTAAGCTCTATTAAAGAGCTTCCGGCAACGTTAATGCTGAGACCTCCTGGATTTGACACATTAGCCGTACGAGTTTACTTTGAAGCAACCGAAGCAATCTATCATTTAGCGGCGCCTGCTGCTCTATTGATTATTCTTGTTTCCATTATTCCATTACGTTATTTATTGAAGAAATATTAATTTGAAGCACGCCAAACTCTACTAAGTTTGGTGTGCTTTTTTCGTTTTTCGAAAATTTAGTTCATTTTCCCGAAATGTGTTGACAATGAGAATCAATTTCAATTATTATAATGATAACAATTCTCAACAAAAGGGGTGTTAGTGATGTCTTCGTTGTTAATAGTAGGGGCTGACCGGTTAGGATCGATTCCGAAAAAGTTAGAAGAGATAGGCTTTAATGAAATTATTCATGTAAGTGGTCGAAAGGTTCAAATGGTGAAAAAAGAGATTCCTTCTCATATTGACTTGGTGCTGGTGTTAACAGATTTTATCAATCACAATTTAACTGGTGTCCTAAAAAAGAAAGCGACAGAACAAGATATTCCTATCTGTTATGCGAAACGTTCATGGTGTTCTATTTATCAAGCAATTGGAAAGTGTGATTATGGCTGTGAGAATGAAAGATCATGCCACCTTCGAAGGAATTGAAAACGAAATATGAGTATAGGTAATCAAATAAATATGGTTCAGCACAGTCATCTAAATGAAGCTTTCCTGAATTGTCCTTATGAATATTATGACCATGAATTTCGAAAAGTAGCTGTTGAATATAACTGGAAACAAGCTGTCCAAAGTACAGTTAATGAGATTGTTAGAGCTTATGTTGTCACGCCCAAATTAATGAGGTCGAACGTTTACATTCTTCGGTTAATTAGTGATTATTGGGCTAGGTTAGATCGGGACATCTTTCATTCAATCCAGCAGTTCCTCTCGATATCAGCTGTTGTGGTTGATCACTTACTAAGTTTCTTAATCAATAATAAGGAATCCTTTCATACTTGTAATGAGTCGTTTAAACATTGTGCTATTGATTATGTTACCACTCATGAGGTGGGACATCATCAAGAAGCTATTGTTTTGGAAAAAATGCTGTTAGAGGTAGATGAGCATTTATTGCATACGTATTATGATGTAGCGAAGCGATATTATTATGAAAAAAATGGGCATTTGCCAAATCAAATTGAAGTTATTGATTTATTCAATGCTAAAAGGTATGTACATTTTCCAAAATTGAATGGTTGAAACGAATAAAGATACATACATTATTAAAATGCAGTGTGGGGGTTGTGCTAAAAGGTAAAAGTCTTTTAGCACAACCCCTTTATTTAGTTCGTTGCCCAGTTGAGGAGTTTTGATTTAACGAAAAAGAAAAGTACCACAAATAGGAACAAAAAGTTGCCCCTATGCATATCTTTGGTAAGGAACCAAGTGTAGGGGAGGAAGCAACATGAAGAAGTCAATATTATTGTTTATAACAGTAATGACGGGAATGGTTTTGGCTGCTTGCGGGGGGGCTGAAGAACAGGAAAATGACAAACTACAGGTTGTAACAAGTTTCTCGATATTAGGTGATTTGGCAGAGCAAGTAGCAGGTGACCGTGCCAATGTTGAATACTTAGTGCCAATTGGTGAAGAGCCGCATGAATATGAAGCGGTACCTAGTGATTTCCGAAAAGTAAGTGATGCGGACGTCTTTTATGTGAACGGATTTGGATTAGAAGAATGGTTAGAGCGCCTTGTTCAAAATACAGGAGATGTTTCCATTGTTTCTGTTTCAGATGGAGTGACTCCTCTACCGATTGCTGGTGAAGAAGGTGAAGATCCGCATGCTTGGTTAGATGTAACCAATGTTATTACGTACGTAGAGAATATTCGTGATGACTTAATTGAACGTGACCCGGAAGGAACCGAGGAATATCAAGCAAACGCAGAAGCCTATATTCAAGAGTTAGAGGAGCTCCATGCTTGGATTCAAGCAGAAGTGGAAAGAATCGATGAACGTGTTATCGCCGTGAGTGAAAATGCCTTTCAATATTTTGGAGAGCAATACGGTTTTGAGACATATGGAATTTGGGAATTAAACTCTCATGAAGAAGGAACACCGGGGCAAATTGCAGCTCTTGTTGATATTGTAAAAGATCGTAACCTTCCTGCAGTATTTGTGGAAACAACCGTTGATTCTCGTTACATGGAAACAGTAGCTCGTGATGCAGGGGTAGACATTGCTGGAGAAGTGTATACAGACGCTGTTGGGCTTGAAGGTAGTGGTGCAGAAACCTATATTAAGATGATGGAGCATAATGTTAATACATTTGTTTCAGGGTTAAAAAGATAGAAGAAAAGAGGGTGAATCCATTCATTTGGAGTCATCCTCTTTTCTTTAACTATAATTTATAAAAAGCGACCTAATATACCGAAAATAACAAGGATACCAAACCCAATCCAAATCGCTTGTTTTATACGTTTGCTGTTCACTCTTTTTTTCTGCCACCTATTCGGGTCAAATACTGGCTCGCTCGGGTCAGAGAAAACGCGTTGTCCCGCATAAAAAGGCCTTGCGCCGATGAGAAAGAGTGGAGCAAGCGCAGCTCCAGCTATTAGGCCAAATAAATGAGCTAGTATATTGATGTTTGGATTCACAAACGTCATCACTAACCCGATGACAATAATCGTCAAAACAAGTTGTGAATTCATTCGATCAATTAAGTCTTTGCGGTTAATGACAAGATAGACATACATTCCAAGCAACCCGAAAATAGCTCCAGACGCACCTAAGTGAGGTGGATATGTTAGGCCACCAAGGTAAAACGTAGCTATGTTGGCTATAATACCAGTTATGAGATAGACAAGGATGAATTTTATTTTTCCTAGCATTCTTTCAAGAGCAGGACCGAAAATAACGAGCGAAAAGGAGTTGAAAATGACATGGCCAGCTCCGATATGCATGAAAATGGGAGTGAGCAGGCGCCAATATTCACCGTTTGCGATAGCTAGGTTGTAACCAATCCCTAAAGCGCGGATGTAGTTTCCGAAAGGGAGAAAGTTCATCCAAACAAATAGAATAAGATGAATTGCTACAAGGATTGTAATAACGGGATATTGACGTCTAAAAGAGTAGAAGCTTTCATTTCGGATAAACATAATACGTCCTCCTTTGATATCTGCTATTATAACAGAAAAAGTAAAGATAGCTTAAATGAAAGGGTTTGAGCTGTTCGACTTACATAGGTTTTATGTAAGCCTATGTATAGTGGACAAAGGAGATGCTTACATAAGGTGGGGGTTTGTTGTGATTATTGGAACTGGAATTGATATTGTGGAGTTAGATCGAATAGAAAACATAGTGAAACGTCAACCGCGTTTTGTAGAGCGAATTTTAACGGATAACGAAAAAAGATTTTTTGAAACATACTCAAAAACGCGGAAGATTGAATTTTTAGCTGGAAGATTTGCAGCAAAAGAGGCATTTGTAAAAGCAATGGGAACGGGAATTTCAAAAAGTTATAGTTGGCACGATATTGAAATTTTGAAGGAGGAAAGTGGAAAGCCAACCTTAGTTGTAGCAGGGCTTCAAAGCTACATTCACCTTTCTATTTCTCATAGTAGAAATTATGCTGTTGCTCAAGTAATTATTGAAAGCTCGTCAAGCTAGTCTGCATATTGCTCAAGGTTGTCTCATATAGTTGTAGTGCGAATAGAAGAGGTAAACATTCAAGTTAGGTCAATTTCCACATGAAGTTCCTAGTTTTCTTTGACTCGCTAAGTATACCAGTCGTATTTACCGAGGAACGAAACGGGGCACACAGCATGAAGTAAGCCGTCTCTTGAATGCATTCGCTCTCTTCTTTCAAATGAGACAAAGGGGTGAAAGCATGAAAAAAGCAATCTGGTTCGCTACACTAGGGTTACTACTATCTATGATACTCGTAGGTTGCGGCGAAAAAACACAAGAAGACATTATGACAGATTTAGACGAGAAGTTGGAGGAAATGACTGGGTACAAAGCAAAGTCTACGATGACTTTAGAAACAGGAAAGGATCAACAAACATATGAAGTGGATGTTTGGCATCAAAAGAAGAGCTATTATCGTGTAGCTCTAGAAAATCAAAATAAAGACCAAAGCCAAATTATCCTACGTAATGATGATGGGGTTTTCGTGTTGACACCCGCTTTAAACAAAAGTTTCCGTTTCCAAAGCGATTGGCCGACAAACAGCAGTCAAGTATACCTATATGAATCCCTTATCCAAGATATTTTGATGGACCCAGAGCGATCTTTCCAAGCTGATGAGGATTACTATGTGTTCCAAACGAATACAAACTATCAAAATAAGAATTTAAATACTCAAGAAATTAAGTTAAATAAAAAGGATTTATCTCCTGCTCAGGTGAAGATTATGAATGCAGATCTTGAAGTCCTTGTTCAACTTGATTTTACAAACTTTGAATGGAATGCAAGTTTCAATGAAGGCGATTTCGACATGGAGCGTAATATGACAGGTGCTCAAATGACTGAGGAACCAGCAATGGCAGAACCGTTAGAGCCAATGACTGTTTATTATCCAATGTATACGCCAGACGGGACTCAGTTCAACGCTGCGCAAAATATTCAGTCAGAAAACGGTGAACGTGTCGTACTTCAATATAGTGGTGAACAGCCATTTACGTTGATCCAAGAGCAAAGTCAAGTCGTGCCTGCTTCAACGCCAATGAACGTAAGCCAAGGTGAGCCAGTCGATCTTGGATTTACAATTGGTGTCATGACAAGTGAGTCATTACAATGGTCTTACAATGGTGTTGATTTCTTCCTTGCTTCTGAAAACTTAAGTCAAGAAGAAATGATGTCAATTGCAAGCTCTGTGTATGGCACAGAAGAGAAATAATTTGGTTAAGACTCAGCAATTAGCTGGGTCTTTTCTTTTGCTCTTAGCTTTATGGTAAAATAAAACGAAAATTAGAGAAAAAGGATGTAGTATGGGAGGAGAAGCGATGAGTCATACGTATTATCGCGATACTTGGGCAGAGATTGATTTAAGTGCCATTGCTCATAACGTATCTTCGATTAAGGAGCTTTACATGGATAGAAATGTTCAAGTAATGGCTGTCGTAAAGGCAAATGGGTATGGGCATGGTGCTGTTGAGGTGGCCAAGACGGCTTTAGAGTCGGGAGCGACGTACTTAGCAGTAGCTCTGTTAGATGAAGCACTGGCACTCAGAGAAGCTGGAATAGAAGCTCCTATTCTTGTACTAGGCCGAATCAGACCAATAGATGTTCAAGTAGCAGCCAAGCTTAATGTTATGATTACCGTATTTCAAGCTGAATGGTTGAATGAAGCTAAGCAATTTCTTCATGAAGGTGAACATATCCAATTACATGTGAAGTTTGATACGGGTATGGGAAGGATCGGTCTTCGAACGAAAGAGGAAGCAACATCACTTTTTCAAGTTGTCTTAGAACATGAGCAGTTTGAATTAATTGGGATTTATACTCATTATGCTACAGCTGATGAAGTAGATCTGACCTATGTAAATAAACAACATGAGCGTTTTAAGGAGATGCTTGGCTGGGTAGAGGAATGGGGGATTCGTGTACCGCTTATTCATAGTGGGAACAGTGCAGCAGGAATGCGGTTTCCAGATAAGATGTTTACCTTATTTCGTTTAGGGATTTCAATGTATGGATTGACTCCGTCACCAGAGATTACAGAAAAGCTTCCTGTTACGTTAAAGCCAGCTTTCTCATTAAAGAGCCGCCTTGTTCAGGTGAAGGAATTACCTCCTGGGGAATCGATTAGTTACGGGGCGACATATAAAACGAAAGAACATGAGTGGATTGGAACGATTCCAATTGGATATGCCGATGGCTGGTTAAGGTATCATAGTACGTCAGGAGGGGTAGTATTAGTTAATGGAGAAAGAGTTCCCTTTGTTGGCCGTATTTGTATGGATCAATGTATGGTCAAGCTACCAAAAAAAGTGGAAACGGGAACCGTCGTAACATTGATTGGTGAAGATGGAAATGATAAAATAACAATGGATGAAGTTGCCGCTAGGCTCGGAACAATTAATTATGAAATTCCATGTATAATTGGACCAAGGGTTCCAAGGGTATATGTGAAATAGTTTGAAATTGGATAATAATAAAAGAGTTTCTAAGATGGAATCGTAAAAACAGAAAAAGAAAGACTAATGGGTCTTTGCATTTTGATCTAGCTAGTGCTATGATTAATGTTAGAGATAAATTAGGAACTACGGTTTTTTTATGTAATGTACATGTAAGGATAAAAGGTTAATGGTGGATGCTGGGGGTGGATGTTTGTGTCAGAGCAAAACACAAAGCGCATTGTAATTAATTTGCCACAACATTTGTTGAACGAGGTGGACGGTGTGATCAAAAAAGAGAACGTCAATCGTAGTGAATTTATTTCACAAGCTACAAAGATGTATCTTCGCGAACGTAAGAAGCGTCAAATTCGTGAGACTATGCAACAAGGTTACATGGAAATGGCGAAAATTAACCTAAATATTGCATCAGAATCTTTTCTTGCCGAGGAGGAAGCAGAGAATACCCTCGATCGCTTAGTGAGTGGGGTGTAGCCTTTGATTGTAAAACGAGGCGACGTATACTTTGCGGATCTTTCACCTGTTGTTGGTTCAGAACAAGGAGGAGTTCGTCCTGTACTCGTCATACAAAATGATATTGGCAATCGTTTCAGCCCGACCGTAATCGTTGCTGCAATTACTGCGCAAATTCAGAAGGCGAAATTACCGACCCATGTTGAAATCAATGCCAAGCGTTATGGTTTTGATCGAGATTCCGTCATTTTATTAGAGCAAGTACGAACAATTGACAAGCAAAGATTAACTGATAAGATCACACATCTAGATGATGACATGATGAATCGTGTGAACGATGCTCTATTCATTAGTTTAGGACTTATTGATTTTTAAAAGGGAAGCCTCGTATTCGTACGAGGTTTTTTTGTTCTTTGCTTTAGTTAAACGAAATATGAACAAATATGTAATTATTTCTAGACAATTATCTTTGCAACTCGTTTTTTCTCGTGGAATAATAAAGGTTAAGGATGTTACAGGAGGCTTCGAAATGCAACCATATATTATTTCTTTGCTTAATAATCAAAGAGATGCAGTGTTAGAGCAATGGAAAAAAGAATTGGAACTTGTTAGAACAAAAAATTACTTAACTTCAATTTCTGATGATGTCTATGAAAATATGAATCAAGAATTTATGCATTTTATTATAAGTCAGGTTACAGCAGAGCAAGAGGAGGCGAAGGGACAGCTTAGTTCATTCGCAGAAAAGTATATTCAGGCTGGTTGGCCGCTTTCTTATTTCACACAAGGACTCCAAGCGTTCCGGCGAGTTCTTTTAGCTTTTCTTTCTGAACTTGAATCAGATGTACAAGCGCTGTTGTCAACGTTCAGTGATCTTGAAGAATGGATTGACGGGATCGTTAATCAACTCGTCCATGACTACACAGGGAATTGGGAAGATATTATTGAAATGCAGAAGCTTTCTTTGCTTGAGCTGTCTGCACCTTTAATTCCGGTAATGGAAGATGTAACTGTTATGCCACTTATAGGAACAATTGACACGGCGAGGGCAAAGCTTATTATGGAGAACTTGTTAGAAGGGGTTATTGAACACCGTAGTCAAGTAGTCTTAATTGATATAACGGGTGTTCCAGTTGTTGATACAATGGTTGCGCACCATATTATACAAGCATCTGAAGCTGTGAGGTTAGTTGGGGCAACTTGTATTTTAGTTGGGATTAGGCCAGAAATTGCTCAGACAATTGTCAATCTAGGGATCGACTTAAGTAAATTCCCAACGAAGAGTACGTTGAAAAAAGGAATTGAGACAGCATTAGAATTAACAAACAAAAAATTGATTGATTTGTAAGTTGGAGGGAATACGATGAGAATTCCTATTTTAAAGCTACATCAATATTTATTAATAAGTATCCAAGTAGAGCTTGATGATCAGACGGCACTGCAATTTCAAGAAGACCTTCTTAATAAAATCCATACTGAAGGGTCTCTTGGAGTTGTGATTGACTTAACTTCAGTTGACATGATTGATTCGTTTATTGCAAAAGTACTTGGAGATGTAGTAGATATGTCTAGTTTGATGGGAGCGAAAGTTGTGTTAACAGGAATACAGCCTGCTGTAGCAATTACGCTTATCGACATGGGTATAAAACTTGATGATGTTCAAACTGCACTAGATTTAGAACAAGGGTTAACGAAGTTGCAGCAAGAATTGGAGGGGTGAGGATGAAAACCCAATCCTGTGTTGAAGTAAAAAATGAGTGGGGGATTGTTGCGGCTAGGCAAGCGGGTCGGTCCTTATCAAAAGAGATTGGTTTCGGAAGTGTAGATCAGGCCCGAATCACGACAGCTATTTCAGAGCTCTCCCGTAATATCTACCTTTATGCTAAACGTGGTGAAATCTGTTTGGAAGTTGTGGAAAAGCCATCAAAAATCGGTGTCAAAAAAGGGCTTAGAATTATTGCTCAAGATCAAGGGCCGGGGATTCCTGATATTAGACAAGTGATGGTTGATGGCTTTACGACTTCTGGTGGGATGGGGGCGGGCTTGCCTGGAGTAAAGAGGTTGATGGATGAATTTACTATTGATTCTGAAGCTGGGGAAGGTACGGTTATTAAAGCTACGAAGTGGTTAAGGTAAGGTTATTTGTTGGACTGACCTTTTTCTAATGCTGTAAAAAAGGGGGGGGCTTTTGTGAAAGAGACTGTTCAGAATTTAGAGGAAACGTATAAACATATATTGAAAATGTTCTTACATCAAAAAAGTGAGCATGGATTGTACGAAGCTCAACAATTTAGCAAAGTACTTCTTGAGCATCAGGTTTCTCCGGAAGAGTTAATTAGTGTTCACCGTGAAGTGTTAGAGGAATTGTTCCCGACGATAGCTGAGGAAGTTCTTGATTCCTTAGATTTGTTGCTTGAAGTCATGATGGGGTATGGTATGGCTTATCGTGAACATCAAAGCCTGCGTGATCGCCAGCTAGAATTGGAATCTGAAATTGAGGTAGCGGCTAATATGCAGCAAACACTGCTGCCGAAGGAGATACCAAGTATAGGTTCTCTTGATATTGGTGTAATTAGTGTCCCGGCTGCTAAGATGAGTGGCGATTATTATCACTATATTATGGGCGATAATCAAAGTGTAGGTGTTGCAATCGCTGATATCATCGGAAAGGGAGTGCCGGCTGCGCTTTGTATGTCGATGATTAAGTATGCCATGGACAGCTTACCTGAACAACGCTTGCAACCTGCAGCGCTTCTAGAAAATTTAAATCGTGTTGTTGAACAAAATATAGATGACAATATGTTTATTACAATGATGTATGGATCTTATGATTCTCGTACACATGAATTCCATTACTCGGGAGCGGGTCATGAACCTGGATTCTTTTACTTTGCAAAGCACGACCAATTCGAAGAGCTTTTTGCAAAAGGTATAGCTCTTGGTGTGTCGCGGGATGCGAAATTTAGAGAATATAGTAGGAAGATTGAAATCGGTGATTTCATCGTTTTCTTATCTGATGGTGTGACTGAGAGTCGAATTGGCGATCGCTTTGTTGATCGTGAAGAAATCATTGGGTTAATTCGGAACTACATGCATTTGTCCGCACAAGAAGTGGTGGAGAGTGTTTATTATGAATTAGCAAAATTACAAGATTTTCAATTAAAAGATGATTTTACGTTAATGATTATTCGAAGAGAAGTTTAAGGTCTATAAAAATGTGGTATATACTCTTTAGCAGCAGTTAGGAAGGGGATATCGTTATGAATTTATCTATACGTTGTGAAAATAAAGCAGACGTTGTTGTACTTTATGTAGCAGGTGAAATTGATGCGTATACAGCACCGAAACTGCGTGAAGAACTAATTCCGCTAGCAGAAAAAGGTAACAATGTGAAAGTTGACCTTTCGGACGTACAATATATTGATAGTACAGGCTTAGGGGTTTTTATAGGAGCGTTAAAAGCTACAGATGCTAATAACTCTCGCCTTACTCTTGTAGGAATGTCTCAAAGAGTCCAAAGGCTGTTTACGATTACGGGATTGGATGAAGTGATGGCAATTGAAGAAGGGGAGGGTTCAAAATGAATCAACATGAGGCAGACCACATCCTTATGAGCGTACCTGCCAAGCCGGAATATGTAGGAGTAATCCGTTTGACTGTTTCTGGAATTGCCAATCGAGCTGGATTCACCTATGACGATATAGAAGATATGAAGATTGCGGTTGCGGAAGCATGTACCAACGTCGTCAACCATGCATATGAAGAAAGTGGAATGATGAATGTCTCTTTTTTGTTGTATGAGAATCGGATGGAAATTATTGTTGCAGATAGTGGGCAAAGCTTTGATGTAGCAAAAGCAAAAGATCACTTAGGTCCAGTAGATGCTAGTCGACCAGTAGGAGATTTAAAAGAAGGTGGACTAGGATTATTCCTAATTAGTACGCTGATGGACAAAATAGAAATCAATGATGAGTCAGGTATAGTGCTTGTTATGACGAAGTTCCTTCATGGGGATGAGGTGGAACAGGATGTCGGTGGAATCCAACAGACACAACCAGAACAATGAACGGGTCTATGAGTGGATCGAACACTATCAGCATCATGGTGACGAGGAATCTCAGTTAAAGCTCGTGCGACATTACGAAGCTCTTGTTCGTTCGTTGTCACGTAAGTTTTCTAAAGGACGAGAATACGAGGAAGACATGTTTCAAGTGGGGATGGTTGGGTTACTAGCCGCATTAAAAAGATACGATCCGCAAGTGGGTAAAAGCTTTGAGTCTTTTGCTGTGCCGACGATCGTAGGAGAAATAAAGCGTTTTATACGAGATAAAACGTGGAGTGTCCATGTCCCTAGGAGGATTAAAGAGTTAGGCCCAAAAATAAAGAGTGCGGTTGAGGCACTTACGGCTGAGTTACAAAGGTCGCCTTTAGTTCAAGAATTAGCTGATTACTTAGGTGTTACAGAAGAAGAAATTCTCGAAACGATGGAAATGGGAAAAAGTTATAAAGCGTTATCAGTTGATCGTTCCCTTGAAGCTGATCAAGAGGGCGGCGAGGTTACGTTATTAGATTTGGTTGGAAATGTTGATTCTGGCTATGACGAAGCCGATCAAAAATTAGTAATAGAGAAGGCGTTTAGTGTCTTGGAGGAGCGGGAGAAGCAAATCTTGATCTGTACGTATTTTGAAAATTATAGTCAGAAGGAAACAGGAGAGAAGCTAGGGATGTCTCAAATGCATGTGTCACGTTTGCAACGAAGAGCGCTCGAGAAATTACGTGAGTCAATTAAAATTGAACCTTCGGAGATTTTATAATGGTGACGATCTACCAAGATGACAAGCTTGAAGTGGCTGTATTTGAACAAGCGAAGCAGGGGAATGCTTGCAGTGGTGATGCGCATACAGTCATTCACCGGTCAGATTATGCTGTATGTGCGGTTATTGATGGTTTAGGTAGTGGAGAAGGGGCTCTCCAATCCGCTACAACGGCTTTGGGAGTAGTCGAGGCTCATCATCACAAGTCTGTTGAACAGATAGTGGAGTTGTGTAACGATTCACTGAGTAACCAACGAGGGGCAGTCTTGACTGTTATTAAAGTTGACTATAAGAGGAAAGAGGTTCGTTACTGTAACTTTGGGAATGTTGGTTTTATTATGTATTTGCCTGATGGAAGAACAATTCAGCCTATCCCAGCTAGAGGGTACCTGTCTGGTAAGAAGCGACCATTAGATGAGAGCAGCTTCCTTTACATGAAAGATAGTATCTTTTTGCTATATTCTGATGGCGTAAAAAAAAGGCCGATGAAAGAAAAGTTAATGAAACTCACGTCTCCTAAAGCGATCTCAGATACATTCGTCTCAAATGATTGTTTTGCTTCAGACGATGTAACGTTGCTTGTAGGAAAACTTCATTAAAGAGAGATTCAAGGCTAATTCCTCCTGCTATGTAGGTGCTTGTTTGAAAGCAGAGTGGTATGGTTGGTTGCGGATCTCTCTTTTTGTATGTAATTATATTTAGTTAATATCATTAAAGTGGTTTTAGGTATGTTCCTAGAAGGATGGAACAAACTTATGCTATCATAAATTAACATATTCTATTTGATGAGGTGTTTGAATGAATGAGACAAAGCAAAATGAAACGATTCAAATAATAGCTAAAGAACTAAATGTAAAATCATCATACATAGAACAATTAATTAAGTTGGTTGAAGAAGGGAATACAGTCCCTTTTATAGCGCGCTATCGAAAGGAAATGACTGGAGGGTTAGATGAAGTTCAAATTCGTACAATTGTAGAAAAGTGGGAGTATGCTAACCAATTAGCAAACCGCCAAGGTGAAGTGATCCGGTTAATTGATGAACAAGGTAAATTGACAGATGAGTTACGTGTAAAAATTCAAGCGGCAAAAAAATTGCAAGAGGTAGAAGATTTATATCGTCCTTTTAAACAAAAACGGAGAACAAGAGCGACGGTTGCGAAGGAAAAGGGGCTTGAGCCGTTTGCTCTCTGGCTGCAATCATTTCCAAAAACCGGTTCAGTAGAAGAAGAAGCGACTAAGTACTTATCGGAGGAACATGAATTAACTTCTGTTGATGATGTTATTTCAGGGGCTAAAGATATTATAGCTGAGTCGGTATCTGATGATGCTGAAATACGTAAAGCGATTCGGTTAATGGGTTTTAAAGATGGGAAAATGAAAACGACCTTGAAGGATAAAGAGGCGGATGAAAAACAAGTATTTGAAATGTATTACGAATATGAAGAAGCTATTAAGTCGATTGTTCCTCACCGCATTCTAGCGATGAATAGAGGGGAAAAGGAAGGGATCCTTCGTGTGTCGCTGGTCTTCCCTGTTGATCGAATTATAAATGAAACGAAGCGTAAATTGGTTCGACACCCTAATTCGCCTACGGCTATAGTTGTAGGGGAAGCGATTGAGGATGGCTATAAACGTTTAATTGAGCCGTCGATTGAACGAGATATCCGTAATGAGTTAACGGAAAAAGCAGAGGAGCAGGCGATTCATATTTTTGCAGAAAACTTGCGCCATTTATTACTGCAGCCGCCGATGAAGGATAAAACGGTGTTAGGTGTCGATCCTGCTTACCGGACAGGCTGTAAACTAGCGGTTGTTGATGCAACCGGAAAAGTTCTAGATATCTCTGTTATTTATCCAACGCCGCCTCGCAGTGAAACAGCAAAGGCAACTGAAGTTGTGAAACGTTTTATTGAAAAATATGACGTTGAAATGATTGCGATTGGAAATGGGACAGCCTCTCGTGAGACAGAGCAGTTTATAGCTGATGTTATGAAAGAGCTGACCAAGCCTGTTTATTATCTCATTGTAAATGAAGCTGGAGCGAGCGTATATTCGGCCTCTGAATTAGGGAGAGAAGAGTTTCCAGACCTCCAAGTAGAAGAGAGGAGTGCAGCGTCGATTGCGCGTAGGCTCCAAGATCCGTTAGCTGAACTAGTGAAAATTGACCCGAAATCAGTAGGTGTTGGTCAATATCAACATGATGTATCACAAAAGCGATTAAATGAATCATTAACTTTTGTTGTTGAGACTGTTGTTAACCAAGTAGGTGTAAATGTAAATACAGCCTCAGTCTCCTTGTTACAGTATGTCGCAGGGTTGTCTAAAGCAGTTGCAACAAACATTGTAAAACGCAGAGACGAAGAAGGGCGTTTTACAAATCGAAAACAACTGAAAAAGATTCCACGCCTTGGGGCGAAAACGTATGAACAAGCGATCGGTTTCTTAAGAGTACAAGATGGTGATCAGCCGTTAGATTCCACTGCCATTCACCCGGAAAGCTACAAAGAAACTGAAAAATTATTAGCATATATTCAGGCTACAGTAGATGAGATTGGAACGGAAAAGGTTAAAGAGCAATTGCAAGCGATTGATTTAGAAAAGTTAGCTTCGGAGCTTGAAGTCGGGGTGCCGACGTTAAAAGATATTGTTGATAGCTTGATCCGACCATCAAGAGATCCTCGTGATGAAGTGGCGAAGCCGTTATTGAAGCAAGATGTCTTGAAGATGGAAGACTTACAAGCTGGAATGGAACTTCAAGGGACTGTGCGCAATGTAGTAGACTTTGGTGCGTTTGTGGATATTGGAGTGAAACAGGACGGACTTGTTCATATTTCAAAGATGACTAATCGTTTTATTAAACACCCATTAGAAGTTGTTGCAGTAGGAGAAATTGTTACTGTATGGGTAGAACAAGTTGATGTTCAAAAAGGAAGGGTTTCATTAACGATGAAGCAACCAGAAGTACAGCACGTATCATAATAGAAAAAAGGTGACATATGAAGGGTAACCCATCTGTCACCTTTTTTCATACAGCATATTAATTAAAACTCAGTCTTTTTTTCTTTGTAATAGAACCAACATTGGTTTAGGACTTTGATTTGGTAACGGTCCTTTTCTAGGTACGCACGCTGTAATTGTTGTCTTAGCCATGCTGGCATAAGCAACCAACTCCTTAACAACTTACTCTGTTTGGATTATTATATGAAGGAGGGTTTGTCAAAGTTGAGGGATTGGTGAAGATTTATGAAGAAAAGACAAGAAGTGATGACAGAAAAAGAACTGCAGAGACTAGTTGAGCATGTTTCTTTAGAGAACTTTGGGTGGCCGTTCAAGCATAGAGCGTCGTTTAATAATCGATTAAGGACAACAGGAGGAAGATATTTACTGAGAAGTCATAACATTGAGATTAACCCAAAACAGCTTTTGTATTTTGGGGAAGAGACTCTTGTTGGTATTATTAAGCATGAATTGTGTCATTACCATCTGCATTTACAAGGGAGAGGTTACCAGCATCGTGATCAAGATTTTAAAAGGCTGATGGAAAAAGTGGGGGCTCCAAGATTTTGTGAAGTAGTACCAGGGACAGTCAGAACATCGATTGCCATTCATCGTTATCAATGTGAAAACTGCAGCCTTGTGTATAAGAGGAAAAGAAAACTGGATGTTCGTAAATATGTATGTGGAAAGTGTAAAGGAAAACTTAAAAAAATATAAAATAGAGTATTGCAAATCAATCTATCTCTGTGATATATTATAGAAGTCGCTGAACGAGGCGGTAAAAAAATAAAGTTGACATGAAAAAGATATTGTATTAAAATATCTAAAGTCGGCAACAATGTTCCACAGTAGCTC
>NZ_JAKRYL010000033.1 GCF_023555415.1 Halalkalibacter alkaliphilus | reverse complement strand
ATATGCATAAACAGAATGATCAAGGCGCTGAAGAGCTCTGGTCCTCCGGACCAGAGTCTTCTTCGAATAAGCCGATGGTAAAACATCATGTCCCTCTGGGAGACGAACTTCTTTTTTCGTAACCTTCAATGGGTGTATCTAAGAAAGAAATCGTGTCTTCCTAGTAGAAGAAAAGAAGTAATGCCGAACTCTTTCTCTTCGTAACGCAGTGTGAGTTACTTCTAAGAACAATTCCATGAGAGTAACCTTCCCTGTAGAAGAGACAATCCAATTGAACTGCACCCTTATTGTTAGATACAACTAGCAATAGGGGTGTAGTTTTTTATGTACATAAACAGATTACGTAAGGCTATTTGAAATTATCTTATAGAGAAGATTTGCAGTACCATAAGACATACTGCTAAGTATTGCACCTACTAAATCAGCCCTTGGTTTTTCGGTTCCTTAAATAGAGTACAAGTCGCGTGTCGAATACAACAAATTTCGTGTAGTGACATCTTTATTAAAGCGAAAGTAGAACTAAAAGAAGACTAGAATGGCTACAGTAAGGGTAATAAGAGAGGAATTAGAGAAAACATTACTTAAATTTTTAAAGGATTTTATACTTGATAACAGCTTTATTGCTTGTTATTAGATTAAGTAGGAATTCGATCTTTAATTTGGGGTCAATCACATTTAGAGGAAACTTAAGACATATTTTTAGGGAGTAGAGTCATCATTCCAATCATTATAAAAAACGTTAAAAACCCAAAATAATTAATTTGTTGGTTTCTTTTCTCGATATAGAAAATATTCTACATCCTTATGACTCTTTGAGTAAATATAGGATTTTTATTTTTTCTAGTAATGATGGGGGTACTCATTTTTGTACCTTATAAAAAGTTCCGAGATACAAAATATGAAGAGGAAAGCGGGACTGGGCTCATTGCTACTATGTTCGCTAAAGGAAACTATGGAATCCTTGTAGTCATGCTGCAACAGTGCAGAACCACACATTGTTGTGCAAAAATGAAGAATTAAATTAGAGAAGGTAAGGTCTCCTTAGAAGAGAAAAGGAACGGTTTCCTATTTGACTAATGCTTGAAACCTTGTCACAACAAGTCTTTAATAGAATATAAGTTTACTCATAAATTGAAAGGATGTTTGGAGAGGGTTACCTTATCAAACATCCTTTTGGCATAATAATTGCATTGATTTAAGTAGATGCGATTAGTAAGTAACATTTAAAAAACTCCTAATAAAAAAATATAATATGGGAAGGTAGGAACTTGATCATGAAAAATCCATTTGACTTATCAGGAAAAGTTGCGATAGTTACAGGAGGAGCAAGAGGACTTGGTAAAGGAATTGCACTCGCATTGGCACAGGCGGGAGCAACGGTTGGTCTTATTAGCCGTTCGGAGGAAGAGCTCCAAGAAACTTGTAATGAAATTATCGAGGGTTCAGGTGAAAGCTTTTATAAAGCAGTAGATGTTAGAGATGGGGATGCCATTAAAGCATTTGTCGCAGATACAATTTCTGAATATGGAAACATTGATATTTTAGTTAATGCAGCAGGGTTAAATGTTCGAAAACCATTTTTGGAAATTGGGGATGAGGACTGGGAGTTAATTATGGACGTTAACCTCAGAAGCGTTGTTAAAGTTAGTCAAGCCGTTCTACCATTTATGCAAAAAATTCAAACTGGAAAAATTATTAATATTGCTTCCTTGACAAGTGAAATTGGGATAGATGGTATGGGAAGCTATGCTGCGAGTAAAGGGGGAGTATCACAGCTGACGAAAACGATGGCTAGAGAATTTGCTCAAGAAGGAATTCAAGTTAATGCCATTGGACCTGGTTATTTTAAAACGAAAATGACTGGCCCCGTTTTTGAAGATGAACAACGTATACAATGGTTATTGTCTAGAATCCCAATGAAAAGAACAGGAACACCTGAAGACTTAGGAGGTGCGGCTGTCTTTTTAGCTTCACAAGCCTCTGATTACGTAACCGGCCAAACGATTTATGTTGATGGTGGTTGGTTAAGCTCGTAACTTGAGTAACGAGAAAGTCGAAAACTATTAATCTTTTCACGTATACAGAAATGTTATTCAATAAGGTAGAAACCATAGAAACCTGGTGAGAAGTGTACCTTCTTACCAGGTTTCTTTTGTCCAGCAAATGAACGATCGTCTGCATCTAAAAAAGAGCCGATGAACGTGAATCTTGGTGAGGAAAATAGAACAGGCTGTACTAAAGGTCGAATATGAACTTTAGTACAGCTCTAGTAATTAATATGGATTAGATTGTAGTGAAATAAACTTTGTTTCTAAATAGTCTTCAATTCCTTCTTGGCCACCTTCTCTACCTAATCCACTTTCTTTCATTCCACCGAATGGAGCTTGTGGAACTCCAGGCATAGCATCATTCAGGCCGATAATCCCAAAATCAAGACTCTCTGATAGTTTAATAGCTTGATTAATATCATTTGTGTACACATAGGCTGCTAAACCATAATCTGTATCGTTTGCACTCTCAATAACGTCATCAATGTTAGTGAAGGCTACAATCGGAGCAACAGGACCAAAGGTTTCTTCAAACATTATTTTCATATTTTCAGTGACATTATTTAGTATGGTTGGTGTGTAGAAGTATCCATTTGCTCCTTCGTATCTTGATCCACCGTAAATAACTTCTCCACCATTTGCAATCGCATCTTGAACATGCTCTTCTACCTTAAGCAAGCCACTTTCATTCACAAGAGGTCCGATATCTGCACGAGTCTTAAGGCTATCTCCGACTTTTAAGCCTTCGACTTTCTTTTTAAATTCGGCTAAAAATTGTTCTTTTACGTTTTTTTGAACATAAATTCGGTTGGCACACACGCAGGTTTGACCAGCATTTCTAAATTTACTGTTTAATGCACCCTCTACAGCTTCAGAGATATTGGCGTCCTCTAAAATAATAAAAGGAGCGTGGCCACCAAGCTCTAATGATAGCTTTTTTAATTGAGCAGCAGATTTAGTCACTAATGCTTTTCCAACTTCGGTAGAGCCTGTAAATGAGATCTTTTTGATAATTTTATTAGAGAATAATTCATCTGAGATCTCTTTTGTTTTTCCTGTAACAATATTAATAACACCGTTTGGTATTCCTGATTTTTCTACTAATTTAGCAAATGCCAATGCTGTCAGTGACGCCTGGGCAGCGGGCTTAATAACAATTGTACAACCTGATGCAATAGCAGGACCTAATTTTCTTGTTAACATAGCGATTGGGAAATTCCAAGGTGTAATCGCTGCAACCACTCCGATTGGTTGTTTCGTGACAAACAAACGTTTGTTTGGGGAGGAAGCGGGAATCGTTCTTCCATAAATTCTTTTTCCTTCCTCGGCATACCACTCTAAAAACTTGGATGCATATACAACCTCACCTTGAGATTCTTGAAATACTTTCCCCATTTCTAGTGTCATAATCGTTGCTAAATCGTCTTGGTGTTCCAGCATTAAATTTCGGAGCTTCATTACATATGCTCCGCGTTCTTCAGCAGTTAGCTTTTTCCAGGATTGTAAAGCTCTGTTTGCCGCATTAATCGCATCTACCGTTTCCTCACGTCCAGCTTTTGGAACGTCAGCGATTGTTTCTTTAGTAGCAGGGTTAGTGACAGTGACAACCTCTCCGGTATATGCTTTCATGTATTTGCCGTCGATAAAAATGTTTGTATCATTAAAGTTCAATAATGGATTTTCATTTTTTGTAATCATGTTTTTAACTCCTTTTTATCAAATTAATTGGAAACAGGTAATTTAATTGACTGTGTTGGTGTACATTTCAAAAAAAGATTAATCAGGTCTTGTTTGGTCGTTTTTCTTGGATTTACTAAAATGTTACCGCTTTCCATTGCGTCATTAGCCATTTCATTAATGCTTTGTTCACTAATGTTGTAGCCTTCAAACGTAGCTGGAATTCCAATGTCATTAGATAGGTGTTTTACAGCATTAATCGCTTCAAATGAACGAGACAACTCTGTACCTTCGTCTGTTGATACAGCTCCCATTGCGATAGCGATGTCAGAGAATTTTTTTGGATTTGCAACTCTATTAAATTCCATAACATGAGGCAGTAAAATGGAATTAGCAATCCCGTGCGGAACATTATATTTAGCACTTAAAGGATGACTCATAGCATGGACATTTCCAAGTCTAGTATTGTTAAATGCAAGGCCAGCAATTAAACTTCCATAGAGCATGTTGTACCGTGCGTTTAAATCGTCTCCACTATGAACAGCCGTTCTTAAACTAGATGAAATAAGCTCAATCGCTTTAAGAGCCAGAACTTCACTTATCATGAACGCCTTTTTGGATATATACGATTCAATCGCATGAACTAAAGCATCAAGCCCTGTAGAAGCTGTTAAGCCTGGAGGGAGTGATAGCGTTAAAACAGGATCAATGATAGCCCAGCGAGCAGATAAATCACGACTACCTACAGTAAATTTGTACTCACGATCATGATCGGTAATTACCGTGAAAATAGTTATCTCGCTAGCAGTCCCTGCTGTTGTCGGGATGGCTATGAGAGGCATCCCTCTTTTAGGAACTTTATTGATCCCTTCATAATCTGTAATCTCACCACCATTTGTTCCTAAAATTGAAACAGCTTTGGCTACGTCTAAAGAACTGCCTCCACCAACACCGATGATAATATCTGCATTACTTTCTTGTAATACTTTATAGCATGCTTCAACTGTTAATGTAGAAGGATTCGCTTCTACACTTGAGAAAACAGTGCCTTGAATATATGCCTTGTTCAATTGTTGTAAAATGACATCTAAAATTCCTGCTTTTTCAATTCCTTCATCACAAACGACTAAGGCGTGGCTGAAACCACCATTTTTGATAATTTCTGAAACCTTTTGTACTGAATGATTTCCCATAATAATTTCTGTATTACAGTTAAATTCAGAAAAATAATTGACTGACGTTATGTCCATTGCTTTTACCTCCTTTTGGGTTCTCGAAAAAGTATAATGCAATAAACATGCCAACCTGAATTGTAGTTAAATTAGCTTCTAAGCAATGGTGATCACTATTTTTTTGTGCAGGTTTGTAAAATTTGTGCGATTTTGCACTTGACTATGACAGCATTTTATTGCAAAGATGGATTAGTGAGAAAATTATTACAATTACAGAGGGAGAGGAAAGCTTGTCTATGGAAAAGGAATTGAGTAAATCAAAGGTTGATAACTTAAAGGACTTTATTAACAACACGGAATATCCGGTATTTTTATTTGATGCAAATTTTAAGATGGTCTATTTCAATAAGAATGCTGAGCCTTTTATTGAGTTTTATAAAGAGCCGATCTCCATGACTATGGAAAAGGGGAAAAAGCAAATTGAAAAAACAATGTTGATCAATTCTACTACGTACAAATGTAAAGGCTTTCAAATAAATCTAAATGAAGAAAAATTTTATTATGAAACAATTGATCCACTTACAGATGAACATGAAAAAATTATGAACCTACATGAAGAACTAGAAATGATTATTAATGGTGTTCATGATGGGATATACGTAGTAGATGGTAGAGGATTTACATTACGAATTAACAAGTCTTATTCCGAACTGACGGGTATTACTAAAAGTGAAGTGGTAGGAGTGCATGTCTCTGAGCTGGTTGAAAGTGGTTATTTTGATATATCTAGTACCCTTAAAGTTTTAAAATATAAAAAAACCGTATCGATTCTTCAAAGGATAAAAAATACGAAACAAACATGGCTTGTAACGGCCAAGCCTATACTTAATGAAGAGGGAGCCATAAAGCGCATCGTGAGTACCATTTATGATATGACAGAATTAAATGGTCTCAGAGAAGAATTAAAAGGTAAGTCATTAGCTATAAGAGACAAACAGAAAGAAATTGATGTTTTACGGTCTCAATTATCAAATGTACCAGGCATCATTGGCAATAGTAACAAAATGAAGAAGGTCGTTAACTTAATTCAAAAATTAAGTAGTGTCAATACGTCAGTCTTATTGTTAGGTGAAACTGGAGTCGGAAAAAGCATGATTGCGAAAGCACTCCATAATTCCGGTAATAGAAAGGAGCAAAATTTTATTGAAATTAACTGTGGAGCGATCCCAGAAAATCTATTTGAATCGGAACTATTTGGCTATAAAGCTGGATCATTTACGGGGGCGAATTCGGGAGGGAAAAAAGGTTTAATTGAAGTTGCTAACAAAGGTACCTTATTTTTAGATGAAATTGGTGAAATGCCGATGTCATTACAGGTAAAATTACTTACAGTTCTACAGAATAAGCAAATTCGAAAAGTTGGTGATGTAATTGATAAAGAAGTTGATGTTAGAATTATTGCCGCAACAAATAAAGATCCACATAAATTAATCGATGAAGGTAAATTAAGGGAAGATTTATATTATCGACTTTCAGTAGTCCCGATTCAAATTCCATCATTAAAGGAAAGGAAGGAAGACGTATTTCCATTAGTTAATCATTTCATTGATAGATATAGTAAAGCACATAATAAATATATTAAACTTTCACGAGAAGTGATGGACGTATTTTATAGCTATCATTGGCCAGGTAATATTAGAGAATTAGAACATGTGATTGAGCAAATTATCGTTCTTTCCGATGATAATGGTTTAATAGACACGACAGATTTACCACAACAGATTCTTCAACGTGGGAAAAATCTTGAGCAAGACTTTACAAGTGCACGCTCTTTAAAAGAGATAACAGAAGATATTGAAAAGAAAGCCATTATTGAAGCATGGAAAAGTACCCTCAACATTGAAAAAACAGCTGAACTATTAGAAGTTCATCGTACAACCCTTATTAGAAAAGCCTCGAAGTATCGTATAAATTTTGATAGAAATCCATCAGATATTTTAAACCAACAATGAGATTTATATAGGTAAAAGAAAACAGAAATCGATCTTGCACAAAAAAGTGCAGTGTTGCACGGATTATATTATGAAATTGGAATTTATGGGTAAATTTAACTTTTGGTTAATATAAAAGTAAGAAGTTTGAGTTATTGTTTATAATAAATTCTTTAAGATATGAGACTTTAAACCATTTCTCGTAAGGGAAAACATAAAAACGTTCGTGAATTAACCTCAATAAGGGATAAAGATATTTTTTGAATGGAATTTGGCACGATAGTTGCAAGATACTAAGTGATTCATTAAGTATCTTAATAAAAAATTAAACCGTGTACCATATGATAGGAGGCTGCTACAAGTATCTGACCCTAGTTTTATTCGTATTGATCTTTCGCACTCATATCACATCAGCAGTTGGCATAAATTTTGCAAGAAGAATTGGTGGAAGGGAAAAATCTAATTCTTCTTAAACAATAATTAGACGAATGGAGAAAGTCACTAGTTAATCTAATTAGTTATTAAGTCACTAGTTTAATTGAGAGAGGGGATGGGAGCTTGTTAGCTGCTGTAAAAACGACAACATATCGAGAAATTAACACACAAGAATGGGATATGCCTAAGCTGGAAGAAGGTGAAGTTCTAATAAAAGTTGACTATTGCGGCGTTTGTGGTAGTGATTTGCATGCGTATAACCACGCTTCATCCTATCATTTTGTAGACCTTCCGAGGGTGTTAGGTCATGAAATATCAGGGAGAGTCATAGACGTGGTCGATGAAAGGGACCAGCAGCTACTGAATAAACATGTCTTTGTAGAATCCATTCAATATTGCGGTAATTGTTCCAATTGCTTGGAAGGAAAAACGAACATATGCCTTCACTTTAATGTGATTGGATTACATTATGATGGCGGAATGGCTCAGTATGTTAAATGTAAGTCACACTTTGTCCAAGAGGCTCCATCAAATGTAGATAGTTCCGTTCTTTCTTTAGTTGAGCCTATGGCTATTGCCATTCATGCTGTTGAAACAATTTCTAATGTGAAAAAAGGTCATAAAGTACTTGTTCAGGGCGCTGGGATTATCGGATTTTTTGTCGCTATTACGTGTAAGGAACTAGGTGCTGAAGTGGTAATTAGCGGTCTGCAAGAAGATAAAGATACAAGATTATTTCATACAGAGAACTTTGGTATTACTTCTTATATCAATAGTGAATTAAATACTCTCTCGCAAGACATGGATGTAGTGTTTGAGTGCTCTGGGTCAACGAGAGCATTAGTAGAAGGTTTTAGTTTATTAAAAAAAGGGGGTGATGCTGTATGGGTTGCATTGTACGAACAAGATATTGAGTTACCTCTTGCTTTAATTGTAAGAAATGAATGGACGATTTACCCAAGTTACGGTTGTGTACCTACTGATTACAAGCGAGCATTAGAAATTATTGAAAAATATACGAATCAGCTAGATTCAATAGTAACTTACTATCCTTTTGAAAAAGCACATTTGGCTTTTGAAGACGCATTGAAAAAGAAAGTATTGAAACCTATTTTAACATTTTAAGATTATTTTATTTTTGTAAGCGATTACCCAAACTAATAAGTTTTCTATAAAAGAATTAGGGGGAAATAGAAATGAAAAAAATATCAATGCTTTTAATGTTATTACTAGCAAGTGTTTTCATTCTTGCCGCTTGTTCAGGAGGAAGTACAGAGTCAAGTGGAGAGTCAAATGGAGAGTCAAGTGGAGCATCCAGCTCTGGAGAGAGTAGCAACTCTGAAGAAACGATTAAATTAAGAGTAGGATCTGGTGTCACGCAAGAACATTTTTCTTATCAAAGTTTCTTTAATGCATGGATGGAGCGTGTTGAAGAAGAAACAAATGTTGAATTTGAACTTCATTTAGGCGGAAGTTTGATCTCTATGGGGCAAGGCTTTGAAGCGTTAAATGATGGACTTGTTGATGTTGTTATGCCACTTTACCCATTATATGATACCCAACGTTTTCCGTTATCAGAAGTATCCATGCTTCCAGTTGTAGATACAACAGTTAATGCTGCGTCAAAGGCGTATGCAGATATCGTGTTTGGAAATGTTGACATTGTAGATGGCAAAAACTATCAAGAATTAGAATTTGGAGACCGAGATTTAAAGCTTTGGCCGGCACCAACAACAGAAGCGTACAGCATGAGTTTTGCTAACGGTCAACCAACATCTATGGATGATATTTCAGGATTAAGCATGCGTACTCCAGGTCGTGTACTAGAAATTTTCTCTCGTGAAATTGGAGTGAATCCGGTGTCGTTACCAGCTACTGAGGCGTATGATGCGCTTTCTCGTGGAGCAATTGATGGTATTTACTTTTCTATTTCTGACTGGTCGAGTTATGGTTTAGATGAGTTGTTTGACTATACGATTAGAGGGGCGAACCTAGGTTATTTCAGTCACATTTTTGGTATGACGCAACAAACTTGGGATAGCTTACCGGCAGATGTGCAAGATGTTATGGAACGCGTTACTCATGAATTAATCATGTCCGATCAAACATATCAAACGTTCAGAGACCTTGAAGAAAAAGATTTAACGGCCAATGCAGAAGTTGGCGGAGTGGTAGAACATATTTCAGACCAACCACAAGACATTCAAGATGATGTTTCATCGGCTATGGTTAATACGTGGTTAGAATGGATTAGAATCAATGAAGAAAATGGAGTACCAGGACGAGAAATCGCTAAAATTTGGAGAGATTTAATTATTGAGTATGGAGGAGATGTACCACAGGAAATTCATAATCTTGAATAATAGCTATAAAGATCTGTGCTAGAAATAGCGCAGATCTTTATATAAAGGTAGAGGGGGGGAAGAACATATGAGTAACGAAATTGCCATCATTCTAGTGTTACTATTATTCGTTGTGTTATTAGCTTTAGGTACCCATATTGGGACCGTATTGATTGCTACAGGTATTTTTGGTTTGTTCTTGTTAGGTGGTTTTGATTTACTTCCAGGTATATTAAAGAACGATCCTTTTTATAAAGTGGCGAGCTATACATTAACAACCATTCCATTATTCATCCTTATGTCTCAGTTTATCCTAAGGTCCAATATTATCATTATTTTATATGATTTGGTCTTTAGGATTACAAAAAATAGCGCAACGATGTTGGGAGGTTTCACTCTACTTTTAGGGGGATTCTTAGGTTCATTGTCAGGTTCAGCATCAGCGATTTCAGCTGCGTTAGCCCAAGTGTCCTTGCCGGAACTACAAAAGCATGGCTACAACAAATATTTTGCTGCTGCAACTATCGCGGCCGCAGGATCACTTTCAACTATTATCCCACCATCTATTATTTTAATTGTCTATGGGGCAGCTACTCAAACTTCAATTGGACAATTGTTCATGGCTATGGCTGTTCCGGGAGCTATCACTGTTATTGTCTTGTTTTTAAGTATTTTTATCCTCTACCCGTGGTCTAAAAAGCGAGCAATGGGGAACGGTGATATTGAAACGAAGGCACCTGAAAAAATTGATATTTCTGTTTCTGGTTATATTGTATCCCTATTAGCGGCAGTTCTTATCATGGGCTCTGTTTTTGGGGGAATTTATCTAGGGGTATTCACACCTACAGAGGCTGGTGCAGCAGGTGCAGTTTTTAGTTTGATTGCAGCCGTTTGTCTTCGAAAAGTCAATTTTACATTTATGCGAGAGTCTTTAAATTCGACCATTAAAATTACATGTATGGTTTTATATATCATCATTGGAGCAAGTATTTTTGGAAGATTCGTAACCTTGTCGTTAATGCCTCAAAAAATTATCGCATTAATTGAGCCTTTAATGACGTATCCTATCCTAGTGATTTTACTCTTACTAGGTATCTACTTTATTTTATTTATGTTTATTGAGGGGGCTGCTGTAATTGTTATGACTGCAAGTATTGCCGTACCTATTGCAGCTCAAGCAGGTAAAACGCCATTAGAATTTGGTATCTTGATGACGATCATTTGTACGGCTGGTCTACTTACACCTCCAGTAGGGTTAAGTGTATTCAGTGTCGCAGGGGTTTCGCGACTCCCATCATTCCAGATTTTTTCCTATGCAACGATATATGCAATTATCATTTGTGTAGTAATCATTCCGCTTTTACTTCTGTTTCCTCAATTAATCACTTGGTTACCTAATAATATGTAAATGAGAACAGGAGGAGGGATAAAATGAACACAGTTAATAAAATCGATGAGTTGTTTGATCGAGTGAACAAGATAGGGGTTTTTATAAGCGGTATTGCGATTTTACTAATGATGTTTTTAATAGCGCTTGAAATCGTACTAAGGTCGGTATTTAGTTCATCAATTCCTGGTTCCTATTTAATTGTAGAAAATTATTTCATGCCGTTAGCTGTTTTTCCCGCATTAGCCTTTGCGTTCGCATCGGGGATCTTTCCTCGCTTAGAAGTTGTCGTCGATAAGGTGAAAACAATTACGACTAAAACATCTATTATTGTTTTTGTAATGTTAGTTGAACTAATTTGTAGTGTAATTATCGCGTATTATGGATTTGTGATGGGGATTGAAGGAACGCGCGAAGGTCGTGCCTTTTTAGCTGGAAACACCTATCTACCGATCCATCCATTCTTTTACTTTGTCGGTATATCATTTAGCATGTTATCAATAAAGATTATCCTTATGATTTTTAAATTAGTTTTATCAAAGGGCGAATATAACCCTTATGAAACAAATGAAGATCCTCAAGATAAGAATAACTAATTCAATTAGGAGAGTGATCATTAATATGAATTCAACCATCGAGACGATTTTATCTCATCGTTCTGTTCGGAAATTTACAAATCAAGCTTTAACGAAGGAGCAAATTGACACGATCGTTCACTCTGCGCAAATGGCAGCTACGTCCAATTACATTCAAGCCTATTCAATTATAGGTGTTAACGATCGTAATAAAAAAAGCAAATTAGCTCAATTATCAGGAAATCAAGCCTATGTTTTAGAAAGCGGTCACTTCTTTGTATTTTGTGCAGATCTGCATCGTCATCAGCTAGTAGCAGAAATGGAAGAATCAGTTATTACAGAGTCTATTGAAAGTAGTGAGAAATTTATTGTTGCAGTTGTTGATACTGCATTAGCTGCACAAAACGCGACAATTGCTGCTGAATCCATGGGTCTTGGGATTTGTTATATTGGAGGAATTCGAAACGAAATAGAGGGAGTTTCTGAATTGCTCGAACTTCCAGAGTATGTCATCCCGTTATTTGGGTTGACTGTGGGATACCCAGACGAGGAAACAAGCATAAAACCGAGACTTCCAAAAGAAGCTGTATATCACGAGGATGCTTATCAATCCGATCTAGCGATGACCGAACAATTGGATCAGTATGATGAGGTTGTTTCTAATTACTATTATGAAAGGACCAATGGTAAAAGGGCAGAACGATGGACAGAGCAAATGTCAAATATGCTTAGCAACCCAACGAGAATGAACATAAAATCGTTTCTTGAGAAAAAAGGATTTGCTAAAAGATAGAGCTACTTTTAATCCAACAACATGATGTTAGCAGGTATCATGTTGTTGGATTAAGCCTAAGACAAATTCTCGTAAAAAGAAAACTTGAGGAGGATTAACATGTATGATTTTGCGATAATCGGGGGAGGGATTGTAGGTCTTTCTACAGGATTGGCATTATATGATCGGTTTCCTAATGCGAAGGTTCTATTGTTAGAAAAGGAAGACCAACTGGCACAGCATCAAACAGGACGTAATAGTGGTGTCATTCATTCTGGTATTTATTATAAGCCAGGCAGTTTTAAAGCAAGGTTTGCGAGAGAGGGCAGTCGTTCAATGACGGAGTTCTGCCAAATTCATAATATAGACCATGATATTTGTGGAAAAGTGATAGTAGCAACCACAAAAGAAGAACTACTTCTATTAGATAATCTGTACGAACGAGGTCTTCAAAACGAGTTAGCTATTAAGAAAATATATCAAGAAGAGTTGAAAGAAATTGAACCACATGTCAATGGCTTAGCTGCTATTCATGTCCCCATGGCAGGTATTGTTAATTATAAACAGGTAAGTGAAAAGTTCGCTGAAATTATCCGTGAAAAAGGTGGCGTTATTCAACTAGGCACCAAAGTCGAGAAGATTACTGAAAATAGCGATGAAGTAATCATAGAAACAAATAAAGACATCTACAAAGCGAAGCTGATCATTAATTGCTCAGGACTTCAAAGTGATCGTATGGCTAAAATTGCTGGGTATAAAACAGACATGAAAATCATTCCTTTTCGAGGGGAGTATTACAAGTTAAAGCCAGAAAAAAGATACCTCGTAAAAAATCTAATCTACCCAGTACCCAACCCAAACTTTCCGTTTCTCGGGGTTCATTTTACAAGAATGATAGATGGGGAAATTGATGCGGGTCCTAATGCAGTTTTAAGCTTTAAACGAGAAGGTTACCGAAAAAAAGATTTTAATGCAAAAGATTTCTTTGAAGTAATGGGATATAGTGGATTCTGGAAGCTAGCAAGAAAATATATGGGAGAAGGTCTCGAAGAAATGTCTCGCTCATTCAGTAAGGCCAGATTTGTTGCGAGTCTCCAAGAGTTAATTCCTGAAATCGAAGAAGATGATGTAGTACCAGGTCCTACAGGTGTTCGTGCACAAGCACTTAAAAATGATGGGAGCTTAGTGGATGATTTTCATATCGTTGTAGGAAAAAAGAGCATCCACGTCTGTAACGCCCCCTCACCAGCAGCAACGGCGTCAATTGAGATAGGAAAAGAAGTAGTGAAAAGAATTCCGGATCACTTATTTGAGAAAAACAGTAAAATCATAAATAATTTATTGGAGGAAAAACATGGCTAATCATTTGTATGAGAAAGGTCTTGAAATTCGAAAAGTAGTAATTGGTGAAGAATTTGTAGAGAAAGCCATTAAGAATGCAAACGACTTTAACCAACCATTACAAGAGTTAGTAACTGAATACTGTTGGGGAAAGATTTGGGCTCGAGAAGGATTATCTATGAAAACAAGAAGTATGCTAAATCTCGCCATGCTGACAGCGCTCAATAGACCTGATGAAATGAAGATACATGTAAGAGGTGCTTTAACCAATGGAGTTACTAAAGAGGAGATTAAAGAAATTTACTTACAAACAGCCATTTATTGTGGATTACCTGCTGCAATAGACAGTTTTAAACTTGCTCAACAAGTTTTTGATGAATTAGAGGTAGATGAATAGAGTGGTTTTTTATAAATGAGAGTATGATGTGGATAGAGAATTCTTCGTGGAAATAGAAATTAATTCATTAAGAAAGTGTAAAGAATTAACAATATTTGATTGACATTTTTCTTAGATTATCTTTAACAAATGGAGTTAGGGACTGGGTGGGTAAGCGCCTGTATAATCGAGGGTTTAAAAGCTATTTAATAACCTGAAATGGGATTAAATAGCTTTTTTGTAGGAAGGAGAGAGAAACGAACAGATCCAACTCTAAGCCTTATTGCTGTTCCAATTAATTGCCTCGTTTACCAGGTGGTGTTGGGTAATCTTCTACTTCTAAAAGAATGTCCTCTTAATAGCCGAAACTATGTCCGCAAAACGGGCTTAAAGGCAGAATGAAGCATAAAAGAACATCTGTAGCATCGAGTTTTTTCTGTAGTCTATCAGCAAATGGCAACATCATAATTTAACACAGGAGCACCAAATAGTAATTGATAGATATTCTTCAATTAGCTCGTTTATGTGGATAGTAAGTCATTAAGATCCATCCTAACAATCCAAATAATACAAAACCAAAAGCATGTAGTGAACCGTATATAGGTACCATATCCATAATTGTTAAGGAAAAATACCTTTTCGCTATCGGATAACAAATTGAAAGTACGATGATACTGTAAAAAGCAAGGGAGGAAAGGGTTAGAAATAGGTTTCCACTACTTTTTTTAGTGCTTTTTCTTAGTTTTAAAAGGAGATAAGAACTATAAATGATAATATTACAGGCAAAGATACTTACACCAAATATCTCCAATGGTTTAGATAAAACAATTCCAATGGCAATTAAGATTGGTCCGATAATATCGATTATGACTAACCAGTTATACCAGCTTTTTTTGACCATGATCCGTCCTAGCATTCCAATAAAAATAGGAACAATAGCAGATGAAAAATGAAAATGAACAGAGCTTAAAGCACTGACTGTAGGATCGACTAGTAGAAAGGTTAGTTGAAATTGATAAAGGGTATACCAAATACCTCCAATAAAAAAATAAATCAACCCTGCACCGATTGCTATTTCTTCTATCTTTTCTTTTTTCTCTAAAATTAGAAGCAATCCATATAAAGCGAGAAGGAAAGTAAAAAGAAGCCACGCAAGAGAGAATGATCCTGAAATAGCACTACTTCCCACTTCCCAGGTTTTGTTGCTCATAAGGGAAGCTAAAGCAAGAAGTGCTGCAGGAAAATGCAGAACAGTTATGAAGGAGTAAATCTTTTTTTGAAACTTTGTTTGATCCTTGTTGTTAATTAACATAATAGTTAGTGGTGAAATTACAAAAAAAGCAAACATTAAAAATTTCTCTATTAGACTGAATTGGAAATAATCAAATGTGAAAATTATAAAACTAATGATTCCTCCAATAATAGCCGGAAAAAATGGATGTTTCATACTAGTAGTTTCCTTTCAGTTTTATAAATTGTAAATTAGTAACCTTTAATAGATATTGAAAGTCTAAAATATATTTACAGTTCTATTATAGCAACTTCGAAACGTTATGAAAGAGCGGTAAAACAAACCTGGAAATATCGATGAGTCAACGCACAGCTTAAGAGCATACAACTTTAGGTTGAAACTGGAACTAATGTCAATTTTGATGCTTTACTCGGATGTTGTTTGACCACTAGAGAGTAAAAATTTCAATATAAACTACAAGAATCGTGTTGTATGAGGTTTTGTACCTTTTCTTCCAGAATAAACAAAATTTGCCTTTCTGAATTCTATCTGTTATTCTTAGATAGAATTATTTTTGTTCGATCGGTAGGAACGAATAAGTGTTTAAACTTTTCGCCTTTGATAACTGAACAACTATAGTAATAAATGGTGGACGTAATCCACCGTAGGAGGAAACATATTATGCAAGAAGGTACAGTAAAATGGTTTAACGCAGAAAAAGGATTCGGTTTCATCGAAGTTGAAGGTGGAGATGATGTATTCGTACATTTCTCAGCTATCCAAGGCGAAGGATTTAAATCTTTAGATGAAGGCCAAAAGGTTACATTTGACACTGAGCAAGGTCAACGCGGACCTCAAGCTGTTAATGTAAACAAAGCATAATTGAGAAAGGACTCTAGATTAGAGTCCTTTTTTTGTGCAAACAAAAAATACAAAAAAGGCTGACTAATGAATGCCTACCCTTTTAACAAATCCGGTATATAAACCATATGGTAAAAGTCTATATTCTCGAATTGACGGATCTGGCATTTTACTTTAGTCAGCCTCGGGGCAAACATGATACAAGTGGTAAAATGGTTAGATGAAGCATAACACACAATGTCTAGAATACCTAATGTTTTATCATAATTCATTTGATTAGCTCTAATTAAACCAGGGGTCAATCTAAATTTATGAATAATAGTTTTTCAAAAGTGACCAACATTAACAACGTGCCTATAGTAATAACTCTTTACCTCTTCCATTTCTTCCCTTACAATAAATATATTATTTCGCCTACCTAATTTTAGGCTATTTTGTTGGATCTTTTAGCCTCTATTTAATAGAAAGGGTGAGGAAAGGGGAGATGTATGATGAAGCTAAGTGAAAAACAGAATATCCAATCTTCTAGTGAGGGTCATTTAAGACAGTTAGCACAAGTTGGTCAAATTTCTGCTGGAATTGCTCATGAGGTGAAGAATCCTCTAACGGCTGTAAAAGGTTTTCTTCAGTTGTTACAAGAGGAACATAGTGATGAATATCTATCGATTGCTTCTAATGAACTTGATAATGCGATTACAACGTTAAATAATCTTTTACAAGTTTCAAAACCAGATTTATTTGAAGAAGGCTATCAGAACATCTGTCTTTCAGTTGAGTTAGATTCCATTCTAAATTTATTTCAGGAAAAATTGTACGATATCCAAGTTATTACGGAATTAAACGACACTGATGTTTCAATAGCTGGAAAGAAAAATCAGTTTAAAAAAGCTTTTTTTAACTTAATTAAAAATGCAATAGAGTCTATTGAAGGTACCGGCACAATTATTATTACGCATCAACTAAAAGGGAGCGAGGTGTTGGTAACCATCGAGGATACTGGCAGAGGTATACCGAAAGAAAATCAAGATTTATTGGGGACTCCTTTTTTTACAACAAAGGATCTTGGTACGGGAATGGGGCTGACTCAGGTGTTCTCTACCGTGTATGAACATGGTGGTAAAATCCAAGTGAATAGTGAGGAAAATATCGGTACCAAGTTCATAATAACAATTCCGATAAAAAACGAAGGCAAAAAACGCGGGGTGAGAAAATTGAAGTTAACTTATGAAGAAGGCTTTTCGATTAAAGATTTTCTCTTTAAAAATCGCAATGAGTTTGAATCGAGACTATTGGAAGAGGCTATTAATGTTAAGGATAAGATTGAAGAGATACATAATATCGGAAATATAAATTTACTAGGAAATGCACATAAGCTTGTTTTATTTATCGTTGAGGAGAGGGAACATGAATTAGTTAACTTTGCCAAGCAAGAAGGAATCGCATGGGCTAAGTTTTCTTTAACATTAGCCTTTAAACTAGAATGGGTTCAAGCAATCCGCAGAACTTTATGGGACTTTTTATACAACTATGATGAACTTAGTGATGTCGAAGAGAACCGCATAACTTTTTATACCCAAGAAAAACAAATTAATGAATTGCTTGATCAGTTCTTTGCTAGCTTCTTCATTAGCTACTCTGATTACAAAGATGGATTAATTGAAAAGCAAAGACAGCTAGTTGAGAATTTATCGGTACCGATTATTCCTATTAGTCAGGAAGTTTGTATTTTACCTCTAATAGGTTTAGTTGATGGTCAACGTCTTGCTATTATTGAAGACAAGGTGTTAACCGAGATTGAAAACCAGTCCATTCAAACGCTGATTGTTGATTTTTCGGGTGTTACTCCTATGGAGCAGGAGACGGTTTCCGATCTTGCTAGTATTATTGATGGGATTTATATGATGGGGTGTAAAACGATCTTAACCGGATTACGCAAGGAAGTCGTTAAGAATTTTAGAAATTCTTCGGCGACTTTTTTACATCAAGGGGAATTTAAAGGAACGCTTCAGTTAGCTTTGGATGATGTGCTTCTAAATAGTAATTAAACGTTTTGAAATTGAAGCAGTATTTGATTGGCTGCTCAGGTATTAGTCTGATTTCTATTGTACATAGTGGTTGGAAAGGAGAAAGGATTATTCATAATGGTTTGAATAATCCTTTGAAAACCTAGGTGCGAATAAAGTTTAGAAAAATGTTTCAGGAGGGTTGTTCATTGTTTGAAGTGCGCCAGGAGGAACAGCATCTTCCTCGAATGAGCCGGTGGTTACTACGTGATTATACTTCTCTGAAAAACTCCATGTCCCCCTCTGAGACGAACCGTTTTCTTTGTAACACAACATGACAAACTGGGAACACACTTCATGCCCAATCGTAGTAGAAGAGAAAAGGTGAGCCAGAACGTGTCAGATGTGAAGCACAACTAAATAGAGTTGTGTCCTTAGTGTATATAAACATAGTACTCAAATAATCATTAAAGAACGTTCTTCCAAACTTAGAAAACTAAATTTAACAAATCCTCAGCAGAAAAACACTTTGCTGAGGATTTTCACTAAAGTAAAGATAAATACTCTTTAAATAAAAACAGATACCGAGCCAGTTATCTGATCAGCTAGCTTTTGTAACTTTTCGACCAGTTCTTGCTTTTCCAAGTGGTTAAGAGAACCAGAAAAGTAGATTCCAACAATAAAAGCTACCTCTTTTTTGGAATTAAAAATAGGACAAGCAATAGCGGAAACGCCAGGGATGTATTCTGAATGACTTTCTGAAAAACGGTCTTGTCTAATCTTCTCTATTTCTTTCTTATAAGCGTCAATCGTTGCTATTGAATTTTCAGCATAATGCGGTAACTTATTTTCAGCTGCGAAGTTCTTTAGAATGTCTTCTGCTTTTTCCTGTGGAAGGTGAGCCATAAAGCATTTCCCCATTGCCCCCACTATAATAGGGAATTTCTCTCCTACATTTGCAGTCAATCGAACAAGTGACTGTGATTCCTCTTTTGCTACATAAACCATTTCCGCATCATTTATTGGCTGAGATAAAAGGAGCATATGTTTGATATCTGATTGAGCTTCAGACAATTGATTTGCAATGATAGATAAGTAATTGTTTATTTCCTTTGCTCTATCGCCTACTAAGGCTGGGAAAAAACCTAACTGATACTTTTTAGATTGTTCATCATATGAGACAAAATGTTTTTTTTGCAAAGTTTTTAAAATACGTAAACATGTACTTATATTTATTGATAGAGCAATAGAGATTTCTGATAAGGTTGCACTTTGATATTTTTCTTCCATTAAAAGTTCTAATACTCTTAGAGCTGAATTTACAGATGGGATAAAATTTTCAGTTTTAGTCATTAGTAAATGTGCCCTCCATTTTTATTTTAATGTACGAGTGTTTGATAACTCTATTATACTTCAAAACATCTATTTACCTATAACAGATGAGAAATCTCTCTTAAATTGTATGTACAGTAATAGGAAATAAATTCCACATTTTTTGGTAATGACTCCTTTTGAAATATATATGCTCACCAATAATTTTCAAAAAGTAATCATAATATTCGAATTTCTGTCTTATTAATTAATATCAAATAAGAAATTGATTTTCAATATTGAAAAGAAAGTGAGTGGGAAAATGTCAAAGCAATTTAAACTGGCCGTAGATGTAGGAGGGACTTTTACTGATGTTGTTCTTTTCGATGATGCAGAAAATAAGATGCATTTGACAAAAACTCCTTCCTCTCCTGGTGATCCTTCCGAAGGTGTAATCAATGGGATTAAAAAAATAATAATGATAGCAGGTATCTTACCTGAAGAGATTCATTATTTTGTTCATGGTACGACATTTGCTACAAATGCTTTTCTTGAAAATAAAGGGTCTGAAGTTGCTTTACTAACAACGGATGGATTTAAAGACGTTATTGAAATAGGAAGGCAAAAACGACCTAAGCTTTATGACCTTTTTCTAGATAAACCTTCTGCTCTAGTTGAAAGAAGGTTTAGGTTTGGGATTAAGGAACGAATGACGGCTGAAGGAGATGTGCTAGAAACATTAGATGAAAAAGATGTAAAAAAGGCGGTTGAAACGGCCAAAGAAAATGGAATTACATCAATAGCCGTTTCATACTTGCATTCCTATATTAATCCTAAGCATGAGTTGATGACAGCACAGATCATCAAAGAGGTATATCCAGAATGCCAAATCTCTTTATCACATCAGATTTCTCCTGAATTTAGAGAATATGAACGAACGATCACAACAGTTGTAAATGCATACCTAAAACCGCAGACGAGAAATTATTTCATTAATCTTGAGAAGAAATTAAAAGAATTAAATGTGAAAATCCCCTACATTATGAAATCAAATGGTGGGGTTATGACGATGAAAGAAGCTTCTGAAAACGTGATTCAAACATTATTATCGGGTCCTGCAGGGGGTGTCGTTGCAGCTGGATTTGTGGCACAACAAATGGGCATAAAAAATATTATTACATTTGATATGGGGGGAACGAGCTCGGATGTAGCACTTGTGGAGCAACAATTACCACGTATAACGCTTGAAAGTAGATTGAAAGGATATCCTCTAAAAGTACCGATGATCGAGATGGAAACAGTAGGAGCTGGAGGAGGAAGTTTAGGCTGGGTTGATAACGGAGGATTGCTTAAGGTAGGACCTCAAAGCGCTGGGGCAATCCCCGGTCCTGCATGTTATGGAAATGGAGGCGAACAACCAGCTATTACAGACGCTAATTTGCTATTAGGCAGGATAGACCCTACGTATTTTTTAGGTGGAGAAATGAGATTGGATACTGAGGCAGCTAAAGCGGCTTATGAACAATTATCAGTTCAGACTGAATTAAAGCTAGAAGAAGTAGCAGCCGGAATGGTGAAAATAGCCAATCATCATATGGCTGAAGCAGTAAGACTCGTAAGCGTACAAAAAGGGTATGATCCGGAAGAATTTACCCTGTTTGCTTTTGGGGGAGCTTCTCCTTTGCATGCAACGGCTATAGCAAGGGAATTAGGGATTCCCAAAGTGGTCATTCCTAAAGCATCATCGCAATTAAGTGCAGTAGGCTTTCTAGTTGCTGATATTCGACATGATTTTACTTCGACTAAAATTGTGCCACTTGAGTTGGATTCAATGGATAGAATTAGTTTGGAATTTGAGAAGCTTAGTAAAAAAGGAAAAGATATGTTAGATAAGGAATCTGTTTTGCCAAACCATCAACTACTTACTTATAAGTTGGACCTAAGGTTTAAGGGGCAAGCTTTTGAAATATCGGTAGACATTAACAAGGAGGAAGTTGAATTTAGGGATATCGATTGTATCCTTTCAAAATTCCATGCCGCTTATGAAAGAGAATATGGTTATTGTGATCCAAAAGAACCTGTAGAAGTTGTCAATTATCGGCTTTCGGCCATTGGATTACAACCACAGATAGAAATAGAAAAGAAAGAGCGAAATAGAGAGGCATCCTCCATAGCAGCGAAAAAGGGAGTTAGAGAAGTTTATTTATTTTCTTCTAATTGTTTTGAGAACATCGATGTGTATGATCTAGACGTCTTAATTGAGGGAGATCAAATTGAGGGTCCTGCAGTCATTGATGGAGTGGATACAACCATTATGATTGAGATAAATGAGAAGGTGGAAATAGATTACTTAGGGAATGTCATTATAACACTGAAGGGGGCCGCGTCTAGTGATTCCAAAGGATATTAACCCAATACTCATGGAGGTAGTCGGGCACTCTTTTATATCAATTGCAGAAGAGATGAGTGCAGCTTTGCAGCGTACAGCTTATTCGAGTATTGTCAGGGAGGCTCTTGATTTTTCGACAGCTGTTTTTGATCAGGAAGGCAACTTAATAGCGCAATCGGATAATATCCCAACTCATTTAGGTTCGATGGGAGCTACATTAAAAGGTATTTTGAAAAACCATTACTCGATAGATCAAATATTTGATGGAGATCAAATTATAATCAACCATCCATATATGGGGGCATCCCACTCACCAGATATTCTGCTGTTTGCTCCGGTCTTTGTTGGTCATACACTAGTCGGTTTTTGTGGTAGTATGTGTCATCACGTTGATGTAGGAGGAAGTGCACCGGGGAGCGCACCCGGTGATGCCACTGAATTATATCAAGAAGGTTTACTTATCCCACCATTAAAGTTGTATGAAAAAGGAATCGAAAATCAGACACTATTTTCGATCATTAAAGCAAATGTGAGGATGCCTAGTTATACACTGGGAGATTTACGATCACAGATTTCGGCAAATGAAGTAGGCAAGAAGCGGATGAAAAATCTATATGAAAAATACTCAATTAAAACTATTACAGATATTATCTCAGCATGGTTTGACTACTCGGAAATGAGAATTAGGGAAAAGATTAAGGAAATGGAAGAGGGGTTTTATGTAGCTTCTGGACACTTGGATGATGACGGAGTCGAAAAGGATGTCCCAATTCATTTAGAAGTGAAAATTACAATTGAGGAAGATAAACTCATTTACGATTTTACCAATTGTGCCCCTCAATCAAGAGGTCCATTTAATGTGACAAAAGAGACAGTAAATGCAGTTGCTTACTATGTCACACGTTGTGTTACGGATTCAACTATTCCACAGAATGAAGGTGCTTATAAAACAGTGGAAGTTAAATTAAAAGAAGGAACGATTGTGAATCCGATTTTTCCAGCACCAGTTAGTGGTAGGTATCACACGATCATGAGACTGAGTGATATTTGTCTAGAAGCTCTATCCTTAGCCCTTCCTGAACGGATTCCTGCTGCAAGTAATGCCCAGGCGACAACAGTGGCATTAGGGGGGCATAACCCCAAAACAAATGATTATTTTGTCTATTATGAATTAAATGGAGGTGGAATGGGAGCAAGACCTATTAAAGATGGTTTAAGCGGGATAGATGTACATGTTGGAAACTGTATGAATGTACCAATTGAAACAGCGGAGCTAGAATATCCACTTCTATTTCAAAGATATGAACTCCATCAAGATTCAGGGGGGATGGGAAAACACCGAGGTGGTTTAGGAATCGTTCGACAATTAAAGATGTTAGAAGATAATCTCACGTTATCAATCAGAGGGGATGCAGAGACAACTTATCCTAAGGGGTATTATGGAGGACTTAACGGGTTGCCTGGTAAAAAAATACTCAATCCAGGAACAACAAAAGAAAAGCGGCTGTATAGAAAAGTAACAGGATTGAAAGTTCGTAAAGGGGATGTTCTTTATTTTGAAACGGCAGGTTCTGGTGGATATGGGTCTCCTCTTGAGCGTGATAGAGAGAAGGTGATTAATGATTGGAAAAATGGCTATATTTCCGATCGAACCTTGCAAGAAGTCTACCAAATTAATCCTAGTGAAATATAGTAAAGGGAGGTGGTAGAGATGTCAAGATTGGAAGGGAAGGGCGTTATTATTACTGGTGCTACAGGGGGAATTGGCAGAGCGACGGCGAGTCGATTTGCTCAAGAAGGTGCAAATTTAATGTTAATCGACGTAAATAAAGAGAAATTAGTAGAATTAAAAAGCCAGATCGAGACTAAATATAAAAGAATAGAAACACAAACGTTAGCACTTGACATATCTGCCGAGGAAAGCTGGGGAGCAATTTACAATAAATTCTTTGAAGATTTTGACAAGGTTGATGTGTTGGTTAATAATGCTGGGATTGGCGGTCAAGAAGGCTTGCTCGAAACAAGTATGGAGCGGTGGGAAAGTTTCATAAATATTAATTTACGTAGTGTATTTTTAGGAATGCAGCGTTTTATACCTTCTATGATTGAATCAGGTGGGGGTTCGATTATTAATATATCCTCTATTTTTGCCCTTATAGGTTCTGGTAAAAATGCAGCTTATCATGCTTCTAAAGGTGGGATAAATGGACTAACGAAAACAACAGCCGTTGAATTTGCCAAGCATCGAATAAGAGTGAATACGATTCATCCTGGTGTGATTAAAACGCCAATGACTGAACGTAAATTACAGGATGAAGCCATTTATAAGCAATACAAGTCTCTCACCCCTTGGCCTGAATTTGGAGAGCCGTTAGATATTGCGAATGGAGCGTTATTTCTGGCTTCTGATGAATCAGCTTTTGTCACAGGGACAGAACTGGTTATAGATGGGGGCTATACGAGTCAGTAACAAACTAGTACTTCAAGGAGGGAGGACAGGGATTGGCAGAGTTAAAGGAAAAGAGAATATTAGTTGTTGGTGGAGCCTCTGGTATTGGGTTGGCTATTGTAGAACGCTTTCTTGCATCACGTAATAGTGTGGCCATTATGGATATTAATGAGGAAGCTTTATTACGCTTTAGCACACTTGATTACTGGCAGGATCGCGTGATTGCAATGAAAGGGGATGTTAGAGAGTCTGCTGACATCAATGATATTTTGACTAGAATGAAAAAGAACTGGGGAGGAATTGATGGACTCATTTATAGTGCGGGTATTTTCCCGGATAGACGAATAGTAGAAATGTCTGAAGAGGATTGGGATAACGTGTTAAATATTAATCTCAAAGGCGCATTTCTAGTCTGTCAGGCTGTTGCTAGACAGATGGTTGAGCAAAAAGAAGGGGGGCATATTGTAACCATTTCTTCGGGAAGCTATCAGTCAGCACGTGTTGGATCAGGACATTATTGTGCGTCAAAAGCTGGTCTTGTCATGCTAACAAAGGTATTGGCCCTGGAATTAGCTGACCATTCAATATTTGTTAATAGTATTGCACCAGGGTTAGTTCATAGCGAGAAATTAGGTGGAGAATATATTGATACATTTAGTTCGAGGATTCCATTAGGTAGGCCTGCTCAGCCTGAAGAAATTGCCTCAATCATTGAGCTGATCATGTCACCTTCAAATACGTATCTCACTGGGCAAATCATTCCTGTTGATGGGGGGCTTTCTTCTGGTCATTTCGGATTGCCAATGTCAAATAAACAAAAATAACTCTTTAGAAGAGTTAAGTAAATAGAAGGGAGGATCCATTTGAATCAAGGAACGGTCTGCTTAACGTTTGATTTTGATGCAATTTCAATCTGGTTATCTAGGAATCTGACATCTCCTACACCGGTCTCTCGCGGAGAGTTTGGAGTTGTCGCTGTTCCAAGAATCCTACATTTACTAGAAAAGAAAGGAATTAAGACAACTTGGTTTATACCTGGGCATACAATAGACACATATCCTGATGTTTGTAAGGAAATAGCCCGTGCTGGGCACGAGGTGGCATTGCACGGGTATGCTCATGAAAATAATACTAAATTAGATGCAAAGACTGAAGAGGAAATTCTAATTAAAAGTTTGGACTCGTTTCGAAATATATTAAACGTTGAACCAAAAGGGTATCGAGCTCCAGCATGGGATTTCTCTCCTCATACTGTAGGTATTCTCCAAAAATATCAAATTAGCTATGACTCTAGTTTAATGGGCCATGATTATCAGCCTTTTTATTGTCGAACTGGTGATAATATTACTTGGGATAAGGGGGTTGAGTTTGGGGAAGAAACAGACATCGTTGAATTGCCTGTAAGTTGGTCGCTTGATGATTACCCTCAATTTGAGTACGTCAGAATGGAAAATCTTCTTATGCCGGGATTGCGGTCAGCGGATTCTGTGTTTGAAAATTGGACAGATGATGTGCGTTATATGTTACGAGATTTTGAGAATGGAGTGCTCGTTGCAACCTTTCATCCTCAGGTGATCGGTCGCGGACATCGTATGTTGGGATTAGAGAAGTGGTTAGATGAGTTGCAAACATTGCCGGTACGCTTTGAAAGAATGGATACCATTTGCGAAAAAGTAAAATCAGGCGACATCTTCGGTAAATATAACCCTATTTAGGCAGTTGATAAAAGGAGGGCGATTAACATGAATAATGGCAAGGAGAAAAAAAGCTACATTTTTGACATTGTTGTATGGGTGTCTTGGTTGTTTCTTATGTGGGGATTTTTAGCTGTATTAGGGTTCACTGATTCACCTAAAAATGCACCTGGGTTACATGAAGTGATTATTCTTGGTTACTTTTTAGGGTTTGTTGGTTTCTTTGCTCTTCTTTACTATCTTGCTTTGAAAAAGGGGGTATAGACATTGCATATCGCATGGGGAATTGTACTCGTTTTGGCCATTTTTGTTGTTATAAGTGTGCTCGTGAAAAATCGAGTTAAAACAGCTGAAGATTATTGGATTATGGGAAGAAAAGCAAAGTGGTGGATGTTTACAGGTACGTTAACGGCTAGTTATGTTAGTCTTTCTACTTTTATTGGTGGAGTAGGGACAGCCTGGAATTGGGGGCCGATGCCTTTTCTACTATTCTATACAAGTAGTTTTACCTTCGGGTGGATTATTGCTATTACGTTAATAGGTCTGCGAATGCGGAAACTTGGTGTAGCAAGTATTTCTGAATATTATAAAGTGCGATTTGGAAGTAATAGTAAAATTCTATTTGGTGGAATAGGGTTAGCTTTAGCGGGAATTCTATATTTTTATTTGCTCGTACAGGTTCAAGGTGGAGGATTAATTCTATCTACTATCTTTGATATCTCTCTACCAACAGCCGTCATTATTATGGTGGTTGTCGTAGCTCTTACGTTAGGCTTAGCAGGTATGTGGTCGGTTGTTATGACGGATACTTTCGCCATGGCCATCTTTATTTTCATCGCCATCTTTATCTTACCAGCAACAGCAAACTCAATAGGGGGATTTAGTGAAGGAATTCGAGCGATCTCTGAAAGTGGAGGTTGGTCTGCAACAGGTGGATCTGGGTTAGATATGATGTATTATGTAGGGTTTGCTTTAGCTTGGATGGCGATTATTGGTGGATCCCCTCACTTAATTAATCGTTCTCTCATTGTTGATAGCCCAAAGAGTATTTTAAAAGGTTCGTATGTTTCTTATATCTTAACAGTTGTTCTTTCTATTGTTGTTTTCCTTTCCGCTTCGATGTTAAAGGCAGTTATAGCACCAGATTCAATGCACCCAGATAATGTTTCAGCCTTTGCTTCGGTGAACGTTTGGCCTTGGTATATCGGAGTATTAATTATCGGGGGAGCAATGGCTGCAGCATTTACAACGGCTAATACGCAAGCACTTTCCATTTCACAAGGAATTGTTGATTTAATTCGATATTCGATTAAGCCAAATATGACGGATCAGTCTAAGAAAAACTACACAGTAGTCATTAGTGTGATTGTGTTAATCGTGGTTGGAATTCTAGCATTTAGACAAATGTGGTTACTGATTATTGCTGGATCATTAGCAGGGATTATCGCTTCTTTAGGGTTCTTCCCGACACTTGTCCTTTCTTTATACTGGGAAAGACTTACATTAAAAGCTGTAAACATTATGATGTGGTTAAGTGTTCCGTTAGGCGCCTTTATGATTGTTACGAATCATTTTTGGGGCTGGTTTTCTCCATTCCCAACAGTATACAGTTTCCCGATTGGGTTTGGTGGATTGATTTTACTATCTCTATTAACGAAACAGAGACCTGAAGAAAAGGAAGGATATCAACTCTTAAAAGCAAAAGGGTTCAAATCAGAACCAATAAAAGCAGAAAGATCGGATTATATACTACTAATTGGTGGTCTAGTTATTGTTGCTTTTGTGTTCTTCTTATTGCTCTATTTACTTGGCATTTTGTAAGTATGTATTGATCGGGTGGAACGATATCTCCATCCGATCCATTTTGGTGCTAGGAGGTAATCAATGACTAATTTATTTAGCTCGTTTTCATTAAATGGACTTGAATTGACAAATAGAATTATGATGTCACCGATGTGTCAGTATCAAGTAAAACAAAAAGATGGTTGTCCTACAGACTGGCATTATACACACTATACGAGTCGAGCAATTGGTGGTACCGGACTTGTTTTCTTTGAAATGACAAATGTAGAGCCTAGAGGAAGAATTACAGAACACTGTCTTACCTTATATTCAAAAGAACAGGTACCGAAGTTTAAAAGGATAGTTGATGCCTGTCACGAATACGGAGCAAAAGTTGGATTGCAAATTGCCCATGCAGGTCGGAAATCGACAATAAAAGGAAGTGATATTGTTGGCCCTAGTTCGCTTCCATTTTCTCCAGACTCGCCATGTCCTCGGGCGTTAATGGAGGATGAAATTAAGGAGATTGTTCAATGTTTTGCGGAATCAGCATCGTTAGCTGTCAAAGCGGGATTCGATACAATTGAACTTCACGGAGCGCACGGTTATTTGCTTCATCAGTTTATGTCCCCAGTCAGTAATAAGCGAAAGGATAAATACGGGGAATACACGGCTTTTCCATTAGAGGTGATAAAGGCTGTAAGAGCTAGTATTCCTTCTTCGATGCCTTTAATCATGAGGGTGTCTGCTAGAGAGTATGGAGAACAGAGCTATGATTTGGATCATGTACTTTCCATGATACCTGAATTCATAAAGGCTGGAGTAGATGCTTTTGATGTTAGTACAGGTGGAAATAGTCCAGTTAGGCCTGAAGTTTATCCTGGTTATCAAGTGAAATATGCTAAAAAGATTAAAGAGATATTTGGAATTCCGGTGATTGCCGTTGGACGATTGGAAAATCCAGATATTGCTGAGAAGGTGATACGTGATAAAGAGGCCGATATTGTGGCAATCGGTAGAGGCATGTTGCGATCTCCGTATTGGGCTAAAGAAGCATCGCTGCATGTAAAGGAGAATCTGGAGTTACCTGGTGTTTACGATATGGGTTATTCTTTTTAAATTTGTGTAACATCTAAACCTTTATAAAGGGGTAAAAATAATGAAAATAGCCGTTTTAGGTGGGGCTGGAAAGGTAGTTTTAGGAGCAATTCAGGACTTTGTTGAAAATAAAGATGTCAAAGAGGTTTTTCTAGGTGATATTAATTTAGAAGCACTAGAAGCTAGAAAACAGAGATTAAGTTCAGGTAAGGTTACGATCTCTCAAATAGATTTGAACAATCATCATGAATTAGTAGAGGTTCTTCGACAATATGATGCTTGTTTGAATGGAAGCTCACATCATTTCAATATTAAAGTTATGAAGGCATGTTTACAAGCGAAAACTCATTACACTGATTTTGGTGGGCTGTTTCATTGGGCTAGAGAACAGTTACAATACAATGATGAATTTAAACGAGAGGGAATCACAGGGATTGTGGGATCGGGAAGTGCTCCGGGGATCGTCAATGTGATGGCGAGGTATGCCTATGATCGCCTTGATAAAGTCCATTCAGTCGCTATCCGTGATGGGATTGTGAATCGTAATTTGGATGAAAATGATTTCACACCACCTTATGCCATTGAAACATTGCTCGATGAGTACATGATGAATCCTTTTGTATATACCAATGGTGAATTTAGAGAATTGAATCCATTTGAAGGAGAAGAAGTCGTTGACTTTCCACACCCAATAGGGACGCAATCTGTGATTCCTACTATTCATTCAGAGGTGGCAACAATGCCTATTTCATTTAAGGAAAAAGGAATCCAACATGTCTCTTTTAAGCTAGCGCTACCAAAGGAATTTGAAGAAAAGTTAAGGTTTGTCGTAAGTCTTGGGTTTGGAAGTAATAAACCCATTGATATAAAAGGAACAGAAGTCATTCCAAGAAAAGTACTAGCGCATCTTACAGCATTGAATGTAGCCAAAAAGACAAAAGAAGTTGTCAAACATGATGATCATAAAGCATTACAAGTGGTAGTAATAGGAGAAAAGGAAGGGAAAGCGAGTAAATATATCATGGACTGTGTCATATCACCATATGAAAAGTGGCCTCATATGTCTCAAGGTGTATTCTCTGTTGGATTTCCAGCAGCTGTCACAACAAGACTCCTAGCAAGTGGGCAAATTAAAGAAAGAGGTTTCTTTGCTTCAGAAGGGGTTATCCCGACACAATTATACTTTGATGAACTGGCTAAACGTGGAATTCGAGTCGAGTCTAGTTTTATTCAACAAGTATGATAATAAAAGTAACGTTCTAAAATACGAGAATAATAGGGGATGTGAATAGAATTAAAGCGATAAAAGCAAAAGGCACTCCTCATCAGATAGGTTATATACACGGTGCCGAAGGAAAAGCACAAATTCATCAAAGTTTAGAAACATACGAGCGCTTATTCAGTCAATTTAAAAATATTAGCTGGGATGATGCTATCAATCTTGCACGAAATCATCTAGAAGCAATTGAGAAATACGAAAAAAACTTCATTGAAGAAATGCAAGGTGTTGCAAACGGCTCGGGTACTACTTTTGACGACATTCTCGTCTTAAATACGAGAAGCGAGATTGCTTTAACACGTATGAATCAATCAACAACTTTTTCAGATGGCTGTACGGCTATAGGGGTGTATCCTCCTATAGGAACAAAAGCCATCATCGGTCAGAACTGGGACTGGAAAGCAGAGCAAAGGAATAGTCTTTTACTTCTTGATATTGAACAAGAGGGGAAACCAAATATTAAAATGGTTACAGAGGGTGGATTGATTGGAAAGGTAGGGTGCAACAGCCGTGGGATTGGGGTTTGTTTAAATGCTCTTCATACCGATTGTCTTGAAACCAAAGTCCCTCTCCATTTAGGATTACGTGCAATCTTAAATTCAAGTACACTTGCTGAGGCCATTTCAAAAGTGAGTCATCAACAGCTCGCCTCTCCAGCTAACTTTTTGCTTGGAAGTGATGAAGGAAATGGTAGAGCACAAGCAATGAATATAGAAGTATCTCCAAAGGGAATAGATATTTTATTTAATCCTGAAGGGTATGTAGTTCATACAAACCATCTGCTGTCCAGAGAAATGAAAAAATCTGTTCGAGATCTTAATGAGTTTAAATATGAAGACTCGTATATAAGGAAGAACAGAGCTGAGCAATTAATTCGAGTTGCTTTACAGAAAGAAGAGTCAATTTCCGCTGAGCACTTTCAAAAGTGGTTAACAGATGATTTTAATGCACCTAATTCCATTCAACATTTTTCTAATAGTCATGTTCCTGCACATCGTCAAATGGAAACAGTTTTCTCGATAATTATGGATTTGTCTGAGAAAAGAATATATGTCTCATCTGGTAATTCCAGTGAGATGGAGGAATATGTCATTTAGTAGTTTTTAAAAATTGATCAAAAATAGTGATGGGAGTGAAGAGAATGGCGGAGAAAAGTGGCATGTGAGAATGATTTGGGGAGTGAGTTAAAGTGAATTTAGATATTCGACAGTTAGAAGAGTTAGATAAGCGACACTTTATACACCCAACTTCACCGATTCAACAGCAGCAGGAAGTACGGGTTTTATGGGTGGAATGATGGAGCTTATGTTAGGAGAAATACTGCGCTAGTGAGATCGTTTTTTTGTTGATTTCTTTGTACATCATATAAAAAAGGGGATGAACGCTTATATATAAGTAGTTCATCCCTTTTACATATGTTGGGTTAATTAATTTTCAACGAATCTCTTTTGTTTTTGCTTCTCTTTTTGTTCGCGCGTGCTGGTGTATAGCCGTTGGCATAAACCGTTCCTTGACCAATTTCTAGTTTTTCAATGAGTTCTTCGTGGCTTGAAACATTGTTGTGTTTGCACGCTTCGAGGTATACTTGCGCTGCTACTTGTGCGTCTTCAAGGGCATGGTGGTGTTTAAATTCTATCTGTAAATGTTCAGCGACCACATTCAGTGAATAACTATGTAGACCGAGCCATGTTTTTTTAGAAACATTGACCGTACAGTTATAGGGAAATGATGGGTAATCGAACTTACACTCATCTAGTGAGTGTCTCAATACAGACATATCAAAGCTTGCATTATGGGCAATGACGAGGTTACCTTCAAGCAAGTGGGAGATATCCTTCCATGCTTCATTAAATGATGGGGCATCCTTGACATCTTTTGGAGTAATTCCATGAATTCTCACACAAAGGGGGTCAAAGTACATATCGGTTGGTTTAATTAATTGATAATACTCTTCGGAAACCTTGCCATTTTTTACGACAACTAGTCCAATCGAACAAACACTCGAACGGTTTGTATTAGCTGTTTCAAAATCTATTGCAACAAAATCCAACTGGGGTCCTCCTAACAATAAAAGTTCGACGTACGGAAAAACTCTATGGATATACTAGTATAACGTAGATTAATAGGATTTACATCATGTCATTTATGAATAAGTTGATGATACCTACAAAGGTAACTCAATGTTTATGTTTGGTTTTTGGTTAATAGATTTCTCATAAATTCCCCACATCCAACAACACTTTGTTACAATAGACATCATTACTAATGTTATACTTTTAATAAAAAAGAGGAGGCATTTCCTTGCTCTCATATAAAGAAAAAGAATTAATCAAGGATTATATAACGCGACATGAGTTTTTTACTCTTACAAATTTATGTGATTATTTAATTGAGAATGGTTCAAGTTCAAAAGCATATTCAACTGGAAAATATAAGATTTATCCTCAAATTGCTGTTGTGGTAGAAACGTACGTTACGGATTCAATAATAGAGATGAGCCGAGTCGAAAATGACGTACAATATAAAAGAATTGGTGAGCTATCAATTAATAAGGAACCGGAAGAAGATAGTGAAGACACAGAAGAAACAGAAGAAGATTCGGAACCGGAAATGGGGCAGCAGCTAAGTTTGTTTTAGCAAATCCCCTCGAGATTATGAGAAATTACGTAAAAGAAGAAAACCCGTTGTTTTCGCCTTCATAATCAATTATGATTTCAATAATCGTATACTACCTACTTAAAGGGGAGTAGCTGTACAATAAAGTCGTCATTCACGGGAGAGCATCCTCGGCTTTATTGGCAACATCAAATGTTGTTAGCCAGACCTTTGCCATTGGTAGAGGTCTGTAATAAAGTAAGACCTTTGCCTACTTTGGTAAAGGTCTTTTTCTTATATTATTATAAATCTGAAATTGGAGAAGATGAGAGTAGAGACAGGGGATGAGTTCTTTTTTGGTTCTTTTGGATTTTATTAGAGGTTGGTTTGGGAGGTGGGTAGGTGTTTGAGAATAAGGTGCTTCGAGTCATCTTTCGAGTATTGATTGTAGCTCTATTACTCGTTTTAGGGTGGCTTGTCTTCTATTATGTTGTTTGGCTTACGTTTCCATTTTTAATTGCATTAGGGATTGCTTTCTTCATTAATCCTGTCGTGAATTGGTTAGAGAAGTCAGCGAAATTCCCAAGAGCGTTGGCCGTGTTATCAGGTATTTTGTTCTTGTTTGGATTAGTTGGAGGCGTGCTGACGTTACTTATCATCAAGCTTGTTGACGGTTTTCAATATTTATCTAGACTTGTGCCAAATCAAATTGAAATCATCTCGACTCATATCCAGATGTATGTTAATGAGCATATCTTTCCTCTTTGGGTGAGAGGGATCGGGTTTATTGATGAGCTAGATGTAGCGCAAAGAGATGCGATTGAAAATAGCATTCAACAGCTTGGAGGTCAGTTTGCTTCAATTCTTGGGAATGCGGGTCAGGCGATTGCAAACAGTCTCTCTCAATTTATTGGGGCACTTCCGATTACATTAACGGTTTTTGTCTTTGTCCTTCTTTCCTTGTACTTCATAAGCAAAGACTGGCACCGACTTCAAGCGATTGTAAAAAGGAAGCTGCCAAACCGAATCAAAGAACAAATGGGTCAGGTCTATCTAGATTTAAAATTCAAACTGATTGGTTTTCTAAGAGCTCAGTTTATCTTAATTAGTATGACAGCGGTCGTTAACTTGATTGGCCTTCTTATCTTAAGAGTCGAGCATGCCTTAACGATTGCTCTCATTCTCGGTGTTGTCGACTTGTTGCCATATTTAGGCACAGGGATTATTTTAATTCCATGGGGCATTTATAGCGTCATGACCGGTAATCTCTTTTTAGGAGTGGGGTTGTTAATCCTCTATGGATTAACGATTACTATACGACAATTTGCTGAACCGAAAGTACTATCATCAAGCTTAGGTTTGAATCCATTGGCAACACTTATTTCCTTATTTGTAGGGTTACAACTGTTTGGGTTTATTGGGTTATTTTTAGGTCCGGTAATCCTGGTTTTGCTTATCTCTTTTCATGAGGCAAAAATATTTGAAGGTATATGGCGATTTATTAAGGTTGAGTAAGATTTTAGTTATTAGTAACGTAATAATTTCATGATTACTAGAAATAGAAAATTTGGGGGAAGAGATTAAGATGCAAGAGGTTATTCACTATTTTCAGGCAAACCCAATTATTTATAAAGCATGTTTATCACTCGTGATTTTACTTATTTATTATAAGGTTGTCAGGCTAACAAATAAGCTTCTTCATAGAACGATTAAAGAAAACAGTCTGTATTACGTCACTCGTAAAAGGTTCTATTATTTACATTCTGTCATTCTAGTCGTGATTTTTATTATGTTATGGTCTGAAGCGAGGCTTGATTTAACGATCTATGTTGGGTTCATTTCGGCGGGAATTGCAATTGCGCTGAGAGAGATTTTTACAAACATTGCCGCATTGCTCATTATTGTGATTCAAAAACCATTTGAAGTGGGGGACCGCGTTGTTGTCAATGATCGTGCGGGAGATGTGATTGATCAAAAAATCTTTCATTTTGTGATGATGGAAGTAACATCAAAGGCTGAAGGAGAACAAAGCACAGGGAAGGTTGTTCACATTCCAAATAATTATCTCTTTACACATGCTGTTTCTAATGCGAGTAAGGGGTTCGGTTATGTGTGGAATGAAATCGACGTTCGGTTGACACTTGATAGTGAATGGGAAGAAGCAAAAGCTCAGTTTGAAACGATTTTGAACAAACATACAGAGCATATTTCTACAGAAGCTAGGGACAAAGTCCAAGAAGCTTCGAAAAAATATATGCTCCATTCTCAAGACTTAACACCAGCCGTTTCTGTTATGGTTAAAGACGGTTATATTAAGTTGACGTTGCGTTATTTAACTGAACCGAGGAAATTGAAGATGACAGAGGATATTATTTGGCGTGAGGTCCTTGAGTGTGTGAAAGAGAATGAAGGGGTGAAGATTGCATAGTTTATATCGTATACACAGTGTAAAGATGGACAGCTAGCAGCTGATGGCAATAATTTGTTGAATTAACAGGCGCTTTGTTGGGGAAGAAACTAAAGTAAGTAAGGTAATTAAATATGATGTTGGGGACGATTCTCATGGTAGGATCGTTTTTTTACGAATTGGAAATAAAATTAAGAGATACTAGTATTCTTTTGAGCTTGGTATAATTAAACAGACTTCGAGCATTAGGTGTTGTGTAATTACTAAACGTCCATTATCAGCAAGAGGAGCGGATTGGTACCAGTTAGAGAATTTTGGAAAACAGGAAATTCTTCTTACTCCTTAATTGGTTAAGTAGTGATTGGTGAGCATATACGAAGGGAAAATGATTATGAAGCTAAAGAAGAAAGGCTATTTACTTATCGTTCTAAGTGCGTTCTGTCTACTCACACTTTATTTATTGATATGGCCTGTACCGATTCACCCACCTTATTGGGATGCTCCACAGACGGAAGGATATACAGGTCCTCATAAAGTGAATAGTAGGTTAGCGGGGATGGAATTTATTGAACTAGATCATTTCAATCAACCAGAGCATATTGTGTATCGAGATAATTGGTTGTATGCCGCGATGGAGGATGGAGAAATCATTCGCGTTCGCCCTGATGGATCAGAAAGTCAAGTTGTTGTTAATACAGGGGGACGTCCGCTTGGATTTGATTTCGATTCTGAGGGAGCACTGATTATTGCCGATCCTTTGTATGGAGAACATGGGGGACTGATTCGGGTGACTAACATTGGTGGGGGACAGGAGATAGAACTGCTAACAAATTCTGCCGATGGTTATCCGACTCATTTTGCTGACGCGGTAGTCGTAGCAAAAAACGGATTGATTTATTTTTCAGATGCCTCATTGCTAGTGAAAGCAAAGGAAATTGGTGATGTAGGAAGAGCTGGTGAACTAGACATTTTAGCGAATAGCAGCACGGGTAGGGTATTGGAATACAATCCTACAACACAACAAACACGAGTTTTAATGAATGACTTAAGCTTTGCAAATGGAATTGCTTTAAGTGAAGATGAACAGCATTTATTAATAAACGAAACAGGTAAATATCGTGTTTGGAAACTAGACGTAACTGCAGAAAACATTAGTGCATTCAAACAGGATACATCTGCACAAATAGTAGTTGATAATTTACCTGGTTTGCCTGATAACATCATGCAAGGGGAGGATGGAAGGTACTGGATCGGATTAATCTATCCTCGAAATGATTTTTTAGATTTCAGTGCTAATAAACCGTGGCTTCGTTCTATAGCTATGCGGTTACCAGCTTTTATGCTGCCTAAAGGTAATGGATACTCTCATCTTATAGCGATTAATGAGTCAGGAGATATTGTGGCTGATTTACAAGATCCAAAAGGTTCTTATACAGAAATCACCGGAGCAACGGAAACGGACGATAAGTTGTTCTTCCATCATTTAAATAATACGAACACAATTGGTTGGATTAATAAGGGTGATATTGGATTTTAGCTTAGAGAGTTATATTTATGAGCGGGTGACCATGACGAGGAGACAGGTAACAGTTTAGATTTATTAATAATAAAGTGGACAATGAACCTTTCTCTCCGTCTATAATTTTATTTATTGTTGATTGTATGCTTGAACTATGGTAGATTTATTAACCTAGCCGCAAAAAAATAATTTTAAATTCTATATTGCGCAGAATTGTAATTCGTGATATATTATCTCTTGTCGCCACGAACGATTGATTGAATCGGTGGTGATTGCGAAAAAACTTTTTAAAAGTTGTTGCGCAGAACGAGATGTTATGTTATGATAATAAATGTCGCTGATGAAACGGCGGTAAACGAGTTCTTTGAAAACTGAACAAAAGCCAAGCGAAAAAGAGATACATGATATCTCAGGGATTTTCAAGAAAATCCCAAAT
>NZ_JAKRYL010000032.1 GCF_023555415.1 Halalkalibacter alkaliphilus | reverse complement strand
TTTTTTTTATATGTATAAACAGAATGCTCAAGGCGCTGAAGAGCTCTGTTCCGGGGGCACGGGGACAGGTTCCTCGTTCCGAATAAACGTTCGAAATAATTATTAATGTGTAAAAATAATATAAGTTACGATTAGAGAGTGTTTATTCTATGTATTGTTTTTATAATAAGTATTTGTAACAATTGGAAGTGTAACTAACTATGGAACTGTTAAATTTAAAAACAAATTATTAGGATTAAGTAATCTATAAAAAAGAAATCATGGAGGCATTCTAAGTGCGTATTTTTAATACAGATCGACCCAAAGTTACAGTTGAAAGGTTGAAGAAATCAGTGTTCGAACGATTTCTATCCATAGTAAGTATCTTATTATTTGTGGGGAGTGTAGTTTTTCTTTTTGTGATGTTGAGTGAATTGCCAGGTCAGGTTCCTGCCCATTTTGGCATCACTGGTGAGGTAACCCGACATGGCTCCAAATGAAAACTCATTAAATGTAACAAATGCGATAAAAGAGGTAGGCACAATAAAGAGTAATTAAGCTAAGGGGTGCGAGTGTTCAATAAGGGCAGTCGTTTCTTGTGCTAACGAGCAGAAGAGTTGAAGAAGGAATTTAAATTACACCTTAAAATAGAACAAAAAAATTGTTAAGGTTTTACCTAAGTAGTATATGTGGAGAGGATGTAGTGAATAAAAAGCAAAAGATATTATTTAGAATTTCGATTGCTCTAAACATCTTATTAGTTATTGTATTGGCGTGGGGATATATAAAGATAAATTTTGCTTCTGAACAGATATTTATTACAGAGGTACAAGATAATTTAGTCGAATTAGAAGGTTTAATTGCACATCAAATTGAAAATGATTGGTCAGAACCTAACTTGGTAACTGTAAAAGTCGGGGAAGTAATGACTGGTCTTTGGTTAGGTATGCAAACGGGCGAAAACTTATATTCAGTTTCCAGTAAAGATAAGCAACTCCTTAATAATTTTATCATCAATTAAAAGCACAGTATCCCTATGATAAACAATATAGTTTTGCAGATGTTTCTGAACAAAATATTAAACATTTCATTGAGTTACGAGAGTTTCTTCGTGATGTAAGTTTAGGTATGAATATTCAAAGAAGTAATGATAAAACTTCTTTTATGGATAAAGTAAAATCCTTAGTAGAACAAATCGAAGTACAACAGCAAATGGAATAAGTTATTTTCTTCTTCAGCAAATGGAAGCGATATCAGAACAGGGCTGTCGCTTCCTCAACTATTGAAGCAGGTTACGTAAACATTAGTAACTTCCATTGTGAGAGGAGAGGATTTTGAAATGAACATTTTCTTTGATGTTTCATGGCAATTATTTCATTTCCTTCTTATAGGAATTTTGATAATTGGCGTAACAGTTATGTTAAGATACTTCATAAAAAATAAATTCGTTTTACTTGGCGTGATGGTCACTTTAATTCTCGGAACCATTTTTGTTATCGACCAAACGAAATATACAACGTTCAAGGAGTTATTTTCAGAACACTTAAATGAAGAAAACGAGGTTAGAAGTATATCAATAGCGGTTAATGATTTATCTGGAGATAGACCTGAAACAGTGGCACGTACAACTATTGATGATGATTCACTCATTAATGATATATTGAAAGATTTTGAAGAAATAAAACTTAAAAAGGATGAGGATGTCCGTTTTCTTAGTAGGAGGTATACAATAGGGATTACGGCTAATAAAGAGATAAGAGAGAACTTTTCAAAAACAACTACTAAGTATATTGAAATTGATGATAAGTATCTTGATGAATATAGAATTATTACTAATGCTAATCACTTAAAGACTATTGAATCACTTGTTGAATAAGAATATAGAGATAAACAAAGTTTAATTTATTTATGTGTTTTTTGAAGTAACGGAGAGTGATTACTTAATAATACGAGTAGTCACTTCTTGTGCTAACGGTGCAGTAGAGTTGAAAAAAATGTACGGAGGGGGGGGAGTGCCTATGTTCAATTTTACATTATTACTTGCAGTTTTAGGAATTGGATTCCTATTTGAGAAAGTTGTAGAGAAAAAGTTTCAGATGGAGGACGATGTAATTTCAGAAACCAATAAGGGTTATGAGATATATGTATATGGAAAATGGACCATTGGACTACTCATGATTGCTTATGCTTTCATAATATTAAATTGGTGGTCAGACTATTATAATGGGTGGTTGTCTGTCTTTATAATTATTACAATTTTATATGGTTTTGAAGCAATAATGAGACGTATATACCTTAAGCACTCTAAAGCGTATCTTGTGCCACTTATTTCCTTACTACCTTGGTATATATTTATAATGGTCTTATCTATATTAATATAAAAAAATAAGTTAGCTCCATTTTGTTGTCGATGTGGCGGCTCCTATTGTTTATTGTGTTAACGAGCAGAAAGTTAAAGAAGAAAAACGTTAAAGACAAGACATATGTTAGGTAATTGGATTTTGAAAGAGGGGTCTTATGTTTAAAAAAATATTGGGATTTTTACTGTTAACAGTCTTTCTTGCAGCATGTGGAAGTGAAGCTAAGGAAGAAAAATTTTATTTCTTCGCAACATCCGAAAATTGGGACGCGGAAATGGAAGCAACACAATATCCTCCTCCTGAAGATAATATAGATATCCATATGAAGTTCATTTATACAGGAGAGGAACAGGAGATTGAACAAGAAATCACCTATGAACATACTATTGAGTGGAAAGGTGATGGTCCGTCCATTGTCTCAAATAGTGAATATTTGCCTACTGAAGAAAACCCATATCAGGTACAGTTAGCAGATACAGGGCTTTTAGGAGGCTACGAAGTTGGTTTTAAATGGATTACGCACATTCATTGGTTAGAAGATGGAAATGAAATGACTGAAGAATTAACATTTGAAGAGATGTAAGATATTGTTCAACTAACGGAAGCCTTACTTCCAAAAGCAGGAAGTAAGGTGTTTTCTGTTGAACTTAAAATAGGGTTACAAGAAATATTGGTTATTAGTGTAGGGGTTATGATTAGTTAAATATGAAATCAACAAGCAAGATTAAGCTATTATATAAAATATTACACTCGCCTGATTTATTAAAGAGTAAAAATTCAAGGGAGGAAATGGTATGAGTATTCAGTTTGACGTAAAAAAAACCTTTAATGTTCCGAGAGAAAAGGTATACCAAGGCTTGTTGGATTTGGATTCAGCAAAGCATTGGATGCAAGGATTGGTTCGAATGGAGCGATTGGATGAAGGCCCTATGAAAGTTGGCAGTAGATGGAAAGAAACAAGGAAAATGATGGGGCAAGAAGCAATGGAACTATTTGAAGTAACTGGTCTTGAGCCTGATAAAATTCAACTTTTTGTAGACGGTTCAAAAGGGACAAGTGGTAAAGGGGAACATTTTTATACATATTCAATTAAAGAATTGGGAAATTCAACAGAGGTTACTTTACACGGTGAAATTAAAGGGCTGACTGGAATAGCAAAACTAGTTAGTAAACTGATGACAGGCACATTCAAAAAAATTTGTGCCAAGGATTTGGATGGGTTGAAGAATTATTTGGAGAAATGAAAAAGTGAAAGGATATTAGGGTGTATATGATAAATGAAACTATAGTTACTCAAGTAGCTGGTGCATTCATTTATCAAGGGATTCTTTTTCTATGTAAATAAAGGAGAAACTAATGTTAACCTAAAGGAGCAATTTGTTGAATAAGCTAATACCCTTCATAAAGCTTATGAAAGTCAAACCAATCCATAAAAGCATGGGAAAAGGTCTTCATAAAGCTGATGAAGACCTAAACAGTCTGGAAAAGCATGAGGGAAAATTTTCATAAGCCGCTGAAGACCCAAACAGACAAAAAAGCCATAGGAAGAAGTACTTCATACAAACCAATATGAATTATTCTTGTTGGAGATAATAGCATCTTCAAGTAACGGGAGCGATTGTTCAATAAGAGCGATCGCTTCTTGTGCTTACGAAGTTAATTCAACAACTAATAGATTGCAAATCAGACTTTAAATTGGTATTAAAGGGTGCTTTTCTTGCATAAAACAGGGACGCATTATCTGTTTGCGCGCCACTTAAGGAAATTAATATTAAAATCAAAACGACGGTTATTTAAGCAACGAGCAGGTGTTTAGCTTAATAAGATTATCCATATTATGGTAGAGTTGAAGTAACTAGTATTTTTATTTGGAGGGATGAAAATGAAGGTTAATTTCGGCAATGTCGCAAAAAATTACGCCAGATTTAGAAACGATTTACCTATCGAGCTATTGGAAAGTTTAAAACTTAGAGGCATTAATTTTAACAATAAAAATGTGGCAGATTTAGGTTCTGGAACTGGTGTACTAAGTAGAGCATTATACAGGGAAGGAGCAGTTGTTGTTGGTGTAGAACCATCTAATGAGTTAATTCAAGAAGCTAAAGAAATTGATAAAAATGAAGGATATATGATTAAGTATGTTCATGCCTTTTCGGAATCTACAACCTTGTTGGAAGATACATATGATTATATTACTGTGTTAAGAGCTTGGCATTGGTTTGATAGTGATAAAACTCTTACTGAAATTAAAAGGATTTTGAAGGACAATGGCTCGTTGATTGTTATGGATTCAGGGTTTCTTTCTAAAAATAAAGTTATAGTCGATACGCTTGAAATTATTAAAGGACATATGCCAAACGGGAAGTTGAAATCTGCAGGTTCAAAGGCTAATTCAAAGCAGGTGATTAACGGATTTCCAGTAGAGTGGTTTAAAGAATGGCAAGAACATCAATTTGACTTACAAGAAACTTATAAGTTTACCTACAACGTAACTTTTACAAATGAAGAATGGTGCGGAAGAGTAGGTTCACTATCGTGGCTATCTGGTTTTGATGAAAATGAGAGAAATAAGATACTCGATAAAATTTATAGCCACTTAAATAAAGAGTTTAAGGGCATCAAACATAATATCCTACATGGTTGCTATATTACAGTATTAAGTCGCCTCTAAGCAGCTCTACCTCAATAGATTTCTTCAACGGAGTGCTTTACGAAAGAACTGGAGCTGTCAAGAGTTTATTTCAAAATCACCGTTGAAGAAGTAAGGATATGATTAAAAGCTAATTCGATACTCAGGAGGTGCATGATGAGAATTATTAGGGATACAGGTAGAAGCTTTGATTTAGATAGTTTTCTTTCTATACCATTAGTAGCTCTTTTATCGACGGCGGCAGAAGATTCACCAAGAGATTCCCCCGTTTGGTTTTATTGGCAAGATGAAAAAATTTGGATAATAGGTACTGCTGCAGATACATTTCCTGATAGAATAAGGAAAAATCCAAAATGTGCTATTGGAATAGTTGATTTCAACCAGCATACTGGCCTGTTTTTACATGCAGGATTTAGAGGGACAGCAATTGTCAAGCCTTTTAATAAGATAATAGCTAATCAGTTACTTTTTCGATATTTGGGACCAGAAATCGAAAAATGGGACCCACGTTTTAAAGGTTTAGATGATAGTAATGTTTTAATATGCTTTTCACCTGAAACAGTAGTAGTTCGTGACCAATCGTATGTTCTTCCTGAAAGTGACAAAAAGTACGATAGCTTAAAAGAATAGTCCCTTATTGTAACGGATGCTTAAAGGGCATTGTTAAACTTTTCTTAATAGGAAGGAAGGCTGAAAACATGGGAATCAGAGTAAGTAAAAAAGTAGAAATTGATAAAATGCTAGATATATGGTATGAAGGTTCATTAATAGCACATGAATTTATTAATAAGGACTATTGGAAATCTCAGCGAAATGAGATGAAAGACAAATATTTTCCATAGTCTGAAAACTATGTTATATACAATGAAAAAGAAGTCGCGGGCTTCATCTCAATGGTAGATAACTATTTGGCTGCATTATTTATTGATAGTAAGTATCAAGGTAAAGGATATGGAAAAGAATTAATAAACTTTATAAAAGAAAAAAGGAAAAATATACAATTGAAAGTTTACAAGAAAAACGATGAAGCAGTTAATTTTTATTTGAGAAATGGTTTTGTAAAAAAAGAAGAATTATTGGATGAACAGACTGCGTTCAACGGCTGTGCTGTTGAACGCCAATCCTTTACCTTATGGTGAAATATCTTGGGGATGGGGGAATATAATTGATTGGGATAATGCAATGGATAGCGCTATATTTTATGCCTTTTCTTTGTATAGCCTTTGTTTTAAGTAGTGTAAATTTAGCTAAAAAAATAAAAAATGGTGATGAAGATACAGGAAGTAATACGGCTTGGGTTACAGTTACTTTTACTCTCATAATATACTCATTAGTTAGTGTAATGATTTGATGGCTTATTAAAATCACGGGAGTGTTACTTGAACATCAGTAACGACGTTTTTGATTAAGTGTTAAGTTTAGTAAGAATTTTTGGAGGTGAAAGCTTTGAGATTGCCGCATTGTTGGAATTGTAACAATCTATTTAAATATCGTGAATTATTCTTTTTTCTTAAATCAAAACAATGCTCAAAATGTGGTAAGCAAAATTATGTAACAGCTAAAAGGAGATTAAGAAATGCTTGGTCATCTCCTTTTGTAGTTATTTTAATGTTTTCAGGTTTTTATTTATTCAATATGACTATACCAATAGCTATTTTATATGGAATATTTATTATATTTATAGGAATGCTTATTGGTCCATTCACTTATGAATTTACTGGTAGTGATGAAGCACTTTTTGATTAATGGGAGCGATAGCGAAACAAAGCTGTCGCTTCTTTAACTATTGAAGCAGAAGAGTTGAAAAGTTTGTAAGGAGGGGGGGAGTGCCTAATGTTCAGTGTAACATTATTACTTGCAGTTTTAGGAATAGGATTCCTATTTGAGAAGGTTGTAAAGAAAAAGTTTCAAATGGAGGCGATGTGATTTCAGAAACCAATAAGGGTTATGAGGTATACGTATATGGTAATTGGATCATTGCAATATTCGTGATTGCTTATTTTTTCATTATGTTAAATTGGTGGGCAGACTATTATAATGGATGGTTTTCTGTCTTTATAATTATTACAATTGTATATGGTTTTGAAGCGTATATACCTTAAGCACTCTAAAGCTTATCTTGTCCCACTTATTTCCTTACTACCTTGGTATATATTTATAATGTTCTCATCTATATTTATATAAAAAAATAAGTTAGATCCAATTTGTTGTCACTTAACATCTTCAACAAACGGGAGCGTTAGTGGAAAGCAGTCTAGTTATAGAAGCCAATATTATAAATGTTTTAGTGGTTACCCTAAAGGAGCAAAGTGTAAATAAGCTAATACCCTTCATAAAGCTGATGAAGGCCAAACCAGTCCAAAAAAGCATGGGAAAAAGTCTTCATAAAGCTGATGAAGACCTAAACAGCCTGAAAAGCATGAGGAAAAATCTTCATAAGGCCGATGAAGACCCAAACAGACAAAAAAAGCATAGGAAAAAGTACTTCATACAAACCAATATGAATTATTCTTGTTGGAGATAATAGCATCTTCAAGTAATCTGCGTTAGTTCAACAACACCCAACTCTGTTGGCGTGGTAAATGAGGTCATTTGTAGTGCAAAAAAGGATAGGTAAAGCAGATATTCTCACTGCTCTCCCATCCTTTTACTTTTACCCTTTATAATGTGTGACATTTTATATATTGACTAGTAATGTGTGTAAGAGGCTTTATTTTAATTTAAAAGTTTAGCTTAAAACACTACCCTGTAAATACCTCTCCATCTGGGTAACGGATGCTTGATTTTTGAGCTCTCGCTAATGAGAAAGCCAATGTTAATGGCCCGATTCGTCCAATAAACATTAAAATAATAATAATTTGTTTTCCTAAAGGAGATAGTTCTCCTGTTAACCCCATCGATAATCCAACTGTACCAAATGCAGAAAAAGCTTCAAAAACAATCATAATAAATGGAGCATTTTCTGTAACAGACAAAGCTAGAATGGTAAAGAATATAGCAAACAAACTAATCACAACAATTGCTAATGAGCGGATGATCATTTGAAGTCTAATTGTGCGTTCAAACGCTACAGTATCATTTTTTCCTCTTAAGAATGTGATAACAGCCAGGACAATGACAATAAATGTTGTCAATTTGATTCCACTGCCTGTGGAAGCACTTCCTGCGCCGATGAACATTAGCAGTAATAAAAAGACAATTGATCCAGAAGTCATGCTGCCAATATCTATTGAATTAAATCCAGCCGTTCTAGGTGTAACTGCTTGGAAGTAAGAAGCCCAAAGCTTATCCATGAGATCTAGGGTACCTAAAGTAGCTGGGTTGGTGTATTCTAGTGTGAAAAGCAACAGCATAGCAACAACATTAATGACTAATGTGCCAACTAACATTAATTTCGAATGTAAGGATAGTCGATGAAACTCTTTTGTATGCCATAAGTCAGACAAAACAGTAAAACCAATCCCGCCTGTAATAAATAGTAATGTAATAATAATGTTTACAGCAGGGTCTCCAACGTATCCCATTAAGCTATCAGACCAAAGCGAAAATCCAGCGTTATTAAATGCAGAAATTGCATGAAAAATACTTGTATAGATGCCAAATGCCCAACCGTACTCTGGAACCCAACGAATGGAGAGTAATATAACAGCAATCAATTCCATTAAAACAGCGAAAATAAATAAAATTTTTACGAGACGTATGACGCCACCAATGGAAGTTTGATTTAAAGCTTCCTGTACTAACATTCGTTCTTTTAACCCAATTTTTTTCCCTAATACGACGACAATTAATACTGCAAACGTCATTAATCCTAATCCGCCTATTTGAATTAGTATCATAATCACCACTTGTCCAAATACCGTAAAAGCTGTTCCCGTGTCTACAACTACAAGACCTGTAACGGTTGTGGCCGATGTTGCTGTAAATAATGCATCGATCCAGGCAATTGGCTCTGTTGTTGCAAAAGGAAGTTTTAATAAAAGTGTCCCAATCACAATAGCAAGAAAAAAGCTAAGAGCCAACGTTTGAGGAGGGGATAAGTGAATTCGCTTATGTAAAATACCTTTTTTAGGAAAGGACATGGTCACATACCTTCTTCCTCAAACCGTTTTAAATCTCTTTTATGTCCAATTACGATAAGGACATCATTTACATAAATCATATCATCTGGCAGAGGAGATACATTAATCTCTTCTCCGTGCTTTACGGCCAAGATTGTACAACCAAACCTAGCACGAACATCTAAATCAATAATCGATCGGTTATGCACTTTGTTTGTTGCTAATAATTCAACAATGCTATATTCATCAGATAACTCAATATAATCAACAATCTTTTCTGAGGTTAAATGTTGGGCAATCCTGATACCCATATCATGTTCAGGGTGAATAATTCGATCGGCACCTATCTTTTCTAGTACCTTATGATGATAGGCATTTTGCGCTTTAACCCATACGTTCTCAACTTCCATTTCTTTGAGGACAAGCGTAGTCAATATACTTGATTGAATATTGTCCCCGATTGCGACGATCACGTACTCAAAGTTCCGAATTCCTAGAGATTGCAATGCCTTCTCATCAGTCGAGTCCGCAATAACAGAGTGGGTAGAGTGTTGGGCAAACTCAGTTACCTTTTGTTCTCTAATATCAATTGCTAATACCTGATGACCCATTCTATATAGCTCTTTACAAACACTTCCTCCGAATCGGCCTAAGCCAATAACGGCAAATTGTTTCTTCTTATCTGCCATTTTTCTCCACCTCTTTTTTGCAAAATAAAATAGACCATCACAAAGAATGGTCCAAAACAGACCCTTCTCTCCAAATAAAACGCTGACGAGGTTAGCTGTCGGATTAGGGACTGAGAGTATCCCCTCTTACTAAGTAAGATTCACCCCAAGATGGAAAAATACCCATCAAAGTTGGTTCCCCCGCTCAAAAAGATTAAGCGACTAAAGGTACTACATATGAAAATTTACAAAAAGAAAAGACCATCACAAAGAATGGCCTATAACGACCCTCCTCTCAAAATAACGCTGACGAGGTTAGCTGTCGGATTAGGGACAGAGAGTATCCCCTCTTACTAAGTAAGATTCACCCCAAGATGGAATTCCATCAAAGTTGGTTCCCCCGCTCGAAAAGATTAAGCGACTAAAAGGTAAATTATTAAATTTACTAATAGAGAATTTACTCCTGTTTAATTAGATTGTCAATACATTTTGTGGAAATTTCAAATCCTTAATTTTTCTGGCTTCCATATTATTCTTGATTTTATGAATGTCTACGCCACTCTTCGCCTGGCAGGGTAGCTTAATAAAAATTATCGTCTTTCTCTAGTTGAAGTAACAGGAGCTTAGTGAAAGAAGAGCATAGTTTACCTCTAATAGCAAGGGCTTAGGTGAAAAAATAAAATAATAATAATGAGCATGAAAAAAAAGGAATTTTGCTAGTAGTATTTAATATTTACTTGGTAACGAATAATTACAATTAATTGTCTTAAGATTTGCGGAGGTGGAAAAATGAAAGCGTTATTTATTGGAGGGACGGGAACGATTAGTTCTGCTATTACGAAGCAGCTAGTAGAAAAGGGATGTGAGCTCTACCTTCTGAATAGGGGGAATCGAAAGGACCGCTTGCCAGAAGGGGCAAACTTACTTCAAGCTGATATAAATGATGAAGAACATGTCTCCAAACTGATTGAAGATTTAGAGTTTGATGTCGTTGCTGATTTCATCGCGTTTGAAACGGCACAGCTTGAAAGAGATTATCGCTTATTTAAGGGGAAAACGAAACAATTTATTTTTATTAGCTCTGCTTCTGCATACCAAACTCCTTTGTCCGACTATCGAATTACAGAAGGAACGCCATTATCAAATCCATATTGGCAATATTCGAGAAATAAGATTGCCTGTGAAGAGTATTTGCTGAAGCTCTATCGAGAGGAAGACTTTCCGATTACGATTGTAAGACCAAGTCACACCTATGATGAACTTTCGATTCCACTTGGAGTACATGGAAGCAAGGGCACATGGCAGGTAGCAAAACGAATGTTGGAGAATAAACCCGTTATCATTCATGGTGATGGTACATCCTTGTGGACGATGACACACAATAGTGATTTTGCTAAAGGCTTTATTGGCTTGATGGGCAATATTCATGCAATCGGTGAATCTGTTCATATCACTTCAGATGAAAGTCTTACCTGGAATCAAATTTACGAAACAATCGCAGACGCACTCGGAGTAAAACTTAATGCAATCCATGTGTCATCAGAATTTTTGGACGCATGCAGTAAGGAGGATTACAGGGGTGGATTATTAGGGGATAAGGCGAATACTGTCGTTTTCGATAATTCTAAACTAAAAAGACTTGTTCCCGATTTTGTTGCTACGACCCGAATTGACCAAGGGATTAGGCAAACGGTCGAATACATATTAGCTCATCCTGAACTACAAATACCAGATGAGGAATTTGACAATTGGTGTGACAGGGTTGTTGACGTATTAAATTCGGCATTAAAGACTATCAATGAATAGATTCTTAAAAAAGATGTTCTTTCAAAATGGACATGAAAAAATGTTTACTAATATTTTATTTTTGTAAAAAGAAAATGGCTTCTGGCTGCAAGAGTGGAAAAGGGTTGCTGGTGACAGTAGCTCTATTCTTGTTTAAAGTAATAAAATAGTTGAAGAAGGGTGGGAAATATGTGTTATGTTTATAGAACTAATTAAATCAAATACATTCATTTTCCTTACTAGAGGAGGTCTCAATGTAGTAAAACTGTAACTCAAACTACTTTGATTAATTAATTTAAATAATCTCTAGGTGTACCATAGTAAATTGTGTGATTGAATTCTGGATAAATGGATGTGTACATAATGTAAATTGGCGCGTTTAGCAGTGTCGGGTAATTTGTTAAAAATTTTTTGTCACCGTAAAACATTCCTTTTAAAGCTGTACTCATTTCTTTTCGAAAGATGTTATAGCGAAATTTGGACTGTTCTTTCGTAAATTGTCCTTCATCAACGTGAGCTTTTCCTACGATACTTACTCTATTTAACTGATCTATTTGCCATTCTGCTAGAACTTCATCACGCATATCCCAATCGATCGCTTTGTAATTATAATTAGTACCTATATCTAAAAATAGTTCACCTGTTATATCTGAGTGAGTTAAGGTGTATTTACGTCCTTGAATAGGTTGCACAAAAGTAGCAGGTGGGATTAGATTAGTCGTTAATTTTTGTGGGTCAAACATGGATAATCAAGTTGCCTCCTTTATGGTACAAGCAAGGTATATATTTTTCTATATAGTCTATGCTTCAGTACAATCACAAGACTGGGTATATGTGCATAGAGGTTATTAAGTAATTAAGGATGTTGAAATTAAGGGGGCTTATTTAAGTAGGAGATTATGGTTATTGTATAAATTTAGAAATATATGGGAGTTAATATATGAAGAAAATATGTTTACTGTTAATTTTAGCTTTAGTCCTAAGTGCCTGCCAATCTGTCCACGAGGAAATGACAGTTTTAGATAATATTTCGGGAATCTCTATTTCTAAATCTGGGGGTTATGGAGCTATAAATGATGATTTTTTTATGAGTATCAGTGAAGAGAAAGTAATAAATGATTTTGAAGAGGTTTTAAAAAGAGCGACTGGTCAGAAACACGATATAATTGTATCTGATGAAAAACCTTACTATGATTTATTAGTTAGCTATGAAGACGGTAGTACACATCTTTTGCATCTTATTCTTGGAAGTGAAGGACAAGAGAGTATTTTTATGTATGTCGGACACGAAAAAAATGGATTTTATGTCTCTACTGAAGATACAAAGATATTAAGAGATATTTTAAAACTTCAATAAAACTGTTCAACAAAAGGGTGTATTATTAAATATTGAACTAACATAAAAAGGAAACTAATGTTAACCTAAAGGTGCTAAGTGTTAAATTAGCTAATACCCATCATAAAGCTTATGAAGGCCAAATCAGTCCAGAAAAGCATGTGAAAAGGTCTTCATAATACTTATGAAGACCTAAACAGCCTGGAAAAGCGTGAGGAAAAGTCTTCATAACGCCGATGACGACCTAAACAGACTAAAAAGCATAGTAAAAAGTACTTTATACAAACCAATATTTATAGCCGCTCATAGATTTTATGAAAAAATGGGTTTATAAGTATAGGTCTTGATGATTTGCCTAAGAAATTTCCATTATTACAGGTTGATAAAAAGTTCTATAAGTATGTGCTTGAATAAATAAAAAGAATTAAGCTGCATAACGATCTTCCACAATCGTGCGCTCTTCCTTAATGAATAGGGCCATTTAATGGGACAACGCTTTGGTAGTTTAATTGGATATTTATGTTAAAATAATTAGAGATTGCGAAGGGTTGTACTTAAAGTAACGAAGCAGCATTGAAGAAGAGAAACATGAAAAAGGGGGATAAAATGATACGTACATATAGATTAGAAGATCAAGATTACATAGTAAATTCTCACTATGATTTATACAATAAAGAATTTGGATACGATTTAACTTTTCGAGAATTTATAGAAGAAAGTGTTAGAGGGTTTATTGAACGGGCAGACTCTTCCGAAAACATTTTCATTTTAGAGATTGGTGGGAAACAAAGTGGTTCCGTAAGTCTTAAAAAGGTTAATGACAATACTGCACAATTGGGTTTATTTCTAGTTGAACCGAATGTTCGAGGTACTGGATATGGACAGAAGTTAGTCGAAACAGCTATTAACTTTAGCAAAGAAAATGGATTTAAGAGTATTATTCTCTGGACTAATAGCGAACTAAAAGCAGCAAGGCGAATTTACGAGAGGTTTGGTTTTGAGTTAAAGAAAACTCAAACTCAAATACTTTCCAATAAAGAGCTTATCGAAGAGAAATGGGAGTTACTACATGGAAAATACTCTGCAACATAAAAAAGTGAAATCTTATTTAAAGGTATTATTGTTGGTCTTAACAATATTATCGACGAGCTTTGTCATCTGGGCAGGTTTTACTGGTAGAGAGTCTATTTTCCCGTTCCTACTATGCCTAACACTGTTTCTGTCTATAAGTAATTTACAGCTTGATAATGAAAATATTGAAAGACAGAAGTTTTATAGAATTTTATTTGTTGTGTCAGGTTTGTCAGTTATATTAGCGGTTTTAAACATAATTGTTGGAGTATAGATAGTGAAAATGGAAAAATCTTATTAAGCTAAAGGGAGCGTTTCTGAAATAAGGGACGCTTTTCTTATGCCAGTAAAAAGGAAACTAATCTTAACCTAAAGGAGCAAATTGTTAAATAAGCTAATACCCTTCATAAAGCTGATGAAGGCCAAACCAGTATAGAAAAGCATGGAAAAAGGTTTTCATAAAGATGATGAAGACCTAAACAGCCTGGAAAAGCATGAGGAAAAGTCTTCATAAAGCCGATGTAGACTTAAACTGACTAAATGGCATAGGAAAAAGTACTTCATACAAACCAATATAAATTATTCTTGTTGGAGATAACAGCGAAAATATCAAGATTGTTGGTTGAGTGAATATCATAAATGAAATAATTTTTTCTTCAACAAACGGAGAGCATTTAAACAACAGGAACAGTCTTAGATCAGGTTATTCCTGTTTATGTTTATTCAACTATTATTATTAGCCAAAGGAATAGCAGGTTAGTTATTACTATATTATCTGAATTCATATAGATTATGCTTTTTACTGTTCCGCTATCGGATGCGTTGATTTAACAAGGTCAGCGCACTTCTTGTTGTGCTAACGAAGCAGAAGATCTGAGAAGGAATTATTAAATTCAAAGTTGAAAACATTATTAAAAACTATGAGGGAGTGTTAATGTGAATAACTCAAAAGTGGAAATAAAAGAACTAACAGACAAAGAACAATGGTTAGAATCCTTTTCGATTATGAATCAGTTGCGCACCGATTTGACTCAAAAGACATATCTGGAGTTACTTGAAGAAATGAGGAAAGATGGATATTCTTTATTTGCTCTATATAAAGATAATCGAATGGTATCCTTAGCTGGATTGAGTTGGAGAGTTAACTTTTATAATAAACGTCACGTTTTTATATATGACTTGGTAACAGATACAGCATACAGATCAAAGGGATATGGAGATAAATTACTAAGTTATATACATGATTGGGCAAAGGGAATTGGTGCTGAATATGTTGCATTAGAATCTGGGATCCAGAGAAACAATGCTCACCGTTTTTACGAAGATAAATTTGATTATGATAAATGGTGCTATTCATTTAGAAAAATGTTGTGAATAAAATTAGGAGTAAATAATAACTGCTAATGGGGAGGATCATGGAAGACTTAATGTTGCGGTAATTATTAATGGCTTCCTCTTTTGAAATGTTATGATATATTCAGGAATAGGACTTATGAAGGATGTGTGTGGTGTGTTGATTGCAGCTAGATTGTTATCGTTGCACCATACATGGAAAATATCAAAGGAGGCAAAACAGAATGAAAATCATTGTTACTAGTATATTCGTAGAAGACCAAGACAAGGCACTGGAGTTTTATTCAAAAACGCTGGGATTTGTTAAAAAGCAGGACGTTCCCGCCGGAGAATTTAGGTGGATAACGCTTGTTTCTCCAGATGAACAAGGCGGTACTGAGCTTTTGCTCGAACCGAATGCCCATCCAGCCGCTAAAGAGTATCAAAAGAAGATATTTGCCGATGGCATTCCAGCAACAATGTTTGGCGTTGCAGATATTCACAAAGAGTATAAACGATTAATGGAAAAAGGTGTGAAATTTACTATGGAGCCGACAGAAATGGGCGAAGTCACAATAGCTGTTTTCGACGATACATGCGGCAACCTTATTCAGATAGCGCAGAAGTAACTTTATGCCAAAATAGATGCAACTTAGTTCTGAATGACTTTATTGTTATGTTTTTTAGTTTGGTGAGATGTTTTTTCAAAAATTAAAATCTCTGCTAGCAGGAGATGGGGATATAATTTATACAGCATATTTGGGAGCATCTCTATTCTCCATAGCTTATTTTATTAACCTATGTATTTCAATATTTGTATCAGGGTTTATACTATCAAAGCAAGGTGAAAATTATTTAGATTTAGTTTTTTGAAAACGGATTTGGTGCTAATTGTATTAGGTGTAGTTTATTTCATTATTTATATTGCTTTTTTTGAAACGGCGTTTATTATGCCTAGTTTCTTATCTGCTATTGCCATAGGCATTTCTGATTATAGGAAAGTTAACAAATTAATAAAGAATAAAACATTATAAATTGTTTTTCTTAACTAATGGATAGCATTCCTTCAACAAGGGATGCTTTTTTATGTCAATAAAAAGGAAATTAATGTTAAACTAAAGGAGTTTAATGAAAATAGGAGGGGTCGATTTGGGAGTTTTAGAAATCTTAGCTTTTTCAATTGCAGCAGGTTCGTTATCTTTAGCTTTATTTTCAATGGGGAAAGTTGAGAAACTAGAAAAGAGAATACAAGATTTAGAAGATAAAATAAAAGGAAATTAAGATATTGATATTAGACTAACGGAGTACGATAAGGAAAGAAGCTGTCGCTATTCCAGAAACGGAGAGTAAAGGTTGAACTGGGAAGTGGGTGGAATAATGTTTTTTAAGATAATAGGAAGTGTTTTTGCCGTACTAACTATTTTTGTTGCAGGATATGGGTTGCTAAATTCAACTGACAAATACACGAACTATATGATGTTTTTCATGGGCGGCACGATTTTAATGATGGGTTTAGCTGAAATACAGAGAGAGAAGAAATCCTTTTGGGGTTATCTAAATAGTACTGTTTCAGTATTTATTTTTATTGTTTGGTATCAAAGTTTGTACTAATGGGTGCAGTAGTTGAGGAGCAGGGGAACTGTATAGGTGGTGTTTTTTGTGCAACAATTTATAAAAGATGTGGGCAGGTCAATTGAATTATTTTTCTTATTGGCAATAGGTTTATATTTAACAGTAAATATAGCAGGGAATTTCTATGGAAAATACGGAATTGAATTTATGGGGAATGTTTGGGTGAATTGGTTTGGGATTTCCTATTTTCTCTTTGTAGTTTATACAGCAATTATGGGATTTTATATATTTAAGGATGTTATATTTTATAACCGATTTCTCAAATCAAAGATTTTTTGGCTCTTATTTGTCGGTTCTATATATATAATTTTAGTTCCTTTTTTCAAAGGGGAGAATCCATTCTAAATAAAATATTCTTAGGGTTTCCTATTCAACAAACGGACGCATTCCTTCAACAAGGAATGCTTTTTCCTATGTCTATAAAAAGGAAATTAATGTTAAACTAAAGGTAGCTTATATGTAGTGTGGTTTTTGACCGTATTTAACGTAAATAACGATATAAGATCAGCTTGTTTTCTAACTTTGTTTACTTATTATATTGAGTAAATAATTATAGTTTTCAACGTAAACAACGATAGGACTTACTTGGAGAGGTGGGTATGATAGGCTCGTTTGCCTGATGGAACTTTAGCTTCGCCCTTTCAAGACAAATCGTACCCATAGAGGCTCCAAGTCAAGTCCTTAAACGCTTATCTGTGATTACATGTAAACATAGATAAAAGGTGCTTTCTATCAATCTTTTTAGGACTGATACTATATATAACTGCCCAAGAGTTTAAGAAGGATTAGCTTGTCTTAAAAGGTGATGGTAAATTGAATTGGAAGTATCTTAAAATTATAATTTTTTTGTTTATCGCAATATTAACTGGATGCATTAAGGATGAACCTACTAATTTTGTCACAGATAAAACCTTTCCTACCAAAGAAGATGGTACTAGAAGTTCTACTATTTAGTCAGGGGATGCAGTGTTAGCATTAAACAAAGGTCATATTATAGAAAACGATGATTCTATGCTTCCTGAGAATGCCATTCCTATAACAACAACCTATTTATTACGTAGTTCAACGATACTATTTAATACAAATTGATATCCCACAACTGGCGTGATTGCGGAAGACAAAAGCCTAATTCCTCGTTAAAGATAAGGAGGATTAGGCTTTTTTACTTAAAATCGTTGACGTTCTTCTATTGCTAAACATGTTGACATCAAGTGGTAAATTCCGTGGAAAGTGCTGGTAAACCATGATAGAGATGGTATGTTCTTGTGGCTGTAATCACTAGGGAAGCGTGCGAACCGGCCCTGTACTTCCAAATTGATAGTTGTTTTTTCCATTTTTTTTGACAAGATACATGGCGGCATCTGCTTTCTTTATTAAAGTATGTTCATTTTCGCCATCAAAGGGGTATAGACTTATACCGATACTTGGAGAAATGAAAACTTCATTCTCATTTAATATATTGATAGGATATGATAATTTCTTAATAATTCGTTTAGCTACAGCTTCGATATCTTCTTGTTTAACATCATCTAATAAAATCATAAATTCATCCCCACCATGACGGCAGACCACATCATTTGTGCGAACGCTTTCATTTAACCGTTTAGCTATTTCTATTAATAAACGGTCGCCCGCATTATGTCCAAATGTATCATTTACTTGTTTAAAATGATCAATATCTATATACATAAGTGCGAATTGAGTATTATTTCGTTTAGAATATGATAATGATTTTTCTACGAATTTACTAAACAATGGGCGATTGGGCAAGTTTGTTAGATTATCATGGAAGGCCATGTGTTGAATTTTTTCTTCTGCCTTTTTACGATCCGTAATATCATAGGAGAAAATATTTACTTTTTTCACTTCATTTTCAACTGTAAATATAGGAGTAAAATGGGCAGCTACCCAAATAATCTCACCATCACCTCGAATGATTCGGTGTTCACTAATAAAAGTTTCACGCTTTTTTTCTGCATATATCATTTTCTCGATTTCTTCAACTTTTGGAAGATCAAATGGATGAATCATCTCTTTCCATAATAACGGGTATTGATTGAAATCTTTTTCTATATAACCATATAGCTTTTCAGTACCTAACGACAATTTAAATTTCCCTAGTTTTAAATCCACCGAACTAATACAAGCATTAGAATGACTAAAGATCCCCTCTAATTCTCCTTCTTTTTCAATCAATTTCGTACGATAATCATTTAATCTATCATATAGTTTCCCAATCCAACAAAAAAGAACCAAATATAAAAGGATACCGAAGAACAGAAAATATGCCAAAGAGGCTTCAGTTAAAGAGTGAAGAGATGTTAATGCCAAACCTATTAAAAGTAAAATAATGATTGGATTTTGTTGATCGTATAATTTCACTAGTTTCACCTGCTTTCATTAAACCAAGTCATCCAATGATCTCAATTCATTGGTTTCGATAAATTTTTTCTCTCCAACCTGCGTTCGTGAATATTCGTAAAGGTATGATAGTTTTGATCCAAAGCATGAAACCTTAAAATATACACGCCCAAAAGAATGTATAGGCTGCCATTATCACAAGATTCATTACATCAAAAAGGTTTCTTACTGGAAAACGTGCAAAAGTACATTTTGATTTAGTTATCTTAATTTTAATGCAGCAAAACTAGCCTGTGATTGATTATCAAGTATGGCCATAGAAGTAAAACAAAGCGCCTGATTTTGTGAATTTTTCAATATTAGATATTTTGTACTTCTATGTTTTCTATAAAAAGGATTTATGAAATTGATTCACTTTATATAACTATTTTACTACATATTATAAAACTATTTCACTACATATTAGGATTATTTTCGTGGAAATGTGTTAATTCAATCCGGGAATAGTAGGTTTTTCTTCCATTTAAAGGACAATTGAACTAATTAATCCCACTTGCCTTACATTTATCAATAAGTAAATTTAGATTTTCACTACTGATACCTCTTTTTTGCTAATCTGGATGAACATTCATATGATGACGGAATGCTATATGAAGCAGCTAAGCTTATTGGTGAAGGTTTGGATGTCATTACTAGCGAATAATAAATAACAGAGTGCTTGAACGAAAGAAGGAGTTGTCGCGGCGGAATAGCCTATCGCTTCTTGTGCTAACGAAGTAAAGAGTTGAATAAGCTTATACCCTTCATAAAGCTTATGAAGGCCAAACCAGTCCAGAAAAGCATGGGAAAAGGTCTTCATAAAGCTGATGCTAAACAGCCTAGAAAAGTAGAGGAAAGAGTATTCATAATCCGATGAAGACCAAAACAGACAAAAAAGCAGGGGAGAAAGTACTTATACAAACCAATATGAATATTACTTGTTAGATAACAGTCTTCTTGAGGAACTTGGGGGGAGGAGTAAATATGATACCTAAAGAATTAATGGCATACAATTATTATTGGTGGTGGAATAGGTTTATTTTTTAAGGGCTTTTGGAACGGAATAAGTGCAATGGTTTTGATATGGATTGCGAAGAGAATTGAATACTTTAATCGTACCTACGAGAAAAAGAATTTTGAATCATAGGTACTAATCGTTTTATATAGCTTAATTTAAAATAGGTGCGATGTATGAACAAGGCATTGTTTGGCATGTTCGACTAACGGAGAAGATTTGTAAAAAAATTGAAGGAAAGCTATTCACAAAAAGAGGAGTTACAAAAGGTGGACTCATTAATCTAGATAACTATTAGTTTCATCATAATTGGATTTGTTGTTCTCGTTTCTATGAAAAAAAGTATGGAAAGTAAGCTCGCTTTTATAATGCAAATATGGAAGGCGAAGAAGGTTCCATAAAAACTAAGTCCATAGTTTGGTGGATAATGAGTACAGAAGCATGGGGAATAGCTAGTATCATTCTTATTGTTTGGTCGTTTCATACTTACTTTGGATAACTGTTGGTTTCAATTGGTACTTAACAAACTGGTGCTTATTTGTAAAGAAAAGTATCTTTGGGTTGATATGATGAGTAGTTTAACGAGAAACAAGAAAGTTGAAATTGGTTTTCATATAATTATTCTTTTATTTGCGATAGGTGTTACAGCATCAGTAATTATAGGAGATAGTGAATTGGGCAGAGAAACTTTATATTTAACACTCGGAATTATGATTGGGATTGGAAGTATATATCAAATTTATAAAATTATTAGAAGCAGAAAAAAGAGCTAAAAGAATTGAAGTATTGTGAAATAATACACTTAAAGTAACGGGTGCGTTTCTATAACAACAGCAAGAACGCTTTTTGACTAACGAAGCAGGAATGTGGAATTAGAAAAACCTTCATTATTTACTGCGTAGTAAACGTACTGTGCAAAAAAAGCTAGGCATACCTAGCTTTTAGAGAGATGGTTTTCTCAATTATCATTCATGTATTAGTGCAATTCAGATTTTAAATAATCGACATGCTCTCTTTGCTTATCTAAAACAGTTTGAACAAGGTTCAAACTTTTCTCATCAAGCTTATCACGAACTAATTTTTCAGTCATTTTTATTCCGTAGAGATTTTCTCCCTTAATTGCATGTTTTAGAATTTCCTTTTCAGTCTTTGATTGATCAAATATTTGGCTAATGAAAAGTTCGATCTTACCAATAACTCCTTCACTTGTTTCTGGTGTTCCGTGGAGCTCTTGAATTCGTTCTGAAAGCAAGTCAGCATGGTGTTTTAAATCTTTTTGGATAGTAACGAATCTATTACAAAGTGGGGAAGAGTCATCAAGATTTTTAATGAATTCTTCATAAGAATGTATTCCCATATATTGACCTTGTAGTAACTGGTTTAAGATTTTTACAACATTCTGTTTTTCCGTTGGAATCAGTTCTTTCAATATTATAATCATTGCGTTTATGGTTTTAGTGAAAGAAATGTATTTATACAAAAGTCCGCCCACACTAAAAAGATACTGACATTACTTGAACACAACGTAAGAGGTTGTCTTTTTTTCATTCAGTGATTAAATCATACACCTCATCGACCACTTCTTCATCTTGAACGTCAAATTCCATTCTTAGACGATGTCGTATCATCGTCTTATTGACGGATCCTTCCGTAATATGAACAGCATTTGTTTTAATCCAATCGGCCATTTGTTGAATTTGGTTTTGTTCATTTGATTGAGTCATTCTAAATTCTCCTTCCTAAAAACCTTTTCTTACTAGCATTTTCTAAATGAACATTTATATACTTGATCAATCCGTTTCTTTCTGAGTACGACGGAAATAGGTGTGGAATACTTTTTGTTTTGGAGGTTCCGACTTCAGCTTTTCGATGAAGTTAGGTTTCGTTTGTTCCAGTAACAGACTCTTTAGCTGCTCAAGTCTTACTGTGCCAATTCCAGATATTTTTTTCGGGATGGAAATAAGGAAATCCTCTAGTTGTGGATAATACCGAATGGTAGCATGTCCTGTGCTTTCGGTTTTCCCTAATCTGTAACCAAATTCAAATGATTGTTCTATATAGGAAGAAACCTGGTGGAGACCTAAGTTTTCATAAATGGCGGGAAATTAATGAAAGACTGGAGGATCAGTGAATGATATTGATGTTATGTTCAAAATGCCGTTCCTTTCTCGTTTTTCTTTATTACTCTTATTATTCCCCAATACACATTGGAGCAGACGATTATGAGTGAGATGTTCAACACATTGAGCTTTCATTATAGAGAGCAACTTGTTATTTGCATGAATGATTACAGCCATTGAAATGTACCACCTCTGACATAGTATTTACCACCAAATGACAAAAGGTGTACCAAAGAATGACAGACTGTTTACCACTACACTAATTAACAATTGTATTACGTAGTAGACGGATACTGCGCAGTAAAGTTCTTTATTTTTATAGGGCTTTGTGAAAGAATGTACAAAAGCTAACAAGCAGGGGAGATAAATAAGGATTATTTTATATCTTCAACAATAAGTTCATATTGTGGAGGAACGAGATTTTAATTCGTTTATGAACTAGCGATCTCGTTCTTCAACTAATGCATCCTTAGTTTAGAAAGCCAAATGAAAAAAATCGGTTCCTAAACATTTTAAGGAATCGATTTTTCTAAACTTTTATTTTTTTAACGTTGTAAATCTGCTTTTTTCCCGACGGCGCTTCCTCTTAGAGTAATAAAGATTATTTATCATCGGTCAAATAATACTTCGTTAAAAGATTTTTGTTTTAGAGTGTTATTGGAACTGTTTTACTCCAGAGAAATCCAGTTATGTCTTGGGTGGTGGGGACGCGTGTACCGTCGGTTGCAGATACATAAAGGTTTGTATACTTTGGTATCCACGATACATCAATTTTAGTTGTGAAGCTACCGTTAACGGAATTGGTATAGACACGATATTCATTGGATGGGCTTTCCACTACGATACGGATTCCATTTGAAACAGGTTTGAAATCGGTTCCAGTGACTAATATCGTACCATTCTCCTTAGATACTTTGATTCTAGGTGTTCTAGGAGGTAATTCATATCGAGTCCAGCGTTTTCCTTCCTCCCAATAGGCCCCTTGTACAGAGTCGTCTAAACCCATCCACCAAACATCTATGTTGTTTTCTTTTCTCGACACTGCGGTGATACTTCCACATACATATTCAGCGTTACTTGGTGAGCCTAATAAATTATATTGCTTCCATTGTGCTCCATCTTCCCAATATGCACCTTGTACCGTGTTATGAACCCCAGTCCACCAAATATCTATAATATTTTCCTTTCTCGACACAGCGGTAATACTTCCTTCCAACAAGTTAGCACTATTTTCGGGGGCTATTTCATAACGAGTCCAGTATCCTCCTTCAACATAATAAGCCCCTTGTACCTCTCCATTTGTCCCCATCCATAATGCATCTATGATACCTAGCTTTCTCGACACAGCAGTAATTCTTCCACCTATGGAAGCAGTACCTGCTGGGGCTATTTCATAGTGAGTCCAGTATTTTCCTTCAACATAATAAGTGCCTTGTATCTCTCCGTTCGCCCCAATCCATATTACATCTATTATGTCTGGCATTCTCGACACAACAGTGATCCCACCTATGGAAGCAGTACCTGCTGGGGCTAATTCATATTGAGCCCAGGTTTCTCCTTCTTCATAATAAGCCCCTTGTACCTCTCCATTTACCCCAATCCATACTACATCTATAGTGTTTTTCTTTCTCGACATGGCTGAGATCCCAGTTGTGGAAGCAGTACCTGCTGGGGCTATTTCATAACGAGTCCAGGGTTCTCCTTCAACATAATAAGCCCCTTGTACCTCTCCATTTGCTCCAATCCATACTACATCTATGATATTTTCCTTTCTCGACACAGCTTTGATTTTATCGTTACCAAAGGAAGCAGTACCTGCAGGAGCCAATTCATAACGAGTCCAGCGTTCCCCTTCCTCCGAATACGCGCCTTGTATCGATCCGTTTAGTGCAATCCACCATACATCTATGATGCCTGGATTCCTCGACACAGCTGTGAGGCTTGTTAGGTTTTCGCAGCTGCGCAAATAACGGGAGTCGCCCGATGAATTCCAATGCTGTTTAAATGGGATTGACTTTAGATCAGGGGGAGGGACCATTTGGTAATTCCGGGATATTTGCCCATGTGTTGGCAACATCAATTGTTCCGTATTCATCTGAGATGGTATATAAAAATATGGATTACACTGTTGTCCCGAATATTTATTTAATGGCATACCATAGTAAGGTATCATCTATGTTCCTCCTCTGTCATTAAAAGGTAGTCATATAACCATATTTATTGTATGACCTGATTATCCAAAAGGTGAAAACATGAATTAGTTATAACGAGGGCAATTATCTGCTATTCAACTAGTACTTTAATACGGAAGGTAACAAAGTAAGGTATACATTTGGGGCCACCAAACCAATCATCTCAAAATTAGTTGGAAGGAAAGTATACCGACCGGGGTGCCATCTTATCACTCTAATTTTTGACACACATATATATTAAAAGTACTGTCTAATATAGGAAAGGAAGGTATAAAAAATGGATCAAAGAAATGACGATAGACAATATGGTTGGCAAGGTGTGTATGGTGGTGAAAACGCCAGTTGGGGTGGTTGGTATCGTAGTTGGAAAGGTGGAAAGGGAGGTCATGGTGCTCGGAAAGGTGGAAAGGGCGGTTATGCGGTTGATAGTTAGTAAAAACAAAAGCGATCCAAATTATAGCTACTGTCCTTTCAGATTTTTTGGAACAATTACTTACGAAAAAGAGTTGTCTACCAGCTCTTTTTCTCATATCCATCCAAAACTCGTTACAAGCAAATAAAAAAGCAAGGGCGGTAGATATTTCCACCCTTGCATATTTATTTTTCCTTAATTTACTCATTCATACCAATTTAAAACACTTAACACTACCAATCACTATTCCTTTATTGTTGTAACAATTGCAATTTTACAAGTAAATGATATCCATATATACTGTACGTTTATAGGTTTGCGTATGATGTTCACCATGAAATATATCAATTTCTTCGACAACCAGTCGTAATGGATATCCTTGATTTTCCTCTGGAATGACTACTTCACCTTCCCATATGACTACACCATTCCCATCTGGGGAGCCCGGATGGATCACTATTTCATCTAAGTTCGGTACGTCCTCCCAACCTAGGGTCTCATCCTCAATCTCAGCAAGCTGAGATTGAACTTGGACATTCATCAAACTCGTCGCAGGAGCTGCCGTATTATCTTGTAAGTTTATGATCTTTTTAGAATAGGTTACACCGCTTACCGAGACATTGTAGACGCCAGGATGATGTGGGTCCCGTGTGACAGTTAAGGAACGATCAGGTGCAGTTTGAACGATGTCTGCAAGAACTACGGGTGATATGCGTAAATCAGCAGGCTTGATCAACGAATTTGGTTGGAACCGGACAAGGGCTAGTCGGATAAACGGGTAGTAGGCATTACCGGTATCAAGATCGAGGTCACAGTACCACATCTTGCGTTCACTATCCCAATGTACTTCGTAGCAAACTACCTTTACAGGCTGATTAGGAAGTTCAAATAAATGAACATCATAAACCTCTTTATAATTCTTAAAGTCTTCTATGGTCGGCAGTGGGAGTATAGGTGAATCTCGAATGGGATCTTGACCCCAAAAAGTCAAGTAACTGTAAAGAGCTTCGTCTCGATTAGGTACTTTATTTTCAACTAAAACAATACCTAGCATCTCACCGTTTCCGGAAGACCACCATGGGCGGTCGAGATAAAGCCGAACACCTCCCCTTCGTACACTCGTAACTTTTCCATCATCCTCATTCATTTGCTGCCAAGAAAAAGTAGGCAAGACGTATTTAACTAAAGGATTAGAAGGCCTGGCTGAGCTAAGGACGTCTATTTCAATCTCTTGAGTTTCTCGAACAAGGTCCTCATTTGGCATGCTTGGTAAGAAGTACTCACGGAAGCGTGTTGTAGCCCTGACTTTGTAGCGGACACGTCGGTACTTCGTATCCCCAAATCCGTGTTTCACCACTTTGCTTGCCAAATTCATTTGTTCCTGATTTTCTGGAGTCACAAACCCTTGTAACAGGTTCCTATATACAGTTTCCGCCTCATAACTGTCGAAGACAAGGCGTGATTCGTATTCCTCTAAATGCAAGGCACTAGGGTTGTCTTTAACGAATACCTCTTTTCCGTGATCTAGCCAAATAGGTAATTCCATCACATGATCACGGAAGGGGACGGGTTCTAATTCTGGTTCAATTTTCGTTATATCATCAACTCTTTCTGTCCATTCAGCAAGAATATCAACTTTGGAAGTGCTTGGGATATGAACATAGATGTTTCCAAAGAGATATGCTTCGGTACTATTCTCCTCACGTGCTCTTATTTGAAGAGTAGGTTGCTTAGGAAAATCGAGTGGCTGTTGAACGGCGTGAACAAGAGTGATTTCTCGAAAAGGAGTGAACAACCATGTGCGGCCATTTAAGATGTCTTTTTCTAGTTCCAACAACTCCTGATCGGTCCAATTGGTTTTATCTTCCTTCACCCACTGTAAAAGTCCCATAGCCTCAAGATTTCCTCCAAACGTTGAGCTAACGCGAATGCCAGTAACGATACTTGCCTTTGGAAGATAGATGGTAAGAACTCGGGTTTTTTCGTCCCACAAAGGTCCAAAAGATCCTTCAACTATACGAATGCGGAACGGTTTAACCTCATACCAAGGATTTGCTTTTAAGTCAATGTGAAACAATTCCCCAGGATCAAGACCGGGAAGTCCGCGAAAAACCACACCAGAGGACCATGGATCTGGTAAGTAAGGAAGAATCAACTGCCCCTCAGTGTGGACTGCGTAGCCATCGGTCGATGAAGGATCTGATCCAGTGCGAATAAAGCGCACGGATGGTAACGAAACATCGTTGAATGATCCAGCCTCACGTGTAGCCAGGTAATATACATCCTGTATGACCCTGCGAATCTGATCAGGATGCATGCCGCTTTTCTTAGCATCAAGGGCTGCATCCAGCAGCCCATGCTCCTCAATCATCTGAAGCGAGGCTTTAGGTGGTGCCACATGCCTGTCGTTAAAAGGCTGATAGACAGGGTTGGCCGCAGCATATTCTTCTGTTGATTTGTTATAGTTGCTTCGAATAACCAGCCTTTCCAATGATTCACCTTCCGCATAGGCAGTCGTATCAGGATTATTCAGATTACCACTAGGGCTATACAACTGTCTAGGAACAAGTTCCGGAGGATTAACGGGATCAAAGCGGAGGTACTTAAGGTAACCTATAGGTGATTGATTAAGCAATAACGCTGCTTCAATCTTTTTTGCTTCCTCCAAATTTGGTCCATTACCTGCTAAATCAACTGTTCGGACACGGAATGTATAATCCTTTCCAAAACGGAGACGAGGTAAGGTTCCATGCTCGACCATGAAAGCTGTCTCTAGTCCAAGACGCGTCATAGCAGTGTTTTTAACTTGCTGTGGCATAGTATCAGGTTCGTCAGGATTTGGCGCACTTGGACTTGCGCTGATACTCTTGCCAGGGCGAGGTGCTGACAAACTCCAACCATCCCAAGTGAAAAGAGACTCGTGAATGTAAAGTTCCTTAACGGGATCATTAGATTCAGGAGAACTTGTGACACTTGGTTGTATAAAGCCCTCGTCAATAATCTCGAAAGACCCTGAAGCGTTAAGTATTTTATATTGGCCAAACCGCCGATGCAGTGAATACCTATTTTCATTTTGATCAATGACATCTAGACGGTACCCGCGTAAAAGATCTTCTGCATACAGGGGGTTTTCCGGTTCAGGAGGACCACTGATAAACATCTGGTTCAATTTTGCTGAGCCGTTAAAAATATCATTTAAATGCTGGGCATTCTTGTTACGTACAACCGAGATACCACCGTTACGCATGGGTGAAACTCCGGACTCTTCGTTTGTATCAATGGGTTTGTCTGTCACCTCTTTTCTATTTTGAGCCGCTATACTTGCCGCAAGATTCAAGGTTTTGAGTGCAGCACCATCAACATCAACTTGAACCAATTCAACATCCTCTTTTTTAGGAATCCAAATACCTCCATCTATTTCGTTTGTAGAAGAGTGGGCAGTAAATAGGTCTAAACCATTTTCCTCCCTATAATGATATGCCGTCCATGGACAATAGTCTTCCGTCCAAGAATGGTCTTCTGGCCAGGAAGAGTAAGAGTCTTCCGGCCAGGAAGTCAGATCATCATTTTGGCGAGTAGGGAATTGAGAAGACCAACTAGGAACGATACGCAGTTTAAACTTGCCGGGATCGTTATTTGTTTTCGGTATAGAATCAGCTGGTATATAAAGGTCTATTATCAGTCCTAAGCGTCGTAAAATCTCTGGAAAATCACCTAAGGCTGAGAGCATTTGATGGAAGTCGATTTCTTCCTCAAAGTGAGCTTTGGCTTCAGGACCATCGGGTAGTGGAGTTGGTTGAGTCCAGGCTGGGCGATAGTGAAAAAGCATGGTACGGTAATAAGCATCTTGAACATCGTTATCACGGGGGTAGCCTGGATATGGGACTCCGGGACCTGGTGGACCTGGTAGCTCTGGTGGCTCTGGTGGACCTGGTAGCTCTGGTGGACTTGGTGGTTCTTGAGTAAAAGGAAATGGCGGTATAATCGCATCTCCTGTTGTTCCTGAAGCACGACGCCTACGAGCTTCGACTTTGGCTTTTTCAAGAGACTTGTTTAACATAAAGCTTAAGCCTTCTTCAGTATTTACCTTATCGTAAAAGAGATCTTGGAGTTCGACCAGTTCATAGATTAATCGATAGATACTTACACATTCTCCATTCGAATCATCCCTTGGAGGGATCATACAAGGTAGGTCATTACGTGCTTCTTTAACAAGGTCTAGATAAAAATTCTTTAGATGATCCAACACGTTTTTAACTGGATAACTTACGATAGGCCGGTTGGAATAGTCATCAAATTCGTACGTGTGAACGGGAATATCTGACTTAAAAAGTGAACTCCAAAGCGTTTGAATGGGAGGTGGTGAAACCCTGTATGCTGGTACCACCTTATTCTGTGTTCCGTCAGCCACCTCAATTGAAAATGTCGCTCGGTCTGGCTGCATACGATATGCCCAGTTGAGAAAATCAGGAAATGAAGCCAATGTTACCCTTTCATTCGAATCATTTGAACGTAATCGTGGGTTTACGAAAACAGAAAGTCTTAAATTTCGGTTATTTCCATCCATCGTCATTCCATTGGGGAGAGCAATCCAAAGAAGACTTTGAGTCGTAGCCATAAAAAACTCCTTTATCATTTATTTTAATCGATTGAATGTAGTTTGCAGATTAATTACTTCTACGCAAATGCCATGCAATATTTTTCCCATTCATAGGGATAGCCACCTTCATATTCAGGGCCCATTATTTGAGCAAAAGTAGGATCCCCTTTTGGTCCTGCGAAACTCCGTTCAACAGTGAGGCTGATGCTCTTACTAAAAAATGCGATCTTAACGCCAACCGTTAAAGTGGCTTGCCCCCAGACTTCTACATTGGTATTTTCCTTCCTACGGATAGTTAGACCTAGGTAGAACTCAACAGTAACCGAAACCAGACCTAGAACACTCACATTGCCGCCACAGCGCAGGTAGCCAGTAAGCTTTACTTCATCCCCGGCCATACCGAAGTATATGCCTGCCATCACATAAACACCGCCACTGGCCACTCCTAGATTTATGCTTATATTCCCACCAAATTCAATGGATGCCTCAATTCCTTCTATTCCTTTAGCACTGAGTGCAAGACTAAAGAAACCTCCTCCTGCAAAGCCCATTACCGAGACATTAAATGGCTTTTGGCGCTCCGAAATGGAAAATGTTACACCAGCAGGCTGATCGACAAAGGGTAGAGACAGAGCTGCACTAAGATCGATATTCTCAAAGCTGAAAATACCAACACCGAAAGACGGGATACCCAGTGTGAAACCTGATGTAACGCCAGTTGCTGACACATCTATGAAAGGTGGGTCGGAAAAGGCATTAGGCGGTATGATGTTTTTTATTGTTTCTACAAATTCAAGCGGCCCCTGGAATATCAGGTCGAGGCCTTCTGCACTGACATCCATTTTCTTACCATTCTCAGCTGTAAACCTTAACGCAGAAAATTTAAGCAACATGGCATCGACAAATTCCAAAGCAAACTCTTGTAGCTTGCCTAGTACCATGTAGGTAGGAGGGCTACCGTCGGGTGCAGTTACCATTTGTACATTTATGCTTAGTTGAGCATCGTTCCGAAATCTTGTATCCTCTTTTTTTGTTAAGAAACGAAAGAATGCTTTCTCATCACCCGGCCAGGTTTTAATACTGGGCTTCCACAAATAGCGTGTTTCTATGGCATCATTTGGCAGTAGACGTTTCGTTAGCATAGGGGCTACTAGCTTAAAATTTGGATCATCAAGTTTCGGTATTAATTCGTCGGGTGTTAAAGTTGATTCTATCTCCTTTATTTTTAATGGATCAAAGCTTACTTCTTCTAGAATATCATTAAGTGTGATACCTCCCAGGAATCGGGCGGCATTATCTAACATTTTTTTTGGGTCGAACTTGCCTAATTTTATATCGTCTGGGTTAGCAACAGGGCCGAGCGCTCTCGACAATCCCTCAATCGTTGTTTTGGGTGTGATTAGGCCGCCGGCTTTCTCTGTAGGTAAGGATAGGTCTAGTTTAGCAAGCTTCGCAAAAACTTCACCTTTATTCAATGTTGTATCAAAACCATGATCTAAGTACGTTTTTTCAAATTCAATAGATTTTTTATCTAATTTCCGACCTGTTACCTGTTCAGCAGCAGGAATGTTCACTTCCGCTAACTCCACTTGCGGGAGAAACCTAGGTTGAAAGTAAGGCAACTTCAAGTCACTTAACACTGTATCTTTTTCACTTGTAACAGGTTGTGCCATAAATTTCACTGTTGCTGTTTCGAGTGTAGTCTTACCCTTACTGTCAGCGTCAGTATTAGTAAAGGCAATAGGCTGGTGGTTTAAAGGGACATTTCGTAAATTTGCGTAGCTATTATAGATATCAACTATTTCTTGCCAATTTGGTGGTTTCTCATTGAATGGAACGCACAGTAGAGGCCGTTCAAACGAAACAATGTTCCCATCCCAATCTTCTGCGACCATTTTGAAGCGAAATGGTTCGTCTTTCTCTTTATTTTTCTCGGTAGGCCAGAAAGGCGTAGCGGGACCTAAGTTCTTAGGCCAAGGATATTTTTCACTAGGACCCAGCTTGGGAGTTGTACGTGTGGTGATTTTTATCCACTTAAATGGCATTTCTCGACGGCCGTGCTTGTAAACAGGATCTAGTGTTTCGTAATTTTTCATAGGCTCTCGGACTTCGAGGTATTTATATTGTCGAAGAATTGCTTGTGCCCCCTTCTGCCCGTTTGGAATACCGTTAAATTGTCGTTCCGTGATGGTAACTATAGATACCAGATGCCCTGTATCACAAAGAAAGGCCTTCTCTACAGTTTTAACAAATTGGTCTCTGCCCTGGGTCATAATGTGCTGCCATTGCTCTAGGGATAAACCTTTATAACCAAGAGGGTAATTCCATGCAGCATCAAAGTTAGCCCAAGCTCCTGCAGAAGAAAGCATCAGTCGTCGTATATTGATAGGACTCGGTTTGAATTCCGAGAAATCTGTTGTCAACCGTACAATCTGATTAAGGTTCTCCTGGGTTAGGGTGCGTTTTTCCTTTTCATCTTCAATTGGAATATGGCGATTTGACGTAGTAATAAGATGCGTTTTGCCGCCTTCACGTACTATGTTTTCGTTTTCTTTCTTCTTTTCTCCAAGTTGTGTATGCCATAACACAAATCGACCATCTTGACCCTGAGATCGAATGATATTATACCAAACGCCTGATTCGTCAGGAGAAAGATAGAGACCCGTCGGGATTTCCAGTGCAGTCTTTCCCTCAAAAATCTTCGGGTTAGGTAGGGAATCTGGCATTGGAAGATCTGGTAATTTTGGCAACACGGGTTTGTAATCCTTCCAGTTTAGCAAAGTTTCCAGTGTGAACGGCCATTTGTCTTCATAGTCAGGAAGCTCGAACACTAGGCGGCTTGGTCCGGAAAGCATGGCTTTGATTGGAGTATTTACAATTACATTTTCTGGGGATACCTCTTCTACAATATGCTGTGCGGGAAAGTAAACGATTAAGACTGCCGGTTCACCTGCATTCCTCCTGGCAAGGTGTAGAGGAGATCCTACAGTGTGTATGTTGACTAGTTCAAAGATTAGATCTAGAAAGTCTTCTTTCCGTAAAACTCGGATAAAAAGATTATCATTAGACACAAATTTCTCTCCCTTCTTTAGTAAAAAAAGGATTAGCTTGTCATCAAAGCAGCTGGCTTTAATAAAAATCAAGATTCTTAAACAAAAATATGCATTGTGGAAATGTGATAGACCATAATTTTCCAAACAGTTGGGTCGTCGATAAATTCTGAAATTTTACCCATATCCCCATATGTAATCCGCTCCTAACGATAAACGTCTTGTGCTATTTTATAATTTTATTTTCATAATAAATTTTTCGGTATTGAAAAGGATTTAAAATGACATCGGAGAGGGAAATAAGCGAAATAGCGGAAATTAATAAAGTTCACTGATATAGACTAATTGAATAAAATAAGAGGGAACAAATGAAAGGGGGAGATGAACATGGAAAGCTATCTTTACAAACGTACTTATGTTACATTGACCGATGGCTCTGACTTTTGGTACTATCCGACTTTGATTAAAAGAACTTCAGTTGCAGGATACCGTTGGGATGGGCTCCGTTGGGTGGAAAACAGAATTGACTTAAGAAGAATCCGCTGGTGTAATTGTTTTGAACGAACGGAGGAATAGGCTAATAATAAGAGACTTTTAAACTATTATAACTATATTATACAAGTCCATAGATTAAATGGAAAATACATCCTTATATGTTAAGGGTGTATTCCTTTTAAAGATTCCTATATGCAAATGTACATCTGACGGCCAGATTGTTTTTCTGCAAATAATAAAAATTACCATGGAGGGTGATATTTATCATTAATGAAAAAAAACCTCTCAATGAGACGAGGCAGTATTTTTCCATATCGTTACATCCCTTTTTTGAATATATACTAAGAGGCAATACAATCTTTTCTCACTGTAAACAGTTCATAATCCCATATTAATATCTAGCTTTAGGATAGAGTGCCGGGATAGCCGCTACAACACCACCAGGAGCAAGTACGTACCATGGAATGTCAAAGTAAACACCTTTATTGCCACCTAAAGTATTAGCCGAAGTTATTGTTCCACCTCCGATCTTTAAAATGCCAGAAATAACGGCTATTGCTCCAGCCTCCGGTGCAGATAGTACTCCCAATGCAACCAACCCAGCTGCAATGGCGGCCGCATTAGAACCCGAATTTATTGCATCAGCTAGCCATCGTGTGGATGCATCATCAAGGGCTAATTGCCACGTCTGCGTACGCCAACTCCAATTTAATCCGACTGGCGGACGATAGGGGTCCGCTCTTGTGTAAACCGGATATACAGTAGAGGGTGTACCAGGAAATGCATTAGGATATGCTGGCATATTCCAATTACCAGTGTAATCATTTACATTTGACATCTTATTAATAACCTCCTTTTATTTCACCATTAAGGTGTAATGCAGTCTATGTACTTTAGCATAATATTGTGTAAATATTTCCCAAAAAAACAATCGTATATTTCTTTAAAGCCAGAGGTACCTAACAGGGAACAGTTCTTTTGATCCTTAAGTAGGTTGCGTAATGAAGCAAAAGAACCGTTCCCATGCTTCCAAGAAGGGGAGATAATAATGCTGTATATTGTAAGACCTAATGATACTTTGCATAGTATCGCAAGCAGATTTGGAAGTACTATTCAGGAGATTAGGAGTCAAAATGTGATTTGTCATCCAGACATGATTATTTCTGGAATGCCTTTAATAATCCCTAAAAATGGGGTTGACCTGCCACTGGCTGGTGGAAGTCCGTATTATATTGTATCACCAGGGGACTCGTTGCAGTGTTTAGCATTATATTTTCATACAACCGAAAAGAATCTAATCGAAACAAACCAATTGTATTCTCCAGTAGAGATTGGAAGGGAATTACTTATTGGTATCCAGCAACATCACCCAAAAGATCTTTACGAAATGTGGAAGAAAGCAGGGGATACTGAGTGGGGGTGCAGTTCCGCTTCCAATCATGAAGTGTTTTACAGGGGATCCTATGAATGGGAGGCTATTGGAGATGCTGGCATTCCTTATTTAGCCGAACTGCTGGAGCATCCATGTAGCGGAATAACGATGGGAGCCATTGAGGGTTTAGGCCGAATTGCCAGCAGCAATACACAAAAAACGTTAACAGCTTATGTTCAGACAGCCAATGAACCATTATATATAGATCTAGCAAGGGTAGCCTTGGAAAGAATACTGATTGTACAGCAAACGAAAAATAAACGATTCCATGTTACGACGAATGACTGGATGATCTTACATGAGCCTAAATCAGGATCTCATCAAACAAATATTCCAAAGGGTACGGTCGTAGTTGGGTTACGCTGGAATATCCCGAGCCCTTATTATGAGGAGGGGCCAAAGGGAGGATTACAAATGTTTGATTATATTAAAATAGTGGAAACTGGTCAAACTGGATTCCTCCCACGAGTTGGTTATAATGCCATTTGGTTAATTTAAAATTTCTAATATCTATTTATGGGTAGATACCCATTTATACAAAGACAATCACTCCACAATTACTCAGTCGTAGAATTGGAAGCCCAGTTGTAGGTAAAGTACAATGGTGAAACAAAATTTACATTAGTAAGTAATCATTTTTAGGCAATGACACAATTATGTACAGACAAGATTCAGGAACATAAACAGTTAAATATAATTTTACTGTTAGAAAGGAAGATAAAAGGAGTGATAGACTTGTTTCATTGTCATTTTCCTGTGACCCTATATTCCCATCAGTATTCTCATCCTGCAACCCAATATTTCTATCCGCAAGCTCAGCCAGTAAGCCGAAATTCCCACCCGTATATTCAGCCTGCAAGCTCATATTTCCATCCCAATCCTCCAGTCGTAAGTGATTCTGATGATACTGCTCGAGATTACGACCGAATGAAGGTGACAACTAAAGAAATCACCGTTTTTCGGTTTCCGCAACATAGCTCAGATATTGATAGACTTCCTCTACAAGAAAAGGCGAAGATGGATGCATTGGCTAAGGAAATAGCAGATAGCTTTATTCTAGGAAAATCACCTATTGTTGCTTTCGTAATTGCTGGACACGCAGACAGAGATCGTCGAGGTGCTGATTTTGAGATGCAAGTAAGTGTTGCACGAGCAGAAGCAGCACAAAATTGGCTTGTTAATAAAGCCAAAGAACTTGTGAGACAGCGTGGTGGCGATCCTGCTGAAGTTGATGCAGCCGAGTTTTCTTTGTTCGGCTACGGAGCAAGTGATCTTTATACTACGGCTACAACATTACCTGAAAGAGAAATGAATCGTCGAATTGTCGTAAAGTATGCTGCTGTTGAGATGGATCCACCTTTAGACGCCATTGGGTATGCACCGAATCTAGCTCGCGCAGTTTCGTTAGTGCAACTTCATATTAATCGTAATCCTGAACGGATGAGACGTATTCAATGTGCTTTGACAAAGTTGGCTAACCCTGGGACTGACGATACGTATTTTGAATGGGGCTCGCTTCGTCAATACCCCGGTGACCTGAAGGGGTTAACCCATGAACAGATCCTTGGCATCGCAAGAAATATCATTCACTCACTTCGAAGAGACATTGCAAACAATAATCAGTACGGTATTCTAGTGCCGGACGACTTAGTAATACAAAATCTTCTTAAATGGGAAGAAAACGTCCGGATTGTTAAGAAAGAATTAATAAGACAACATGGTATACCAGGTATGGGAAATATTCATAAGTCTGTAGGACGATACATTGCCAGGAATGAGAACAATCCAAACAGCATTTTGAGTTGTTTCAAGGGTACCTAATAATAGAAAAATATCGAGGCAGTACGTAGGTTTTACGTAATTAGTCAGAAGATGTGGCATTTGGATATCAAAAAGGGGGTTCTCCCAAGGTATATTAGACAATCACCCATTTATAGAAGGACAATTACCATTTAATTAAACATCCATATATAATATCGGGAAAATATAATTAAACCGTTGAGGAGTGACAGACTTTGTATTATTATCCATATTTAAATCAATTGCAAAAACATCATCCCTACTATAAACCAAACTCAATAGCCCTCCCATTAAGGCATCACCCAAATTTATATCCCGCTTATTCACACCAAAATAATCCGAATCACTATAATTCGTATCCTAAAGTTCCTTATGAAAATAGACCCGAAATTACTAAAGTTGAAGTACATCTAGCGGGAATTTTATGTGAAAAAGCAGGTTTTGGCGAGTTTAATGTTTTAGAAATCTACGGTAATATCATGGCTAACGATACTTTACTATGGAGTGTCGATTCAAAAAATCATATAAAAATTAGAGAAGGTAATATTTACCCGATTCAAGTGAACAAAGTAATCCTTTTAGAATCAGGTCAACCTCTAAGAATACACGGTCATTTATGGGAATGGGACGGTGATAATCTATACGATCCTAATGATGATATGGGTAAAGCTCAAATGACTTTTATAGATTTTAGTCCTGATGGTGAGAGACATACTTTGAAATTTCAAGCAAAGGACCAAATTGTTAGAGTTATTTTTTACGTCCGATCCGTAGAATAAGTGATAAGGTCAGAGAAGGTATCTAAAACAACTGTCCCTCGATGCCCCTCCGGTGGTTGAAATATACTCCTTCCAATGGCATTGGAATATGAAAGTATACCATTCTATTTCAAAAGCAAACGACCTAATAAGGAGCAATTGAAACTAGAGGAGATGGACTGCATTGAGCAGTCGATGATGGTTTCCATTTACACTAAAAATATGAAGTTCCACCTGCTCTCCCTCATAAGCAACAACTAACCCTGGTTACCAGCGATAATTAGCAGCTTCCCAACGTCCATCTTCATCAGGTTTAAAATATAGCCTCCTCCTTCTAGTAGCGGTGTGTCAGGGAGGGAAATGCTATTTGTTCCACCTGTTAATTAAGGCTGATTGGAGTTATTATAATGGGAAATACTGATATATTCAATTATGTCAATTATTAGATAACTAAAGGAAGTCTGGTGGTGAAAAAATGGACAAAAATTTCAAGCCCAGCGGTTACAATTCTTTATCGCCTTATTTTGTAGTCAACGGTGCTCAAAAAATGGTGGACTTATTAACCAAGTTATTTAATGGGAAAGAGCTGCGACGCTACGATATGCCTGACGGATCAATTATGCATGTAGAAAATTCAAATTGATGATTCCGTCGTCATGATAGGGGACGCTTCGGAGCAATTCCCCCCTAATACCCATCTCATTCATATTTATGTGCCTGACGTAGACGCAGTATTTGAAAAAGCCATGACATTAGGGTGCTTTTGTATGGAATTACCAAATGTAAGAAGAGGTGATCCCGACAGAAGGGGAACGTTTAAAGATTTTGCAGGTAATATATGGTCAGTTGCAACTCAGCTTTAAAAGATAACCTTCTTTAATAACAGTTTCCAGAATTTTCAGATGGAAGTATTCACGAACCATGTTCGTCTATCCCTATAATAGGGAGATAAAACGAACTAGTTCGGAAAATAGGATTTATATGAAACCACGGGAAAACCAGAATGGAGTAGAACCTAGATGTTGACATTATCAGAAGTTCGTAAAGTAGCATTATCACTAGCTGTAACTAGAGAAATAGAACATTGGGGAAAAGCTTCATTTAGAATCAACAATAAGATTTTTTTAGTTATTCAGTAAGATATGAAAACAGTAACTGTAAAAACAACAAAAGAAGAAAGAGAATTACTAACAGGAATGGATCCTAAGACATACAGGATTCCGGAAACTTTTTCAAACTAAATTACATGAATATCAATCTGGATACTGCAAAAGAAGATGAGGTAACAGAATTAATCAAGAATGCTTGGGGGAGAGTTGCTCCTAAGAAGATATCAAAGGCATATTTTTAAAGCTGATTCGAAGAAGCCCGATGCATCATATAACAATGCATTCACGCTGCGGTCGGCATACGCCGACTCTTGGTCGGAGAGGGATTTCGGAGAAGCGAATTCAGGCGACAACTCCTGCACCGGCTAAGTCTTCGACCCAACGGCTCCCGAGCTTAAGATAAGAGCTATCTAAAGAACGGCAACCACTTTAAGCAGGTGAGGTTTCGTGAATGCGCAGACGTTAGCTGAAACCGACTAAACATTACAAGGAGAGTTTACTCATAGAAGTTGTAATCAAAAAATTAGATACTGAAGAGATAAAGCAATGTTGGAAAAGAGCATTCAAAGCCCATAATAAAAACCGTCTTGATGATTATTATGATAATTGTTTGAATGATAATCGGTCAGGAAGACGTGTAACATTATTAGCTTTTATTGGAGATTTCAACGCTGCACCGCGCACCGCGGCTTGGGTTGCGGGCAGGCAATAACGGAGAAGTGAATCGAAGAGGTTAATCAAGCAGAAAGCCGCAAACACATTCCCGAGACTAACCGAGTCGGCTCGCCTTCACCAAGAAAGGAATTTCTAAGTTCAGGCTTCACCTGTAAGGCTCATGGGCGTTGTAGATACTAGACCGATAGTCTAATTGCTGCTTCGCAGCAAATAGAGATAAGAAATAATCAATTTTAGCAGATTTTTTGCTGCACAGTACAATGATACTATTCACTAAGAATAATAATCTACAATTGTTGCGATAGAGTAAACCAAAAGCCTAATCCCTCGGTATATGAGGATTAGGCTTTTTCACTTCAAAACCGTTAGCGTTCTTCTATTGGTAAACACGTTGACAGTAAGTGGTAAATTTCGTGGCAACTGATGGTAAAAAACACGGCACAGCTGGTACATTCTTGTGTCTGTAATCAGCATGAACATGTAAAAGCGATGAAAAGCTTCCTTATATAAAAATCTTCTTTGTTTTTTTAAGAATTAGTCTATAAATAGAAACTGTGGTAAATGTATAGTAGCGGAAAAAATTGTTGTTATTCGTGTCGAACTATGATAGATTATTAAATCTAGCCGCAAAAATTAATTTCAAATTAACCATTGCGCAGAATTGTTTATTGTGATAAATTATTACTTGTCGCTACGAATGATTGATTTGTTCGTAACGAGTTGAGAAAATAACTTTCAAAAAGTTATTGCGCAGAACAAAAAGATATGTTAAGATAATAAATGTCGCTGATGAAACAGCGCATAAGAGTTCTTTGAAAACTGAACAAAAGCCAAGCGG
>NZ_JAKRYL010000031.1 GCF_023555415.1 Halalkalibacter alkaliphilus | reverse complement strand
AGAACTTCCCTACTGTTTCCATCACCATAAAATGATAATTGATGGTACAATAAGGATCGAATACATTGAAATGAGTGTGTGTGAATTATGTTAAAATCCATTACTGGCTGGACATTATCGAGCATTATATTTATTGCTTTTATTTTTTTAATGATTGAAGTATCAGCAGAAGTTAAAGAAGTAAAATCATTATCATCTGTTATCAATGAACAAGTAAATTTAGAAGAAATTGTCCTCTCTAATAATAGTTTAATTTACGATCGTAACGGGGATGTCATTAGCGAGGTTTTCCGAGATGAGAATCGGGTATATTTACCTTATGAAGAGATTCCATCGGTGGTCATAGATGCTTTTATTGCTACAGAAGATCAACGTTTCTTTGAGCATAAAGGTTATGATGCTATTGGAATTGCAAGGGCCATCCTGGCAAATGCTAGACACGATAGCATAGAAGAAGGTGGCAGCACAGTGACTCAGCAACTCGTTCGAAACCTTTTTCTTACCCATGACCAAACGTATAACAGAAAATTGAGTGAGATCCTTTATGCTCATGAGCTCGAAAAAAACTATACCAAGGAAGAAATTATTGAACTATATATTAATACAATTTATTTCAGCAATGGTATATATGGAATAGAAGCTGCAAGTAGGTTTTACTTTAATAAACCAAGTGAAAGACTAACTGTAGCTGAAGCTGCTTTTTTAAGTGCAGTTCCGAATAATCCTAGTCATTACGATCCATTAAGAAATAGTGAACAAACAAAGCTAAGACAGCAATGGATATTACAAAAAATGCTGGAAGCGTCCTATGTAACATCAGAACAATATGAAGAGGCACTTGATGAGTCGATTGTCTTGAACGTTAGTCCTAAAACCGATTTACACCCTGATTACGTCACTTACGTTCATTCGGAATTTACTGAACTAATTGCAGAAAGCGAAGGGTTTAATCAAAAGCTTTCGCAAGCATCTACTGAAGAGGCAAGACAAGACATTCAACGCTCTCTTGATGAACGAGTTCAACAATTATTTAAAGAAGGGATTCATATTGAAACAGCCTTAGATCCTTTCTTACAAAATCTAGCTATTAAGTCCATTCATAGACAAGTACCAAATTCAGATGTACAAGCATCAGCCGTTGTTTTAGACCATCACAGCAATGAAATTGTTGCAATTACGGGCGGAAAAGACTATCGTAAATTCGATTTTCATAGAGGGTATCAAAATCCTAGACAGCCCGGTTCAGCAATTAAACCGTTACTCGTGTATGCTCCTTATTTTGAGGATTTTGATGTTCCTATTCAAAGTACGATCAATGCCGATAATGTGTGTTATAAAGTTAGTGGAGAAGATTATTGCCCTAAAAACTATGGTGGTGCCCAATACGGGATGGTCCCTTTAACAACAGCACTGAAACATTCTTATAACACCCCTGCTGTTCGAATTTTGGATAGAGTTGGTATTGAAACGGCATTTGACTATCTTGCTCCGTTTTCATTTTCACATGTAGGTGAAAATGATTATAATCTCTCTTCTGCTTTAGGGGGCTTTTCGCACGGAATGACTCCACTTGAGTTAACGAGCGCTTATACAACTTTTGCAAATGGAGGCAACTTTCAGCCTTCTTATGCTATTCGGAGCGTAGCAGATAAAGATGGGAATGTCCTTTATACTTGGGAAAAAGAAGCGAACCGCGTGTGGAGTCAAGCTACAAACGATAAGATGCGTAAGCTGCTATCAGAAGTAATGGAAAGCGGAACTGCTAGAAGAGCTCAAGTTTCAGCACCATACTCTGGAGGAAAAACAGGCACCACAAACAATTATTATGACTTATGGTTCGTAGGTTTAACAGATCAATATACGACTGGAGTATGGGTTGGAAAAGACAAGCGATCAAGCATAGCTCACTTAAATAACCAAGCACCACATTTACAAATTTGGCGTGAATTAATGAGATAAACCAAAAAAAGGACTTGCCTCTTATAAAGAGAACAAGTCCTTTTTCGTTTATATAGGTAAACTCGCCATAAAACTATTGTATAGTCTCAAAAGTGCAAAGACGACAGCTAACAAAAATACGCTCCAGAAGATCACTTGAAAAAATATAAATCCGATAAGCCCTGATAAACTCAATGTATTACTAATTTTATATACTAGAAAAACAAAGTAACTTATGCTGGCTAAAAGAAATAAGATAACGACCATGAAAATAAATTGTGCAAGAAGGACCGCAATTACACTTGCAGCTAAGTAAATCCATGAACCTGCTCTTACTTTATTTAACTCATTTCCTTCTTCATCCTTGGAAAAGAACAGCATAGAAAGTTCTATCGTTGTATCCGCAATTAATTTTAAAGCAGAGAAAACCATAAAGAAAAACAATAATAGCAAAAACATTAACGTTAACTTTATACCACTTTCGGAAATGAATTCTAACATTCCGCTGTAAATACCTAAATTTGCTAGTTCGCCAAGAATAAATCCTTGAACATAAATAGCGAATGCGAGACTAAATAATAAAATAGAGATTAGTGGGAAGTGACTAGTGATGTAACGATTTGACAAGTCAGACGTCTCCTTCTTTTCTATAATTAGGTTTAAAATTATAAACAATGATGACAACTTCATAAGCTTAACGCTTTTTAGAGTTAAAGAAACTGTCAACCTCTTTTAAGTAAACTCTTCGACGCTTTCACGTAACTTTCATTTCTTTCTTACTGAAATTGTTTTATAATGGACATATGCTTGTGACAAGGAGGAATAAATATGGGTACATTGCTCATCCTTGGTGTTAGTATTGTTTTCTTCGTTGCTATATTTACAGCAGGATATGAAGACAATCCACACAAAAATTAATACTTACTTATGAAATCGACCAATCTCTTCGGAGGCTGGTCGATTTTTCACTCCACCATTTTCACTTTAAATCTTGAAACCCTTGTTGACGAATTGCTTCATATATCACAATTGCAGCTGTGTTAGATAAGTTTAGCGATCGGATTTTATCCGTTTGTGGAATCCTAAAGCATTGATCTACATTCTTCTCAATGATACTTTGTGGCAACCCAGTAGTTTCACGACCAAACACAAAAAAGTGATCTGTCTTTTCATTAGAATAATCAAATTCACTGTAATTTTTTTTGCCTACTGTTTCAATAAAATAAAAAGCTCCCTCTGGATATGTTTCAAATAGCTCGTCCATCGAATCATAATAATTGATAGAAACACTCGGCCAGTAATCACAACCAGCACGCTTCAGCATTTTGTCATCCGTTGAAAATCCAAGAGGACGAATCAAATGCAACGTAGTATTGGTTCCAGCACATGTTCTCGCTATGTTACCTGTATTGGCTGGGATCTCTGGTTGATAAAGCACGATATGTAATCCCACGTGCATACACCTCTATTTCCTTTAATTAATAAATAAGCTAGCTGTTTCGACAAAATTCATTATACCACCTACGTATGAAAGAAGAAATGCTGAAAGAGAATGACTTATGAAAGTCACCCTCCCATCCCCTAGATACCAAAAGGGAAGACCGCCCTTTTTATCCATGCTTGTGCGAACATGATTGCGATGGCTTCTCTCGCCGTGCGCCTTTTAAGAAGATCGCTTAAAAGGCTTAAAACCTTTTACGGCGGCTCCGCTCATCGCGTCGATTTCGTACCAAAAGGGAAGACCGCCCTTTTGGTACGAAATCTATCCTATTATCTTAAAAAATTTGTATTTGATATTTGGTGTCCAGGCGGTTGAGTCTTCGTATTTCCAATAGCGCATACGGCTATTGGTTGTTTGGGCATTTACGAGAGGTTCTCCGTTGGCGTCTTTCTCTACTACAATGGTAGTATGCTGCCACCTACCATCACCATTAAAGTCATAACAGATGACATCACCTGGCTCTAAATCATATGCACTTTCCTTCTCTTCTCCTCTTAAACCACTATTTGCCCCACTCAAATACCACCTTAATGCATGGGCAACCGACCAACTATAACTCCAGTTATTCGATCTAAACCACCAGCCATTTGAACGGTTTGGATACCCATTCATTTTTGCTCCGCCTGCATGTAAACATTGCGATATAAAGTTTGTACAGTTATCCGTAAACTTACGATATTTAGGGTTATAATCATCCCACCACCTTTCAGCATACCGGACTGCTTCCCGACGATTATACGAGCGGTTAGAAATACTTTCATTTCCATCACGAATCATTTGATCGTTCAGCTTTACTTCCCTCTCTTGTTCCTGTGGCTCAAAAACGTTATCTTCTACCAATTGGTCACCAACAAACGTTGCTCTCCTACTCTCCACTTGTTCTTCAAGGTACACTTGGTCTTTTAGTTTTATTAAATATTCACAACGCTGAAAGTAATCAATATATAAATGGTCTTCCATACGAGATTTACGAATAATATCTCCCTCAACAAAAGAACGAACAATCTCAGCTCCTCGTTCTTTGTTCATGTTTATCTTTTTTTCAACTAGACTATCTACATTTTCGCTTCTTGTCTCTTCAACAAATTGGTGATTTCTTTCTTTAATCATTCGATGTAGTTGTGTTACGATCTTTTGGTTCATGCCACATTCTCCTTTCTTCTATAACAACCTATGCCTCGCAGCTTGTTCGAAATGAAACAAAAGTTAGCTAACGATTTTTAGATTAGGAAAAAGTGTCATCCATTAAATTCAAAAAAAAAAGAATGACTAAGTCATCCTCTCTTACGATATTTTCTCTATTGCTCCTTCTAAACTTAAGAGAAGCTCTTTTTTATCTAAGCCGCCACCATACCCTACCATGTTTCCATTACTTCCTATGACACGATGGCAAGGAATGATAATCGGAACCGGATTTTGGTTATTAGCTCCGCCAATCGCCCTAACTGCTTTAGGTGCACCTACTTGTTGGGCAATTTCTTTATAGGACTTCGTTTGTCCGTATTCGATTTCTTTTAACGTGTTCCACACTTTTTTCTGAAATTCCGTCCCACATAAATCAAGTGGAACATCAAAGTGATCCCTTTTACCCGCAAAATAATCCTCTAACTGTTTACAAATGGGATGCAGGGTTTCCTTACAGCGTATCACTTCACCTTTTCTTCCTTGCTTTTTTAACCAAGCTTTCAATGAAGCTGAGCATTTGGATAGCTCTCCAAAATGAATGTGACAAACGCCTTTTTCAGTAGCAACAATTGTAAGAGTACCTAGGGGACTATTCATTTCATCGACATAGTGTGTTAATTGCGTTGTCATATAATCCCTTCCTTCCAATGTCCAATCTTTCCCTAATCTTACATTAGTAAAACAAGATTCGCTTGTTAATCAATGCTTATTTTCAATCATATTTAGGCCTTTATCGATTTCTCGAACAACATTTTCATCTTTTTCGGTGTTTTTCGCTCTATTGAGTACAATATACTCCTCTAAGCTACCTATTTCACCAATAGCCCAAGCTGCTGTCCCTCTAATAACTGGTCTTGGATCTTTCTTAAGCAACTCGATTAAAACTGGCAATGCTTTTTTATCTTTAAAATGGGCCAAAGCAATGATTGCATTCCGTTGAATTGGTTTCTTTCCCCTCCATGAACCTGATACGTGGCCAAATCTCTCTTTGAACTCTCGATTGCTCATTGTAAGCAAAGGAATTAGCTTTGGTTTTGCTGTTTCTGGGTCCGGTTCCATTTCTTCATGAATATGAAAATCCTTTCCTTTGTTTTCAGGGCAAACTTGCTGACATGTATCACAACCGTAAAGTCTATTTCCAATTTTTTTACGATATTGATCAGGAAGAAAGTCCTTCGTTTGAGTTAAATAAGCAATACACTTTTGAGAGTCTAGCTGTCCCCCCTGCACTAAAGCCCCCGTTGGACAAGCGTCAACACATTTATTACAAGTTCCGCATTGTTCTGTAATTGGTATGTCAGCTTCAAATGGAATAGTCGTCACTACTTCCCCTAAATACACATAGCTTCCAAACTCAGGAGTGATGATCGCACAATTTTTCCCGCTCCACCCGATCCCTGCGCGTTCAGCTACTGCCCGATCTGATAGCTCACCCGTGTCAACCATTGACTTAGTCCTAGCCTCAGGTATACGCTCGTGCAAAAATTGCTCAATTTTTTTTAGCCTTTCTCTCAACACATCGTGATAATCCTTCCCCCAGGAAGCTCGGCAGAAGACCCCTCTTCGATCTTCACGCGTGCTTTTTGGCGGATCTTTCATCTTTGAAGGATAAGCAAGTGCAATAGAAATTATCGTTCTTGCCCCTTCTACAAGCTTTTCCGGTTGGACCCTCTTCTCTATATCAGGTTCTTCGAATCCAGATTGATAACCTAGCTGTTGTTGAATAAGAAGTCGATCTTTTAATTGTAAAAATGGGTCCGCAGAAGCAAAACCAATTTTGTCAACTCCTATTGTTTTACTATATGCAATTAGCTCATCCTTTAATTGGGCAAGTGACATAGTCGATCACCTTTCTTCATCCTTTTCCTACCAATGTGCTACAATGAAACAAAAATGGTAGGAGGAAACTCACTCATGATTAATTTATTTATTGATAAATCCATATCATCCAAGATACCCACGTTTAAAATAGGGGCAATCCATTACAATAATATCGTGATTAGTGATTCACCTCAAATGTTAAAAGGACGTTTACAATTTTTTCAAGAAACATTAAAAGTAGAATTAGAGACAAAAGAACTATCCGATTTTAAAGGCATTTCCGAGTGGCGTCAAGTTTTTAAAACGCTCAATATGAATGCTAGTAGATATCGTCCATCTCATGAAGCCCTGTATCGCCGTATAAAAAAGGGACAACCTCTCCCGCTTGTTCACTCTGCTGTTGATTTGAATACATTTTTTTCATTAGAATATGTAATCCCTTTAGGCATTTACGATTCAGCCTCTATTGAAGGGGATGTTACGTTTAGACTAGGCTTAGAAAATGAAGCGTACGATGGAGTGAACGGACGTGAAAATGATATGAGCGGTAAACTTGTTAGTGCCGATCAACTAGGAGCTTTTGGCAGTCCAATTGTTGACTCCATGAGGTCTAAGGTTACTGAAGATACGACCTCAGCTCTTCACCTCTTTTACATGCGACCTTCAATGGAAATTGATGAAGCTTCAAAGTTGCTTCAAGCGGCAGGTACAATGTTCACTCAAGTACACGGCGGAGACTTTCAATATAAAGTAGTCACTTTTCGTTAGAAAAAATTGGTTTATAATTTTCTTTTAATGGGAAATAGTAAAGTGAAGATCATTAAAGGAGGTTATCGTATGAGTCAAGAAAAAGTGTCATCAATCTTAAACAAACAAATTGCTAACTGGAGTGTTTTATTTATTAAGCTTCACAATTATCATTGGTATGTAAAAGGGCCCGCATTTTTTACATTACATGATAAGTTCGAAGAGTTATACAATGAAGCGTCTACACATATTGATGAACTAGCTGAACGTCTGCTTGCACTTAAAGGACATCCTGTAGCAACAATGAAAGAGTTTCTTGAAACGGCATCCGTAAAAGAAGCTAGTGGAGATCAAGATGCTGAGTCAATGGTAGGAGAATTAGTAGAAGATTTTAATATATTAATCGATGAATTAAAAGAGGGCATGGAAGCAGCTGATTCGTTAGGGGATGAAACAACAGCTGATATGTTACTTGCTATTCATCAATCGTTAGAAAAGCACAACTGGATGTTACGTTCATTCTTGAAATAAACCAAAAAAACTCCCTTTTAGGGAGTCTTTTTGGTTTATTCTGCTTCTGGTGTGAAAGTACGCTTTGAGAATTCGTCATCTAACATAAAGAATGCATTGCTATCATCATCAATCCGTTTTAACTTTTGAATAATACTATCAAACATATCTTCTTCTTCAACTTGTTCTTCAATAAACCACTTTAAAAATGTCATTGTTGCATGTTCACGATCATCGAGAGCTAGATCAGATAAGTGATAAATTTTCTTCGTTACTTCCTTCTCTTGTTCCAACGCTTTTTCGAATGCGTCTAAAACAGATGTGAATGTGTTATTAGGTTCTGGTAATGATTGAATCATGGCTCTTTCTCCAAGTGAATTAATAAAATTGTAAAACTTCATCGCATGAAATCGTTCTTCCTCAGCTTGGACAAGAAAGAAGTTAGCAAACCCGTCTAAGCTTTCATCAGAACAATAAGCTGCCATAGCTAAGTACGAATGCGCGGCATAAAATTCAAAATTCATTTGATCATTTAACGCTTTTTTTAATTCTTCATTTAACATCCTAAACCCCACCTTTCCTTTCCATATTATAGCATTCCCCTTCATATAATGTCTTGAAACCTATCATTGACTTTTTAATAAAATGAATAATGAATTAATCAAACGTTTAATTAACTTCTCCACACACTGTTATAAGGGCTATTCAAGGATTTAAACAAACGTTTATTTAATTCCATAAAAGATGGGAGTATACGGTTTATTACTTCCGTATTCTCCCATTCATCTTCAACTAACTTTGCTTTGGGCTTTTAACGGGTCAATTGGATTTTTTGCGTAATGTAGTTCGGTAGCAAGGTAGGCAAGGTGTCTTTCCTTCTCTTCTTTAGACCAACGTAACTTTTTGGCCATATAATCTGTCACTAACCCTTTCCATTCTTCTACCCATTGAATATTAAAAAATAATGCACTCGTGCGCCGATTAAAGAAATCAGTAGGAGTTGAAACCATTTCTTCCTCCATCCCATATTGAAGTTGAGCTAACAGTAAAGGAGGAAGTTGGCTTTTTTTCACTTCTTCCCTATTGTTTTTCAAGAGGGAAAATACTTTATCAACATTAGATCCATACAACTTCGTGACACGTTTAGCCTCTGTTTTGTTTAATCCTAGCGCCACACCTTCGGCCACCTTTTTCTCAATGAAGGATTCAAACTGAACTGAGCCCCCAACATTTCCACCTGATAATTTGATCTCAGCCGTTGTACATGGCTTTTGATTGCCTAACTCTTTTGCAACTAAGTCAACAATACGTTCAGCCATCTTCCGGTAACCTGTAAGCTTTCCACCTGCAATTGAGATTAATCCAGTATCTGAAATGAAAATTTCATCTTTACGAGAAATTTCTGATGCACTTTTTCCTTCTTCATGAATGAGTGGACGTAGCCCTGCCCAACTTGATTCGATATCTTTAGCAGTTAATTTCACTGAAGGAAACATATAGTTCACAGCATTTATAATATAGCTTCTGTCTTCCTCTGTCATTCTAGGATGCGTAATATCTTCGTTGTAGAACGTATCCGTTGTTCCAACATACGTTTTCCCGTCACGAGGAATGGCAAAGACCATACGGCCATCCTTTTCTGTATCAAAATATACGGCCTGCTTAAGCGGAAAGCGGCTTTGGTCAATAACAAGATGAACTCCTTTTGTGAGATGCAGATACTTCCCTTTTTTAGACCCATCTTCTTCACGAAGAGTATCTACCCATGGTCCTGCTGCATTAACAATTTTTTTCGCATAGATTTCGTACTTTTTACCAGACAAAAGGTCCCTTACTTTTACAGCAACCACTTTTCCATTCTTATAAATAAAGCCTTCTGCTTTTGTATAATTTGTTGCTTTTGTTCCTCTTGTTACCGCTTCTTTCATTACTTCTAACGTTAAGCGAGCATCATCTGTCCGATACTCAACATAGATTCCGCCGCCTTTCAAACCATTTTTACGTACAAGTGGCTCTTTTTGCAAAACACCATTTTTATTTAACATTTTGCGGCGTTCGTGCTTTCTTACACCAGCTAAGAAATCATATACTTTTAGTCCAATCGATGTTGAGAATTTTCCAAATGTCCCCCCCTTAATCATCGGCAAAAGCATCCACTCTGGTGTCGTAACATGAGGAGCATTTTCGTACACAATGGCACGCTCTTTCCCTACTTCTGCGACTAGTTTCACTTCAAACTGCTTTAAATAGCGAAGACCGCCATGAACAAGCTTAGTAGACCTGCTTGATGTACCAGCTGCAAAATCTTGCATTTCAATCAAGCCTGTATCTAACCCTCTCACTTGAGCGTCTAGCGCAATACCAGCCCCTGTAATTCCCCCTCCAATTACTAATAGATCCAATGTTTTCTTACTCATATCTTCTAAAATCGTTTCACGTTCTTTGCTTGCAAATGTTGGCATGTATATCTCCCCTTATTAAATAATGAAAGAAAAAAAGAAGACCACAACATCCCTAACTAGCTTCTAGCTAATTAGAGTGTTGTGGTCTTCTCCTAATCTCCGACCAATATTAACTTAATTAAAATTATACTGTAATTCTAAGAAATTTCAAGACTTATTTGAAGATTTTTGCAGCTTCTACAGCCTTTTTCCACCCTTGATAGAGTGATTTTTGTTCAGATTCTGGCATAGATGCTTCAAAACGACGATCAATATCTGATTGATTTTTAATTTGCTCTTTATTTTCCCAAAAACCAACTGCCAATCCAGCTAAATAAGCGGCACCTAGTGCTGTTGTTTCTTGTACTTTTGGTCTTTCAACCGGAACACCTAACATATCGCTTTGAAATTGCATGAGAAAATTATTCACAACAGCCCCACCATCCACTCTTAACGTCTTCACTTTAATACTCGAATCCTCTTCCATAGCTGTTACGACATCTTTTGTTTGATAAGCTAATGCTTCTAACGTAGCCCGTATAAAATGTTCTTTCTCTGTCCCGCGAGTAAGACCAAACACAGCTCCTCTTACGTCGCTATCCCAGTAAGGCGTACCAAGTCCTACAAAAGCGGGGACGACATACACCCCCTCTGAGGAGCTGACTCTTTCTGCGTATTGTTCTGTATCTTTTGCCGACTTAACCATTCGTAGTCCATCTCGTAACCATTGAATCGCTGAACCAGCAACGAAAATACTTCCTTCAAGGGCGTATTCGACTTTTCCATCCACTCCCCAAGCAAGCGTAGTTAAAAGTCCGTGATCTGATTTTACTGCATGATCCCCTGTGTTCATCAACATAAAACAACCTGTACCATACGTATTTTTTACCATACCTTCTTCAAAACAAGCTTGCCCAAATAACGCTGCTTGTTGGTCACCAGCCGCTCCCGCAATTGGAACCTCTGCACCAAAGAAATGATAATCAACTGTTGTTCCGTAAATGTCCGATGATGGTTTCACCTCTGGAAGCATTGCTTTTGGTATATCTAACATAGACAGAAGTTCGTCATCCCACTTCAAGTCATGGATGTTATACATCATGGTTCTTGAGGCATTGGAATAATCGGTTACATGTACTTTTCCGCCTGACAGCTTCCAAATAAGCCACGTGTCGATCGTTCCAAATAATAGATCTCCCTTTTCTGCACTTTCTCTAGCCCCTTCTACATGGTCCAAAATCCATTTTACCTTCGTTCCTGAAAAGTAAGCATCGATAAGCAATCCTGTTTTTTCCCGAACCATATTTTCATAGCCTTGTTCTTTTAATTGTTCGCAAATTCCTGCCGTTTGTCTTGATTGCCAGACGACTGCATTATAGATAGGCTTTCCTGTGTGCTTTTCCCAAACTACAGCCGTCTCTCTTTGATTTGTAATCCCTATACCGGCAATTTCTTCTTTATCAATATTGGCTTTGAGCATTACCCCAGCCATAACTGCAAGAATTGATGCCCATATTTCATTTGCATTATGTTCAACCCATCCTGGGTTAGGATAAATTTGTTCTATTTCTTTTTGCTCTATAGCTACAATTGAACCCTTCTTATCAAATACAATCGCTCTTGAACTGGTTGTTCCTTGATCCAAAGCTAAAATATATTTTTTCTCCATATTATTTCCCCCAAACTTCATTAGTTTTCTATTAATGTGTAATTGCGCTTTTTGTTAGTTGATACAATTCTAGTTGATTCATACTCCTTGCCTCATACATATATATAATGTTACCAAAAATAGTATGAGCACAACCAAGATAGTGGAGTTAACCTTCTTCAAAAAGCGCAGCATAACTGAGGAAACTCACCCTCAACTTTGTAAGATTAAGAGAGCTTTTCCATCAATTTAAAGAAAAAGAGACAAGCAAAGGAACCTATCACTCAATGAATAGGTCATTTGCTCGTCTCCAAATCTCCGTCACAATCTATTAACTTATTAACTATTAAAACAAAACAAGAAAACGCTGTCAATGTTTTTATAAACATATTTCTGTTGCCCAATTACTTTTTTAAAAATTCCACAACTCTTGTCTAGAAGTGGTTACTCCTATCGCTCCAGCCTCTAATGCTCTTACAACGTCTTCTTTTTCTCGAATAAGCCCGCCAGCTATAATAGGAATACCCGTTCTTTCATACACTTCTTCTATAATATGCGGCATGACTCCTGGAAGGACTTCTATATAATCAGGCTTTGTTGTTTCTAACAATTTATAGCTTGTCTCCAACGCAATAGAGTCCAACAAAAATAAACGTTGAACGGCAATAATTGAATGTTTTTTAGCCGTTAATACGACATTTTTTCTTGTTGAAATAATGCCAGCAGGTTTAATATCCTGACAAATAAATTGAGTCGCATATTCGTCTGTTTTTAATCCTTGAACTAAATCAACGTGCAAAAAAACCTCTTTCCCTGCTTTGTTCGCTAACTGGACCAAACTTTTCAGTTGTCCAATATGACTATTTAATAGAATAATTACTTGAAACTTACTCTTTAACAACTTTTCAAATTCCTTTATCGTTCTTGCAGCAGGAAATATCTTTTGATTGATAAAATGTTGTGATGACACTTGCACCAACTCCTCTGTAGCATCTTTGCCTATTAAATCAATAAACATGCCTATTGTCAAAGGGGTTGGAGGCGACTGAAAAAGGGACGATTTTCACCTTTTTCAGTCGCCTTTAAGCAATGAGCGGAACCGTTGCTTTGTTTTAAGCCTGCTATGAGTGGGTTTCTCGTAGCAGGCGCGCAACGTGTGGAGCCATTGCTACTTCCTCGAATTTACTAAAATGGACTTTTTCAGTGGCCTCAGGGGGGTGAGCCCAAAGGTCTGTTTTTGACCTTTGGGTTAAACCCATCCTAAAAAAAGGTTGCCTCCTTGATTTTTCTAAGAGACAACCTTTCGACTAATTAACCTGGAACAGACATATCTAAGTCTTCTATTCTTCTTTCAACATATTTCGTATCTTTTCTTGCGTTGTAACGGTCTGCTTTTTCTACTTTTACTGTGACATTGTAATCTGGTATTTTTGCTAGTTTTTCATATCTTCCTTTTGGCAACAAAAAGTTTCCTTCTGGGAAATGAACACCTAAATTCCCCTTTGAAATATTGGCATATTTCGCCTTTCCTTGGAAGACACCAAAGCCATTATGAATGACAATTCCTTCCCCTTCAGCGATGCTTAGCTCATGGGCATCTTCTGCATTTATCAGGACATCATACCGCTCAGCATTATTAAACGGGTCCGTTTCTTTGTAAACCATAGAGTTAAATTGCTTACCTCGACGAGTCGTAAGGACAAATTGCCCTTCCTTCTTACCCATATCAGGAATGTCAACAGGAAGCAGGTTTCCTTTTCCATCTGGAGTAGGACAGATTCCGTCTTCACAAAGCCATGCTCCTCCCCATTGGAACACATCGCCTTGTTTCTTTAAATGTTGAACTCCTTCGTAATTCGGGTTCGCAATCGCTATTTCATCACGAATTTCTTGCCCTGTTTTAAAATCTACTAAATGAGCAGAATCCGGCTTCACTCGCTTAGCAAGGTCGACGTAAATCTTCCACTCTGATCGTGCTTCTTCGATATGATTTTTATTTCCTTCAATTTCTGGTGAGAAATAGACCATTCGCTCTGTTGATGTAGAAGTACCGCCTCCATCTTGCTCGTAACGAGTTTTTGCTGGAAGGACAATGACAGCTTCTTTTGCATCTACGAGAGTTGAGGTGTTTAAGATAATATCTTGGTGAACTCGAATTTCTAATTCAGCTAATGCCTTTTCAATAAAATTCGGATCAGGCATTGTCTCTAAGAAGTTTCCACCTGACATATAATATAGTTTTACTTTACGTTCATGGTCTTCTGGAAGAACGATGTTTTCTAATGTAATCCCAACAACATCTCCTTGCCATCTCGGAATGTTAAATCCCCATATCTTTTCCATGCGAGCGATATTGTCTTCAACAAAATCTCCACCTGGTAATACGAATGGATCTGCCCCCATTTCACCAGACCCTTGAACAGAAGAGTGACCACGGAACGGCATTAACCCATTGTATTTGCGCCCTATGTGCCCACGAAGAAGAGCAAGATTAGCTACTTGGGATATATTATCCGATGCAAATGCATGCATCGTTAACCCTAATGCCCACGCATAAACTGCATTTTTGCTATTCGCTAATAACTCTGATAACTCAATAATTCTTTCTTTCGTAATTCCTGATGACTTGATAATGTCATCCCATGATTGAGCGACGACATGGGCTTTTAATTCCTCATAAGAATTCACATGTTCCTGAACGAATTCATGATTAATAGCTGAGCCATGAACACCCTCTTCCATCTCAAACCAATGCTTCATAATCCCTTGCATAAAGGCGATATCTCCACCGATATTAACTTGATAGAAATCATCAGCAAGCTTTGTTCCAAATAACGCTGATTCTGCATTTGATGGCACCCAGTATTTATCCATCGCAGGCTCTTTATATGGGTTAATAACGATAATCTTTGCCCCGCGTTTTTTCGCCTCTAGCATATATTTTGTTGAGACTGGTGATGCATTCGATGCGACACTTCCCCAGAATAAGAGAACATCTGCTCCAAACCAATCTTGGTAATTACAAGTAGATGCACCGACTCCAATAGAGCGTTTTAACGCTGTTTTACTCGGTGAATGACAAATGCGGCTTGCATTATCGATGTTGTTTGCACCTAAGAACCTTGCTACTTTTGCAGCAACATAATACGATTCATTTGTGATACCTCTTGATGTTAAGTAAAACGCATATTGTCTTGGATTTAATTGCTTCATCTTGTCCGCAATCATATCCATTGCTTCATCCCACGTTAAACGAGAAAATTTCCGCTCTCCTTTGCGGCGAATAAGAGGATAAGGAATCCGGCCTAATTTTCTCAATTCTGTACTGTCATACTTCCTTAATTCATCAATATCCGCATGTAGTATTTCTTCTTTAATAGCCGGTGCTGTATTTAACCTAAGTACATTGAGTCTTGTTGTACACATATGAGGGCCTTTTAACGTCTGATCAAACATTCCTGAAACGCCTAATGCACAGCCATCACAAACACCTTTTGTTAAAATTCTCGTTGCATATCCAATATTATCTTTATTATCCCAAGCAATTTTCATTGAATCACGAATATGTTTCGGCTTCACTTTTCCAAGACCAAACGGAATTGGACTTACCCAATGTTTCGGTTGAAGTGCTTTTGTTGCTTTTATCGGTCCTTGATGTTTTGTTTTTCCCATGATCACTCACTCCCCCAAATACTATTTACTTAATCTCTATGGCCATCTCAATAAAAAAACCACCGTACTACCCCAATTTTTTAGTGGTATGGACGGTGGTTAAGTCTTCTGCAGGATCGCTACTAAGTACCAAACCAAATCTATAGTTTTTTTGAAAATTTTTCTTCTATATCTTCATCAAATACAAATATCGATATACCAAAATCTTTTTCAATATCAATATCAACATATAGGTCTAAGAAGTTACACTGTAAGAACTCTTCCATCTCAGCAGGCGGATTCTTGCGATACATATCTTTAACCATTTCTGTTCTTGCAGCTCGCAGCATTTGCTTTCCTTCATCTGCTGTTGCGATAAACTTCTCAACAGGTGAAAGATTTCCTTCCATCTCACATATTGCCCATTTTTTGCAAAACGTTGTACTTATTTTGCTTGGACCTTTACCCATATGCTTCTTTCGGAAGGAACGTACTAAATTACTAAATTCCGCTTCATATTTGTTCATTTCCTGTACCCTCATTTTCTTTTACTTACTAAAAGAGTAGTTCGAGTAACTATAAATGTCAAATAGGTTAACTAGCTAAATCCCTTACTTCGTTCTTTTCTTTTAATTGTTTAATATCAATACGGATCACAAGAGAAACAATCAATGCTGCAATAAACATAAATCCGAAAATATAAAGAGTACCCGCATAACTATCAGTTGTTTCACGAATCCAGGATGCTAGGATTGGTCCAACCAGTCCAGCTAATGCCCAAGCCGTTAAAATATAACCGTGAATGGCACCAAGCTGCTTTGTCCCAAACAAATCACCAATATAGGCTGGAATTGCTGCAAATCCACCACCATAACAAGTAAGGATTAAGAACAATACTGCTTGGAATAAAATTGCATGTGTAATACTAGGTAGAGCAAAGAACGTTACAATCTGGATGATAAAGAATGCTGTATAGACATTTGCACGGCCTAAGTAGTCTGATACAGATGCCCAACCAATACGCCCTAGACCATTAAATACCCCCATTACACCGACCATTGTTGCTGCTGCAGCTGCTGATAGACCCGCTATTTCTTGAGCCATCGGTGAGGCAACAGATAATATGGCAATTCCGCAAGTTACGTTAATAAATAACATCACCCATAAATACCAAAACCTTCTCGTTTTCACAGCTTCATTTGCTGTTAACTGCGAAAGATCAGATTTAATTTTCTTTCCGTCACTTTGTACATTTGCCATATAGCCAACAGGCGGTCTTTCAATGTAAAGAGCCGATGCTAACATAATAATAAAATAAATTATCCCTAACGTGAAAAACGTATTCGCAATTCCAACTGAACCAATTAAGCTTGCCATAATTGGACTAGCTATCATAGCAGAAAAACCAAACCCCATAATCGCAAGCCCTGTTGCTAACCCACGACGATCTGGAAACCATTTAACAAGAGTCGATACAGGTGTAATATAACCAACACCAAGACCTATTCCACCAAGTGCTCCGTATGTGAAATATAAAAGCCCAATGGACTCTATGTTAATGGCAAAACCTGCTCCAACTAATCCAATACCAAAAAATGTTGCCGCCACTAACCCCGACATTCTCGGGCCATACTTTTCAACAAAATGCCCCATAAAGGCTGCTGATAAACCTAAAAACACAATTGCAATACTAAATGTTAAGGAAACAGCACTTAAATCCCAGCCAAGTTGCTCTCTAATCGGGTTAGTAAAAACACTCCATGCATAAACAGACCCTATTGAAATATGGATTCCAACGGCAGCTAGCGCAATTAACCAACGATTCTTCAATTTCCCCTTCGTTTCTCCCATTTTATTCACTCCTTTTCCTTCCAACTAAACACAAAAAAATCGACGTAACTCTCTTAAAGGAAAAAAAGATTCCTTAAAAAAGCACGACGATTAGTCTCAAGCAGGTTTCGCTACTTTATACCAATAGTAATCGCTTACAACTACTGCTCACTTAATACCGAAGACAGGGTCGCTATCTCGATCATTAAATGTTACAGATTTATGAATGCAACTAAATCATAACTTGTTTTCAAAAAAAATTCAATATATTTATATTGTAAATTTATAGATTATATGATTGATTTTCTATTCGAAGTCTTGTCAGTTTTAAGAGAATGTGTTTATATTTGATACGTTACTATTTTCTAACATACAAAGGGGGTTATTTGCTTGACTGATTCACTTAGCTCAACTAGATCCATTACCAAGTATAGTCATCATCTTTTTTCTAGAGTAGAAGATGATATCGTAATCGAGTTCCCTTTGACTATTTATATAAATAACGAAGAATTCGCTACAATGGTTTGTAGCCCAAGCAATTTGGAAGAATTGGTCATCGGTTTCTTAGCATCTGAAGGTATAATTCACTTTAAAAAAGAAATAAAGGAAATGACTATTGATCAAGAACGTGGCTTTGCCTACGTCCAATTACATGCTACTGAAATTAAGAACCAGCAGTTTTTTTCTAAACGTTTCATTGGATCCTGCTGCGGCAAAAGCCGTCAATTTTACTTTCAGAATGACGTGCGCACAGCAAAAACATCGATGACATCAACAACGGTTACAGCTGAACAGTGTATTGATCTAATGAAAAAAATGCAAGATACTAGTGTTGTATTTAAAAATACAGGCGGGGTTCATAATGCATCTCTCTGCACGGCCCATGAGCTCATTCTTAGCCGCTCAGACATCGGAAGACATAACGCACTTGATAAGCTTTATGGTTATTCACTATTAAACGGAATCTCTGTCAGAGACAAAATTCTTGTATTTAGTGGTCGGATTTCATCAGAAATATTAACAAAAGCCGCTAAAATTGGCGTCGGGATCGTCTTATCAAAGTCAGCCCCTACCGATTTAGCGATACAGCTTGCAGAAGACTTAAATATAACAGCTGTCGGATTTATTAGAGGATCATCCTTTAATATTTATTCACATCCCAAACGCATTGTTCTTGAAAGTAAGTAAACTAAAGGAAGGAGGGATTGTATGAGCTCTTGTAAACTCGATCACCCTTTAGAAGATGTTCTTTCTAAATTAGATTCCCAAAAATCTTTTTTGCCTGCTGAGCTATTTGAAGAATGTCAAACGTTCTTAGCTACGAACCCAACTCAGCTTGAGTTAAACGAATTATTTCATTTGTTAAAGAAATACGACCTGGCTTCCGAAGAAGAACAGCTCACTCGCAATGAAGCGATTGCTAACTTACTGACAGCATAGGAAAAAACCCCTGACTCTTAATGGATCAGGGGTTCGCTTGAGATGTAATTAGCACGCTAATTCGCATCTCCTTTTTTCGTTGTTATATCAATGTTTAGAAGCAAAAGATGCTATTTTAACTAGGTATGGAGAGAGCCAATAAGCGGAAATTTTTCTGTTAGACTGTAGACTAGAGACGGTTCGGGGTATATAAGCGGAGGTTTTCCGATTAATCAATGCAAAATTACCCATTTTCACGTTTTGAGTCAATAGTCGGAATCTTTCCGTCTATTTCAGCTATTTTCAGTGCTACTTTCTAATTAAGAGAAATTTCTCCCCTTATTTATCAAATTACTTTAGAGTCAGCGTCTAACGAACTTGTACAATCGGTAGCGTTAGATGAATAAGGCTAGGTTTATAGACCAAAAAGGATCAGATTCTAAAATCTGCTCCTTTTGTTTTGTTATTTGTATTGTTGGTTTTTCCGCTAAAACCTATGTTAATTTATAGGTTATTTGCCATGTTGAATTGCATTTTCTCCCTCTCAACCGAACCCGTTATCTTAATGGATCAGGGGGTTTTCACAATTACTCAACCTCCGCTTACAGGAGGAATAAATGCAATCACATCTCCATCTTTCACTACTTCATTTTCATCGGCGTAGCTTTCGTTTATCGCTATCATCGTATTTTCAAGCGTTGTTAAATTGTACTGTTTTTGTAGCCAAGACTTGACTTCATTTACCGTTACACCTGCTTTATCAACCTCGACTTGATCTGTACCTGCTTCTTCTTGAAGTTCAGCAAATAATAAAATTTTAATCATTTTCTTCCCCCTTAATACTGGGTTTCCCTTCTGGATAAGCGTTCTTCTCAAGCTGATCGCCAACCCATTTCGTACCATCTTCCCAAAACTCTTTCTTCCATATTGGGACAATTTGCTTGATTCGCTCCATCGCATATTCATTTGCTTCATAAGCTGCTTTACGATGAGGGGTGGAAACAGCAATAATAACAGCAATCTCAGATATATCCAACGTCCCTACACGATGTGTAATTGCAATCGTTGAACCTGGCCACTTATCACGAACTTCTTGACCAATTTGTTCTAACATTTTTATCGCCATAGGTTTATAAGCTTGATACTCTAACTTTAACGTTCGTTTTCCATGTGTTAACTCTCTTACTGTTCCGATAAACGTTGCAATGGCACCGCATTCTCTTCTAGTCACCTTTTCCACTACTTCTTCAATTGATAATGGCGTATCTTTGATATCAAATAGTTGACTCATGTTTATCACTCAATTTCTGTAATATATATTCGATAGATTTTGACGTATCATCCACGTGAAAGGTTGGAAATGTTTGTTCGTAATCTGGTAGGGGCTCCCACGTAATCACACAGACGATATTGCTTGCCTGTAACAATTCAATATCCTTTTCACTACGAAGGATCACAACTTTTGGATAGTGCTCTTTTTTAAACCCTTCTACCAATATAATATCAGGTGAAAAGCTTTCGTATAATTTCACCATTTTTTCTAGAGACCACGTTTGATTCTTTATATGAATCTGCAAGGAGCCTCCTCCTTCAACTGCGGTAATTTCAGCTCCTGCCTCTTGATGACGTTCACTATCCTTAAGCTCGCTCTCATTTTTTTGGGGACTTGCATGACCATGGTGCTTAATGGTTGCTACCTGTAAACCCGCGCTACTGTACCTTTTAATAAGTGCTTCCATTAAAGTTGTTTTTCCACTATTTTGATAGCCAACTACCTGTAAGATGGGACAATATTGTTCCAAGGCCATTCACTCCCTTGATGATCCTCAAGTAACAATACATCAACTGACATCCCTTTTTCATATCCTCTTGTTCCTCCAGGCAAAAGCAACAGACAATCAGCTCCGCCTAATGAGCTTACAATTCCCGATTTATCAACTCCAGAAGGAGAGGCAACTAATTTCCCTTCAATAAAATCGATTTTTGCCCGAACCAGCCTCATAAAAGGGTTTGGTTTTGGGAAATCAGTTCCTAACGTAGCTTTCACTTTTTGAAGATGTGGATATGTATTATATAAAGCTCTTCGTAACATCGGACGGACAAATAACTCAAATCCAACATAACAAGCTGACGGATTCCCAGATAAACCATATACCATTTTCCCATCAACACTTGCAACGGTTGTTACACTTCCGGGTCTCATCGCTACTTTATTAAAGAGAACGGTAGCTCCTAACTCTTTTAAAATTGCTGGTACATAGTCATAATCTCCTACAGAGACACCACCTGTTGTAATTAACATATCAACTTCCGACAGAGCTTCTTTCGTTGCAGTTAAACAAGCCGCAAAATCATCGTTTAACTTCCCGAAATAAATTGCTTGTCCACCAGCTCTCTCAATTTGGGCCATAATCATATATGCATTTGAATTCCTAATTTTTCCTGGTGCGAGTGGTTCATCAACGTTAAGTAGCTCACTTCCTGTTGCGATTACACCGATAACTGGCTTTTTTGCAACAGTAACTTGATCGTAACCAAACGTTGCAAGTAAAGCAACTATACCTGGATTAATTTGCGTGCCCTTTTTTACTAACACTGTTCCCTCTTTTGTGTCTTCCCCTTGGTAAGAGATATTATCTCCCTTTTTAAACAAACGTTTGATTAGTATTTTGTTATCACTAACTTCTTTTGTTAATTCAAGCATAACTACGGCATCGCACCCATTTGGAATTGGAGCCCCTGTCATAATTCTCACAGCCTGAAGTGGTTTTACTTCTCCTTCAAAGACATACCCTGCGCCAATTTCCCCAATAACATCAAATTCAATTGGATTGTTCGAATTTGCTTCGTTCGTATCTTCAGATCGAATAGCAAAGCCATCATACGGAGAACGATCGAACGCTGGTACATCATGAGACGCTAGTAAATCTTCTGCCAAAAACCTTCCATAACTGTCTTCTATGTTAACCGTCTCAAACTTCGGAGCCACGTCCTGTTCCATTACTCTTTTTACTGCTTCTTCAACTTGAATCGGCTTTCTCTTTTCTACCACAGCACTCACTCCGTTTTTAAATATTTCGAAAATACTATTTGTAACATACTAAACATCATTGAAAAACGGGGTTATCCCAAAAAGGTATGATTTTAACCTTTGGAATAACCCCGAGCATGCGAGAAGTCGCTATATCATTAAAAGCTTTGAGAGGAGTGTTTTCTTCTCTCAATGGCGAGTAGCGAACGGAGCCATTGCCACCTAGTTCCTGACATTTCACTATTCTATTCTACCCACCAATATAGGACATTTCAATTTTCTTTCGGTTTTTTACCGTTTCTTCCGTCCGGTCTTCTGAATATTTATCTGTGCGAGACTGCCAAATTTCTGTAATTCTTGACTCTATTTCTCTGTCTGATACACCCGTCCGAATAAGAGATCGTAAGTCATATCCACTCTCAGCAAATAAACAAGTATAGAGCTTTCCATCAGCTGAAATTCTGGCACGTGTACAATTTCCACAAAAAGTATCTGAAACAGATGAAATAATTCCAATCTCAGTATCTGTCCCTTTATACCGGTACCTTGTTGCGACTTCACCTAAATAGTCTCTTTCCACTTCTTCAAGTGGAGCAATCGTTGAAACTTTTTCTAGTAATTCCTTTTTCGTTACAACTTGAGAGAAATCCCAGCCATTTGTTTGACCCACATCCATAAATTCAATAAAGCGTAACGGAATATCTCTATCTTTACAGTAACGAGCTAATCTAACAACTTCCCCTTCATTTACGCCTTTTTTTACTACCATGTTAATTTTCACTTGAAGCCCTGCTTCTAATGCTGCATCAATGCCTTTTAAGACGACTGCTGACGTCACTTTTCTACCATTCATTTTTTGAAAAATTTCAGTTGTAAGTGCATCTAAGCTGACGTTCACACGCATCAACCCTGCTTCTTTAAGTAATCTTGCCTGTTTTACTAAATGGACTCCATTTGTCGTCAAAGCGATATCCTCAATCCCATTGATTACAGATAGTCTCTTAATTAATTCAGGTACATCTTTTCGAAGCAATGGTTCTCCGCCTGTTAAGCGAATTTTCTTAACTCCTAACTTGGTAAACTGTCGAACCAATCGTTCAATTTCATCAAAGGAGAGCAGTTCTTCTTCTCTCATAAATACATAATCCTCGCCGAATACTTCTTGCGGCATACAGTAGGAACAGCGGAAATTACACTTGTCCATAATTGATATGCGCAAATCTTGTAATGGTCGCAAGTATTTATCGCTAACGTGCTTGATTTCCATGTCTATTCCTCCTCTTCTTCCTCATCCATTTCGGCGAATTATTGGTTGATTGTTAAAAAACTGTTACTATTAATTAAGGTATAATAAATCATTCTAACATAAAAAAGGAAGGTGAATAACTTCTATGCATAATATAAATACTTCCAAAAGTATAAATGTTGCGATCTTAACGATTTCAGACACGAGAAATAAAGAGGATGACCGCAGTGGCCAAACCATTCACTCACTTTTACAATCTGAAAACCATACAATTGTTGAATATCAAATCGTTAAAGATGAACTCCATATCATCCAAGATGTAGTGCAAACGTGGACGGAAAATAAAGAAATCCAAGCTATTATCCTAAACGGCGGCACTGGTTTTTCTCCACGAGATGTTACATATGAAGCCGTCTCTCAATTATTAGATAAGCAGATGGACGGGTTCGGAGAGCTATTTCGAATGTTAAGCTATGAAGAAATCGGGCCAAAAGCTTTATTTAGTAGAGCTGTTGCTGGAAGTAAGCAATCTACAGCCATTTATGCCTTGCCCGGGTCGACAAACGCTGTGAAACTAGCTATGGAAAAATTAATTTTACCGACTATGCCTCATTTTGCTGAAGAATTGGTAAAGAAATGAGGGTAGCGGGTGTAGTCCTGGCTGGTGGACAATCTTCACGTTACGGAAAGCCGAAAATGTTTGAACGTTATAACGGTCTTCCTTTTTACCTTCATAGTACAAATGCACTTAAAGCTAGTGGCATTGATTCAGTTTATATCATTACAAATCCGTCTCTTTCTGAACAATTCGATGTAAATGCTACATTACTTATTGAGAAAAAGCAGCATAACGGTCCATTATATGCGTTGACTTTTGCCATGCAGTCCATTCAAGATGTTGATTGGTATGTTGTACTAGCTGCAGACATCCCTTTCATCTCTAAAGATATTATCGATACATTACTGAATTATGCAATCGGCTCATCCTATGATGCTATCGTTCCAGTTACAGGGAACAAGAAGCAGCCTCTGATTGCGATGTATCATCGTCGATGTTTGCCCTTGGCAGAAGAGTTAATTGAAAATAACCGAAAAAGTATGCAACCACTGCTACAGAAAGTAAAAGTAAACTATATACACTTCCCTAGTACAAAGCGTGAATTTACGAATATTAACTATGAAAGTGAATGGCAAATAGAAACAGATAAGGAGAGCAATAATATGAGTGAATTTTCACATTGGAATGAGAACGGCCGTCCGAAGATGGTTGATATTTCTCAAAAAGATCAAACAAAACGAACCGCTGTTGCACAGAGCACCATCCTTCTAAAAAAAGAGCTATATGAAGCTATTCAAAATTCGCAAATAAAAAAAGGAGACCCTCTTCAAGTTGCACAAATTGCTGGAATTATGGCAGCAAAAAAAACACCTGATATTATCCCGATGTGCCACCCTATTCAAATTACAGGAGTTGACTTCCAGTTTGAATACAAGGAGGCGACAAATGGGTATGAATTAATCATCCAAGCTGAAGTCTCTTGTAAAGGTAATACTGGTGTAGAAATGGAAGCATTAACAGCTGTATCTGCAGCAGCATTAACTTTCTACGACATGTGTAAAGCAGTAGACAAAAGCATGATCATCAAAGACACCTTCCTCCTAAGCAAAACAGGCGGGAAAAACGGTGATTACACCTCCGGGAAATAATTCCCGGGGGTCAGACCCCTCTTTAGTAAACTAAAGAGGGGTCTGACCCTTTTCTTCTTCATCCTATATTCTGTTAATATAGAAACAGATGCAGATGATAAACCTGTGATGTTATATTATAAAAGTAAAATAAGAGTACCACTTCTAACCTTTATATACTGTGATACTCATCACAAGTATCCAAAGGTGACTGCGCTTGTTCTCTCTTCAAACTATAACGAAGTTCGACTAGATAGAACTATTAAAATCATTGTATAATAGACCTTTATAGCACCTTACATATTAGTACGACAGACTATTTATACTGAGCTGAGAAAAAACTAGCTAGTACTGGAGTGAACATACATTTTGGAAAAAAAGAAAGCTTTACCTGTTCTATTTGCAGTTATGTTCCTTGTCATGGTTGGCTTTGGAATTATTATTCCTGTTATGCCTTTCTATGCTGAGGAAATCGGAGCCACTCCTACACAATTAGGTTTGTTAATGGCTGTTTATTCATTTATGCAACTTCTATTTGCCCCAATGTGGGGACGAGTCTCCGATCAAATTGGTCGAAAACCAGTGATCATGATCGGCATTTTTGGCCTGGCTCTTTCCTTCTTCTTATTAGCTGTATCATCTACTCTTTGGATGCTTTTTGCAGCAAGAATTATTGGAGGCTTCTTCTCTGCTGCTAATATGCCTACAGTGATGGCGTATGTTGCTGATATTACATCAGAAGAAGACCGCGGGAAAGGAATGGGGATCATAGGTGCTTCTATCGGTCTAGGATTTATTTTTGGACCTGCCATCGGTGGCGTCTTCTCGCAAACAAATTTAAGTATGCCATTTTATTTAGCCGGTTCTTTATCTATTATTACGTTTCTATTCGTATTCTTTGTTTTAAAAGAATCATTAACACCAGAACAGCGTAACAAACAATTACGTGAAAGGACTCCATTACGGGCAGCCTTGAAAGGTCCGGTTTCCATTCTGTTTATTTTGCAATGGTTTGTCTCTTTGTCACTAGCTGGACTTGAAGCAACTTTTGCTTACTTTGCTTATGAAAGAGCAAATTTAGGTGCAGTGGAGTTAGGATATATCTTTATGATCATGGGGTTAGCAGGTGCACTGGTTCAAGGGGGCCTAGTTGGAAGACTAACGAAAAAATACGGAGAAGGATCGGTTATACAAATTGGAATTATCATTTCAGCAATCGGCTTCGGTTTAATTTTATTCATTGATAGCTTTTTAACTGCTGCTATTTATTTGACCGTGTTTGGTGTAGGAAATGGTTTAATACGTCCAAGTGTTTCCTCTTTACTGACAAAGGCCTCTCCAACAGGCTATGGTCGTACGACAGGACTCTTGTCTTCATTTGACTCTCTCGGTCGAATTATCGGCCCACCGCTTGGCGGCTGGCTCTTCACCGTAACAATCGGCTTGCCTTATCTGCTAGGAATTGCACTATCGATTTTCGCTTTTGTTTTATACCGAATTTACAAAGCAAAGGCAAACAATCCTGTTCCAGGCACTTAAGAAAAGACGTGCAGCGGCCTTTTCTATTATAAAAGGGTCAGACCCCTCTTTACTAGACTAAAGAGGGGTCTGACCCCTCTTTACTAGACTAAAGAGGGGTCTGACCCTTTTTTCTTTATTTTTCTTAATAAGGATCCGATGGATGGCTTTTATCTTGCGCATCTTGAACGGCTTCTTCTGTTTTTGTTGTGCCGATTGGACCAGACTCGGCTGATTCCATCTCTTTCATCTTCGCTTCAATCCCGTCAGCGACTCTCTTTCCATACTCAGGATCAGCTTGTGTGAAATTCTCGATCATTTGATCACGAATTTCCTTTCTACATGGGGCTAATGTATTCACTAAGTTTTTAATAAGCTCATCACGTTCAAAGTCAGAGAGTCTTCTGTACGTCTCTCCAGCTTGACCAAAATTATTCGTACGGTCAATCGTCTCCCGCTTTAATTCCCCTTCTACATTAGGAGTATGTTCCCTCCCTGGATTTTCTGCTTCTTTTAAGCCACCAATTGTGGAAGGTTCATAATTCACGTGAGGATTTTGATTTTTCCCTTGGTCCACTTTATATTCCATTTGACCATCACGTTGATTTGTCGCCACATGCTTCTTCGGTGAGTTAATTGGGAGTTGCAAATAGTTTGTTCCTACACGATAACGTTGAGTATCCGAATAAGAGAACGTTCTTCCTTGTAAAAGTTTATCATCAGAGAAATCAAGCCCATCTACAAGAACACCAGTCCCAAATGCAGCTTGCTCTACTTCTGCATAATAATTTTCTGGATTTTTATTAAGCACCATCTTTCCTACAGCCTGCCAAGGAACATCATCTTTGTACCAAAGCTTCGTAGGATCAAGTGGATCATAATCAAGCTCAGGATGATCATCATCACTTAAAATTTGGACAAAAAGCTCCCACTCAGGATAATTTCCATTTTCAATCGCTTCATATAAATCTTGTGTTGCATGGTTAAAGTTCTTGGACTGTATCTCGTCTGCTTCTTCCTGCGTTAAGTTTTTAATACCTTGCTTAGGCTCCCAATGGTATTTTACAAGGAATCCTTCTCCCTCTTTGTTCACCCATTTATATGTATTCACTCCAGATCCTTGCATCATACGATAGTTCGCAGGAATGCCCCAAGGAGAAAATAAGAAAGTGACCATATGAGTAGCTTCAGGGGTATTGGAGACAAAATCGAAAATACGTTCTCCATCTTGAATATTCGTTACTGGATCTGGCTTAAATGCATGTACTAAATCTGGAAACTTCAAAGGGTCACGAATAAAGAAGATCTTTAAGTTATTACCAACTAAGTCCCAGTTTCCATCTTCTGTATAAAACTTTACCGCAAATCCTCTTGGATCACGCAAAGTTTCAGGAGAATGTCCACCATGAACAACAGAAGAAAAGCGGACAAATACAGGTGTTTGCTTTCCTTTTTCTTGGAATACCTTTGCTCTTGTATATTTTGAAACTGGCTCATCGCCAACCATACCATATGATTCAAAGTATCCATGCGCCCCCGCACCCCGAGCATGAACAACACGCTCTGGAATACGTTCTCGATCAAAATGACTAATCTTCTCTAAGAAATCATAATTTTCTAATGTTGTTGGTCCACGATTTCCTACCGTACGAACATTTTGATTGTTCGTAACTGGATGTCCCTGCCTATTTGTCAACGTGTCTTCGGTTTCATTCGTTCCTGTAACTTCGTTTTCGTCTTTCATCGTATTCCCTCCTTTTAGTGTTCAATACCAATATGTCCATCTAGAAATTATCCAAAACAAAAAATGGAACATTCATTAAAAAGAGCAAACATGAACCAATGAAGGATCACGTTTGCTCTTTTTGACTAATAGGTTTTGCATAAATAATATAACGATCTGGTGCTGCGCCCACAAAGTTAAATGGATAGCAAGTTGACAATGTGAGAATCTCATTAGGCGCTGTTGATCGTATAACGGTACGATCATCTGCATCAACAATTTCTGATTCATACATTTCATAAACAAACTCACCGTAAGGCATTTTCACGACAAATTGATCACCATTTTCTAGTTTTCCGAAGTCTCGAAATACCGTATCACGATGTCCAGAAAGTAGAATTTGATCATTTTCACCAGGAAAAGCGGTAGTCGTAAAATGTCCTACTCCTCGGCTTAATTCCTCTTCATCTGTACCAGATATTATTGGGATCTCCTTTTCCAAGCGAGGAATGTACAACGCTCCGATCACATCCCCATCCTCAATCTTCATATCACTTGCACTCTTCACTTCTTCCTTCGGTTCTGCTAGAATTTTTTTTGCTTCTGCCATCGACTCATTCTGCTTTGTATAGCCTTGATATAATTCATATCCCCCGAATGCTAGAAATCCGATTCCTAGAAGGATAATGATACGCGCGATTACTTTCATATTAAGACGCTCCCTTAATTTCTTAATAACTCTATTATTAAAAAGTATATCTAGAATTAAGTGACAAGTTCAATAGAAAAATCCTCCCTGCCTTGTTGGTCAGAGAGGTATCCTATTTTCTAAACTAGAACCATTAATTTTCTACTCTCAAAAGAGATTAAACTAATATTTCCGCCAGTTAGCATATTCCTTATTCAATAACTGTTTTCTAGCAAAAGTATGTGCTGAAATAATCATTTTCTCAATGGTACCTGTGCTCCGGGCAAGAATTCGTACTATTACTCCATTCCCAGGAATAGCGGACAATCCAAAGCATAGTTCAAAATTGGTATCATCTTCTTGCAGATGTTCATATAAGCGATCAATAAAACTTTTATCTACAGCATGATGTAAGATCAGAAACATTCCAACATGCGTATAGCCGTCCATTTGCAGCAAACCGTTCATTTCGTCGTCTGGTTCCAACATTAAATGATCAAACAATACAAGCTTTTCTTTGTGATAGACCTTCAACTTAGAACGAATCCAATCATAACGAAAGAGGCTTCCATCTTTCGCCCATCCTGGTGTAATAATATCACTGTAAAAGAAACTAGCATCGTCATCAATATAGACAGTTGTCTCCTGAATAAACCGTGCCTGTTCGTAAGCAATTAACGGGTCAGGCATGTATTCAAGAACACTTCCTTTTCCTAATGTAATATTCGTTACTTGAACAACTGGTTCATTCGGTGTCTTATACACCTTTGTGTGTGATTGAGTTGTAACTGCTAGTTCTGCTTCTTCTTCTACAGAAATGTTCGTTACATATCGATCCCCGTCTACATATCCTCCTCCTACATGAATGAGGTAAACAGACGGTGAATTCATATCAAGGTAAACCGGACGTGTAATCTTTAAGGCACCTTCATAATAGCAGTCAGAAAGGATTGTTCGTAGAGCTTTTTTTTGGGCTGTCAGCTCTAGTAATCCGGTATAACTCATGATTCCAGACCAATAAGAAGAGCTTGCTTTTTAATCCAATCTACAACTTCGTCTAAACCTGTTCCATCCTTTAAATTCGTAAAAACAAACGGCTTACTGCCACGGGCTGCGATCGTATCTTGTTCCATAACTTTCAAGCTTGCCCCTACATACGGAGCTAAATCTGTTTTATTAATTACAAATAAATCAGATTTAATCATACCCTGTCCGCCTTTTCGGGGAATCTTTTCTCCTTGTGCAACATCGATAATGTAAATTGAAAAATCAACTAATTCCGGACTGAACGTAGCTGCTAGATTATCACCGCCGCTTTCAACAAAGATCAGTTCTAGATCCGGGTGCTTTTCTTTTAATTCATCAATGGCCGCAAAGTTCATCGATGCATCTTCGCGGATCGCTGTATGTGGGCACCCACCTGTTTCTACCCCAACAACACGATCTTCTGGCAATACACCGTTTTTCATCAGAAATTTTGCGTCTTCCTTTGTGTAAATATCATTTGTTACGACTGCCATGCTTAATTCATTTTCCAAAGCACGGGTTAGCTTTTCTACAAGCATTGTTTTTCCTGCTCCAACAGGACCTCCAACTCCAATTCTTACTGGTTCCATATGTATCCTCTCCTTAGTTAGTTTTTTATGACATAAACAAGCGTACGTGTAAGCGTTCATGCCGCATTTGTGCAATTTCCAGCCCAGGACTAATCGCACCAAAATCCTCTTCTACTAATGTAAAAATTCTTACTACAGCCTTGTCTATTAGAGGCTGTATTTCTACTAAAATCTTTTGACCATCTGTCTGTCCAAGCGGAATGCCACGAACTGCATTTTGAACTAATGAGGAAACAGCCGTAAACAAATACGTTTTAACAATTGTATCTATTGGTATTTCCAAATGATGGGCAACTGCTGCAAATACGAAAGCAGAATGTCCATATGCCTTCTTTTCCTTCATCTGCTGCAAATATTTTTGAAGAGCGGATGACGGATAGAGTTCGTAACACAGCTTTGCCATCCTTTCTCCTATCCTCTGGTTTCCAAGTCTTGTTTCCTCTGCAAGACTAGAAGCATATAATAGATGGTCAAGCTCGAAAAACTTGTCCAATTCTTTTTGCTCGAGCGCCTCATAGGCAAGTCTGCAAGCAAGACCATCAACAAAGGTGAGCTGCTTGCGAATATAAACAGATATTGCTTGACTAAAGCTTTGTTTATCTGTAATTATCTGACCTTGAATATAGGTCTCTAATCCAAAGGAATGTGAAAATGCTCCTGATGGAAAATTGGAATCACTTAATTGTAAAAGTGGCAACAGCTTAGTCATGACTATGTCCAATATGACGAAATGCCTGTTTGACCTTTCGCTTTTCTCGTTTATGAGGGATCGACAATTGCTGAAGTAACTCTTCAACTAAGTAGTCGTATTGGACGAGCATTTCATCCCCTTCGAATTGAGCTGGCATGTGACGATTTCCAAGCTGGTGAGCGATCTCCCCCATTTGTTGAATCGAAGTTGGCATTATCGTTAACAGATCATCTTCTTTGACTGAGACAACAATCATGTTTTTTTCATCCATATACAACACATCACCGTCTATTAATTCACGGTTTTCTTTTAATCGAATGCCAATCTCTTTGCCGTGATCGGTTGTAACCCTTTGAATTCTTTTTACTAGGTCATCACTTTCCAAATACACTCGCTCTACATGTGGAGCTCTCTTCTCCATTGTTGCAACATTTCCCACAATACTTTCAATAATCATATTTCCCCCACCTTTAAAATAAGAAATAGCGCTGTGCCATCGGAACTTCTTTTGATGGTTCACACGTAATTAATTCGCCGTCAACTTTTACTTCATACGTTTGCGGATCAACCTCAATTTCTGGCGTTTCTCCGTTTAACACCATCGATTTTTTCGTTAAGTTACGAACGTTAGAAATAGGCTTGACGATTTTTTGCAGACTAAGCTCTTTTTTAATTCCCGCTTCATACGCCGCCTTTGACACAAAGGTCATTGCTGCTTTGTATTTGGCTTTTCCGTTAGTTCCAAACATTGGACGATACAAGATTGGCTGCGGCGTTGGAATACTTGCGTTTGGATCGCCCATAATACTGTGAGCGATGATTCCGCCTTTTAAAATAATATCTGGCTTCACACCGAAAAACGCAGGATCCCAAACGATTAAATCGGCAAACTTGCCAACTTCAACTGAACCAACATAGTCAGAGATTCCGTGTACGATCGCAGGATTAATCGTATATTTTGCAATATAGCGTTTCACTCGATTGTTGTCTCCTACTCCTTCGTCTCCCTCAAGCTTTCCACGTTGTTTTTTCATTTTATCGGCTGTCTGCCAAGTACGGCTGATTACTTCGCCGACACGCCCCATCGCTTGTGAATCTGACGAGATCATACTAAACACACCTAAGTCATGAAGAATATCCTCTGCAGCAATCGTTTCTTTACGAATTCGCGAATCTGCAAAAGCAATATCCTCCGGAACACTTGGATCTAAATGATGACAAACCATTAACATATCTAAATGTTCTTCCAATGTGTTAATGGTAAATGGACGAGTTGGATTCGTCGATGAAGGTAAAATATTAGGAAAGCTAGCTGCTTTAATAATATCCGGTGCGTGTCCTCCACCTGCTCCTTCCGTATGATACGTATGGATAACACGACCATTAATGGCTGCTAACGTGTCCTCGACAAATCCACCTTCATTTAGTGTGTCTGTATGAATCGCTACTTGGACATCATACTCATCTGCTACCGTTAAGCATGTATCAATTGCCGCTGCTGTCGTACCCCAATCCTCGTGAAGCTTCAAACCGACAGCTCCAGCTTCAACCTGTTCACTGATCGCCTTCTTTCCAGACGCATTTCCCTTCCCTAAGAAGCCTAAATTCATTGGGAATTCCTCTGCCGCCTCAAGCATTCGATGAATATTCCATTTCCCAGGTGTACAAGTTGTTGCTTTCGAGCCTGTTGCCGGACCTGTTCCTCCACCAATCATCGTTGTCAGACCTGACTGAAGGGCCGTATCAATTTGTTGCGGACATATAAAATGTACATGAGCGTCTATTCCTCCGGCTGTTACAATTTGACCCTCTGCGGCTATGACCTCCGTAGAAGCACCTACAACAATATCAATATTATCCATGAGTAATGGATTTCCTGCTTTTCCAATTGCAGCGATAAAACCATCCTTAATTCCAATATCTGCTTTGTAAATTCCCGTATAGTCAACAATCGTCGCATTCGTTAACACTAGGTCGACACTTTCATCCCTTGTCGCAAGGGGGTGCTGTCCCATTCCATCACGGATGACCTTGCCTCCGCCGAACTTCACTTCATCCCCATACGTCGTATAATCCTTTTCAATTTCTATGAATAACTCCGTATCAGCTAGACGAATGGCATCTCCAACTGTCGGACCAAACATATCCGCATATTGTTTTCTTGACATGTGGAAACTCATTCATTCCCCTCCTTCATAACTGATCCATTTACTCGATTATTTAAGCCATATATCTTTTGTTCCCCTGAGAAAGAAACAAGTTCAACTTCCTTCTCATCACCTGGTTCAAAACGGACAGCTGTACCCGCTGGAATATTTAAATGCATTCCTAATGTTTCTTCCCGATCAAACTTTAAAAAACTATTCACCTCATAAAAGTGAAAATGTGAACCAATTTGAACAGGCCGATCTCCTTGGTTTAACACCTTAACCGTCATTGACTTTTTATGTTCATTACAAATAATGGGGTCTTTCTTTAATACGTACTCTCCTGGAATCATATTTCTCCCCTCCTATTATCGAATTGGATTATGTACAGTAACTAGCTTCGTTCCATCAGGGAATGTTGCCTCAACTTGAATATCCGAAATCATTTCAGGAATACCTTCCATGACATCTTCTCTTGTCAAAATAGTGGTCCCGTACTGCATTAACTGAGCGACGGTTTGTCCATCTCTTGCCCCCTCTAATACTTCATATGTAATAATAGCCGTTGCTTCTGGGTAGTTCAGCTTCAATCCCCTTTTTTGACGACGACGTGCCAAATCAGCAGCGACTACGATCATCAGCTTCTCCATCTCTCGAGACGTTAGTTTCATCCCCTACCATCCTTTCTTCTCAATTGTAGAAGTTTTTCAAATATTGCTATATTATTCTACTATTTGACAATGATTATACTATAACTAATAGAAAAGTAGCTAAGATTCACTAAGACTTAGCTACTTTGTTCATTAATTGTTCAATTCCTGATAAGTTAAGCTTGCTCTGATTCTTTCTTTTCTTTAAAATACTCAACCCATGGACGGATCGAGATATACAATCCTGCTGTTACTAACCAGCCAAAAGCAAGATATGTCCACCCTTTAAAAAACTGCAAGCTATAGCTATACCCTGTTATAAACATAATTCCTGGGAATGCGAAGATAAATACAAATGTTAACCCCAAAGCCCAGCGTGTACACATCTTTGCGTCTTTTATCAACTGTTTATCCTGCATAGTTATACAACCTTCCTTTCCTGAGCCGTCTTAAGCTCTTCTTGCTCTTCATCAAAGCTTTTAAATTGATCTTTCATCGCTTCAAAATCAAACTCTTCTTTCGACATTAAAGCATGGCCTACCGAGATCAAACCACTAACTAAAAAGACCGTTATGTTTCCAAAGAGCATTGAATGCAATTGACCGAGAGACTCAACACTAATGGAACCGTACGTAACATAAGCATAAGTTAACCAAACCGTAACCCCTGAAATCATCCCTAATAACGCACCGTAGAAACACCCTTCATTCGTTGCACGTTTCCAAAGTAAGCCAAGCGTCAGTGGAATAACTGCACCACTTACAAAAATCCCCATAGCCATATAGACAAATCCTAATCCAATTCCAATGTTGAATAATAAAATTGAGAAAACACCCATCGCTAATCCGAAACTTAGCGTAACGATACGTGATATTTTTAACGTTTGCTTACTGCTCGCTGTTGGATTGATCGATTTACGGTAAATATCTGTAACAATAATATTCGTAATGGCTGTAAGCTCTGCAGCCCCTGTAGACATCACGGCCATAAATAACATGACTAAGAATAAAATGGATCCGACTGTACCAAGTAAGTGAGCAGCCATTAGCGGTGCTGAGGCGTCTGGGTCCCCAATATTTAATCCTAAACCTGCAGCTGTAACTCCTAAAAATGTAGCAATCGCAAATGGAATTGAGAACCAAGCAATCCCACCATAAATATAAGCCTTTGACGCTGCACTGTCCTTACTTGCAATCGCACGCTGCCAGTATGACTGGTCAACGAATACCGTACCAAAGTTACCGATAATGTTGATCATTCCGAACAGTAAACCCGGAATTGATGCCATTGTTAACATTTGTTGAGACTCAGGTAAAGCACGTAACCCTTCATAAACCGTTGTCACTCCAAATTTCATATATACGACGGTTGCAAAAATAGTAAGAATGACAAAAATCATAACAGTGTTTAAGTAGTCTGCGATGAATGACGCTTTTAAACCCCCAATCATCGTATAAATCGTAAACGTTAATGGAATTAAAAATGCCGCTACATAAATATTCATACCTGTAAGTGAGTTTAACGCAATCGCTCCACCAAGGATAACCATTGCTGTGACGATAATATTCGTCATTAATGCAAACACCATCATAAGTTTATGATTTTTTTTGTCAAAACGTTTTCCAATGAACTCCAAGAATGTATGAGCCTTAGGTGCTTTTCTTTTTAAATGAATCGCTACAATCGCAAACAATAATACTTGAATACAAGCACCTGCAGCATACCAATAAGGTCCGCTTATTCCATATTGAAAACCTGTTGATGAAGACATCATCAGAGTAGCTGCCCAAGTCCAAGCCGCAATGATCGAAGCACTCGCCAAGCCGACACCAACGCTTCTGCCCGCCGTACTAAATTGTTCAGCTGTCATCTCCGTCTTTCTGCGACGCTGCATAATAATAGTAAGACTCGTAAAAAACACTCCAAAAAATAGCAAAATCAAATATCCAGTACTAGCTGTTAACATATTTCTCTCCCCCATCTTTTATTAAATAGTTTACTAGTTGCAAAGTGTTACTTTTGTACTTTTTAACCAATTCAGAACTAATAAATTATTTAATTTGTTCAATGAGGTTAGTATACGAGTGTTTCTTTCGCATTTCAGCCATCCTGTCAGGTTTCCTAACATACTATTTACAAAAGTCAGAAATTTCATTCTGCAGCTTATTCAAAAAACTTAATATTAAGGAAAGGTGCATTCTGTTATTTAAAAATTGCACAAGTTAAATTTTTCTCTGACAACTAATCTGACATTTACTTTAAAACATTTAAAGAGCAGATCATATACCGTTATCCTATTTCCCAATACAAATCTGCAGCCATAGGCTAAAAAAATAAGCAATTAGGCATCCCTATTGTTTACCGCTATTTACCATTCGCTGCGGACAAACAATAGATTCGCTTATTGCTTAGCTAGTTTAGAAGACTATTTTAATAAAACATTTAGTTTAATAAAGCAACCGAACACTTACTCAACTATACAAATTCCATTTTATATAGTTAAGTAAGATGAACTAGCATAACGACGTACAATGATAAAAGGTGCATTCTAATTCCCATTGCAATTGTAGATAAGGAGTCTAGCCGATTATATTATAGCCTGAATCTACATAAATAATTTCACCCGTAACTCCTCTAGATAGATTACTAAGCATTGCGATTGTCATATCGCCCACCTCTTCTTTTGTTACATTTCTTTTTAAAGGTGCAGACTCTTCAACTTTATGAAGTATTTCATTAAAAGAACCAACTCCCTTAGCAGCAAGTGTTCGAATTGCCCCAGCAGAAATAGCATTAACACGAATATTCTCTTTTCCTAAGTCTAATGAGAGATATTTTACTGAAGATTCAAGAGCTGCTTTTGCTACACCCATAACATTATAACCATTGACAACTCTTTCAGCTCCAAGGTAACTCATTGTCACGATAGAGCCGCCTTCAGTCATATAAGGTTGTGCTTCTCTTGCCACAGCTATTAAAGAGTACGAGCTAGTATCTTGAGCAAAAGCATACCCAGACCTTGAAGTATTTATAAAGTCCCCTTTTAAATCTTCAGAATGTGCAAATGCAACTGAGTGTACAATTCCGTGGATCGTTCCTACCTTTTTTCCGATCTCTTGAAATGCATCTTTAATACTTTCATCATTATTAACATCGCATTGCACGATTATTTCAGCTGAATAGTTATTATCATTTAAAAGCTTATTTAATTTTCCCAGTGAACGTTCTAAACGATAGGTAAAAATAAGATTAGCACCAGCTTTATAAAGTGAACTAGCCACTCCCCAAGCCAGACTCCGCTCATTAGCAACCCCCATTATCACAATATTCTTTCCCTTTAATTTAAGTAAATCCTCCATTTTGTCCTCCTAAATTCATTTAAGTTGGCTTAATATTTATACCTGAACTTAGTACCAGGTACTAATTATATTGTATCATATTTGCCTATTAAGCGTAAAAAAACGTCTCCGCTTGTTACAGAAACGCCCGAGTTAGTTTAATGTAATTCCTCACAAAGATAAGTCACTTTTTTTATACTTTTTGTAAGCTAATGGGGTCATATTCATTGACTTTCGGAATTTATCAATGTAATAGCTTGTGCTATTAAACCCTACTTGATAGGCAACATCAGTGACATTGGATTCTGATTGTTGTAGTAAAAGCAGGCTTTTTTGAATTCGATAATCAGTTACGTAATGCATGGCTGTTTTCTTTAAAAATCGTTTGAAATATCGACAGCATTCAGAACGGCTTAATCCACCAGCCCGTGCTATATCGTCTAACAGAATTTTCTCAGCATAATGTGTGTGTATCCAATTTAACATTTGCTTCATTCGTTGATTCTTTAACACTTCCTTCTGTTCGTACTCTAATTGGACACCATTAATAATTAGGTTCTTCCAAATGAATGTTAGGTGTACGCTTATGTCTATTTCGTAGTATGGTGGATTTTCTTTTATCAACTGATTGATTCTCATAATAGAGTCCAAAATATTATTTGCCCAAAGCTCTTTTGGAACCAAGTGTAAATAAGGTAGATTAGTCGCCTGAATATATGGGCGTACAAACGTAGTAAAAAGTTCTTGTGATAAAACGAAACTTGGAGAAACATTTAAACAAATATAGACACAGCCTGAATCACCCTTCTCTTTTGCCATGTGAAGACAGCTGCTATTTATAAATAGCCCCTCGCCTTCACGAACAGTAATTTTCTCTTCATTTATTTGAAAAAACGCTTCCCCTTTTCGTACTAGAACAAACTGTAATTCATTATGCCAATGTAGTGGTATATATCCATTTATATTTTGGTTAATCGTTGTTTCGTAACATGCAACCGGTAACACAACTGTACGGTGTTCTGTTAATTCTTTTAGATTTTGATCAATCATAAAATCTTTTATTTGCATATTACCACCTCAATATAGTTATATTTTTTTATTCCATTTTTGTATTAATTAATGCATTATTCATTTATCATATGAAATATTGTAACACTATTTTTATATTTAAGGTGGAGAATCCATTATGAGTAGACAAAAGGGAATCATTCTTGTTATAACAGGAGCTTTATTTTGGGGGATTGGTGGCACGGTTTCAAAAAAGCTATTTCAAGAGTTTGAAATTGATGTAGATTGGCTTGTGACGACCAGGTTACTCATAGCTGGTTTTTTACTTTTAACAGTTCAATTTTTTCGAAAAGACCGTTCCCAAATAATCGGTGTTTGGAAAACTAGAAGGATAGCTATTCAATTAATAATCTTCGGGTTACTCGGTATGCTTGCAGTTCAATACACATATATGGCTTCCATTAAACATGGTAACGCAGCTGTTGCAACGTTATTACAATACTTAGCACCTGTTATGATTATCGTTTACTTGATTTTCCGCAAACAAGCTGTTTTAACACGAAGAGATTTGTTGACTGTTTCGCTCGCTTTAGTTGGGTGCTTTTTCTTATTAACAAACGGCTCAATCACTCAATTATCCGTACCAACACCAGCAATCATTTGGGGTGTTTTATCTGGAGTAGCTCTAGCATTTTATACCTTATATGCCATTCCTTTATTGAAACAATACGATTCCCTTGTCATTGTTGGGTGGGCTATGATTATCGGTAGTTTTGCGCTAAGTTTTGTTCATCCACCTTGGCAAATGGACGTTACATCCTTAACAGTAGAAGCTTATTTATATTTAGTATTCGTTATCATTTTTGGTACAATGATTGCATTTTGGTTTTATATAGAAAGTTTGCAAAGTCTAGCAGCGAAAGAATCCAGCCTTCTAGGAAGTACTGAGCCATTAGCTGCTGTTTTTACCACTGTCTTTTGGTTAAATGAACCCTTTGGAACTTTTCAATGGTTTGGTACAACTTGTATCATTTTAATGATCTTTGTATTGGCTTTGAATAATGATTCTTCTTTAAAGAATAGCAAACAAAATAAAAAGCCCCTCAAAATCAGCTAGTTTCTTCGAAAGGGGCATACTTATTCTTCATCCTCAATATCAGGTAAAGTATTTATAAATTCTAGAAGTTCATTTACATTTGTTGTCGTTAATTCAATTCCTTCATTTTTAACTAAAAAAGTTCCATAAACCTTTGAGGGAGAAAATACAATTCAACATGACAAATAACAAAACAAAAAGATCAGATTTTAAAATCTGATCCTTTTTGGTCTATAAACCTCGCCTTATTCATCTAACGCTACCCGATTGTACAAGTTCATTAGACGCTGACGCAAAGCAATTTGATAAATAAGCGGAGAAATTTCTCTTGAATTAGGAAGTAGCACTGAAAATAGCTTAATTAGACGGAAAGATTCCGACTATTGACTCGAAAAAAAGTGAAAATGGGTAATTTCGCATTGCTTATTCGGAAAACCTCCGCTTATATACCCCGAACCGTCTCTAGTCAACATTCTAACAGGAAAAATTCCGCTTATTGCCTCTCTCCATACCTAGAACTATTGAACAATTAGTTTAAGTGTATTCCTTCACATACTCTTAGCTTAAATGTTTTAACACGCCTTTTACTAGGCGTACAAAATATATTGTACGTTTGCGTTTTCGCATGATAAAGGAGTGCTATAGTAGCTGTTAAAATAGCATCTTTTGCTTCTAAACTTTGGTATAACAACGAAAAAAAAGAGATACCAATTAGCGCGCTAATTACATCTCTAAAAGCTATGTGATTTACTTGTTTTCTCCCTCTCAAGCGAACCCGTTACGCAAAAGCAAAAGAGGTTTTATTATTAATAATATAAACCAGATTTGATAATTTTCTTGGCAGTTCTTTCTTGAGATTTAACAAGGGCGTCTAAAAATTTAGATAAGAATTTCATCTGAATTCCTTCTTTCTTGACTAAGTGTAAATCAATTATGCAACGTTTTAATATTTTCTTCAAAAACCAAATTCAACCAAGAAAACGTAAACAAATTTATTGAAAGCGTATAGCATCAAGACTAATCTTTGTTTATCTCCTTTTTTTATGACTTTTAAGTATTTAAATGGCGACA
>NZ_JAKRYL010000030.1 GCF_023555415.1 Halalkalibacter alkaliphilus | reverse complement strand
GATACGTTTCTATAAAGCATTATCTAGTTTTGAGAGAACCATTTAGGTATTTTCTCAAAATAGTCTGGTGGCGATAGCGAAGAGGTCACACCCGTTCCCATGCCGAACACGGTCGTTAAGCTCTTCAGCGCCGATGGTAGTTGGGGGATTCCCCCTGTGAGAGTAGGACGTTGCCAGGCACCCCAAAGCATTCCGTTGAGGAATGCTTTTTTATGTGCATAAATAGTAGAGGGGTGCTGAAGAGCTCTGTTCCGAAGGAACAGAATCTTCCTCGAATGGGCCGATGGTTACTACGTGAGTATACTTCTCTGAAAAAACATCATGTCCCCCTGTGAGACGAACCCTTTCTCTTCGTAACACAACGTGAGTTACTTCTTAGAACAACTCCATGAGTAATCATCCCCGTAGAAGAGAAAGGGTGAGCCAGGACGTTGCCAGGCAGGGCACGCTAAGCATGGAAATAGATGTGATGGTATCCAAGCTGCATGTTAGTAGAACGCCCGAAGGAGCAACATCTTCTCCGAGTAGGCCGATGGTTACATCGTGAAAAGGCACCCTGAAACTACTCCATGTCCCCCTGTAAAATAAATATTGACAATTTTGAGAAAATTAATTAATATTTAATCAACGGCAAAATAAACTGTCGACAGTTTAACAATCGACGAATTACAACGCAGCTTTCATCCTAGCACTTTACCTCACAAAGTTCACACCTCAGAAAAAAATACCAGTACTCTATTTCTTTGAAATCACATCATAGTGTTTCCGACCACAATAGTTGTTCAAAAAGGGGGAATAAAATGAAAGCGTTAACAAAGAGTGAAAAAGCACCCGGAGCAAGTATGCAAACTAAGGTTATGCCAGAGCCAAGGGCCAATGAAGTATTAGTCCAAGTGAAAATTACTGCTATCTGTGGTACAGATATTCATATTTTTAACTGGAACGATTGGGCTGCAGGTTTGGGAATTGAGCAAGGAAATGTTATGGGACACGAATGTGTAGCAGAGGTAGTTAAACTTGGAGAAGGAGTAACTTCGCTCTCAGTAGGGGATCGAGTTTGTATTGAAACTCATATTCCGTGCCGAGATTGTAGGTTGTGCCATAATGGGAATATGCATATTTGTGAGAATGAGACGATCTTCAGTGTTCACACTAATGGATGTTTTGCTGACTACGCTGTTGTTCCTGCAATATGTGCTCGCAAGGTCCCTGAATCTATTCCTGATGAAATAGCATCAATTATGGAGCCTGTCGGAGTTGGGGTACACGCAGCTCAAATTGGCGACGTTAAAGGGAAAAATGTAGTTGTTTTAGGAGCAGGACCAATTGGGTTGTTTTCTGCATGCGCTAGCTTAGCTTTAGGAGCAAAGCAGGTTACTATTAGTGATATAAAAGATACAAGATTAGAAGTAGCTTCCTTATGTGGGGATTTTCAATTGTGGAATCCTCTGAAAACATCTGCATATTCTCTATTTGACACTTCGGCCTCTGCGTCAGGACCTGAAGTTATTATTGAGACCACAGGAAGCAATAGGGCGGTATCTGACATACTACCGTACTTACGTAAAAAGGGAACAATGGTTATGGTTGGTCTGTTTCCTGGTGATGTATCCTTAAACTTTTCTCAAGACATTATTTTCAAAGAAGTGACGATTAAAGGAGTTCACGGTCGTATTATGTGGGACACTTGGGAACTTATGGAAAAGTTGATTCAAAATGATAAATTAAATGTTCAACCAGCAATTACTCACCGTTTCAAGCTAGAAGAGTATGAAGAGGCTTTTCGAATTGCAGCTAGTGGTGAGGGGACAAAAGTTTTGTTACGACCTTAACGGTTTTCATTGATTTTGGTTCTTAAAAATAATTTAGACTAAAGTATTTAAATTTCAAGGAGAGTGGAATTAAATGAAAATAACATTACATCACGGGAATTTTAGTACTTCTAATATTGATAAAATGGCAGATTTTTATATAAAAGTTCTTGGTTTAAAGGATAAAAATGAGATTGGCGATTCTAGGATTACAAACCAATATGGTGGAAACGTCCGTTTTTTAACAGCTGAGGAAGGGGAAGCGGAGCTTCACATTGCCAAAAATGAACCTAATCTACCTTTTACTACAGGTCATTTTGTTAATCCGCTTCTAAAAGGTCATCTTGCGTTCCGTGTCGATGATATAGAAGAAATAAAAAGTCGACTGAAAGAGAATGAAATTCCTTTTGCTGATTATGGAGAGTGGTCAATTAAGGGATGGTATCAGATCTTTTTCCACGATCCGGATGGTAACGTTATAGAAGTATCACAGATTGATAATTAATTATTAGTTTAATCTAGAGGAACAGCCTTCATCCCATTTAGGAGCTATTTCATGTTTGAGTCATGTGAAATAAAAACTGTTAACCAACTAATCTAACAGTTCTTAAGGGGTGAAGGTTTTGTTCAATAAAAATCTAATAGCGTTTTCATTAAAAAAGAGAAGCTTCAGTCATTCACATAGTTACGAGGTTCTCGGTATGATTGAAATTAAATAAAGGGGAAAATAGGGAGGTCAATAAGTTGAGAAAAATTCTAAATTCTATCATGCTGTCAGCAGTCGTTGTACTTGGCTTAGTTGCTTGTGGAAATGGTGGTAGTGAAAATACTTCTACTAACGCTAACAATTCCGGAGATAGTAATGTCAGTCAGGATATCTATAACGTTAGGTTTGCCCATGTTGGAAATACAGAAAGTTACTTTCATAAACTTGCAGAAAAGTGGAAAGAGCTTGTTGAAGAAAATTCCGAAGGTAGAATTGAAGTTGATATATATCCAGGTGGTCAATTAGGTCATGATAGACAGTTAGTCGAAAGTTTACCAACTAATAATATCCAAGTTGTTATTACCGGTGGTACACTTCCTATTCTTGACACTAGATTCTCTGTAGTAGATATGCCATATATTTTTACAGATACAGAAGACGCACGTTCAAAGCTTGGTGGCGACCTTGGGAATGCATTGTTTGATTTGTTACCAGATCACAAGATTAAAGGGTTGGCATGGGGAGAGAATGGTTTTAAAAACGTTACGAACTCCGTAAGGCCTATTCATTCACCAGATGATTTAAAAGGATTAAAGATAAGAGTAGCAGAAAACCAAGTCCACATAGATTCTATGGAAGCCCTTGGGGTAAACGTTGTTCCGATGCCCTTTACAGAGCTATTCACTGCACTTGAGCAGAAAGTAGTAGATGGTCAAGAAAATCCAGTTGGACTAATCCACAGCTCTAAGTTTCAGGAAGTTCAGAGTTACTTAAGTCTAACCGAACATTTTTATAATACAGGTGCGTTACTTATGAGTCTTGATTTCTATGAAGGACTTCCAGATGATCTACAGAAGGTTGTTGATGAAGCTTCACTTGTTGCACGCGATTATCAGTATGAAATTATCGATCATGATATAGAAGAAAGTCTGAAGAAATTGGAAGAAGAAGGAATGGAAATTGTTAGAGAAATAAACAAAGAGCCTTTTATAGAGCTTACCCAATCTGTTTATGAAAAATATGGAGATCAAATTGGAGAAGAATTACTTGAGTTAGCGAGACAATAAACCCTATTTTGGGGAAGTGTCTAACAACATTTCCCCATCTTCTTTATAAAACCTTGATCCCCTTTCTACCTTCTAGTAATGAATAATTCGTAAGGAATTTTTTCTTCGAAAGGAGAGTGTTTATGCTTAAGAAATTTTCAATATTGAATAAGGTTCTAAACTACTCGATGGCTACTTGTATGGCACTGATTGCCATCCTTGTATTTATGAACGTAATATTACGATATTTTAACCTTGGTATTACTTGGGCAGAAGAAATATCTCAATTCTTATTTGTTTGGCTCGTTTTTCTCGGAGCGGTTATAGCTTTAGTAGACAATCAACATTTACGTATAGACTTCTTAACGAAAAGGTTACCTACAAATCTTAGAAGAGGGGTAGCCATTCTTGTCAACCTTATTATCCTTTATATACTGTGGATCATTTTAGCTGGGAGCTGGAAACTTACTATATTAAATATGAATATGAGGGCACCTGTTTCTGGTTTACCCTATTCATATTTGTATGGAGTAGGTATTGTAATGAGTCTTGGTATGGCAATCGTCATTATTATGAACATTTACAAAGCTATTTTTCAAAAGGATTCATTTTCCTAACGGTAGTGATTAGTAGTGTAGTACACCGATTTATTCAAACATTTTTTTACCACCCCTTTAAAATGTGATGTTTCACATGATTTAAAAAGGATACGGAGGTGACAGATGTGTCAACGGCAATTTTTCTTATTACGCTTTTAGGTTCGATCTTATTAGGGATTCCGGTAGCATTTGCCTTGTTAGTCAGTGGAATTAGTTTGATGTTTTTCCTCGATATTATGGATACACAAAATGTCGCTCGAAGTCTGATAAATGGTGCTGGTAGTTTTACACTGTTGGCTGTTCCTTTCTTTATTCTAGCAGGTCAATTAATGAACTACGGTGGGATATCAAACCGAATTGTGAATTTCGCCCTTGCTCTTTTTGGTCATGTGCGTGGAGGATTAGGATATGTTGCTATTTTAGGTAGTATTCTTTTTGCCGGTTTGTCTGGATCTGCTGTAGCTGATACTGCCGCACTTGGAGCTATCTTAATTCCAATGATGGTAAAAGCAGGTTATGATCGGAATCGGTCAACAGGATTAATTGCCGGAGGAGGAATTATTGCCCCGATTATACCTCCGAGTATACCAATGATTATATTTGGGGTAACGAGTGGGGTATCTATTTTACAACTGTTTATGGCTGGGATTGTCCCGGGGCTTATGTTAGGTTTAGGCTTAGCTGTCGCTTGGTCGATTATGGTTCGCAAGGATAAGGTAGATGTCCTGCCGCGAAAGTCAATGAAAGAAATTTTAAAAGCTACTCAACAAGCAGTTTGGGCATTATTTTTACCTGTGATTATTATTGTTGGTTTACGTGGAGGGGTTTTTACACCTACTGAAGCAGGGGTGATCGCCTCGTTCTATGCTCTGTTTGTTGGGGCGATCATTTATCGAGAGTTAAAAATGCCAGAGCTATATAAAGCTTTAATTGAAACTGTAAAAATAACAAGTGTCGTAATGTTTCTTTATACGGGTGCGATGGTGTTAGGTTGGGGAATGACCGTAGCGAATATTCCTTCTGCCATTGCAGGATTACTTGAACCTTTCAGTGACAACCAGTTCTTACTACTCTTGCTAATTGTCTTATTTACATTGCTAATTGGTACAGCTATGGATTTAACAGCTATTATTTTAATTTTAACACCTATCCTAATGCCAATCATTCAAATGGCGGGCATTGACCCAGTCTATTTCGGGGTAGTATTTATACTTGCTGCTTGTCTAGGCATGCTAACGCCTCCGGTTGGAACTGTATTAGTAGTGGCAAGTGGAGTTGGAAAAATATCCATGGAGAATATGTTACGAGGTGTCTGGCCGTTCTTACTTGTCCACATCATTGTCTTATTGTTACTAATTTTGTTCCCTGCAATTGTTACCGTCCCGTTGGAATGGCTTATGAAATAGTTAACTCTAGTATATTTAGATAATCGAAATGTTACGTTAAAAATTGGTAAAAAGGTGATAAAATGGTTTAGGAAGATGGAGGTGGCATATATTTTTGAAAAAAAAAGAAAATATTAAAGGTTCGAAGATCATTCCCTTATTTTTTGGGTTTCCTGCAGCTTCCAGTAGAGGGGCATTAGGCTGGAGTAGCATTTACCTTATTCAACTTAATGGTAAGAATTTTTTATTTGATACTGCTGGTTATAATGAGCGGTTAGTATTATTAGAGAAATTGAAAGCTTTAGGAATTTATAAGGAAGATATTAATGGTATTTTTTTAAGTCACCTGCATTTTGATCATGCTTTAAATTGGACACTTTTTCCAAAAGCAACGATCTATCTGAACAAAAAAGAATTGTATTATGGTCTTAACAGTAAAAGTGATGTATTTGTTCCTGATTTTCATCCTGAACAAATACAAAAGTGGCAAAGTCTTCATTTTGTGTTTGATGGTGAAGAAGTGGACGGGATGACTATTCTACATGTACCTGGTCATACCCCAGGAATGATTGCACTTGATATTAATGGGAAGCTTTTAGTAAGCGATGCTATAAAAAATAGATGTGAACTCATACATGGGCCATTAGGAAATACGTGGAATAAAGAATTAGCCAAAAAGTCCATTCAAAAAATTAAGGATAGAGCTCAAGTCATTTATCCTGGTCATGATGTCCCTTTAATGAGAAAGAATGATCAATGGATAGCAATGGAAGAAGCGATAGAAACTATTTATCTTGGTAAAGATCTTGTTTCATCCCAACAAAAAAATCAAATTAAGATACAAGTTTATGAATGCTAGATTAACGTTTTGGTAGTGATTAAAATTCTTATTTTCCTAGAAATTCAGCTGTTTTTTTTAGCTGATCCAAGAATAAGGAAGAGGGGACAACATGGAAACGATGAATAATTCATTTTGGAAAGAAATTGGCCGTCCGAAAAGCCTTCGACAACAGGTTGCGGACCAAATTATCAATGCCTTATCTCAAGGTCTTTTGGAACCAGGGAAACGAATTGTGGAGGTGGAACTTGCACAAAACCTTGGAATTAGTAGGGCACCAATACGTGAAGCGCTAAGTCAGTTAGAACAAGAAGGCTTAGTTAAGACGATTCCATATAGAGGTACATTTGTGATGGATCTCAATCGCAAAGATGTTTGGGAACTATATACACTAAGAGCTACGTTAGAGGAATTTGCGATGAGGCAAGTCTTTGAACGAAACTTGGATGAAACGATAAATTCGCTTAGAGAAATTCATAAAGCAATGGGAGAAACAGTACACTCAAAAAATAAACTAGAGCTTGCTGAACTTGACTCTAGATTTCATGAAGTACTGGTCCGAGCTGCAGGCCATGAACAACTGTATCGTTCTTGGCACCCACTTCGTTATAAGCATGTGTTTTATACAATTACGATTGATCCCAATTACTCTAAGTCATTTGAGTTTGTCGTTGATGTTCACGAAGAATTAATTCGTGCTATGGAAAGTGGAGAACTAGAAAAAGCTTGTGAGGAAATTAAAAGCCACATAATAGACGCTGGAAAGTCACTACTGAGTCGCATTCAGGATACAGAAGGTGATGAAAAAGCATAACCATTTTGGAAAATCTATCATGTGAAAGGAAGTTATAAATGAAAATAACCAAAGTAATTTCACAATGGGTACGAATTCCTTTAGAAAATCCAGTAGGTTTCTCTATCAAAACGTTGAAGCACCGCGAACATTTAATGGTCCGTATACAAAGCGATGCAGGAATCGAAGGTGTGGGATTCTGTCTACAAGATACAAGTGCAAAGCCTGCAAAAGCTGTTGTAGATGAATTATTAGGTCCGATGTTAATTGGGGAAGATCCTAGGGATATAGCAAAACTATGGGATCGAATGTATTTTCAAACGGTTAGAGCAGGTCGGCGTGGAAATGTATTGGTCGCTTTATCTGCCATTGACATAGCCTTATGGGATCATCAAGCGAAAGCAGCAGGGATGCCATTACACAAATTGCTTGGATCTTTCAGGGATGAAGTACCATGTTATGCTTCGGGTGGTTACTATTACGAGGGTGCGGATATGTTTCCTAGACTCGAACAAGAAATTCGAAGTTATGTAAATTTAGGGTATAAGGCTATAAAAATTAAGGTCGGTCGTCTCGATGCAAGTACAGAAGCAAAAAGGGTGGCATTGACTCGAGACATTATCGGTCCAGATATAAAGCTTATGGTTGATGCCAATCAATCTTATTTGGATGTGAATGAGTGTATGGATCTTTGTAAACGGATTGAAGAACATGATATTACATTTTTTGAAGAACCAATGCCTATGGATATGATAGAAGGCTATAATCGCTTAAAAAGACAAACATCCATCCCGTTAGCTACTGGTGAAATTGGGGCAACCCGTTGGGAATTCCAAGAAATGATTAAGCAAGGATGTTTGGATTACGTTCAGCATGATGCAACACAGTGTGGGGGTGTTTCGGAATGGATGAAAATTACTACGTTAGCTGGGGCACAAGGTGTGACAGTTGCTCCACATTATTTCTGGGATGTTCACGTTCATCTTGCATGTGCTGCAAGAGAAGTAGCTTATGTTGAGAAGTTTATTGGAACAGATGTAACGAATTTTGATTTAGTGATTTCTAATCCATACCAACTCACACCTAGAGGAACATTAGCACCACCAAATAGCCTAGGGCTAGGAATTGAATGGGATGAAGAAGCAATTAAACATTATTTAATGGAAGAAAGCATAATAGATCAAACTACTGTAAGTGTATAACAGTTTTAATATACAAAGCTCTCAATATTAAAAACAGCCTGTTTATAAAAAAGACAACAGGCTGTATGAACGGAGCAAAGGGTTCATGGTTATTATTCACGCCTACCTACATGTCTTGTCTGACAAACGAATACAATTCTTAAATATGACTAATGAAATTGTGAAGTATTCTCGAGAAGAGGAAGGGAATATTAGTTATGAATTATTAGAATCAGCGAAGGACCCGAACCTATTCGTTCTAGTTGAAAAGTGGAAGGACGAAGGTTCACTGACGGTACACGAGGGATTTGAATACTTCAAAAAATATGTATCTAAAATCACTGATGTTTTGGCTGAACCAACAAAAGTGGAAGCATTTTATGCAGAACAAGTGAGATAAGAGAACTGTGAACCAGCAAATGCTGGTTTTCTTGAGTTGGGGGGTGTGAATCAATCATTCATTTTTTACTAATTATCCTTTCTGTTTTTTCCGTTTTTGCTCTTGGTTTTGTAATAGGGAAACGAGTACAACTAGATATTCGCTCCTTATCCTTTGTTGCTATTAACGTTTTTTTTCCTATTCTAGTGTTTCTCGCATTCTATGAGACCCCTTTAACAAGAAACCATTTAAATATTTTTATTGCTATTGGAAGTCTTTATATTCTTTTATATTTAAGTATCGTTATAATTTCTCGTCTAACGGGTAGCAGTAGGAAGAGAAAACATGCCATGGTCCTATCAGGTTTATTTATGAATGGTGGTAACTACGGAGTCCCTGTAGTTTTATTTGCATTAGGTCAAGATGGATATGTGTATGCGCTCATGATCATGGTAATGATGGATTTGGTAATGAACACTTTCGGCGTTTATATTGCTGCTAGTGGAGGGGACGATCATGTATCTTTTAAGAGTTCCCTTATTAAGACCATTAAGATGCCTGTTCTACTCGCAAGTTTTTTAGGGATTTTTTTTCAGGTTGCTGGTGTTCCATTACCTTACCTTCTTATAGACACAATGACCTTGTTATCTCAAGCAGCAATTCCTTTAATTATGATTGTTCTAGGTATACAGCTATCAACTATTAAAGCTAAGAAGATGGAGTGGACGCCTGTTGGTTTAGTGGCTGGACTTAGGCTTTTAATCTCTCCATTATTTATGATAGGAATTATTTCATTAATGGGCCTATTAGGTACAATGTTAGGAACCGTTCTCTTGATTATTTCAGCAATGCCTTCTGCTGCTAATACAACAATGTTTTCACTACAGTTTAATGTTGATCCTGATTTCGTTTCACTGTTAACATTGCTTACGACCACCTTAAGCTTGATTACCTTGCCTTTATTGTTTTTATTTCTTTAATTTACAAGCTGGGATTCACGTATAAATAAAAAATATCCGCTTTGTCAGTAGAATGTACGGACCTATATCCATGAAAAACAGTCCTATCTTACCTCAATGTAAGATAGGACTGATTAATGCTCTCGTTTAATTGTTTGAGGAGGTTCTTCTAACCAGCTGTTCTCAATCATGATGTTCACACCATTACTAGCGTAGGTTGCCACTTCTGCTGCTAAACGAACGTATGTAGTGCTTATATCTGTTCTTAAGCTAGCTGCTGCAGCTGTTGCATAGTTTGATGTACTTGACTGTATTAGCAGAGATGATTGAAACATAATTAGTTTCTCTGAGAATGGAGCTAAAGTTGAGTTGGAAACTTCAAGGTCAGATGGCATTGGGACTTGAACATCGTCTTTCGTTAAAATGGATGAGAATTCTTTTATATGTTTTTGGGCTATATCGACCCCTTTTAAGCAATATTCACGAACATTCTTAGGTTTAGCAACTTGAGCAAGACCCATTAAAAGAATTTGTCCGATTAAGTTTGTCTCTATATTGGCATAAACATGGGTGATCTCAATCACATTTACGGGTCTACGATTTATATTTAATAGACCACCTTTGTAATTCTTTTGATCAATAAAATCTACTTCAGCAGGAGTTGAAACATAAGGTGGTCTAACGAAAAGCCCCTTTGATAATAAAAGGTCCGCTGTTTTATTGTATAGATCTGTAGAGGATTGTATTGCTTGACTTAAAAATTCTCGGACGCTTGGTTTAGCGCTTGTTGCCAATGCAACCCCGTAAACAGACAGCCCAACTTTTGCCATGTTTTTAAGATAATACAAATAATACGTATCTGAATATAGGCGTGGAGCAGAGGGACTTACATCCTTATTTGAAAAACCAACTGGGATTGGCTGGTTATCTTCCTTAAGAATTTTTTCCGATTGGCTAAGGTTTTTTTCTGATATCTTAAGTGCATAGTCAACGATGGATTCAATTTCTGGGTCATCAACATTTTCTATAAAATACTTAAAAATACAGACCGACATGCTATTGTTTTGAAAACTACTCCAAAGTGCGGCAATTTCTGAAGACGTTAACCGAGTGTGGTGATTTTCATTCATCTAATGTCTCTCCTTATGTACAACATCTAATGATATAGTCTGGCTGTGTTTTACATATTTATTCTTTGCTTTGAGTGAAAGAATAAAATAAAGGAGATTATTCATATATAATTAAGTGTTAAAGGCGAAGAAAATAACACACAATTCATCGTTAGTGTTAAATAGAAAAAGCTTAGGGGATATTCCTCTAAACTTCTAAGTATCTACACTATGTAATCTTCTTTGAAGATCATTATTTTGATTAGAGGTAAGGGTCTGTCTAAAAAGTCGTAAAAGAGCTCTGTTCGCTAGTCGTTTAGAGAGGAGAAACCCACTTCTTTCAAGGCTTTTAAAAGATGTAGCGACTTTTTAGACAACCCCTCTTGTTGTTTAGGAGATTATAAAATACGAGTTATGGATAAGTGTTGGATAGAATATTTAATTAAAGGTTAGCGGCGGAAGTGTTTCAATTTTACTTTCAACACTGATGAAGTCTTGAAAATACAAAGTTAAGTCTTGATTTTATAAAGAGGTTTCTTCTTATTGTGAGCTATAATCTTCATAAAGATAGTTTTATTAAATGATTTATGTTACAGGAGGGATTCGTTTGAAACCGTTCAAAGTGGGGCTACTAGGTTGTGGTGATATAAGTGACATCTATTTTCAAGTATGTGAAACGCTTGATATTATTGAAATTACGGCTTGTGCAAGTCGTAATATTGAAAACGCCAACAGGAAAGCAGAGGAGTATAATATTCCAAAGGCTTGTACGATAGATGAATTAATTGCTGATCCTGACCTGGATATTATCTTGAACCTAACTATACCAGAGGTGCATGCAGAATATAACCTTGCAGCTCTTGAGGCAGGGAAGCATGTGTATACAGAAAAGCCTCTTGCATCCAATTTAGAAGACGCGAAAAAAATCATTGAGCTTGCAAAAGAAAAAGGGCTTCGTGTAGGATGTGCACCTGATACGTTTTTAGGCGGAAGACTCCAAACCGCTCGAAAAGTAATGGATGAGGGACTAATAGGTGAGATTGTAGGGGCAAGTGCATTTGTCGGGCATCGAGGTCCAGAATTATTTCATCCGAACCCAGATTTTTTCTATAAACCTGGAGGAGGTCCTCTTTTAGATATTGGTCCTTATTATATGACTGCACTCATTTCGTTGCTTGGTCCGATATCTAGTTGTTGTGGATATGCTAGAAGGACTTTTGAAGAGAGAGCGGTTCATACTGAGTCAAGGTTAGGGGAAACGATTGATGTAGAAGTTCCAACTCATATTTCTGGTAACTTTCAATTTGAAAATGGGGCCGTTGCAACGATTATGGCTAGTTTTGATGTTTGGGATTCTGAGCTACCAAGGATGGAAGTCTATGGGTCTAAGGGGACGTTACTCATTCCTGATGTCGACCCTCTTGACGGACCGAATCTCTTTGGGGGGCCTTTACTAGTTAGAACTAATGAAACATCACGTTGGCGTACGTTGCCAAGAAGTGAAAGTCCAAAGACATGGGAAGAAGTTCAGGTTACACATGGGTTTAATGAAGACTCTCGCGGATTAGGTCTTGCAGACATGGCGTATGCTATACGTGATCATCGACCGGAACGAGCCAGTGCTGAAATGGCTTATCACTCACTTGAGGCAATGATCGGCCTGCTAGAATCCTCTAGCAAAGGGAAGTTTTATACTCTTACCAGTACTTGTGAAAGGCCAAGTCCTTTGCCAGTAAATTTCCCTTCTAGTGAAAAAAGTTAGTCAATATCTATGGTGTAAAATAAAAGACAGCAAGAGCATTCGCATTTTGGGAATTGTTTTATTGTTCTTAACGTTATTAAAAGTTATCTTTGTATCAATTGAAGCCATTTCAATGATTGTAAGAGCTCTTTTATTTTAGTGTAGGGGGCTTTCTAGGTTTTTTATAAGAATTAAAGGTTCGCATTGGTGTCGAGCCTTTTAATTTTGGGGCTTGGATAGCAAATTAACGAGTTTGGACAGTAAATTGAACAGTTCCGACAGAAAATCCCTCAACTTGGACAGTAAGATTTTTTTATAATCGAAATATTGAAACATCAATTCCGGAAATTCCGCTTGAAATATCCATATCTTTACATTACAATCTTATTAACCGGTGGTTAATTAAGTTAAGGAGGAGACTATGTCACCCCGCAAACCAACTTCACAGGAACTTACGAAAGAAATGATCATAAATGAAGCACGAACTCAATTTGTTGAGAAGGACTTTCATCAAGTATCCATGCGTAGTATCGCTAGACAACTTGGTTGTAGTCATGGTGCGCTTTATTATCATTTTCAAAACAAAGCAGAACTATTTTATGCGGTGATAAAAGAATATTTTCAGAACTTGAATAAGCTGATGGAAGAATTTGTTGATGGTCCTGGTGAGCCTCAGGCTAAACTTCAAAGTATTTTTCTCCGCTTTATTGAGTTTGGCTTAAATAATCAAAGTCAGTATGAACTGATGTTTATGATGAGAAATAACGAGGTAGATGGATTATCGCAAGAAGCTGCAAATCTTTGTTATCAAAAATTCTCCCAGTCAGTTCAATCCTTATCAGATAAGCAATTAAAGATTAGTGAGATTTATTCAGCGTTTATTTCGTTACACGGTTTTGTATCTCATTATCGTGGATATGTAGCTAATTTTGAAGAAGCAAAAGACGTTGCTCACTTACACGTAATATTTATTGCTAAAGCTCTAAGTCAACCTTCTTGATGTTAGAGCATATATTTTTAGTATTATTGACCAGTGGTTAATTAAGAGGGGGTTAGGTGGGAATGAAAAAAGCATTAGTAGTTGGGGCAACAGGTGGAATGGGATATGCGTTAGTTCATGAGTTACTCTCAAGAGGGATTGAAGTAGTGGCCTTCTCAAGAGGAAAAGAAAAGCTCGAATCTCTTTATAAGAACCTATCCAATGTAACCATTTTTCCTGGGGATGCATTAAAACAAGGTGAATTAACGCGAGCAGCTAATGGTGTTGATGTAATGTTTCATTCCGTGAGCTTTCCATATCCAGATTGGGATGAAACTCATCTTCCTTGTATTGATGTTATGTTAGATGTGGCGAGAGCTAAAAAGGCAAAGATTGCATTGGTGGATAACGTCTACGCATATGGAAGACAAAACAAACAAATGGTGACCGAGCAGATGAAGAAGGAGCCGCATACGAAAAAAGGAAAAATAAGGTTAGAGATGGAAAGTCGATTGAAAGAAAGTGATGTGCCGACGTTGATTGTTCATATGCCTGATTTATATGGACCCAACTGTGGAAATACCATTCTCCACGAAACGCTTAAGTACGTCGTAAAAAATAAAAAAGCAAACTTCGTTGGAAGTAAGACCGTAGGCAGAGAATATCTCTACAACCTCGATGGAGCAAAAGCGATGGTTGAATTGGCACTTCGGGAAGAAACATACAATCAAAATTGGAACGTTCCGTCAACACATCCCATAACAGGGGAAGAGTTGATGACTATTATAAAAGACATCACAGGGTACAAAAAAGCGGTCAGGTCAGTATCAACTAATATGATTCGTATGATCGGTATTTTTTCACCTTTTATGAGGGAAATGGTGGAGATGATGTATTTAACTGAACAGCCAGTCATTCTTAGTGGTGAGAAATATGAAAAGGAAATAAACTCATTGCCTCGGACTCCATACAGAGAAGGCATCGAGGCGACGATAAATTGGATGAGGGAAAAGGAAACAAACTAGATTTTTTTGAGGGCATAAGCTTCTGGTCTATCCCTATGGTCAAATTCAGACCTTTTTGGGATAGACCGTTTTTTTATGAAAGTATAGTTTCTCTCTTGACCCTGACGTAATGTAAAGGTTTATGATAAGAATTGTCAGGGGGGAAGATATGGAATATACAGTTAAGAAATTGGCACAGCTCTCAGGGGTTAGTAGCCGTACACTTCGCTACTATGATCAAATTGGACTACTGAAGCCGGCAAGAATCAATTCTTCTGGTTATCGAATTTACGGGCAAAAAGAGGTAGACCGGCTGCAACAGATTTTGTTTTATCGCGAATTAGAAGTAAGTCTAGATGAGATTATTAACATAATTAATCAGCCAACCTTTAATCAAATCGCCGCATTAAAAGACCATTACAGCCATTTAGAAAAGAAACGTGCCCGTCTTGACACATTAATGGCGACGGTAGAGAAGACCATCATAAGTAAACAAGGAGGTAAGCCGGTGCCGGACAAAGAAAAATTTGAAGGCCTGAAAGAGAAGATGATTAAGGAAAACGAACACAAGTATGGGGAAGAAATTCGTAAAAAATATGGAGAAGATACTGTAAATAATAGCAATGCAAAATTAAGGGGCATGTCTCAAGAAGACTATGAGGCTATGACGAACTTAGGAACTGAAATTTTAGTGTTGCTTAAAAGAGCACATGAAACCCAAGACCCCGCATCCGATATTGCACAGGAGCTAGCTGCAAAGCACAAAGAGTGGCTTTTGTTTTCATGGCCTAGCTATTCCAAAGAAGCACATGCTGGTCTTGTAGAAATGTATGTGGCAGACGAACGCTTCACGGCTTTCTATGACAAGACAGTTAAAGGTGGAACGCAATTTTTGCGGGAGGCTGTTTTGATTTATTTAGGAATGGATAAAGAGGGAACGTCATGAATAACAGGCTGAGCGGAGTAATAGCAAATAAGGCGTTTTATGATCAAATCTCAGGATTTGGTCTTTTTCATTTAATGTTAGTTTAATTTGGGTAAGGAATCAGCAAAAAGGTCATCATTTGTGATAATATATTTCAAGTAATAGGAAAGGGATAAGAGTATTCAATAAAGTTATGACAAAATTACCTCTGACCTGTGATTCATAAAAAAGTGAAAGTAGGGATTTATGTGATATTAGCAGTCTTAACCGGAGTCATAATATACATGGTAAGTGGAATGATCTATTATTCTGTGTTAGGAAATCGATGGGTAGATCTATTAAATATTAAGCCCGAACAACCCAATTATGGGATGCTAACTTTGGTGACGTTATTCACCTCTATTGTAATGTATGGCGTTCTACATTTATCACAAGCGCAAACCTTAGTAGATGGAGCATTACTTGGTGGTGCAGTAGGGATCATAGTAGCTCTTGCCTATGCTAAAGACTTTATCTTTGGATTAGGAACAAATAGTAAAAAACCTACAACGATTTATTTGATCGCAGTAGGGTATCATTTCATTGCTCTTACAATCATTGGAACGGTTATGATGTTTTTTATTTAGTGATAGCTTTTATGGTGTGGTTCTTCTCGTTGCATAAGGGAGGGATAACGGACAATGCTAGCTGACGATAATGGTTTCGCGGCACAAAAAGTACGCTCGGGATTGAAGCTTATGTTATTCCCGAGCGTTTTTGTATGCAAATGTACTCTTAATTACTTGGTATCTCTAATACATTTTATCCTCTATCGCAACACCGCTTGGTTTATAATGCACCTTTATATTCGTAATGCATTCAGGTGCACCTCCAATAAATTGTGCTTCCTTAATTACTTCGAATACTTCTTCTAACTCTCCTTCAATTACGGTTTCCATTGGACCAATATGAAATTCAAGTCCTGATTCTTTCACTAAATTAAGTACTTCGGGGATTATTCCACCAGTATGCATATCTTTTCCATTGGGTAAAATTTGGAACCCGGCTGTAACAGTAGCCATTAAATTCATCCATCCCTTCTGTATCGTTATCGTTTTTATGTTTTATATTGCTTAACTGGTTTCCCGGAAGTAAATCTCTTGAGTGCCAGTATGGAGGTCAATGATCCTACTAGATTCGGTCACTTTTTAGATGGTGCATTATGACCAACTCCTTTCGTATATGTAATAGTCTTATACCCTATTTGTTTTTTGTAAAACGCTAATATAATTAGACCTCCCAAAGACATCTCTTTGGGAGTTATTGATGTTGATACATAAACCGTTCCATATAATACATAAATACTTGGTTGTAGTAGCCTGAGAAATATGTATTGCTCGCATGACCAGCAAGTGGAAGCAATATTAAAGCAGATTTCGATTTTTCGGAATAGGTTTGGTTGAATTTTTTTGATACAGATTGATCGACGAAACCATCGTGAGTTCCCTGGTAGATTAAAGCTGGCGGGCTATCTTCTTTCACTAAAAGGCTTGGGTCTATTATTTCCCTTGTTCCTTCTATACCAGCTTTTTTTGATAAACCGTTGGCTGGATAAACAGATATAATTCCTTTTATTGTAAGGTTTCGATTTAAGACGTTGTGTTGTCTATTTTTTGATCCTAGCCCAACAGCGTTCGCTATTTGTCCCCCTGAGGATCTTCCGGAGATAAACACAGAGTCTAAATTTGCTCCATATTCCTCATAGTGTTCTGCTAAATAGTCAGTAAAGATGCCAATATGACGAACCATGTCATCAACGGAAAAGCCGGCAACTTTATTTGCTGGTACTTCGAGAAATTCAAAAAGCCGTTCTTCGTTACTGAGACCATGCTGCACATCAAACACGACATAACCGAGGCTTGCAAAATGTTTATTTATTTGTGCTCTGTTTAAGTGACCTTTATCACCTGCTGTCCAAGCACCACCATGAATTCTAATTAATACTGTATGATTCCCAGGAAGTTCCTCAGCATGTTTAGGTGGCATATATGCATCAAAGTGAAGCCGAATCCCTTTATCAATACCAGTTGTTCCTTCAAAATAGAGAATGTCTTGTTTTACTTGATGATCCCCTGATGCTGCGCCAAAAAAATAATCAGGAAGCACAAAAGGAGTATCTGTGAAGTACTGCTTTTTCTCTGCTGGAATAATGTCGGCTGATTTGACTCCAAATGCTTTCATATAGTTAGATTCAACATTTTGGATAGTCGCTAGTGTTATCACTAAAGGTAAGCTGAAAATAACAGTTAATGAAAGCCCAATGATGATAACTGTTGCTTTCACGAATGCTTTCGTTTTTTTATGCAACATTTTTAATATGAGTATTGAAATAGTGAAAAAAATGATACTGATAAATAAAGAGGTTGTCGGAAGTACCATTTCAATTTTATCAGCGCTTCGTCCTGTAATTAATTGATACGCTAAATAAATTCCTAGTACTAAAAAAGCACTTAGTAAAATTTGAATGGTAATCCTCAGTGTACGGTTTATTTCATATGATGAAGCTTCGTCTGTCTTTTTGAAAGGTCGTAATTTCAACACTGCTAAAACCCCCCCAAGAACGAGTAGAGATAAAAGCAAAGTTATTGAAATAACACTGCGTGATGTTGTGTTCAAAACATCTTCAGACGCATTTCTATTCAGTAAAGGTAGGAGTAGCATTGAAATAATAGTAAGAACTAAATAAATATAATCTAAGCTTCTGTGTTTGGTGTGAAATAGCGTGGCAGTGACGTTTCCTAAAAGTGTAATGAGCAGGAGTACTCCATATATATTCCACAAGCTATGTGACGTCTTCGTTATGATGTAAATGAGGCCTAGTAAAATGGATGCGCAATTGGCGATGATTAATGCTCTTATGAAAAAGTGTAAATATTTATTGTTATGAATTGGGCTATTTACCATTTGGGTTCTCCTTATCGGAAGAGTGAAATATGTCTTAAAGTAGTTAGTGCTAAATTGATGAAGCGCCTTTTCATTTTTAGCTTCTTATTTATAATAAATACTCATTATTTCTATTCTAGAAAGTGTGGCGGAATTGCCTTAGCGTGTTTCGATAGAAAAGTTAAAGAGTTGGACAGTAACTGAGCGAGGTTAGAGATTACGTAAGATTATATTACAAATAAAGTTGACGTGACGTAAATAAAATGGAATCATAGTATTTGTCGAAAAAAACTGGCAGCATCTAATGAGAGTTACTACATCATGAAAGAGAGGAGTAGAAAAATGGGATTAACAAAAAAGATAATAATTGCACTTATCCTAGGGGTAGCTGTAGGGCTTGGATTTAATTTATTTGCTCCTGGAGCTTTTGTACCTTTAGACACTTATGTATTAACACCGTTAGGGCAAATTTTCTTAAAGCTTATTACAATGTTGGTGGTGCCACTTGTCTTCTTTTCGATTGTCCTTGGGACAGCTGGAATGGGTGATACGAAAAAACTTGGGCGTATCGGAATCAAGACGGTAGGGTTTTATTTAATTTCTACTGTTGTTGCACTATGTATCGCTTTTGGAGTAGCGTTAGCCATTCAGCCAGGACAAGAGGGATTAATGGGGACTGAAGAGGCCAATTTTGAAGCAACAGAGCCACCTCCGGTCATGGAGACATTATTAAACATCATTCCAACCAATCCAATTGATGCATTAGCAACAGGTCAAATGCTGCAAATCATTTTCTTTGCTATTTTTGTCGGTTTTGCTCTTGCACATCTTGGTGAAAAAACAAGTGGGATGTACAAATTGATGGAGCAAGGAAATGAAATTATGATGTTCCTTGTTACGATCGCGATGAAGCTTGCGCCATATGGAGCCTTTGGTCTAATTGCATCAGCCATTGGAAAATTAGGATTAGATGCATTATCTTCGATGGCGATGTACATGCTTTGTGTTGTGTTAGCGTTGATTCTTCATGTGACTGTTGTGTATTCGGGTGTCGTTTATGCCTTAGGAAAAATGAACCCACTACATTTCTTTAAAAACTTTGCACCAGCTATGACAGTGGCGTTTAGTACATCAAGTAGTAATGCAACGCTTCCGCTGTCCATGAAAACTGCTCAGGACAAATTAGGTGTGTCGAAGCCCGTATCTGGTTTTGTACAGCCGCTTGGAGCAACGATTAACATGGATGGTACGGCGATCATGCAAGCTGTTGCGACGGTGTTTATTGCGCAAGTATTTGCTGAGCCATTATCAGTAGGGGCGTTAGTGACCGTTGTGTTAACGGCCACACTTGCTAGTATCGGAACGGCTGGAGTCCCTGGAGTTGGGATGATCATGCTAGCCATGGTTTTACAATCTGTCGGATTGCCAGTTGAAGGAATTGCGCTCGTGTTAGCCGTGGATCGAATCCTTGATATGCTTCGTACAGCAGTTAACATTACTGGAGACGCAGCATGTGCTGTTTTTGTTGATCGTAGCGAAGGTGAAAAAGATAAGGTAGAAACAGCGTAAGAGTTGTTGAAAAAAACGTTATGATCGGTGATGCATTCACGATCATAACGCTTTTTTATAATGGCTAGACTAATTATTTTAGAGTAGAGGGTGTCATCTTAAGTAAATGTTATTTTCTTACAAACATTGGCAAGTCAGTGTGTCCCATTCCACGAACGTAAACAAATAAGCTTCCTTTGTGATTAATTTCGTGGTCTATAGCCAAATTAAGAATCTTTTCTGCAGGGAGTTTGATGCCTAGAACTGCAGTTAGGTCAATGACTTCGTTAAGATCTTCGTTAGATAATGACTCGATCATTTTCACAGATTCTTCAGTGTACAGCTCTGCAAGTAAAGATAAGTCAACATCTGCATATTCGTCATGGAGTGGCTTCGGAGGTTGTTTTGTAGCTGCTGAAATAAATTGATAGAAGGATGTTAGCATATGAACAACAAGTTCTTTAGCTGACATGGAAGTATCTGTTGGCTTGTAATCGTAATCGTCCTTACTAATCTTTTCTACTAATTCATTTGTTACAAGACGATGTGATAGAAAGTAATCTTTGTAATGAGTGCTTTTTGTCATGTGGATCCTCCCTCATATTATCTAATATCAATTTAAAGGTAAATTTTGTAAGTGTAATAGTCAAGAAAGAGGACTTTGCCCATTTGAAGTTCTGTTATTTGATCTTTGGTTTTTTTGTATTATACTTTGATAAGTCGACGTTACTTGTAAGATTCAAATTTATTACATAGGTTATGAGACTTTAGAAACTTTTAGGAAAGGTGCTTTTTGTTTATGTTACATAATCCAACGGGGAAAGAGCGGTTAGGGTTAGCTTTCTTACTCGGGATGCTTGCGGTATTAGGGCCACTTAATATTGATATGTATTTGCCAAGCTTTCCTGAGATTGCGGATGACTTAGGAGCTCGTGCCTCACTTGTTCAGCTTAGTTTAACTGCTTGTTTACTTGGTCTTGCAGCTGGTCAGGTCGTTGTCGGCCCAATTAGTGATGCACAGGGGAGAAAAAAACCGTTATTAATATCCATCTTTTTATTTGCGGTTTCATCCTTATTATGTGCGTTAGCTCCTAATATCGTTATTTTAGTAATAGCTCGCTTTTTACAAGGATTTACGGCAGCAGCTGGAGTAGTGATCTCACGTGCTGTAGTCCGTGATGTTTTCAGCGGACGTGAGTTAACGAAATTTTTTGCGCTGTTAATGGTCATCAATGCAGTTGCACCAATGGCAGCACCAATAGCTGGGGGAGCGATCCTGCTTATGCCTTTTGCTAACTGGAGTTCAATTTTTTACTTTTTAAGCTTGATTGGTCTTTTCATTGTATTGGTCGTAGCGCTCAAATTAAAGGAGACATTGCCCCCGGAAAAACGAATTCCTAGTACAGTTGTGCATTCTGTTCGGACAATGGGAAGCTTGTTTAAGGATCGATCTTTCATTGGGTATGCATTAACGGTAGGATTCATCCATGGCGGAAGTTTTGCTTATGTTGCTGGCACTCCTTTTGTGTATCAAGGGATTTATGATGTGTCTCCTCAGGTATTCAGCGTGTTGTTCGGCATTAATGGGCTTGCTATTATTTTGGGGAGCTTTACCATCGGGCGCTTAGGTGGAATTGTTCATGAAAGGAGTTTGTTACGTATTGCGGTAATCATCGCGGTAAGTGCTACTTCGTTCCTGTTAGTAATGACCATCGTTGAAGGACCACTGGCAACACTCGTCATTCCAATCTTTATTTATATGACTTCCATGGGGATGATCACAACGAGTACCTTTTCTTTGGCGATGCAAAATCAAGGCCACCGTGCGGGTAGCGCGAGTGCGGTATTAGGTACCCTTTCCTTGTTCCTCGGTTCAATGGTTTCCCCACTTGTTGGGATTAACGAAGCGACGGCAGTACCGATGGGAGCCATTTTGTTTTTTACTTCATTGCTTGGGGCTATTGCTTTTTTCAAGCTGACAAACAGGCAGCAGATTGAACCGGGTGTGAAAGTTAAGGTAGGAGGGTGATGCCAAATGGCTAGTCGCCTGGCCTATATGTCTTGGAGGGCACTGAAAGAGTCTTTTTTTAGCGGATTCGAGGAAGTAGCAATGGCTCCACACGTTGCGCGCTTGCTATGAGAAACCCACTCATAGCAGGCTTTAAGACAAAGCAACGGTTCCGCTCATTGCTTAAAGGCCACTGAAATAGGTCAAAACCGTACCTTTTTCAATGGCCTATATGTCTTGAATACATGCTTACAAGTAACGCGGACAAACTACTATTGATTCTAGTTTAGGAGGAATGAGAATGAGATATTTGTTTTCTATTTTATTTGCAGTTTTGCTCACGTTAACGGGATGTGGAGCAAACAATGAAACGGTGGAAGAACCGGTTCAAGATGAAGCTACTGAGGAAACACAAGAAGGGGCAGAGGGTGTTGAGGAATCCAATGCTACGATTGTGTTAAGTGAAGAAGATCCCGAAAATATTCTAAGTGAGGAAACGATATCGTTCGAACATGGACAAACGCTTATGGAAGTAATGGATGAGCATTATGACATTACAACGGCGTATGAAGGAGCGTTTATCTCAGGAATAAATGGAATTGAAGCAGATGATGAAACATCAAGTTATTGGCTCTATACGATAAATGGAGAAGAAGCATTAGTAGGAGCAGCTGAATACGAACTTGAACATGGAGACTTGATTCATTTTCATTACGCTTCGATTGAATAGGCATGTCAATTCGCCGAATTACGTTGCTAGCCATGCTCAGTGCTCTTTGTGTGGTAGGCCGAATGGCTTTTGCTCATATTCCTAATGTTCAACCGGTTACGTCCATTATTATAATCACAGCGATGTTTATGGGCCCGGTCAATGGCCTTATTCTAGGTTTTGTCAGTACGGTATTAACGAATATGACATTAGGAACAGGCATATGGACGTTTTGGCAAATCATTTCTTGGTCTGTGATTGGGCTTCTCTCTGGCTGGATGGGGAAAGCTCATACGAAGTGGGGCATACCTTTCCTTGTTCTCATTATGTACGCAGGATTTTGTGGTTATTTTTATGGATTTGTCATCTCGTTAAATATGCTGTTCATTAGCGATCGCTTTATCGCGTATTACTTAGCTGGGCTCCCATTTGACACAAACCATGCGATAGGGAATATGATTTTCTTTTCACTCCTTTATCCAGTCATGAGCAGGATTTTTGTTCATTATTTGAAGAAAGGTCCATTTTCATCGATATAATGAAGTGTGTTAGCTTAAAGGGGCTTTTGAAAAGCAAAATCTTTGTTACAGAGGGATAAAGATCAAAATATATTAATTGAGGCGAAGATCGTTACGGTTTTCGTCTTTTTTTTCAGGTTTCTTCGGAGAATTGGGCATTATGAAAGGCTTGTTCGTTGTTTTAGGAAAGGGGATTGGGTTTTCAAAAGAGGGATGAAGGCCTGATTGTTGTTCCAGGAAAAGGAATTGGGTCCTCATAAAGCAAATGAAAGCCCGTTCGTTGGTATAGCAAGGAGAAAAAGGTCTTCATTCATCCTGGAAAAGGATCTTGCTCTATTCTAACTAGGGGGAGGTAATTGCATTAAATAGTTTGAAAGACCTGAATATTGCACAAAGTCAAATTGTGTGATAAGCTTTGTTAGGAAAATTATGAAAAGTAATAGGGGAGCTATGAGGTTGGCTGAGAGGATATCCCGATGAAGATATCGACCCTTTAACCTGATCTGGGTAATGCCAGCGGAGGGATGTTTATTAGAATTACATGTTGACATGTAAAGTCTACACGCCTCTCTGGTGTGTAGACTTTTTTTGTGAAAGGAGGGTTTCATGGAACGTTTGCGTCAGTCGATCCGTTCAGTGGCTCCAGCGATCATCGCTATTATTATGTTTCTTGTCGTATGGGAAGTGGCTGTGTGGATTTGGGACGTTGAAAACTGGATCTTACCAGCGCCGAGCCTGATTGTTCTTACGTTATTTGACACGTGGCATCTATTACCGGAACATATTTGGATGACCACAAAAGAAGCGCTACTTGGTTTCTTATTAGGAATTATCGTTGCGTTAGTAATGGCTTTTATTTTAGATTTTTCATCGTTTTTACGTAAAAGTTTTTACCCGATTCTCTTATTCTCGCAAACGATTCCTATTATTGCGATTGCACCATTACTCATTATTTGGTTTGGGTATGGGATTTTGCCTAAAGTTCTTGTCGTTGCATTAGTCACTTTTTTTCCGGTAGTCGTTAGTGTTGTTGAGGGGCTGCAATCAAGTGATCGCGATATGATCCGGCTTGTTCGGTCGATGGGAGGATCGCACCTGCAGGTATTTTCTTCTGTTAGGTTCCCGCATGCATTACCTTATTTATTTACAGGGTTGAGAATTGGTGCTACATACAGTGTGCTGGCAGCAGTAATTTCTGAGTGGGTTGGTGCAAGTTCTGGGTTAGGAATTTATTTAATCAAAGCTCAAAGTTCGTTTGCGACAGACAGGGTCTTTGTTGTTATAGTGTTGATTTCACTTTTAAGCTGCCTTTTATTTTTAGTTGTTGTATTACTCGGCAGACTCATGATGCCGTGGAAACATAAGTCTCAAAAAAAATAAACGAATTAAGTTGAGGAGAGAATCTGATGTCAAAAAAGCTAAGTGCATTTTTGTTTTTCGTTATCATGCTTGTGTTAGTTGGTTGTAACCAAGCAGAAGAGTCAAGTCAAGGAGAAGTAGGTGAATCTGAAGCTTCAGAAGAGACACCAGTTGAATCTACAGAGTTAATGGAAGCAACGTTTATATTAGATTGGGTTCCTAACACAAATCATACGGGTATTTATGTTGCGAAAGAAAAAGGGTATTTTGAAGAGGAAGGGATTGATTTAACGATTATCGAACCAGCTATGGAAGGTGCCGTACCGGTTGTCGCAGCAGGGCAAGCTGATTTTGGGATTGGCTCTCAGACAGGCGTGACAATTGCTAGATCAACAGGCATTCCGATTGTTTCGATTGCAGCTGTCATTCAGGAGCACACATCTGGTTTTGCTTCTCCAGTTGAGAAAGACATTACATCACCAGAGGATTTTGAAGGAAAGACATATGGCGGATTTGGCGGAGCGGAAGAAGAGGCAATTTTAGATACGGTATTAAATCAGCATGAGGTTGATCCTTCTTCGGTAGATAATGTGATCGTTGGATCTGCTGACTTTTTTGCGAATACGAAAAGAGACATAGATTTTCAATGGATTTTTTATGGGTGGACAGGAATTGAAGCTGAAGTTCGTGGTGAGGACATTAATATGATTTACCTTAAAGATATTGATCCTGTTTTTAATTATTATTCTCCTATTATTTTTAGCAGTGAAGCTGTGATTGAAGAGCAGCCTGAGCTAGTTGAAAAGTTTGTAAGAGCTGTCTCGAAAGGATATGAGTTTGCGGTTGAGCAGCCATCAGAAGCTGCGGAAATTTTAATTGCTGCTAGCCCAGAAACAAATGAAGAGCTGATTCGCGCATCACAAGAGTGGTTAAGCCCACGTTACAAAGGTGAAGCAGAAAAATGGGGTATTCAAGAGGAGCATATTTGGAATGATTTTTCAAAGTGGATGCTTGAAGCAGGTTTGATTGAAACAGAAGTACCGACAGATGAAGCGATGACAAATACGTTCTTGCCTTAATGAAAGGTTGTAGTCATTATGGAAATCAACATTTGTAATCTCCATCATTCCTTTGACGGGGAACCGGTCATTAAAGGAGTTAACTTGTCACTTCAAAAAGGGGAATTTGTTTCGTTAATTGGACCAAGTGGCTGTGGCAAAAGTACCTTGTTTAATCTCATTACGGGCCTTGAAATTCCAGAAGAGGGAGAAATTTCATTTAACGGAGTGAATGTGATAGGGAAACGTGGGCATAGCAGTTATATGATGCAAAAGGATTTATTGTTCCCATGGAAAACCGTACTGGAAAATGTCCTTCTAGGTCCTAAAATAACAAGACACCAAACAGAACAAGCAAAAGAAGAGGCACTTTCTCTTTTTCCTCTGTTTGGGTTAGAAGAATATGAGCATCATTATCCGGGAGTTTTATCAGGGGGAATGAAGCAGAGGGCTGCGTTGCTACGAACGTTCTTGCATAAAAAGGAACTCATGCTATTAGATGAGCCATTTGGAGCGTTAGATGCATTAACTCGTGAGAAAATGCATAGTTGGCTTTTGCAAATATGGAGTCAAATGCAAAGGACAGTCTTATTTATTACACATAGTATTGATGAAGCAATCTTCTTATCAGACCGGATTTATGTGTTAGGACCACGTCCAACTGAAGTTATACTAGAAGTAAAGGTTCCATTGCCAAGACCGAGGAAAAAGGAAATGACTGTCACTCATGAATATGTAGAGTTAAAAAGGCAATTGATGAACGCGCTGTACGAAATGAACTAAATAAAATTGAAGAGGATGAACGAAATGAAATTTTCAGAACAACTTCGTAAAAAGGTAGACTCTATTTGGAATGCAAGCTTTGAGCATCCATTTGTTACGGGAGTAGCTGATGGTTCATTGCCAATTGAATGTTTCAATTATTATGTACAACAAGATTCCTTTTATCTTTCGAAATTTGCTCAAGTACAATCGATTGGGGCTGCGAAAGCACTGGACTTTCACACGACATCGCAAATGGCATTTCATGCTAAGTCCACCTTTGATGCAGAGCATATGCTACATGAAGGATTTGCCAAAGACTTAGGATTAGAAAAGAATAGCGAAGGTCATATGGCGGTTGAAGCAGCTCCAACGGCAGTAGCGTATACTAACCACTTGTTTTCTGTTGCGTATAAAGGCTCTTTAGGAGAAGTTATTGCTGCAATTCTCCCTTGTTATTGGTTGTATTGGGAAATTGGAGAAAAGTATAAAGGTTCTACCCCAGGACATCCTGTTTATCAAAAGTGGATTGATACATACGGTGACGAGTGGTTTGCAACGTTAGTAAAGGAACAAATAGACCGTTTGGATGAATGGGCAGAAAAAGCTTCAGATGAAGAAAAGCACCGTATGGAAGCTATTTTTGTTACAAGCAGTAAGTATGAGTATATGTTTTGGGAAATGTCTTATACGTTAGAAAAGTGGCCTGTGTAAGATGTAGTTATAATTATTATGGGTTATCGCAAAATGCGATAACCCTTTAACATATATATGACCAGGGTTTGTCGAGAGTGCTAATTCAGATTTAGATAAAGTTTCTCCTCATAAATAATGTAGAAATCAAAATAATAAAGTTAAATGAAGGAAGGGAGTTGAAAACCTAGATGATGAATTCTATGATCAATCATATTGGTTGGATAAGATCTGTATTTAATTGGGGAAGGAGAACACAGCAAATATTTGGAGATAGGCGCAACAACGGTGGCGGACTGATGTTCTCAATTTTAGGTATAGGAATTGGTGCGGCCGCTTACAGCCTTTTAACGAATCGTGAAAATGGGATACAACCATTGAAGCAACCGATTAGTAACTTTATGAAATACAATCAATTCCATATGATAAGAGGATCAGATCAAACAGCTATGGCAGAGTTTTCAGAAGAACTAACGGCTGAAACGCAAAAAAAGGCAGACGATATTGATTACGATGAGCTTTTTTAATGTATATGTTAGTTCGGCCCATAAGAAGTAGCTTAATGCTTTTTCATGGGCTATTAACTCTTCTTGTGACTATTACTATAAATTAGAATATATAGATTGAATGGCTTACATAATTTACATGGTTAAGCGTTTTTTTTGTGCATATTCTGACATATTGTTAGGTCTGAAATTGTAAATGTTTCCAATCTATCATTGTCTAATGCGTGATATAATTTAACATAGATAACTATAGTTATAGTTTAAGAGAAAGTTATAAGGCGAAGGCATGGGAAGGATTTTATAATGAAAGAGAAGAATGCTACGTTAAAAACCCTCTTTTTAGTTCGGGTTCTATTAGCGTGTCTAATTCTAGTTTTAGTATCGGGGGCTATTTTGCTCTATTTTACTAATCAGCAGATTATATCTGAAGTAAATAAGCAATCAACCATGACGGCTCAAAGTATAAAACGTGAAGTTGAAAACACGAACTTGGCAGCAACATCCTTAGAGCATCAAATTGATTTGAAATTAATTTCTTTTGCAAAACATGCAGCTGAGCGCTTAAAGGGAAAAAAGATAGAAGAAATTACAAATCAAGACTTGCTAGTGTTAAGAGAAGAGTTAGAATTAGCTGGCATTACGTTGTTTGCTAGAGAAGGAGATGATATTGTAGGTGTTCGATCAACCGACCCTCATGAGATAGGATTTAGTTTCAAGGAATATGGTTATTATGAAACGGTAGACACTCTTTTAAAGGGAGAGAAAGTTCATGTAGAGGGAGCTACTTTAGTTGATAACCATATTCTCGTTTTACCAGTTGCTCAGTCGGGATCACAACAGGGAGAACCCGTTTTTTTTAAATATGGTTATTATCACCCTCCTGGTTCTTCGTATATTATTAATCCTTATATAGAAGTAGATGAAGTTGAGAATTTACTAAACGAAGTAGGGCCTAGCTCTTCAATAGAACAGATGAAAACGAACAACCCATATTTGGATGAAGTCGCTATTCTAAATCCAAAAGTTTTCGTTGACCCATCATTAGAAGACCAATTGTATCCACCGCTAAAACAAATTGTTCATGGTACATATGATAATAAAAGTGAACAGGACCTTGATGTATTAAAAAATATGGTAATCAACCCTGAAAAAACTTCGTACATAGAAGAGATTAATGGAAAGAAATTGTATAAAGTATTTCTTCCTATTGGTCCTGAGCAAGTTATTTACACGGCTTTTGACTATGGGAAAATGAGTGCGCCACTTACTCGACAAGCTATTCTTATTATTGTGACAGGATCAATTTCAATACTTGTAATGTATCTCATAACTTCGCAATTTTTTAAGAGGATTTATCGTAGAATTGATGTTTTAGTAAGAGATGTAGGTCGTATTTCAAAAGGGGAGTATGGAGTAACGACTGCCTCGGACGAACAGTATGAATTTAATAAACTTACAGAAGAAGTTAACCAAATGTCTGTAAGTTTACAACAATCATTTGATAACCTTTCAAATGAAAAATTATATCGTGAACAGATACTAGCTTCGATTCCAATAGGTATTATTACAGTGCAAATCGAAAATAGTGAAATTGCATTAAATGGCAAGGCCAAAGAGATTACGAACTTAGATGAGGTGGAAATAAACAGGCTTTATAAAGATAAAGTGATTTCTCAAGTAAATGAAGAGTTTTGGGATTTGTTTTATTCTGAAGAATTTTTTCATACGAGAAAAGTATCATATCAGTTACCGGATCTATCATATGTACTATTGGTCTCCCAATCGCCGCTTGTAGATGATAAAAAGAATGTTATTGGCAGAATTTTTTATTTTGTTGATGTGTCTGAAATTGATAGACTAGAGAAAAGAGTTCTTCGTACGGAAAAGTTAGCATTAGCTGGTGAATTAGCATCAAAAGCAGCGCATGAAATTAAAAACCCTTTATCGGTTATTCAAGGATTTATACAATTGATGAATAGTAATTTTTCAGAGAGAGAGCGAAGTAAGTACCATACGTTGCTTATTTTAAAGGAAATACAACGTATTAATAGCATAGCTCAAGATATGTTGATGCTAGCCAAACCTAATTTGAATAAGAAAAAGGCTAATCTAGCTGATGTTATTGAAGAAATTATGCCGTTTATTCATTCAAATTATTCGTCAAATATCTTCATTCGTTCTGAATTAGACTCCATTACATTGAATATTGATGTTGATCAAATGAAGCAAGTGTTTCTTAACCTCATTATCAATAGTATTCAGGCGATGGAAGAAAAAGGTGTGATTTCGATTTCTTCTGAGGTTGATCAGGATAAAATACACATCTTCATCAAAGATAATGGGAATGGCGTGCCTGAGGAGATTCAATCTAATTTGTTTGAGCCGTTTGTAAGTAGCAAAGAAACTGGAACGGGGCTTGGTTTGACTATTATTGAACGAATTATTACAAGTCATGAAGGAACGATACAGCTGCTCTCCTCTAACGAAGAAGGTGCTTGTTTTAAAATTACATTACCTTTGGGTTTTATAAAGGAATAATTTAGGTCATAAAAGATAGTACAAAGGCATTACGTTTAGGCGTTGATGTCTTTTTTTTGTGCTAGTAAATCTATATTTTATAAGGGTGAAATGAAAAGATTAGAGAGTTCTATTTTTATTTCCTCTTTTAAATAAAAGGGTGAATCTATGTTTTGTGATCTTATGATTAATGGTTTCGTGTTTTTGTAAGAAACAAAAGCCGGTTAATTACTGTTTTTGTAAGGTGAAACACCTACGCTTACAACGTATGTATTCACCTGGGTATGGTTAAAGAGAAGGTGTTTTTTTATTGGGAAACAGTACTAAATGCCAGCTAATAAAATAATATTTTAGGAAGGTCTTATTTTTTGGTATTGGTAGTGGAACCAAAAGGAGGGGAGAACTTGAAGGAGATTTTATTAATTTTAATGCTTCAGTTAGTTTACGTCCCCATCTTTACACTCAGAACGATTTTTGTCGTGAAAGGAATGAGTGTTATTGCAGCGCAGCTTGCTGTGTTAGAAGGTTTGGTTTATGTATTTGGCTTATCCATTGTTTTATCTGGGAATCCATCTACGATTGCGATGGTTGTGTATGCTGTTGGCTTTGGTATAGGAATTTTACTTGGAGCATATGTGGAAAGAAAATTAGCAATTGGCTATACTTCTTTAATTGTGAATTTAGAGAAGAAAAATGAAGAGTTGATTTCGTTTTTAAGAAATGAAGGGTTTGGTGTTACTGTGTTTGAAGGGGAAGGAAAAGATAGTAAGCGTTACCAACTTGAACTGTTGACAAAAAGAAGTCGAGAAGATGAACTTATTTTATTAATAGAAGAATATGAACCGAAAGCCTTTATTATTTCTTATGAGCCAAGAAGATTTAAAGGAGGTTTCCTTGTAAAAGCAATGAAAAGAACGAGAAGAAAGTGATTCAAAAACAAGAACTAATGTGAACAATTTGAAAAAAGATAACAGACAAAACAGAGTGAACTTAAAAAGATCGGTTTTCACCTTTTTAATTCACTCTGTTATCTTTTTTTTTGGCTAGGTTATGATAAAAGCTTGTCAGAATAGGGACAAAGTGATTACATAGAACTATAATGAAATAACGACTGCTAAAATTGGGATGATTAAATGGAAAAACAAAACCCCTTAGATAAAATGGGATTAATAGATGAAATAACAGGTTTTCCAACTGAACGTTTGCTATACGATCGGTTATATATGAACTTGTCTTACTGTGATCGTTTTAAAACAGCTACAGCTGTATGTTACGTTAGATTGTCTCAGCCTAATGTTGAAACGAATGTTCTTAGTTTTTTATGTAAACAAGTAGCCGAACGTTTAAAAACAAGTATAAGGGATATAGATACCGCTTCATTTTTATCCGAGACAGACATTGTCATTTTACTAACCGATGTAACAGAACATGAATGTAACTTAATTGTTGAAAGAATTATTGGTACTTTGTCTGGAGCATATACGTATAGCAATAATCAATTTATATTAGAAACGAGCATAGGGGTCTGTATATATCCTTATGATTATAAGAATAGTGATGATTTGATAATGGTAGCAAAATCTCAAATGTACGAAGCTTTAGAACTTGGAGTGAACAAGTACAAATTATATAAAGGGAAAATTAACGAGTCTGTTTATCGAAAGATGGTGATTGAAGTTGATTTGCCTCATGCTTTAAGAGACGGTAGTTTTTATATTGAATATCAACCACAAGTGGGGAGGAAGGAAAGGAAAGTACTAGGGGTAGAGACTTTGATACGGTGGAAGCATTCGAAGCTAGGCAATATCAAACCTGGTGAATTCCTTCCTTTAGCTGAAAAAATAGGACTGGCCAATGATATTTTTATTTGGGTTTTTAAAGAAGTCTGTCATCATGTAAAACAAATGGCGCCTGACAATCAGGATATTTACTTTTCCGTAAATCTTTCTGTTAATCAGCTTTTAATGGAGAACTTTGAAAGGATTGTCTTAGAAATCATTGATGAAGCAAACATCAATGAGTCACATTTTATTTTTGAGGTTACAGAGAATATTCGTATTTATAATCGAGAAGATGTCCAAACAAAATTACAGTTTTTACGGAACAGTGGTTGTCAAATTGCGTTAGATGATTTTGGTAATGGGTATTTTTCTTTTTCTGACTTTGTCGACCTGCCAATTGATCATATTAAATTGGATAAAAAGTTTATTACTAGCTTAATGAAAAATAATAAATTAATGAGCGTCATTATTCCAATTAGACAGATGGCCCATAACCTTGGATTTAAGCTCGTTGTTGAAGGGATTGAAGATGAAGGGCAATTTGCCGATTGGGAAAAATTAGGTGTGGATATCTTTCAGGGGTATCTTTTTAGTGAACCGGTGACCTTTGATAAGTTGGATTTAGTTATTTCTAGATTAAATAAAACTCTTAATTAATGAATTCATCTAAAACATTGTTTACTGGGCAACCGATTAATGGTTGTCCAATTTTTTTATGTGAACTGAAAAAAATTTTTCACAAAAAAAGACGCCCGATAGGGACGTCTTTTGTGCGTATTGCTGCGAGAGACAGCACTCCACATTGTGCATTGCCTAAAAAGGCGCGTCAATCTCGTCTTATGCAAATTAGCTCATCGCTAGATTAGTATATCATTGTTTCTGATGAAAGAGAAGCTGATTTATTCTCCAGTTTTTACTAAGTAACTATGATAACTTCTCAAAATTTGGATATAGTAAGGGCATAATCTTAATGAAAGAGGTGGGGGTTCTTTGTTTTATAACCTAATTTTGAAGGTTAAAAAGAACATTTGGTTACTCCCTAGTGCCTATTGTTTGGTTGCTTCTTTACTTGCAATGATCGTTATTTGGTTAGATACGGTTCATGGGCAGAAAATTGAAACGGCGATACCACCGACTTTATTAATTAGTGTTGATTTGGCCCAGAATATATTAGGAATTCTTGCTGCTGCTTTGTTAACGATGATTGCGATTACGTTTTCGACCATTATGGTTGTGTTAACTACCTATTCGTCACAGTTTTCCCCTAGAACGCTTTCTGATTTCGTAACAAATCAAGTAACTATGAGGGTTCTTGGAGTTTATATGGGTGGATTCATGTATTCCATTCTTGCGTTACTTTTTATGCGAGAAGATTTGGAGCATGAGGTGATGGCTGGGACCGTTGGAGTGTTAATCTCCATTGTTTGTTTAGCTTTTTTTGCGTATTTTATTCATCATGTGGCTACATCGATTCAAGTTAATAAATTAATAAGCGAGCTAACTCGTCAGACATTAAAAACATCTCATGAGCGCTTAAAATCAAAAGTAAAAGGACAAGTCGTTTCGTTAACTAACGAAAAACCTGATATCTTATTAGAGAACTACATGGTTGAGGAAGTGAAGAGTCGTACGTTTGGTTATATTCAGTTAATCGAGTATAACCATTTATATAAACTAGCTAAGAAGCATGATCTTGTAATTGAAATTATCCCACCGATTGGGACGTTTGTTACAACGAATAAAGTATTGTTTAATCTGTATTATAAAGGGAAGAAACCAAGTGAAAACATCCATAAGTTCATTGAGTTAGGAAATGAACGAACGATTTTGCAGGATGTCGATTTCGGTATCCAGAAAATTGTCGAAGTCACACTCCGAGCATTATCACCAGGAATCAATGACCCTAATACAGCGATAGATGGCATTTTACATATTGGTAAGCTTCTAGGCACTGCATGCAAGCATGATGGCAGCTATATTCTTTACTCGGATTCTAAGCGGGTAAGAGTGTTTTCCCCTAAGATAACAATAGATGAACTGTTGTATGCAACATTTTATCAAATTTGTCATTTCGGACGTGATGATTTATCTATTATGCTTGCTACATATGAAGCGCTTATTATGATAGCAGAAGAAAATGATGAACTCATAAAGAAGAAAATTTGGGAATTTAGCAGGTATTTATACAAAAGCTTTAATAAAGAAGTGTGTCAAGAGTTAGACTTACAATATTTGAATGAAAAGATAGCGGATCTACGTGAGATCACGGTTGGCTATAAGGATTAGGGTCAATATGAATAGTGAAAATAGCCTATACATTTTGGGCTGTTTTTTCTTTTCATACTAACACGTTATATACTAGTAAGAGTTTAAAATGAAGTGTTTTGGAAATAATTGTATTTATTGGATCGTTTTATGGATGGTCGTTTCTGGTAGGGGGGAGATAGATGAACAAATGGAAAGAACAATTTGCAAATAGTTATTCACTATTTGCGCTGATACGGGGGCTTAATTTTGAAATTGAAAAGGACATACGAAGACAAGTAGAAAAAAGAAACTTGACGTTCCCTGGTTTTCGTATTCTTTGGATTTTATATTTTGATTCAAACTTAAGAATGTCAGATCTTACCTATTTAGCTCAAACCAACATATCGAATATATTTAGGCAATTAATAAAATTAAAAGAATCAGGTTTAGTTGTCGTGAATAGTGGAAATGATGCACGAACGAAAGAAGTTACTTTAACAGAAGAAGGAAGAAAAGTTGTTAAAAACTTTCTAGATGATAATGTTGCGAACTCAGATTTACAGATTGTTCATCTTATCGATAAAATTTCAAAAGATGATCAATCTAAACTAATGGAGGTTTTAACATTAATGAGTAATGAACTAGTCGGAGAGCAATTCAGTGAATTTGTTGTTAAATCATCATCTGATATTAAGTTTAACTAATGCTGTCAGATCTAGTTTTAGGTCTAGAGATAAATAATAAATGATTAAGTTGAGGGTTCTACAATTCCTCAACTTTTTTTATTTGCAATCGCAAATACTTTTGTCGATCCGTGTCATAATATAACTAAATTGATACTAATCAGAAAAAAATTAATTCTAGAGTTGCTTCATTCGTAATGTCCCATAAAGGAGGAAGTTTAAGATGTTTAATAAAAAAAGAGAAGATTCAATAGTTGCTGCATCATGCATTATTATAATGCTTCTCATATTTAGATATGTTCCTCGTCATAAAATGAGGGAAGCTCATGTGTCCTTTTTATTTCAACAGATCATGACATGGTTTTTTGGATTGTTAGTTGTAGAGAAAGGGTTAATTAAGTATCCATATCGTACTTTTTTTAAGAAATCAAACAAAACAAGTTTTGCCTTTGAGTTCTTTATTTATCCAGCAATAACTATTCTTTTTAATCTCTATTATCCAGAAAAAAGAAGCTATATAAGTAAAACTATCTATGTATTTAGTTATAGTGGTGTAATTACCTTAATAGAAACCTTCACAGAGAAATATACAGATCTAATAGAGTACAAAAACTGGAATCGGTATTGGAGTTTTATTAGCTTGTCATGTACATATTATGTATCGAGACTTTATTATAGGTGGTTTTTTTCAAAAGATTAAGGTCGTGGGCTACATAATAAAGTTGCACTTGTTATCTTTTGGACGAATCTTTGGTTGCTCAGGGGAATAGCATATAGGCATAAAGCTATGAATTGAACTTATTTTCCCTTGAGTAAATTATGAAAAAGGGTATTTGATTCGGAGGGGGTAATAATGCAAGTTTTTTACACGGTTCGTCCTGGGGATACACTGTATAATATTGCTATGCGGTGGGAGCTTCCGGTTATATCTCTGATTGCCGCAAACAATATTAATCCGCCGTATATGATTTATGTGGGACAGCAGCTTTCTGTTCCTCCTGGGGTGAATGTCGTTCGAGTAAAGCCTGAGGATTCGGTTTTTACCATTGCGCAATTTTTCGGTGTTCCTCAAGAAGTGATTATCGAAGTGAACCGTCTTGTTCCTCCTTATCACATTCAAGTCGGTCAATTGATAAAAGTTCCTCCTGGTAACCCCTTTTATGTTGTTCAACCCGGGGATACTCTATTTCATATTGCTAGGCGGTTTAACGTAATTACAGGAGAGCGTATCAATTATGAAGTAATAAGACAAGTGAACCAACTCCCGAGTTATGATTTGTTTCTAGGGATGAGGTTGATCATTCCGTATGCGTCTCCAGGAGATCGGGGAATGATTGCTTATGTAACGAATCGTGGGGGAGAATTCGATTTGTGGTTATATAATCCACTTGATGGTGCGAGTATACAACTTACAAACGGGATAGGGGCAACATTTTCTACACCTTATTGGTCACCAGATAGTCGGAAAATTGCTTTTGTTGGAGTAGGTGGAGTGATTTATGTTGTAGATTTGCTCGGAGCAGGAATTGCTCAAATAGATCAGGTTGAGACTGGTGTTTTATTAAGTTGGTCACCAGATAGTCAAAAAATCGTTTATACAAAGCAGAATAAGATTGTTTTGTACGATGTGATTAATCATCAAGCAGAAAGAATAGATGAGAGTGGTGTGACTGATGCTCAGTGGTTTCCAAGCGGAGTGGAGTTACTTTTTCAAGCACCTGATCAAGAAGGATTCAGTCAGCTTTTTCGAATGCGAACGGATGGAACAAAAAGAAGGCAAATTACTGAAAACACGGGAGGCCGGCTCAATTATGTTCGCCTTTCCCCTGATGGAATGCATGCACTGTATACAACACCAGGAGTTAGTATCTCCATTATTTTTACAGTTGACCTTACAACTGGCAATGTAAATGAAATAAGGGGAGGGCCACTTGCGAAAAATTATTTTCCGTCATGGTCTCCTGATTCATTAACGATTGCCTACAGTGCAACAGCATTTGAGGATCGTGGCTATTTTTCCCTTATGCGAACATCGGGAAGGCGAGGGGAGGAGGACCAAACAAGAGCCATCTCTAATTGTTTTGCTACGCCTGTTACTTGGTCTCAAGATGGTAGGAAAGTGGTTTATCTTTCAGGATGTTATAACGAAGCGATGGCCAATGAAATGTGGGTTATCGACGTATTCCATCCTGTCCCTATTAAGCTAGTAGAAGGAGCTAGTATTGCATCGATCCAATGGTCGCCTGCACCTATTCCTTCTGCCAAAAAGACATATATGAATAATGTTTATAAGATTTACTTTCAATACCCAGCCGATTGGCAAAGAGTAGATGATGTTCGATATGAAGGGCCAGATGGTTTCTTCCAGGTTTCCGCGTTATTCTCAGAGGAACCGATTCATCAAGTGTGTCAAAGCGAAGCATTTCATCAACTAGCCCCATATGGTTCAGATCCTCGAATCATCCATACACAAATTCAAAATCAAGGAGCATGCTTTATATATCCATCGGACGATCAACCCGCTGAGATGAGAGGCCAAGCTGCTTTGATTGTCCAGTATCCAATGAAGATACACATTGAAGGAGCATATTACAATTACTTTGTTTTGTGGGCGGATAAGGGGCATATAGATGAAATTGGTTCGACATTGAGCTTCTTGATGTGAAGTGACATAGGAAGTGAAGGAAGATTAGGTGTCAACTTAGTTTAAGGAGGTTGCTTGCAAGTTCTTAAACTTGGGCAACCCTTTATAGTTTACTAGTTTATCTTAACCATTATGTCGCAAAACCAAATCCCGTAGCTTCTCTAAATGAACAGGCTTCGTTAAATAGCTTTGACAGCCTTTCTCTAACGATAGATCAATAGTTGACTCGAGCGCTTCAGCACTTATAACGATTACAGGAATCGATTTTGTCAGTGGGTGGCATTTTAAATTGTCTAACACCTCTAGTCCATTCATATCTGGTAAGTGGAGATCTAATAGGATTAATTCAGGCTGAACCTCAATTGCCTTATGATACCCAGATTTACCTGTCGCTTCACTGTAAAGTTCGACTTCTGTAATGATGTGTAACATTGACGACATTAAGTCAACATTATCTAGGTTATCTTCAATATAAAGAATTTTCATTTTAGGTGTTGCTGGAAGTGCGTTTGTGGCGAAAGGAGATTCAGAAATATCTGTTGTTTCTTTTTTTGCAACAAACCCTTTAAATGAAACCCAAAAGCTTGAACCGATTCCTTCTTTACTTCTGACACCGTACGTACCATCCATTTTCGTCGTAAGCTGCGCGACAATAGCAAGTCCAATTCCTGTTCCTTTCCATTTGCTCATCGTCCGTTTGCTTCGATAAAAAGGCTCAAAAATAAGGGTAAGCTCATTACTAGGAATGCCAATCCCTGTATCCTCTACATTAATAATTACTTGATCTTTAACGTGATCATGATCTAAAGATATAGATATGTGACCATTTGATTGCGTATATTTGACCGCATTCGTAATCAAATTAGTTAGTACTTGGGTTAATCGTAGACGATCGGCTTCGATGTACATCTGGTCGTCGATATCGTCTACTTTTATGATTTGATTCGAATGGGTGATATCGAAAATAGATTTGATGCATTGATCGATAAAGCTTCTTGCATGAATGCATTCTTTGTTGATGCTTACTTTTCCAGCCTCAATGGCAGAAAAATCAAGGATTTCTTCAATTAACTTTAATAAATTATTAGATGCATCGTATATTTTTTGGATATTTGACTGAATACGCGGATCGTTCGTCTCTAAAAGTGATATTTGTGAGTAGCCTTGAATGATATTCAGCGGTGTCCGCAAGTCATGACTCATTTGTGATAGAAAAGTCGTTTTCATTGCATTTGCTTTTTCTGCATTTCTTTTTGCTATGCGAAGGTCTTGCTCCCTTTCCTTTTGACTAGCTTTCTCTTTCACTAATTGATGATTTCTTCTCTTTAATTCTTGGTTTTCCATTTCGATCTTTTTTAGCTTTAATTGTTCGGTAGGAGAGATATTTACTACATACTTCTTATTGTAAAAAGGAGATTTCTCAATTTTTTCATCGACCATAAAATATCCGTGTACTTTTAGCATTTCATTTTGTATATAGGAAGGAGTTTCGAGCGCATTATACGCACAAACGGATATAACCTTTTCACTATTTAAAAATTCATCACAGGAGCATTCGTACTTTCTCAATTCAGAAACGAGAGCGTTTTGCGCTAACACTTGTCCCCAGATCCGTGTCGTTCGATGTTGTTCGACTGCAGGTTTTAACAGCTTAACAAGGTTCTCATAGCAGTGATCAGCTTGAAATTGATTGTTCGTTGAATAGTGTTTAGAATGACAAATGTATGTGATTTGTTTTAGAGCGTCTTCTGAATATCCTTCTAGTAACAGATTATTGTTGATTTGATCGAAAAACGTTTGATCTTCAAATAGAACGATTCGGTGCCCTTTATTGAGGCCCTCCATAATGTAGGAGGTGGCGTTCTGTGTATATAATAAATGATCATTAAACATATATAGGATATGTGCGCCGCTTTCTATCATGCTACTATTTGTGAGTTCTTTTAAAGTGAAAGGTTCAGTTAAGTCAACAGATGTAAGTTCAGTACGCTTCATAAATAAGTCATCCTCCGTAGATACCAGTCTTTTCTAGTTCCATAGCAGTCATTGTTCCTATAACATATAAAATAGGAAAATCGATAATTTGTAAATGAAGATTCATGAGTTGGATAAATTTACTAGATGTTTTGTTATAACTATTCGTCATTAAATTATGGTAGCGGTGACATTTACAATATTTAAAAATAAGGTAAGTTGAAAGAGGTCATTATGAGGACATATAAAATAGCAATTGTTGAGGATCATAAAGATTCTAGAGAGATCATCAATCGATTTATTAGCTACTTGCCCAATATGGAAGTTGTCTATGAAGGACAGAACGGTCAAGAATTACTAGATTTTATTTTGGACCGAGAACATACGGTAGATATTGTTCTTGTTGATATAAACATGCCAAGGTTAAATGGTATGGAAGCAACTAAACTTTGTAAACAAAACAAGCCTAATCTTAAAGTCATTTTTATAACAGGATATGAGGAATATGCAGTAGAGGCATTTGCTGTATCTGCCGTTGATTATATCGTTAAGCCTATTTCTCAGCAGAGATTATATGAAGCTCTTCAGAAAGCAGTTAATTTCATTACTCTGGAAGAAGAGCGGACGAATATTCCTGTCAATCACTCTCTAGATACGAATAAGCTTATTATAAAGAAAGGTCGTGCAACCTTTTATCTTCCTATAGAATTAATTTTCTTTATTGAGAAGACAGGGAAACAAACGACTATACATACTAAAAATGGTGTTTATGAGACGAGTGAGTCTTTAGACTCCATTGAAAAAGATTTAAATCAATCTTCCTTCTACCGTACCCATCGTTCATATCTTGTTAACCTTAACCATGTTCTTAGTATTGAGACGTATGGTAAGACCTATATAGCCCACTTTGCTAATTATCATCAATCTGCTCATATATCAAAATTGAAAATAAGTGAAGTACAAAAGCTTATTCAATAGGCTTTGTAGTTATAAAGGCCTGCAAGTAAGCTGTCCTTTAATTTGTACTGAAAAGGAAATAATAGAGGTTGGATAGGAGTAACTTTGTCTTGAGAGGGGAGAAAAGAAGCTTAGAAGGGTATTGGCTACAATAGACATTCACTGCAACGTTTCGATAAACTTGTTACCTGTATAATACGGAAAAAATAATAGGTGGTTAATCGAGATGAAAGCAAAAAAAATACTTGTATTTCAAGAGTATCAAACTTTAAATGTATTAATAGAAGCTATCCTTTCTGAAGAGGGGTATAAAAATGTTTATACTCTTGAAAATCCGAATTTTGTAATATCTACATATCACGATATTCAGCCAGATGTGTTTTTTTGTGAAATCGATTTAGAATATCAATTGGAGATGTTTATAGATTTAATTCTTAGTGAAGATAGAGAAGAAGTGTTGTCAAAATTTGTTTGCATTATTAGCAATGGAAACATTGAAATGGAAAAAGCCACTCAGAGACTTGGAGTAGAAAATTTTCTTAAAAAGCCCGGCTTTGTTATTGAGGACATTAGGGATATGGTTAATAAAAGGTCAAAGTGATTAACAACATCATATATATTAAAGATAACTTAAATAAAATAATTAGAACTTCAACGTCAAATAGACTTTTTTCTTCTATATATTAAGTGGGGGATTTAATAATTGTTTATTGTTATCTTTGAAAAAACGTAATGTTGGTGTTTTTTTGACTTGAAAATGTTGTGATTACAAATTTTTTGTGGTAAATTAATAAACCTAGTCGCAAAATAAATTTTGAAATATATGTTGCGTAGAATCATAAGTCATGGTATATTATTTCTTGTCGCTACGATGATGTCGTTGAGATGATTTGGCTGCAAGGGTTGGATATTTTGAAAGATTTTAAAATGACTGTTGTTGTTCGACATTCGATTTAAAATTTTTACGTAAAATACTTGCGCGGAATATAAATTTGTGATATAGTCTTAATTGTTAAGTGATTGGGGCCTTAGCTCAGCTGGGAGAGCGCCTGCCTTGCACGCAGGAGGTCAGCGGTTCGATCCCGCTAGGCTCCACCAACCTTGGACCTTTAGCTCAGTTGGTTAGAGCAGTCGGCTCATAACCGATCGGTCGTAGGTTCGAGTCCTACAGGGTCCATGTGATACTATTGCGGAGGAATACCCAAGTCCGGCTGAAGGGATCGGTCTTGAAAACCGACAGGCGGGTTAAACCGCGCGGGGGTTCGAATCCCTCTTCCTCCGCCATGTATAGTAAATGTATCGACGCGGGGTGGAGCAACGAGCAATATATCGTTGAAACGCTACGAGTAACATTGACGCATTAAACGTCTTAGAGATACGAGTAGAGGAAAATGTCTTCCTTCTTTAAAAAGCATCGTCATTTGACTATGT
>NZ_JAKRYL010000003.1 GCF_023555415.1 Halalkalibacter alkaliphilus | reverse complement strand
GTTCGCCCTTTTTCAGTTCCTTCTTATACTTGTTCTGTCATCCAGTTTTGTGAAGTTGGATCTCTGCGCCATTCGTTTAAACGTTGTTCTTGATCTGCAGTAATTGTGCCTTGTTCCTTTGCTACTGTAAGTAATGTTGAATAAGATGTTAACACATGAGTAGGGAGATTAGCCTCTTTTAATGCATCATATGCTTTTTGGAATTCATATGTAAAGATAGCTACAATCGCAACTACTTCCGCTCCAGATTCACGTAGTGCCTCTGCTGCCTGAATCACACTACCTCCTGTTGAGATTAAATCTTCAACAAGGACGACTTTCTGACCTTTTTCAATTTTACCTTCAATTTGATTTTGCTTACCGTGCCCTTTAGCACTTCCTCTAACATAAATCATCGGTAAACCTAATTTATCAGCTAATAAAGCTGCATGTGGAATTCCTGCTGTTGCTGTCCCAGCGATCACATCCACTTCAATTCCTTCGAGAAGATTTGCGAATCCAGAAATAATATCTTTACGGACAGATGGATAAGAAAGTGTTAAACGGTTGTCACAATAAATAGGTGACTTCATTCCTGATGTCCAAGTGAAAGGATCATTTGGGCGCAGGTGAACAGCACCAATATCTAATAAATGTTTGGCAATTTGCTCTTTCATATTTTAGCCCTCCCAGTCTTTTTTCATTTGATGATAAGCGTTAAAAGGATCTTTAGCACTCGTGATGCTTCTTCCAACTACAATTCCCCAACTTCCTAGCTTTCTTGCTTCTTCTGGTGTGACGACACGTTTTTGATCCCCAACTGCATCCTCCGCTCGACGAATTCCCGGACATACTGTATAAAAATTAGAGCCACAAGCACCATGAATAAGAGGAACTTCCTTTGCAGAACAGACAACCCCGTCCACTCCACTTTCTTTCGCAAACGAAGCGTACGTTCTAACTACTTCGTTAAGTGGTTGTTGAATGAGCAATTCACTTTGCATCGTTTCTTCATCAGTACTTGTTAATTGAGTAACTGCGATTAAGATAGGACGCTTCGAACCCGCTTTGGTCCCTTGCTCCAAACCTTCACGAGCTGCACTCATCATTTTTTTTCCGCCTGCGGCATGGACATTAACGATGTCAATTTCTAAACTAGCAAGCTCTTTCATTGTTCTATGAACCGTATTTGGGATATCATGCAATTTTAAGTCAAGAAAAATTTGATGACCACTTTCTTTCAATTCATGAATCACTTGTCTTCCTTCTCGATAAAATAGCTCCATCCCTACCTTCACATAGAGAGATTCCCCATTAAATTGATCTAGGAGTGATTTACGCTTTTTTGCATCATCTAAATCTAAGGCAATTATGAGTGGACGTTGCATTTTTTCCAACTCCCTCCGATTAAATCTTGCACATGGTCAACTTCTAACTCATCAAGAAGTGCTGGAAGCTCTTCAATGATTGTAGGACAAACATATGGATCAGTGAAATTTGCAGTTCCTACAGCTACCGCACTAGCACCAGCTAACATAAACTCAACAACATCTTCTGCTGTATAAATTCCACCCATTCCAATAATAGGAATTTCGACAACTTGGCTTACTTGATGAATCATACGGATCGCTACTGGCTTAATAGCTGGACCCGATAAGCCGCCATACCCATTAGCTAAAATAGGCTTTCTTCTTACTAAGTCAATTCGCATGCCAAGAAGCGTATTTATCATTGAAAGTCCATCGGCACCAGCTTTTTCAACAGCTTTAGCTATTTCAACAATATCTGCAACATTAGGAGATAATTTCACATACACAGGAACATCTGAAACATTTTTTACTTCTCTTGTTAATTCCGCAGCCACTTCTGGAATTGTTCCAAAAGCAATCCCACCTTGCTTCACATTCGGACAGGAAATATTCAGTTCTATCGCATGAACATTTTCTGCTTTCGAAAGCTTTGCTGTTGTTTCAACATAATCAGCAATTTCAGTCCCAGCAACATTAGCCACAATCGGTACATCATATTGATTTAACCAAGGTAATTCGTTTGATAACACACCATCTAAGCCTGGATTTTGTAAACCAATTGCATTAAGCATACCTGCTGATGTTTCCGCAACTCTAGGCGTTGGATTCCCAAAGCGTGGCTTATCCGTCGTTGCCTTTATCGCAATAGCTCCTAAAAGGTCAAGATCATAATAATTAGCATACTCTTTCCCAAAGCCGAAGCAGCCTGATGCAGGCATAATCGGGTTTTTCATTGAAAGTCCTGGTAATTCTACTTTTAATCTGTTCATAGTACAACCTCCCCAACCGGAAAGACTGGACCATCTGTACAGACTTTACGGTAACTCGTTCCAGATTCATCGCCGACTACATGACAAACACATGCAAAGCATGCTCCAACACCGCAGCCCATCCGCTCCTCAAGCGAAATATACAAGCGCTTATCACTATAGATGCTTGAAAGTGCCGCAAGCATTGGTGTTGGTCCGCATGAATACATCGTATCAAACGATAGGTCTTTCTCTTTAATCACATCAGTTACATAACCAGTTGAGCCATATGTTCCGTCTGCTGTGACAACATACGTTTCACCAAGCTTAGAAAACTCTTCTTCATAGAAAACATTTTCTGCGCTTTGAAAACCTAATACGTGAATCACATTGACTCCTCGTTTTTTTAATTGCTTTGACAAATAATAAAGTGGAGGAACCCCGATTCCGCCACCGACAAGGAGAGCAGTTTCTCCTTGTTCGGTCGCATCTAATGGAAAGCCATTTCCGAGAGGGCCTAGCACATCAATTTTTTCACCTTCTTGCTTAAGGGATAATCTCTTCGTTCCTTTTCCCTCCGCACGGTAAAGCATTGTGACTGTTTCGTTATCAACATCTACGTCACAAATACTAATCGGACGTCTCAACAGTAAATCGTCACTCGTGTCAACTCGCAAGTGTAAAAATTGTCCAGGTTCTGTCATTTGTTTAGCTAAGCTTCCAGAACATATTAATTCCATAATGTTTGAAGCGATCTCTTTCTGACTTTTAATCGTTAAATTTTCTTTTTTAATCATGGGTCCCTCCAACTTTCTACATTTGCATTTGTGGCATACTTTCAGAAGAAAACGTAATAGACTCAAGTACTCTTAAGAGAGCCTCACCTGTATCAATTGACGTTAAGCAGACAACACCATTTTCAACCGCTTCGCGACGAATTCGGAAGCCATCACGCGCTGGCTGTTTCCCTCTTGTTAATGTATTGATAACAAATTGAGCTTGGCCTTCACGGATGACATCTAAAAGGTTCGGTTTTTCTTCTGCAATTTTATTTACAACTGTAACAGGGATGTTCGCCTCTTGAATAAACCTTGCTGTACCTGCAGTTGCTAAAATATCAAACCCAATTTGATGGAAGCGTTCCACTAAGCTTAACGCTTCTTCTTTATCCTTATCAGCAACCGTAAAGAGTACTGATCCGTGCGTTGGAATACTCATTCCTGATGCGATCAAACCTTTATAGAGAGCTTTTTCAAGCGTTGTGTCTCGTCCCATTACTTCGCCTGTTGATTTCATCTCTGGCCCTAATGTAATGTCTACGCGACGAAGTTTCGCAAATGAGAATACTGGAACTTTAACGGAAACTTCTTTTGCCTCAGTTTGATACCCAGTTTCGTACCCTAATTCAGGAAGTTTCTTGCCAAGCATAACTTTTGTTGCAAGATTTGCCATAGGTACCCCTGTAATTTTACTTAAAAACGGTACCGTACGACTTGAACGTGGATTTACTTCTAGGACGTAAACCTCATCCTTATGCCAAACAAATTGGATATTTAAAAGACCAACAATGTTTAATCCTCTTGCAATCGCAATCGTACGATCAATAAGCTTCTGCTTTAAATCCTCTGGCACTGTTTGTGGTGGATACACAGCAATCGAGTCACCAGAGTGAACACCTGCACGCTCAATATGTTCCATAATTCCAGGGATAAAGACATTCTCCCCGTCAGAAATCGCATCAACTTCGAGTTCTTTACCTGTTAAATAACGGTCAACAAGAACCGGATGTTTCGGATTCACACTTACTGCTGTTTTCATATAGTTAAGAAGCTCTTCTTCTTTATAAACAATTTCCATTGCACGTCCACCAAGTACGTAAGAAGGACGAACAAGTACAGGATAACCAATTTCATTTGCAATCGCTACAGCACCTTCAACTGACGTTGCCGTGCGCCCAAGCGGCTGTGGAATATCTAACGATAAAAGAGTTTGCTCAAATTTATCACGATCTTCTGCACGGTCCATGCTTTCTAATGATGTACCAATAATCGGAACTCCTCTAGCTTCTAACTCTGCCGCTAGATTGATCGCTGTTTGTCCACCAAATTGCACAATGACTCCCTCAGGTTGCTCTTGCTCAAACACATGCATAACATCTTCAACTGTTAAAGGCTCAAAGTAAAGCTTATCTGATGTACTGAAGTCAGTTGAAACTGTCTCTGGATTATTGTTAATAATAATCGCTTCATATCCTGCTTCTTTAATAGCCCAAACCGTATGAACAGTCGCATAATCAAACTCAATCCCTTGTCCAATACGAATTGGACCTGACCCTAAAACAAGAATGCTCTTCTTATCTGTTTGAAGTGCCTCATTTTCATCTTCATAAGTGCCGTAAAAATACGGTGTTTCTGATTCAAACTCAGCCGCACACGTATCAACCATTTTATAAACAGGGCGAATGTTTTGCTCCATGCGTAGAGTGTAAACATCACGCTCGTCCTTATTCCAAAGTCTTGCAATGGCGATATCAGAAAAACCACGCTCTTTTGCTTGCTGCAACAACTCAACATCGTCCGGAGACTCCGTTAATTTGATTTCAAGTGCAACAATTCTCGCAAGTTTTTGCATAAAGAACCGATCAATCTTCGTTAGCTCGCATAGTGACTGAATAGAATGACCTCTTCTAAGCAACTCAGCTAAAACAAAAAGTCGCTCATCATCTGTTTTGTCTAAACGTTTCACTAATACATCCGTATCTGTATTTGCAATTTTTGTATCATAAATATGATCATATCCTGCTTCCAATGAACGGACAGCCTTAAGTAGTGACTCTTCCAAGTTACGACCGATTGCCATAACTTCACCCGTTGCCTTCATTTGCGTTCCTAATTCACGATTGGCAGCATCAAATTTATCAAATGGCCAACGTGGAATTTTAGAAACTACATAATCAAGTGCAGGTTCAAAGCTTGCATATGTTTTACCTGTAATTGGATTCATCAATTCATCCAAGCTATACCCAACAGCAATCTTTGCTGCCATTTTAGCAATTGGATAACCAGTTGCTTTTGATGCAAGTGCTGATGAACGACTTACACGTGGGTTTACTTCAATAATGTAATACTGATCGCTATAAGGATCGTGTGCAAATTGAACGTTACATCCACCTTCAATACCTAAAGCACGGATGATCTTTAACGATGAATTACGTAAACGCTGATAATCTCGGTCAGTTAACGTTTGACTTGGTGCTACAACGATGGAATCACCTGTATGAACGCCTACTGGGTCAATGTTTTCCATGTTACATACAACGATCGCTTGATCTTTTGCATCGCGCATCACTTCATACTCAACTTCTTTAAAACCAGCAATGCTTTTCTCAATTAAACATTGTGTTACAGGACTATATTTTAGTCCACTAGTAACGATCTCACGTAATTGTTCTTCATTATGAACAATTCCTCCACCAGTTCCACCTAATGTGTATGCAGGACGAACGATAATTGGGTAGCCTACTTGTTCCACAAACTTATATGCTTCTTCTAATGTATGGACAATATCACTCTCTGGGACTGGCTCATGTAATTCATTCATTAATGATCTAAATAAATCACGGTCCTCAGCTCTCTTAATTGCATCTAAATCAGTACCTAAAAGTTCGATATTGTATGTCTTTAATATTCCGGACTCATCAAGTTCCATTGCCATATTAAGCCCCGTTTGCCCGCCAAGAGTTGCTACAATTCCATCAGGACGTTCTTTACGAATAATACGACTGACAAATTCCAATGTAATTGGCTCGATATAGACACGGTCAGCCATTGTTGTATCTGTCATAATTGTTGCAGGATTGGAATTAATTAAGATGACTTCGTATCCTTCTTCTTTCAATGCTTGACATGCTTGTGTGCCAGCATAATCAAACTCAGCAGCTTGTCCAATCACAATTGGACCAGAACCTATTACTAAAATCTTATTTATATCGTTACGTCTACCCATGTTTTCTTCTCCCCTCAATTAGACAAGTACAGTTGTTTTCTTTTCAGCTTCCATCATCGATACGAATTGATTAAATAAGTCATTCGCATCATGTGGACCTGGTGATGCCTCTGGGTGATACTGTACGCTAAATGCTGCATGTTCAAGATGTCTAACTCCTTCTACTGTTCCATCATTTACAGCGACGTGAGTTAGTTCAAGACCTGTTCCTTCTAATGACTCAAGATCGACTGTATAGCCGTGGTTTTGTGCTGTAATATCAATTTTTCCAGTTGAAAGTTCACGTACTGGTGTGTTTGACCCACGGTGTCCAAAGCGTAATTTACTAGTCGTTGCACCACAAGCAAGAGAAAGAAGTTGGTGTCCAAGACAGATTCCAAAGATCGGCACTTGGCCAAGGATTTCTTTAATCATTTCGATTGCTTGAGGAACATCAACGGGATCTCCAGGTCCGTTACTTAACATGATTCCATCTGGACGTAATCGTAGAATTTCCTCTGCACTTGTATTATAAGGAACAACAACAACGTCACATTGTCTTGCTATTAACTCTCGTAAAATACCATGCTTCATTCCAAAATCAACAAGAACCACTTTGTTTCCTCTGCCTGGTGCATGATATGGAGATTTCGTAGAAACCTGTTCAACCTGATTTCGAACGAAAGTCGTTTGCTTTAACTCTTCAATAACTTCATTTACATCAACATCTAATGAGCAAATACGTCCACGTAAAGTACCATGCTCTCTTATAAGACGAGTCAGCTTACGAGTATCAATTCCTGCAAGGGCTGGAATATCCTTTGCACGAAGCAACGTATCTAATGATTCTTCTTCACGCCAGTGACTTGGCTCTGGCTCATACTCCTTTACAATGAATCCATTTATAGCTGGTGTCACTGATTCAAAATCATCACGATTAATTCCGTAGTTTCCTATCAATGGATACGTCATCGTGACAATTTGGCCACAATAAGATGGGTCAGATAAAATTTCTTGATACCCTGTCATTCCTGTATTAAAAACAACTTCACCGCTCATTACTTTATCTGATCCAAATCCTTCTCCAACGAAAATATTCCCATCTTCTAAAATCAGTTGACGCTTCATACTGTCACCTTTCCTTTCTCAAATACAAGCTTTCCATCAACAAAAGTATATTCCGGCCAGCCAACACAAGCCCAGCCATGAAACGGTGTATTTTTTCCTTTTGATAAAAATGCTTCTTTATCAATTGTTCGTTCTTCCTCAAGGTCGATAACTGTAACATCAGCAACTACACCTTCTTTTAGTAGCCCTGACTCCAAATTAAATGTACTTGCTGGTTTTACAGTTAACCAATCCACCAGCTGTTTTAATGTTGCTCTTTCCGTTTTTACAATGTGTGTGTATAGCAGTGGGAAAGCCGTTTCTAACCCAACAATTCCAAATGGAGATCGTTCCATGCCTGCTGCTTTCTCTTCCTCTGTATGAGGTGCATGGTCTGTAGCAATAAAGTCAATCGTCCCATCCAAAAGTCCTTCCCAAAGAGCTTGTTGATCTTCTTTTGCTCGTAATGGCGGATTCATCTTAAAGTTTGTATCTAAACCAGGAATATCATCTTCACAAAGTAAAATGTGGTGTGGTGATACTTCAGCAGTGACGTTGATTCCAGCTTTTTTTGCATCTCTAATCACTCGAACAGACTCTTTTGTACTAACATGACATACGTGATAGTGACAATTAGCAGCTTCAGCTAATAACACATCACGAGCAATATGGACCGATTCGCATACAGATGGAATACCCGGTACGTTATGTTCAGCTGAAAACTTCCCTTCATGAACACATCCACCATGAATCAATGTATTTTCTTCACAATGTGCAACAATAGCCATATTCATTTCTGCCGCTTTTTTCATCGCTTGAAGCATCATGTCTGCAGATTGGACACCCACACCGTCATCAGTAAAAGCAAATGCACCAGCTTCTTTTAATGCTTCGAAATCTGTTAATTCTATTCCTAATTGTCTTGTCGTAATTGAAGCATAAGGCAAAACACGAACATGCCCTGTAGATTGAATTCGTTCTTGCAGCCATTCCATTTGTTCTTTCGTATCCGGAACTGGTCTTGTGTTTGGCATAGCTGCAATTGTAGTAAAACCACCAGCAGCTGCTGATTTCGTTCCAGTTTCAATCGTCTCTTTCTTCTCTCCACCTGGCTCACGTAAGTGAACATGAACATCGACAAGTCCTGGAGCAACTAATTTCCCTTCTACATTGATTACCGTTACGTCCTCAGTTGATGGTTTTGTAAACTGAATACGTCCGTCTACCATGTATACATCCTTTACTTCTAACGTTCCATTCTCAGCTAAAATCATGCCACCTTCAAGTTTAATTGTCATGTTATTTCCCCCTTAAAATTGGTTAAGTGCCCGCTTAACAACAGCCTTTCTTACTGCAACACCATTTTTCATTTGTTTAAATATTCTTGATTTCTTACATTCAACAAGTTCACTTGCAAGTTCAACACCACGATTTACTGGTGCAGGGTGTAAAATAATCGCACTTTCCTTCATATTCTTCTCTCTATCAACCGTTAAGCCAAACTGCTTGTGATAGCTCTCTTTCGTAAATTCCATCTTTCCATCATGACGCTCGTGCTGAATTCGAAGAAGCATAACAACATCAGCTTTTGGTAATTCATCGTCTAGGTTTACATATTGATAAGATTGTTCGTACCCTGCCATCCATTCTTTAGGTCCAGCTATTTTGACAGTTGCGCCTAATCTAGTTAAAACATCCGCATTCGACCGCGCTACTCGGCTATGACGTAAGTCTCCAGCTATAATAATATTTAGTCCAGAGAATGTGGAAAATTCTTGTTGGATCGTTAATAAGTCAAGTAAGGATTGCGTTGGGTGATGGCCACTTCCATCTCCCCCATTGATGATTGGAATCGAGATCTGTTCACGAATATGCTGGTAATAGTCGTTTTCAGGATGTCGAATGACTAGAGCATTCGCTCCGATTGCTTCAAAAGTTTTCACCGTATCTAGTAACGACTCTCCCTTTTGGACACTTGAACTTTCTTCTGAGAAAGACAACACATGAAGACCTAATGATTTTTCAGCGACTTCGAAGCTATAACGAGTTCTTGTACTTGGCTCAAAGAAAAGATTTGCGATAAATAATTCTTTATTAGAGCGCCACTCTTTTCCTTTTGCAAACTGTGCTGCCTCATCAAGAATATTGGCAATTTCGACTGTTGACATCGTTTCTAAAGTAAGTAGTTCTCCTCTAATCGCTTGTTGATCTGTCATTGTCACCATAATATCCGCCTCCTCTTAAGTATGTATGTGTTACACAGTTATAAAAAATACCCTTCGAGAGGGCTCAAAGGGTATACGGAAGCTGAGATGGTAGACCAACTCATTCAACCAACCCCCTTTGAAGTCTCTCTGTACCTCGATTAAAGGGAACTATTCTTATTCTGATTCAAACATAGCTTTCTTACCGTAACTAACTTCTTTCTCTGGTAATACGATGTGTAAAATAATTCCAATGATTGTAGCTAGTGCCATTCCTGCAATCTCTATATTATCTCTCACTTGAATGAATGCTCCGCCAATTCCAATTACTAAGATGACTGAAGAAATAATCAAGTTACGTTTTAATCCAATGTTGATTTCATTATCAATTAACATTCGCAGTCCTGATGAAGCGATAACCCCAAATAAGAGAATGGAAACACCACCCATGACTGCTGTTGGTATAGTAGAAATAAGTGCGGCAAATTTCCCTACAAACGAGAAGGCTACTGCTAACACAGCTGCTCCCGCAATAACAAACACACTAAAAACGCGAGTGATTGCAAGAACACCAATATTTTCTCCATAGGTTGTATTTGGTGGACCGCCCAAGAACGAAGCAATGACTGTTGCTACCCCGTCCCCTAAAATCGAGCGATGTAAACCTGGTTTCTTAATAAAGTCTTTGCCAACTACTTTACTTAAAACCATTTGGTCACCGATATGTTCAGCAATTGTTACAACTGCAATAGGAACCATAATAAAGGCGATTTCCCAGGAAAATGCTGGAATATACGTTACAAAAGGAACCAATACATCTGGTGCTGCAAACCAACTTGCATCACGTACAGGCTGAAAGTCTACGAGTCCAAAGAATAATGCTGATAAATACCCTCCAATAATCCCAAACATAATAGGAACTAGACTAAAAAAGCCTTTAAAAAACATTGATGCTAATACGGTAATAGTTAAAGTAATAAGAGCAACGATAAAATGTGTAGTTGAGTATTCACCTGAAACTGGTTCATTCATCGCCATATCTATTGCTACCCCAGCTAAACCTAACCCAATAACCATAATCACTGGACCCACGACAATTGGTGGCAGAAAACGCATAATGGAATTGACACCATAAGCTTTAATAACTAGTGCAATTAATCCGTAAACAAGACCAGCTAAGAAACTACCGACCATGGCTCCCTCAGGTCCATTTAATGTTGATGCTGCAATGATGGGCGCGATGAAAGCAAATGATGAGCCTAAGTAGGCTGGAACTTGCCCCCGAGTCACAAGGAGATATGCTAACGTTCCTAATCCACTTGAAAGTAGGGCAACTGCAGGGCTTAATCCTACTAAATATGGAACTAGAATCGTTGCTCCAAACATTGCAAACAAATGCTGTAAACTTAATACAATCCACTTATCAATTCTTGGCACTTCTCGGATGCCGACTTCTTTTGTGTTTGATGCCATAAAAGATTCCCCCTAAAACTTAGACAAAAACCTCTTTGTTTTTATACAAAGAGGTTCAAAATCCCATTCACGCAATTGGTGAATTGGTCTGACCCTCTTAATAGCCTCACAGGACTAATTTAAAGAGGTAATTTATTGTTTTGTTCGATCGTCACTTCATCCGATGAGTCTACCTCACTTAAGTTAGCAACGATTTTCTCACTCTTGGATGTGGGGACGTTTTTCCCTACATAATCAGGTCGTATTGGTAATTCACGGTGTCCACGATCAATTAGTACAGCTAATTGAATTTGCTCTGGTCTGCCGATATCAATTAATGCATCAAGTGCTGCACGAACGGTTCTTCCTGTATACAGTACATCATCAACTAAGATAACTTTTCGGTTGCTAATATCAACAGGAATGTCTGTCCCTTGAAGAATCGGTTCTTCCGTACGAGTTTTCACTGTTAAATCGTCTCGGTATAAAGTAATGTCAATTTCTCCTACTGGAATTTTCTCACCTTCGATTGTTTCAATCCGTTCTGCTAATCGCTTTGCTAGATAGATTCCACGTGTTTTAATACCAACAAGGATACAATTTTCAATACCTTTATTGTGCTCAATTATTTCATGTGCAATACGAGTCGTTGCTCTCCTTATTGCTTGATCATCTAAGATCACTCTTGACATATGCTCACCTCCATAATTGCCTTAGAAACGAAAAAACTCTCATGCCGTATTTTGACATGAGAGGATTGTACATAAGTGTAGATACAGAGGTAGTATACCTGTTTCTACATTTCCGTTTCCTTCTCAGCCTCACGGGACTAAGTTAAAGGACTATTAAATTCTTTTATAATTATGCCTTAGAATTATATAGATGTCAACAACTTTTACTTGCTGCGGAGTTGTTGTAATAGTTTTTCCATATCTTCTGGTAGTGGCGCTTCAAAAACCATTTCTTTTCCTGTTGAAGGATGGTCAAATCCAAGAACAGCAGCATGAAGTGCTTGGCCGTCAATATCAAGTGGTTTCTTCTTAGGACCATATTTAGGATCACCAGCTAATGGATAACCGATATACTTCATATGCACGCGAATTTGATGTGTTCTTCCTGTTTCTAATTCACATTGAACATATGTGTACTTATCAAATGTTTCAAGTACAGTAAAATGAGTAACGGCATCACGGCTGTTTTCCTCTGTAACCGTCATACTTTGACGATCTTTTTTGTCGCGACCAATCGGTGCATCTACCGTTCCATGTTGGTGTGGAATGATACCATGAACGATTGCTTTATACAGTCGGCGAGTTGTTTTTGCTTTTAATTGTTCAACAAGCGATTCATGAGCTTTGTCATTTTTCGCTACCATAATTAAACCAGAAGTGTCCTTATCAATACGGTGAACAATTCCAGGTCTTATTACACCATTAATTCCAGATAAATCTTGACAATGATGCATTAAAGCATTTACTAACGTACCAGAGTAATGACCAGGAGCTGGATGCACAACCATTCCTCTTGGCTTATTTATAACGATGACGTCGGCATCTTCATATACAACATCAAGAGGAATATTTTCTGCTTCAACTTGAAGTTCTTCTGCTTCCGGTATGAAAAGCGTTATCACATCACCTTCACTTACCTTATAATTGCTTTTTACTTTCTCATTATTCACTTTTATATGTTCATCTTTTATCCAAATCTGGACTTGTGTTCTGGACCAAGCGTTATCCATCATTGTTAAAAATTTATCTAAGCGTTCAGTCGCTTGCTCCTCTGTCACTGTCCAAGTATATTGTTCCATTAGTTACTCTCCTTTTTCTGACGTTCATCTATTATCATTTTTACAAATAAAAGCCCCACTCCAATACATAAAGCGGCATCAGCCACATTAAAAATGGCAAAATTATAACCAAAAATATATGTATCAATAAAATCCACTACTTCTCCACGGAAAAGCCGATCAATAAAATTCCCTACTGCTCCCCCAAGGACTAGGGCTAACGAGAGTCCAAATAAACGACTGTTTTTAGCTTCTTTTTGCATATAATAAATGATTCCAATAATTACAATAGTTGTAATTATATAAAAAAACCACATTTGCCCTTGAAGGATTCCAAAAGCTGCCCCTTTATTTCGATGAGATGTAAAATATAGAACTTGTTCAATAATCGTTATTCTTTCCCCAATGGCCATTTGTCTATCAACAATCCATTTTGTTATTTGATCGAATATCAAAACAACAAGTGCAATAAGATAATACTTCAACATAATCCCCCGTTCTGTCCACGTCTTTCCATACGATAAGCATTATAGCACAAAAAGAGGGGGATGACCCCCTACTTTCCGTTCAAGTATTGATCATAGTGGACATTACGCTGGAAGACAACATCTTCATCGCCTGTGTAACCGTCAATCCCTGTTGATAAAAACCCCTCAATCTCTTCAACGTATCCGATAAGTTCACCATTTTCATCAAGCGAAGAATCTTCAAACGTCATAGAATTTTCATTAAACTGCGCAACTGATTGATAAGAATCCTCTGCGTCAAATTCCGTCTCATGATCATCTTGATCAAAATTATATTTTTCAAAACCATCTAAAACATCTTCTTCAGGTGGCCTGTCATCAGTGATCCGATTATCGACTGCTTCGACGACCGCTCTAGCAGCTGGATTAGCTTCAAGTCGTTCATAAGGGATTACTTTACCAGTTACCTCACAAATTCCAAATGTACCCGTATTAAATTTTGAGAGTGCATGCTCAATTTCTTCATGCTCTCTCTCAAGCTGCTCTAACAGTGCAAAATCCTTTTCTCTCTCGTATAAGTCTGTAGCTGTGTCAGCTGGATGATTATCGTATTGTGACAACTCTCCAGTTGAAAACGATAAAGTTCTTGATTGCTCTTCTTGAAAATGCTCCTTAATTCGTTTCTCTACTTGAGCTTTTCTTTGAACTAATTGCTGTTTTATTTTTGTATAATCTGCCATTTTCATCTCCCCCATAACAAATCGCGCTTCGTGTGGGCGCTCATTATTATTGTGACCAACAGATGGAGATATAGCCAACACAACATTTGTCAAAGACAAAGAAGAGGCTGTCTCAAAGCCTCGTGAGACAACCTCTTTTAGATTAATTTTTCACATAATACTTTTTCACTGTTTCAGCACATGAAGAACAAAGTCCCGAATGCTCTTGGTCATTTCCAACTGTTTCTGAAACAACCCAACAACGTTCACACGTGTCGCCTTTTGCTTGCTCGACGACAATCGCTAATTGTTCAAATACAACTGCATCAGTAGGTGCCTCATTTACTTCTCCTGCTAATGAAACACCAGAAACAATAAATAATTTTTCAAGCTGGGAAATATCTTTTAATAACGCTCTTACTTCTCCACTTGTATATAAAGTAATCGCTGCTGTTAACGATTTTCCGATTTTCTTTTCGTTTCTTGCCTGTTCCAGTGCTTTTAACACGTCATCTCGCACAGACATGAAATGATTCCACTTTGCCTTTAACGCTTCAACATCACCAAATGATGTCACAGCTGGCATATCAGTAAGCTGAACACTCTCTTCACTTACTGCCGGAATGTGCTCCCACACTTCATCTGCCGTATGACTTAAGATTGGTGATACAAGCTTCGTTAAACTGATAAGCACTTCATACATAACCGTTTGAATAGCTCTACGTGATGGGTGATCAGCGTGCTCGATATATAGAGTATCTTTAGCTAAATCCATATAGAATGAACTTAATTCAATTGTACAGAAATTATGAATTGTGTGATATACGGTTGAGAATTGATATTGATCATACGCTTGCTCAACCTTTTCGATAACTTCATTTAGTTTAACAAGCATAAATAGGTCAACGTCTTTTAAGTCTTTTACATAGTTAGTAGCTGGGTCAAAATCATGTAAATTACCTAACAAAAAGCGGAACGTATTACGAATTTTGCGGTAAGATTCAGACACCTGCTTTAAGATCTTATCTGAGACACGAACATCGGCTTGGTAATCAACTGATGCTACCCACAACCTTAAAATATCCGCTCCTAATTGCTTCATAACATCATTCGGAATAACGACATTCCCAATGGATTTACTCATCTTTCGCCCTTCTCCATCAAGTGCAAAACCATGACTTAAAACACCTTTGTATGGTGCTTTTCCTGTGATTGCAACACTTGTAGAAAGAGAAGAGTTAAACCAACCACGATATTGGTCAGAACCTTCAAGATATAGGTCAGCAGGACGCTCTAGTTCGTCACGCTCTTCCAATACAGCTTGATGAGAAGAACCTGAGTCAAACCAAACATCCATAATATCCATCTCACGTGTGAATGTGCCATTAGGACTATGTTCAGATGTGAATCCTTCAGGTAGTAATTGATCTGTGTCCCACTCAAACCAAATATTAGATCCATGTTCACGGAACAAGTTCGATACATGATTAATTGTTTCATCTGTAATAATTGGCTCTCCGTTTTCTCCATAAAATACTGGAATTGGAACCCCCCAAGCACGTTGACGAGAAATACACCAATCGCCACGGTCACGGACCATGTTAAATAATCGAGTTTCTCCCCATTTTGGCATCCACTCAACTTCTTCAATGGCTTTTAATAAATCATTTCGGAAATTTTCAATAGATGCAAACCACTGAGCAGTCGCACGATAAATGACTGGTTTCTTTGTGCGCCAGTCATGGGCATATGAATGAGTAATAAACGTTAACTTTAATAACGCACCTAACTCATCAAGCTTTTCTGTAATAGGTTTATTTGCCGCATCATAAAAGAGTCCTTCAAAACCAGGGGCTTCTTCTGTCATATTTCCTTTATCATCGACAGGGCATAAGACATCTAATCCGTACTTTTGTCCAACAATGAAATCCTCTTCCCCGTGACCTGGTGCTGTATGAACACAACCTGTTCCTGCATCTAGTGTTACATGCTCTCCACACATTACTAATGAATCGCGGTCATAAATCGGGTGCTCTGCTTTCACATATTCAAGTTCCGAACCTTTTAATGTCTTTACTACTTCAACATTTTCCCATTCAAACTCTTTTTGAAGCGATTCAAGAAGACCAGCAGCAACAACATATTTCTTTTCACCAACCGCCACGACATTATAGTCAAGCTCTGGATGAACTGAAATACCTAGGTTTGCTGGAATTGTCCATGGTGTTGTTGTCCAGATGATAATAGACTCATCTCCAGTTAGTACACCATTTCCTTCTTTTACTTTAAATGCTACATAAATAGAAGGAGAACGTTTATCTTGATACTCAATTTCTGCTTCTGCTAATGCAGACTCAGAAGATGGAGACCAATATACAGGCTTTTTCCCTTTATAAATATGACCTTTCTTAGCCATTTCTCCAAATACTTTAATTTGTTGAGCCTCATATGCTTTGTCGAGTGTTACATATGGATTCCACCAATCCCCACGAACACCTAAACGAATAAATTGTTCACGTTGACGATCAATTTGTTTCCTTGCATATTCTTCACAGAGTTTACGGAATTCAGCAACACTCATTGACTTACGGTTTACTTTTCCGCTCTTTGTAAGTGCTGTTTCAATCGGTAATCCATGAGTATCCCAACCAGGAACATATGGAGCATGGTAACCACTCATTGATTTATAACGAACAATGATATCTTTTAAAATTTTATTTAACGCATGTCCCATATGGATGTCACCATTTGCATATGGTGGGCCATCATGCAATACAAATAATGGACGACCTTCAGTTCTTTCTTGGACCTTTTTATAAATATCCATTTCATCCCATTTTTCTTGTCTTTCCGGTTCCCGATTTGGCAAATTTCCTCGCATCGGAAATTCTGTTTTTGGCATCAATAGCGTATCTTTGTAATCCATTGACTTTCCTCCTAAATTCAAACTATGAAATTGTTAGACAATACAAAAAACTCCTCATCCCAAAAGGGACGAGAAGTTAACCCGTGGTACCACCCTGTTAGAAAGTATAACTTTCCACTCTTATATTCGTAACGGGAATCACTCGTTGCATCCTACTTTTTACATTTCAGTGCAAAACTCAAGGGTGATTTTCCAATGTGAACGTGTTCAGGCTCCCACCATCCCTGAATCGCTAAGCACGTCTAACACAATGTACTCGTCCCTTTCATTGTCTTTTTCAACATTCATTTAATGATTACCATTATATGATAGCCTTTTGATAAGTGCAAGGTTCTAGTAAGAAAAGCCGTGTATGCGGTCTCTTCAACTAGAATTACGTACGCTCTGCATACAGTTCTTCTTTTTCTGTAACCTCGTTCCAATCGTCAGACTGTAGCATTTCAAGTTGAGCTTCAATTAGCATTTTAAATCTCATCTTGTAAACCGATGCTTGTTTTTTTAATTCCTCCATGTCCATCATCACTTTTCTTGACTTAGCAAGAGAGTCATTTATAATTCGATCGGCATTCTTTTCTGCCTCTTTTACAATAAGTTGCGCCTCTTTTTGAGCACTTCGCCTAACTTCTTCTGCTGCTTCCTGGGCTACTAAAATTGATTTATTAAGCGTTTCTTCAATATTTTTAAAATGGTCCAATTTCTCATCAAGATCTGTAACTCGTTCAAATAGTTCCTTCTTTTCACGAAGAACCGCCTCGTAGTCTTTAATTACTTGATCTAAAAATTCATTTACTTCATCTTCATCATATCCGCGAAACCCTCTAGTAAATTCTTTATTATGGATGTCCAAAGGGGTTAAAGGCATGTCAGCCACCTCCATGTTGTTAACAATAATTTAGTAAAAATGAACCTTATAAAAAATGAGTGCATTTTCCTGTTCGGTCTTTATCTACATTCATTCGACACAAAGGTCAAAATTCCTGCATTTTTTTCAGATAAATTTCTTATTGCTTTCGACCATAGCGTAATCGGTATTTTTCTTTCTTCGTCATACCATCAATTCCGATTACTTTTGATCTTCCAAACCCTCGGACAGATATGTAGTCGCCCACTTCTAATGTAAAATCAACACGATCCACTACTTTCCAATTAACTTTCACCAAACCTTTTTCTATAAACGGAGTCACTTTAGATCGTGATAGCTTGTACATCTTTGCTAAAATAACATCAAGTCTCATAGAAGAAGCAGTTGTTACTTCTTCTGTCCATTCATTCTTAGGTATAATGTGCTCAGTTAGTGGAATTCGATTCAACCGTACCGTTGCTTTTCCTACTTTTTGAATATTCATCTCAACATACTCTGAGATCTCTGTTGCTACAATTATTTGAGAAATTCCATCTTCATTTATAAGAATATCACCAAATTTTTCGCGCTTAATCCCAACATTCATAAAAGCCCCTAAAATATCGCGGTGTTCTATTGTAACAAATTTAGTTGGATAATCAATCGAAAAAAGCGTAAGCTGAAAGTCCTCTTCCAATGTTTCCAAATATGGAGGAGTCAAACGCAGCCGACATCGCTCTGCATAACGAGAGCCTCCCGAAAAGGAGAGGCTCACATCTTCATCATGTCCTATTATAGTCCGGACAATTTCTTGCTGTCTTGGATCAAGAAAGTCCGTTAATCGATCAAAATGTTTAAACTTTACGTCTTCCTGCCATTCCAATACTTGATCTACGAAAGGACGCTCCTCCTCACGAAAGTGCTGATAAATACTAATGGCTGTTCACTCCTAACTGTTAAATACCGAAAAGGGCACGAACACCACCACTCGCTAAACGAAGGACAATAATCGCTACGATCGGGGATAAGTCAATCATCCCTAGTGGCGGAACAAACTTTCTAAATGGTTCTAAATACGGCTCAACAATACGCCCAACAAACTGACCGAGCGAGGACTCACGAGCGTTCGGGAACCATGACATAAGAATATAGCCAATAATAAAGAAAGAATAAATATATAATGCTTGATAAAGTAATAATCCAATTGTTTGCAAAACATTCACCACCTTCTATCTACAACTATTCAAAATGCTCCTGCATCATTTCTGTAATTGTTCCTGAAACATCAACGTTATCAGGTGTACATAAAAAGATATTTGAGCCTACCTTTTGAATGTCCCCCCCAATAGCATACACTGTTCCACTTAAAAAATCGACTACTCGTTTTGCCTGATCATGTGAAATTCGCTGTAAGTTAATGATCACAGCTTTGCGATTTTTCAGATGATCTGCAATTTCTTGCGCTTCATCATACGTACGCGGCTCAAGAAGGATCATTTTCGCTCCCTTTTGAACGCTTTGTAAACTAACGACATTTTGGGGGTTAGCTACTCCTGTGGGTTGCTTGTTTTGTTGACTCCGGGTTCGACGTTTCGGTTCACTTTCTTCATCACTGTAACGTTCATCTACGAACTCCTCAACTTCTTCATATTCATCCTCTAATTCAAAAAAACGCTTAAATTTTGATTTCATCCCCATTTTTAATTAATTCTCCTCTCCATAATTTACTCTTTGCCGACAAGTGCTGAACCGATTCGAATGAACGTCGCTCCTTCTTCAATGGCAACGGTAAAATCATTAGACATCCCCATTGACAGCTCCTTACACGGAGCATGGTCAAGCTCCAATGATTGTACTTCATCACGGATGTTTCTCAGTTTTCTAAAAATAGGTCTTGTTAATTCTGGATCATCATAAAAAGGTGCCATCGTCATTAGACCCACTACTTTAATATGCTTATATGGCTCTAAATCTTTGATAAATGGTATGACTTCCTCTGGTGATAGTCCTGATTTCGATTCTTCGCCAGATACATTAACTTGCACAAAACATTTCATGACTTGTCCATCTTCTAACCTCTTGTCGACTTCCTTAGCAAGAGAAAGACGATCTAAAGAATGGAGATATTCATATTTCCCAATGATTTGTTTTACTTTCCTAGTTTGTAATGAGCCAATAAAATGCCAAACTCCTCGATCTCCAAGTTCTTCCCATTTTCGGGAAGCACCTTCTGTTCGGTTTTCACCGATATGTATCAATCCTGCATCCAGCGCTTTGGCTGTCGTTTCTATACTTACGTACTTCGTAACAGCTACAATTTGAACCGAAGAAATATCTCGATCGCAGCGATTACATACATCGTTGATCTGTTCTTGCAAGTTACTTAACCTTTCTTTTACAGACATCGTGATCAATCACCATCCACTCTTATTCCGATATAGCTCATTAATCTACCTGTTTTCCCACCATCTGCACGATGTGAGAACATTCTTTTATCTGAAGCTGTACAAATGGAAGATAAAAGGATTTGATTTTGTTTAATTCCAGCTTGTATCATTAATTGCTTATTTACTTCTCTTAAATCAAGAAGATATTTGTTGTTCTCTAAAGTTGTATAAGGTTTAAACTGTAAATCCTTTGGCCATACCTTCTCCACTTCTGTTATTACTTTTTGATCAACCTCATAAGCAGTTTTACTTATACAAGGACCGATGGCAACCTGTATATCGTTAACTGGAATCCCTTCATCAATGTGCCATTTTTCAATCATCACTGACGCAATATTTTGAACGGTACCGCGCCACCCAGCATGAGCAAGACCTACTATCTCATAATTAGGTGAAAAAAAGTATAGTGGAACACAATCAGCATATAAACTTGTCAACAAAACGTTCTTCTCGCATGTATAAATTCCATCCGTCATCTGAATGGCTGATTCCAGACTTTCACTCCCGCGACCAACATCGCCTTCTGTAATTTTTTTTACAGTTGCTTCATGTACCTGCTCAGTACCCACCCACCGAGAAACGGGGATACCCAAGTCCTCTGCTAAGAGGTGACGGTTGTGTTTTACTGTTAGAGGATCGTCACCAACATGAAACCCTAAATTCAAACTTGAAAATGGAGATTGACTCTCTCCTCCATTTCTTGTAGAAAAGCCAACAATGAGGTGAAGAAAAGCTTGTTGCCAACGTTCAATGGTTACAAATCTTTCACTACTCTGAACAAACGGTTCCATTGCAATCTCTCCTCTCCCCAATTTTTAAGGGGAGGCACAGCCTTCCCTTAAAAAAGGAAAAATTATCATAGTTATATTTTAGCATATGAATACACATACAAGAAACGACTTTCTTCTTCAATCAACGCTTTCTCATTGTCGAAGGATGCTCACGATTATGTGTAGGCCTCCCATAAGTACTAGGTACTTCAACTAAGATAACATCGGAACCAATTCGGATAATATTTTTCCAAGGTATTACAATTTCTTCTGTTTCCTTTCCAAACAAACCCATCATCTTACCAGAACTATTAATCACCAAAGCCTCTATTGCACCTGTAGAAAGATTTATTTCTAAATCTGATAAATGACCTAAGCGTTTTCCATTATCCATATTAACAATATCTTTTACTTGTAGCTCTGATATTTTCATCATGTGCGGCACCTCTTTTCATAGTAGTCTGTCTTCTACTATATGCGGGGTTATATATGGTTTATGAACAATTCCAAATACGCAACCAACGTAAAAAAAGGATGGTCCCTCTTCCCCATTTATCATATATTCCGTTCTTGAAGGCTTGTCCTACTAGATCGGAAACAATAATAGTAATGGGAAAGGAAGGAGTCATCCTTTGGTTGTTAAATTTGAGCGTGTTTATTCATTTGTTGAATGGCAGCTTTTTCTAAGCGTGAAACCTGCGCTTGAGAGATTCCAATTTCATCTGCTACTTCCATTTGGGTTTTCCCTTGGAAAAAGCGCATATTCAAAATCATCTTTTCTCGATCGTTCAATCTAACCATTGCTTCTTTTAAAGCAATTTCTTCTACCCAATTGACATCTTTGTTCCGTTCGTCAGAGATTTGATCCATGACGAAAATCGGATCTCCACCATCATTATAAATTGGTTCAAACAAAGAAACTGGATCTTGAATCGCATCTAACGCAAAAACAACATCCTCTTTCGGTACATCTAATACCTTAGCAATTTCTTGGACAGTTGGCTCTTTTTCACGCTTCTTTTCTGACATGATTTGATCACGAACCTGTAGCGCTTTATAGGCGATATCTCGCAAAGATCGAGAGACACGGATCGGATTGTTATCACGCAGGTAGCGACGAATTTCACCTATGATCATAGGAACCGCGTATGTAGAGAACTTAACGTTTTGGCTTAAATCAAAATTATCAATTGATTTCATTAAACCAATACAACCTACTTGAAAAAGGTCGTCAACGTATTCTCCGCGATTGTTAAAACGTTGGATCACACTTAGTACTAAACGCAAATTTCCATTAACTAATGTTTCACGTGCACTGGTCTCACCATTTTGCAATCGCTGAAATAACTCTCGCATTTCAGTGTTCTTTAGAACAGGTAACTTCGAGGTATCTACACCGCAAATCTCAACTTTATTTCGTGTCAATTCTTTCCCTCCTATACGCGGGAGATGATGTCTAAGAAAAGTATCTCCTCAGAAGGAAAAAATATGCACGAGTGATGTCGAATAAAAACATTTGACATCGCTCGTGCACGTCATGACAACAAAAAATAAACAAAAATTTATTTTTTGCTGATTTGTACATAAAAGTTGGAAAATTAGGTGGGATTGGAATGGGGAAATTTATTAAAGTTGTAGTGATTAGGGATGGTTGCTCTGCTGCGATGGCTCCTCTCGCCGTGCGCCTAAAGGAGAAAACCGCTCCTTTAGGCTTAAAGCACAACGGCGGCTTACTCTCATCGCTTCGAGTTTATCAAAACAGGGAAAACCGCCCTGTTTCTTTTTACCAGTGCGAACATGTTTGCGATGGCTCCGCTCGTTGCACGCCTTTTAGGAGAAGCCCACTCCTAAAAGGCTTAACACATCGCAACGGCTACTCTCATCGCTTCGAGTTTATCAAAACAGGGAAAACCGCCTTTTTTCTTTTTACCAGTGCGAACATGTCTGCGATGGCTCCGCTCGTTGCACGCCTTTTAGGAGAAGCCCACTCCTAAAAGGCTTAACACATCGCAACGGCTACTCTCATCGCTTCGAGTTTATCAAAACAGGGAAAACCGCCCTGTTTTGATAAACTCTATACCATCTTATTAAATTCTTTCTGTAGTCTTTTAATTATTCTTTTTTCTAATCGGGAAATGTAGGATTGCGAAATTCCTAGCATGTCGGCTACGTCTTTTTGTGTTTTTTCTTCATCACCAGCTAGTCCGAACCTTAGTTCCATAATTTGTTTTTCACGGTCATTTAACGTATGCAAAGCTTTGACCAAAAGTCTTCTATCTACTTTTTCTTCAATTCCCCTTGTGATAATGTCCTCCTCTGTACCTAATACATCTGAAAGCAGAAGTTCATTACCATCCCAATCAATGTTTAACGGTTCATCAAAAGATACTTCAGAGCGTGTTTTATTGTTTCTACGTAAATACATTAAGATTTCATTCTCAATACATCTTGATGCATATGTTGCTAGTTTAATTTTCTTTTCTGGATTAAAGGTATTTACAGCTTTAATTAATCCAATTGTTCCGATACTGATTAAGTCTTCAATATTAATTCCCGTGTTCTCAAACTTCCGAGCAATATACACGACTAAACGTAGATTGCGTTCAATGAGCATTGAGCGTACAGCCTTGTCACCAGAAGGTAGTTTTTTCAAAAGGACTGCTTCTTCTTCTTTTGAAAGAGGTGGTGGTAAGGCTTCACTTCCACCTATGTAATAAATTTCATCAGCTTTCATTCCAAGGCGATACATTAATTTGTACCACAATAAGGTTAGTTTTAGCTTTAGCATGTTGTGTGCCTCCTAATTACTTGATTATGCTAGCTTATCAGTGGAAACACCGAGTACTAACTTTGGATGAACGATACAATTAAATACCCCATCAGGAGATAACTCCTTTTCTTGTAATCCTAGCAATACATTAGTTGTTTCAAACTGTTCTTCTTGAAGAAAAATCTTAATCTTATCTGGTCTCAGTCCCGTTATAAAAGGCTGCGATTGACCAATTACTCTGTACGGAATAATACAAGCACGTTCTAGTAAACTCTGCTCTCCTCCCTCATGTGCATGTTCGTGAAAGTGTACGATATGATTGACTGATTGTTCCGAAAAGAAGGGGTACAACAGTTTGGCCTCAATAATCATCACTGGTTTCTTTGTTAACGGGTCAGTCAATTGGTTTCCACTATCAATAAGTCCTTTTGTTCTAAACGTGTAGCCAGCTATCGTTATGTCTACATCTACAATTTGATCATATTGGACACGCTTCATTTCAATCGTCTCAAAACGATGCTTTGAAAAATACCAAATTAACGGAAACCCAATAAGAACAAATAACCAGCTTATTCCACTACCAAAATAACCGGAATTCACTTGAACCATTCCATCTAAAACATCAATTTCGGTATGCCAGAAATAGTGTAAGGCAAATAACCCTCCTCCTGTCATAAATGCAACAAAATAAAACATTAGCAAACCCTGCAAAAAGTATTGCAACCTCCTATATCCAAATGCAATGAATACAATAACTGCCGAATAAAGAAACTTCATCCAAGGCTCGTTAAATAATGATGCAATCGGACTGAACATCAAAAAAACAATTAGAGATGCGAATAGTGCTGCTAGGATCATTCGAATGTGATGGAACTGTCGCTTTAACACTAATGCCGTTAAAGCAATTAATAAATAGTCAATACAAAGATTCAGTAGCCAAATCACATCAATATATAAGGTCATATTCATCCTCACATCCATTGATTTGAAACAAGTATATTACACATTCTATTAAGAAGTCTGTCGCTTCATGACAAGCACAAGGGAGTTATTTTAGGAGATTTTTTGTATTATTGTCATCTTTTAAGTTGAGGAAATAATTGATTGATTTACGGCAATTTTCATGCAAAAAAAGCATCTGCTCTGTGCATAGAGCAGATGCTTTAGGTTCTGATTATCTATTTCTGTTTCTACGATTACGCAAGAATGTTGGAATATCCAACGTTTCTGTTGGTTCTTGTGGGGCTTGACTTTGCTGTGCAAACCGTGACTCTTTTTGCTCCTCTTGTACAGGTGCTTGGTTGGTTTGTCCTTTTGACATTTTTGGTGACATCGGACGAGGTTGTCCATTGTTCTCAACATCGTCAAAACCTGTTGCGATAACTGTTACAACAATTTCATCTTTTAAGTTTTCATTAATTACAGAACCAAAAATCATGTTTACTTCTTGATCAGAAGCAGCTGAGACTATTTCTGCAGCTTCATGAACTTCATACAATGATAGGTTCGAACCACCAGTAATGTTCATTAGTACACCTTGTGCACCATCAACTGATGTTTCAAGTAATGGACTTGATATTGCTTTTTTCGCTGCTTCACTTGCACGATTTTCACCAGTAGCAATTCCAATTCCCATTAAAGCTGAACCTTTCTCACTCATAATCGTTTTCACATCAGCGAAGTCTAAGTTGATTAGACCCGGTACAGCGATCAGATCCGAAATACCTTGTACACCTTGACGTAAAACATTATCTGCTTCTCTAAATGCTTCAAGCATCGGTGTGTTTTTATCAACAATTTCTAATAATCGATCATTCGGTATTACAATTAATGTATCAACTTTTTCTTTAAGAGCTTGTATACCAGATGCTGCATGATTTGAGCGCTTGCGACCTTCAAATGTAAACGGTCTAGTGACAACTCCAACTGTAAGTGCTCCTAATTCTTTAGCAACTTCAGCGATAACTGGTGCTGCTCCTGTACCTGTTCCACCACCCATTCCAGCAGTGATGAATACCATATCGGCTCCTTGTAGTACTTCTTCAAGCTGCTCTCGACTTTCTTCTGCTGCTTTTTTTCCGATATCTGGATTAGCTCCAGCACCTAAACCACGCGTGAGCTTCCCGCCAAGCTGCAGCTTTGCTTCTGCTTTTGATAGGTGTAATGCTTGTGCATCAGTATTCACAGCAATAAATTCGACACCTTGTAATCCATTCTCTATCATACGGTTAACGGCATTGCTACCGCCGCCGCCAACACCTATAACTTTAATTTGTGCTAATTGATCCATATCCATTTCAAACTCTAACATGTAAGGTCCCCCTAATCAGACTGTATCCCGTTCATTTATCTATTCAAAAAAAACTTTAAACCAGTTCTTCATTTTACCTTTTGACTTTGTCTTTTCTTTCTTTGGTGCTGCTTGCGCTTCATTACGTTCTCGTTTCGGTTCGTCATATGCTTCAGCTTCCATCACAGAAGCAGCTACTTCTTTTCCTTGAACCTTTGCATTTTTATATGCAAATTGGATGAGACCAACACCTGTTGTATATTGAGGTTCACGCACCCCTAAATAATCTGGGACAGCCACACGAACATTAGCTTGTAAAAGTTCACTTGCTAACTCTAATACACCAGGTATCATAACTGTACCGCCAGTTAATACGTAACCGCTTGGAAAATCACGATAACCTAAACGAGTCAATTCACGGAAGATTAATTCAAACATTTCTTCAACTCTCGGCTCAATAATATGTGCAAGTTCAAATTGCGAAAACTCTTCAGAATCTGAACGACCAATCGTTGTAATATCAAAGCGCTCTTCCTTTGAAGCATCATCGATATAGGCATGTCCATGTTTTGTTTTAATTCGTTCAGCTTCTTCTGACGAAATGCGAAGACCAACGGCTATATCGTTTGTAATATGATCTCCACCAATTGGAAGTACGGTTGTATTTTGCAATGTACCTTGTTCAAAAATAGAGATAGTAATAGAGCCACCACCAATATCAATTAAACAAACTCCCAAACTTTTTTCATCTTTGGAAATAGCAACAGAACTTGTAGCCAAAGGTTGTAAACATACTTCAGCAACTTGTAGACCTGCGCGTTCAACACAGCGAAGCAGATTATGTAAAACCGTTTTCGATCCTGTAATAATCATACCTTCCATTTCAAGCCTAACACCTATCATACCACGTGGATCATTAATTTCATCGAGACCATCTACAATAAACTGCTTAGGTATGACATCAATAATCTCACGTTCAGGCGGGATTGAGAGTACTTGAGATGCATCTATCACACGAGTGATATCTTCATCACCAATTTCTCTATCCGGACTAGATACAGCTACTACTCCATGACATGGTTGTAATTGAATATGATTGCCATTAACCCCAACTACCACTTGTTTGATTGAAAGTCCGACCATTCGCTCAGCTTGGTCTACTGCTCTGCGTATAGATTGAACTGTTTCATCAATATCAACAATTGAGCCTTTTTTTATCCCTTCAGAGTTTGCTTTGCCAACTCCAATAATATTCATCGTTCCATTTGACATTTCACCAATGATCACTCTGACATTGGATGTACCGATGTCTAAACTTACGTATATCTCGTTGCTGTTCAATCTATGGCACCTCCTCGTGTAATCAACCGCGTCAATTTAAGTTTAACAATAAGTATACCTTTTTAGAATTAGCGATTTTAACATATATTCATAGATTATAGACTAATTCAACACTCGATACTATTATCCTTTTATTAAACGCCGTTTTTCTAATTTTTTTCTGTTTTTTCACGTATTTTCATAAGTTTCCTATTATCTTCGTTATTTTTGGTGATTTGCCTGCCATTTTGAAAGCAGCATCCGACGTATCACTGCAATATTATTAAATAGACGAACACCAAAAGCAAAGATCGCTGCTAGGTATAAGTCTACACCAAGATGAACACCTAGAAAAGCTAAACCTGCAGCTAAAAGAATATTAAAGAAAAAACCTGATAAAAATACATTTGAATCAAAAGTATTTTGTAAAAAAGCCCGAATTCCACCAAACAATGTATCTAAAGCTGCCAATAATGCTATGGACAAATAGCTTGAATACTCAGCCGGCACACGAAATTCAGTCATTAATCCTAATAAAACCCCAATAATTAATCCAACTATCGGTAACCACATCGATTACCCCTCCTTTACTTCTTCCATATAGCGAACTCGTCTTGTCTGATCATATGCTGGTATTTCCACTTCTTCGGCTTTCTCGATCGTTAAAGAAAACCCTCTGATCTCCAAGTATTCAATCGAAGCTGATACGACCATATGATTGTGAAGACTCTCCGACTTATCTGAAAGAACTTTCACCTGCAATGGAAGAGGTGGTAATCGGCGGTTATTTAAATAGGTTATTTCATTCACATCTCTAAAAGCAGAAGTAGCAATAATTCGCTCTGTCCCGACTGCAATCTCTTCCGCTCCATAAATGTTTAATTCATTTACGAGATAACGCAGTACCTCAGAAGGAGGAGATCGCTTTGCTTGTCCAACAAATTGATCGTTATAAAGCGAATCAATTGTAATAATAATCCCCTCGCCACGTGTTTCCTCAAGTCCCGCTTCCATTCTCAGATCTTCAATCTGCTGAGAAAGAACTTCTGTGACATCTTCTTCTCTGTTATCCATAGATCTTTCATACTGTAACAAAAGGGCTTGTGCCTTATCAATTTCACTATTTAGCTGCTGCCTTCGCTCTTGTTCTGTTAGTAATTCTCTCCTGAGTTCACGAATATCTCTTGTATCTCGAATAACGGGCTCTTGCGTTGTTTGAAATTGAATTGCCAACATTAATCCGATGATAAAGGTTACTATAGTAAAAATCCACTTTATATTATTCATCTTTTCACCCTCTTTCAGACAAATACGGTTCTAGTGTGAGGGTGTTTTTCTTTTGAATTCTTACTGTAACCTCGTCATTTACAAGCTGCTGTTGGACTCCACCTGGCAATGTTAAAGCTGACTCAAGATGATCAGAATCGCCAATAGCAGTGATCACAAAAGGAGCTGACGACGTATTGCCATCCACTCGAATGACCGGCCCCGTACATTGAATATAGGACTGATGCGATAACCTAAATCCATTTATAGCCACCGCCTCTGCTCCTGCAACAAAAAGCTCATGAACAACTCGTTGAATATGAAACTCGTGGACAATATAATCATTTGGATTCGCGCCATCAGGTAGATAATCAGAATCTTCAAGTGCTATTTCAATACCCGGCCCTTGTACTGGTACTTGACCGACTAGTTTTCGCAGCCTTTCTATATCTTCAAGTAAATTCTTTGCTTTTACTTCTTGTTCTTCGTCCAATGAAGCAAGATTGTTTTCAAGCTCTCTGATTTCAGCCTGATATAATCGTAAATCCTCTTGCAACTTGCGATTTGTCGTTTGTTCCATAATTACTTGGTTTCTAAGTTCATCTTCAATTTCCCATTGTCTTTCGAAACCTGGTAAAAGTGTCGAACTCCTTTCGCTCGTTATCTCATAACTTAATGCTAAGATAAATCCAGTTACAAGCAAGACGAAGGATAGAATAATATGTTTACCCTTCACCTTCACTATCTGTCTCCTCCTCCGTAATAAATTCCTCAAAATAAGGACTCATTCTTAAGTGAAGAATCCCTTGTTTTTCTCGATCAATTTCCTTAACGATTGAAGGATAAGGAGCTAAATACTCCGAAAGATTTCGAATGGACGTATGCACCTCAATGCCATCAGTCATAAATAATACGATAGAAAGGGGATCGTTGTCTGTTGGTTTATATACAATTTCCGATATTCTCTCAATTAATTGACTGGGGACTTTTTGCAGTTCTGCAGAAAGCTCCGCTAATTGCTCCCCTTGAGAGAATTCGAGTAGCAATGGGGCATCAGATGGAAATTCTTGCCGAGGCAATTCATCTAAATATTGTCCCGTCTCTAGAATAGGAAAGTATTTATCTTCTTGGAAAAGATAACCAATTCTAGAATATTCTTCAACAGTAATCTTCACTGTACCTGGCAGCTTTCTCTCAATCTGTACATCACGAATGACAACATGTTGGGTCATTCGTTCAATAACTGCTTCACTTTCAAGGTTCCATATGCTTGTCCCTGTTGTTATCTGACTGAGCTTTGTCAGTTCCTCATCTGAAACAAAGTGATTTCCTTCAACAACGATATTTCTAACATGACTTAGCGGCGATTGAAAATAGACCATTAGCAATAAGAGTAAGAAAAAGAAAGATAAAAAAAACAGCAAACGTCGATTAGCACGTTGCTTCCGCTGCTCTTTCAGCGATGGAATTCGTTCATTAATAGTAACTACCTTTTCCTTGCTCATACCTTCTCCTCCGCCCATATGTCGACGATCATAAACTAAATCTTTTTTCTCTTTTTATTCCTTGCCTTATCCCTAGTACTCCCCTAGAAAAGGCCCCTTTCACTTCCCTTATAGGATTGTGAAAGGAGTAGTGACAATTAATCCTCTTATTTGTTTAATTGTAACATATTTACTAATGAAAATAATCTAATTTACTCGTTTTCTTTTGGGCGTCCAATCATTTCTACTTCCGTTTCAATTTCAATATTATGCTTTGATTTTATCGTCTCTTTAACATGGTTAATTAGATTAATAACATCTTCTGCTTTTGCACCATCAATATTCACTATAAAATTTGCATGCATAGTAGAAATTTGAGCACCACCAATTTGAAACCCTTTTAAGCCAGATTCTTCTATTAATTGTCCGGCATAATTAGGGAGCGGATTTCGAAAGACACTTCCACAAGTAGGATGTTTCCAAGGTTGGGATTCACGGCGATAATCCTTGTTTGCTTGCATGTGTTTAACTATCTCCTCTTTTTCTCCTTTTTCTAATTGGAAAACAGCCTCAACACATATCCCGCTTTCATGTTGAAGACGAGACGTCCTATAAGAAAAACCCATGTCTTTTCCTTTTACCCACTCTAGTCTTCCATCGGGAAAAAGAATGAGAGCTTCTTTTAAGATGTTTGAAATATCGGACCCGTGTGCTCCTGCATTCATAAACACGGCACCACCGATAGATCCTGGTATGCCACCAGCAAACTCTAGGCCCGAGAGCCCTTCACGACTTATAATTGTAGCAAGCTTAATAAGAGGATAACCACCTCCTACTTTAATTGTTTCACCATCAATTTCAAGATTATCCATTCCTTTTCCGAGCTTTATGACAACACCTTCAATCCCACCATCAGCCACTAATAAGTTCGACCCCCTTCCAATAACTCTCCAGGGAACTTTATAAATAGTAATTAATTCCATTAGGCGTTTTAAACTTTCAAGGCTATCAGGTTCAACCAACACATCAGCCGGACCACCGATCTTCCAAGTTGTATGATTTGAAAGAGGTTCTCTTTCCTTTACAACTCCAATATTCTCTTTTTGAATTGCTTCTATAAATTGCTTCATATTATGTTCCCTCTTTTCATGCTACAAGAAGTTAAAATTTCTTACATACCTATTTTCAACTTATGCACTTACCTATTTATCGTGCCGTTTCCTTTAGTAGTTGATAAACATTATTTGCAGCTAATGGTACGCCAAGTTTTTTTGCAGCTAAATGCATTTCATTCCATTTCTTAGTATCAGTTAACACATTATCAATATCTTTTTGTAATCTTTCTCCATTCATATCTTGTTCTTTTACGACAATGGCAGCACCACTAGTTTTTAATGCATTAGCATTTTTTTCTTGATGATTATTTGTTACGTACGGACTTGGTATTAAGATGCTTGGTAACCCAAGTGCAGTAATTTCTGCAAGCGTCGTCGCACCAGCTCTAGCAACAATCAAATCAATAGCCCCTAATACATCGGGCATATTATGAATAAATGGTTTTATAATCACATTATCTGAGTGGTTAGACCCTTTAACCTTTTCCATTACCGCGTCATAATGAACTGCTCCTGTTACATACACGACTTGATAATCTTTTTTTGACCATTCATCTATAACAGATAGAAAAGCATCGTTAATAGGTCGAGCTCCCCTGCTCCCCCCTACTATCAACACCGTTTTTTTGTTAGGATTAAGATTTAAAGATTCTCTTCCAGCTTCAGGATTAATATCCAATACATCTGATGCTCTTGGATTACCCGTGAACACTACCTTCTCTTTAGGAAAAAACTGCTTCGCTTCTTCAAAACAAATAGCAACACGATCAACATACTTGCTCAAGAATTTATTCGTTAAGCCTGGTACGCTATTTTGTTCATGGATAACTGTAGGTACCTTTAACTTTGCTGCAGCAAATACAACAGGTCCACAAACATACCCACCTGTCCCAATGACAACATCTGGTTTAAATTTATTTATTAGTTGCTTAGCACGTCTTGCACCTGTCAAAAAACGAGTGACCGTTTTAAAGTTTTCAAATGAGAGTTTACGCTTAAAACCCGTAATATGTATCGTTTCAAATGGAATTCCCTCTCTAGGTACAATATCGGCTTCTAATCCCTTTGCCGTTCCAATGTAAAGGATCTCTGCATTTTTATGATTTTTTTTAATCTCTTTAATTAAAGATAAGGCAGGATAAATATGCCCTCCTGTACCTCCACCACTTACAACTACTCTCATTAGCTAGCTTCCTCCCAAAAATACATTAATAATACCATTTTATCATGAACAGAACTTGTATTATACACGAAACCTGTTAGTTTTTTCAGCCTTCCGCTATCTTTCATACTTTCCCACGAATATTTAACTTATGTAATGTTTTGATTTCAAATCGTAATTTTCTGTTCATGGTAAAAAAGCTAACTCTATGTAGTTGTGACCCTCTTCTAGTCTAGAGTCACAACTATTTGAGTTAACTAGCTATCTTACATACCGACTTATATTTAGTAATACCCCAATTGATACGAGCATGAGCGTTAATGACGAACCCCCATAGCTAAGCAAAGGCAGCGTAATACCTGTAACAGGCATTAACCCTGTAACAACACCTACATTAATCATGACTTGAATAGCGACCATCGAGATAATCCCAACAGCTAAGAAGCTTCCAAATAAATCTGGTGCCCCTAAAGCGATTCGTATCCCTCGCCATAGTAATATACCAAATAAAAATAAGACAATGAACCCACCTATAAAGCCAAGTTCTTCTGCTAATATTGCAAAGATAAAATCAGTTTGCGGTTCTGGTAAATAAAAATATTTTTGTCTACTTTCGCCAAGACCCATTCCCATTAGCCCTCCAGGACCAATCGCATAAAGGGATTGAATAATTTGAAATCCACTTCCTAAAGGATCGGACCAAGGATCTAAAAAAGAAGTGATCCTCTTAATACGGTATGGTGCTGAGGCTATTAAAGCCACAAAACCAGCAAGTCCAGCTACACCCAGCCAAGCAAAATGGCTAAGTCTTGCACCAGCAACAAATATCATAATTACGCAAGTTCCTACCATAACCGCCCCTGTCCCTAAATCTGGTTGCAACATAATCATACCAAATGCGACCATAACAAGTGATAGCGAAGGAACGAGCCCTTGTTTAAACGAAACAATTCTCTTCTGGTTTTCCGATAAATACTTTGCTAGAAAAGCGATCATTGCCATTTTCATAAATTCAGATGGTTGAATAGAAAAAGCCCCCACTCCCAACCAACTTCTCGCCCCACCTCGGACTAGCCCCACTCCTGGGATAAGAACTATGACGAGCAAAATAAAACAAGTAATAATAATGACCTTTGACCAAGTACGCCACGTCCAGTAATCAACCCGCATGACAAATAACATAGCGATAACTCCAACTCCAGCAAAAAAGAGTTGCCGTTTTGCAAAGAAAAACGAATCATCAAACCTATAACTTGCCCACGCAGCACTTGCACTATAAACCATTATTAGTCCAATCGTTAAAAGTATAATTGTTGTAAACATTAGGACATAATCTGGTGCTGATCTTGTTTTTGGCATTCCTAAACACCTCATCTAAACACGATTTAAGTTTTGTGACCCTGTACAACCCCTCAACTTAAACGTATGCATGAGTTCCATAAAACATGTCCAGCTATAATGAAAAAAAGGCCGACTCAAACTTTGAGTTGACCTTTTTCTTATGATTGTAACGTTGTTTCAAGGCTTTTCACTGCCTCAACAAACCTTTCTCCTCTTTCTTCAAAAGTCTTATATTGATCCCAACTCGCACACGCTGGTGAAAGCAATATAACGTCTCCTGCCTCCGATTTTTCAAAGGCAGCCAAAACAGCTTCCTGCATTCCATCAGCATATACAATCGTCTTTACGTCGGCTTCCTCTGCTGTTTTTGCTAGTTTGTCTTTCGTTTCGCCAAATGTGATTAGCGCTTTGACATTTCCTAAAGATGGAATTAAATCATCAAAGTCATTTCCACGGTCTAGACCACCAGCTAAAAGTACGATTGGTTGTTCAAAAGCTTCTAAAGCTTTTTGAGAAGCCAAAATATTTGTTGCTTTTGAATCGTTGTAAAACCTTCTATCTTTATATTCTGTAACAAATTGTAAACGGTGTTCAACCCCACTAAATGTTTGTAATACATGCCGAACTTGCTGCAACCGAGCTCCAACTGTTAGAGCAGCACCAATGGCGGCTAAAATATTTTCAAGGTTATGTGCACCAGGTAATACAATAGAATTTAATGAGATTATTGATTGACCATTATAATAAATAGAATCTTGTTGAATACATAAACCTTTTGAAAGCCTTTGTTTTACAGAAAAAGGAATAAGCGTTGCATTACTTTTATTTGCAATTTTACTAACAATCGGGTCATCCATATTATAGACAAGATAATCGTCTTTTGATTGGTTTGCCGTAATTTTTGCCTTTGCTAAACTATATTCATCTTTCGTGCCATGGTAGTCAAGGTGGGCATCAAATAAGTTTAAGAAGACACTCACTTTTGGCTTAAATTGTTCCGTTCCAAGTAATTGGAATGAGGAAGCTTCCAAAACAATAACTTGACTACTCGTTGCCTTTTCAGCCACTTCGCACGCGACAGTTCCAATATTTCCAGCAATTAGAGGCTCTCGCTCACTTGTTTTTAGCATTTCATGAATTAATGTTGTCGTTGTCGTTTTGCCGTTTGATCCTGTTATTGCAACGATTTCAGCTTCACTGATTAATGAAGCAATCTCAATTTCAGTAACTACAGACAACCCCCTATGTATAGCCTCTTTGATGATCGGATTTGAGTAGGGTATTCCTGGATTTTTTACAACTAAGTCAAGATTTTCCTCTAAAAGTGATAGCGGATGATGCCCGCAAATCACTTTAATTCCAAGTCTCTCAAGCTCCTTAGCTTGTTGATTCTCATCATATCGTTTGGCATCATTGACAACAACCGCAGCTCCCATTTTATGAAGAAGCCTAGCAGCAGCCTCTCCACTTTTCGCTAGCCCTACTACCAATACTTTCTTCCCTTTAAATAAATCATTTGATTTCATTACAACCACACCTCTAAATAGATTCCAAGCACAGCGAATACCATCCCAACAAACCAAAACGTTACAACGACACGCCATTCAGACCAACCTGAAAGCTCATAATGATGATGTAGAGGACTCATTTTAAAGATACGCTTCCCTCTCGTTTTAAAGGAGATTACTTGAATAATAACTGAAAGTGTCTCAATAACAAAAACCCCACCAATTAAGATAAGCAAAATTTCCATTTTTGTCATAATCGCAATGGCTGCAATTGCACCACCTAGCGCTAATGAACCGGTATCACCCATAAAAACTTTAGCAGGATGCGCATTGTATACGAGAAATCCCAAAACAGATCCAACTATCGCCGCACTAAAGATTGACACATCTATATAGCCGGTATGCCATGCAAGTACAGCAAATGCACCAAAAGCTATCGCTCCTGTTCCAGCAAGTAAACCATCTAATCCGTCTGTTAAGTTTACTGCATTTGACGCACCAACCAACATAACAATCACTAAAGGTAAATACAGCCAACCAAGATCAATTGAAAAATTTGTTGCCGGTACATGAATTTCCGTTGAAAAATCCATTTGAATTAATCCAAAATAAAAAAGGATAGCGATAACTAATTGACCGGCTAATTTTTGTTTTGATGTTAAACCAAGGTTACGCTTTAAGACAACCTTAATAAAATCATCTAAAAACCCAACTACACCAAACCCAACAGTTACTAGTAATAATAAAAGAATTTCCTGACTAAAAGACAAAAAGCGAGTTGAAATAAAAATTGTGGTTACAAGAACTGTCAAGACAATGACAATTCCACCCATTGTAGGTGTACCACTTTTCTTTTGATGAGACTTTGGACCTTCCTCACGAATACTTTGCCCAAATTTAAGCCTTCTTAAAAAAGGAATAAAAATTGGGGATAGGAGGACAGCAATTAGAAATGAAGCCAGTAAGGTAAGAAGTAATACACGCTCTAACATCACTGATCATTCCTCCTTTCTTTAAAACGAATAACCTTATTCATTTGTCATTATTTTTCTATTATTTGAGTTCATATATTAAAGACTTCCGTCTCTAATTATTGTTATCATCTACATGATATTGATATGTCTTTTCATACCAAAAATCTCATTTAATCTATAACATTCAGAAAGAGTTCTTTTCTAAGATTGCTTGGCGAGCTACTTCTCGATCATCAAAGTGAATCGTTTTATCACCAAGAATTTGATATGTTTCGTGTCCTTTCCCTGCAATCACGATGATGTCATCTTTCTTTGCCTCTTTAATTGCTTGTTTTATCGCTTTTTCGCGGTCAATGATTACTTCATACTCGCCCTCTTCCACACCTGCAGCCATATCTTTTAGGATTGCTTCAGGATCTTCCGAACGAGGATTATCTGAAGTAAAAATCGCTCGATTTGCATGTTCGCAAGCAATTTTAGCCATAATAGGACGTTTCGTTCGATCTCGATCTCCACCACAACCAACAATAGCAAAGATCTTTTTTGTAGCAAATTCTTTTACCGTTTGTAAAACATTTTCTAGACTATCAGCAGTATGTGCGTAATCTACAATCACAGTATAATCTTGCCCTTCATCTACGGTTTCGAAGCGACCAGCTACTCCCTCTACATGTTCTAAGCTTGCTTTAATTGAAGCAAGCGAGACGCCTGAAACAAAAGCAGCCGCGATAGCCGCAAGAGCATTGTATACACTAAACATCCCAATTAATTGCAACGAAATCTGTTCTTTTTGCCCAAAAGCCGTTAATTCAAAAGTTGTCCCTGAAGGACTCATTTTTATATTACTCGCTGTAAAGTCAGCTTTTTCTGTAACCCCATATGTAACGATGTCTACTGTGGTTAAACGAGCAATTTCTTTCGAAGCTGGATCATCTGCATTCAAAACAGCTGTCTTATCTGAAAATGTGTTACCTAATTGGGCAAAAAGTAACCCCTTTGCATACAAATATGCTTCCATCGTCTTATGATAATCTAAGTGGTCTGGGGACAAATTTGTGAAGACAGCAACATCAAAGTCACAACCCCGCACCCTCCCTAAGTGTAGAGCGTGAGAAGAAACTTCCATCAACGAAACATCCACTTTTTCGTCTACCATTTCTTTAAATAACTTTTGTAATGGGAGCGACTCTGGAGTCGTATTTTTCGTTTCATATTGCTTCGATCCTATCTTTGTATACATCGTCCCAATTAAACCTGTTTTCCTCTTTGCGTCTTGCATAATCTTTTCTATTAAATGAGTTACCGTTGTCTTTCCATTTGTTCCCGTTACACCGATTAACTGCAACTTTTCCGTAGGATTATCATAGAAATGACAAGCTAGCTTTGCCATTGCTCTAAAAGTATCAGGAACAATGATGACCGGAACAGACACAGAAAGAGGGCGTTCAGCGATAATCGCTACCGCCCCTTGACTTTCTGCTTGCTCCGCATAGTCATGTCCATCTACTGTATATCCTTTGATACAGAAGAATACGGTACCTTCCTTCACTTTTCTAGAATCCATCTCCAGTGATGTAACTTCAGGATTAGTATCACAATTATTGTATTGAAACCTTAGCGGTACAAGGAGTTCTTGTAGTTTCATCATTCTTAAAACCTCTCAATTCATCCATTTCACTTTTTTAATCATTCCCACCAACTTTGCAATGCGGAAACACTTTAATTATTTTAGACGTTTTGTCCTTATTTGTCACCCATATAAAGTCGGATTGTTGAACCTTCTTCTACTTTTACTCCAGGTTCTGGAGATTGAGCAAGTACATAATTTCCTTCTCCATCTGCATCGACCTTCAACTCATAATAGGATTCATTAAGTTCACGCATTGTACGTCCCACTAAATCGGGAACTTCTATTAAAGGAGTATCTGTCCACGTCATTTCCTTTTCAATTTGACCCTCACGTTTTTCTACCCCCATCGCAAGCAAACTATCTCCAATAATATTACCGACAATAGGTGCTGCTACAATCCCCCCAAATTGAAGTGTATCTTTTGGATTATCGATGGCTACATATACGACAATTTGCGGATCATCTGCAGGAGCAAATCCAATAAAAGAGACAATGTGGTTATTTTCTAAATAGCGACCGTCTTTTGCCTTTTGAGCAGTACCCGTTTTTCCTCCAACTCTGTAACCATCAATATATGCTCCTTTACCAGACCCAAGTGCTACAACATGCTCTAATGCATATCGAACTTCTTTAGACGTTTCTTCAGAGACTACTCTTCTCTTTAGAATTGGGGATTGCTGATCAACTACCTCATTTGTTAGAGGATCAACCCATTCTTTTGCTAAATAAGGTTGATATAAATAGCCACCGTTGATAGCTGCTGAAACAGCAGCAACTTGTTGTATTGGTGTCACCGCTACCCCTTGACCAAATGCTGTTGTGGCTTGTTCGAGCGGACCAACACGGTCTCTATTAAATAGTATTCCGGTCCCTTCCCCTTGTAAATCGATACCGGTTTTCTCACCAAATCCAAAATCATCAATGTAATCAAACAGACGATCCTTGCCAAGACGCTCACCTAGTACTACGAACCCAGGGTTACATGAATTCTGAACGACTTCTAAAAATGTTTGATGACCATGGCCACCTTTTTTCCAACATCTGAGATTCCTACCAGCCACTTCAATATAACCAGGATCATTGAATGTATCTTTTTCTAAGTCTACTTCTCCTTCTTCTAGGGCCGCTGCCAATGTAATAATCTTAAATGTTGAACCCGGCTCATATTGCATCCAAACAGGTTTGTTTTGGTTATAGATTTCCGGAGGAACGTCACGGAAGTTCTCTGGATTATAATGAGGTCTACTACTCATCCCTAACACTTCTCCTGTGTTAGGATTCATTGCAATCGCAATAGCACCATCTGGATTATAAGTAGCTTCTGCAATGTCCAACTCTCGTTCCATAATTGTTTGTACTTGACTATCGATTGTCAAACGTAAATCTAGGCCATTCACTGGAGCAGTGTATTCGTCTGCTAAGTTAGGCATGCGGTTCCCTTTTGCTGTGGAAAAGAACGATACGTAACCACTATCTCCTTTTAAATTATCGTCATAATATAACTCCAATCCTGTTAACCCTTGGTTGTCAATTCCAGCAAAACCAAGTACGTGTGATAAGTAACTTCCAAACGGATAATGCCTTTTACTATCCTCGGCAATATAAACTCCAGCTAAACGTAATGACCTTACCTCACTTGCTTTCTCTTTCGTAACTTTTCTTCCTTCAGGATTAATCCTCACAATTGACTCATTTTTTGTGACATATTCATAAGCTTTCTTATGATCCATATCCAAAACTGAAGCTAGTTTCTCAGCTGTATCAACAGGATCTTTTACTTGCCTAGGGACAACCAGAATAGATGGAGCACTAACATTTGTTGCTAGAACTACATCATTCCGATCTCTAATCTCCCCTCTTTTTGCTTCAAAAGGGACATCTCTACTCCATGAATCTTCTGCTCGGTCTGTTAACCAATCACCAAGTGCAAATTGGACGTAACCAAGTCTTAATGCAATGATTAAGAATACAGCCAGTCCAAAAAACAATACAAGGATTAGTCGTTTTCTTACTGTTACGTTAGAAACTCGCACCGTAATACCTCCCGCATACATTCGTTTCAAATGCCTATAACTTTGAAAAGGCTTAGTTAATATTCACCTTTTTCTGTGATCATCATTATAGCTAGGCTTGTTTTAAACGTATGCTTGTACACGATTGGTTAGAACAAGTGCGAGTCGCTTAGATTATTTCTTATTCTCCAGTCTGTTCAACTTCTTCTTCAACAGGCTCTCTATTTTCAGTGGAGGGAGCTAGTTCCACAACAATGTATTCTCCTTTTTCAATCATTGTCCCAGGCTCAATACTCTGAGTTTGGACATATCCTCTTCCAAAGAATGTAGGATTAAGTCCCATCACTTGAGCAAAACGTCTGACATCCCGATTGGACCATCCTGTTAAGTCAGGCATCGAAACCGTCTCACTATCCGTACGTAAGAACAATCGCTCGCCTTCTAACATTCCTTTATTAGCTAGAGGCTGTTGCGCTACTATTTCCGAGCCATCGCCAAGTATAGTAAGTTCAATCCCTTCCTCACCTATGCTCTCTTTTACAGTAGAAGTAGACTGAGCAACATAATTTTCGGTTTTAAAACCGGTCTCTGTTTCCTCCGCGATTTCATCAACTGTCGGGGATATATTTAAATATTGTAAACTATGTTTCATAATCGTGTTAAAGATCATCGAAGTTGGCGCTGCCCCAGACTCATCTAACCCAATTTTCGGTCGGTCCACCGCAACATAAACAATAACACGAGGATCCTCTTTAGGTGCCATCCCTAAAAATGAAAAGATATTTTCACCGTGCCCTTGAATATACCCCCTTGCATTCGGGTTGTTAATTTGAGCAGTACCTGTTTTTCCAATCACATCGAAGCCTTCTAAATAATAAGGATGCCCTGTACCGGCAGAATTCGTCACTACCCCTTCGAGTAGGTCTTTAACTTGGTCGGCTGTTTCTTTTGAAATTGGTTCGCCAACCACTTCAGGCTCATTTTTTTGAACAACTGTATTCTGATTCGGTTCGATAATTCGATCAATTATATACGGTTTCATCATCTTGCCATCATTTGCAATGGCAGTTGCCGCTTGGATTTGTTGGATCGGTGTTACTGCACTCCCTTGTCCAAAAGCTGTTGTTGCAGCATCAACCCTGCCACTTTTCGCTAGTAAACTATTAGCTTCATTAGGTAAATCAATCCCGGTTTTTTGATCAAACCCAAATTTCGTCAAGTATTCATATAACTTCTCCGAGCCTAGCTTTTCAAGTACTAATTTAGCCATAGCAACATTAGACGATCGATAAAATCCTTCATCAAACGAAATCGACCCCCAACCACGTGCTTCATTATGATCTCCAATTCTTCGATCTGCTACTTCAATTGTGCCAGATTGATATTGTTCCTGACCGTTATATACCCCTTCTTCAATAGCAGCTGCAACAGTAAACATTTTCATTGTTGAACCCGGTTCATAACGGTCAGATACAGCGTAATTTAAATAATTGGTTATTTGTTCATAATGATTCGGATTAAAACTTGGTCGGTTACTCATTCCAAGTATTTCTCCTGTCTTAGGATCTGCAACAATTGCAATCATTTTTTCAGGACTGTATTGTTCCTCGACTTGAGTCATGACCTGTTCAAGCGCTGTTTGAATATTTGAATCCAAAGTTAAATAAATGTCGTGCCCATTTTTAGCAGCTGTTATCGTTTCATTAGGATTTAATAAGGGAAATCCTTTACGATCTCTTTGATAACTAATAGATCCGTCATCAGCTTTCATAATTTCATCGAAGCTGAGCTCTAGTCCCATTCGAGCTTCACCTGTATTACGTTCTGTAAAACCAATGACATGTGAGGCATATGTTTGCTTCGGATAGTATCGTCTAGATTCTTCCCGAAAATAAATTCCGTCTAATTCCAATTCACGAATATTTGTTACTTGCTCATACGTTAAATGCCTCGCGCCCGCTCCTAATTCAATTTGAAACTTCCCTTGAGCCTGGGCATTAGTAAAGGCTCTAGCAAGATCCTGTTCATTCATGTTTATATGCGGAGCAAGAAGGCTTGCCGTTTCTTCGGCATCAACTACATAACTTTGATAATTTTGATCTAAAACAGCATAAACCGTATATGAATTTACTTCTTGCGCAACTGGACTACCTGTGCGATCAAAAATTGTACCACGAACACCTTCGATCACTTCCGTTCTTGTCCAACGCTCTTCTCCAAGAGCTCGTAAATTTTGTCCGTCTATTTCTTGAGTTGATTGAATATAAATAATTCGACCAAGTAATATGACAAATAATACTAATACAATACCAAGTAATAGTACAGCTCTCTTGTTTGTGACAGATCTTTTAATTTCCAAGCTTTTCACCTCATTTTCTACTATACATAAGGTGTTCGGCAAATACATAGACCCAAATTATGCCAATTCAGTGAATAAACCAGCTCATAGCTGGAGGGTAGGAAAAAGGTTGACCTTTTCACTACCCTCCATTGGCTAAACTAGTTTTGCACAACTTTCACCTTATTATCATCTAAAGACATTCCTAGTTGTTCTGAAGCAATATGTAAAATACGATCTGGGGCACTCAATTCTACAACTTGCAAAGATAGTCCTTCATTTACTTGTTTCTGTTGACTAATAGTTTGTTCTAGTCGATAATTCTCTTGATTCATTGTATAAAGAGAAGCGAAATTATTTACCATGAAACCAAGAACGATAAATGTTACGAAAGCAATTAACCCGACGATCGCCTTTTCGCCTGTAGTGATAGGGTTACGGACATGACGGATTCTTTTTTTCGGCTGAATTTGTGGTTGATGCTGCTCTTCTATCTTACGTGCTACCATACTCAAATCTCATTCCCCCTTAACGTTTTTCTGCCACCCGCAGCTTTGCAGAACGTGAACGATTATTATTTTCTAACTCCTCGGTTGAAGCTACAATCGGCTTTCTTGTAATTAACTTCAAAATCGGCTCATAGCCCTCTGGAATAACAGGCATCCCTGGTGGTAAATCTGGGCCTTTGCTTTTTTCTTTAAAAACTTCTTTACATAATCGATCCTCTAGTGAGTGAAATGTAATAACTGAAATGCGGCCTCCTTTGGCTAAAAGAGAAATAGCATCCTCTAACGCTTCTTCAAAAGCCCCTAATTCATCGTTAACTGCAATTCTTATGGCTTGAAATGTTCGTTTAGCTGGGTGTCCGCCTGTCCTTCTAGCAGGTGCAGGTATTGCATCCTTAATAATTTCGACTAGTTCCCCTGTCGTTTCAATCTTTGCCTTTTCTCTCTGTGACTCAATTTTTCTAGCAATTTGTTTAGCAAATTTCTCTTCTCCATACCTTGAAATAATTTTTACAAGGCGCTCAAAAGACCATTCATTGACAACATGACTAGCTGTTAATTCAGCAGTTTGGTCCATCCTCATATCAAGAGGAGCATCTTGGTGATAACTAAACCCACGCTCAGCCTCATCTAGTTGTGGACTAGAAACACCTAGATCAAATAATATCCCATCAACTTTCGTAACTCCAAACTTAGCTAACTCGCGTTTGAGATGCCTAAAGTTGCTTCTTATTAAAGTCACTTTTCCCTCATATTGTCGTAATTGGTCTTTCGCATGAGCAAGTGCTTTATCATCTTGATCAAATGCATAAAGATGCCCATCCTCTGTTAGTTGTGCGGCTATAAGAGATGAATGTCCCGCACCACCTAATGTACAGTCGACATATATTCCATTAGGTTTAATAGCTAAACCATCGACTGATTCTTGTTTTAAAACTGTCACATGATGAAACATCCCACTACCTCCAAAACGGACGACTAAAAATCAAAATCCACAATATTTTCAGCAATTTCACTAAATGATTCTTCTGATTCAGCAAAATATTCTTCCCAAATTGATTTACTCCAAATTTCCACTCTGTTTGAAACACCAATGACAACACACTCTTTATCAAGCTTGGCATATTCCCTTAGAGGTGAAGCTATGTTTACTCTTCCCTGCTTATCCAATTCACATTCAGTTGCACCAGAAAAGAAAAAACGAGTGAAAGCACGTGCATCTTTTTTCGTAAAGGGTAGGGTTTTCAACTTGTTCTCTAGCTTACTCCATTCATCCTGTGGATAAACGAACAAACAGCGATCTAGACCTCGGGTCACAATAAAAGAAGAGCCTAAACTATCCCGGAATTTAGCCGGGACAATCATGCGACCTTTCTCATCTACGTTATGGCGATATTCTCCCATAAACATCGCGAACCCAACTCCCCCCACTTACTACCCTTAAGTTACCACATTCCTCCACTTTGCACCACACTAAATTTTCAATTTATCCACACAAAAAAAATCCTGCCATTTGGCAGGATTTATTTATCCACATTTCGACGGAAAATCATTACATGAATTTACAAATACACAACTTTATGAATGTGATTAACCGACATGTCTGTTGACATCAATCGCCTGAATCCATCTTCTCCAATGACATTCATCAACAAGATAGGGTGTAATATACGTTCTTGTGGTCGATTTAATGGCGCAAGCCAGAAACCAGTTTCCGTAAATTTCGCAAGTGAATGCTCATGACTTTGTCGAACGAAATTTTTCATCTTTTTTCTCATAAAATCAATTTGATTTTCAATAATTGCTAAGTTTTTCTCGCTTAGCTTAGCTATTGTCGGATCCATTTCTTTCGCTAAATCACGTAAAGGCTGGTGATCAGAATGAAGATTGCGCCTTACTTGTTCAATCACATCCTCAACAGGATATTCTGTTACTTCCTCTAACCAAGTTTCCCGTAGTTCTTCCATTTTCCCTAATAAAAACGGTTCTAGTTCATACCTTATCTCTACCAACCACTTTTGAACAGCAGGCGGAATAAATGTAAGCTGAATCCTAGGAATGACAGGAGGCATTTTCACCTTAAAATGAGTGAATACGTGTTTTAATGTAGCCCAATAACGTAATTCACCTGGCCCCGATATGAAAGCTAATACAGGCAGAAGCCACTCTTGCATCAATGGCCTTGTTACAACATTATTACTAAATCTTTCTGGATGCTCCTGCAAAAGTGTGAGTAACTGATCCTTTGAGAATGTAGTCTTTGTTCCTTTTACACGAAACAAGCTCCGATCATAATCTAATCTTTTTCTCTCGCCCTCCACTTCTAGGAAAAGGTGAGCATTATGTTCGTCGGTTAGTATTGGTTCTCCGTAACCAACATCCGCAAAAGCTTTGGCACCTTTTTGCTGCGCCTTTTGAACATGTTCCACTTCGAGTATTAACTTTTTGAAATACTCCATTTCCATCTTTCGAATGCCAGGGTCATGAGCATCTAATAATAACAACCCTTCTTTTCCAAAAAACCAGTTCATTACACATCGAAAGAAATCAACAAATGTAGTTGATTTATTCAAGAAAGTAGCAAGTCTTTCCCACAACGATGTCGTATGTGCTGTTTCAGGAAATGAAGCAAAGAGTTCTTTTAGCCATTTTTTCATCTCATCTTTATTTATTAATAAAGATGAAGCAGATGATGCTTGATTGGCATCATTATATAGATGCTTTTTCCAGCTCCCCTTTTTTCCTTTATAAACAAATCGAATCTCATCAACATCATGATCTTCTCCAGCTATCCAAAAAATAGGAACAACTGGGACATTAAGCTGTTCTTCCTGTTGCTTCGCCAAAATAATAATGGACATCGCCTTATATACAGTGTAGAGTGGTCCTGTTAATAACCCAGCCTGCTGTCCTCCTACCACGACAACTGAATTGGGTTTCCTTAATTTTTCAATTTGACTTCTAGCCTGATCTACATCTTCTAATGAAGTATGAACTTCCATTAAATAATCTGCTAACTCTTCTCGTTTATAAGACCTGGTTAACAAGTTATCCACTCTTCTTTTATATTTTTCTTCGTCGTTATATGTATAATCAAAAAATTGCTCAGTCATATGACTGCCACTTACAAAATCATTCATAAAGCCAGTCTTTGATATTAGGTCGATTTCTCTAACTTCCAACATGTATAGACGTCCCTTCGTATCACTAAATTCATCTTCATCATAGCAAAGTATTAGCCAGCCACCAAACATTACGACCTATCTTTCAACTAAAAATTCTTGCTAGCAGTCCATATCCACTTAATAAAACGTAAATAATGACGAAGGTCAGAAAGTTAAACCTCCATATGCCTTTAAATAATTTAATCGTTTGGATATCTCCTGAAACTCTCCATTGAATCCAAGTAACTACTAACGCGATGAAAAAGAAAATGGCTAAGATAATCCATAAGAAGGACTGGGCCCAAATTTCAATCATAATAAAGTAAACAGCGATCATAAATAGCAAGGTTGTCCAATCAGAAGCACGGCGCATTGATTTAGATTTGTTTTTGGAAATTTTTACAGAAGTAATATAAATCATATACCACCCTAGTAAAGGGATCGTTACAATCGTAGCAATGACGAACGCTACCAGTTCAGTCATAAATTATCCTCCCCTAACTTATTTTCCTTCTCTTTTCCTTTGACCGCTTCAAACAGAAAGTTTAAAACAGGCGTAGTCATTTGTTTTCTGGCAGCTTGCTGTAGTAAATAGCCTACAATACTATCTATTTCTGTTTTACGTTTATTTTCCAAATCTGATAACATAGACGAACGATTGACCCCTGTTTCTTTACTTATGTGACAGACATACTCCCACATTTGTTCTTTATTTTCAATATCAATAACCTCTATTATTTCTAAAAAAACTTGTTTTAATATAGAGTAATAATGGGGGTTCTGAAGAAGTTCACCATTTTGGACGCTAAAAAGCGCAGTTAACGGATTAATACAAGCATTTACAACTAATTTATGTTGTAACATAGGCTTCCACATAGACTCGTATTTAGTTCGGAACTTTTCGTCTCTTGTTTCTTGAAACACCGCTTCTACCGTTGAGCTATGTTTTCGGACATAACTCCATCTTATTTGTCCTACACCCGAATGTTGAACCGTATAATCATTTGTCCGCCTCGCTCCATGTTCAACTACTCCAACAGCAATTTCAGGAACTGAAATTGTCGAAAACAACTCTGTATGGGCCATTCCATTCTGTAAAAATAGAATCGAAGAAATAGTAAGCTTTGAAGCTTCGATTGTTTTTAATACTTGTTCAACGTGATAAGATTTAACTGTAACGATTAATAAGTCGATTATTTGTTCATGTTCCAGCGTCGAAATACTTTCTACAGTCACATGGATCATCTCACTATGTCCATCCTGATGTAAAAGATGAAGTCCTTTTTCTTCAATAAATTTAGCCTGTTTTATACGATTTGTAACTAATAAGGTAGAGCGCCATTGTTTAGTAAGATAGAATGCCGTGAGCATTCCAATTGAACCAGAGCCTAAAACCACTACTTTCACTTGTAATTACTCCTCTTTTTTATGAAATTGTACCATACTCTCAAGCAAAACTTACAAGATAAAATAATCTGATTATTAAAACTTTTGTTTATTTGCTAAAAAAATAAGCAAATACAAACGTTTTCACTCTAAATTGTAGTAAAATAAAATAGAGATCTGAACATTAAGGAGGAGATCAATATGTATGATTATGAAGTTAAGCGTTTACTTGTCAATTATAAAACATTAGAAGAGTTTAAAAACTTCCGCGAGTACGGTTCTGCGGAGCTTTCTATGAAGGGCGATTTAGAATCAAATATTATTGAAAATGACAGCGAGTCTCCTTTTTATGGAATTTATTTCGGAAATAAGCTTGTTGCGAGAATGAGTTTGTATCGAATTGACGGAAAATACGACCGCTATTTCAACCCGCCTCAAGACTATTTAGAACTTTGGAAATTAGAGGTATTAGAGGCTTATAGGAAGCAAGGATATGGTGAATCATTAGTCAACTTTGCCAAGTCATTTAAATTACCAATTAAGACAAATGCAAGACAAGGGTCAGCAAACTTTTGGGAACATATGGGGTTTGAAGCAGCGACCTACGATGTATCAAGAGACCGTGGTGAGAGCCCATACGTTTGGTATCCTGAAGGAGTAAAAGAGCAAGTAGCTAAGACAGAACCGGTTCATATTGAGTCCGAAGATGATTTAACGTAAGTAAGATGGAAGGGGGTGTCTCAAAAGGTCAAAAACAGACCTTTTGAAACAACCCCCTTTTTTATTTTCTAATTCCTAAATATCAAAAAAGAAACACACACATGTTACTGTTTTAACAGGTTCGCTTGAGAGGGAGAAAACAAGTAAATCACATAGCGAGAGAGCCAATATAAGCGGAAATTTTTCTGTTAGACTGCAGACTAGAGACGGTTCGGGGTTTATAAGCAGAGGCTTTCCGATTAAGCAATGCAAAATTACCCATTTTCACGTTTTTCGAGTCAATAGTCGGAATCTTTCTGTCTATTTCAGCTATTTTCAGTGCTACTTCCTAATTAAGAGAAATTTCTCCGCTTATTTATCAAATTGCTTTAGCCTCAGCGTCTAATGAACTTGTACAATCGGGTAGCGTTAGATGAATAAGGCTAGGTTTATAGACCAAAAAGGATCAGATTCTAAAATCTGATCCTTTTGTTTTGTTATTTGTATTGTTGGTTTTTCCACTAAAACCTATTGTCATGTTGAATTGCATTTTCTCCCTCTCAACCGAACCCGTTAGTTACTGTTTATGTGTGTGTTTCTTTTTTAATTGATGCTTCCTATTAAATAGATAATTTTCTCGCCCGATCCATAATAGACAATAAGGCACGATAATCTTCAGCCATCACTTTCTTTTCTGCCTTAACCTTATTAAGTTCTTCTCGTAACTGAGCATTCTCTTGTTTCAACTGCTCAATATCCTCTGATGGAATTCGCTCTTTCATATTTTCATGATAATCTGTTAAAAAAGAAAGAACTGCCTCCATTGTAAGTTCGGACGAAACGGATTCTTTCTTTTCGGGCTTTTCTTTTTTTATTTCCAGTTTTTCTTTCTTCTTTTCTTTTGTTATCGTCGCAACAGGCTCGACTATTTCCTCGCTAGCTTCATTTACCCACTCTGTTGTATCAAGCTGCTGTTTTTTTCCTTTTGAGCGTTGCTTCTTTGCTAATGCAACGGCAGATTCATATTTTTTTCGAATAGCTGAGTTCCACCTAAATCCACATGCTGCACTCGTTCTAGACAAGCGTTCCCCAACTTCTTCAAAAGCAGCAAGCTGTGTACTTCCCTCTCTTATATGTCTAAGAACAACCTCAGCTAAAATTAAATCTTCATCTGTACTCCATGCATCTTGGCGAATCGTTGTCATAGAATCCCTCCTTAGAGTCTCATTTACTTATACATATGCATCTACTAGAGTAGAAAGACTCATTATTAGTAAAAAGATATTCTCTTTTGTTTTTACCAGATAGATTTCGTTCTATTAGTCAATTATTGCCGAAATGCCAAGATCTATTCAGAAATCTAGCACTAGATGTTTTTAGATCTTTGTAAGAAAGTACGAACAGCTTCGTGATGCTCTTCTGCTTCCCACAATTTAGCACACTCCCTTATTTCTTTTTGCATATTCATATGTATTCGTTCTTGATCTAACCCATCCATGAATCTACCCTTATATGCTTGTAATACCATTTGGCTTTTATTCAAATATGGTGCTGCATAGTCCATGACCTCGTCTTCAAATGAGCCCTTCGTTATCACTTTCTGGATAAACCCGTTCCTTAAAAGTTCTTCAGCTGAATACATCTGAGCTGATAGTAACATTTGCAATGCTTCTGATTTTGCCATCCGCTCTAATAGTAATGTTCCTCCACCCCAACCCGTTGTAATCGCTAAGTTAGCTTGTACGAAGCCAACCTTTATATGAGAAGCAGCAATTCGTAAATCACACGCTGAAGCAAGCTCTGCCCCTCCACCAACAGCCGTACCATTCAAAGCTGCTATCGTTATTTTTGGAAAAAAGGCAATTCTCTCTAATATTGCTCCCATTCTCATCAACATGCTCCTGGCGTCTTCTTCATTCATGATATGTTGAAAGACCGATAGATCACCTCCAGAGCAAAAAGATTTCTTACCTACCCCACTTAAAATTACAACTTTGCTATCATCACCTTCAGCAATTGATAGTAACTCATCTAGTTCTTTCATCACTTCAAAGTTCACAGCGTTCCGAATTTCTTCACGATTAATTTTAATCCAGGTTACACCATTTATATTTTGTTCTATCTGAACATAAGCCATTAAATCACCCCTTACAAAAATTACACATTATACGAAAGCATCATAATAATGGAGTAATACCATCTCTTTTTTCTTAAAGATACGTTTTTCCAGCAAAAAAGACGAAGAGAAAACTCTTCGTCTTTTTGTTCTTATTAAATTATTTGCTAACCACATCTTGGCCTTTGTAAGAGCCACACTCTTTACAAACACGATGAGCAAGTTTTAATTCTCCACACTCAGGACATTTAGTCATACCAGGTACTGCTAACTTGTAGTGAGTACGACGCTTATTTTTGCGAGTTTTAGATGTTCTTCTAAATGGTACTGCCATCATTCCCACCTCCTTAAAAAATCTATAAAATCCAACTGCACCCAAGCTTAGTTGGTTATATGAAATGAAGGCCCGAACGTTGCCGGTGCTTCGACTTCCCTATTCTTTCTCAAAAAACTTTGCCAAATCAGCTAATCTCGGATCGACACGGTTGCTATGCTCTTCCTCTGTTACAATACCCCAGTCTTTTCCTGTAGGAGGTGCTAGACGTTCTGCTTCTGTATCAGCGTAAACTTGAATCGGAATCTCAAGTAAGATACGCTCCTTAATGACCGGAAGTAGATCAACTAGTTCCCCTTCAAAAAAATTAATTTCATCATGATCAACATCTGCCGTAACATAATCACTTGTTGGATGGAAGTGCTCAACAACATGAAGATTAATCGGGAATTTCACATCAGCTAATGTTCTTACACAAGGAAGAATTAATTCACCTGTAATCTCAAGCTGAAATGTAATCATGGAACCAGTATAGTTAACTTCTCCCTTAACATGAAATGGAGAAACTGATCTGATATCTTGATTTAGCTCTTTTAAGCTGGATACATCAATATCTTCTTCAAATGTAAATGGTTTGCGCTTAGCAACAGTTAATTGCTGTAATGACCATTTCATTTCTGATCACCTCTAAGACAACAAAATTAAGTATAGCTCTACAACAATTGAATGTCAACCTTTTTTCTTTACACTATAGTTGAGTGCGTAAGATCTAGAACTAGTACTTGTTTTAAGCATGACGTTTATTGTAGCATGACATAAAAGAAGAGTAAAGAAGTACTAGGATTTTTCTAGTTAACAAATATGCTGATTATTTAAAAAGTCAATTTAAAAAGGAGACGTGGAAAAGAGTGAAAGCAGTCGGTATTGTTGTTGAATATAATCCTTTTCATAATGGACATCTCTTTCAAGTTGAACAAGCTCGAAAATTAACAGGTGCAGACGTAGTAATTGTAGTAATGAGCGGTACTTTCTTACAACGAGGAGAACCTGCCATTGTTTCAAAGTGGCAGCGGGCTAAAATGGCTCTAACCGCCGGAGTTGATTTAGTTATTGAGCTCCCATATATGTATTCTACCCAAAAAGCCGAAATATTTGCTAATGGTGCAATTTCATTATTAGCAGCAATGGGCGTAGAATTTATTAATTTCGGCAGTGAGTCAGGAAACATTGAGGACTTTGAAAATCTACATATGTTTATGAAATCTCATCAAACAACCTTTGATCAACTTGTAAAAGCAAAAATGAAGCTTGGGCTAAGTTATCCTCGAGCAACTTCGGAAGCATTTTGCCAGTTAGAACCTGACTCATCGATTCTAACTTTAACCGAACCTAATAATATTCTCGGTTTCCATTATATAAAAGCAATCTCAGAACAAGGCCACAAAATAAAGGCAACTACAACATTGCGCAAGCAAGCACATTACCATGACAGAGATATTACTCAGAAGAGAATTGCAAGTGCTACAAGCATACGCCAAGCCATTGCAAACGGGCAATCAATTGAAGTCAAACATGTCATGCCAGAAACGTCATTTCGCCTTATTAATGAATATAAGGAAGCGTTTTCCCTTCTTCACACATGGGAACATTATTATAACTTATTACAGTATAAAATTCTTTCTACCCCACTTAACGATTTAGGTCTAATCTACGAATGTGAGGAGGGACTAGAGTATAGGATGAAACAAGCCAGCAAGCTATCAAGTTCCTTTACTGAATGGATGGAATACATGAAAACGAAACGTTACACCTGGACAAGATTACAACGTCTTGCTACACATGTGTTAACAAATACGACAAAAGCAGAAATGAAGGAAGTCCTATCTTTAAAGCCTCAATACATCCGTTTATTAGGCATGAATCAAATTGGACAAGCCTATTTAAACCAAACAAAAAAACAACGTGCTCTTCCTCTTATTACAAAGCCTGCCAAATTGGAAGGAACCGTAGCAGATATTGAAGAAAGGGTTACAAATGTTTATATTGCACCACTTGACACAAAACAAAGGACGAAACAAATAAGAGAAGAAATGACCAGACCACCAATTCTAATTCAATGAAAGAGGATGTGTCAAAAGGTCCGTTCTTTGACCTTTTGACACATCCTCGAAGCAATGAGCTAAGCCGTCGCAATCTTTTAAGGCTGTTATGAGTGGGGTTCTCATAACAGCCGCGCGACGAGTGTGCCATCGCTATTCTTTCAAAAGGTCCGTTCTTTGACCTTTTGACACATCCTCGAAGCAATGAGCTAAGCCGTTGCAATCTTTTAAGGCTGTTATGAGTGGGGTTCTCATAACAGCCGCGCGACGAGTGTGCCATTGCTATTCTTTCAAAAGGTCCGTTCTTTGACCTTTTGAGACTTCCTCGAAGCAATGAGCTAAGCCGTTGCAATCTTTTAAGGCTGTTATGATGGGGTTCTCATAACAGCCGCGCGACGAGTGTGCCATTGCTATTCTATCTAAAGGTCCGTTCTTTGACCTTTTGACACATCCTCGGCAGTTACGATTTTTTTGGAAGTGACTGTAAGAAGCTAAGTGCTTCATCGAACGTATCGACGGCAATGATTTGCATATCTGTTCCAATATCTTCTGCTGCTTCCTTTGCCTCTGCAAAGTTAGAATTACTTGCACCACCTTCATTCGGTGCAAAGAAATAATCTGCTCCAGCTTTATCAGCAGCAACGACTTTTTGACCAGCGCCTCCGATTCGTCCTACAATTCCTTCTTCATTGATCGTGCCAGTGCCTGCTACATTGTAGCCTTTTGTAATATCCCCTTCAACTAACTGATTATAAATTTCTAATGAAAACATTAAACCTGCTGATGGTCCCCCAATTTGGCTCGTATCAATGGTCACCTCTGGGTCAAATGTTACCTCCCTATCAGTAACTGGAGCTGAAATCCCAATGCCCACTCTTCCAGCAGGTGCATTCATATCTTCAGGAAAAGGAGAAAAACCAACTTCTATAACCGCTTCTTGTCCTTCACGTACTACGGTTAAATCAACTGTATTCGTCACGTTCATTCCTTGAAGTTGATCAATTAATTGTTCTGACGTAATAACCGGTTCGCCGTCTACAGCGATGATATGATCCCCTATTTGCAAGACATCATAAGCTGGCATTCCTTCAATCAAAGATGTTACTAATACTCCTTTATGTTCATACTCCACAAACATCCCAGCTGCCTCATAGGCAACAATTTTTGCAATTTCTTGTGATCCCGTCATCGCCATTAATTGACGATGCTGATATTCTTCATCCGTTTCCCCTTCAAACCGAAGCTGTTCCTCCGGATAAATCATACGATAAGGGCTTAAATGGGCCCATCCATAAAAGAAAAGGTTTGCTTTCCCCATTTGGACTGTCGTTAGCATAAAAGATCCTTCTTCTTCTGTAAATCCTCCATCAACGGAAATGACTTCATCTAACACTTTTGCTCCACCAGGTTGCGAATAATAATATGGTAACTGATAGAATTGAAGAAATAGCAATACAGCGATGAGAAAAATCCACCTTTTTTTAATCATTGACCCTTTCATCTTCGTTCTCCTTCCATTGTTCAATGCACCTTTTTATTTCAGCTAATTTATCTCTAGTTGCTTCTTCCCCTCGCTCGATTAAAGCTTCCACTTCAGAAAAGTCTAGAGAACTAGAATGCTTTACAATTGGCCGAATCATAACCGAACTATCAAATTCCCGTACACGAACCATTTCACGAGCCATGATATCCATACTTTGCATAATTACATCGTATACGGTATATAGCTCAGGCTCTGTTCGAAAATAAGAAACATCAACTGCTATTGTAACATCCGCACCCATTTCTTTCACTACTGAAACAGGGACACGATCAATTACCCCTCCATCTACTAAAAGGCGGTCATCTATTTTCTCAGGTACAAATATTCCCGGTATCGATATACTTGCTCTTACAGCTGCTGCTACATCACCCTTTTTAAGTACAACTCTTTCCCCATTTTTTATATCTGTAGCTACAACAGCTACCGGAGGATTTAGCTCTTCTAATTTCTTATTTTTTGCCAACATTCTAATAACCTCTTTTGCTTTAATACCTGCTACAAAACCAAGCTTAGGAACAACAAAATCAATAAAATATTTCCTTCGAAATAATGTCGCAAATTGTTCTAGGTTATTAGGTGACTGACCAACTCCATACAAGCTTCCGACAAGCGCCCCCATACTGCTACCAGCAATAAAATCAATAGGAATATTTTCTTTTTCTAATACTTTCAGTACACCAATATGGGCAAAACCCCGAGCCCCGCCAGAACCAAGCGCAAGACCGATTTTTGGTCGTTGTTTCCCCATCCTATCCTCTCCTTACTTTTTTTACCTGACTCAATCTAAATCATATGGTCTATTACGAGCTTGTATACGTATAGTTATATTATGGACAGGTTGGTTTGGATGTTACATAAAAAGGAGGCAGCTATTCAATGCAATTATCAATGATAAAAACACTCACACTCGCTCTAATGAGCATTTTATTAGCAGCCTCGCTAATGATATTTCCACAAGAAGCACTTGAAGGATCCATTCGTGGTCTACAAATTTGGTGGGACGTTGTCTTCCCTTCTCTTTTGCCCTTTTTCATTGTTTCAGAACTTTTAATTGGATTTGGAGTTGTAACATTTATTGGGGTGTTGCTTGAACCTCTAATGCGTCCGCTATTTAGAGTTCCAGGAGTTGGTGGATTTGTATGGGCAATGGGACTTGCATCTGGAAACCCAGCAGGGGCGAAAATAACGGCAAGACTTCGTCAAGAAAAAAAATTGTCAAGGATTGAAGCAGAACGTCTTGTCTGTTTCACAAGTTCGGCAAACCCACTCTTTATTTTTGGAGCTATTGCTGTCGGCTTCTTTCATAATGCCGCACTTGGTATTGTACTTGCCCTTGCTCATTATTTAGGAAATATCTTTGTTGGACTAATCATGCGTTTTCATGGTCGTGAAGAAGAGGCAGCTAGCCCCCCTCAAAAACCGAAAGTAAGCGGATTAATGAATGCATTTAAAATGCTCCATGAAGAACGTATTAAAGACGGTCGTCCAATTGGAAAATTACTTGGAGATGCCGTACAATCATCCGTTAAAACGCTGCTTATGATCGGTGGTTTTATTATTTTATTTTCAGTTTTAAATAAAATATTAAGCCTTGTTGGAGTTGCTGCTTTAATCGGATCATTCTTTTCTGTCGTCCTAACATTTTTTCACTTACCAAGTGATTTGAACTCCTCCATTATCTCGGGGCTTTTCGAAATGACTCTTGGAGCCCAAATGGCAAGTGAAACGACTTCTGTTGGGTTGCTCGAACAAGTAATTGTCTCAAGCTTTATCCTAGCATTCAGCGGCTTTTCCATCCAAGCACAAGTAGCAAGCATTCTTGCTGAAACAGATATTCGCTTTAAACCATTTTTTATATCTAGGTTGATCCATGGGTTCTTCGCTGCATTCCTTGTCTTTTTATTTTGGCACCCATTCTATATCAATCAAAAAACAACAGGAGACCAGTGGCAAGCCATCCCTGTATTCCTACGGGAACAATCGAGTTCTTGGTTCTACTCAACTTGGAAAATGGTTACAGAGTACGGTCCATTGTTTACATTAATTATGCTTATACTGTTTATCTTACTAACAGCTAAAAAAGCTTTATCTAACGCTGATTGAACTAAACAAAAACAAGCCGCATTACATCTTCATAAAATAGCCAAAGGGTGATGCAAAAGTTAAACCTTTTTCCATCACCCTTCTTTCTACTAAAATTTCTTTTTTAGCGCTTCTGCCACAACATCTGGAACAATATCTGAAACATCTGCATTGTATTTTGCTACTTCTTTGACAATGCTTGAGCTTAAATAAGAATAATGATTGTTTGTCATCATGAAAAACGTTTCAATTTCAGGACCTAATTTCTTATTTATTGATGCAGCTTGCATCTCATACTCAAAGTCAGAAACAGCACGCAAACCACGAATAATCGTATTTGCCTTCTTTTCTTTCACATAATCAATTAATAATCCATTAAATGAATCAACCTCAACGTTTTTAAGGTCTTTTGTTGCTTCACAAAGCAAAGATACGCGTTCCTCTACTGTAAACATAGGCTGTTTATTTCGATTGTGAAGAACCGCTACGATTACTTTATCAAACACTGAAGCCCCACGCGTAATAATATCAAGGTGACCTAATGTCACCGGATCAAAACTACCTGGGCAAACCGCAATACTTGTCATGTCGCCACCTCTTTCTTTTCATTGGTAAATATAGAAATAGTCGTATCGCCATACGTTTCAGATCGGCTTTTTCTACCCGAACCTATTATTTCTGGTAAATTAACTGTAGTAGCATGCTCACAAACAATAACACCACTTTGTTCAAGAAGTTGATAGTCAAGGATAATACTTATTTCATTTACGATGTTTTGTTTAGCGTAAGGTGGATCTAAAAAGATGACCGAAAAGGCCATTTCTCTTTTTATTAAAGCTTTAAGTGCTCGACTTGCATCATTTCGATATACTTCTGAGCGCTCCTCAAATTGACATTGTTGCAAATTCTGCTTAATTGTATCAATAGCTTTTTTATTTTGATCAACAAAAATAGTCTTATCTACGCCACGACTAATCGCTTCAATCCCTAAACCTCCGCTGCCGGCATATAAATCAAGTGCTAGCCCCCCAGAGAAATATGGGCCTATCATGTTAAAAATTGATTCTTTCACTTTATCTGTTGTTGGTCTTGTTGAGGATCCCGGAACCGCTTTTAACGGTAGTCCTCTTTTTTCTCCTGATATAACTCTCACAATATCTCATCCTCTTCTACCTTGTTACCTTAATTATTTCAAAAGTATCATACGATCATCATTTAGACAAACAAATCAGAAGAAAAATCTAGACAAAATATGTGAAATTTTTCTATTCCTGTACGTATGGAATACCGAAACTCGGGTCATACTTCAATTAGTAGCACTTATTGTGTTGCTACAACCGCGGAGAAGGCTTACGTTTCCCCATAAGTTCTTCCTCCGGTTTCTCCTCTCCCATAGCCTCATGGCATACATAAGTATGTGTATGGGCACCTCGCAAGGATTCCTTGCGAGGATTTTTTTTTACTCGACATGTTCCGTGAATCATGCTACATTTTCATTCATACATACTTAAGAAAGAGGTCATTGATCATGATTCAACGATTTATTCTTTTAGGAGAAGGGTACAATGATTTATATGAATTGCTAGAGCTCGCAAGGTCGAACCCATCTAGAATTCATATGCTCTTACGTCTCGATACAGTATATGAGAAAAAAGAGAAAAGCTCGCTCGTTCTTATTTTAAACCCTGCTTCGCCAGGTAAGATGATGCCCTTATACTTATGCTTAGAAGGAATTCCTAATCCCGAAATCCAATCATCTGAACGCTACCGATTATTTGAACAATTATCTGAGGAATTAGAAAGGTCGATTTATAGATTAAAAGTGAAATCTTCTCATGAATTTGAGGATTTGGAGCTATATTATCAATACCTGATTGGAGTTCTTCGAATGAACCGATATATCCCCCCGCTTAACTAAATAAGTTATTATACGCAGCCATAGGATTAGGTTCATTGCAACCCGTATAACGGAATTTTCTTATTCCATTATACGGGACATTCCATATTAAGAATGGAATGTTGCATTATCTGCTTCTTTTAATTTCTTTTTATAGAACACCTCATTGGCATTTGGCAATACTTTTATTTTCACAATCATGACATTAATAAGTAGAACAAGTGCGCAAACAAAAAATAATCCTCTAATCCCTACTCCTGACACAACGAGACCACCTAGCATTGGACCTAACATCGTTCCCAGATACATAGCACTATTTGAAAATCCATAAGTTCTGCTTTCCATACCCTCTGGTGCATGTAGACGAATTAGTGTATTTACAGCCGGTAATAACCCACCTAAACATAAGCCAATAAGAAAACGTAAACATATTAATTGCCAAATATCAGTTACAAATGCTTGCGGAATTGAAAATAATGCTACTCCAAGCATAGAATAGATTAAAACATGCTGCGCACCTTTCTTATCACTTAATTTTCCTAATTGTGGTGAAGTAATCATATTTGCAAACCCCATCACCGAAATGGCTAGACCTGCATAGAAAGCAACCGTTGTAGGAGACGTTAACTCTTCTACAAACAAAGATAAGAGAGGGTTAACTCCCATGACAGCAAATTGTATTAAGAAAATTACGACATAAAGTGATAGAACTGGCTTCTTTTTTATGATGAACTTGAACTCAGCGAGTGTACTTGATTTCTCTTGTGCAATAACTGGGGAGAATTTCTCTTCGACAAAGAAGAGGACAACAAATGTTGCTAGAAGAATACACAATCCGGTTATAAAAAAAACGACACGAAATCCAAAAGCTTGGGCTAATACACCTCCAATTAGCGGTCCGCAAATAGCCCCGGAAACCGATCCTGACTGCAAAAGACCTAATGCATACCCTACTCGCTCTTTAGGAGTATTTGTTGACACAAGGCCGATTGTTGCTGGTATAAAGCCAGAAACAACACCATTTAATAACCTTAGGAGAAGTAGCGTAATTGGACCCGTTGCAAAACCTGTTAAGCTTACAAACAATGCCATCCCAAACCCCGACCGTAAAATCATCATTTTACGGCCATACTTATCCCCCATCCGTCCCCAAAAAGGCGAAAACAAAAAGGCTGTTAAGAAATTTGCACCAAAAATAACTCCTGCCCAAATACTTAAAGTGTCTGGGTCCGTAACACCTAACTCTTGCAAATAAAGGGGAAGAAAAGGAATAATCATTGTCATAGCACTAATTACAATAAATTGACTAATCACTAATATCCATAAATTCCGTTTCCAACTTACCATACTATCACTTCCTTTTTATCCTCCTTCTATTATAAATTTCGATAGCCGAAACATTCAACATCCATTATGCATCTTATCTGTGCCTATGACTATATTTTTTAAATAAAAGATCTCTCTATCTCCCGTTTTTATCCAATTATGTGTAAATAAAAAAAACGACTCTGTAAAGCCGCAAACAGCTCCTATACAGAATCGTTTTATATCCCCATTTTATAATCATATTCTTTTGCTTTATCCGGTTTTGCGTTTTGAAATTCTGTCTCGATAAAAGGACGCATCGAAGGTTTCACATCACGTACAAAGGGAAATGCTTTTAATTTCTTAATTGTCTCATCAACTTTTTCTTGATCACAATAAAAAACAACATATTTCATTTTTTTCGAGACATAATGGACATTACCAAACCGTCGCAGTTGTCTAGCAAATTTAAGTGACGTTAGCCAAACTGCCACTCCTTGCCGCTTTGAACCTAGCATAAATTTTTTCTCCTCCTAAAGAGTATACTCTTTAATTAGTCTAGCACGTTCGTAACGTTCCAGCAACAATAGTAGTTGTCATAATTAAACATGCAGATTATCTTAGTACACGTACTGTTCATTTAGAGGAGGGATGAAAATGGACCTTGAAACAATTTGGAATTCATTTATAGAAAAGTTACAAAAAGACGAATGCATTCAATCAATTCAGAGGAAGAAGTTTGGTGGGCTCCCTTTTGTTTATATTGACTTAAAAAAACCAATCAGTAAACTTCAGTTAGATTACCTGCTCATACGTTTTTCTAAAGAAGCAATGCAAGGAAAACGTCTCAGTTGTGACATCTCTTTCGTTCGGATGCAAAACAAAGCATTTGTTTACCACATTCGCTTTAAAGTGCCTCAAGAAAAACTTTTCTGTTGTGGAAACGGATGTACAGATTGTGTACGCCACAAATAAGTATAGCCACTCAAACCTTTTCTTCTACCTAAAAAACGAGGGAGAAGCTGACGCTTCTCCCCTCGTTTTAACTGCAGCCACAACCGCCACCTGTACTACATCCACCACTACATGACATATTGTCAAAAAATGGATTACCAGTTGGGACCTTTATCGTATCTGAAACAGCCCTAGCAACAATCTCGCTAATTTCGTTCAACAGAGATTCTAGCTCGCGTTCTGCCTTCTTGAAAGCAGAGACGGCTTCAGTTAAATCAACCTCTCGTTTCACTTGCCTAATATCTTTTGAAACTTTATCGTAATCTGGGTGATATTTCCCAAAGCGTTGTACTTCTTCATATTGATCCTTTAGTTGATTAAACTTGCGAATTCTCTCTTGCGCATTAGGGTCTGCTTGCAGCTCTTTCTTTGCTAGCATATATTGCTGATATACATCAGACTTTATAATAGCTTGACCAAGTTCACTAGCTTCGTCAATCAACTCGTATGTTGAGATAGTTGCGAGCATACTCACACCTCCTAGCAATCATTATAACACGTTCTTAACAATTAAGATAATGGTGTGCTATTGATCATAATAGAAGAAGGATTCTGAACTTGTATACTATTTAGTTGAGACAATTCTTCGGATAACTTTAATAGAGCTTTATCTTTTTGTTTCGCTTCGATCATAACATCCACTTGATCAACCGTACCTGATATTAATTGCAAAAAATCATAGAACCTTTGAACATCAATAAAATCATGATGCTTTCTATCATCTTTTCCATCTTTCGGACTTGAAATATGGATTTTAATTGGTAAAGGACTATGTTTCCACGTCTGCACGACTCGCTCCCACAATGCTAGAAGATCGGTTGACTCATGTAACACATCAAAATGGTGGAGATCTAGGATAACAGGTATATGTAACTTTTCTCCAATGTATAAGACATCTTCAAGAGGGTAATTCACATCATCATTTTCTAACATAATCATCTCCTGAATGACTCTTGGGATCTTTGCAAAGTTTTCAATGAATTGTTCTAACCCCTCTTCTCTTCCAGCTTTCTTACCACCAACATGTAAAACACAACGATGTACATGAGAGAATCCCATGCCCTTTATTAATTTATAATGCATGCTAAGTGTACGTAATGATTGTTGTAATATTTCTTTAGAATTATTATTTAGCACGACAAAATGATCAGGGTGAAAATCGACTCTCATGTTCTCTTTTATTATAAATTCACCTATCTCTTTTAATAATGGTGCCAATGCTTTCTCATATCTCCATCCTTCGGTTAACGGATGATTTGCAAGTGGAACGAGACGAGATGACAAACGAAAAAAAGAAATATCGTGAGCTTTATTGTGCTTTAACAATCGAAAGCAATTGTTTAAATTGGATGAAGCAATCCTTTCCAACTTTCGAATCCCAGCTTCCTGGTCTAAAATTTGTTCAAATTGCCTCACCGTCATCGTTTGGGAAGGAGAAGCATTTGAGAGTATTACACTCATTGCTACATACCCTAGACGAACCTTAAAAGTTTTATCCATGATTGACTTCCCTCCTGACTTTGTCTATAATTCACTCGTCTTGTTTAATTGTATAAAGAAGGTGAGTCGAATAAATGAAGATTGTAACATTTAACCCATTTCGAACAATTGGTATGCCAGGCATCCAGTATGTGAAGCCTGAGCGTATGTTCGACGAACGCGAAAAAATTGCTAATGCAGACGTTTGTTTGTTCCCCGAAAACTGGCAAGTAAATGCACTTGTGTATGGTATGAAAAAAGCTATTTTTCCAAGTATTCAATCCATTCAAATGGGCTTTAATAAAATTGAAGTAACCCGCGCTCTATGGAGTGTATGCCCTGACCATGTTCCACGAACGGTAATTTTAGGTCGTAATCACGATAATATTAATCGGGTTTTCGCAGAATTTCCTTTTCCTTTTGTTGCAAAAGAAATTCGTAATTCAATGGGCAAAGGTGTATTTTTAATTGAAAGTCATAAGCAATTTAACGAATATGCCGAAAACAATCCATATTTCTATGTACAGGAATACTTACCAATTGACCGAGATTTACGTGTTTGCTTTGTTGGAGATGATGTTGCATTAGCTTATTGGCGAATCAATGATCATAATACTTTCCGAAACAATGTAGCACAAGGTGCACGGATTTCTTTTGAGAATATTCCTGAAGAAGCTCTTGATCTTGTACGAACAACCGCTAGAAATTTAGGTGTCAACCATGCTGGATTTGATGTCATTTCCGTTGGTGGAAAATATTACTTCCTTGAATTTAATACTCTTTTTGGTAATCAAGGTTTTCAACAATTAGGAGTATCGATTGAACAAACAATCTATAATTACCTACAAAAAACAGTCAATCCATCGTAACTACAAATGTCTCTTCAAGGTCATATGGCGAACGGTCATTTTTTACAACAACGACTCGTATTTCATGTTCACCTGAAGGAACGTCCTCAATAAGGAAGGCTGATTCATAAAGAGTATCAACATGCTCATCGTTTATATAAAGTCGGATATGCCCTTCTCCATCTTGATGAAGTGCTCCGGCTTTTTCTTGATTAAACGAGAAGTGATTAACAAAACACTCTACGAACAAATCATTTTGCCTAACTTCATGATAGACATTTAATTCTCTTTTTCCACCTATTTGTACTCGAACAACGCCCGTATTTTGCAAAGGGACGATATGTAAACCTTTAAGGTCGTTTTTTTCAGCGATGTCTGCATTTGCTCTCACAGTAGGTGAGAAGTTTAAAATAAGAAAAAGAACACACACTAAAACAGTTGCAGATTTCAACATTTTCCTGCTCCTCCTATATTTTGTCACCTTTATCGTCTCACTTCCTTCGATCTTCTATTCGCTTCATTAAGCATAAAAAAAGACCTGTCATCTATTGAACAGGCCCTTGTGAATCACCAACAGTTGATTGCCCCATTTTTAACATTTCCATCATCATCATGACAAGCCCAAGAGAATTTTGAACCCTTTCTACCCGTTGAGGAAGAGTACGCCCGTAAAACTGGTTTGCCTCCTTTTCTAAGGTTGTGAATTGACTCGGATCTCTTGACAATTTGCGATACCAATTAGGATGCTGCCTTATATATTGGCGTAGTTCAGGGCGTTCATAAAGCATTTGTTGAACTTCAGCTCTCACACTAATCTCCTCCTATACAATCAATTAGTCACGCCGAAATGAAAATGGATGGTCTTGTTGCCTTTGATGTGGTGGATTAGAAGGCTTCTGAAATGATTGAATGACATTTTGAACATTAGACAGTACCGAACTAAATTGCGTAAGGTGGTACTGAAGGTCATCGACATTCATGCGTTTGATAAGTCCCATAATCTGTCCAAGCGTATCACTTGCACTTTTGGATGACTTTTCATTCTCTACACTTTCTTCAGTTTCTGCCTTCGCACCATTAGTAAGAGTCGTTTTTTCATAATTTTCCCATTGCTCATGTTCACTGCCTAAGACGCTCCATTCTTCAAAAAGTTCTTGAAGCGTTTTTCTTTTTTCTTTTACTTCTTTCAACAAATGTGGGTGAGACTTCATGAATTGTTTAAATTCTTCAACAGAAGGATGCAAACCCTGTCTAGATTCCATCTCCTTCGTCCTCCTTTTTCTCTTCTTTATAATAGTTTACACAGGTGCCCAGTCCAACGTTCGCGAAAAACAATCACCTTATTAGTTATTTGCTACAATTTGTTAAACAAGAAGGGGTTGTTCTAAAAGGCCTCTCTCTTTGACCCTGTAGAACAACCCGGAAAAAATGAGTTACTACCTCTTTAAAAGTATAAAAGGACAGATTTCTCTTACATAGTAAGAAGACAACAAAACAATTTACAGTTGCCAAGGTGTTAAGAAATTTTGGGTATAGTGCTCTTTAAATACTCCTACGCCCAAGTGCGTAAATTCTTTGTGCAGCAGGTTTACACGATGCCCTTCACTATTTAACCATCCTTCTACTGAAGCCAAACCATCAACATATTTAGCCGCAATATTTTCTCCGGCTAACATAAAAGGAACACCTCCGCGGTCAAACCTATCCGATACTTCTCCGTAGGTAGGTGATGTGTGTGAGAAATATTCATTCTCACTCATATCCCTACTATGTAAATAAGCAACTCTAGACACATCTTCTTCCCATTCAAAAGGCTCTAAACCATGTCTAGTTCGTATAATATTCGTAAAGTCAAAAATTTGTTTTGCATTCCCTTCTTCAATCCGAGCCCACTGATCCTCAGAAAAAGTTGGACGCTCTGGAGGTGCTCCTCGGTAAGAAACGGAATAAGGTCTCTGTTTTATGAGGACGTCCTTTTCTAGAATACGTATACTCGATAATTCATCTGTATGCGTATCAAAATAAAATTGGACCCACACATCTTCAATCTGACCAAGTGGTCTCATCTTTAAATCTTCATTTGTTAATTCAAATTGATACATTCCTCCATCACTTGATATTACATCTACTTTTTCTTTAAATTTTAATAACTCATTTATTTCATCATACGTCTGCCCTAAAGAAAGCGATTCTCCTCGTATGTTACCTGTTAGAAAGGCTGTAACAACCTCACCCTTCTCTATCCCTAATTGCATATAGGAATTATTTGAAAATGGATAAATCCACCAGTCATACCCGTATGCCGATAAATCAATGCGCGTCGGTTCACCAAATTCATTTTTTATTTCTTCATCTGTCAAACCTATAAAAAGCTCATGGTCTGCAAAAGACAATGAATCGTCTTCCTCTGCTTGTGTTACGATTGAGGAAACCTCCTCAGCAGCTAACGTCTCTTCCTCATAGGTCTCTGTCTGTTGAAACCATTCTGAAATTTGATCCTCATATACGTTCTCAAAAAGGATGATGGAAACAAATAGCAAAACAGTTCCTGCTATCATATATTTTTTCTTCATATACTCCCCTCTCTCTCAAATTAAATGGCTGTTTTCGCATACATTGTTGTTCTTTGGGTACGTGTTCTCCACATGTTCGTTCCATTGCGCTCCATTTCACTCCGAGAAAAACGTTTCTTCACAGCATTAATTATTATACGAAAACAGGCCAATTAAAAGATCTTGTATTCCATTGTTAACAACAAATGTAATAGTCACACACTCTTTAATATCCTTTACAAAAAATTCGCAGTGCACCTTGTCATATCCTTTCACTAACTATGTAAGGTTGTGTCGCTTCTAACACCAATACTGTCGAAGAAATTTTATCCATAAAACATTCATGATTAATTGATTGCAACTGAAGAGTTTTCATACTATCATAAGTAGAGTACATATTTGATGAATTGGAGGCGCATTCGTAGTGAAATTTGAACATATTGAACTTGCAGACAAAGAATTAAAATTTGAAACTCTTCGTTACGCTGCAGAATCAATTGGCTTTATTCATGCTGGTCAATGGGATTACCAACGAGTAACATTCGATTACAAAATTGTCAATCAAGGAGATGTCTATTACCTTCGTGTTCCTGCATATGCAGTAAAAGGAGATATTCCTAAAGACGATACAATTGTAAAACTCATGACACCAATGCTTGGCAAACACTATTATCCTCATGGTGTTGAATATGAAGGAGAAACATTCCCACAGCCAATTATTGATAAGTGTAATAAAAAACTTGAGTTACTATTAAAAAATATCGAGACAAACTAAAAATAAGACAACGAGGGACTCCCTCGTTGTCTTATTTTCTTTCTTTTATCGTTACAATCCGTAAAGAATCATCCCCGCCACGAACGAGTTCAAAGCGTAATTTCCTAGAAATCTTCTTCTCTTCACCATGCTCGTACAATGTCACCATTTCGTCAACATCAGCATGAATTTCTCCAATTTCATCTTCATAGACTGCTTGTACATCAAAATGATCCAACTCTTTTGTCGAGCGCTCTCCATGTAAATCGCTCGAATAACGCCTTAAAGAGTGATAGAAACTATTATTTGTAATTAAATAAGGTTCTAACTTGTTAAAATCACCAGTATTAACTGACTCAATCATGTGTTCCTTGTATGAAAGTAAGAAATCAGCAACCTCATCTGCTCGTTCGCCTTCTAGTAATATTAATTCTTCAGGCTCTGAAGAACCACATGCTGTTAAGGCTATTAACAACATAATATAGATACACAACTTTTGCATTCAAACTCTCCTTGTTTCCCTATTTTTTATCTTCGAATGATTATAACATAGAATCTGAAGCAAGTAGTAACGATTAAAAATGACGACTTTAGGAAATTAAGTCATTAACCTGTTCATCTGTTTAGGTTCGTAATATAATAAAGATAGCATTACGAGAGAGGAGTCTCACATTGGCAGCACTAATGACAAAAAAGACGTTAATAATTATAATAACCATTCTTGCCGTTTTACTTGTAGCTTATTTTATCTTACCTGTATCGATCCCACTTATTGCGGCTTTTGTAACAGCACTTATTTTGACACCTGCTGTCACTGCGTTACATAAACGAGCCAAAATAAAAAGAAATATAGCCGTAATGATTGTGTTTACTTTATTTGTTTTCTTTATCGGACTAGCTGGTTATTATATTACAACCCAAGCAGTCACTCAAGGAACACAAATTGTAGAAAACTTACCGCAATACGTTAACGATATTAATCGAGCTTGGCTTAATTTCCAACGAAGTTTAGAAGAAGAATATCAAAATCTTCCACCAGATCTCGTTCAAGAAATTAATGAACAAGTAACCAATACATTAAACTCAATTCGAACAACGATTGCTGAACGTAATTTAATAAATGACGTGGCATCAGTTATTACAAGTATTCCCGGATACTTAGTTACATTTATTGTTTATTTAATTGCCTTGTTCCTTTTTATGCTTGAATTACCTTCATTAAAAGATAAAGCTTTTACCTATCTTTCCGATCGAACAAAAGATAAGGTCAATTTTATGACTTCACGGTTAACATATGTCATCTGGGGATTTTTCAAAGCACAATTTTTAGTTAGTATTATCATTTTTATTGTTTCTCTTATAGGATTGCTACTAATCGTTCCAGAATACGCGTTACTTATGGCTTTTATCATATGGTTAATTGACTTTATTCCTTTAATCGGATCCATTGCCATTTTAGCTCCATGGGCCATTTTTCAATTAATTGCAGGCAATACTACTATAGGGACTCAACTGTTAATCTTAGCTGCTGTATTACTCATTATCCGGAGAACTGTCGAACCAAAAGTAATGGGGCAACAAATAGGGTTGTCACCTCTAGCTACTCTAATTGCGATGTATTTAGGTCTTATGTTATTTGGCGTTATGGGCTTTGTTATAGGACCACTGCTTGTTATCGCCTTTACTTCAGCAAAAGAAGCTGGAATTATTAAATTAAATATTAAGATCTAACATTAGTAAAAAACGTAAAAAAACTTGGTCACCATCGTGACCAAGTTTTTTTAATAATATGGTGAAATCATAATATAAACGAGAACACCTGTTAAACTTACATATAACCACAAAGGCATTGTCCACCTAGCAATCTTACGGTGTCGCTCATTTTCCATATTCCAAGCACGAGCAACAGAAGTAAGAGCAAGAGGAACAATCACTGCAGCTAAAATAATATGCGTAATTAATATAAAATAATAGAATCCAGCCATGCCCCCTGTTCCTCCATATGGAGTAGAGGCGGATAAGAAATGATGGGCTACATATGTGACAAGAAATAGAGTAGTTGTAATAAACGCTGCATAAATAAAACGACGATGGATAACTACATTTTTCTTCATAATCGCAATTAATGCCGCAAGCAAGAATAAGAATGTAAAGCTATTAAAAATGGCATTCATCAATGGAAGAATCTTCACATCAAATGCATTGAAATTTTCAACTCCAGGTAAACCTGCAAGTAGTGCTACTAATCCGTTAATTAAAATCGTAATGATAATAATAGCAGGTTTATAATTACGCTTACGATGATTTTGACCTAAAACCCCTTGATTATTTTGTTCGTTCATTTAATCACGCCTTCTTCTAGTTTTCATACGTGTTCATTATACAACAAAAAACCAACACTATACTATGCTCGCTCTTTACAATATCATGAACAAAAATTGGTTTGAACCCATAAAAAGGTAAGGCACTACAAAGGTAACACCCTTTTTTAGTACCGTCGTAATTAACCTCTATACCTAAAAAAGAGGTGACTCTATCACTAGAGTCACCTCTTACTTTCATTTAGTATTTTGTAATACCAATTAGCAACATTAGCGCTGCAATTGTTGGTACTGTAACAAAGATACCAGAAATCATAAACGCAGTTGCCCAACCGTGATCCTTATCTTTTAAATGCATAAAGAATAACAACTGTAATGCAAGTTGTACCAATGCTAAAAGTAGAATAAACGGAATTGCAAATGAGCGTGGAATAATATCTGCTCCGACAGCTAAAAACGAAATGATCGTTAAGAAAATCATCAAAGCGAACACAATAATCTGTTTTCGAATTTCCTTACTCGTCTGACGTTTCTCTTCTTCTGTCATCGCACTTTTCTCAAATGGTGTACTTAAGTTATCTGCCATGTACTAGCCCCCCTTATACTACTCCCATAAGATATACAACCGTGAAGATGAATACCCACACGACGTCAATGAAGTGCCAGTATAAACTTGCTAAATAAAACTTAGGAGCATTCGTTAATGTAATACCAGTTTTATTGTAGCGAATAAGTAGGACAGTAATCCAGCACAAACCAAAAGCAACGTGAGCACCGTGTAATCCAACTAATGAATAAAAGGATGAACCAAAGGCACTTGTTGTAAAACCTAGCCCATAGTGTACATACTCATAGAATTCGTAAATCTCAAATCCTAAGAATGCAAGACCTAGTAAAACGGTAATCCACATCCAAATTTTAAATGTACCGAACTTATTTTTCTTCATCGCAAACATTGCCAATACACTTGTTAAACTACTTGTTAAAAGCAACATTGTCATAATAAAAACAAGAGGTAAATGGAACAAGTCTTGTGACGTTGGTCCATCAGCAACTCCGTTTCGAAGCCCTAAATACGTTCCGAAAAACGTTGCAAAAAGAATTGTTTCTCCTCCAAGGAAGAACCAGAAACCGAGAAATTTGTTTTTACCTTCTAGCGTCGCTCTCTCCGGATGCGAAGGAAGCCCTTTTGAAGTATCTACATGTCCCGCCATTTCTTAGTTTCCTCCTTTCTTAAGATCCGCTTTTACTTGCTCAACAGGAACATAGTAGCCATGATCCTCTTTCACAGAACGGACAAACATTGCGCCAAATGTAATAGCTAAACCACCAACTGCAACAATCCATGGATTAATAATTGGGTTTTCCATGTTTAACATAATCATCCCAAATCCTGCAAAGAAAAGACCTACAGAGATAATTAGAGGTAAAATTGATCCATTAGGCATGTGAATCGGTTGAACTGGTTCAGCCGGTTTCATATTTCCATCACCATGAATTTTTTCATAGAATAACGGATCTAATGAACGAACTTGTGGTGTTTGTGCAAAGTTGTACTCTGGCACTGGAGTAGGAACAGCCCACTCAAGCGTACGAGCATCCCATGGATCTGCAACTGTTACACGCTCACCTTTAAATGCAGAATAGATTACATTAATCACGAGTAGGATGACAGCTGCTGACATGAAGAATGTTCCAATTGTACTAATAAAGTTAAATGTATCAAGCCCTTGATCGCCAAGATACGTGTAAACACGACGAGGCATCCCCATAAGACCTAGTAAGTGTTGAACAAAGAACGTTAAATGGAATCCAATATAGAATACCCAGAAGAAAAGCTTTCCAAGCGTTTCATTTAACATATGTCCAAACATTTTTGGATACCAATAGAAAAGACCAGCAAACAATGCTAATACGATACCACCAACAATAATGTAGTGGAAGTGAGCTACAACAAAGTACGTATCATGGTAAAGGTAGTCAACAGGTGCCATCGCAAGCATAACCCCTGTTACCCCACCAAGTACGAATGTTGGTACGAATGAAGACGCAAAAAGCATTGCTGTATTAAACGTAATTTTTCCGCCCCACATTGTAAATAGCCAGTTAAAGATTTTAATACCGGTCGGAACCGCAATTGTCATTGTTGCAATCGCAAAGATTGAGTTTGCAACAGGTCCCATACCTACTGTGAACATGTGGTGAGCCCAAACCATAAATCCTAAGAAAGCGATAATCATTGTAGCAAATACCATTGCGGTATAACCAAAAAGACGCTTTCTAGAGAATGCTGGAATAACCTCAGAGATGATACCAAAAGCAGGTAACACTAGAATATAAACTTCTGGGTGACCAAAGATCCAGAAGATATGTTGCCATAAAACAACATTACCACCCATATTCGGAATGAAGAATTGTGCATCGAATATACGGTCAAACATTAGAAGTGCAAGACCAGCAGCAAGTGGCGTAAAAGCAAATAAAATTAAAGTAGAAGAAATGAATGATGACCATACGAATAATGGTAAACGCATCATTGTCATTCCTGGTGCACGCATATTAATAATTGTTACTAAGAAGTTAATTGCTGAAACTAGTGTACCAATACCTGATACCTGTAGACCTAATACATAAAAGTCAAGACCTAGTCCTGCGTAGTCACGACTTGAAAGTGGTACATACGCAGTCCAACCTGCGTCTGGTCCTCCACCAAAGAACCAACTCATACTAAGTAACAAACCACCTGAAAGGAAAATCCAAAAACCTAGTGCGTTTACAAATGGGAAGGCCACATCACGGGCCCCAATTTGTAGTGGTATGACATAGTTCATAAATGCAAATAATAATGGTGTGGCAGCTAAAAATAGCATAATCGTACCATGCATCGTAATGAATTCATTAAATGTTTGACCACTTAAGAAATTCATCTCTGGATACATGAGCTGGATACGCATAAATAGCGCCATCACACCAGCTTTTACAAAGAAAAGCGCCCCTGCAATCAAATACATGATTCCAAGCTTTTTATGGTCAACCGTTGTTAACCAATCCCAAATAACGCTTTTTTCCTGTTTTTGTGCAGCCAAAGGTTTTACCTCCTTTTAAATCAATTTTTAATTGTTTTGTACGTCTAAAGAGCGAAGGTAAGCAATAAGCGCTTCCATATCTTCATCGCTCATATCTGGAAATGCTGGCATGTTATTGCCTTGTTTTAGAGACTCAGGATCACGAATCCAAGCTTCTAAATTTTCATCATTGTTTTCTAAGTATCCTGCAACAACTTCACGATTTGCAAAGTCTGATAGAGCAGGCCCAGTAGCTGAACCCATGCCGCCTACTGCGTGACAGCCAATACAGCTAGCTTCAAAAACATCTCTTCCTTGTTGAGCTAATGCTTCTGTAGGCTCTTGTACTTCTGCTTGCATTCCTTCAACCCAAGCATCATACTCATCTCGCTCAAGTGCAATAAGTTTAAAGTCCATTAATGCATGGGAAGGACCACAAAGCTCAGCACATTTTCCTTTGTAAACACCTGGCTCATCAGCTTCTAGCCACATATGGTTCGTAATACCTGGAACCGTATCAAGCTTACCACCTAAAGCTGGTACCCAGAATGAATGCAACACATCTTGTGCATGTAATTCGAAGATTACCTTTTCTCCTACTGGAATGTATACTTCTTGACCAGCAGTAAAACCTTCATCTTCATAATCAAATTGCCACCAGAATTGGTGCCCCGTTACTTTAATATAGACTGTATCTTCACCGATCTCTGGATCAGGCTCTACATCAGCTAACATAAATTGTCCAGTAATTGTTGGAACAGCTAAAATTGTTAACAAGATAATTGGGATAACAGTCCAAGTAATTTCTAGTGCCGTATTTCCGTGTACTTGCTTTGGAATCTCATCGTCTCCTGGAGCACGACGGTACTTTGCAAGAATAATGAAAAAGATTGCGAATACGACAATTGTCACTAAGGCCATGATGTACAACGATAATAACATGTTGTCAAATAACCATTGTGATTGTGGTCCCTTTGGATCAAGGGCAGTTAAGTTCGTCTCTCCCAAACAACCCGTTAGAACAAACACGAGCAATGAAAGAGGTAGAAAACGCCATGCAGTTTTCCAAAGTTTCATCTGACAATCCAACCTCACTTTCGTTACGTAGTTAAAAACTACAATTAAGATATATATCTACAGTCATTATTCATTTTAATATCTTCCAATAGTAATAGAGATATCTGCATTATTAAATATGAACAATAACCATAAGAACAAAGAGAATAGTTAAATAATTGAGCGAGTATACAAACATCAACCTTGCCCATTTTATATCATCTTTCATTTTAAAACCAGCAAATCCTAACACAATCCATCCTAAACCGAGTATTGCTGCTATAACTGTATACACAATACCAAATGGATATAGCATAAGTGAAACTGGCAGTAAAGCAATTACATAGACGACCATTTGTCGTTTTGTCACTTCAAACCCCGCAACAACCGGTAACATAGGAATTCCTGCTGCACGATATTCTTCCACGCGCTTCATTGCAAGTGCTAGGAAATGTGGCGGTTGCCAAAAGAACATAATAAAAAATAAAACCCAAGCAAATGTGTGTAAACTTCCATCTATGGCTGCCCAACCAATTAACGGCGGTACAGCTCCAGAAAAGCTACCAACAATGGTGTTTAACGTTGTCGTACGCTTTGTCCACATTGTATATAAAACAACATATATGAATAATCCAATTAACCCAATGACAGCTGCTGTTGCTGTCGTTAGAGCTAAAAAGCCTAAACCAAAAGCCGCTTGGAGTAATCCAACTAACAATACATGATTAGCAGAAAAACGCCCTGTAACCGTTGGACGATCCTTCGTTCGTTCCATAATGTGATCGATATCTCGATCAATGTAATTATTTAACGTACAACCACCTGCCATGACAAGCGCCGCACCAATTAGTGCAAAGAACATTGTTGCTAAATGTGATCCCAGTCCTACCCCTGTATAAACAGCCGCTAAGTATATCCCGGCAAATGTAGTAATCAAATTCGACGTAACAATCCCTTGCTTCGCAAGTACTAGATAGTCCTTCCATGACTTTTGCTGACTAACAGCAACTGATGAATCAGGACTAGCTATAACTTTTGATGAGTCCAACACAGTATTAGTCTTATTCATCAATTCTTCACCCCCTTTGTAGAGTCAACCAATTCGAGCACTTTCGTAAAAATTAAATATAGGAAACAAATTAACTAGATGTGCTACAAGTCACATTATATCTTAAAATCTATTTAGTTTCATTAAAATCATGAGTTTCACATTATCTTCACATTTAGCGACGTCCATAAAAAATTCACTCTAGTAAAATTGACTTTTCTCTCGTTTGTTTTTAAGATCAATGAGGAAGCTTTTAAGTTTTCCCTTGCTAACTCTAGCATATATCTTAACAATTTTATAGAAGGAAAGGTGAATTGAATGCATAAAAGATTAAAAGTCTACGGCATTCTGACCTCAATAGGCCTACTCATTGTCCTACTTCAAGGTGCACTTGTTACAAAGACGGGATCGGGAGAAGGATGCGGTGCAACATGGCCTTTATGTTTTGGAGAGGTGATCCCTGTCAATCCTGCTATTGAAACGATCATTGAATATAGTCATAGAATTGTTTCTGGATTAGTAGGTGCAATGGTCATTATACTTGCTATTTGGTCATGGAAGCAGCTTAAGCATGTGAGAGAAACGAAATTCATGGCTATTGCTGCCGTCGCTCTAATAATTTTCCAAGGTTTACTTGGTGCAGGAGCCGTTGTCTTTGGCCAATCAAAAGCAATATTAGCCCTTCATTTCGGTATATCAGCAATGTCGCTTGCATCTGTTGTTCTCTTAATGATCTTAGCATTTGAAGATGGAAAGCCTAAACAGATAGCCCCTAAAGTAACAAGAGGGTATAAAGCATTTTTCTTCTTTGTTATCACATATTGTTATGCCGTTATTTACACTGGTGCATATGTGAAACACACTGATTCAGCTTTAGCTTGTGCTGGATTCCCCTTATGTAATGGAATGGTATTCCCTGGACTAACCGGACCAATGGGTGTGCAATTTTTGCATAGGGTAGCAGGAATAACGTTGGCGATTTTGTTGCTTATTCTTATGATGTGGACAATTAGCAGCTATCGAAATGAGCTAGTGCTCGTTTGGACAAGCATCATTGCCTTTATTCTTATTATTTTACAAATGATTACTGGAATTTCAGTTGTATTTACTCAGAACGATATTTTATCAATAGGTCTACTGCATGCATTAATCATTTCGATCTTATTTTCTAACTTAGCTTATATGGCAATGGTCTTACTCCGCAAACCAACAAAATAAACCTGAAAAAATGACAGCATTTCTGAGGGCACTAAAAAAGGCGGTTTTCCCTTTTTTAGTGCCCTCTTTCAGCGGCTTCCATTCTCGCTGTCATTTTTTCATTTATTGCCCAGTTTAATTGATTTTATACGTCTTTATTTGACCCCATCAAAAAAAAGCTGATCTACGCTCATATGAAAGAGTAGACCAACTTTTCTTATTATGCTAATTCAATTAATAAATCTCCCGTTAAAATGGGATCTCCATCATTAACATAGACATCCTTAACAATACCATCAAATTGAGCTTGAACTGTAGTTTCCATTTTCATCGCTTCTGTAATCATTAAATGATCACCTTTTTTCACTTTATCTCCTTTTGAAACCAGCGTCTTAACTACCGTTCCAGGCATTGAAGCTCCAATTTGATTTGGGTTATCGTTATCTACTTTTGGTCGTGCCACAGAACTCGTTTGAACATTTACATCTTTTATCATCACTTCACGAGGCTGTCCATTTAGCTCAAAGTAGACGATACGTGTCCCGTCTTCTTTTGGCTTTGAAATGGAGACCAGTTTCACTATTAAAGTTTTCCCTTTCTCAATTTCCACTTCAATTTCTTCACCTAAACGCAAGCCGTAGAAGAATGTAGGTGTATCTAGAACAGAAATATCTCCAAACTGTTGACGGAACTGCTCAAATTCCATAAATACTTTTGGATAGATGGCGTATGAAAGTAAATCGTGACTTGTCACTTGACGATTTAACTTTTTAAATAGAGATTCTTTCACCTCTTGGAAGTTTACCGGTTCCATCGTTTCACCAGGTCTTCCCTCAATTGGCTTCCTTCCTTTTAAGATGATCTCTTGAAGCTTTTTAGGAAACCCTTGATACGGTTGACCTAATTGACCTTGGAAGAGATCTACAACTGAGTCAGGGAAATCAAGCTTTTCCCCTTTCTCATACACATCTTCTTCCGTTAAGTTATTTTGAACCATATAAAGAGCCATATCCCCAACAACTTTAGAAGAAGGTGTTACTTTTACAACATCACCGAACATGTCATTGACCGTTCTGTACATCTTTTTAACTTCATTCCAACGCGCACCAAGCCCAACCGCTTTTGCTTGTTGTTGAAGGTTACTATATTGGCCACCTGGCATTTCATGTTCATAGACTTCCGTATGTGGTGCATTCATTCCGCTTTCAAAACCAGCATAGTATTTGCGGGTATAATCCCAAAATTCGGCTAGTTGCTCTAGGGACTTAACGTCGACATTTGGTTGACGTTCAGAACCGCTTAGCGCATAATACAAACTATTTGCACTAGGCTGTGATGTAAGACCTGCCATGGAACTTACAGCAACATCAACAATGTCTACCCCTGCTTCAATGGCACGTGCATAAGTAAATAGACCATTGCCGCTTGTATCATGAGTATGCAAATGAATCGGAACATCTATTGTACTTTTCAACTCTGTCACAAGCTGATATGCTGCTTCTGGCTTAAGCAATCCTGCCATGTCTTTAATACCAAGAATATGTGCACCAGACTGCTCTAATTCTTTAGCTAAGTTTATATAATACGTTAAATCATATTTCGATCTAGAAGGATCTAAAATATCGCCAGTATAACACATTGAAGCTTCAGCAATCTTTCCGCTCTTACGCACGGAATCAATCGCGAGTGTCATTCCTTTTACCCAGTTTAAGCTGTCAAAGATACGAAATACATCTATACCAGCATCTGCTGATTGCTCAACAAATTCCTCAATCACATTATCGGGATAATTGGTATACCCGACAGCATTCGATGCACGAAGTAACATTTGGAACAAGACATTAGGTGCTTGTTTTCTTAGTGTGATTAAGCGCTCCCACGGATCCTCGTGCAAAAAGCGCATCGTTACATCAAACGTTGCTCCTCCCCACATTTCAAGTGAGAATAAATTCGGAAGCATACGAGCAGTTGGCTCAGCAATTTGTTTCAAGTCATGAGTACGTACTCTTGTTGCAAGCAATGATTGATGTGCATCGCGGAATGTTGTATCCGTAAGCAATACTTCTTTCTGATTTTTCACCCAGTTAGCTAAGCCTTCAGGACCTTCTTTATCTAAAATTTGCTTCGTCCCATCTACAATAGAATCGGAATATTTCAGCTTAGGAACTGGCGCTTTATCAAAAACTGGTTTTTTCGTGCTTTCTAGACCAGGATATCCATTGACGATCGTCTCACCAATGAACGATAGCATTTTCGTACCTCGGTCTTTCCTTTTCGGAAAGACAAAAAGCTCAGGTGTCGTATCTATGAACGATGTGTTGTACTCACCATTTAGAAATTGCGGATGTTGTACAACATTTTCTAAAAACGCTATATTCGTTTTAATACCACGAATACGAAACTCTCTTAAATTTCGCAACATTTTAGCTGCAGCACTTTCAAATGTAAGAGCCCACGTTGATACTTTGACTAAAAGAGAATCATAATAAGGTGTAATAATTGCGCCTTGGAAACCATTTCCTGCATCTAACCTTACCCCAAATCCACCACCTGAACGGTAAGCATTAATACGTCCTGTGTCTGGCATAAAACCATTGCTTGGGTCTTCTGTTGTCACACGTGACTGAATCGCATATCCATTACAAACAATTTTCCCCTGTTCTGGGATACCAAGCTTTGAACCGTGAAGCTGTTCGCCATCTGCAATTAATAATTGTGACTGGACGATATCTATGCCTGTTACCATTTCCGTGATTGTGTGTTCTACTTGAACACGAGGATTCACCTCAATAAAATAGAACTCTCCTGAATCCGTAACAAGAAACTCCACTGTTCCAGCGTTCACATAATGAATATTTTCCATAAGTTGAACTGCTGCATTGCATATATCTTTACGAACACCTTCAGGTAAAGACACACTAGGGGCAATTTCAACAACCTTTTGATGTCGACGTTGGACTGAGCAGTCTCTTTCGTATAAGTGAACAATGTTTCCATGTTTATCTGCTAGTATTTGAACCTCAATATGTTTTGGGTTTTCAATAAATTTCTCTACATAAACTTCATCATTTCCGAAAGCGGATTTAGCTTCTGATTTTGCGCGATCATAGGACTCTTTTAAATCTTTCTCATTACGTACAATCCGCATCCCACGCCCACCGCCGCCTAGCGATGCTTTTATAATAAATGGAAAACCATGCTGACTAGCGAAGGCTTGTACATCCTCTACACTATGTACAGGCCCATCACTTCCAGGGATAACAGGAAGGTTGGCTTTTACCGCTTGTTCACGCGCTTGAACTTTATCTCCAAACATCACTAAGTGCTCAAGTTCTGGACCAATAAAGATTATTCCCTCTTCCTGACACCGTGTTGCAAAATCAATATTTTCAGATAAAAATCCATAACCAGGGTGGATCGCATCAACGTCATGTAACTTAGCTACTTCGATAATTCCTTCAATGTCTAAGTATGCCTCAATTGGCTTCTTACCTTCACCAACTAAATACGCCTCATCTGCTTTATAACGATGGTAGGCACCCGAGTCCTCTTTAGAGTAAACGGCAACTGTTCGGATATGTAACTCCGTACAAGCTCGAAAAATACGAATCGCTATCTCCCCACGATTAGCTACAAGTACTTTTTTAATGTTTGTTAACCCGTTCATGCTTTCAACCTCTCTTCCTTCTCCTAAATTTGTCTTTCCCCATTGCACGATTGTTCTTTTCACTATCTTCCACAAAATGAGTGAGCCTCTGTCATTACTCTGATCTCGAGCTTTATTCCAGTATAGATAATAGGAGATTCCCTTGGCAATCATTTTTTAAACCCTCCTCAAGCGAGGGCACTGAAAAAGTGAAAGGCGACCTTTTTATCTCCTTGGAAAATAAGCGCTTTCTTTTCCGGAGAAAATAAAGATCAAGCTATTATATAATAGCTTGATCTTTATTTTCTCACAGATGCCTCATGTAAGTCATCTAATTTACGTTGTAATTCTCCTAAAATCTGTTTGCCATGTTCCTCATTGACTAGACCCAAACGTACAGCAAAGTCAATTTCCCTTGACAGTCCAAACATTTGTGTATCAAGAACCTCTTCATAGAGAGGACATTGGGGCATCGTTAAATTCTCCAACTGCACTTCAATAAGCTGGCGAATTTTATCCGCATCTGATTTCAGAAGGGCAAATGCTTTTTCTTTATCTCCAGTCACCATTTCTGCTGACATGTTGATCCCCTCCTTTGTTGAATTTTCCTTGTCTTAATAGTATCTTTTTCAAAAGAAAATTGCAACGATTTTCACAACAAAGGGCTGGTTTATAACTTTCTAAAATATACTCAGATGATACTTAGCTGATATCAATTCTAACAATTTCATTCCTGCAATACTATTTCCTTTTTCATCTAGTGCCGGACCATACAGACCGATGCCAATCCCCCCCGGAACCGCACCAACAATCCCCCCAGACACTCCACTTTTTGCTGGTATGCCAACACGTATAGCAAATTCACCCGAAGCATTATACATACCACAAGTAACCATAAAAGTTTTCACTAATCTCGCTATTTCAAATGGTATAATGGAATAATTTTTATCTGGATGTTCCCCTTGATGTGCTAAAGAATAGCCAATCTTTGCTAGATCTTCACAATCAACTTCTATCGCACATTGCTTTGTATAAAAATCGAGTAACACATCTACTTCACCTGATATAACCCCATGCTGCTTCATAAAATATGCGAGCGACCTGTTCAAGTCAGCCGTCTCAAATTCTGACTTTGCCACATTTTGATTATACGTAATTTGACTGTTTCCACTTAATTCTCTAACAAATTGAATAAGTCTATCCAATTTTTCTTCATTAGAGCTACCTTTTATTAGAGAAGTAACAGCAAGAGCACCTGCATTGATCATTGGATTTAAAGGCTTTGAAGGAATGTGTGATTCTAATTTTGCTATTGAATTAAACGGGTCTCCTGTCGGTTCCATTCCGACCTTGCTAAACACAACATCCTCTCCATGGTCCATTAACGCTAATGCTAATGTAAGGACTTTTGAGATACTTTGTAATGTGAAAGGTTTATGATGCTCTCCTTCACTAAAACACGTCTCATTTCCATCAAAAATCGCCACACCAATATCGTCACCGTTGGCTTTTAATAAAGCCGGAATATAATCAGCTACTTTGCCGCTCTTTGTATAGCCCTTTACTTGTTCAATCATCTCTTTTAAATCTTTCCCATAATGACAAACCACGTAAATTCCACCTCACCTATAAGTATGTACCTCATATCCTTTACCAAAAGTGACAAAAACATTGAAACACTTTATACTTTAAGAGGTTGTTCTAAAGTTAGAGAAATAGAGCGAAGCCGCTCCATTATTATTACAATTCTTAACTTTTTTAAAGATTAAACATGGGGCACTACATAAGAGCTCTAATTCCACTTAAAAGAAACTGTTATAGGAGGGGACAATATGCAAGAGTTTGTTTTTTTTATTGAAGGAGAAGTTGGACACCCATTAACGATCGATCCCACTGTATGGATATTTGATGAAAGAAAGGTAGATCTCGATACATATTTTGAAGAAATAAAAACAAAAGAAGATGAGGAAACGGCATACAAAAAAGCCATTTCGGCTCAATGGGATAAAGAAATTACAGAAGGCTCAGCTCCACCGCGCCCTAATAGTAATGGAAATGAAATTAGGTACGAAAAGCAAAAGTTAATTAACGGTTCTTTCGGGATGCCTCTCAAACCATTTTTAATAAACGCAGAACCTTTAAAAGGGGTAGCCAATGTGGAAATAACGGAAGAAAACGGCACCCAACACGTAGTAACACTAGCGGATGCCTTAGCTGGTATTGTTGGATTTTCCCATAAAGGACAACCACTTCGCGAAGATGGCCCTATCCATTTTTATTTTGGAGATGGTTCAAATCAAACAAGCCCAATTAAAAATGTATGTAAGTTCACTCTCCAGAAGGGGTGACTCCCAAAATCGCACTGCAGCGAACAATTGCCACTGCAGTGCGATTTTTTTAGCTAGTGCTAAGTCTATAGTAAATCAGCTGCTAGCTGCGCTAATCCTGATCGTTCACCTTTCACTAATTTAACATGCCCACTTGCTGTTTGATCTTTGAATTTCTCTACCACATAGGTAAGACCATTATTGTATTCATCTAAATATGGATGATCTATCTGCTGTGGATCGCCCATTAATACAATTTTACTTCTTTCACCTACACGAGTTAAAATTGTTTTCACCTCATGCTTTGTTAAATTTTGCGCTTCATCAATAATGATAAACTGATCTGGAATACTTCTTCCACGAATATACGTTAATGCTTCAACTTGAATTGATCCCATACCAGCAAGGATTTGATCAAGTTCACCAGGCTTTTTCGTATCAAACAAAAATTCTAAGTTATCATAAATTGGTTGCATCCACGGACGCAATTTCTCTTCTTTCTCTCCTGGTAAATAACCTATATCCTTCCCGAGTGGTACAACCGGCCTTGCTACAACGAGCTTTTTGTACTTTCCAAGGTCCTCTGTCTGCATAAGTCCAGCTGCAAGGGATAATAGTGTCTTACCAGTCCCAGCCTTCCCTATCATTGTCACTAGACTAATATCATCTCTTAACAATAATTCAAATGCCATTCGCTGTTGGACATTTCTCGCTCGTATCCCCCATACATGATCGGGCTCACTGATAAAAGGCTTTACTTTTTTTCCATCTGGTTCGACTTTTCCTAATGCCGAACTAGAACTACCTAAAGCATCCTTCATTATAATAAATTGATGCGGATAAAACGGGTGTTTTGTTAACTCTGAAATAGCAATTTCTCCATTTGTATAAAACTTCTTCATAACATCGGCATCTACAAAGATCTCAACATAGCCCGGATATACATGATCAAATTCTACTACGCGATCACTTAGAAAGTCTTCAGCCGGCAAACCTAACGCATCAGCCTTTACTCGTACTAAGGCATCTTTACTAACAAGAATCACATGTCTTCCATTAATTCGTTCTTGCTCTTCAATCATTAGGTTAAGGGCTACTGCAATAATTCGATTATCATTTGTCATTTCTGCAAACGAATCTTTTAATCGCAAAAATGATCGGTGATTTAATTCAACTCTTAATTTACCACCTGATTCTATTGGGACCCCTTCATGTAACTTCCCCATCCCTCTGAGATTATCTATTAATTTTGAAAATTGTCGTGCATTCCGACCAATCTCGTCCATATAGCGTTTCTTCGAGTCCACCTCTTCTAACACAACTGCTGGTATAACTACTTCGTTATCTTGAAATGAAAAAATGGAGTAAGGATCCTGTAAGAGTACGTTCGTGTCCAATACGTAGATTTTTTTCAACATTCCGCCTCCTGACTAAAGAATCGTTTATCAACTACTATTAAGTTATGCAAATTGAACAAGTCGGTCCGTATGTTTAACCAATTGTTCAATTATCCTCTTAATATGAATGTATGTTCAAGCTGTCAAACTTAGACGAAAGAATCGAAAACAAAACGTGGTTATAATAAAAAAATCCAAATAACGGACAAAAATAGTCACTATTATTTGGACAAAACATGGTTTATTCCTTTTTCTTTAACGCTTCCATAACTTGACGATCGAGTTTGGCAGCAGCTTCTGCATCATATGTTTTTTCATAAGAAGGCGTTATCGTCATTTTTGCCCCATAAAACATCACATCGCGCACCTCTTGAATTTCCATTTCAATCATCGATAATTTTAACGGAAGATTTTCAATACGTTCAGTCACAATCTTTGCAGATCCAGTTATTGAATATGTTGATCCATTAGCAATCAAAGTAAGAACGACACCTTCATTGGTCTTAATGTTTTCAACAATTCGTGAACGATTATCAATCATAATTCGTATAGTTTGTACATTAGGAGCATACACCCATGAAATAGCTTTTACATACGGAATATTTTTTTCATAATCAATAGTTGCTATTGTTACGTAACATTCCTTTTGAAGCAATGGTAACATCTCTTCTGTTAATGCATATTCAACTTGGTTGGCCATATCATACCCTCCCTGTTTTTTCTACATTCATCATCTATCATACCATTATTTTTCAACGAGTTTGAGCGCTTCATTACACTTTTTCTAAAAAAGTACCTTATTAAATTTGGGGTTAATTTAATAAGGTCAAAATCACACCTTTTCAGATAACCCATCTTTTTTCATTGAATATAGCTTTTTTTCTGTTTTTTGTTAAAATGAAAGAAGAATGGAGTGATTATACCCATGAGAGTGAAATGCGTACTTTGTGATAAAATTGATAAATTAGACGATCAATTACCTTTAGCTAAACGTCTACGTAACCGGCCAATTCATACGTATATGTGTGATGCTTGTTATGAACGCATAAAGGAACGAACAGAGACAAGAAAAGCCTCTAGTTCATTTCAATTAACAGTAGAAACAAAAAAAGAGAGCGAATGGATCTAATTCCAAACGCTCTCTTCCTTTTTAAGCTTGTTCTTTTTCTTTTCGATGCTTATGCAGCCTGAATCGATACATACCAAGTATAACTCCTGAGATGATTAATACTGCGATAATTGGAGCACCAAATGCAAATTCTAAAAACCACATGACAAAACTACCGATAACCAACAACACATACACTATTGCTTTTTTGAGAACAGGTAACTCTCTTGCAAAACCTAAATTAAATACAACAATGGTTAATAAAACGACGACTAGATACGATAAAAAACCATACCATGGATTCTCCGCCGTCATTCGCATCATCCATGTTAATGCTTCTAATTCTTCTTCCGTAAACTGGTTGTCCATTCGATCACCAACTTTTTCTTGTTACTTCGCCGCAAGCTTTCTACGTTTCTCTTCACGCTCACGCTCTGATTTGATAAGAATTTTCTTGCGAAGTCGGATTGATTCTGGTGTTAGTTCACAGTACTCGTCCTCATTTAAATACTCAAGAGCTTCTTCAAGCGTCATTATTCTAGGTTTTTTCATCGTAACAGTTGTATCCTTTGTCGCAGAACGGACATTTGTTTGTTGTTTCATTTTTGTGATGTTAACAGCAAGGTCATTATCACGAGTATGTTCCCCAACAATTTGACCTTCATAAATTTCCGTTCCAGGCTCTACAAAGATTGTACCTCGGTCTTCCACTTGCATAATCCCGTATTGACTTGATTTACCTGTCTCCATAGAAACTAGTACACCTTGACGACGTCCACCTACTTGTCCAGGAGTTAGAGGCGCATAGCTGTCAAACGAGTGGTTAATAATACCATAACCACGAGTTTGTGAAAGGAACTCTGTTGTGTAACCAATCAGACCACGTGCTGGTACTAAAAACTCTAGACGAACTTGTCCGCTGCCGTTATTTGTCATATTTAGCATTTCACCTTTACGCTCTCCAATTGATTCCATAACAGATCCCGTATATTCTTCTGGAACGTCAATTTGTACTCGTTCCATCGGCTCCGACTTCACACCATCTATCTCACGAATGATAACTTCTGGCTTAGAAACTTGAAGCTCATATCCTTCACGACGCATGTTCTCAATTAGAATTGAAAGATGAAGCTCACCACGGCCAGAGACAATCCAAACGTCCGGAGACTCTGTATTTTCTACACGAAGACTTACATCTGTTTCAAGTTCTGACTTCAAACGTTCTTCAAGCTTACGGCTTGTTACAAATTTTCCTTCACGACCAGCAAAAGGACTGTTGTTAACAAGGAATGTCATTTGTAGAGTAGGTTCATCAATACGTAAAATTGGAAGAGCTTCTTGATGTTCTACTGGGCAAACCGTCTCACCAACATTGATTTCTTCCATACCAGAAACCGCTATTAAGTCTCCAGCCTTCGCTTCTTGAATTTCTGCACGCTTTAATCCTAAAAAGCCAAACATCTTCGTAACACGATATTGTTTAACAGAGCCATCAAGCTTCATTAAAGCTACTTGCTGTCCAACTTTTATTGTCCCTCTAAACACCCGGCCAATCCCGATACGACCAACGTAGTCATTGTAATCAAGCATTGTAACTTGGAACTGAAGAGGCTCATCACTATTATCAATTGGAGCTGGGATTGTTTCAATAATTGTATCAAATAAAGCTGACATGTTGTCATCTTGTTTTTCTGCGTCCATACTTGCTGTTCCATTTATGGCCGAAGCATACACAACTGGGAATTCTAACTGATCTTCATTCGCTCCTAAATCAATAAATAAATCAATAACCTCATCAACTACTTCTGCTGGACGAGCAAAGTCACGATCAATTTTATTGACCACTACGATTGGAGTCAGATTTTGTTCTAGGGCTTTCTTTAATACAAAACGAGTTTGTGGCATACATCCTTCATATGCATCAACGACAAGCAATACACCATCAACCATTTTCATAATACGTTCTACTTCTCCACCGAAGTCAGCGTGTCCTGGGGTATCCATAATATTAATCCGTCTATCGTTATAGTTAATTGCTGTATTTTTAGCAAGGATTGTAATTCCACGCTCTTTCTCAAGTGCATTAGAGTCCATCGCACGTTCATCTACTTGCTCATTTTCACGGAAAGTACCCGATTGTTTTAATAATTGGTCAACTAATGTTGTTTTCCCGTGATCAACGTGGGCAATAATAGCGATGTTACGTATATCGTTACGAATTGTCATTTTTTTCTCTCCTTATTCGTTCATTAACTGTACAAGTATATCATAAATTCTTTATAAAGGAACAATTATCGACAAATACATTGCACGAAACGTTATTCTTACTTTATATATTAGATATTATGAGCGTAAATGACTTAGATAAACACCCTCCTTAACACTATCTGTACCATGTTTAACGTATTTGTCACAATGTTGGGGTTTTTCTTTTTTCAAATAAGAGTTACACTAATGATAAGCGAATGATCTTTTGAGGGGGATCTCATAAATGAAGAAAGAAAATATATTGTTTTTATTGCTTTCTGCTATTACCGTTATTTGCATAATGAGTATTGGAGTCGCTGTTGCTGAAAGAAGTATTCTGATTGCTGTTCTTGCCATAGCTGGAGTTTTCATCGCAACCGGCCTTGGGTTCACGCTTCGTAAAAAAATTAGAGAATCAAGCGAATTGTAAAAGAAGCACGCAAGAAAGGTTTAAAATCAAACTTTTCTTGCGTGCTTTTATGTAAAAATCTAGTCAATTCTGTTTTTTTACCCTTTTCTTTTTAAAACTGTTCCTGTCTTCTCTTCTAATGGACGAACAATTGCACATACGTCTTTCTCGCCGTATTTTTCTTTCGCTTCCGCTACTTTCTGTTCTCCTAATTTTATTAAATCAAGTGGCATGTTTACTTCCTCCGCTAACTGTAAGGCAAGCAAAATGTCTTTATGTAAAAGATTGATAGAGAAGCGTGGTTCGAATTTCCGGTCAAGGATGGCATCAACAGACCAATCCATACTTTTTGAGAATCCTGCACTTCTTTTAATTAAATCATATGCTATTGCAGGATCAACACCTGCTTTTTCTGCCATTATGTAGCATTCTGCTAAGGCTGATTGATGAACACCAATTAACATATTATTAAGCAACTTGACAACCGTGCCACTGCCAGTTGGTCCAACATGAACAATATACTCGCCAAAAGCTTTCATGACAGGCATAGCTTTTTCAAAGGCTTCTTCTTCTCCACCACACATAATTGTCAATGTTCCTGCAGAAGCCCCCATTGGTCCGCCACTAACTGGAGCATCAATAAAAAACGCCCCTTTTTCAGCTAATAATTTAGCAACATGTTCATTTGTTTCACGATTAACAGTAGAGTGGTCTATCACAATTTTCCCTTCTACAGCCCCAGCGACTAAACCATTTTCCCCTTCATAAACATCAATAATGGTTTGTGGCATCGGTAAGCAAGTCATAACAATGTCCACTTTCTCAATTAAGTCTTTCGGGGAAGCTGCCTCTTCTGCACCAAGCGCTACAGCTTTATCAATTGGTCCTCTACTCCGGCCTACTACAAATGTTTTGTAACCAGCATCAATTAAATGTTTAGTCATTGGCAATCCCATTGTTCCTAAACCAATAAAGCCAACGTTTGTCATCACTTATAACTCCTCTCCAACATACGAAGAAACCATCTCTTTATGTAATCTTGGTTTCCCAACAATAACGGTACTTTTTTGTAAGTAATTTAGATGTTCTCCTCTAAAAGTAGAAGCCTTACAGCCCACTTCTTCTAATAAAACGATCCCAGCCGCATAATCCCAAGGGGACAGATTTACACTTATATACCCATCTAATCGGTCTGCTGCGACATAAGCTATTTCAAGAGCAGCAGATCCATAAGAGCGAATACTTCTCACATCTCGGACGAGTGCTTTCAGTGGATTTCGAAATGGATTTTTTTCTTGCACTAACCATTTTGCATTCAATCCAATAATTGATTCATGTAAAGGCCGCTCCTTAACAGGAACGAGCTCCTCATTATTTACATAAGCACCATGATCCCGAACAGCATGAAATAATTCGTCATTCATTACATCATAAATAAGACCGACCATTCCGACTCCATCATGATAGACAGCGACTGAGATAGCAAAATTATATTTCTGATGAACAAAATTCATTGTCCCATCAATCGGATCAACAATCCAAACGGTTCCATCTAACGAATTAAGTTCTTCAGCAATCCCTTCTTCACCTAAGAAATGATGCTCAGGATATGTTTGATCAATCTTATGATAAAAGAATGATTCAATTGCTCTGTCAACCTCAGTAACTAAATCATCCGGATTAGACTTGGCTTCAATATGAATAGGGTTGGCGAGAGATTTTTTGATCAAGCCAGCAGCTTCATATGTCCATGCTCTAGCAATCTTTTCAAGTTCTAACCAGTCGACTGACATCTACATGACCTCCTAAATGGTACTTCACTTTTCAATTTCCATTATGACATACATTTTCCAAATAGAAAAATAGTAACCCTTTTCAAGTCAAAAAAAAGAGAGTAGCTTATACCCTAATAAAAGCCACTCTCAAGAAATTAAATACCACTATACTTCTAATAAAATAAGTTCTTGTCGTAATTGTTCAAGTCGTTGTTTTGTCTGTTTAATTGTTAGTAAATCTTCATCGAGTAAAGCATCATGTAGAGTCGCTAGCTCATAATCAATTTCAAGACGCAACACCGGAATTCTCATTTCACCATCTTCGCGAATAAAAGCTTGCACAACTTGTTCCATACGGCTTCACTCCTCTTTATATAGTCAAAATACTAACCACTAAATAAAAACTAAATTTTCTGTTATTTAAATTAATTTTATTATAGCACATTTGATAATAGAAGAAAATGTTAATTAAAAAAAGATTAAAATATTAATATAATCATGTTTTATGTCCTAATGATCAACAGCATATCATTCGAGTTTATTAGATAAGATATGATAAAATACATTTATAAATGATAAAGCGAGGTTAAAATGATGAGTTTAAAAGGATTTTCACAGTCAGATTTTAATGTCTTCCATATCGATGGCCTTGAAGCAAGAATGGAAGCAATTCAAACACAAATCCAACCAAAATTTAAAGCGCTTGGAGATATATTAGCAGAGGAACTTGCTGTTCTCGCTGGAAACGAAATGTACCTTCATATTGCAAGACATGCTAGACGAAAGGTTAATCCGCCAAATGATACGTGGATGGCAATAGCTCATGATAAACGCGGTTACAAAAAGCATCCACATTTTCAACTAGGTTTATTTGACGATCATTTATTCATCTGGTTTGCTCTAATATATGAGGCACCAAATAAAAAGGCTATCGCCGAGAGCTTAATGACAAATAGTAATCTAATAATGGACTTACCGGATGAGTACGTCATTTCATTAGACCATATGAAAAAGGACGCAACCTCAATCGGAGACAAAAATGAAAGTGATATCATTGCAGATTTAGAAAGATTACGCGACGTAAAAAAAGCTGAATTCTTAGTAGGCCGTCACCTTAAGCCTAATCAATCAATCGTTCAAGATGGACATGCATTGCTGAACCTTACTAAGGAAACATACGAACAACTATTGCCAATTTATCAACTAGCTATGTCTCAATCTTAATAATAAAAATGGAAAGAGTATTCATCCTCTTTCCATTTTTATTATATTCTCCGTTCCTTCACGGGCTTTTTTTATGCAATGGTAACTAGATATTCCTAGCTCCTCATCATATTGTTTAAAGAGTTGTTTCTCCTCGCTTTTACTTGGCACGATTTCCTTAAACCTTCGATAATCACTGAGAAGTTTCTCTCTATCCACTCCTTTTTTATATGCTTTCTCAATTGTCTCAAAAAATTGAATAACAGTAATTACTTCTTCTGTCGACCAATCGAGAGATATAGGTAATTTAGATTCCATTATTTATTCTCCTCCTATTACAACCCATTGTTTTCGTATCATCTGTGCTTCATTGATTATTTTCGTTAGTAATTGTGATACTGTCAACTCTTCATGAATTCTTCCTACGATTTGCCCTGCCCAGCCAAATCCCTCATCTTCGTTTCCCTCGTAAATATAGGATTTGTTTGCATCTCCACTGATATACTCTTTTAAAGCATCATATGTCGGTTCAACCTTTTCAATATCAAGGATTTTATTTGTCCATTTATTCTTCAAGGCACGTGCAGGAGATCCGATCGAACGTTTTATAACAGTTGTATCGTTCTCCGTTGCCGTTATGATGTTCTTTTTATAATTTGGATGTGCATGAACGCATTCCTTCGTAACGATAAATCTAGTCCCCATTTCAATTCCCTCTGCTCCAAGAGCCAATGCAGCCATCAACCCTCTTCCATCTCCAATTCCACCAGACGCAATAACAGGGATTGATACGGCATCAACTACTTGAGGTACTAATACAATAGTCCCTGTATCTGCTTTTCCTAGATGTCCCCCACCTTCTTGGCCGACAACCATTACAGCATCTGCACCGAGAGCTTCTGCCTTCTGCGCTTGCCTTGTAGACGCAACTAAAACGACCTTTTTTATCTTCGTATTTTCTAACTTCTTCATTAATGGAGCTGGATTTCCACCGGTCATTGATATTACAGGTACATCTTGTTCAATCGCTGTTTCTAGCATAAGTTCATAACTTCGTCCATGATGTCCAATAGCGAAATTCACGCCAAATGAATGTTTTGTCCTTTGTCTTACTTTTCTTATCTCTTCCTTTAAAGCCTCAGGAGACGGAAGTGACATTGCTGTAATTTGTCCTAATCCACCTGCGTTTGAAACAGCAGATGCTAATTCGGAGTACGCTAAATAGGCAAGTCCTCCTTGTATAATCGGATATGTTGTTCCTAATAATTTTGTTACTCTATTCTCCCACATTAAAACCCCTCCCTAGCTGAATTACCAAAATCGTAACATATAAGAACGCTGAATTTTGTCAAATTTGCACATCAATCCGGTTATTGTATCTTTGCTTTCATCCACATTTTTGATATACTCAAATTTGTTTTAGAAGTTTTTAAAACTAGCTTTTAGTTTATAATGAAAAATGAGGTGAACCTGTTGTCACGACAACATCTTACTCCGTTGTTCACCGGTGTACGTAATCACGCCGAAAAACAACCCATTCAATTTCATATTCCTGGGCATAAACAAGGAAAAGGCATGGACCCTGAATTTAGACAATTCATTGGAGAAAACGCCCTTTCAATTGACTTAATAAATATTGAACCATTGGATGATCTTCACCATCCACACGGGATCATAAAAGAGGCACAAGAATTAGCTGCTGAAGCTTTTGGTGCAGACCATACGTTTTTTTCTGTACAAGGGACAAGCGGGGCCATTATGACAATGATCATGTCTGTCTGTGGTCCAGGAGACAAAATCATCGTTCCTCGCAATGTGCATAAATCGATAATGTCTGCCATTATTTTTTCTGGAGCTACTCCTATTTTCATTCATCCTGAGATCGACCCTGTCCTAGGAATATCTCATGGAATAACAACAGATTCAGTTGAAAAAGCGTTAGATTCACATCCTGATGCAAAGGGACTCCTTGTCATTAATCCTACTTATTTTGGGATTGCTGGAAATTTAAAGAAAATAGTTGAAATTGCTCATTCGTATGATGTTCCAGTGCTTGTGGATGAGGCTCATGGAGTTCATATTCATTTTCATAATCAATTGCCGATTTCAGCGATGCAAGCAGGAGCTGACATGGCCGCAACAAGTGTTCATAAACTTGGGGGTTCGATGACGCAAAGTTCCATCTTAAATGTTAAAGAAGGCCTTATTTCACCTAAACGTGTACAATCTATTATTAGTATGTTGACAACTACTTCAACTTCTTACTTACTACTCTCCTCTTTAGATGTTGCTAGAAAACAACTTGCAACGAAAGGAGAACAATTAATTTCTGAAGTCATTACTCTAGCTGAAACAACAAGAGCCCTCATTAATAAAATTGATGGATTAACATGTGTAGGCGACGAAATCTTAGGTACAAAAGCAACGTTTGATATCGATCCAACAAAATTAATTATTAGTGTAAGAGATTTAGGTATTAGTGGTCATGAAGTTGAAATTTGGCTCCGTGAACATTACTCCATTGAAGTTGAAATGTCAGATTTATACAATATTTTATGTATTGTCACATTAGGGGATACACAAGAAAAAATGGACATTTTAATTGATGCACTATCACACCTTGCTTCTGATAAAGCAAATAGTACTAGAACTAATCAAAGATCGTCTGTGTATGTGCCTAACATTCCTACTCTAGCTTTGTCTCCTCGCGATGCCTTTTACGCTGAAACAGAGGTCGTTCCATTTCATGAATCAGCCGGGAGAATTATTGCTGAATTTATTATGGTTTATCCACCTGGAATCCCTATTCTCATTCCAGGAGAAATTGTAACCGAAGAAAATCTATCCTATATTGAAGAAAACTTAAAAAATGATTTACCTGTGCAAGGTCCTGAAGATGCAACATTCCAATCATTGCGTGTTATAAAAGAACATAGAGCAATTCGATAAGAAAAGTCGCACAAGCGGCCTTTTCTTTCAGGCTTTTTCGAAAAAACCTCATTGTATTCTATATATAAAGAAGAAGGACTTCCCAAAGTGGGAGTCCTTCTTCTTTTGTATCATTATTTTTTTTGTTCGGTTTGTTTACAATGTGTGCAACCATTTCCCTTTGCATAAAGCTTTGTGACTTTTTCACCTTCAAACACATCGATAGTCTTGTTACATGATTGACAAATGATAATTCCCATTTGAGTCATCCCCTTTATGCATTTTAATATTTTGGAAGCGGTTTTAATTTCCTTAACCATATAATAATACATACTAATTGGTTACGTCAATCATTAATTGTATGTCACATTAATTTTTTTTAAAAATAAAAAAGAGGATACTGATTAATGGAGTTTTAACCAGTACCCTCTTTGAATCTACTTTTAATAAGTATGTGGATAAAACGTTTCATGTTGAACCTCAATAAAACGCCCTACCTCTTTTAAGAAAACGAAATCGTCTTCAGACACAACATAGTAATCCAAAGGGATATAGAAAACCATAATACCTAGTAAATGATGCGTTTTATAAAATGGCAAATAAATGATTTGCATATCTTGTTCCACTTGATGGAACAGATCTCCTTTTATTGCCACTTCACTAAGTATCCCTTCACCAAAGGACATCAACTGAACTAAATAACATGGACCAGCGCACACTCTCATAATAAATTCACGATCTGTCGCTTCATAGATCGAAACGGAGGAACGATTATCCATAATATTAGCAAACTTTCTTGTAATACCACTATAGAAACTAGATAATGTTTGTACTTGTTCACGCACAAGACCAATTTCTAGGCGTAGCTCATCAAGAAAATAGGACTTATCCATACTAGAAACCTCCAACCAAACAAAATCAACTACCCTCTATCTTAGCTTACCATAATACCCATGTCGAAGGCTGCAATGTTAAAGTAACTATTGTCGAAACATTCTAGTCCCAGATTCTTTCTAACACTTCTAACACTTCTTCTTGAGATAATGGTTTCCAAAAAAGTTCTCCATAGATCAGTAGATCCTGATGCAAGTGCAAGCCAGCATTATAATCTCCTATCACTCCATCACTTGTCCCTGAGTTTCCGACATATCCAATAACCGTTTCAGCAGTTACACGATCGCCAACCTGTAAGTCACTAGGGATCTCATGAAGATGAGCAAATCGATTCATAACTCCACCTTGATATTGGACCCACACTTGTCTTCCTCTTAGCCTGTCAAAAATATATTCCGGCGTATCTTGAAGCTCGGCTGTATAAGCTAAATCTTGATTTCTAATTTCAGACGATTCATATTCAACAAAATCATGATCTGCTCTCACAACAACCCCCTCAGCCATTGCGTAAATTGGTGTTTCTGTTGTGATTCCCCCACCACTAGCATGATCATACCAGTCGATCCCTTCATGGAATCCATTGCGGTATGGTCTTGGAGCACCTGGCAAATGGCTTGGAATTTTACTAACTTGAGCTCCTTTGATTGGTTTTTCTAGAAATGATAAATATTCAACCATTTCATCAACAGTCCACTCTTCAAATGTGAATGCTTCTGGAGGTCCCCCCACTCTTTCTGCTGGACCATACCAATCGAATGAAACTTGATCATCGCTAAAAACAACACTCGTATCGAGAGCTTGTCCAAGAAATTCAACTGGTAAATAAATCTCTTCATTACCTGCTTCACCTTCTACGATTAAGTAAATATCCTCTGAAGGAATATACTCCCCATTTCTCTCTAAAACAGGTACTTCGTCAATTAAATAGAACGAGTCTTCATTAATTGTTAATTGTAATGTACGGTGAATTTCATCAAATTCATAACTTCCTCCAACAACCTCAAGTAAGTCATCAAGTAGAAATCTAGCCTCATTTTCTTTAATTTCAATCGATACTGTTTCATTATATTCACTTTCATTTTGACTAAGCCCATCTGCTTGGGACGATTCTCTACCTGAGTCATTCGGCTCACCTTGACAACCACTAATTAAAAATAAAACAAATAATACTGATAAAATCTTCTGAGCTGCTTTCATATAGTACAACCTTTCCTTGTGTGTAAAATTCGTCACATATCGATTATTTTACCCTTTAATCACTACCGTTGACAAGATGAGAAAAGAAGCAAAAAAAGAACGAATTAAAAGGCCGCTGAAAAAGGTTTTGACCCTTTTCAATGGCCTTTAAGCGATGAGCGGAACCGTTGCTTAGTCTTAAAGCCTGCTATAAGTGGTTTTCATAGGTGCAAACTTGCTTTGCACCTATAGCAGGCGCGCAACGTGTGGAGCCATTGCTGCTTCCTAGAATCTGTTAAAAAGGACTTTTTCAGTGCATTCTGGTTTTCACCTTTTTCAGGGGCTCTAGAATTAGCTTTCACTAATTCGTTAATTCGTTGCAATTTCATTAGGATGAACAATTTCATAACCTTGTTCCCTAAGTCCAATAACAATATCTTCTAATGCTTCTTTGGTCCACATTCGATCATGCATTAACAGATTCGCCCCTTTTGTAAGCAGGGGACTATTAACCATGATATCAGCTAATGCGTCCGCTTCTTGATACTCGTTCTCCCAATCATAACCATACGTCCAATTCATTGATTGCATCCCTTCCGCTTCTACAACTTCATTAGACGTTTCAGTATTTACTCCAAAAGGTGCCCGGTAAAACCTTGGTCGTTCTCCAATGATACCTTCAATTAAACGGTTTAATTGAATTATCTCATTTTTTTGATCTTCTCGTGACAATTGGCTCATATTCGGATGTGTCATCGTATGATTCCCGATTTCAAAGCCTAGTTCATGAATTCTTTTCAGTTTTTCTCGGTCTTCTTCCGTTTGCAAGAAATGCCCATTTACAAAAAAAATGGCTCCAGCTTCTAGACGTTTTAATATTTCTGCCATAGCTACACTATAGTGTTCAGGCGCATCATCTATCGTTATTAGAACTACTTGATCAGATGCATCATCTATCGGTTCAACTAACCAATTCGTTTTGTTAATTGTATATTTTTTTTCAATTTCATTCAAAACTTCTGATTCCACATCCACACTTTCTAATTCCTCCTCTTGAACAGGTTCAACTCCCCTTCCCTCCTCTTCTTTTACTTTTTCTTCTATTTCCTCTTCAACTTCTACTTCGCTTTCAACGTGATCATTTTGACATCCGACTAACATGAATAAGCTCATAATAAATAAGATGACCATGATAAGAAGTCGTTTCATTGAATTACCTCATCCTTTCTCTCCTAACATACGCTCATGTCGAAAAATGGAGTATAACTTCCTTTTTTCTCTCTCATACTAAACGTAGGACTTATTTAGTATGTACTGACCGAAAAAAACAATTTTCACCTAAGGAGTTCGTGTTGATATGAAAAGCTGGATTGGGAGACGTGTAATAAAAACGGGTGTCGCTGTTTTCATAACAGCTTTTATTTGCCACCTTATTAATTTACCACCTACGTTTGCAGTTATAACCGCTATTGTTACAACAGAACCCACAGCTGCTGATTCTCTTAAAAAAGGAATGATCCGTTTACCTGCCGCCGCTCTTGGTGCAACGTTTGCTATTGCTGCTGATTTTGTTCTCGGCCAAAACGCAATCACTTATGCACTTGTAGCAATGCTGACAATAATCGCTTGTTCAAAACTTAAGCTTGATACGGGAACACTAGTTGCCACATTAACTGCAGTAGCCATGATTCCAGGTACAACAGATCATGCTATTTTTGACTTTTCTATTAGAATTTCTGGTACATCGATCGGGATTATTGTTTCAACCTTTGTTAATTTTGTTATTCTTCCACCTAAATTTGGACCGATTCTAGTAAAGAAAGTAGATGCTTTATATCAACAAACAGCGAATAAATTTGCCTTGATCCTTGAATCCCATTTATTAGACGATACAGTGGATCGCACACATTATTATCGGCACTTACACGAAGAGCTCACAAAGGCCTACCAATTAACACAATTTCAACATGATGAGTGGCAATATAGGCGATCATGTGAATTTGAGCGAAGGTCTTTCGGTTACTTACAAAAGAAATTAGATTACTTACACCTTACTCTTTTTCATTTAGGGAAAATTTGTCATCTACGCTTAAATCAATCTTTATCTAAAAAGGAAAAGGACCTTCTTCGTAATACAATCAAATCATTTTGTAACATTTATGAAGATCATTATCACCAAATAACAACTGCTCATTTTATAAATATAGAAAAAATTAAACAACTACGTTCTGAGCAAAATAAGCAAGATTCATTTTTATCCCAAATATGTCACGAGCTTATCTCGCTGAATGAAGTTACATCGGAATTAGCACAAATCACCACAGATGAACGAAGGTTTTCTATGGAAGAAACAAGCTATCCAACTTATATATTCCAAAAACAGGCGTTATATGATTGAGGCAATGAAATGTGAAATGTGATCTTCTTTTTTTTCATAAAATTAAATTATTGGTTTTCATTCGAATACAAGCGGGTAATTACATGAAGCCGATTAAATCTTTTGCACTCTATTTCAAGTTTATGGTACGGTAGAAGTTGGTTTTTAAAGAAAGGTTGATGAAAATGAAGAAAGTGACACCTGTTTTTACAATTTCAGTTGCAATTGCAGTCGCCTTTATTATTTGGGGAATCGTTGCTCCAAATAATCTAGAAGCAGTTACAACAAGCATTCAAGGTTTTATTACGAATGAATTAGGGTGGTTTTATCTTTTAGCCGCTACTGGATTTTTGATTTTTTGTTTATATTTAATATTTAGCCCATACGGCAGAATTAAACTCGGTAAACCCGATGATAAACCTGAATATAACTATCTAACCTGGTTTTCTTTTTTATTTACTGCCGGAATGGGAATCGGACTTGTCTTTTGGGGCGTTGCGGAACCACTATATCATTTCTTTGAGCCTCCTACAGCAGAACCTGGTTCCACACAAGCTGCTGGTGAAGCGATGCGCTACGCCTTTTTCCATTGGGGCTTACATCCATGGGCGATTTATTCTATCGTCGCATTAGCACTAGCATATTTTAGATTTAGAAAAGAGTCGCCAGCTGTTATGAGTGCCGTCCTAGAACCATTGTTAGGAGAAAGAGCAAATGGCGGTTTAGGTACATCAATTAATGTATTGGTTGTTTTTGCAACAATTTTTGGAGTAGCTACATCTTTAGGATTTGGAGCTGCCCAAATTTCAGCTGGGCTTTCATATCTGATACCAGGCTTACAAACGATAAATGAAGTGATGCTTCAACTTATTGTCATCCTTATTGTTACTATACTATTTATGATATCAGCCCAAACTGGTCTAAATAAAGGAATTCGTATTTTAAGTAAAACAAACGTGTATCTTGCTATTTCATTAATGTTATTTGTCTTATTATTTGGTCCGACTAGCTACATTATGGGCGTTTTCACACAAGGCATTGGTAGTTACCTTCAAAATCTTGCTGGAATGAGCTTCAGGCTCGATGTTTACAACCCTGAGACGACTTGGGTTGAAGGATGGACTATTTTCTATTGGGCATGGTGGATTTCATGGGCGCCATTTGTAGGAACATTTATAGCACGCGTTTCGAAAGGACGTACTATTAGAGAGTTTGTTGTTGGTGTACTTGCTGTTCCATCTATCTTCGGTGCTTTGTGGTTTGCTGTCTTCGGTGGGACAGGAATTCAACTACAAAGACTTGGTACAGCCGACATTATGGGAACGATGTCTGAAGGTGGTATGGAAGTAGCTCTGTTTGCCGTACTCGAACAATTTCCACTTGGGTTACTCCTTTCCATTATTGCTGTGTTTTTGATTTCCTCTTTCTTTGTAACATCGGCTGATTCAGCCACAGTCGTACTGGGAATGCAAACAACGAACGGAAATTTAAACCCACCAAATGGAGTGAAATTTGTTTGGGGTCTGATTATTTCTGCAACAGCAGCAGTTCTACTTTCTACAGAGAAAGGGTTAGGAGCCTTGCAAACAGCAGCAATCATCGCCGCCCTCCCTTTTACAATTATTATGATTATGATGATTTTCTCTATTATGAAATCATTAAAAGCAGAAAAGCCAATTTTAGCAACTGAAAAAGAACGTATTCGTCTTGAACGATATGAGCTCAAACAAGAGCGCGAAAGATTAAAAGAAGAAAAATCTGCCTTTAAAAAAGAAAAAGCAGAGCTAAAAAAGAAGAAATAAAACTATATAAATAATAAAATCTAAAAGACGTTTCTCCGGTTTCCCCACCAAGGAGAGGCGTCTTTTGTCATATAAAAGTCCTAAATATTTCTATTTGATTACATTTAAATAATAAATATCCTAAGTGAATCAATGCGTGATAAAATGAAGTAACATAATGCAATTAGTAAAAAAATGTAATTTTAGAAAGAGGATGTGACTAGTAATGGACAAGTATGTCGAAGTGATGATAATTGGATCAATTCTATTATTAAACTCGTGCTTTTCTGCAGCATCGTCGATAGAAAATCCTTTAGAGCAACATACTGACGAAACAATTACTGTCCTTTTTTCAGATTCTTCTACTATGCAAGATGAGAAGACATATTATGACGCGTTCCTTGAACTAAAACAAAATTATCCAAGTGAAATCCCTTCGTTTTTAATTATTGACGCAAATGAACGTGAGGTAATTCGTTATTTTAACATCGAACAATTCCCAACTATGCTCGTAATAACCGGTGATCAAGAGGACTTACGCATGGAAGGTATATTTACAAAAGACGAAATATTAACACATTTAATGGAAGTATTTCAACTTGAGAAGACACCGAAGATAAACCTCACCTCAATTGAATACATACAAAAATCCAGTATCTCTTTTATAGAGAAACTGGATTTTTTGCTATAAAACCTTTTAATGTACATAAAAATAAAAAAGGGGCTGTCCCAAAAGTCCGGAACAGACCTTTTGAGACACCCCTTTCAATTACTTAACTATATGAATTGGTGTTCCAAGGGCAACTTCTGCTGCTTCCATTGTAATTTCACCTAAAGAAGGATGAGCATGAATCGTTAATGCAATATCTTCTGCAGTCATTCCAGTTTCAATTGCAAGACCTAATTCTGCAATCATATCAGAAGCATTAGGGCCAGCTACTTGAGCACCAATAACGAGTCCATCCTCTTTACGAGTAACAAGCTTCATAAACCCATCTGTTTCGTTTAGAGATAACGCACGTCCATTAGCAGCAAATGGGAATTTCGATGCAATAACATCAAATCCAGCATCTTTTGCTTCTGCTTCTGTATATCCGACACTTGCTAGCTCAGGATCAGAGAATACAACAGCCGGAATCGCTAGGTAGTCTATTTCAGACTTTTCACCTGCAATTGCTTCAGCAGCAATTTTGCCTTCATAAGAAGCTTTGTGAGCTAATGGTGGTCCTTCTACGATATCACCAATTGCATAGATATTTGAAACGTTTGTACGGCACTGCTTATCAATCTTAACAACTCCGCGATCTGTTGTTTCAACACCAATTTGCTCAAGTCCAATCTCATCTGTATTCGGACGACGTCCAACCGTTACTAAGCAGTAGTCAGCCTCGAAGACTTCTTCCTTACCTTTCACCTCAGCTGTCACTTTTACACCGTCTTTTGTTTCTTCAACACCTTTAGCAAGTGCTTCCATCTTGAATTCAACACCGTTCTTTTTCAAACGACGTTCTACAACCTTAGCCATTTGTTTTTCAAAACCGCCAAGAATTTGCTTCGAACCTTCGAGAACAACAACTTCTGTTCCCATATTCGCATAAGCACCAGCTAATTCAATCCCAATGTACCCTCCACCAATAACGACCATTTTCTTAGGCACTTCTTTAAGAGCTAGGGCACCTGTTGAATTAATGACGCGATCCGTGTATTTGAAACCAGGAATTTCTATAGGGGTAGAACCTGTTGCAATGATGCAATTTTTAAAATTGTATGTTTGTGCACTTTTCTCATCCATGATACGGACAGAGTTTTCAGACGCAAAATACGCTTCACCACGAACAATTTCTACTTTGTTTCCTTTAAGAAGTCCTTCTACTCCACCAGTTAACTTTTTAACAACTGAAGCTTTCCATTCTTGTACTTTCTCAAAGTTAATGGAAACTTTTTCTGCAATAATTCCCATGTCTTCAGAATGCTTTGCATTATGAAAGCGGTGACCTGCAGCAATTAATGCTTTTGAAGGAATACAACCAACGTTTAGACAAACGCCGCCCATTTCTCCTTTTTCTACAATTGTTACTTTTTGTCCTAGTTGCGCAGCGCGAATTGCTGCAACATATCCACCAGGACCAGAACCGATGACAAGTGTGTCTACTTCATTTGCGAAATCTCCTACAACCATGCTTACCCCTCCATTAATAATAATTGTGGATCATTTAATAGGCGTTTAACGTGGTTTAGTGCATTCTGAGCTGTAACGCCATCAATAAGACGGTGATCATAACTGATTGAAAGCGCTAGTACAGGAGCAGCTACAATCTCGCCATTCTTTACAACCGGCTTCTCTTCGATACGACCAATACCTAAAATGGCTACTTCTGGATGATTAATAACTGGAGTGAACCAAAGACCACGAGCTGAACCAACATTGGAAATTGTGGCAGATCCGCCCTTCATTTCTGCACCACTAAGTTTACCATCACGTGCCTTAACTGCCAACTCATTAATTTCATCAGCAAGAGCAAAAATTGATTTACGATCTGCATCTTTAACAACTGGTACAAATAAACCATGCTCAGTATCAGCAGCAATACCAATGTTGAAATAGTTTTTGTATACAATTTCATCATTCGCATCATCAATTGATGCATTAAGTGCAGGGAATTTACGTAAAGCAGCTGTAAGAGCTTTGACAACGTATGGTAAGTACGTTAGCTTAGTACCTTGTTCAGCAGCTATTCCTTTATACTCTTTACGGTGTGCAACTAAAGCAGAAACTTCCACTTCATCCATGTGTGTAACATGAGGAGCTGTGTGCTTAGAATTCACCATTGCTTTTGCAATTGCTTTACGAACACCTTTGAAAGGAACACGGTGCTCTAACTCACCAACAGGAATAGCAACTGGCTCTGTTTTTTGTGGTGTTGCAGCAGCTGGTGCTTCTTTTTCTTCTGTTTGCGCTTGTGCTGCTGGCGCTTCTTGCGCTCCACCATTTAAGAATGTATCGATATCTCCTTTAACGACACGACCATTTTTTCCAGTTCCACTTACTTTGTGAATTGCAACACCTTTTTCACGAGCATATTTACGTACAGAAGGCATTGCGATTACACGAGCATCACTATCTACCTCATCATTTGCTGTATCAGCAGCCGGCTCAGAAGTTTTTGCTACTTCTTCCTTAGCAGCTGGTTCTTCCGCTTCTGGAGTACCTTCATCTTCTGCAGGATTTGCATCTCCAGCATCAATCGTTAAAAGAACATCACCAACGATACTAACCGTTCCCTCTTCTACTTTAACTTCAAGAACTTTACCGTCAACAGGTGATGGAATCTCTACAACAGCTTTGTCATTTTGAACTTCAAGAAGAATGTCATCTTCCTTAATTTCGTCACCTGGTTTAACAAACCATTTTACAATTTCACCTTCGTGAATACCTTCACCAATATCAGGAAGTTTAAAATTATATGCCACTTTGAAGTGCCTCCTTTAATTCCTCTTAAACTAAATTTAAATGAAAAGGAAAGACAAAATCTTTCCTTTTCTTATGCTTGTCTCTTGTTTAGGTTAGAAATTAATAACTTTCTTTGCTGTTTCAATGATTCCTTTATAGTCAGGTAACCAAGCATCTTCTGCTTGTGCAAATGGATATACAGTATCAGGTGCAGCTACACGAAGTACTGGAGCTTCCAAACTTAAAATAGCTCGTTCTGTAATTTCAGCAACTACGTTTGCTGCGATCCCCGCTTGCTTTTGAGCTTCTTGAACAACAATCGCTCGATTTGTCTTCTCTACAGAAGCAAGAATCGTATCGATATCAAGTGGACTGATTGTCATAAGGTCGATAACCTCGACATCAATGCCTTCTTTCTCTAGCTCTTCAGCTGCTTTAAGGGAAGAGTGGACCATTGCTCCGTATGTAACAATAGTTAAATCTTTTCCTTCACGCTTAATATCTGCTTTACCAAGTGGAATTGTGTACTCTTCTTCAGGTACTTCTCCACGGAATGAGCGATATAGCTTCATATGTTCAAGATATACAACAGGGTCGTTATCACGAATTGCTGAAATCAAAAGTCCTTTTGCATCATAAGGAGTTGAAGGAATAACTACTTTCAACCCTGGAGTTTGTGCAACTAGCCCTTCTAAACTATCAGCATGCATCTCTGGTGTTTTAACCCCTCCACCAAATGGAGAACGAACAGTAATTGGTGATGTTAATTTGCCACCTGTACGATAACGCATACGGTTCATTTGACCAGCAAGAGAATCAAAAACTTCAAACAAGAAACCAAAGAATTGAATTTCCATAACTGGACGGAACCCCGTTAATCCTAAACCAATTGCTAAACCACCAATACCAGACTCCGCGAGTGGCGTATCAAATACGCGCTCTTCACCAAATTCTTTTTGTAGGCCTTCTGTCGCACGGAATACTCCACCGTTTTGACCGACGTCTTCACCAAACACAAGAACATCTTCATTATTCTTAAGCTCATTACGCATTGCATCCGTAATCGCTTGAATCATTGTCATTTGTGCCATAGGTTACTTCGACTCCTTTGCTGTGTATTCTTCCATTTGCTCACGAAGATTATAAGGTAAATCTTCGAACATGAAACCAATAAGATCTGTTACTTTTTGCTTAGGTGCAGCATCTGCTTCTTTCATTGCAGCTTTGATATCTTCTTTCGCTTGCTCAACGATTTCATTTTCTTTTTCTTCTGTCCAAAGACCTTTCGTTTCTAAGAACTTACGGAAACGAACTAAAGGATCTTTTTTCGTCCACTCATCATCTAAATCAGAAGAACGGTAACGAGTTGGGTCATCCCCTGCCATTGTATGTGGACCGTAACGGTATGTCATTGTTTCAATTAATGAAGGACCTTCGCCTGCCAATGCACGTTCACGAGCGTCTTTTGTTGCAGCGTAAACAGCAAGAATATCCATACCATCTACTTGAATTCCTTCAATACCAGCCGCTACTGCTTTTTGAGCAATTGTTTTTGCTGCAGATTGTTTTTCAACAGGTACAGAAATCGCAAAACGGTTATTTTGTACGATGAATACTGCAGGAGCATTATATGCACCAGCAAAGTTCATTCCTTCATAGAAATCCCCTTGCGAAGCTCCTCCATCACCTGTGTATGTGATCGCAATGTTGTTTTTGTTTTTACGCTTAAGGCCTAACGCTACCCCAGCTGTTTGAATAATTTGTGCTCCAATAATGATCTGAGGGAATAGAACATTTAATCCATCAGGGAATTGGCTTCCTGCAAAGTGCCCACGAGACCATAGGAAAGCTTGATGTAATGGCAGTCCGTGAAATACAATTTGAGGAATATCACGGTAACCAGGTAGAATCCAATCATCTTTATCAAGAGCAAATTGGCTTCCTAACATTGATGCCTCTTGACCAGCAACAGGTGCATAGAAGCCAAGACGTCCTTGGCGGTTTAATGAGATCGCACGTTGGTCCCAAATACGTGTATACACCATACGTCTCATCATTTCTTGTAATTGATCATCACTTAAATTAGGCATAGCAGCTTCATTAACAACTTCGCCTTCTTCATTTAAAATTTGGAAAGTTTCAAATTGATTTTCAACTTGTTCTAACGTTTTTGTACTCACTACCTTCACCTCTTCCTTTCGAATAAAAAAATTAATAATTAAAGATAATCTAATGACTATTTGACAAATCTCCCCCATAGGATACCCAAACTACTACCTTCCATAACCTTTGGAGAAAAGTTTGAAACAAAAATTCATGCAAGCTTTTTAATGTCACACCAAACGATTTCATATTTACGTCCTTAAAATCTCAACTGTATCAGTCTAATTACCACCAAAGTGATACAACACAACTCACAAAATTAAGTCTACATCACATCTACAAATTCCGTCAATCCTTTTACTTATCTATTTTCAAGATTTTTTTCTACGCAGATAGTAAATACTCCCAAAGCACCTTGTTATATATCAATGACTCACAATATTAGTACAGTTTTGTTTTTTTATTTGTAATTTGGCGCTGCATACGCAAAAGGAGCTTAATGTACAGTACTAATCGTACTGTACATTAAGCTCCGCTTTTTTATAAAATTCCCTTTTCACCTGGTTATAACGATCTGTCGATTCATTAAATCGTTCCTTATTTTCAATTACACTCCCATATATCTCATTCACTTTGTCAATTTGTTCTTGAAGGGATTCCATTGTTAAATCTTCTTGCTGCAGCATTTCAAATAACGCCTTATCTAAGCTAATTGCTTCATTATAACTAGCATATAACTGTTGATAGTATTCATAACGCTCATCCATAGTTGATTTAAGTTGCTCTAATAAATTGCTAAGTTCCTCTCCCTCTATGTCCTCAAACTGTTCCTCAATTTTTAGAAACTCTTGATAACCATCCTCTATACTTTCTTTTTCTTGTAATAACATGGATTCTCTAGAGTTTATAGATGAGATTGCTTCTTCTGCTAGTACCACTATTTCTTCAAATTCATCCATGCCAAGTGAAATAATCTCTTCAAATAATTCATTTTCTCTCATTTCAGCTTTTTGCAAAGGTTCTTGTTGTTGTTCAAAAGGCACTTCTAATTCTACTGCAGCTTCTAAATGTTGATATACTGTTTCTGCCGGGTTCTCCCCACACCCTGTCAATAAAAACATTGTTAATAAAAGTGCTGCTCCCCATTTCTTAACACTCACCAGCCTTTTCCCCCTTACCATGTACTAAAGCTCTACCATAAAACAAACGGAACAAATTAACAATATTTCAATTTCAAAGCTAGTATATGAACAGTTATTTTGTAATATGAGCCTGTCCATCAAATAATTATAAAAGAATCCGTAAAAATAGGCATTCGTCCAACCAACTTGCCTATGTATGCATAATGTAGTTAGTGAATCGCAGGCAATGCGGTGCAAGAGAAAAAGGAGGAATGTAAAAATGTTTGGTTACGGATATGGTGCAGGTCACGGATGTACTGACCCTTGTGGATATGGTTACGGCGCTCCAGTAGTTGCGGGTGCTGCTTACGCACCTGGTGCTGGAAAAGGGTTCGCGTTAATCGTAGTACTTTTCATCCTGCTTATCATTGTTGGAGCTTCTAAGTTCGGACATTGTTAATAATTTCAAGGAGGAATAAGGCAAAATCGTCTTATTCCTCCTTTTGTTACAATATTACTTGATATTTCATTTATTTCTTCATAAAGTAAACGTAAGTGCAAAAGGAGTGATACATAATGTTAACCATGAAAGATGTTGTAAGAGAAGGCGATCCCGTTTTAAGAAAAATAGCTGAAGAGGTCTCACTACCTGCAAGTGAAGCAGATAGGAAGATCCTACAAGAGATGCTTGACTTCGTTATAAACAGCCAAGACCCTGAGATTGCGGAAAAATACGAATTAAGACCTGGTGTTGGAATCGCAGCTCCCCAAATTGGAATCTCTAAAAGAATGTTTGCTGTTCATGTAACAGATGAACAAGATCAATTATATAGCATGGGTTTATTTAACCCAAAAGTAATAAGCCATTCTGTAGAAGAAACACATTTAGAAGGTGGCGAAGGATGTTTATCTGTAGATAGAGATATTCCTGGAAATGTCCCTCGCTATTCAAGAATCACTGTAAAAGGAACCAATTTAGATGGCGAAGAGGTAACTTTACGTTTACGAGGTTTAGTGTCAATTGTTTTCCAACACGAACTTGATCACTTAAATGGTATAATGTTCTATGATCGAATTGAAGGTTTTAAGGATAAACTAAAAAAGGAATTGCCTAATAAGGTATAAAATTGATGATTCATCTCCTGAGGTCGCTCGGAGTTGAATCATTTTTTTATCCAGTTATTACCTTGAACAGCTAAATGCTAACTAACACATACTATACATATAAAAACCCTCACCTATTGGAAAAAACGTGAATAAGGAGTGTGGAATCTAATGTTGCGAAGATTGAGAAAAAAAATCGTAAAAGGCTGCAAAAACCTTTTACCAAAAAGCCGTTTAATCGAAGTTTAATTAAGACTAATAACGTGAATAATGAACTTTTATACAGAGGCGAAAACGTACCCGGAAATAAATAACATGAAATGAGAAGACATTTGCTTTATAATGAAAATATAACCAATGGTAAGGAGAGGTAGTAACATGTTATTTAAAGTATTTTATCAAAAGAATTTTAATCAAGTCCCTGTTCGTGAATTTACTGAAGCTATGTTTGTAGAAGGCGAGAGCGAAGCGGATGTCAGGAAGAAACTAGCCGATCGCAATTTTAATATTGAATTTGTAACACCTGTCTCTGGAGCTTATCTCGAATACGAACAACAAAATGAAAATTTCAAAGTGGAGACTATTTAATTTTATGAAACAAGTAAAGAATAACCAAACTGCAGTATTTGCCTTAGGTGGATTAGGCGAAATCGGAAAAAATACGTACGCAGTTCAATTTCAAGATGAAATTATTTTGATCGATGCCGGGATTAAGTTTCCAGAGGACGAGCTTCTTGGCATCGATTATGTAATACCAGATTATACGTACTTAGTAAGAAATGAAGACAAAATCAAAGGTCTTTTTATCACTCATGGTCATGAAGACCACATTGGGGGAATTCCTTATTTACTCCGAGCAGTAAACGTTCCGATATACGGAGGAAAGCTAGCTCTTGGATTATTAAAAGGAAAATTAGAAGAACACGGTTTGCTTCGTAAAACGAAACTACATGAAATTCATGAAGACCAAATCGTTAAGTTTACAAAAACGTCGGTTACATTCTTCCGTACGACTCATAGCATTCCTGACGCTTACGGTATTGTTGTTAAAACACCACCCGGAAATGTCGTTCATACTGGCGATTTCAAGTTTGATTTCACACCGGTAGGAGAACCAGCCAACTTAACAAAAATGGCCAAAATTGGAGAAGAAGGTGTCCTCTGTTTACTATCTGATAGTACAAATAGTGAAATCCCAGAGTTCACCATGTCTGAACGTAAAGTTGGGGAAAGCATTAGTAACATCTTTAGAAAAGTTGATGGAAGAATCATCTTTGCAACATTTGCTTCAAACATTCATCGCCTTCAACAAGTAGTTGAAGCAGCTGTCAACCACGGGCGAAAAGTGGCTGTATTTGGACGAAGCATGGAGTCAGCTTTAACAATCGGACAAGAATTAGGCTATATTAAAGCTCCTAAGAGTACATTTATCGAGCCTTCACAATTAAATAAATTACCTGATAATCAAGTAACCATCTTATGTACAGGAAGCCAAGGCGAACCAATGGCTGCACTTTCTAGGATCGCCAATGGTACACACCGCCAAATACAAATAATACCTGGGGATACAGTTGTCTTTTCATCTTCACCAATTCCTGGAAACACATTAAGCGTAAGCAAAACAATTAATCAGTTGTATCGTGCTGGTGCAGATGTGATTCACGGATCTCTTAATGACATTCATACTTCAGGTCACGGCGGGCAAGAAGAGCAAAAGTTAATGTTACGACTAATGAAGCCACAGTATTTTATGCCAATACATGGTGAATATAGAATGTTAAAGATGCATATAAAACTGGCTGAAGATTGCGGTATTCCAAAACAGAATAGTTTCATTATGGATAACGGCGATGTTTTAGCTCTTCACCCTGAAGAAGCAGGAGTTGTTGGCAAAATCCCTTCAGGGTCTGTCTATGTTGACGGAAATGGGATTGGGGATATTGGAAACATTGTCTTAAGAGACAGACGTATCCTTTCAGAAGAAGGTCTTGTTGTTGTAGTTGTAAGCTTAAATATGAAAGAGTTCAAAGTAACAGCGGGGCCAGATCTAATTTCTCGCGGATTTGTTTACATGAGAGAATCTAGCGACTTAATTCACGAAGCGCAAAAGTTGCTTGCCTCACATCTAAATGACGTGATGGAGCGCAAAACAACTCAATGGTCAGAAATCAAAAATGAAATCACAGATTTACTTGGACCATTTTTATATGAGCGGACGAAACGAAAGCCAATGATCTTACCAATCATCATGGAAGTTTAATAAAAAAGCGGATGACTTTAAATTAGTCATCCGCTTTTTCTTGCAAGAAATCACTATCAATTTCATACCTTTTAAAGTAGAAGGATCAGACTCCCCCCAAAGCAGGAAGTAACTCCTTTCGCTATATTTAACGAAAGGAGTTATAGAGATCCACTGCTTAAATTACTAAAAATAGTTTCTAGCAACACTATTATTTCAAGTAACCTACTACTCCTTCTCTGTTTGTTTTTCTTTTTCCAAATCAATCGACAATAAATATTGAATTAGCGCATCCTGTTCTTCAGCAGAAAAGCCATTTTGTGCATCTACCCATTGCTTGTGCCCTTCACCAGTTGAATGAGCATCCTGCAAGCGTTCTGACGATTTATTGGCTTCAACTACTTTTTCACGTAATTCACGATCAACAAGCGCTAATAAACTGTTATACGCATCCGGCTTAATTCCTTTTTCTAACGTACCAGGAATACCTAATTGTGTCATTTTGTCCTTGCCAACAGCTACACCTCCATCATGTAAATATGGTGGTGAAAACTTTAGCCCAACTAAACTTTTGACTTTATATCCACCTTCATTTCCCTGAGCAAGCGTCAATTTTACCTGATCCATATCTAGGTGATTTGTTGGGATTTTCACTCTTTTTGCATCTTCCGGTATCGGAATTGGCGTATCTAACGGGTAGAACCATGGTTCTTTTAATAATTTAACTGAATCTTTAAATGCTTTAGCACGTGAAGGCTCTGCTCCTACGACATCATTTGGAATGACTCGGTTATTAGTACGCGCAGTTCCTGCATGACAACTAATACAACCTGCACGATCAAACACTTCTCTTCCAGATGCTTCCGTTACCGTATACGTTGGCAAATCCGATGGTGGCTTTAATGCATTTTGATATGCCGATATAGCATTCAATTCCTCTAATACCATATGCCCTTCTGAACCTATTACTGTCCCATTCGGGGTAAAAAGAGAAATATTAGGATAGGTCGGCGGCCGTATCATGTCATTAAAACCATAAACCGTTCTATTATGATCAACTCTTGCCAGTAAATCACTAGGTTTTTCTTCTAAAGAGTTATCATAACGATAGTTTAAATTTGGAGCATTTTGTAGAATTAACCCGATATAACGTTCCTTCTCCACATCAAATAACTCGTCGCTTTGATCTGCTTGAGCTAAGAGGTCTGAGTTTTGAGCATGAACATTATTATTTAGAGCCGTTAACCCTTTAAATGGACCAATAGAAGCAAAGCCATTCCAACCATATGGATGATCTCCTAATGTAAATGAATCAGGTATCTGTGCTGGATTATTTTCTAAGTCCATTGTTGAATCAAAATTTCCTCTTGGCCATGCCAACAACGCCTTGTCCACTTCTTCTTCTAATTTCTCGGCATCTGGCAAAGCAACAAAATTTTCCTCCCCTAACTCTTTCTCCTTCATCCAATCTTGATGATCAATAAAAGACTTAATCTTTTCTGCATCCACATCTGTATTTGTAAAGTAGGCAGTAGAATTTGTAGCAAGTGCCATCAGTAACCCTGCGTTAAAATCTGCATTTGGAGCCCCTTCAATGACCTTTCCTGTATCACGATCTACAGTTGCATGACAAGCCGCACAAGAAATCCCCGCTTTTAAACGACCTTCACTAAATTTAATTGGCATCCCAAGGGGGCCAAAAGCTCCTTTAGGCACATCTAAACCAGTTTCAATCATTTGACCTTTTTTAAATGTTTGACCGCCAATTACAGCATCTTCAGCTAGTTCTACTTTTAAATTATCCGTCCCTTCTCCTCTCACTTTTAGAACTGCTTTCCCAATATTAAGCACAGATAATGGTCCATCCAATATTCCTAGTACGTCCGTTATAAATTCTTCATTATTAAACGTTTCTTCGTAAAATAAATCACGACCTTCTTGAACAAACTCTTCGTCCACTCTGACTGCACCATTATGTAATGACAGCATCCTTCTACCTTCGTTAGAGCTTAATAATTCATTTGCTTCATTCGTCGACACAGACAATCCCCAAACATCATAACCATATACATCGTTCATCTCATGCTCAATTGGATGATTCAAAGAGAGTTCACCAGCAGGATTGACTGCATAACCTGGTTCAAAATAATTCAGTCCCATGTATACAGCAACAAAAACTGCGGCAATCGTTAATCCAATAAAAAAACGACGTCTCATATTAATCCTCCTAGTAAGAATTTCACTCTTCTTACTATGAGACTTCATGGCATTTCCTATTCAATTAGGTACAGGGGAAATAGTTTAATTCACGAAAAAAGAGAACAGCAGATAGCCATTCTCTCTATAGGAATTAGCCAAATAATCTTCGCCATGTCTGTGGTCCTACAATCCCATCTACCGTTATCGCTTCCCTCCTCTGAAAGCTCCGAACTGCCTGTGCTGTCATCGGACCATATATTCCATCAGTTGTAATTCCAAGAGCCTCCTGCACCTGTTTCACATCAGACCCACGTAAAAATGGTGTTTGAACAGATAAGAGACGTTGGTAACTTACTCCATAGGATTGTTCAACACGGTCTAGGGCACGCCAAGTTTGAGGCCCTACGATTCCATCCACTGTAATTCTTTCACTACGCTGAAATTGCCTAACCCTTTCTTCCGTTTCTGGTCCAAAGATTCCATCAACAGTAGCTCCAACTTTTTGTTGAACCTCTTGGACATCTCTTCCTCTCATCATCGGTTGAATAAATCGGAGCATTCTCCTTGTTTCACTAAGATACATTTCTTCACGTTCATCCGGTTCATCAGTTGGAGAAGCATGTTCAGGTGGCTCTATCGTAGATTCAAAATCACGAAGAGCAACCCGAGTTTGCGGTCCCACAATTCCATCAACTGTAATTGAAGCTGTTCTTTGAAACCTCATTACTGCATCTGCTGTTTGTCGTCCGAAAATCCCATCAATTGGGCCTGGATGAAATCCAAGCTCTTCCAATCGTTCTTGAAGCGCTCGAATATCATCACCTTGGTCGCCGCGAGAAAGAATAGAACGCTGTCTAACTCCTGCAACGTACGTAGGCGACTGTGCAGGCCGATTTGATAGGGTAGCACCTTCTTCACGTAACCAATTTCTGAAACTTTGCATACTAATCGATGGACAAGGCTTCCATGAATATCCTGGAAATTCAATATGCCCCCAAACATTATCAACGGGAATATTCAATTCATCCATTAAATACCTAGTTAAATTTAATGTCGCTCGTCTTTGGACATCAGGTAACGATTGGTTTCTAAAATCGCCTACCATGCAAATTCCTACTGCATGGCTATTGCTATTTCCGACGTGATAACTTACAACTTCTAAGTCATGACAACGACTAATTGAACCATCTCTATCAACAACATAATGATAGCCTATTCCTGGCCAACCTAATTCGTTTACATGATAGCGGGCAAACGCTTCTGCGCTGCCAGAAGTTGTCGCACTATGATGGATAGCGATGTTTCGAATCGCACTTCTTGCTCTTCTCCGATATGATCTTGAACGGTTAGATGCGAGTGCATTTCGCTTATCAATTATGTTCATGAAATCACCTCGTTGTATATATATGAAGAAATGATCCAAAGTGATGTAAATGAAACAAAAAAAGTGTTTAACGAGCACTAGCCCGTTAAACACCTCGAGAACCTTGACCTTTATTCTTTTATACCTAATACACGATTTACTCGCTTTGTCAGCATTTTCATGCCGCCTCCGCCTGCTTGAAAATGGCGAAGTTGGCCTTCTTCATCAAATACATAATATGCAGGAACATATTCGTTTTCGAATGCATCTGTAAGTTTGTGATCATTATCTACGAAAATCGGTTGACTAATGCCATGTTCTTCTGCTACCTTTTTAATTTCTTCTAGATCTAAATCCTTCTCAGAACGAGGCATATGAACAGCAATTACATTTAACTGATCTTTATACAAATCACGAAACTCATTTACGTTTGGCATCGCTTCTTTACATAAACCGCAACTAATTGACCAGAAGTGAAAAAGCGTTGGCTTCTTACCTATTAATTCATCTTTCGTCACTTCACCATTCAACCAAGCTGAAGCTCCTTGTAGCTCCGGCATCTGAGATCTTAATTTTAACGCCATAATCATACCTCCTCTTTTTTTAAGGCTGTCTTCGCATACTTTGTTGTTTTTATGGGGTACGTATCCTTCACATGTTCGTTCCATTGCGCTCCAGCCACTAAGAGGAAAACTATTTATAGCAACAACCTTTACGAAAACAGCCTTTTTTAAAGCATCTAGGATAAAAAAAGGCCTAACATCACTGCTAGACCCTTTATCTTTCCTTTTTTCTTACACTTTAAGAGTTTCTTGACCTGGCTTCCAGTTTGCAGGGCAAAGGCCACCAGTTTGTAGGGCTTGAAGTACACGAAGTGTTTCGTCTACATCACGGCCAATGTTGTTATGGTTAACAACTGAGTACATTAACTCACCTTCAGGGCTGATGATGAATAGTCCACGAAGAGCTACACCCTCTTCTTCAATAAGAACGCCATACTCACGAGAAACAACGTGATTTGTATCTGCAGCAAGTGGATACTTTAACTCACCAAGACCATTTTCATCACGAGCTGTGTTGATCCATGCTTTATGAGTGTGAACTGTGTCAGTTGATACTCCGATTACTTCTGCATCTAAGTCTTCGAACTCATCGTAACGATCACTTAAAGAAGTTATTTCAGTTGGACAAACGAAAGTGAAGTCCATTGGGTAGAAATAAAGAACTGTCCACTTATCGTTTTTCATGTTTTCTTCAAGGCTAACCTTTGCAAATTCTTTGTTTGGCATAACTGCGTCCATTTCAAAACGCGGTGCTTGCTTCGCTACCATACGCTTGTCTGTCATATGTAAAACCTCCAATTAAAAAATAAATTCTATACAGCCGTCATTATAAAAGAAGATTTAACAATAGTCAATATTAATTAATAATAAATATAAATTAATATATTATTCTTCTATTAAATCAGCGCCAATTGTAGTATACCCATGGCTGGAGCTAATAAACGACCATTCCAAATTAAATTATACCAGTCCTTTCCACGTGATGCGACAAATATGCTTATCATTCGCAGTAAAGCTCTTTCGCTTTACTGCGAGAAGTAATTTTTTTTTGCTAGTATTAATATTCACGTTTCAAAAATGGTTTGAATGTTTAACTGAACGGGAATAGCTTTGATAGAGTTAGCAAATTATAGGAGTGATTAGATGGAACAATGGCTTAACCACCTTACAGAAGGGGAATTCCTTGTAGGGTTGGTCACAATCGTCGGTCAAATGGTATTGGCTATCTTAGCTTTTTTGATCGCTCGTTCAATTGGGAAGAGAATAATTCAAGGTGGATTCTCAAAAATGGAATCGCAAAAAGGCATGTCCACCCCCCGCGTAAAAACACTTGAGAAGCTTTCAGTAAATGCATTTTCTTATGTACTCATATTCGTATTTATTACGATTATTATAAGTATTTTTGGACTTGACGCAACTGGTTTAATTGCAGGGGCCGGTGTCGTCGGACTAGCAATCGGTTTTGGGGCACAAGGTCTAGTAAGTGATGTTGTCACAGGCTTTTTCATACTCTTAGAAAGACAAATCGATGTGGGAGATTATGTTACTGCTAGTGGAATTGATGGCATTGTTGAAGAGGTTGGCTTACGAAATGTTCAGATAAGAGGCTTTGATGGTACATTGCATTACATACCGAATAGAGGGATAACAAATGTCAGCAACCATTCCCGTGGTAACATGAGGGCTCTTGTTGATATGAGTATTTCATATGATGATAATATTGATAAAGCAATGGCTGTTTTACAAGCTGTTTGCGATAAAATTGCAACAGAAGATGAAACGATTAAGGAAGGGCCCAATGTCGTTGGTGTTCAAGGCCTTGGCGATTCAGATGTCGTCATTAGAGTTATTGCAAAAACAGAAAATATGGAGCAATGGGCTGTTGAAAGAAAACTACGGAAAGCATTAAAAGAAGCACTTGAGGCTAATAACATTGAAATTCCATTTCCTCATCAAGTCTATATTGAAAAGAAAGAACAATAAAAAAACAATACATTAAAAGGAGGCTGAAACATACCAGCCTCCTTTTAATTATTGTTGATGACCTAGTTTTTGTTCAACTTGTTGACATACTTCTTGTGCTGACATTCCATGTGCATTAATAACAGAACCTTTAATTGCTGCATCTTGAACACCCATAACATTTTGATCTTGCCCTGTAATGACACAGCAGTCACAGCCTTGTGCATCTTGTTCCTGCTTTAATTGAACAACATCATAACCCATTGATTGTAATTCTTGTTGTACAGCTGTAAGCGATTGCTCGACACCAATTTTTGGCATGTTTTGTACCTCCACTAATTAAAAATTTAATTCATTTCAGTAATTAAACTCCCCAAAAATATGGTAACTATGCATGAAATATCAAAACTTACGCTTATAAAAAGAGGCTGTCTAAAAAAGTCTGTTCTTTGACTTTTTTAGACAGCCTTCCTTATTTACTTAGCTAAGTAGTTAACAATTGTTTGAACCGCAAAGCCAATGGCATTCTCATTTGGTTCTAATCTCGCATCATGAAGCCCATACTTACTATCAACACCGAGCCAAAACATAAAGCCGGGAATCTCTTCTAAGAAGTAACCAAAATCTTCCCCAGTCATTGCCTCATCACATATAACAAGGTTAACCGATTCCTGACCTTTCAAATATTCAATAAAATCGTTTGTAGCACTTTCCTCATTATAAACTTGACAATAATTAGCTCCATAATCTATGGAAATGGAACAATTAAAACCGGTCTCCATCCCTTTTGAAAGATCTTCAATTCGTTTTTTTATTAACTTCATTGTCTCGATTGAACGTGTTCGAATCGTTCCTTCAATCACAGCCGTATCAGCAATAATATTTTGTTTTGTCCCACCCTTAATAACTCCTATTGTTACAACACCAGCATCTAACGGATTAATATTCCTAGATACAATCGTTTGTAATTGGGTTACAAGATGACTGGCCGCAACGACCATATCGTTAGCAGTATGAGGGTAGGCTGCATGTCCACCTTTTCCTTTTAACGTTATAAATAACTCAGACGTATTTGCAAATAACAAGCCTGTCTTGATTGCGATCGTACCAACTGGATACTCAGGAGCAATATGAAGAGCCATAATCTTATCAGGTTTCCATTCAATTAACTCTGCTGATTCGAGCATAGGCTTAGCACCACCTGGTCCTTCTTCAGCAGGTTGAAAAATAAACACTTGATTATATTTTGGTTGTTGATGAGCGAAATACGATAACACACCCAAGGCAATGGTCATGTGAAGGTCGTGTCCACATGCATGCATTGCTCCTTCATGTGTTGAGCGAAAATCCGTATAAGACGTTTGTTCAACAATTGGCAACCCGTCAATATCTGCACGATATCCAATAGTTTTAGAAGAATCTAATCCTTTCACATGAACTAATATTCCTGTTTTCCATTTTTTTATCGTTAACAGCTCTTGGGGGAATTGAGCAATCTGTCCTAATAGGTATTGTTGTGTTTTCACTTCTTTGTAACCAATTTCTGGAATACGATGTAAATCACGCCGTATTTTTGTGAGTTGCTCAACTGATAACATTAGAGTCCACCTTCAATACATTTTGTAGCTTTTCTTCAAATGCCTTAATAAATAAAACTACCTCTTCACTAGTCAGTGTTAACGGTGGCAATAATCGAATGATTGTTTGTTGGGTCACATCCACCATTAGTCCTTCTTCAAGTAACTGACGTTGAATCTCTTTAACTGATGAAGCCTCAAGGTTCATGACAATACCAAGCATCATGCCTTTGCCACGGACACTAGAGATTACACTTGGAAACTGTTCTTGTAATTTTGTGACTAATTCATGTAGCTCTGAAGCAACACGATTGCCTTTTTCAAGCTGACCTTTTTCCATCAATACATCAATAACTGCATTCCCTAATGCCGCACTTAATGGAGATGGTCCAAAGGTTGTACCATGATCACCAGGTTTGAACAAGTGAGCATAACGCTCTGCAACAATAATCCCCCCAAGCGGAAGACCTCCGCCAATCCCTTTTGCAAAAAGAATAACGTCAGGTTCAATCCCCGCATGTTGGTACGCAAAAAATTGTCCAGTACGCCCAACTCCTGTTTGGATTTCATCCATACAACAGAGGACACCATATTTCTTACAAAGTCTTGAGATCTCTTGTAAGTATTCTTTTTCAAGTGTAACAATACCACCAGATCCTAAGATTGGTTCAACAATTATAGCAGCAGGTTTATTTACCTCAAATATATCTTTTAAGGCATTCACATTATGAGGTTCCACCTCATAAACAGGTGTATCTGTTACAGGGAAGTCTTGATAAACCCCTGCTTGCCTCGTTAACTTTAAAGCTCCTAGTGTTCTTCCGTGAAAACTCTTTTTTAGGACAACGACTCCATTACGTTCTTCCTCTTGATCTTTTGACCACTTATGAACAAACTTTAATGCAGCCTCTGTTGCTTCAGCCCCAGAATTCGAAAAGAATACTTTTCCCTTAATTGAATGTGCTAGCATCTTTTCAGCAAGAGTAATCGCTGGTTTGTTATAAAAATAATTTGATATGTGAAGAAATTTAGATGCTTGACTCGTAAGTGCTTTCGTAACTTCAGGATGAGAGTGGCCTAATATATTAACTGCCAAACCTGTAAATAAATCTAAATATTTCTTACCATCTTCATCATACAGATAGTTTCCTTCTCCACGATTAATCACAATTGGTAAGCGTCCATATGTAGCCATAATCACTTGTTTGTCACGTTCTATCCAGTTTGACACAGAATGCTCCCCTTTCACTCTAAGTATGGAAAGAGCTTTGCCGAAAGGATCATCCCTAACAACAAAGCTGCTTGTCCACTTATTTATCTATCTTCATTTAAACGACGAAGTTCTTGCTTAATTTCTGTCTTTCCTTTTGTTTTTTCATCAATTTCTTTAATAACACGTGCTGGTGTACCAGCTACTACTGTATTAGGAGGAACATCTTCAGTTACGATTGCTCCAGCAGCTACAACAGCACCTTTTCCTACAGTTACACCTTCTAAGATAACGCAATTCGCACCAACTACTACATCGTCTTCAACTACTACTGGCTTTGCAGAAGGTGGCTCGATTACTCCAGCTAGGACAGAACCTGCACCAATGTGACAGTTCTTTCCTACTGTTGCACGTCCTCCTAATACAGCGTTCATATCAATCATCGTTCCTTCACCAATGACAGAACCGATGTTAATACTTGCCCCCATCATAATAACCGCATTGTTCCCAATCTCAACTTGATCCCGGATGATAGCACCAGGCTCAATGCGCGCTTGTATTCCTTTCATATCAAGAAGCGGTATTGCAGAATTGCGGCGATCGTTTTCAACAACATAGTCTTCAATTTTCGCTTCATTTTCTTTTAATGCAGGCTCAATATCACTCCACTCACCAAAAAGCACCCCTACAGAACCTGTAATAAACGCTTTTGTATCAGCTCCAAAGTTTAAGCCCTCTAACTCACCTTTAATATGTACTTTAACTGGAGTTTTCTTTTCACTTTTAGAGATAAATTGAATAATCTCATTTGCATCCATCATTTTCATGTTTCGTCCTCCTACCTTTCTAAAACAATCTCTTCATTATGATAAAGATTTCACCGAAAAAAAGCAATGGAAAAAGCCTGTTTTTCGACATTGTTTTCATCCTAGTATAACTAACAACAATGTAATTGTTATGACACTGAGAATTGTAGAAACTAACGTTACACTAGAGACAAGTCTAGGATGTGCATCAAATTGAACTGCATACATGACAATTGTCGCTGCTGATGGCATGGCCGAAGAAACAATTAACACTTTTGCCATTGTTGGATCCATAGGGAGCAATAACGTAATACCAAACCCAATAGCTGGAGAAACAAGCAGTCTAACAAAAGTAGAATAAGTTACTTTTCCCCATTCAAATCCCCCCCATTGAATTCTAGCCAATTGCATTCCTAAAATAATCATCACTGTTGGAATGGCTGCTTCTGCTATGATATCCACTGTTACAAGGACATTGTCTGGTAATGACACATTAAATATTTTCAAGAAAAGGCCAATAACCACAGCATATGTTGCCGGCATTTTAAACACTTCTTTAAGTGCAACCCCAAACCCAGCCTTTCCTCTAGCAGCATAATAAACACCGAAACAATTCATTACAATGGATTGTAAGACAAGAAACATAACGGCATACGCAAATGCCTCTTCACCATATGCAAACAATATAATAGGGGCACCGTAGTTTCCTGCATTCATAAAAGCAGTTGACAGGATCAAACCACTTTCCATTGATTGATTGTATCTCATTATTTTTACGTAGATTTTATTGATGACTATTAAACTGAATAGTAGGATAATAGAAAAAATAACCATATATAATGATTGAACATCTAATTCTGAACTATAAAATGTTCGAAATACTAAACAAGGTGTCATGATAAATATAGCAACCGTTGATACCGGTTTTATATCAGTTTTCTTCCATTTCTGTACTATGAATCCAATTATAAACACGAAAAAAACAGGCAAAACCACTTGAATAAAAATATCCATTTGAATCCTCTCCAACTCACATTTCTATCATTAGGCATATCGTTAATTATACGCCTCTATTGTTTAATATGGATAGGTCAAATGAAATATTTCCCCGGCAAGAAAATGAATAATGATACAAAGAAAGAGTTAATCCGACAACAAGTTAACTGTATTACACAAACACTAAAATTTATAACTGTAATATAACAGCCTCTGCATAAAAAAATGCAGAGGCTGTTATTTTTTAACTTATATTTCTTACTTTTGGAATTGCGCTTCCTCTGTTGATCCTTTTAAAGCCGTTGTCGATGACGTACCTCCAGAAACAACTTGAGAAATTTCATCAAAATAGCCAGTTCCTACTTCGCGCTGATGTCTTGTTGCTGTATATCCTTTTTGTTCGCTCGCAAATTCTGCTTGTTGTAATTCAGAGTATGCACCCATACCACGTTTTTTATATCCATGAGCGAGTTCAAACATACTATGATTAAGTGCATGGAAGCCTGCAAGTGTTACAAACTGAAATTTATAACCCATTTTACCTAACTCAACTTGATACGTTTCAATCGTTTCTTTATCTAGATTTGCTTCCCAGTTAAATGAAGGCGAACAATTGTAAGCAAGCATTTTACCAGGAAACTGTGCATGAATGGCATCTGCAAACTGTTTCGCTTCTTCTAACGACGGTTTTGATGTTTCGCACCAAATTAAATCAGCATACGGGGCATAAGAAAGACCTCTTGCAATTGCTTGATCAATTCCTGCATTTGTTCGATAAAATCCTTCAGGTGTTCGTTCCCCTGTAATAAATCGTTGATCAGCTGGATCAATATCACTAGTGATTAAATCAGCCGCATCTGCATCCGTCCTAGCAACAATAATCGTTGGCACTCCACTTACATCCGCCGCAAGTCGTGCTGCTGTTAAATTACGAATAGCTGTCTGTGTTGGAATAAGGACTTTTCCTCCGAGATGACCGCATTTTTTTTCTGAGGCAAGCTGATCTTCAAAGTGAACACCTGCGGCCCCTGCTTCAATCATTCCTTTCATTAATTCAAATACATTCAGTTGCCCACCAAAGCCAGCTTCTGCGTCTGCTACAATTGGAGCAAAATAATCAATATTCCCTTTCCCCTCCATGTGTTGAATTTGATCAGCCCGCTGCAATGCTTGATTGATCCGCTTCACAACACTTGGAACACTATTAGCTGGATATAGACTTTGATCTGGATACATTTGTCCAGCAAGATTCGCATCAGCAGCTACCTGCCACCCACTTAAATAGATAGCTTTCAAACCTGCCTTCACTTGTTGAACAGCTTGATTACCAGTTAGTGCACCTAGAGCGTTCACGTAATCCTCTTCCTTTAATAACTTCCATAGCTTCTCAGCACCTCTTCTAGCAAGTGTATGCTCAACTTGAACAGAGCCCCTTAAACGAACAACATCTTCAGCTGAATAAGGTCTTTCAATCCCATTCCATCTTAGATCTTCTCCCCATTTTTTCTCCAACTGTCTTACTTCCATTTGTCTAGATTCCATACGCATACTCATTTCCATCTCTCCCTATCTTTATTTATATTATTAGTTTAGTAGTTGATAACCAGGTAGCGTTAGAAACTCTTCAAATTCATCATCTTCAATTAACTTAGTAAATAAATTTGCAGCTTCGTCAAATCTTCCCCGTTCCCACCTCTCTTCTCCTAGTTCAGCACGTATAACTTCTAACTCCTCCTCTTGAATGCGTTTAACAAGTTCTAAGGTGATATCCGTTCCATTATCAAGTACCCCTTTTGGATGTCTAATCCACTGCCATACTTGTGCACGGGAAATTTCTGCTGTTGCTGCATCCTCCATTAAATTTCGAATTGGCACTGCACCATTCCCATTCAACCAAGATTCGATATATTGAATTCCTACGCTAATGTTCATGCGAAGACCATCCTCTGTAATTGACCCAGCAGGCACTTCGATTAATTCCCATGCACTAACTTCTACATCTTCTCTCTTTTTGCCAATTTGATTAGGTGTTGGCATATAGTGATTGAACACTTCTTTTGCTACAGGTACAAGAGCTGGATGTGCTACCCATGTACCATCATGCCCATCACGTACCTCTCTCTCTTTATCTATGCGCACCTTTTCAAACGCTTCTCTATTTTTTTCTTCATCATTTTTCACAGGAATTTGCGCAGCCATCCCTCCAATAGCCGGCGCTTCTCTCTTGTGACAAGTTTTAATCGTTAAAAGCGAATATGCTCTCATAAATGGAGTCGTCATAGTTACTTGACTACGATCTGGAAGTACCACATCAGGATGATTTCTAAAACGCTTTAAATAGCTAAATATATAATCCCAACGTCCACAATTTAAACCTGCTGAGTGATCTTTTAATTCAAATAAAATTTCGTCCATTTCAAAAGATGCTAGAATCGTTTCAATTAAGACGGTTGCTTTAATCGTCCCTTTTGGGATAGCTAATTGTTTTTGAGCGTAGATAAATACATCATTCCATAACCTAGCTTCAAGATGACTTTCCATTTTTGGCAAATAAAAATATGGTCCAGTTCCTCTACTTATTAATTCCTTAGCATTGTGAAACATATATAAACCAAAATCAACAAGGCTTGCAGAAACTGGCTGACCGTCTAATACTAGATGTTTTTCTTCTAGGTGCCAGCCACGTGGTCTTACAACCAAGGTTGCGGTATTCTCATTCAACTGATAACTTTTACCTGTTTTCGTATTTTCATAATAAATCGTTCTTCTAATTGCATCACGGAGATTCACTTGTCCTTGTATTGTATTTTCCCAAGTTGGAGCATTCGCATCTTCAAAATCAGCCATAAAAACATGTGCACCCGAATTTAATGCATTAATAACCATTTTACGTTCAACTGGACCCGTAATCTCAACCCGACGATCTTGTAAATCTTTCGGAAGTGGAGCAATCGTCCATTCACTTTCTCTAATATGCTTAGTAGAGTCTAGAAATGTGGGCAATATTCCTTGATCCAATTCCTCTTGTCGTACTTGCCTCCGATGTAAAAGTTTCTCACGACGCCCGTTGAATGTTCTGCATAACCCTTCAACAAATGCTAAAGCCTCTGTCGTTAAAATTTCATGACAACTCTGATCTACTAGACCAACCACTTGTAACCCTTGCTTCGTTTTCTGCCTCACTAATTTTCTCCCCCTCTTCTCCCAACCTGTATTAATACAGTGTTTATATTATGATATTATCATATAACAGCAATGTTGTTTCCGCAACCATTTTTTTCTTTTTTTCTGAATTTTCTATGCCCAATAACAAAGGAGCTCCAATTTGGTCTCTTTTGGACCTTGGAACTCCTTCGCTAAAGGCTTTTTTCTTTAGTGTTTGTTTGCTTTTCTTAGCCAAGCGTATGATATAATATCTTTCTCTGATTTTGCTTCAAAAAGTAATTCATAATCCTCTAATTTATATACAAACATCCAATACCCATTCATTTCATTCATCTCACTTTGATCAGGGGTGCCCAGTTGTTTTCTCATTTCCTCACTTGTAAGTTGATGTTCTTCAACATCTATTGCAATAGCCACACCTTTATTCGTAATTGGGTCGAAAAAATAGGTTGCCTGCTCATATTCCCAATAAACACCACCTTCATGATGTCCTTGCGTTCTAGGTTCACCTAATTGTTCCATCACCTTATCCATGCTATGATCTATGTTAGCCTGAATAGGTGAGAACATACCATTATACCCTTCTTCTATCCATTTAAAAGAAAGAAACGAATCATTATTACTCATGACAGGTAAAGAGAACTGATCCTGATTTCTTTCACTTAAATTTTCACCCGAAACTTGTCCGCACCCTACTAATAACGACAATAAAATGATAGTTAATACACTCTTCAAATCGCTCACCTCTTAGTAAATCCGAATAATAAAAGCTTTGACGAACATGAAGAAAATTAACCTTATCGTTATATGTAATTTATAACTCATCATGACAACAAAAAAAGATGACACAACCTTCCTGTATGATATACAGAATAGCTAGTCATCCAACTTTCTTTTACCCTTCTTTCCGCGCTTTCTTAAAGCCCCTAACTTCGGTTTTAAATATTTTCAAAATACCAACACTCATAACTAACAGAACGATGGTTAATGGGAAAGCACTAACTATTATCGCTGTTTGAAGTGCTTGCAAGCCACCAGATGCCATTAATACTATAGCCGAAGCAGAAAGGATTAACCCCCAAGAAATCTTTATAAAATTAGATGGATCCATATCGCCTTCCGTCGTTTGCATTCCTAAAACAAATGTCGCTGAATCTGCAGAAGTAATAAAGAATGTTGTAATCAGCAGAACCGTAATAACTGATAAGACACCACCTAAAGGAAGATGATCATAAACAAAAAACAGACCCGTTTCTAAACTTTGTCCAGCTACATCAATTCCCTGTAATAAGTCCAAGTTTATCCCAGTCCCGCCAAATACGCAAAACCAGAATGCGCAGACAAGGGTTGGGACGACTAGCACGGCGATCGTGAATTCTCTAATCGTACGTCCTTTAGAAACCCTTGCAATAAACATTCCTACAAATGGTGACCATGAAATCCACCATGCCCAGTAAAAGATTGTCCAACCTTGTGTCCATTCAGCCCTTTCCTCATCAAACGGAAAAATCCTCAAACCCATTTGAGGCAAATTCTGAATGTACTCACCTAATGTATGTGTAAATAAATTAAACAAAAACAATGTAGGTCCTAATATAACCATTGCAATCAACAAGAGTGTAGCTAAGACCATGTTCGTATTACTTAAATATTTAATTCCACGCTTGATTCCCGTACTCGCAGAAAGGATAAATAATACAGTAATGATCAATATAATGATTAATTGTACCGTAAAGTTAACAGGGATTCCTATCAAATATCCTAACCCAGCATTAATTTGTTGAGCTCCTAGCCCAAGTGAAGCGCACACACCAAAGATCGTAGCAAATACGGCAATTATATCAATGGTGTATCCAAGCGGACCATTAACACGATCTCCCAAAACAGGGTGCAATGTTGAGCTCATTAAACCAGGTGCATCTTTACGAAATTTAAAATAAGCAAGCGCTAAGGCTACAACTGCATAGATGGCCCAAGCATGAAAGCCCCAATGCAAATACGTATACCGGAGAGCAAGAAGAGCAGATGCTTCAGTACTTCCTTCACCAGTTGGAGGTGCAGCATAATGGGAAACAGGCTCAGATACTCCGTAAAATAATAGACCAATCCCCATGCCCGCACTAAATAACATCGCAAACCATGTCGCTCTATTGAAATCTGGTTTATCTGTATCTTTACCTAGCTTGATCTTTCCGTACTTACTGAAAATTAAAATTAGTGAAAAAATCAAAAAGAATGTAGCCGCTAAGTTATAAAACCAGCCAAATGCACTTAAGAAAAAGGCTTGTGCAATACCCATTAAATTCCCTAGTTGTTCTGGAAACAACGCTCCCCAAATAACAAAAACGAGAGCAATAACAACCGATATCTTATAAGTAATGGTTAAATTCTTCACGCTTTATATCTCCTTCCTTTCCTACTGCCATCTCTCTTAATTAGCTTGTGACAAAATACAAATAATTATTAATTTGAAAGCAAGCCATACAAAAAGAGAGCTTAGCTTTCGCTTGAGCTCTCTTTCATCATCAATTCTTCAAGATTTTCTTTACGATCTTTTTCCATATAAATGCTTCTGCTTGGGAATGCAACCGATACATTTTCTTCTTCTAATATTTTCAAGATCTCAAAATTAATTTCTTCTTTAATTCTAAACCATTCAACCCAGACAATCGTTTTTGTAAAAAAGTAAATATAAATATCCAAACTAGAACTATTAAATTCGTTGAAACGAACCATGATTAAATCTTGATCAATCTCATCATGAGATCTAAGAACAGATTCAATTCGTCTCGCGCAAGTTTGAAGCTTCTCTTTTGGAGTTGAGTACGTTACACCAACTGTAAACGCAATTCGACGCTTCCCCATCTCTGACCAGTTCGTAATAGGCTCATTAGCTAAAGTAGAATTCGGAATGGTAACGATCGAATCGGAGAACGTCCGAATTTGTGTACTTCTGAAGCTAATGTCTTGGACTGTTCCTTCAACCGAAGGAGTTTGAATCCAATCCCCTTTAGAAAATGGCTTCTCAGTAATAATAATAACTCCACCAAAAAAGTTCCCTATTGTATCTTGAGCTGCTAAAGCAAAAGCTAGTCCACCAAGACCCAATCCAGCTATAAAACCACTAATTTCATATCCCCACTCACTTGCAACAACAACGATAACTAAAGCGATGACAGCAAAGCGCAAAATTTTAGATACAAAGGGAACGAACATACTTTGCTCATCTAAGTCAATATTACGGGCAAGTTTAATAATTGCCATTGAGTATTCCGATGTATAGTTAAAAAGCCCCCAGCCAATTATCATAATAATGATCGATCGATATAGATGTTCGACAAATTCAATGGTTGTAAAATGAAAGGGCAAATACACAAGGGCTAAATATGTACCTATTACAATCCATAATGCTCGAATCGGCTTTTCAAACGAGATAAGGAGGTTTGAAAAGAACTCCGTTGGTGTTTTTTTTAGCATCATTAGAATGAGTTTGAAAATATATCTAGTAAATAATTTCCTAAATAACAAAAACACTGAAAATATAGCAATTGCTATTCCAATATCTGCCCATTCTAAACGGTTTAAGGAATGAACAAAAGCATCCCATTTCCAATTATCGATCTCCATTAAAATCCCACCTTTTTCATATAGTATTTTATCATAGGTAGGACAAAATGGTATAGGAAACAATATTGTATTATACTCTTGCTTTTCTGTATTTTGTCAAAAATAATTAAAGCAGGTTCCCAAAAGTCCTTTGACCTTTGGGAAGCCCCGTTTTTGAACTCTAATTAAAAATACCTCAACATGATTTTATTCATCATTTTCCGAGGTCTTTGTTCTTGCATCAACAACGTCACCAAAATCCGCCCACTCTTTGCCCATCTCCACTAAAGTTTCAGATAAAGGTTGATTCATTTGGTTACTCATTTCTTTTCGAAATTGTTGTCCTCGTTCACTATTCAAAAACATAACTCCTGCCGCTCCTATAGCACCACCAACAATTGAACTTACGATATAACTTGACGTGGATGGTTTTGACTTTTTAAACATATAATCTAATCCCTCCCATTTTTCGTCTCATCTTTACTTTTACACAAACTACAATTGTTATACGAGCCAACTAAATCAGATTTAACGATTGTTGCTTCTGTAAAGGTAGCAAATATTCAGTCCCTTTTGTGGTACACTTAAAAATACATTAGCAAAAGGAGTAGATTTATTTGAGCTTAAAATCATCGATCTATAAAATGCTCAGAATTTGGAATGATATTGATGCCGTTAGAAAAGGCAAGGTTGGAAAGAGAATAGGAAGACGTGTAGTTGGACGCACTTCTGGAAAAGCGATAAGAAAATTATTTAAATAATTTTCCTTATGTTTTGGGTGCTCGGAAAGATGGTTTATCTTCTAGCACCCTTTTTTCATTTAAAAACCTCAAACTACAAAAAGAAGGTGCCTAGGTTTCAACCACTTAGACACCTCCAGCCTTATTATTTACTTTTCTTTAGACCCATCTTTTTGATAACCCTCATTTGAAAGATCTAAATCTTGTCCCTCATAATTATCAATTTGACCATCAATCGTGCCTTCAACATAGGCATCACTTACTTGCTCATGCGTTGCCGCTAATCCTTGTTCAACTTCCTCTGTACTTTTATAATCGGAAGGTTGATATGAATTCTCTGCGACGCCTTCTGATGACTTTACGGAATTTTTATCCTTCTGATTAGCCAATATAAACCCCTCCTTCTTTCTCCGTTAGTATTTGTCAACTATGACAAAATATAATGAGAAAAATTGGGACCATATTTGCAGCCAATCGAATCTTACATTTTTACAAAGTTCCCTTATTCATCTTGCTATTATTTGCTTTATTTATTAACCATTTTATAAAGCGTCTTTCTTTTTCATCTGTTTTTCTAGTTAAGTTTTTTTCAACAGAGCGCCTTAAACTTGGATATTTAACATCTCCATTCATATGCACATACCTCCTGCAATGGTGTTTTATATTCCCATACCCTGTTTGTGCTTTATGTAAACAAAAATATTGATTTTTTAAGAAAGTCTATTTGCAACTTGCGGTGTCTCTACTGCTGTCTGCTGAAAAGAAATGATAAAAGAAGTTCCTTTTTCACTTGTTTTTACGTCTATATTGGCACAATGGCGTGAGGCAATACTATAACAAATAGCTAAGCCTAGTCCTGTCCCTTCATCTTTTGTCGTAAAAAACGGTGTACCGATATTTTCCAATACCTCCTTCTTAATTCCAGGGCCAGTGTCTGCAATTTCTAGAATAACGTTTTCGTTACTTATGTATGTCTTTAATGTCAATGTCCCGTTAGCTTCCATTGCCTCTAAACCATTTAATCCTATATTTAAAATTAACTGCCTAATTTCTTTTTCATCTAAATAAAGCAATGGACATTCTGTTAAATCTAATAAAACAACTTTGTTATTCATCAGTGCTTCTGCTCTTAGTAAAGGATGCAATGTCTTTACAATTTCATTTAAGTCTTTTTTCTTTCGATTATTTGCTTTATCTTTTGCTAACGTCAGAAACTCTGTAATGATTCCGTTTGCCCGGTGCAGCTCATCAATCATCAAATTTATGTATTCCTCTGGCTGTGGATGATGACTCTGATTTTTGGCTAACTGAAGAAAGCCTAGTACGGTTGTCATCGGATTACGTATCTCATGAGCAATTCCTGCTGCCATTTCTCCTACTAGATTTAATCGATCTAAGCGGGAAACCTCTTTTTCTAAATCGACTAGTTCTGTTATATCTGTAATAGTGCTAATGACGCAAGGTTCACCATTGATCGTTGCTGTTTCTGTTGAAAGCAATCCTTCTCTCCTTTCCCCTTTTTTTGTCACATATGTAATTTCTTTATTATAAATACCTACTTGTAAATCTTTCGGGCTTGCCCCCGCAACATTTTGCTCCCCTGTATCCGAGTGAATGGCTAGTACGTCATTAGTTAATGCAGCAAGCTCCTCGAACTGATACCCAGAAAACTGAATCCAACTTTGATTTACATCAACATATCGTTGATCAGCTAATGAACGAATGGCCATTAAATTAGGACTAAGTTGAAATATCTTTTGGAATCGTTCGTGAGATACCTTAAGTTCCTCATTCGCTTTTAGCAATTCCTTTGTTTTTTCAATAACAATATTTTCAAGGTTATTTTGCTTTTCTTGCAATTCTACAGACTGTTTTTCTAATTGAGAATTCTTTTCCTCAATTTCTTGTTGTTTTCGATAAATTTGCACAAATGCTTCGACTTTGCTTCGCAGAATTATCGGATTAAATGGTTTAAATATGTAATCAATAGCTCCGGTTAAGTAGCCCGTTGAAACATGTTCATTCGCTTTACTTAACGCGGTTATAAATATAATTGGAATATGGCATGAACTTTTCCTTTGTTTGATGATTTCCGCCGTCTCAAATCCATTTATACCTGGCATTTGGACGTCTAATAGAATTACCGCAAAATCATATTGTAATACTTTCTTTAAAGCTTCTTCCCCTGACTTTGCGCTTACTAATAAATAGTGTTCTGAGTCTAACACAGCCTCTAAAGCCATTAGGTTTTCTGGTCGATCATCGACCATTAGTATTGCAACCTTTTCGTGAGCAGACATAACATTACCTCTCTAATTTACTTCTGATTTTTTTTTATATATTTTCTCAGCAGAATTTACTTCTTCGTATAATTCTGCTGAACGGTACATGCTAATCGACTCTTTAGAGCCAAGACCTAAATAACCATTTTCACTTAAACTATCATAAAAGAGAGAATACACTCGATTAGTTAGTTTCTTATTAAAATAAATAAGTACGTTTCTACAAACAATCATGTGAAACTCATTAAAGGAATAATCAGTTACTAGATTATGGTGAGCAAAGACAATATTTTCAATAAGGAAAGAATGAAATACTACCTCATTATCACACACAGAATAGTATACCGAGAATTCCTTCTTTCCTCCTGCTTGATGGTATTTCTTCGTGTATAATTTCATGTGTTCAAGTGATACTTTGCCAAGCTTTGCCTTCTCAATAATTTCCTCATCCATATCGGTCGCATAAATCTTTGTTTTTTCAAGAAGCCCTTCTTCAAACAAAACAATAGCCATAGAATATACTTCTTCCCCTGATGAACAACCTGCATGCCAAATACGAATGTAAGGTAAATTTCGTAATACGGGTACAATTTCTGTACGAAATGTTTTAAAGAAACTTGGATCTCGAAACATTTCTGTTACATTAATGGAGAAATCACGTAACAATTGTTTCATCAATTCAGGTTGATACAACACTTTTGCCTGAAATTCTGATATGGTCTTAACATCCTCTATTTGAGCACGGTACCATATCCTTCTTTTAATAGATGAATAGGCATAATTTCGAAAGTCATACCCGTACGTTTGATAAATCCCTTCAAGTAATAATTCAATTTCTGTTCTCTCTATCTCATTCAGGCGTTCCTCATGAGTTTGGATTAAAGACGAATCAATCATCGGCACTCACCATCTCTTCTAAACTACTTATGGAGCCAAACCTTCATTAGCGAAAGAAGTTGTTCCATGTTTACAGGTTTGCTAATATAATCTGAAGCCCCTGCTTTAATGCATTTATCTCGATCATTCTTCATTGCTTTTGCAGTTAATGCCAAAATTGGCAACTTGGACCATTTTTCATTTTTGCGAATCTCTTGCATTGCTTCATATCCATTCATCTCAGGCATCATGATATCCATTAAGACGATATCAATTTCCTCATATTCTGATAAGGCCTCGATAGCGTCAATTCCATTTTCAGCAAAAATGACATTCATATTTTGCATTTCTAAGGCTGCTGTTAGTGAAAAAACATTCCGCATATCATCGTCAACAATAAGAACCGTTTTATTTTTTAACTGTTCTTTTGTCATATCCTGTCCCTGTTCCTTTTCCACCGTAAGCTTATCATCTGATTCCTCAATAGCTTCATCTATTATGAAGGTCTCTTCCTCAATTGTCCCTGCCACTTCATCAATAATTGATTCATTCAGCTCAGGTTGTTGGTGATAATCTGGTAGGTACAAAGTAAACATACTACCTTCACCTTCTGTGCTTTCTACTTCAATATAACCACCTAACAACTCTGAAAGCTCTCTACTTATTGATAACCCGAGTCCTGTACCGCCATATTTACGAGTAATCGTACCATCCTCTTGATAGAACGCCTCAAAAATGCTTTGCTGCTTACTCGGATCAATTCCAATCCCAGTATCACAAACCGAAAAGGCAACTTTTACCCCATCTGCTTCCTTCCCTTTTTTAAAATGAAGCTCTACTTTGCCATCACTAGTAAATTTGAAAGCATTCGATAATAAATTTTTAAGTATTTGTTTTAACCTTTGGTCATCTGTAAAGAGAATCGCTGGAGTATTGGGCTCAATTACGATGTTAAAATCTATTCCTTTTTGAGTAGAAATTGGTGCGAATTGTCTCTGAACGAATGCTTTGATGTCGCTAATTAGCACTTCCTCTGGGAACACATCAATTTTACCGGATTCAATTTTAGACAAATCTAATATATCATTGATCAAGTCTAGCAAATCCTGTCCTGATGAATAAATCGTTGATGCATGATCTACCTGCTTATTTGTTAAATTGCCATTAGCATTTTCAGCTAGCATTTGTGATAATATCAACATGCTATTTAAAGGCGTTCTGAGCTCATGCGACATATTTGCCAAAAACTCTGACTTATACCTTGACCCAAGTTTAATATTTCGATTTTTTTCTTCTAAATCCTTTTTGATCAATTCAAGCTCTTGCTTTTTCTCATCGGATTGTTTAAATTGTTCGTGTAATTGTTCATTAATTAAGCGAAGCTCTTCTTGCTGTTGTTGAAGCTCCTCTGATTGAGTTTGCAACTCTTCTGATTGAGTTTGTGACTCAGTAAGTAGCTCTTCAATCTTCATATGATCTAATATCCGTTCAATGCTTGATCCAGATGATTGACTTAGCTGTTCTAGAATTCTGACTTCAGATTGAGAAAACGGCTCAAATTTAGCTAATTCTAAAACACCAACAACCTCTTGATCAAATTCGATAGGTAAAAGAATAAGTGATGTTGGAGCAGCTCCTCCTAAACCAGATGTTGTGGACACATAGCCTCCTGGAAGATGATCAAAAATCATCAGTTTTTTATCAGCTGCACATTGTCCAACTAATCCTTGTCCTAAGTGTATTTTTTCCTTGCCAATGGTACTGTCATCAGAGGCATATGAGGAAATTTTAGATAACGTATTTCCTTCCCCTCTCAAATAAATAACTCCATAAGTGGCTCTTACAAATTGTGCAATATTCGTCATAAAGACCGTACCAAACTCATTTAAGTCTTTGATACCTTGAAACTTCATTGCAATTTCGGCGTATCTCGATTTAATCCAGTTCTCTTCTTTTAACGATTCTGCAATTTCCTTTTCTTGCTTTGTTACGATTTCCAGAGAATCTGCCATATTGTTATAGGCAATGGCTATTTCGCCGATTTCATCTTTTGACTTCACTTCAATTCGAGGTAGCCTATCTAAAGGATGACTCCTGACACTCGTTATTACTTTGCGTACACTGTTAATGCTAGAAGATATATTTTTAACAATCGAGTATGTAATAGTCGTAACGACTCCTAACGAAATAATTGTTAGGATAACTAAATATGTAATCGTACTACGGTAACCAGCTTCTGAATCAGTTAATCTATCTATCAGAAGTAGCTGTTCTTGTTCTGCAAATAAGTCGACTTCTTCTATCATACCTCTTCGTAATTGTTCATTTTCGTTTATTAAATAATTTGTTGCCACTATATAATCATCAGTTGAAACCAAAGATAAAACCGTTTGAACCATATCATTATAATCATTTCTAGTTTGGTAGATAGACGTAATTGAAGACCGTTCTTCTTCATTTAATGAGCTTATTTGTTGGAGGGAATCTAATATCGTTACTTGATTATCTAAAGCTTCATTAATAATCGTGATCTTTTCTGTTACTTCAGCATTTGAGTCCATTAGCAAGAGCTCTCTCATTTCTCTGGCTATCGTATTTGTCTCATAGTTTAGCTTTTGCGCTAGTACAATCTTTTGATGGTCTTCTGTCACAATTTCACGCATGCTTGTATTTTGTTCGGTTAACGTGTAGAAAACGGTCGTACTCAAGATAATAATAATCCCAAGTATTGAGCCCAACCCAATGATTAGCTTTGTAATTAATTTCATCGTTTTAACAACCTACTCCTGACTTTTTTTGATCATACCTAATAGTTTACTATATAAAACATAGTAGTTCTATAGAAAATAGGAGCTTTACCTCTTCCACGACGTTGTTACTTCTAAAAGTAGTCACTAAAAAGGTAAACACGAGAGACCACTGAAAAAAGGTGAAAAATGACCTTTTCAGTGGTCTCTCACACAAGCTTTTTAAATGATCCCTAATTCTCTTTTTCGCTCAGGCATTCTTTCTTGCGCTTGTTGCTGGTTCAACTGCTTTTTTCTTGGCTGGTGCTTTCTTCTTTCTTGTTGTAGGCTTCTTCGTTTTTGTTTTATCAAGAGAAGCTTGAAGAGCAGACATTAAATCTGTAACATTCGATGCAGCGGCGGCTGGTTCTTTCTCTGCCGCTGTAACCGTTTCCTTCCCTGATTTCTTTTCTTCAATTAATTCCATTAATGCTGTTCGATACTCATCTGTATATTTTTCAGGTTCAAATGATGTTGTTAATTGCTCAACAAGCATAAGCGCTGTATCCAGTTCCTTTTGTTCAACTAATTGTTCTGAAGGTACATTCGGAACATCTTGTACATTACGCACTTCATCAGGGAAATGGATCGTTTCCATTAAAAGAGTATCTTCATATACACGTACAACAGCTAATTGTTCCTTTGATCGGATAATGATTTTTGCGATACCTATCTTCCCTGATTCTATTAATGCTTTGCGTAACAGTGAATACGCTTTCCCCCCACCGTTATCAGGGGCAATAAAATAGCTTTTTTCAAAATAAATTGGATCAATTTCTTCTAGTTTCACAAAGTCAATAATCTCAACTGCCTTTTCTTCATTTTCCTTTTTTAACTTTTCAAGTTCCTCATCATCTAGTACAACAAATTTGTTTTTTGCATATTCATACGCTTTAACAATATCCTCATTCTTTACTTCTTTATCACAACCTGGACAAACCTTTTGATAGCTGATAGGGGTATGACACTCTTTGTGTATTTGTCGCAATTTAATATCTTTGTTCTCTGTTGCAGTGTGAAGTTTAATCGGAATATTAACAAGACCAAAACTAATACTCCCTTTCCAAACTGTATGCATGAGGACCACCTACTTTTTCTTTTAATATGCAAGTTTTTGCCTACAATTATGTATGGTTGTCTAACATTTGTTACAGCTTAAATAGTATCTAGATGATAAAGTAGGTGACATTTATGAAACCAATGTTATTATCCCCTGCAACCGATCTTCCTTCAGGCGAGGAATGGATTTATGAAACGAAGTATGATGGATTTCGTTGTTTGTTGTATTGGGATGAAGAAATACCTAAGTTAATCAGTCGAAATGGAAAAGAATTAAACCTTCATTTCCCTGAAATAATTAAGTATTGTGAGGAAATTTATCCTTTACTTAAAGATTTTATACCACTCACTTTTGACGGAGAACTTGTGAATTTAAGAAATAATTTACAGAGTCATTTTTCTACGGTTCAAGTTCGAGGACGAATGAAAAATCAATCAAATATTACAAAACACGCTAAAGAATTTCCATGTCACTTTATCGTTTTTGACGTTATGAGACTAAAGGGCGAACTGCTTGTTAACCGAACTCTAAAAAAAAGAAAAGAAATATTAGAAGGCTTTTTTACTGAAAAACGGTTACCTACTTCTGTTGATTATAAAAACAGTAGCCGACTGCAATTAATCGATGTTTTCACTGAAGAAGGCTATTTGTGGAATAAAATTGTTTCCAACAATGGAGAAGGAGTCGTTGCCAAACGATCAACAAGTCCGTGGGAAAGCGAAAAGCGAACCTCCAATTGGCTTAAAATAAAGAACTATCGCTTTGTTTCCGTTATATTAACGAAATTCGATAAAAGCAACGGTTATTTTCACGGTGCTATCTTTCAAGGAACTGACCTTATAGAGGTTGTTATTTTTAAGCATGGACTGACAGAAGATGAAGAAAAAACGTTATTTGCTTTCTTTGAAAACAACGGGACGAAACGAGGACCAAATATATGGGAGCTACCACCATCTATTTGCGTTGACATTGCTTGTATTGACTTTGACGGGAAGCAATTGCGTGAACCACGTTTCCATGCTTTTAATTTTAATCAGGAACCTCCAGAATGCACTTGGCACCATATGCAGCGGCAGCTTCATCCCATTCCTGATAATATTACAATCACCAATCCAGATAAACCAATTTGGTCAACGATTGAAGTATCAAAAGATGAATACTTACTTTACTTACAAAAAGCAGCACCTTACTTGCTCCCATTTTTACGTGAGCGTCTTCTTACCGTTATTAGATATCCACATGGAGCAACAGGTGAAAGCTTTTATCAAAAGCATTGTCCTGACTATGCACCTGACTTTATTGAGACCGAACAGGTTGAAGATATTAATTATATCGTCTGTAATGATATCGAAACTCTACTTTGGTTAGGGAATCAACTCGCTCTTGAGCTTCATATCCCCTTTCAAACACGATATACAGACAAACCAACAGAAATTGTATTTGACCTAGATCCTCCATCAGCTAACGAGTTTTCTTTAGCTATTATTGCAGCAAAGCAAATGAAAGCGATCTTTGACCAATTTACCATAACTTCCTTTGTAAAAACATCTGGAGGGAAGGGGTTGCAAGTATATATTCCGCTGCCAAAGAATCGCTTCACATATCAGGAGACAAGGATTTTCACGCAATTCATTTGCCAGTTTTTATGTGAGCAGCAACCCGATTTATTTACGACGGAACGATTGAAGAAAAACAGAAACAATAAACTATACCTTGATTACATCCAACATGATGAAGGCAAAACCATTGTCGCACCTTATTCCCCTCGGGGGAGCGAAAAAGGGCTCATCGCTACTCCATTAAACTGGGATGAAGTAAACGACTCATTAACCCCGAATGCTTTTACACTACCAGCAGTGATTGAACGATTAGAAAAACAAAAAGACCCTTTCTCTTCTTTCCGTGAAGTTGATAATAAGGAAGCTTTCACAGCCATTCTTACGCAATTGAAAGAATTAATTAAGGGGTGAACCAAAGATTTTGATCTTCTGATTCACCCTAGTCCTGTCTATTGAGACACCCTTCTTTCCATTTAGAAGTAGTTCTCAAATACTTTTAGACATACCTTATTTAATCCATGTAACAATATCATTTAATTCTTTTCTAGTCTTTGGTCTTGGCTCATCCTTTCTATATCCAAAGGCGGCCATAACCGAGACGTCGAAATGACCATCTTCTAATAAGCCTTGTTCTTTTAGAAACTTATGAACAAGCTTATAGTTAAAGCCTTCAATTGGACAAGAATCTATTCCTATTTGTGCAGCAGCGGTTAACATATTTCCTAACGCAATATACGTTTGTTTACATGACCAATCAAAGATGGTACGTTCAGTCGTCAATAAACCAAAATTTTCTTGGAAATTTTGGTATCGAGCTGGAAGCTCTCTAACGACCTTTTCAGGAGCGTTCTTCACGGTTCTAAAATGATTCGTAATATAATTAGAGTCATACCTGACATCTTTACTTGTACGAGCTAAAATAATAACAAAATGACTAGCTGTCGGTAATTGACCACCAGCTCCCCAAGCGATCTCTCTTAACTTTTCTCTCATCTCTTTATTTTGCAGGATGACAAACTTCCAAGGTTCAAGTCCAATGGAACTTGGAGATAGTCTTCCTGTTTCTAATATGAACTGAAAGTCATCATCGGAAATAACTTTATCTGGATCGAATACTTTTGTTGCATGTCTAAACTGAAACGCATCTAATATTTGCTTTTTTATCTTGTCTTTTTCTAACATATCATTTCTCTCCTATTTTTTATTGTGCGGTAGAGTTTTCCAAAAAAGAGTATCATACATGGAAAGTTCAAACAAATGAAAGGAACTAAAAATACTAGCAAAACTATTCTAAAAGCCACTGAATAAGGGAAGCAATAATATTTGTTAAATTCCACTCTTACCTAGCTCTAAAGTTAGTACAAATGCATAGTGTGTAGTAACCCTCCTGAAAGGTGGTGTGAGTTATGGGTTACTATAGTCCATGGTACGGCGGATATGGCGGGTACAGTGGATTTTGTTGTCCCCCAACACCCCGCCCAGGATTTGGCTTTGGCTTCGCACTAATTGTAGTGCTAGTCATTTTGCTTATTATCCTAGGTGTAAGTTGGTGTAAGTAATTTTTTCAAAGCCAAAATAAAAAGGCTGATTTAGAGAACGGCACTGAATTAAGGTTAATTGGGAGGCACTGAAAAAGGTACAGTTTTTACCTTTTCAGTGGTCTCTTAATTTTTATTTTTTAGTGCCTAACTATAGAAAAGAGCTTTTTCATTTGAGTATATCTCTATCATTTCTTTCTTCTAACTTATAGTGGAATGCTTATGTTACCTTTATATTGTTCTGTAAGATTGTTATACTTATTTCAAGTTAAACCTTGAAAGGAATTTGATCATTCATGTTAGACAAGCTTAAAGCTCATTTTGGAGATATCTTCATCGTCGGTCATGATCACATTACATACGATGACAACTTTTATTGGTTCAAAACACCCGATAACGTAACGATTGGTTTTCCAATAGACCTTATGCATGAAAAAGAACTTGACCTATTAAATATTTTCCTAACTCCTTTACCGAAACAAAAAGAATTTTCCCCTAGAACGCCTGAAGAGGAATATTGGTCATCCATCCTATTTAAAGGAAGTGAAGTCAAACCAGAACGTCATAATGGTGAAACGTTCCGCTTTGTTTACTTTCAATTAAAAGATGAACTTCAAGAACGGGAAGCATTTACAGAGGCCATCAGAAATATGTTTCCTTCAAAAACAATCATTCTATGGGAAAACGAATCATCAGGAGTGGTCATTGATCTTGATCCAAAAATGACAGATACAATTGAGAATTTATTTGAATCCATCGTTGATAATATCATCAGTGACTTTTTTTTAGAGATCGTGATGTATATAGGAATTAGCAATGTAACAATAGCTGAGGCAAATACCCGTTATTATTGGGAAAAATCTAATTTCCAAACGATTAAACAGATAGACAAAAAAAAGGTATATAAAGGAGCAGAAGTACTTCCATTCCTGCTTATCGGAGAGACTCGCCCTGACACTCTAGTTAAAATGAAAGAACAGACATTAAACCAAGTTATTGAGGATCCTGATTTAATTCAAACTATCAAAGTCTATTTGGATTGCAATATGAATGTCTCTCTCGCTGCTAAAAAACTATATTTACATCGAAATACATTACAATATCGGGTTGATAAATTCATTGAAAAGACCGGAGTTGATATTCGACATTTTCGAAGCGCTGTTTCCATCTATCTATCACTATTAATAGAAAAAAACATCCATTAATGCATTGTGCACAAAAACAATGCATTCTTTTTTATGCACTTTTACCGTATACGAAAACGGTTACAAGCGTTACACTTTATCTATATTAAAGATATTCAAAGGAGAGATCGACATGGGTGAAATTAGATTAGATAATGTTTACAAGATTTATGATGGGGATGTAACCGCTGTTACTGATTTTAATTTGCATATTCAAGATAAAGAGTTTGTCGTATTCGTTGGTCCATCAGGTTGTGGTAAGTCTACAACGTTACGTATGATTGCAGGACTTGAGGATATCTCTAAAGGAGACCTTTATATCGGCGACCGTCGCGTAAATGATGTTGCACCAAAAGACCGTGATATCGCAATGGTATTCCAAAACTACGCTCTTTACCCTCATATGAATGTATATGATAATATGGCGTTCGGTTTAAAACTACGTAAATTTAAAAAGGATGAAATTGATAGAAGAGTAAAAGATGCAGCTAAAATTCTAGGTTTAACAGAAATGCTAGAACGTAAGCCAAAAGCAATGTCTGGTGGTCAGCGCCAACGTGTTGCTTTAGGACGAGCAATCGTTCGTGATCCTCAAGTGTTCTTAATGGATGAGCCGTTATCAAACTTAGATGCTAAGCTTCGTGTACAAATGCGTGCCGAAATTACGAAATTACACAAACGCTTACAAACAACAACAATTTATGTAACACATGACCAAACTGAAGCGATGACAATGGCGTCTCGAATCGTTATTATGAAAGACGGAATCATTCAACAAGTTGGTACACCAAAAGAAGTATATGACAATCCAGATAATGTCTTTGTTGGTGGATTTATTGGATCTCCGGCAATGAACTTCTTTAAGGGTTCACTTACTGCTGATGGTTTCTTTAAAATGGGAGACGTACAAGTTAAAGTACCTGAAGGGAAGTTAAAAACGTTAAAAGAAAGAAACTATATTAATAAAGAAATAATCCTTGGAGTTCGTCCTGAGGACATCCATGATGAACTTCTATTCCTAGAATCATCTCCTGAGACAAAGTTGACAGCAACTGTTGATGTATCTGAGTTATTAGGTGCGGAATCATACCTTTATTCTAAAGTTGATGGTCAAGACTTTATCGCTCGTATCGATGCTCGTTCTGATGTAAAGATGGGACAAAAAGTTGATCTAGCATTCGATATGAACAAAGTACACTTCTTTGATATCGAAAGTGAATTAAGAATTAAATAAAATAAATCAAATCCCCTTAACGAACTGTTAAGGGGATTTATGTCTATTAAATTACTTATGTTAATTTCGTTTTTGCTAACCAAGCTCCGCCTATTACACCGGCATCATTTCCAAGTGTTGCAATCGTCAACTCGGCACCTTCTAACACTTTTGGAAACGCAAAACGTGAGAATTGTTCTTTTATTGGGGCTAATAACGTCTCTCCAGCCTTTGATACCCCTCCGCCAATAACGATCTTCTCTGGGTTAAGTCCATTCGCTAAATTAGCCAAAGCAAGCCCTAAATATAAAGTAACTTGATTCATTACTCGTTTTGCAACTTCATCATTTTCTTTTGCAGCATCAAGAACGAGTTTGGCTGTTACTGTTTTATGTTCTTCGTAGTAATCTCTAAGTTGGCTATTTGTATCCGTTTCTTGTAGTGCTTCTATTGCTAGACGAACAATACCTGTTGCTGAAGCAATCGTTTCTAGACAGCCATCTTTCCCACAGTTGCAACGGGCGCCACCTTCGATAATCGATGTAATATGTCCTATTTCTCCTCCGGCTCCGTTCACCCCATGGATAATTTTCCCATTAGAGATGATACCGCCTCCTACTCCTGTTCCTAATGTGACAAAGATTAAATCATTAGCACCCTCACCAGCACCTGTCCACATTTCTCCTAGAGCTGCAAGATTCGCGTCATTGTCAACAACAACTGGCAAACCGCTCTCTTTCTCTAAGAGTTCTTTGAGCGGGAAGTTCTTCCAACCTAAATTAACAGCTACTTCAATTGCTCCAGTCGCAAAGTTAACCGGCCCAGGAGCACCGATTCCTAGCCCTGCCAAATTACTTTTCGATTGGTCTAACTCTTCTAATTTTTCCTCAATCGACCTTGCTATATCAGTAGGAATTTGTTGTCCATTTTGAGTCGTATCTGTATCAATTTCCCATTTCGATACAATTTCTCCATCCTGATTTAAGAACGCCATTTTAATTGTCGTACCGCCAATATCTACACCAACTAGCCATTTATTTTCCACATGTACCCATCCCTATCCTATTTTTTTGTTATGTAGCCGATACTATTATCCTATCACATAACGATGAATGTTTAGATAACTCTTTAATAAATTATTTTAATCGGCAAAAGGACACCGTTTCCAGTATCCTTTACCGTAGAATTTTTACACCCACCACATATCAGATGGCTTTTCTTCAATTACGACTGAGTTAAGGTTTTTAACCGCTCTTGCAAATCCTTCTTCAATCGACATAATTGGGTCTTCATGCTCAATACTTACAACATAATCATATCCATATGTTCTGAGGGCGCTAATCATATCTGACCACTCTTGAACACTATGACCACAACCAACAGATCTAAACGTCCAAGCTCTCGTTTGAACTTCTCCGTATGGCTGCATATCGATTAACCCATACATATTTACGTTATCCTGATCAATATATGTGTCTTTTGCATGAAAGTGATGAATAGCATTTTCTTTCCCTAAAATTTTGATAGCGGCGACAGGATCAATTCCTTGCCACCATAAATGACTTGGATCAAGATTTGCTCCAATTGCATCACATGTTTCTTCTCTTAACTTTAATAACGTGTATGGAGTATGAACTAAGAAGCCACCATGAAGCTCTAACCCAATTTTTACATTATGATCCTTCGCAAACTGCCCCCATTCCTTCCAATAAGGAATGAGTTTTTCTTCCCATTGCCACTTTAAAATATCGCCATATTCATTTGGCCAAGGAGTGACAGGCCAGTTTGGATATTTTGCGCCATCATGATCTCCAGCCGTACCAGAGAAACAGTTGACAACAGGAACTCCCATCAAGCTAGCTAGCTTGATTGTTTTTACCAAAGCCTCATGTGATTCCTTCGCAAAAGCCTCATCTGGGGAAATTGGATTCCCATGGCAACTGAACGCACTAATCTCTAAACCGCGTGACGTTACCTTCTCCATATATTCTTTACGTAACTCTTCACTTTCTAGAAGGTTATCTATATCACAATGAGCGTTTCCAGGATAGCCCCCCGTACCAATTTCTACAGCTTTTACTCCAGCGTCCTTGACATAATCTAGCATTTCCTCAAATTTCTTTTGAGAAAACAATACAGTAAATACGCCTACCTTCATACAAAGTCCTCCCTATTTTCTATCTTTACACTTTGACCTGTTTCACTGCTTTTGTATATTGCATCGATAATTTGAGACACTTGCATTGCTTCTTCTGGCTTTACAATAAGCTCATCCATACCTAAACACGTGTCTACGAAATTACTAACTTGCGCGAGACCTGGATTGTCTTCACCTGGAATCCAGGTCGATTGACTATTTAAAAGCATCCCGTGTTTTGCTTGATTAAGTTCAAACGGAAACAAGTCAATACCGCCTTGTAAGCCCGAAATACTAACACTTTCTACATCTTCTTTAATATTTGCTGCCCAGGATGTTTCAAACAACATGGTTGCACCATTTTCAAACGTAATATAGGCTGTAACATGATCATCTACATCAAATGTTTCATGATCAAAGCCTCCCCACTCATTCACTTGACCAGGAATTTTACTAAGGTGATTATACGCTTTTCCCATTACTTGAACTGGTTTTGGATTGCCAAGCAACCAAAGTGATAAATCTAAAAAGTGACAGCCCCAGTCTATCAAGCTCCCGCCACCCTGGAGCTCTTTATTCGTAAATACACCCCAGCCCGGAACCTTGCGTCTTCTTAGCGCTTGTGCTCTTGCTACAATCGGTTCACCAATTTCCTGTTCTAAGATGACCTTTTTTGCAGCCTGTGATTCTTTCATAAAGCGGTAGTGATAGCCAATAGACAGAACTTTGCCTGATTCATTTGCCGCTTCAATCATTGCATTACATTCATCCGCACTCATAGCCATTGGCTTCTCACAAAGAACATGAACTCCCGCTTCAAGTGCTGCAATGGTAATTTCGGCATGAAACTTATTTGGCGTACAAATAGTAACAGCATCTACCTCACTAAAAAGGTCCCAGTAGTCAGAATAGACTTTAGGAATGTCAAACTTTTCTGCAGCAGCTTTCGCTGTATCTAGATTCACATCACAAATAGCTTCTATTGAGACTCTGTCTGAAATAAGTTGATAGGCAGGGATATGACGATCCTGAGCAATCCCACCCGCTCCAATGATTCCCATTCTAAGTTTTTGCATATCATGCTCCCTCAATTACAAGCTAGTAATTCGTTTCGTTTCATTTGACTCTAAAGCTGCTAGTACGACTTGAAGAGATTTCATTCCCTCTTCTCCTGAGACAGGAACGGCCTTGTCTTCTATAATTGCACTCACAAACTGATCAATTACTTGTGTATTGTTTTGACCACCAGCTTCGTTTGTTTGAATACCGCCTAGCTCATACTTAACAACTTCACCATTTTTATATTGAACGATTAAAGAGTTAACGGGATCATCTTCTAAACGCAAAATCGCTTTTTCCCCGTAAATAATTGTTGAATTGTCTTCACCCGCTACATATGACCAGCTAGCAGCAAGAGTTCCGATAATGCCGCTTTCTGTTTTAAGTACACATACCGCTGTATCATCTACATCTGCGTTTTGCTTTGCACTTGTTTCAATAAATGCGCCTACTTCTACAAATTCTTCTCCAAGAACAAAGCGTAACAAATCGGTTTTATGAACACCGAGGTCACCCATGGCACCAATAAATGCTTCTTCCTTTTTAAAGAACCAGCTCTCACTTCCATCTGCACTCCAGCCTTCAGGACCACCATGGCCAAATGCTGTGCGGAAGCTATAAATTTTCCCTACTTCACCTGCTTCAATTAATTGTCTTGCCTTTTGATGTGAAGGAACAAAACGTTGGTTATGTGCAATCATTAATTTTTTATTATTTTCTTTTGAAGCCTCAATCATTTTTTCCGCATCTTCACGTGAAGTTGCCATCGGCTTTTCGCAAAGGACATGCTTTCCTGCTTTCAACGCAGCAATTGAGATAGGAGCATGTAAGTAGTTTGGTGTACAAACACTTATTGCATCGACTTCTGGATTTGAAAGTAACTCTTCGTAATTTGTATAAGCCTTCGCACTATAAACTTTTGCTAATTCATGGACTCGCTCTTCTACGATGTCACAAACAGCTACAATTTCTACCTCAGAATTATTTGCATACTCCGGTAAATGACGATGCTTTGCAATACTTCCACAACCAATAACCCCAACTTTTACTTTACTCATGTACAATTCCCCCTATTAATTAAATTATTAATCAAATTATTATTTAAATATTTTCTAACGGTTTTGCATTTCCATAAACAGGCATATTTCGATCTGTTGGCTTCGCCCACTTAACAGCATTCTTGATAACTTTTTGTATTTCTTCGTTATGGTACGTTGGATACGTCTCATGTCCAGGACGGAAGTAGAAGATCTTCCCTTTCCCTCTTTGATACGTACAACCGCTTCTAAATACTTCTCCACCACTAAACCAACTCATCATAATCAATTGATCCGGGGCTGGAATATCGAAATGCTCTCCATACATTTCTTCTTCTTCTAGTTCAATGAACTCACCGATGCCCTCTACGATAGGGTGACTTGGGTCTATAATCCATAAACGTTCTTTATCATTTGCTTCACGCCATTTCAAATCACAAGTCGTTCCCATTAATGTTTTAAAAATTTTTGAGAAATGTCCTGAGTGAAGGACGATAAGCCCCATCCCTTCAAGCACTCTCTGTTTTACTTTTTCAACAATCACATCATCAACTTCATTATGAGCCAAATGTCCCCACCAGATTAAGACGTCGGTTGAGTTGAGTACCTCCTCAGTCAAACCGTGTTCTGGATCATCAAGTGTTGCTGTTTTCACTTGCACTTGATCTTCCTTTAAGAAATTTGCAATAGCACCATGAATACCTTCAGGATAAATGTCTCGCACAACCGGGTTTTTTTGTTCATGACGATTTTCATTCCATACTGTTACGTTTACCATCATATTTCCTCCTCTGATTCTTAACTGATTTATTATTTAATTGCTTACCTGATTGACTTTAGTGTTACTTTCTCCAGAATTTTAGTAATTTACTAATCGAGAAGACTAAACACCTCCTATATGAGATCGTTCTCATACGGTCGATAAAAAATGAAGTTTTGTGAGATCATTCTCATATTAAATAAAAAATGAAGTTTTGTGAGATCATTCTCATATTAAATAAAAAGTAAAGTTTATGAGATCGTTCTCATATATTCTATTAAAATATTAGCCTTCTATTCAATGAGGTTTGATGTGAGATCGATCTCACATCAGACCGATTCTCTCTTAATTAATTGAATAGGAAGCTCAATTACATCTTCGTTGACTTTATCTTGATTTGTTAACATGGACACCATAATCTCCATCGTTTTTTGTCCCATTTCTTTAATTGGCTGCTTCACTGTAGTCAAAGATGGTTCCATCAATTGAGCAACTGGTAGATCATCAAAACCAATGACAGCTAAATCCTCTGGAATCTGCATGCCTTGTAATTTAGCTTCTTTAATAATACCTGCCCCTACTTCATCACTTCCAGCAAAAACGGCTGTTGGTTGATCTTCAAGAGATAGAATCGTTCTTAAGATCCTTTTGCCAGTTTCAATACTAGGTGTATCTCTGAAAATCCACTGATTATTCATTTCAATGTTATATTCATCTAATGCAGCAAGAAACCCTGTTTCCCGATCAGCGCCAAGCTCACCTTTGTTATTTCCACAATAGGCAATTTTCTTATGTCCGCTTTCAATTAAATGCTTTGCCCCCAGATAACTTCCCTTTACTTGGTCTAGTCGTACGACTGGAACCGTTGCCTCTGATCGATATTCATTACACATAATTATCGGACCAGATTCCTTAAATGGTGCAATGGAATCCCAATCATTTTCTAAAGAAGTAAAGATCAAACCATCTACTTGCTTAGTTTGTAATAGTTGCAAGTAGTTTCGCTCCTTGTCCTTATTTTGATGTGTTTGACAAATGAGCAATTGCAACCCATTCTCCACAGCTACTGTTTCCAACCCTTCAATAAGAAAAGGAAAGAATGGATTCGTCAGACTTGGAACAAGTACAGCAATCGTGTCGGTTTTTTGCTTTCTCAGACGTTGCGCAGATGAGTTAGGATAATAATCTAATTCTTTCATTGCCTGATAAACAAGCTGTTTTTTTCTCTCCGTAACATACGGGTGATTATTAATCACTCGAGAGACCGTAGATCTTGATAATCCAGCTAATTTAGCTACATCTTCAATCGTTGCCATCGTATCCTCCTTTCTTTTCTCAGGAGTGATGACGCTTTAACGATAGCGTTTTCACAATACTGAATTACCTATATTTTAAAATAAACAACAGTAAAAAACAACCTTTATTTGCAGAAAAAATGGACCCCTACCCTTCTTAGATAAGGGTCCAAAAACTACTTAATCGCTTTCTTTAAACTCCATTTAGATAAGCTTTTTATTTCAACTGAATGATCAGCAAAGAACGTGATACCTTGCGCCTCTTTCGTTGGGAAAACTCTAGCACTCATTACTTTTTCTCCTTCATTAATAAATATTTCTACTGACGATTTATCAATGAAGATTTGCAAGGTGATAGTCTTAACCATAGACACCGTTGTTTTACGAACTCCACCTGGACCTTTCCCAGCTTTCGTACGATCAAGTATAACGAGACCATCGCGTTTATCAAATGTCAATACTGTCTCTTGTTTTGTTACAGCATCCTGCCTTACCTTTAAACCAAAGGTTGTCGCATCTTTGACATCAATTTTCATTTTTAATTCTAAGCAGTCTCCGTGAACTCCTTTTAATGACGTTTCCCCTTCAATCAGAACATCAGAATAGTACGTTTCTTCTTCACGCAGATCTTCTAGTTCAGGAACTGGTAATGTATACAATCTATCATTTCTTAATGACACGATTCTCGGAATTGTCATTGCACCTGAATAGCCAAATTCTTGGGTCGGCATATCACTTTCCCACATATCCATCCATCCAATAAGAATTCTCCGTCCTTTATCATCAACCATCGTTTGCGGAGCATAAAAATCAAAGCCATGATCCAATGTGTAATACGGACCATATTGGAAGATTCCAGTTTGGTAATTAAGCTGACCAATTACATAACCAGCTTGATGTAGGTTGTGATAATCGTTACCTTCAGGCTTAACCCCTTGTGGAGACATCACCAAAACTTCTTTTCCTTCAAGCTCGAACAGATCGGGACATTCCCACATAAATCCGAAATTGCCCTCCCCCTTTGCCATGACGGATACAAACTCCCAATCAATTAAGTTAGAAGAACGGTATAACAATACTTGTCCTGTATTGCTTTTCGTCTTAGACCCTAAAACGCAATAGTAAGCCCCCTCATGTTTCCATACTTTTGGATCTCGAAAATGAAAAATATTAATATCCCCTTCAGGCACTTCTGAAATAACAGGGTTTTCTTTTATCTTTTCAAAATGTATCCCATCGTCACTTACGGCTATGGCCTGTACTTGTTTTAAATCTTCATCTAGTTTTCCTTCAATCCAGACATTCCCTGTGTACATTAAATAGAGTTTTCCATCTTTCTCAATTGCACTACCAGAGAAGCAACCGTCTTTGTCATAATCCTCACTAGGAGCCAAGGCAATAGGTAAATGTTCCCAATGAACAAGATCTTTGCTTTTGACATGTCCCCAATGCATCGGGCCCCATTTAGGATCATATGGATGATGTTGATAAAAAAGGTGATACTCTCCCATAAAGAAAGAGAACCCATTTGGATCGTTCATCCAATTTGCTTGCGGCATCACATGGTACTGTAAGTTCCATTCGTGGCTTTTAACTTGTTCTTTTAATTTATTTACTTCTTGATTAGCTTTTTCAATTTGCTGTTGATGCTTATCCATGTCTGCCTCCAAATATTTTTTATTCCTACTAGCTCTTAAGACAGATATGTTCATTCACTAATAAAACTAATGAATAACATAATATCAATTGTTTAGATCGTTTCAACTTCTACACCAAAGTGATCTGAAATGATTGGCTGATTCACCCCATTAAAAATCACATTGGATTTTTTCACTTCAACTAGAGCGTTCGTAAAAATATAATCAATTCGTAAATCACGCTTGTTTTGATCCCAGCCAGCAATCTTTCCTTCTACGGTTGTACCTTTATCTTTTTCTTCTGCTAGCTGGTACGTATCGAAAAGACCTTTCCCAAGAATATAATCATAGCCTTCCTCTTTTACGCTAGCATCATTATTAAAGTCTCCCATTAAGAAGTAACGTTCATTCTTTCGAACAATTGAATAGAGTGAGTCGACTTGATGCAAATACGATTCTTCTTCGTCGTTCCACCAGCCGAGGTGGCAAGAATAAAAAGTAATGGGCTCCTCGTTGTAAGAAATCGTCGCACCAACAATTTTTCTTGTTTTCCAGTTATTCGTATCATCAGATTGAGAAATAAAGAAAGAGTGTTCTTTTTCGATTTTATGTTTTGTTACTATCGCCAGACCTTCTTCATATACTTCAAATCCAATATGTGCAAAATCCCACACATAATCATAGTCACAAACACCGAGTGCCTTTAACTCATTCAGCAACACTAAAACATAATTGTCTTTTTTTACAGCACCTTCAATAGTTTCTTCTTGAATTGACTGACTCACTTCTTGTAAAGCAATAACATCATAGGAATTTTCTTTAATCACTTTTGCTAACGTTTTTATCTTGTCTAGTTGATTGTCCTCCTGCCATGCATGGCAATTTAATGTTAACAGTTTCATGTATTACGCTCCTATTCGGTCTTGAATATCAGATTTAATAATATCCGCTTTTGGACCATAGATTGCTTGAACACCCTTACCTTTAACAATCAAACCTAATGCACCGTTTTTCTTCCACTCTTCCTCAGATGCAACGGCATTAATATCCTTTATCGTTACACGAAGTCTTGTCATACACGCATCGACTTCCTCAATATTATCTCTACCGCCTAGTAATGCAATAATGGAGCTAGCTAAAGACTCATCAGGTTGTTTGCCATTGCCTTTTTGAGTATTTTGATCGCTTCCTTCATCAATATAGTTCCCCAAACGACCTGGAGTAGCAAATTTAAACTTCTTAATCATGAAATTAGCAACGACAAAATTCAACCCAAAAAATACGGCACAAGCAACAATGAAGTTAACAAAGTCTAACCATAATCCTGCTCTAATTGCCATCGGAGTTCTCGTTAATAGCTCCAACATCCCCATAGATGAAAGACGAATATCAACAAGATCAACGACTGCAAAAGCAAGCCCAGTCATAAGCGCGTACACGATATATAGAACAGGAGCAATAAACATAAACATAAATTCAATCGGTTCCGTTACTCCCGTTAAGAAGACTGCAAGTCCAGCAGAAAAGAACATGGATTTGTATTTTGTTCGTTTATCTGGGTCGACATTACGATACATCGCGATCGCAATCCCCATTAAGGCAGCAGTAGAAAGAATCATTTGTCCTACTTTAAAACGAGCAGGGGTCACCTCAGCTAATAACTGGTTATAAGCGGCAAGATCACCTGCGGCTCTTAAATTATTCAGATCAGCAATCCATGCAAACCAAAGCGGCTCTTGACCAGCAACAACCTGTCCTGCATTTGTCCCTGTTAAAATGGTATATGTACCACCAAGGTTTGTGAAGTTCATTGGTATCGTTAACATATGATGCAATCCAAAAGGAAGCAACAATCTTTCTACTGCTCCGTAAATAAATGGAGCTAGAAATGGAGCAGTATCTCTAGATGTAGCAACCCAACGACCAAAGTCATTTAAACTGCCTTGTATAACTGGCCAGACTAATGAAAGAACTAATGCGGTCACAACTGACCATAAAATAACAACAAACGGAACGAAGCGCTTTCCATTAAAGAATGATAATGCTTGTGGTAATTTATCATAATTATAGTATTTGTTAAAGATAACAGCACCAAGGAATCCAGAAATAATCCCAATAAACACTCCCATATTTAAAGCTGGTGCACCAAGGACATCTGTGAAGAAATCTTGTACAATTAATTCACTTCCAAAGATTGATGTTACGGTAGCGTCAGGATCTCCTAGCATGCTACTATTAATTCCAAAAAACGCACCTGTCACACGGTTAATCAAAATAAAAGCAACTAATGCAGCAAATGCTCCTCCTGCACGCTCCTTCGCCCAAGATCCCCCAATTGCGACTGCAAATAAAATATGCATATTCCCAATAATTGCCCAACCTAGCTCTTCTAAAATAACAGCGCTCGTTTGAACAAAAGCCAAATCCACTTCAAACATCGCAATCATCTTACCTAATGAAATCATAATACCTGCAGCTGGCATAACAGCTACCACCACAATTAAGGCCTTCCCAAACTTTTGCCAAAAATCAAACGATGTGATTTTCATTTCTTTTTCCCCCAATTAATCATCACCCTTCTGGGATCAGGCAACCGTTTGCACAGAAGGGTGAAACATACTATTTAAGTTTATAAACCCTTGCTTCATATGGTTTTAACACTATATTAGAAAACTCTTCATTCAAATCAACTTTATAATTATTAATCAATAACTCTTTATTTTTTCCTTTTAGACTCGTTGGCCACTTAACCTTTGCTTCCTCATCGAATAAGTTGGTAAGAATGAGAAACATGTCATCGTCCATCGTTCTAGTGTAAGCATATACTTGTTCATGGTCTTCAAGGACAAGATCATAACTACCATAAATAAGAACATCGTTTTCTTTCCTAAGTTGAATAAGCTTTCTATAATAATGGTAAATTGAAGAATGATCTTCTATTGATTGTTCAACGTTTATATCTTGATAATTCGGGTTAATTTTTAACCAAGGACTACCAGTCGTAAACCCGGCATTTTCGCCATTGCTCCATTGCATTGGGGTTCTTGAATTATCTCGGCCATTTTTCCAAATAACCTCCATGATTTCCTCATGTGACTTGCCTTCTTCTCTTTCATTTCGATATAAATTTTTGATAGCAACATCATTATAATCATTAATAGAAGTAAACTTTACATTTGTCATCCCTATTTCTTGACCTTGATAAATAAACGGGGTTCCTTGCATTAGAAAATACATCGTCGCTAATGCTTTAGCCGATTGATCACGGTACTCTTCACTATTTCCCCAAGTAGAAACGGAACGTGGCTGATCATGGTTTTCTAGAAATAAGGCGTTCCATCCCATTCCATCTAAACCAGTTTGCCACCTTGTTAACGTTTTTTTCAAAGCAGGTAAGTCTAACCCCCCGTTTGTACTTTTGCCCCAGAGATCTAGATGTTCAAATTGAAAGATCATATCAAAACAACCATCTTCTTCTCCGACCCATTGCTCTGCCTGATTCACCTTTACTCCATTGGCTTCACCGACCGTCATAATATCATATTTATCAAATGTTTCTCGCTTTAGCTCTTCGAGAAAAACATGAATCCCCTCTTGGTTCATATGTCCATCGAGCGACGATACATACTTCTTTTTCTTTGGATTAGGCAAATCAGGAAAACCAGCGACTTTCTTTATATGAGAGATCGCATCTACACGAAATCCATCAATTCCTTTATCTAACCACCAATTAACCATGTCATAAAGCTCATTTCTCACCTTTGGATTTTCCCAATTCAGGTCTGGTTGTTTACGTGAGAACACATGCATGAAGTATTCTTCCGTTCGCTCATCATACTCCCAAGCCGAACCTCCAAAAATTGACTCCCAGTTATTTGGCTCTTGCCCTTTCTTTCCTTTATGCCAAATATAGTAATCTCTGTATGGATTGTCTTTTGAAGAGCGTGATTCGATAAACCAAGGATGCTCATCAGAAGAATGATTAATAACAAGGTCGAGGATTAATTTCATTTCTCTCTTATGTACTTCTTCAAGCAGCTGATCGAAATCTTCCATCGTTCCAAAATCAGCCATTATTCCTTTATAGTCACTAATATCGTAACCGTTATCATCGTTAGGCGAACTAAAGATTGGACAAATCCAAATCACATCAATTCCAAGCGCTTTCAAATAATCTAATTTTGAAATGACACCTTGGATGTCACCAATCCCATCTCCGTTCGAATCCATAAAGCTACGCGGATAAATTTGATAAGCTACTGCTTCTTTCCACCAAGTTTTTTTCATGATTGCTCCTCCTTATCTATCAATAAAATATCATAGATTTAAATATTGCGCAACCGATTGCATTAAATTTTATTCTTGTTTTATATTTATTTAGCCGTCATTTTATATTAAATAATCAGCAGGCAAGGGATAAAAAATAAGAGGTCATCTCACAGAATCTGTCCTACCTATAGGCTAAGACTTGATTTGGAGACAACCTCTCTATTTAAGTTTATCTGTTATAATCTTCCTTTATATACTCTTGCTTCATATGGTTGTAATTCAATTTCTCGTGCACTCACGTCTGTCTTTACTTCATAATTGCTTAGCTTTATCTCCAGTGCAATGTCTGGTAATTCAAGCGTAGTTTTTTCGGCAAATAAGTTTGCAATTACTAACACATATTCGTTGTCTAACGTTCTTGTATAGGCATATACGTGCTCATGATCTTCTAAAACTAAATCATATTCTCCATATATTAACACATCATTTTCTTTACGCAGTTGAATAAGGTTCTTATAGTAATGATAAATTGAATGCGAATCACCAATCGATTGTTGCACATTAATTGTCTTGTAATTTGGATTCACTTTTAACCATGGTGTTCCCGTTGTAAAACCTGAATTTTCTTGATCATTCCACTGCATAGGAGTTCTTGAATTATCTCGGCCGTTTTTCCAAATCACTTCCATAATCTCTTCATGGCTTTTTCCTTCTTCTCTTTCATTTCGATAGAGATTTTTAATAGCGACATCATTATAATCCTCAATCGAATCAAACTTAACGTTCGTCATGCCGATCTCTTGCCCTTGATAAATAAATGGAGTTCCTTGCATCAAAAAATACATTGTCGCTAATGCTTTAGCTGATTTATCACGGTATTTTTCGCTGTCCCCCCATGTTGATACCGATCGTGGTTGATCGTGATTTTCTAAAAACAGAGCATTCCACCCCATGCCTTCAAGACCTTTTTGCCATCTTGTCAACGTTTCTTTTAAAGCAGGTAAATCTAGACCTCCCTCTGTACTTTTCCCCCAGAGATCTAAGTGTTCAAATTGGAAAATCATATTAAAACAACCGCTGTCTTCTCCTACCCACTCTTCTGCTTGATCGACCTTTACTCCGTTGGCTTCACCAACGGTCATAATATCATATTTATTAAACGTTTCGTTTTTCAATTCTTCTAGAAAAACATGAATCCCCTCTTGATTCATATGACCCTCAAGAGAAGGTACATATTTCTTATTCTTCGGATTTGGCAAGTCAGGAAATCCTTCTAATTTCTTAATATGAGAAATTGCATCAACCCGAAATCCATCAATTCCCTTATCTAACCACCAATTAACCATAGCATATAAATCATGACGAACTTTTGGATTTTCCCAGTTTAAATCAGGCTGCTTGCGAGAGAAAACGTGCATAAAATATTCTTTTGTTTTCTCATCATATTCCCAAGCGGAACCACCAAAGATTGATTCCCAATTGTTCGGCTCTTTTCCATTCTTTCCAGGATCCCAAATGTAATAATCACGATATGGATTGTCTTTAGAGGAACGAGATTCAACAAACCAAGGGTGCTCATCCGAAGTATGATTAATAACAAGATCCAATATTAACTTCATCCCTCGATTGTGGACTTCGTCGAGAAGCTGATCAAAATCTTCCATTGTTCCAAAGTCTTCCATGATATCTTGATAATCACTTATATCGTATCCATTATCATCATTCGGAGATTTAAAGATCGGACAAATCCAAATAACATCAATCCCGAGATCTTTTATATAATCAAGTTTTGAAATAACTCCTTGGATATCACCAATTCCGTCGCCATTTGAATCCATAAAGCTGCGAGGATAAATTTGATATGCAACTGCTTCTTTCCACCATGTTTTTTTCATTTTTTCTCCCCCTAAAATCATTAATTTCATGCAATCGCTTGCATTGATGTACATACTCATAACCTTGTATGATCTTTCCTTTTTCATCGCTCTTGAGGTCTGAGTAATATTAAAGTCATGGAAAAAGCCGAACCGATGGAAGATGGGAATCTACACTAATCCCCATGCCCATCTGTGCGTAAAAACTCCTCCCGTACACTTAGTACAAATTGCTTTTTCCACTAAGCTCTATTCAAAGTATCCCCCTTCTCCTATTGGAATAATTCACTTTTAGGCCAGAATTTGGATAACTCGTTCATTTTATTTACAAGATTCTCTTTTAATTAGTCTATGCGGAACAATGACTTTTCTTTCGCCAATATCTGGTTCTTTTATTTTATTAATTAAGCATTTTGTCGCTTCAAATCCTAATTCATAAATATGAATATCGACCGTTGTCATCTTTGGCGAAGATAGTTCAGAGATCATGACATTATTGAAACTGACAATAGAGATGTCTCTTGGAACATGAACATTCATATCTGCAAGCATTCTAAGTACTCCAAAAGTCATAATATCGTCTGCAACGATAAGTGCTGTCGGTCGCTCTTCAATGGACATGAGTTCAATAACTGCATCTTGCCCACCTTCTTTGACTTCCTCGTGGTGGACAATATAATCTTGCCTTAACGGGATATGAGCATTAGTTAACGCTTGTTTATATCCTTTCATATGGTCAATTGTCACAACATAATCTAGATTTCCACCAATAAACCCTATTCTTTCGTGGCCTAATAACATTAAATATTCAGTTACCGTTTTTGCTGCTTTAAAATTGTCATTATTCACAAATGTAACTTCATTTTCATTAATATTGTAGGGTCTTCCTATTAACACAAACGGAAAGTCCTGTTCGATAAGAAACGGCATAACCTTATCATTCACTCTTGAATAAAGGAGTACGATTCCATCTACTCGGCCCCCATAAACCATTTGCTTTACTTCTTCAAGAATCTCTGCTTCCGTTTGACCCGTTGATAAATATAGCCCATATCCTTCTTGATAAGCCTTTGTACTAATTCCCCGAATAACCTCTGGGAAGAACGGATTTTGAAACGCAATTTTTGCAGAATTTGGCATAACAACCCCTAACGTATTCGTACTTTTATTAGCTAGACTTCTAGCATTAAAGTTGGGATGGTACCCTAATTCCTTCATTGCTTCTCTTACTCGTTCTTTCGTTTTTTCACTAATACGCGAGCTATTTGCAATAACTCGAGATACCGTCGACGGTGCTACGTTAGCCCGCTTAGCGACATCCTTAATGGTGACCGCCATCGGTATCCACCTCCCACTCCTTTTGTTTCTTTTATTCTAGCGCTTACATACCCTTTAGACAATCCATTGATATCAAAAAATAATTGAACAGGGCATTATCTTATCCAGATATAGACAGATAATGCCCCATTGTATATGGTGACTCTATGTTGTTGTTACAATCCAAAGTAACAATGCAGAGTATAAAAACATGCCTACGGCTAGCAATATTAATATAATTGATAATACTTTATACTTCCCGAACAATGAGAATCACCTTCCTAGCGAAGCGTTATCCTTTCTCTGCTCCAGCTGTCATTCCTTCTACGATATATCGTTGGAAAACAAAGAATAATACCATAAGTGGGATTGAAATGAGCACAGCTCCAGCTGCGAACACCGTAAAGTTGTTATTCGCTTGCCCTGATACTAACGTAAACAACCCTTGAGCTAAAGTCCAATTGCTACTAGATCTCAGAATTACTTCAGCCATGATAAAATCCATACTTGCTGCAATAAAACTATTAAATGCAACAAATGTAATAATTGGCATAGCTAATGGAAGCATGATCTTAAAGAACGTTTCTGAATTTGTAGCTCCGTCAATTCGCGCTGCTTCCATTAAGCTATTTGGAATCCCGTCAAAAAATCCTTTTACAATCCATGTATTAAAAGCGACACTTCCTGCTGCTAATACTAAAATGTAGCCAAGGTGCGTATCCAAAAGGTTGAAAGCTCCAAGCAACGTATAAATCGCAATCATCCCCATAATCGTCGGGAACATTTGCAAAATAATAATGGCCATCAAACCTTGCTTCTTCCCTTTAAACCTAAACTTCGAAAAGGCATAGCCAGAAAACACACCAAACAATGTTGAAATAAGCATATTGGATACGGCAATAAACATTGTGTTTTTATACCAAGTTACGTAATTATGTTCTTCAAATAAAGCTCGGTAATGCCCCCAGTTCCAATCAGCAGGACTCGGAAAGATTTGCGAAGAGTGCAAGGATGAACCTGGATTCACAGAACCAATGAAAATGAAATAGACAGGAAATAAGCAAATAATCGCTAACAAAATCAAAATACTATAGACTATAATGTAATTTATTGTGCGTTTCGCTTTAGTACTAAGCATAATTTATCACACATCCCCTTTCATGGATTTTGTATTTCGCAAGTTGAAATACGCAAACCCAGCAATGATCAAGAAGACGACTAAGGCAACTGCAGAAGCTATCGCATATTGACCATTATCTAGTGTCATTTTGAAGATCCATGATAATAAGATATCGGTATGACCTGCATAGTTATAATTTGCGTTTGTTGGTCCACCTTCTGTCATTAAGTAGATAAATGTTAACTGATTAAAGTTAAACGCAAACGTAAAGACCATTAACGGAACAGCAGCAACCATAACAATTGGGAATGTTATATTGCGAAATTGTTGAACAATAGTCGCTCCATCGACTTCTGCAGCTTCATATAACTCTTTACTAATAGTTGTAAGTACTGCTGTAAACAAAGCCATCCAAAAAGGAAATCCTAACCAGAGGTTTGTTAGTAATACCGCTACTTTAGCCCACATCGGATCGGATAACCAAGGAATTGGATTCAAGCCAACAGACTGTAACATTTGATTAATAACTCCAAACTGCCCATTGTACATATTTCTAAAGATTAAAATACTGACAAATCCAGGAACTGCCCATGGTATAATATAGATATTTCTCCAAAACTTCGTATATTTCACGACCTTTTGTGATAAAACAACAGCTACAAATAATCCGGCAAACACAACGAGTAAAGTCGATAGTACTGCCCAGATAATAGTCCATGAGAAAACTCCAAGGAACGTACCTCTCCAAGATTCCATTGTAAATAAGCGAATAAATTGCTCAATTCCGACCCAATCAACTAAAGCCCTTGGAGGCAAATAGTTGGGCGACGAGAAATTAGTAAACGCAATTAAGGCAGTAAAGACAAGTGGAAAAACGGTTAATAACAACATACAAATTGCAGTTGGCGTAATTAAAATGTATGCATACCCATTGTCCCATACATTGCGAATCGTTTCTCTAAAGTTCGGTACTTTCTGTCCAAACTCACGAAGCTTTCCAACAAGATAAGCGTCACGAACACTTAAATAGTAAAGCCCCAAAATAGCTAAAAGTACAATTAGCATCATAAGTCCTTCAGCCATCAGTAAGATTGAATGGTCACCAGGATCAACAATACGCCCTCTTTCTCTAACCTGAGGTGTCTCACCTAACGTAATTAAACCATGTAAACCATTTATGATCGGTTTCACATAGAAAATTAGGACAATAAGCTCTAATAAAGCCCATGCTATCCCTTTCCAATATTGCTTGTTATATATTTGACCAAGTCCCATAAAGAGAACAGACAGCAAAGCTGCGGTTTTGCTGTAACTTTTACCTTTATGCGACGCTTGAGTTTGTGCATTCATAGACACAATAATTCCCCCTTCAATTGTTAACTAATATTTTCTAAATAATGGATCTTCAGTGAGGTGGTTTAGGGGGATTCCTATATACCACACTCACTGATCCATTCAATGATGTTTATTGTTGTTGCTCTTGAACTGCTTGTTCAATCGTTCTAACTGCTCGATCTAACGACTCTTGAACATCAGCATTTTGGTTCCAAATTTCTGTGAATGCTGCAGCCACCGGATCCCAAACAAGAGGCATTTCAGGAATATTTGGCATTGGTACAGCATGTGTAGCCTGCTCTAAGAAACCAACAGAAATTTCATTATCTTGAATTGTTTCATGATCTGTTAATGCTAAACGTGGCGGCAGTGCACCAGTAATTTCATAAGCCTCTAACAAGTTTTCTTCGTTCGTAATAAATTGTGCTAATAATGAAGCAGCATCAGGATACTCTGTATATGCATTTACATAGAAACCGCGAGTACCCGAGAAACTAGTTGGGTTTTCACCATTTCCTAGTAATGGAAGAGGCGCAACATTGAAATTAACACCTGCTTGCTCGTACCCACGAACAGCCCAAGGACCGTTAATATCAAATGCCAAATCTCCGCCTTCAAATAATGCAGTTCGAACGTCATAAGTGATATCTTCATTTGCAAATCCAGGCAATAATTCATCACGCATACGAACTAGTACTTCCTCTGTACCTTGAACAGCACCTTCGTTATTTAGGCCGATATCTTCTGGATTCGTACCTTCATCACCAAAAACATAACCTCCGTAACCGCCTAAGAAGGCATACATGAAGTATAGATTTTCAGGCTCCATCATAAACCCATACTGGTTGCCTTCTGTTAACTCTTTGGCTACTTCAAACAATTCGTCCATTGTCTCAGGAGCTTCTTCTACTAAATCTGTGTTGTAATAAAGTGCATACGTTTCAATTCCTGATGGATACCCGTATAGCTCTCCGTCGAATGATGTTGCTGTAATAGCAGCTTCCATAAACTCTTCTTCATATTCTTCCGGCCAGAAGTTTTCAAGAACTAATCCGGCAGAAATAGCTCGTCCAATACGATCATGAGTTGAAGCAAATACGTCACCTGCTAGCCCTTGTGGACCATCAGTCGCTAAACGTTCTGGTGCATCCTCTTGGTTCACTTCCTCAACTTGGACCGGAACACCGTATTCAGCTTCAAATTTTTCAGCCATTTGTTCAGCCCATTTAAGCTGCTCGTCACCATCGCTCCATAATAAAAGCTCTGCGCCTTCTTCAGGAACAATCTCAAAATCTACCGCTTCTTCACCTGTTCCTTCATCAACTGTCTCTTCCGGAGCTTCCTCAGCAGGCGCCCCACAAGCAGCCAGACCTAAAGTTAAAGCTAATACTGCAGTTACGTACTTTGTTTTTTTGAACATTTTATTTGTCCCCCTTATAAATAATTAATTTCATAATTATAATTGCTACTACCTATGAATTGATTTCTCACCCCCCCACTAAGGTAAATCTCCTTTGTTTTTTGGTTATCATGAATTCTCTGGTTTGCTCTCTTTTGCTTATCATTACCAAAATAAGATACTTATTGCATGGTTTAACAAATAGATTTAAGTAACATAAAATGAAATGCAAACTTCTCGCATTATAGCGCAAGCGATTGCGCAATTATCAATAAAAAAAGAACTGTTAGTTGTAAACGGTTCCAGTTGATTGGTTTCATTATAAAACGCTAATCCTTAAATGACAATACTTTTTTTAAAAAAAGTAGATGTTTAATCATTTGACATTTTTTAACTCGTTGCACAAAACTGCGCAAACGCTTGACTTCATCTACTATTGTTAGTATGTTGTTTTTAAATTCGAAATATTATTTTATTTTGTATAAAGTGATTTTTAAGGAGTGGTTCTGATGCCTAAAGAACATAAGGCTCTATAATAGACCCGGCTGGGGAACTTCCTAAAGGAGATGAACGTTATTGAGACAAATAAACCAAAACAGACAAAACGTAATTTAACACTTTTTGCCATTACATGGCCTATTTTTATTGAAATTATGCTTCATATGATTATGGGTAATGCCGATACACTTATGCTTAGTCAATATTCTGATGATGCCGTAGCAGCTGTTGGTGTTTCCAATCAACTTATGTCTGTTATCATCGTTATGTTTGGATTTATTGCAACTGGCACAAGTATTTTAATTGCACAATTTTTAGGAGCTAAAAAGGAGAAGAAAGCTAGTCAGCTTGCCGTTGTCTCTCTCGCTGCTAATGTGGTCATTGGTCTGTTATTAAGTATTATCCTTCTATTTTTTAGTGAGACATTTTTACGATTAATGAGCTTGCCAAAAGAATTAATGGATAGCGCTGTAACTTATTTACGAATCGTCGGAGGTTTCGCCTTTGTCCAAGCTCTCATAATGACAATTGGCGCGATTATTCGAAGTCATGGTTTTACAAAAGATGCTATGTATGTCACTGTTGGAATGAATATTGTTAACATTTTCGGTAATTATGTTTTAATTTTTGGCGCATTCGGTTTCCCTGTTTTAGGAGTAACGGGTGTTGCCATTGCAACTGTTTTCAGTCGATCAATAGGAGTCATTATACTTCTTTACCTTCTATATAAACGTTTAGACGGGAAACTTCCCTTCTCCTTTTTACGTACTTTTCCAAAGCTTGAGGTTCAGTCATTGTTGAAGATAGGGATTCCAACAGCCGGAGAACACCTTTCTTATACCGGATCTCAATTAGTGATTACTTATTTTATTGCAACAATGGGGACAGAGGCTTTAACAACGAAAGTGTATGCACAAAACATTATGATGTTTATATTACTTTTCTCAGTAGCAATTGGCCAAGGTACTCAAATAATAATCGGTCATCAAGTCGGTGCCAACAAAATAGAAGAAGCCTACAGACGTTGTATGAGAAGTTTAAAAATAGCCATCACCGTTTCAGCTACAATGGCTATTCTTTTTTATTTTTTAAGTAAACCGATCTTCTCCTTATTCACTTCAAATGAATCAATTATCGGTCTAGGTAGTTTATTACTATTACTAACAATCATTTTAGAACCCGGAAAAGCGTTTAATCTTGTTGTAATAAATTCATTGCGAGCAGCAGGTGATGTTCGCTTCCCTGTCTATATGGGGATTCTTTCAATGTGGGGTGTTTCTGTCACAATTTCCTATACTTTAGGAATTTATTTCGGCTTAGGTTTAATTGGTGTATGGATTGCCTTTACTTTAGATGAATGGCTACGAGGTTTATTAATGTTATGGAGATGGCGCGGTAGGAAATGGCAAAGAATGGCTTTCGTAAAGAAAAACGACGCATCGTAAAAAAAGGGGATGTCTCAAAAGATCAATAAACAGACCTTTTGAAACACCCCTTCCTTACTTTTTTACCGCTGATCTTCTGGCTGCACCTCTGTATGAAGCGCTTTAAAAAATGCGAGTATATTTTTATAACTACTTCCCAAATCCCCAAAAGCCCCTTGTTTAGAACAGTATACATCTACAGCTGATTTTATTGGTGTAATTTTAAATACGGTGATAACCATAACGCTTGATGATACACCTTTCTTTTCTAAAACGACTTCTCCACGTTCTTCATCAACATTTGTAACTTGCCAATTCGGCAACTTGTTATTATTTACAATCTTATGTACATAGTCAATCATAGCTTCACGGCTCTTTTTATAGTAACGTGTATTTAACCCTTCTAATTTTGGTTTCTCGCCAGTTTCTTCATGACTTTTCCAAATACCAGTAATTGTTCGTAATAGTGACAATGTATTCCCTCCTTAATTTAAAGTTTATGTATACTGTTTTTTCATACTTAATGTCCATCTCTATCTTATCACGTTTTTCTACTAAGATGTGCACAACCATCGATCGATTTAAAATGTTTTATGATTTCTTGTAAAATGAAGATAAAAAATGTTCTTTTATTTCAGTAAAATATAATCTATGTTTAACTTATGTATAATATTTAAGGTGGCTCATATACTAAGCTCGAAACTAATAAAGAGGTGATTAGATATGACACAAAACAACAGCAGCAACAACCTTTTAGTTCCAGGAGTAGAAGAAGCACTTGATCAAATGAAACTTGAAATTGCTCAAGAATTTGGAGTACAGCTAGGAGCGGATTCAACGGCTCGTGCTAACGGTTCCGTTGGAGGAGAAATTACGAAACGTTTAGTTCAAATGGCCGAACAGCAAATGCAAGGCTCTAGATTCTAAAAATAAAATTCTCCTTGCCTCCACTGTAAAAAGCACCTTGATTTTAATCTCAAGGTGCTTTTCTTCTAATTGTTTAATATCAGTCAATCTCAATTACAGCGTACTTTCCATCATTTCTTTGGTAAACAATATTCGTTTCTAATGTTTCTGCTTCTGTAAAAACAAAGAACTGATGCCCTAGCATATTCATTTGTAAAATTGCTTCTTCTATATCCATAGGTTTTAAATTAAAGCGTTTGGTTCTTACAACTTGAAACATTTCTACTTGGTCAAAAGTTTCCACTTCTGGCTCGAGCAGTTGAACTGCATTCGCTTCACTCTTGCTAATAGCTTTTACCTGACGAGGTTTACGATTTACTTTCGTTTTATATTTACGAACTTGACGTTCTAATTTATCGACAATTAAGTCAATAGCAGCATACATATTCTCATGTTGCTCTTCTGCACGAAGGACTAAAGATTTTAAAGGGATAGTAATTTCTACTTTGGTATCTTTTTCATATACTTTTAACTTTACTTGAACTTCTGTTAAAATAATTTCGTCAAAGTATTTTTCTAACTTATCTACTTTTTTTATAATATAATCTCTTAAGGCTACTGTTACTTCTACATTTTCACCACGAATGTTAAATCTCATTAGTAATCTCCTCCTGAATCCGTTTTCTAAATAGAAGATCTTTCTTTCTATGCTTTTATCATACTAATAGTCTGATATTTCTGCTGTGATGTGTATCACAAAAAGTATAAACAAGAAAGAAACCGGCTGCATTTTTGATGCGACCAGTTTCTCCTTAGATAATGAAAAGATTAACTGCTTATTTGATATTTTCCCACTTGTTTTTGGGACCTTTTCCTTCCCCATACAACAATTAAACCACTCGCAATTAAACCTAACATTCCAGCAAAGTAAAAGCCAGTAGCAATGCCAAAACTAGAATTCAAGATACCTGCTAAAAATGGACCTAAAAACATCCCAATTGCGTACACAGCCTGATATACACCCATAGCAGTTGCTCTTTTACCATGAGATATTGATTCAATTGACATCCCTAATAACAACGGAAACAATACTCCAAGTGCAAAGCCATTAACTCCTTGCACGACGATAAGTAACCATTTCGACTCAACAAAAGGAGTTATCAAAGTAAATAACGCTGTTACTAAAAATGCATATTTTAATGATCTCCATTTCCCAAATCGTGGTACAACTAATTTCCCTAAATAAAGGGTAGCTAAAGCATGAGGGATCATAAAAGCAAAAACAATTAAACTAATGTCCTTTGCCTCTAATCCAATGCTCGTAACATACGTGGGAATGAATCCAAACATGGTTGTAAAAATAATGCTATGAGCTAAAATTGATAGTAATGAGATCTTTAAAAGTTGTGGTTCTCTCATAACGGATGTAAGATCCTGCAGTCTTACCGGAGCTTTCGGTACACCCTCTTTCGGTTCATAGATAAAGAAGGCGAGTGCTATTCCTATCAATCCAACTATTCCACCTATCCAAAATGGAGCATGCCAGCCCCACGCGTTAACGACATAGCCACTAAAAATCATACCTAACAGTTGAGCTAACACAACCACAAAGGAAATACTGCTCATCGCTCGATGAACTTCACGATCAGCAAAATAAATAGAGTATAAAACGGCAAACACCACCCATGTTGCCACCGATAATCCTGCTAAAGAACGAGCGAAAAGTATCCAACCTAAACTATCCGTTAGTGCAAATATAAAACAACTAACAGTACTTATTAATAAGCCTAAAATGATAAACGGTTTACGTATCTTTAATAAATCTGAACTTATTCCTATAGGTAGCCTGAATAGAAATTGCATTAGACCATAGCTACTTAACACAATTCCAATAAAGACATATGTCCCACCCATTGATTCCATATAGGGGGACAATATTGGAAGGTAGATAAAATGCGGAAACCAAATCATAAATGAAACAAGCAAAAAGATATATTTCTCTTTGTTTGAAATATGAGTACTCAATTTATCACTCCATTTTTAAAAAGGAAAGGTACTAAGCATCCATGCTTAGTACCTCCATTTAATTACCAACGAGTCGTTAGCATTTTCTTACGTGTATAGAATTCAACCCCATCTGTACCATTTGCATGTAAATCACCATAGAACGATTTTTTGTAACCAGAGAATGGGAAGAACGCCATTGGAGCTGGAACACCTAAGTTTACTCCAAGCATACCCGCGTCGATGTCTTCGCGGAATTGACGAACAGCACTTCCGCTATCTGTATAAATACACGCTCCATTTGCAAATTCTGATTGGTTTGTTAACTCAATTGCTTCTTCCAGTGTGTTCACACGTACGACTGATAGAACAGGAGCAAAGATTTCTTCTTTCCAAATAGTCATTTCTGTATTTACATGATCAAAAATTGTCGGTCCAACGAAGTATCCAGCACCTGAACTCGCTGCATCTTTACGTCCATCACGAACTAAAGTAGCACCTTCTTTTTCACCAAGCTCAATGTATTGCTCAGTTTTTGCTTTATGAGAGTCACGGATAACCGGGCCAAGGAATATTCCTTCTTCCATTCCATTACCGATTGTAATCTTATCAACTTCTTCAACTAATTTTTCCATGAATGGCTCTGCTACATCACCAACAGTTACTACAACTGCAGCTGCCATACATCTTTCACCTGCTGAACCATACGCTGCATTCATAATTTGGTTAACTGCACCATCTAAATTCGCATCCGGCATAACGATTGAGTGGTTTTTCGCACCAGCTAACGCTTGAACACGCTTACCATGAGCAGACGCTGTTTTGTATACGTATTCCGCAACCGGTTGAGATCCTACGAATGAAATTGCTTTTACTGTTGGGTGCTCAAGAAGTCCGTTAACCACGTCATGTGCACCATGTACGATGTTTAATACACCTTCAGGAAGTCCAGCTTCTGTAAATAATTCAGCTAAGCGATTCGCAAGTAATGGTGTACGCTCAGATGGCTTTAATACAAACGTGTTACCGCATGCAATTGCAAGCGGGAACATCCAGCATGGTACCATCATCGGGAAGTTAAATGGTGTAATTCCACCGATTACTCCGATTGGGTAACGGTACATACCTGACTCAACTCCTGTAGCGATATCTGGTAATTGCTTACCCATCATCAATGAAGGAGCTCCTGCTGCAAACTCAACACACTCAATTCCACGTTGAACTTCGCCGTATGCTTCACTGTAGCTCTTTCCATTTTCTAATGTTACTAGACGAGCTAACTCTTCCCAGTTCTCTACTAATAATTGTTGGTATTTAAATAGAATACGAGCTCTACGAGGTACAGCTGTTTTGCTCCATTTTTTAAATGCTGCTGCTGCGTTTTCTACTGCTTGATCTACATCTTCACGACTTGAGATCGGTACATGTGCAATAATTTCACCTGTAGCTGGGTTTGGAACCGCATCTGTTTTTCCAGAAGTTGATTCTACCCATTGACCTCCAATATAGTTTTTAAGATTTTGTACAGTTACTGCATTTGACATAGTGATTACTCCTCTCAATATTTGCTTCTATAATTTTTCTTTGCTACCTTTTAAATGGAACAGGACCTATATAGCTAACATCATCCTATCTCACAATGAAATCCTTTTCAAAATAGGTAGCACTACTCCTTCTCCCCAGAGACTCTACTAAATTTTAGGTTTCTAGAATCCACTGGATCTGTACCCGCCCACAACCGAGACCGTTTACATTTAGTAGAAGCAAAACTGTAATATACTGAAATCGATTACATCTAAATTAGTTTTGACTTCCTCTTACAATTCTTATTGTATAGCATTCAGTTTTTTTTGTAAATGCTTTTTCTAGTTTTTTTTCACTTTTTTTAATGTTAATTTTTATCATGATATCCCTTGATAACATTGAGTTTTTCAATATTTTTTCAATCGGAATCCTACAGAGAACAACAAATTTAAGTGAAGTTTTTTCATAGAAAGAATTCCTATTTTCAAATGAATAATTAAGTTGAGCTTGCCAAAAACACTGCAATCGATTTCAGCCCTTCACTACTAAATTCTTTCTAGAGCCTTTAGAGCATTGGATTTCGATCCACAGGAATCTCCAATAATTAGTTCATCCTTCATTACTATTTTCTTTTTGTGCATTTGCTCACTATTTATTTGTTTTAATAATAACTCCATCGCTTTTTTCCCTATTTCATACTTTGGTTGAGCAACCGTCGTTAGGTTCGGTTCATGTATTGATGACATTTTTATATGGTCAAAACCAACAACAGCAATATCTTCAGGTACATTTAGGTGACAGTCCTTTACTGCCTTTATTACACCCATTGCCATATCATCGTTGAAAACAAAGACTGCAGTAGGCGGGGTTTCTAGTGCCAATAGCTTCAGCATTTGATTATACCCAGAATCAAAGGTTTGATCCCCTTCCTGAATATATGCTGAATCAATTTCTAAATCATGGCTAATCATCGCTTGCTTGTAACCCCTTAAGCGGTCTCGACTAAGGACAATATTTATTGGACCTGTAATATGAGCTATCCTAGTATGGCCTAATTGAATCAAGTGTTCCGTAGCCTTTCTTGCACTACTTATATTATCAATAGAAACAGTTGGAACATTCAAACCATCCATATATTCACAGGCTAGCACAAGTGGGTACTGCTCAGATAGCTCCTCTAATTTATCCTTATCTAAACGAGCAGTTAAAAGAATCATTCCATCAGCTTGTTTTTGATATAATAGGTTAATATATTCAGCTTCTCTTTCAATGTTATTTTCAGTATCTCCCAATATTACTTGATACCCACAACTAACAGCAACGTGCTCTATACCTCTAAGCACTTCAGAGAAGAAGGCACTTGTAATATCCGGGACAACAACAAGAATGATTTTCGTTGCCTTCGTCCTAAATTGCCTTGCAACTGCATGAGGCTTGTAATTAACCTCGTTGATTACATCCATGACTTTTTGTTTTGTTTCTTTGCTCACAAGTTCTGGGTGACAAAGTACCCTTGAAACTGTTGCAGGTGACACATTCGCTAGTTTCGCTACATCACTCATCTTCATATTTTTAGAAACTCACCTCCCATATTTCAAGTTTATAACTGAAAACGATTACACCAACTTCCAAAAAAAATCAGTATTTGTCTCGCTTACAAAAAAGCACTTGAAAATACTTCTTATTTTATTTTATATTATTTAGTTTTCTTTGTAAATGGCTGTTTTCGCATACTTTGTTGTTTTTATAGGGTTACGTGTCCTTCACATGTTCGTTCCCTTGCGCTCCATTTCACTACGGACAAAACACATTTCTTCACAGCAACAATCTTTACGAAAAGAAAAGTCGGGAATAGAGTTGGCCAATGGCTCCTCTCAAGGCTCTTAAGAAGCCACTGAAAAAGTCCTTTTTAGCGGATTCGAGGAAGCAGCAATGGCTCCACACGTTGCGCGCCTGCTATGAGAAAACCACTCATAGCAGGCTTTAAGACAAAGCAACGGTTCCGCTCATTGCTTAAAGGCCATTGAAAAAGGTCAAAACCGTACCTTTTTCAGTGGCCTCGGCTCTTAAAAGAGTAGCGACTCCGCTCATTGCTTCGGGGGTGTCTCAAAGGTCAAAAACAGACCTTTGAGACACCCCCGAACACTTTTTCATTTATTTACTCAATACGGCTAGACTCTCTTATTATCAATTCATCTTTCATAACAAATTTCTTCTTTTTCAGCGGCTCACCATTTATTAATTTAAGCAATAACTCCATCGCTTTTTTTCCAATTTCATACTTCGGTTGGTCAATCGTCGTTAAATTAGGTTCAAATACCGTTGACATTTTTATATTATCAAAGCCTACTACTGCCAAATCATCTGGCACAGTTAACCCACTGTCTTTAGCTGCCTTAATTGTACCCATAGCCATTTCATCATTAAAAACAAATATAGCTGTAGGTGGGGTTGATAATGACAACAGTTTTAAAGTTTGATTATAACTAGATTCAAAATTCACTTCTCCCTCTTGTATATATGCAGGATCGATCTCTAGATCGTTACTAATCATCGCTTGTTTATATCCTTTTAACCTATCTCGACTTAGGATAACACTAATAGGCCCTGTAATATGAGCAATCTTTGTGTGACCTAATTGAATTAAATGTTCCGTTGCTTTACGAGCACTACTTACATTGTCGATTGATACAGTAGGAACATTCAACCCATCTACATATTCACACGCGAGAACTAATGGAAATTCACTAGCTAGTTCTTCTAGTTTACTTTTATCTAGTCGAGCTGTTAATAGTACCATTCCATCCACTTGTTTCTGAAGTAATAGGTTAATATAGCTATTTTCTCTCTCAATATCGTTTTCTGTATCCCCTAAAATTACTTGATAGTCATTGTTTACAGCTATATGCTCAATCCCCCTTAATACTTGTGAAAAAAAGGCACTCGTAATATCAGGAACAACAACTAAGATGATTTTCGTTTCTTGTGTTCTAAATTGCCTTGCAACAATATGTGGTTTGTAATTAACTTTATTTATGACATCCATAACTCTTTGTCTTGTCTCTGCACTAACCTTATCCGGGTGACTTAGCACCCTTGAAACTGTTGCAGCTGATACATTTGCCAATTTGGCAACATCGCTCATTTTCATTTTTTTATAACACCTCACCTTCCTTCCACTGTAAAATTATTTTTACTGGGAATGTCTAATTTTTGGTCGTATTTTTCTAGCAATTGAGATATGTCATAAGAGTAATAAAATATTATAAGTAATCTTCAAACCTTTGTCAAAACAAAGTAGTATATCACTATTTTACCACGTAATGAAAACGGTTACTAACATATTATAAAAAGTGGAAGTCATTTGTGATTTTCTTATAAAATAGATGGTGATGTCTTGATTAAATGTTGATATAATATGTATAAGTTTTCAAATGTAAAAAACGACAATGGGTACATTGCATAAAACTAGGGAAAGGTATTCCCTTTCAATTTTTAAAATAAGGGTTGGTAAATATGTTAAAGACACAACGCATCAATCAAATTTCTGACTATATTAATCAACATCAAACGGTTTCTTTGGATGATTTGGTAACAGTTTTTGGAGTTTCGAAAAATACTATTCGGCGAGACGTACAAGAATTGGTTGAATCCGGCGAGTATAAAAAAGTATATGGCGGAGTTAGTGTAAACCGAACACGACTTGAACCTTTTCAAGATAGAAAAACACGCAATCTGCACCAAAAGCAACTGATTGCTAAAAAAGCCGCTAGTTATATAGTAGATGGAGATGTTATATTCATCGACTCAGGAACAACGATCCTTGAAATAGTCGAGTTTATAAAAACACTTGATTTGACAATTATAACGAATAATCTTGATTTCATCATTCACGCTCTTCCATTTGAAAACTTAAATGTTATTTCAACTGGTGGTGTATTAGAACGTAAGACCAAATCATTTGCTAGTTTCATTAAACAAGATATTCTGAAATCACATAATATCAACAAAGCATTTATGGCTTCTGCTGGTGTTTCAATAAAGAACGGAATAACAAATTCAAGCCCTCTTGAAAGCGATCTCAAACGTACAGTTGTTGAAAGAAGTTCCGAAGTGTTTCTTTTAGTTGATCACAATAAATTTGATCAGCATGCTGTAATGACCTACTGTGATTTACAGGATATAGATGTTTTAATTACAGACACTGTTCCTCCCAATAAATATACAGAATATGCTCAAGAACATAATATTCAGCTGATTATTGCAGATTAACATCAAAACTAGACAATCTAGAAGACCTTTTTATATAGAAAAAAGACCTGTTTTCGTGACAGGTCTTTCAATAACACTTTTCTAGACGTTAGATTTTTCAGGAGCTTTATTACTTGTATTAAATTCTCTCATCTTCTCTTTTACTGTAGCAACGATCGCCTCTTTACCTGGTGTAGTAATCGCACGATTATCGTAAATATCACTGTCGTTTATTAATACTTCACGGACAGCTTTTGCCCATGCTTGTAAACATTCAGTATTCACATTAATTTTTGCATGTCCAAATTCAATCGCTTTTTTAATTTGGTAATCCGGAATTCCTGACCCTCCATGTAAAACCAATGGAATACCAGTCATTTCTGATATTTGTTTCATTTCATCAAAGCCGAGTTGCGGTTCACCTTGGTATGGCCCATGAACAGATCCTAAAGCGGCTGCCAATGCGTCCACTCCCGTTTCTTCAACAAGACGCAAACATTCATAAGGATCGGCATATTTTACACCACCAATAAGTCCATCTTCCATTCCACCAACTGTTCCTACTTCTGCTTCTACAGATACTTGGTGAAGTTGAGCGTAATCGACTACTTCTTTAGTCATAGCGATATTTTCTTCAATAGAATAGTGGGATCCATCAATCATCACGGATGTAAACCCTGCATCGATCGCCTGTTTACATCTCTCCACATTCATTCCATGATCTAAGTGCAATGCAACTGGAACTGTGATTTCCATTTCCTCAACAAGCGCATTCACCATAGCTGCTATTGTTTTAAACCCACCTAGATAATCAACGAGTCTATCGGAAGCTGCCACAATAACTGGTCCTTGTTCTTCTTCAGCCGCTTGTAGGATTGCTTGCGCCCACTGCAAACTATTAATGTTATATTGCCCAACTGCATAGTTTCCTTCTTTTGCGTGTTTGAGCATATCTTTCATAGATACTAATGCCAATTACCAGGCACCTCCTTATATCTTTTAATTATAAAAGCTGGGTCTCTCTAATCGAAAGACCCGGTTTTATCTAGTTAGACGGTCACTTTTTGAAATAACTTTTCGTCAATATACTTACGCGCGATTAAAGCATATTCTAATGGATGGGCCTTTGCTGGATCTTGCTCAGCTTCAATGACAATCCATCCTTTGTAATTATGATCAAGTAATGTTTGATATACTTCTGTGAAATCAATACAACCATCACCTGGTACAGTAAACATACCATCTAAAAATGAATCTAAGAACGAATTTCCTGCTGCCTTACATTCTTCTAACTTGTTCGGTCTTACATCTTTAAAGTGGACATGTTTAATGCGATTCATATGCTTTTTTAATAATGTCATATAGTCATTATCTGAAACGTAAATGTGCCCAGTATCATAAAGAAGGTGAACATGATTAGGATCTGTATTTTCTAATAAACGATCGATTTCCTCTAACGTTTGTACACCTGTTCCCATATGGTGGTGAAATACTAAATGTAAATCATACTGTTCAGCGATTTTTCCAAGCTCATTTAAGCCTTGGCATAACGTATTCCATTCCTCATCCGTAAAATAAGGCTTATCTGTAAATACATTCTTTTTTGTACCTTGAATGCTGTATGTTTGTTCTGAAACAACCGCAACAGCTGCATTTACTTGCTGTAAATTTGCACAATGCTTGTGAAAATCCTTAGCTACTTCTTCTAGTCCATCACGAATCAAGAAGCTTGAGAACCATTGTCCTGCAATTTTTAAGTTACGTAAACTAAGTTCTTTGTTTAGAACTTTAGCTTCAGGAAAGAACCCTCCGACTTCAGTTCCTTGAAAACCCGCTACTACTATGTCACTTAATAAATGTTGTAATGTATTTTCTGCACCGATTTCTGGAATATCATCATTTCGCCAGCCAATTGGAGCAATTCCCCATAGAATATCTTGATTACTCATTAGCATTCACCTTCTATTATTAATATTGCTTTGCATTTTTTAGTTTTTCTTGCTTGAATTCATATGCTTTTTGAATTCCCTCACGATCAGATACTTCAGAAACTCCAAGGTTCCACCAGCTTCCTTCATAACCGTCTGTCATCGTTTTAGGAAGGACTTTCATCTCTATTAACGTAGAACAATCTTGTTTCTTTGCGTCTTCTAAAGCTGCCTTTAGTTCTTCTACAGTATTAGCACGATATGCTTTTGCTCCGTAACCCTCAGCGACTTTCGCATAATCTACATTTAAGATTTGATTGTCGTCTGTTCTGAATTCACAGAAGTAACTTCCGCCGCCAAAATCCATTTGCAGGTTGTTGATACATCCATAACCAGAGTTATCAAATAATAAGACGTTAATCTTTTTATTATATTGAATTGCTGTTACTAACTCAGAGTGAAGCATTAAGAAACTACCATCACCAACCATCGTGTATACTTCTTTTGTTGGTTCAGCTAATTTCAAGCCTAGTGTACCTGAAACTTCATATCCCATACATGAATACCCATACTCAAGGTGGTACGTATTAGGAACAGATGAATGCCATAAACGTTGTAGGTCTCCTGGGAGAGAACCTGCAGCACAAATGATGATACTATCAGGATCAATCGTGTCATTAATTGTTAGTAATGCTGTTGTTTGAGCAAATTCAGTTCCTAATGCATCTGCATATTCATTCATCACTTCTTGAGAGAAATGGTTTTTAATTTCGGGAACAAAGCCTTCACGGCTAAATGTTACTTCGCTTAAGCGGTCACGCTCTGCTAGCCATTCTTCCTTCAGTTCAGTAATCGTGTCGCCAAATTCACTTACATATCCTTCAAGCATTGGTGTTAATGCTTCAAAAGCTGTTCTTGCATCGGCTACTACCTGATATCCATCAAGCTTATAAGCTTGCATACGGCTGACATTCACATTTAAAAACTTAGCTTCATCAAAATTAAAGATCGTTTTTGATGATGTAGCAAAGTCTGTATATCTTGTTCCTACACCAATAACAAGGTCTGCTTGTTGAGCTGCTTTGTTAGCTGCAAGTGTACCTGTAATACCAAGACCGCCAAGATTATTTTTAAATGAATGCTCAATAGTAGACTTACCAGCTTGTGTTTCTACTATTGGCACATTATATTTCTCTGAGAATTCTACTAAAATATCGCGAGCTTCTGAATACTTCGCTCCACCACCAACTACGATTACAGGCTTCTTACTTTCTTTAATTAATTCAGCAGCACCTTTTAACTCACGGTCACTTGCCGGTTTACGATCGATATAGTGAACACGCTTTTCAAAGAATCTTTCGTCAAAGTCGTACGCTTCCCCTTCAACATCTTGTGAGATACAAACCGTTGCAGGACCTGCTTTAGCTGGATCCGTCATTACTTCAAACGCACGAATTAAACTTGACATTAACTGTTCAGGGCGCGTTACACGATCCCAATATCTAGATACTGGTTTTAATGCGTCATTTGTTGTAATAGCAAGACTATGCTCTTGTTCTATTTGCTGTAATACAGGGTCTGGCTGACGAGTAGCATACGTATCTGCTGGAATTAGTAATACTGGAATATTATTAGCAAGGGCTGTTCCTGCAGCTGTTACTAAGTTAGCGGATCCCGGACCGCTTGACGTTGTAATCGCATAAATCTTTTTACGAAGTAATTGCTTGCTGTAAGCAATCGCAGCATGTGCCATACCTTGTTCATTTTTCCCTTGAATCACTTTTAAATGGCCTGGATCACTTTCTAAAGCTGTACCTATCCCTAAAACATTTCCGTGACCGAAGATATTAAAGATCCCTTCTACAAATGGAATTTCTTCTCCGTCAACATGAATATATTGTTGATTTAAAAACTTGATTAAAGCTTGAGCTGTCGTTAATCTAATCGTTTTCATAAGCGTTCTCCTCTATCCCACTGAAATGGTTTCATTCTTTTCAATTAATCCTTCAATTTCTTCAACAGATGGCATTGCATCTGATGAACTATGCTTGCTCACTACAATAGAAGCTGAAGCACTTCCATATTTTAGGGCCGTTTCAATATCCTTACCACTAATTAGTGCGAATAAGAATGCCGATGCATACGAATCACCTGCACCAAATGTTTTTAGTACCTTTGTCTTATATGCTAAACCTCTGAACACTTCTCCAGATTTTGCATAAGCATATGAACCTTCAACACCATGCTTAATAACAACTAAATCAGGTGAGTGTTTGAATAAGTAGTTTATTGTATCCTCGTTATTGCCTTCTGTTGTTCTATTTTCAAGCGCATCAAATTCTTCACGAGTACCAATGACAACATCAGATTGTTCAGCAACTAATGAATAATACACGGCAGTTTCTTCTGCATTATTCCAAGAATATGGACGATAATCTAGCTCAAAGATAACCTTTACATCATTTTTCTTCGCTAAGCTAATTGATTTCAATACCGCTTCGCGAGATGGGCTTTTTGATAAAGCTGTACCTGAAACTAGAAGAACTTTAGATTTTTTAATATACTCTTCATTTACTTCGCTTTGGTCAAGATAAAGATCTGCTACATCTTGTCTATACATTAAAATGCTGCATTCTTCTGGACTTTTAATCTCCGTAAATGCTAATCCAGTTTTATGTCCTTCTTTATCAACAACCATATTGGATGTGTCGATCCCAACTCCACTCATGTACTGCTCGATAAAACGGCCATGTTGATCATCTGCAAGCTTCCCAATAAATCCTGCCTTAAGACCAAGTTTGGAACTTCCAATTGCGATATTAGCAGGTGAACCACCAACATATTTAGAAAATGTCATTGTTTCTTCCATTGGGCGATTATATTCAACTGCGTTCAAATCAATACACGCTCGACCGATTGCAATAATATCGAATTCTCTGTTTTCATTAAATTTATAATTCATTTTATCTAACACTCCTCTTAGTAGTTTTATTGTTTTTAGTTTTAGCCTTTTAGAATCCACTCGTGATCAGGGTCGTTATAAAATTTCCAAATTCGAGTTGGACCTGCCATTACGTTTAAATAGTATGAAGTATACCCTTCAGGAACACCTACCGGATGATATCCTACTGGAACGATGACCATGTTTCCATTTTCAACTGTCATCGTTTCATCTAGTGAGCGGTCGTCTGTATAAACACGTTGGAATACAAAACCTTGTGAAGGGTTCATCTCATGATAATATGTTTCTTCTAAAAATGACTCTTCTGGTAAGTTATCTTGATCATGTTTGTGTGGAGGATAACTAGACCAATTCCCGCTTTCTGTAAACACTTCTACAACTAGCAAACTATTTGCTGAAGGGTCCGAATCTGGTAAAATGTTGTGAACCATTCTCTTGTTGTTTCCTGTTCCTCTATGCTCTACTCCATTGTCTGCAGCACTGATTAACTTCGTTGGTAATTGCTTATCTGAAGGTGAATAACAAAGAGCTACACGCGCTTGGCTTACTGCAACGACTTCAAACGTGCGATCGTTTGAAACATAAACACTATCTGTCGGTACTTTTTCAAATACAGTTTCACGTGTTCCTAAATTTTCAAACGTAACTTCTTGATCAGTCACATTGATTTTCCCCGTTACAGCAACAATACAACACTCTTGCTTTCCCAACTCCTCTAAATATGTGGCTCCAGGAGCTAAATCAATCATCTTAAAATTTACATACTCAAGAGATGAATTTTCAGATGTAACATTATGAACGAGTGTTACACCATCTTTAATTTCCGCATTTTCTGGCTTACGAAGCAATTTGCTCATTACGTCTACCTCCTAAAAATCAGTTAACTCTAAATAATGAAATCGATTTCATTAACGCTAAATTTTTTTTGTAAGTTCTTTATTTAATTGTATCAAAATCAGAACCTCTATGACTGTAATAACCTTGCACTAATTGTAATGTTTTGGTTATATTTTGATAACTTCTGTTACAGAATAATATTAAAAGCGTTTTCAGTCAATACTTTTTTAATCAATTTTCTTATTAGGTTCCAAAAAGTTAACCTTCAACACTTACTATCACCTAAGGCACTACACTCTATTAGTATTTGAGTTATCTTTGAGAATTAATTTGCAATCGATTTCATTTCAAGCAAAAAAGTAAAGTCTCTCCGGAACCAAACCCCCTTCTTAACTTTGGTAACAAGTCTATTAACATAGTTTTATAATAACATTATTATAAAACGCTTTCAACAGTATACTTACTTTTTTTCATACTTTCTAACATTTTTTAGTGATTCAAATAAAAAAACAAAGGGTGTGTCTCAAAAAGTCTGTATTTGACCTTTTGGGACAGCCCCCTTTCTCAAACAGAGATCAATAGTGTTATTTTTTACGGTTCTTTCTAGAATCAATATATACAGCCGCAACGATAATTGCACCTTTTACGATTTGCTGCCAATATGAACTTACACCTAAAAGGTCTAGACCATTGTTCATAACACCAATAATTAAGGCTCCAATAATTGTTCCACCGACTGTACCAATCCCACCAAACAAACTAGTACCTCCAATTACTGCTGCAGCAATTGCATCTAGCTCAAACATAATACCTGCTTGTGGCTGACCAGATGCAATCCTTGATGTTAGAATCATACCGGCAATACCACCTAAAAGACCAGCATATGCATAAACCATTAACTTAATTCTACTTACATTAATACCAGCTGTAACAGCCGCTTGTTCATTTCCTCCGATTGCATAAACATATCTACCAACCTTTGTTTTGTTAAGAAGTACCCATGTCACTAAACCGACTAATCCAAAGATGATAACTGGAACTGGAATCCCAAAAACAATACCTTGACCGATAAATGTAAATGATTCAGAAATACCACCAATTGGTCGACCATCACTATAAAGCATCGCAGCTCCACGTGCAGCTGTCATCATTCCTAATGTAGCGATAAAAGGAGCTAGCATTCCTTTTGCTACAAGTGTTCCGTTAATAAGACCAGCTAATAAACCGACACCTAGAGCTACTAAAATCGGAACAACTAACGGATAATCTCCTTGAGCAAATGTTGCCACTACAACTGAAACTAATGCAATTACTGAACCAGAAGATAAATCTATCCCTTTTGTAATAATGATAGGTGTAACCCCTATTGCTATAATACCTATAATGGACATCTGCCTTACAATGTTTATCAAGTTAGTAGCACTTAGAAAATGGGGTGTTAAAATGGACATTAAGACAATGAGTAAAATTAGAATGATAAATATACCATATTTTTTTAATATATTCATTGCTAGTTCTTTACCTTGATTATTCTTCACTTGTTTTGATTCCGTCTTTTCTAGCTCTAGACCCATCTTACGTTCCTCCAAACTGAATAAATTCACTAGACACTTCTTCCACATTCCGATATTAGTTAGTTACGGCTTGTCGCGTTTCGCTTTGACTAGTATTTTTCGTACTAATATTTTGTTGACCAGTAGCATATTGCATAATCTTTTCTTGGTTGGCTTCTTCTCTGCTTAATTCACCAGTAATTCGACCTTCATGCATAACTAATACGCGATCACACAAACCTAATATTTCTGCCATTTCAGAAGAAACAACGACTATTGCTTTTCCTTGGCTTGCTAATTTAAAAATTATGTTATAAAATTCTGATTTCGCTCCAACATCAATTCCACGAGTTGGTTCATCTAGAAATAAAATATCTGGGTTTTTCAATAACCATCTTGCTAATAACACTTTTTGCTGGTTCCCACCACTTAAATTTTCAACAATTTGATCAATGCTTGGTGTCTTGATTTTAAGATTTTCTTTTTGCTCTAAGCAGTCAAATTTAACTTGTTTGTAGTTCAATAAGCCCGATGAAATATATCGGTCAATATTGACAGTAATCATATTTTCTCTAACTGATAGAGGCAAAAACAAACCTGTCAATTTCCGGTCTTCGGTTAAAAAACCTAGATTACTTTTAATAGCATCTATCGGAGTATTAATTTTGACTTTTTCACCATGAACATATACTTCACCTTGGTCCGCTTTTTTAACACCAAAGATGGTCTCAAGTACTTCTGTTCTCCCTGCCCCCATCAAACCTGCAAAACAGACGATTTCTCCTTTCCGGACTTCGAAATTCACGTCTTCAAACCAACCTTTATGACTTAAATTTTTAACTGATAATGCCACTTCTCCAATAATAGGTTCAGGCTTATTGAATACTTGATTTAATTCTCGTCCTACCATCATCTTAATTAATCTATCTCTTTCCATATTCGCTGCCGTATCAGTACCGATAAACTGACCATCTCTAAATACCGATATATCGTCTGCAATTTCATACAACTCACTCATCTTATGAGTAATATAAATAATTCCAACACCTTTATCTTTTAATGAGCGGATCATTTTAAAAAGTTGAGCAACCTCTTTTTCTGTAATTGCAGAAGTTGGCTCATCCATAATGACTAACTTTGAATCAAAGGATATCGCTTTTGCAATCTCAACCATTTGTGTATTAGCAATGCTTAAATCAATCATTTTTGTTTTGGGATCAAGATTTATTTCTAGACTGTTCAAAAGATCTTTAGTCATTTGATATAACTTACGATTATTTACGAGTCCACTTTTCCCATAAGTTGGTTCCCGTCCCAAATAAATATTTTCTGCAACAGTCATTTCCGGAATAGGACTTAACTCTTGATGGATCATAGATATCCCTTTATCCAAAGAATCATTAATATTGGTTAATTTCAACTCTTCATCATCAAAGATGATTTTTCCCGTATCTGGTGTGTACATCCCGATAATGATTTTCATAAGAGTCGATTTTCCTGCTCCATTTTCACCCATAAGAGCATGAACAGTACCTTTTCTAACTTTTAATTGGACGTCGTCTAATGCTTTTACACCAGGAAATTCTTTTGTGATGTTTTCCATTTGTAAAATGTATTCACTCATTTTGTACCCTCCCATTTTTAATAGGATATTCATTTAATGAAAGGAAACCAGTAGGTTTCCTTTCATTACCTGTTTCTTAAGTATTACTCGTACTTAGCGACATACTCATCTACATTATCAGGTGTCACAAGTTGATAAGGCACTAAAACATCTTCTACATCTTCACCATTTGCTGCTTTTACAGCAGTAATAATACTATTTGCTCCTTGACCTTTTGCATCCTGGAATACTGTAACACTTAGTTTACTTGCTTTCATTGCTTCTAAAGCTGCTGGTGTTGCATCGATACCCGCAACTAACACTTCATCTAGTTTTCCAGCTGCTTCAAGTGCCAAAATTGCTCCAAGAGCCATTTCATCGTTATTCGAAACGATCGCATCGATGTGAGTACCAGAGTTTAACCAGTTCTCCATTAATCTCATACCTTCAGAACGATCGAATTTCGCTGTATTTTGATGAACGATTTCTAAGCCTGCATGTTCTTCAATAATTTGCACATTTCCTTCTGTACGTTTAATTTGTGCTTCGTGGCCTAATTCACCTTCCATAATAGCGATGTTACCTTCTCCACCTAAAAGCTCAGCTACCTCTTCCATCTGCAGAAGACCTGATTGAATTGATTCAGAACCAACATAGGCTGTCGCTTCTTCTACTCCTTCAAATGTACGGTTAGCAACAACAATCGGAATGCCCGCATTATTAACCATATTTATAATGTCTACTGCAGCTGTTGTATCTACAGGGTTAATAACGATTGCATCAACTTGACGTGTGATAAAGTTCTCAATTTGGTCCATTTGTCTTGCACTGTCATTTTGTGCATCACTATAAATAAATTCAAAATCAGGATGATTTTCTGCTTCTTCTTTCATCGCGTCTTGCATGTAAGTTAGAAATTCGTCTAAATTAGAAATTGAAACACCAATTGTCTTTTTATCTCCAGAGCCTTCTGTTGCCGAACTAGGTTCATTCCCACCTCCGCAAGCAGCTAAGAATAATAGCATGATTAAACCGACAAAAGTTAATACTGAATTCCCGAATTTCATTCGTAATTCCCCCTGATAAACATTTAATTTTTGTAATCGTTTTCAACTAAACCCTCAAATGCAACAACGACTATATACAGAAAGGACCAATTTTGATTACTATCATCCTCCTTTTCTTAATAAACAACATTGTTTGAAAAATCAGATAAATAAGTATAAATTTCGCAATCTCCTGAAAGTTTGCAATCGATTACACTTTTATATTACCGCTTCGAATGCGCTTTCATTTGGTAATTTAAAGATACATGATTGTGTCAAATTTGTAAACGCTTTTTTTTGAAGATTTTTTTTATTTCTTCAATTTTCCTTACTTTTTTCAAAAAATCCTTATTTTATAAGTAGTTTGAACTGAAAATGATTACAAAAAATATTAGTGTAAGGAAAGGAACAGGAACCACTTTTCTCTCTTTTGGATGGTATTTACTGGAATATGTGAACTTTTTCTGGCTTCCTTTCAAATATAACAGGTAATCGATTTCAGATTTCGGTTTGTCGCTACGACAGTCAAATAGAATAACGTCATTTTCGTTAGCTGTAAAACAACATATTCTCACATCATACGAGCTTCTTTAAGAGATCCTTAATATATAGAAACTGAATTTAACTCATAAAAATGAGGGGATCTCAAAAGTCAAAACATACCTTTGAGATCCCCTCTATTAATAATTAGCTGAATACAGTCCATTCTTAGTTAAATATGACCTAAATTCGCACCTTTTTCAAAAAATCGCTCGATACTTTTCTCTACATTAGCATTAGGAACTAGTGGCGGAGCATGATGAGGCTTCGTCCTTGCATCAATAATGACGTTATCACAAGCCCAATGTTTAAATTCATATTTACTATTCACTCCATATATGTCATGCGAAGGATTACTTCTTGTGAATGTTACCCAAAGAAAATTACTTGTTGACTCACTGACAAACTGACTTTCATCACAGAGAATGATCATTGGACAAGAAGGCAATGCACCTCTCTCACTAATTGCATCACTTAATTTTTTTAACTGTTGTTGTGCCTGGTCATAGGTAGTAAACTTAGGTCCTTGAATAGCAACAATTCCTGGCATAACAAGATGCGGTTGATCAAAGCCCTGTAAATCTATTAAAGAATTGGGAACTTCCTTACATAGATCTCTTTTCTTATCTCCATAAGCAGCAAATACGACTTTACTTCCTGTATTTAGCCCCGTTCCTGAGTAATCTAATGTATCAATGGTCGTGTTTGTTTGAAAGTGAATATCACGTCTTAGATCAATTCGTTCTAAAATATAAGTTAGAAATTCCTCTTCCCGACGAGTTGCTAGCGGTTGCTTCTCTTCTGCTGTAATAAAGAGATACTTCGCTAAACTTAACTGGCCTGTCCCTAAAATTCGGTTAGCAAGTGTCAGTAATTCGGTTGGCTGCTTCACTTTTTGATAAGGGGTATAGCGTTCACTCCCAATTGCAAATAGTAGTGGATGTACGCCAGCCGCATCAACAGCATGAACTTCTTGTACGCCAGGAATGTCTTGCTTAATTGCATCACCTGTCAACTCGTGAATAAGATCTCCAAAAGCTGTATCTTCTTGAGGTGGACGACCAACAACTGTAAACGGCCAGATCGAATTATTTTTTGCGTACACCTTATGAACACGCATGACTGGAAATGGATGCGTAAGGCTATAATATCCTAAGTGATCGCCAAATGGTCCCTCTGGCTTCGTCTCTTCAGGATGGACCTCTCCCGTAATGACAAAGTCAGCATCATGGCTGATACAGTAACCATCCACATAGCTGTACCGGAAACGCCGTCCTGCCAATAGGCCAGCAAATGTCATTTCACTTAACCCTTCTGGAAGCGGCATCACAGCTGCTAACGTATGAGAAGGCGGTCCTCCAATAAAAATACTTACCTTTAATGGAATTCCTAGTCTATTGGCTTTTTCTTGATGTACCCCAATTCCACGATGAATTTGATAATGTAAACCAATCTCTTTATTCATTTCATACTCATTGCCACTAAGCTGAATACGATACATCCCAAGATTTGCATTCATGATCCCCGGTTTCTCCGGATCTTCTGAATAAACTTGAGGAAGAGTAACGAAGGCCCCTCCATCATCTGGCCAGTGATGGATAAGTGGAAGATCAGAAATTTGGATTTCCTTAAAATCTGCTGGGATGCTGCTTGTCTTTTTTATTGGAAGTGCTTTGGTAGCAGCCAATCCTGCTCCTATATGTTTAAAAGGGTTTTTTAATGGACTCATTGGATCATTTCTTAATGCGATGACACTTTGTGTTGCTTCTAACGTTTTACGAAAGATAAACTTACTTCGATCAATCGTTCCAAACAAATTGGATACTGCTTTAAACTTTGAACCTTTAACATTTTCAAATAACAAAGCAGGACCACCAGCTTCAAAAACTTTTAAGTGAATAGCTGCCATTTCAAGGTGAGGATCCACTTCTTCTTTAATTCTTACTAATTGTCCGTCTCTCTCCAAATCCAAAATGCATTCTTCTAAATTACGATACATAGTACATTAGCTCCTATTTTTATTACTTACTACATTCATTATACTTGTTCTAGTGTACACTGTCTTCTTTAGAGGTGCCAATGTAGTGAAATACGACACCCTCTCAGGAACCTAATTTAAAAACCATAACAAAATGCACCTCTTAAAAAGAAAGAGACGCATCAACAAATATAAATAAGTTTAAATTCGGACAGACATTCCTGACAATTTTTTTGTTTTAGACGCAAATCATATGGAGTGCTTATAATTACCTATTTATTTCCCCCTCTAAATATACCAATTGAACGGTTAATTGGGTTGAAGACAGAAAAGTACAATTGGCGACATTATTCACCGGGAAATTACTTAATTCAAATAAAACCCCAAATTCCTAGAGAACATGGGGTCATTCTTAGTTGTTTTTGAGAGATCAGTGTTATGCTTTGACTTCTACTCCGTTAATTTTCAAATGAGCATGAAAAATTTCCATCAATGTTGGTAAAGCTTCTTTATCTTCCCAGGATTCACGATTCCAAATGTTTGATTGATTTAATGCCCTAGGACAATGAATGAAAGCTTCCTCTACATCAACACCAATACCTAGTAAAGGCTTTTTCCCTTTTAGACTCATTTGATTTAAAATATCATCGTTCTTAATAATCGTTGCCCGACCATTTATACGAAGTACATCGTCCAAACCTGGGATCAGAAAAAGCAAACCAATTTGAGGGTTTGACAAAATATTCGATATCGAATCTAATCTTTTATTGCCCGGTCGGTCAGGTATAACTAGCTGATGATCATTTAACACAAGTACTGTTCCTGGCTCATCTCCTCTTGGCGAAACGTCACAATGTCCTTTTGAATCCGCTGTCGCTAGAAATAGCAAAGGTGATCTGGCAATAAAGTTTTTGCAATGCTCATCAATAACGGATATTGTTTTATTGACGACGTTCTTATGGGGAGATCCTACAATATTCCTTAGTTCCTCTTCGGTTGTAATTGCACTTTCAGCAAAATTTACTATCATAAAAACACCACTCCTTCCTATCGTTATTTTAATATAGGAAATAAAATAATACTATTTCATTTTCCTTAATAGGTATAACAAATAAGGAGTACCAATCACTGCGACTATTAGACCGCTTGGAATTTCATTTGGTGTAATTAGTATTCTACCTAGTAAATCCGCTGTAACAAGTAATAATCCGCCTAGCAAGCCTGATACTAAAATTAGCGGAAGATGACGATATCCAACTAACCTTCTTGCAATATGCGGTGCAACAAGCCCAATAAAACCAATTGTTCCTACTAACGAAACCGCAATTGTACTTAAAGCAACTCCAATTACTAATGCCCAAACTCTTGCTGATCTAACCGAAACTCCTAAACCTGACGCAACATCGTCACCAAAAGTTAATGTATCTAGCTTACGAGTCATGTAAATCGCAGGTCCTATGAAAAGAGCGAACAAAATGAGAGCATAGTAAACGTCATCCCACCCTTTTCCATACGTACTTCCTGATAACCAGACAAGTGCTGCCGCTACAGCAAGTTTTGCTTTCACGACAAATACTTGAGTAGCCGCCGATCCAAACGCTGAAATGGCAATTCCCATTAACGCGACTAACATTGGTTGGAAATTATTTTTCCATGCGGTAACTAATATAATTAGCAGGGCTGCAACAGAACCAATAATGGCACCTAGTGGCATAAACGCAGCCGGGATTGCTGGGAACATCACTAGTAACAACATTGCCCCTGCCCCACCCATCGATGTGACACCAATTACACTAGCATCTGCAAGTGGATTACGTAACACTCCTTGTAAGAGGACTCCTGTAACTGCAAGAATCATTCCCACAATAAACGATGTCAACACACGAGGAATACGGAAATTCCAAATATATGGGTTCGTCCAATTATGCGACCATTCTGTTCCGTTATAAGAAAAAGCAATAACAACACTTAAAGTAATCATTGCCATTAATATTGGGATCATCACTTTTAATCGAATTGGCGAGGTGGTTCCTCCCATTTGCCGATCCGATCGCTTGATCGAACGTGCAGTCTTCCACGCTAAATAGAGAAGCCAAGGACCACCAATCAACGCGGTCATTGCTCCAACGGGAACTTCTTGTCCCGGCTGGATAATACGGCCTAATACATCTGCTCCGATCATCATGATCGCACCCCATAAAAACGAATGGATCACTATCATCACATGCCCTTTTACACCAAGCATCCGTACAATATGTGGAGCCATTAATCCAATAAAACCAATGGGGCCAACTACACTAACAGTTACAGCAGCTAAGACAATCGCTACCCCCCATGTAGCTAATTTAACAGTAGAAACCTTCTGGCCAAGTGAAGTAGCAATATCTTCACCAAGTGATAAGGTATCTAGCGGTTTTGCTAAAAGCAAAGCACAGCCAAACGCAATAACAATCACAGGTGCAGCGAATGTGATACCATTCCAATTTAGTTGAACAAGGGTTCCAGCCCCCCATAAAAAGAGACCATTTGTTTTATTTTCGAATAACAACTGTAACGCTCCAGTAACAGAGGCAAACATTAAAGAAATAATCATTCCTGTTAACGCAACGCGTACAGGTTCCATTTGTCGTCCAGCTAACATGACAACCATGACCGACGAAACAACCGCACCAAGTAACGCTGTTAAAAATGGATAATTCCCTATTAAGCTAGGAAAGAAAATCGTTGAAGCAACTACAAAGAAAAATGCCCCTGCATTAATTCCTAATGTACCCGGTGCTGCTAACGGGTTTTTCGTCAAGGTTTGTAAGAGAGCACCAGAGACGGCAAGTGCTCCTCCTGCTAATATACCAATGACTAGCCTCGGGAGACGAAATGATAGAACAATATCTTGAATTCGACCTTCCACCCAAACTTCACTAAGCAATTCAGAAATGGAGTATTCAGCTTGTCCTTGTGTTAAGTGGATAAGCGATAATAAAATAAGCAGGAAGAAGCCCCCTGTCAGAATGACAAAGGACTTATTCAGCGACTTCCCAAACATTACTCATTCACCATTGTAGCTGTAATTTGATCAACCAATGTACCTGCTGATAACGGTCCTCCATATAACCACGTATCAGCTCCTAAGTCATAAAGTCGGTCTTCTTCTACAAATGATAAGTTCTCCCAAACTTTATTGCCTTTTAACTGATTTTCATAAATATTATCTGTATCCGGCACTGTGTATAAATAATTAGCGTCTTCATATTTTACTAGACCTTCAACATTAAATGTGCTTGAACCAAAAATCTCAAATTGATCTGGCTCATGGATATTGTTCAAACCGATTTTTTCTAAAATAATTGAAGCCATTGAATGCGGTGTAAAAACTCGGATTTCAGGTGCTTGAGGTCCTGAATAAGCTAGAGTTAAGATCACATCATTTGTTGAAAGATTACCAGCTTCAATTTTTGCTATTGCTTCCTCATAATGTGCCTCAAGGTCAGCTAACACTTGTTGTGCCTCAGCTTCTTTGCCAACCGCTTTTGCCATTTCATTAAACGTTATTTCCATTTCTTCATATAAATTAATACTCTCATCTTCTGGATAAGGATTAAAAATAACAGTTGGTGCAATGGACTCTAGTTGATCAAGCATGCCATCATGACGGAAGCTAACACCAATAATTAAATCTGGATCAATTGAAGCAATAGCTTCTAAGTTAGGCTCTTGACGCCCTCCAACATCTGTTACACTTTCGTCTAATTGCGGTTCAATGTTTACATAGTCTCCGTACCCTTCAATATCAGCCATACCTGCTGGCTGCATTCCTAAAGCTAGAAGGTTTTCCGCATATGTCCATTCGAGTACAACAACCTTTTTGGCAGGAGCGTCTAATGTCACTTCTCCATTAACACCCTCTATAATTACTTCACTTACTTCTTCATTTGACGACGCTTCATCATTTGTTAATTCTTCCTCATTCGCAATCGTTTCTTCATTACCGGAAGAACACGCTGCTAACAAAAATACAAAAAGGATAAGTGCTAAGGCAGTTACTTTTTTCATGTTGGACCCCCAAATTAATATAATATTAGTTTCTCTCTTATCGAATTTGATAATCATTATCAATACAATGTTAGTTTAAAGGTTGTTCCCTCTTTTGTAAAGATAAATTTCAATTGTTATTAAAAATCATTCTCACTTGCATTTAATCTGTGATAAGATGTAAGTATTGAGAGAGAATATCAATGAGCTAAATGTGGAGGAATGCTGAAATGAAGACTTCTATTCAAACAAAAGAGTTATCCATCGGGTATCACGATCACTTACTCTTTGAAAATTTAAATTTAACGATCCCGCGTGGTGAAATTTCTGTATTTGTAGGAAGCAATGGTTGTGGGAAGTCGACCCTTCTTCGTTCAGTCGCACGTTTATTAAAACCGACAGATGGTTCGGTCTTATTAGAAGGAAAAGATGTCCATCGTATGTCATCTCGTGAAGTCGCAAAAAAAATGGGAATCCTTCCTCAATCTCCTATTTCACCTGAAGGGTTAACCGTTCATGACCTAGTAAAACAAGGACGTTACCCCCACCAATCTTGGTTAAAACGATGGAGTGAAGAAGACTCCGAGAAAGTTGAAGAAGCGATGAAAGCAACCCGTGTAGACGAATTGCGCGACCGACCTGTTGATGAACTCTCAGGTGGGCAAAGACAGCGAGCATGGATTGCTATGACATTAGCTCAAGATACAGACATTATTTTATTAGACGAACCTACAACGTATTTAGATATGACTCATCAAATAGAAATTCTAGACCTATTATTCGACTTAAACGAAAAACATGGCCGAACAATCATAATGGTATTGCATGATATTAATTTAGCTTCTCGATATGCACACAATATTATCGCAATAAAAGATGGGGCTGTTTTCAACCAAGGAACGCCTGAATCGATTATTAACTGCGAACTGGTACGTGCTGTGTTTGGTATGGAATGTCAAGTTGCTACAGATCCATTATTTGGTACCCCTCATTGTATTCCTTTTGGTAAAGGTCGTTGTGTCATACCAAAAGTGAATGAGGCGATTTCTGGTGCTTAACTTAGAAGACCTGAAAAGATTTCAAGTTCATATTGTGAATGACCCTATAGGTTTTATGACTGTCCATACCAGCCTTACTAATGGCTTTGATCGTTTCATTTCCATTATAAAGCATTCAACAGGATCTCCAACGACAGCTGTAGCGACATCAGTCTTTATGCGTCGATACGGCTTTTTTATTGCAGCACAACTTTATTTAAAAACCTTGCATAAAGTTTGGGACGGTCCACTAGAAGCGATTCATCTTTCTCAAACTGAAAATGGTCTTGTGTTTCAAATTGATAAACGCTTCATAAGGGATGAACAAACTGGAGATTTAGAGTTAATATTGAAAAAATATGGACACACTGTTGTTAATGCATTAGCAGTAAAGGCAAACATTTCAAAGTTTATTTTATGGGAGAATATATGGGGCTATGTCTTATGGATGTATGGTTCGACTGAAACAAAGCAAGCTACAGAGGATTTGAATACTTTATTGCTCGATGATATTTGGCAGCCTGAAATTCGTCGTTCCATGTTTAAGAAGTTTCTTGATGGGCGCTCTATTTTGGAATCAAAAAATGAATTTCAACGTGTTACTTGTTGTTTATATAAAGAATTGCCAGGCAATGATTGTTGTCCGTATTGTCCGCATGTAAGAGTTTAGTTTATCATTGGTGACCCTTTCTATATTTTGTAAAAGACTACCTCAAGGCTTTTTTTGTTCACAAAATAGTCTTACAGTAAATACCTGTTTCTGAAATAATCTTCTCTCTCTTCTGACCAGAATCTTAAATCATAATAAACAGTGCCTTTTCTCAACTAGAAAAGGCACTGTTTTGTCATACATATCTAGTATTTCAAGATCACGATAATCATCGATTAAATCGAAGGCTACATTGGTCATACCAATTTCTTCACCTTGATAAATATGCAGTATCTAGTTTTTATCAACGCTTTCATAAATCTCATTTCAATTTGTTTTCAACGTATTTCTGAACTCACTCGGGGTAATCCCTTCCCTCTTTTTAAAAACCTTAATGAAATATTTATCATTTTGGTAACCGACTGAATCTGATATTTCATAAATTTTAAGGTATGGGTTTTTAAGTAATTCTTTCGCTTTTTCAATCCTAATTTTCATCAAGTAATCGGTGATTGTCTCATCATATTCCTGCTTAAATTTCCTCGAAATGTATTCTCTACTTAAAAAGAAGCGATCTGCAATATCTTGAAGCTTAATATCCTTTTGATAGTTTTTCCTAATAAACTCTTCTATCATTTGGACACTATTTTTCTCTTTTTGGAATTTGCAACCAGATACCATCTTGATAAGATGATCAAACTCTTTTTTCTTTTCTTCTTTAAATTTACAAAAAGAGAATCCTCCATTATCTTTCCAGTAATGAACCCCTCTATACAATAAATCACGTTTTTTTAGCTCATACTCTTTTAACCAGTGATCTTTTAAAATAGCAAACTGCGATTCCCAGATGTTGATCTGTTCATAAGGGAAATAGTTGTTTTCTTCAAATGTTTTAAAAATACGGTCTAAAATTTCGTTCATTTGTTCCATACTTCCACTTTGAATGGCCCATTTTATCTCCTCGGAATAATCCAATAAATAAACAGGCGAAAGAGAATTCACAACTTGCATTCCATTCTCTAGAAGATTATAATTCTTCAAATTACTACTTGCAGTTTCATATGCATGTATAAAGCTTGCATGTTGTTCACCAATTTCTATTGGACATCCTATGCTTTTTGAAACTGTTCGAATTACCTTTTTTACTGCAGCCTTCTCCCATAAAAGCAGAACTATTTCTTCTTCCTTGTTTATATTTCGAAATGCAATGCCATTTTTATCTAGTATGTCATTACACTTCAATAGCACTGAGGTAAACGCTCGATCAGCATCACCTTCATATTTAGAAGATATAAGTATTTTCATTGGAAGGATCGCAATAAAACAAGGTCGATTGGAAATTCGCACCCCAAATTCACTTTCTAACTGTTCTACCAACCGATTGGAAAGATTTCCGTTATTTAGAGCGCTTGAAAAAAGGTGGTCCCAAATAACTTTATCGTTTTCTAAAACAGATAATCTCTTTTTATTTTGCTCCTGCCATTCCACCACTGCGCGTGATAATGTTTCATTCAATTCATTTGGATTAATTGGTTTTAATATATAATCAAAACTACCATAGGTAATCGCATTTTTTGTATATTTAAAGTCATCATAACCACTTACTACTATTGTTTTAGAATGAAAATCAGAGGAGTGTATCCACTTTAGTAAATCAATCCCGTCACATCTTGGCATATTCATATCTGTAAAAATAATTTCAGGTTGTTGCTCTGAAATTATTTTCATGGCTACCTCTCCATCTGCTGCCTCAAAGATCGTCTCAATTCCGAATTTATCCCATTCAGCTAACAGCATTAATCCTTCACGGACATGTTTTTCATCATCGACTATAATTGCTTTCATGTAATCCACCCTCCAATTCTAATGGTAACTTTATGGTTACTTGAACGCCACCTGTGCTGCGATTCTGAATTTTAAAGATTGCTTGTTCGGAATAATAAAGCTGTAGTCTGGCATAAACGTTCTTTAATCCAATTGAAGAATCACTTTTCGCACTTTCTTTATTTGTATATAGAAGATTTTGTATTTCCTTTAGTCGTTTTTCAGGTATTCCAACACCATTATCACGAATCGCAATAAATAGATACGATTCCTTCTTCTTACAGACGACCTTAATTTCACCTAATTCTTCTCTTGTGTCAAATCCATGCTTGAAATAGTTCTCAATAATTGGCTGTAAAATCATCTTTGGCACTTGTATATCTAGGGCACCTTCTTCTACTTCCAAGATATAATTTAGATCTTCCCCGAATCTTTGCTTTTGCAAGAGAAGATACGCTTTTGTATAATTAATCTCTTTCTCTAAAGGGACAATATCTTGATCCATATTCATACTATATCTCATAATTTGAGAAAGGTCAGTTAGAGAGGAATAGACATCAAGTGCTTTGTTTTTCAACGCCATCGTCCCAATTGATTGTAATGTATTGTATAAAAAGTGTGGATTTATTTGTGAGTGCAATACTTTTAATTGATTCGTCTTATTTTCAAGTTCTAACTTGTATTCTCGGTTAATTAGATGATTGATTCTTTCAATCATCATCTTGAATCTTTGTCCTAAAATACCAATCTCATCGTTACCAAGTGAATGAAATTGAGGTTGCATATTCCCTTTTTCAACTTCCTTAATATTTTGTACGAGCACCCTAATGGGCGAGGTAATCTTAAAAGAGACAAAAAAGGTTGCCAATATAACTAGTGTTAATCCAACAACTCCAAAGATAATATTAATCAAAGCAACACCGTACGCGCTTTCATACAAGGTGGTGTGCGGGATTCTTTTTACTAGAAGCCAACTTCCCGTAGCATCGGAAAGCCGATCAAAAACGACCACGCCTTGAAACGTTGCGTCTTTCCACTCAAATGTTCCACTTTGCTCCTCTAATCCATTGATCTCATCTATCCATTCTGAGTATTGATCATCTCGTACGTCTGCTTTTGAATGATATATGAAGTCCGCATCCGGTGTCATTATATAAAATTCCTCTGTATTATCATTATACAGATAATGACTCAACTCATTTATTTTTCCTGGTCTAATTTCCAACGTTATATAGGCAAGAATATGATTAGCCGGTACATTCCGAAATGCACGGTGAATGAAAAATGATTGATCTGTCGGTTCAATATAAATATTATTTGGATTTTCCTTTGCTCTCTGATATGCTTCTATGTTTGTGTCTGCTTGTTTTGAATACACCAGCGTAGATCTCCTTGACAGTGACACCGTTTGCTGATCGCCAACAATAGCCATGTTAACTTGGTTAATGCTATCATCACTATACAAAAGAGCTCGTAACACATTATGCACGGTTCCCATCGACAAATAATCATTACTACTATATGTTTTTCTTAAATAGCTCATAAAATCAGGATTGCTATAGAAAGACAACGTATAATTATTTAGTTCTCTTAAATAGTTTTCTATATTTACCTTTCCTTGATAAAGCAAATTCACATTTTCCTCTATCGTCTGATCCTTCAAGGATTCCTTTGTATAAATATAGGTCACGACAATTGAACTACCAAAAGGGATAATCGTTATTAATAATAATAGAACAATCAGTTTATTTCTTATACTTGTTTTAAACAACGATATCTCCCCCGAAGCTTTAGTTCTTTCTAGAGTATATAGCAGAAAGCATATCTACGTATAGATATGCTTTCTGTTTTAATATGGTAGTTAAATCCTGTTATTTCAAGTTATCCCACGTAGCTTGGAATTTTTCTAATACTTCTTCATACTCAATTTGTCCTGCTACGTATTCTTGGATAGCTGCAGCAAAATCTTGGTTTGCACCATCTGGCCACATGAACCATGTCCAAGGAATCGTTTGTTCTGCTACTGAGTACTCTAGAATTGACTCTCCTAAAGCTCCTAATCCTGCTGGTTCAATATTATCAAATGCCGGAATGAAGGCAAACTCTTCTGTCATGTAACGTTGGCCAGTTTCAGAGGAAACCATCCAATCAAGCAATAATTTTGCTTCTTCAAGATTTTCTGAGTTTTTGTTAATAGCCCAGTTATTTGGTACTCCTACAGGAATAGCATTTGCTTCTGCTTCATCATTTAATGGAATAGGTAAGAACGCCATATTCATATCAGGGTTGATTTGGTAAATCATGTTCTCAGTCCAGTTCCCTTGTTGAATCATTGCTGCTTCACCTGAAGCAAATAATGTAACTTGTGTATTATAATCAGTTGTTAACGGGTTTGTATTTCCATAGCCAATCTCTGTATCAATCACTTGCTTAAATTCTTCAAAGTGCTTGTTTCCAACAAATGTTTCTGTTCCTTCTGATAATCCTTCGATAAAGGCAGCAGGATCATCTTGTTGAGCAAATGGAATATTTAATAAATGCTGGCCAATTACCCACCACTCACCATAACCAGCTGCAAATGCTGTAATTCCGTTTTCTTCTAGCTTTTCTACCGCTTCTTGCAATTCAGACATCGTTGTTGGAACTTCCGTAATACCAGCTTGCTCGAACAAATCTTGGTTATATGCAAATCCATACCCTTCTAAGTTAACAGGCATTCCATAAAGATTGCCATCAGCATCTGTCATAGGGACTTTCCCAATTGGTAATAAGTGATCAACCCAAGGCTCATTAGAAAGATCTGCTAGATGCTCTTTCCAAAGTTCTAACTCATTGAATCCACCGTTATTAAAGATGTCTGGCTTTTCACCTGAAGCAAATTTCGCCTTTAATGCTGCACCATAATCCGCACCGCCACCTACTGTTTCAAGCTTCACTTTAATATTTGGGTGCTCAGCTTCAAATTCTTTTAACATTTCTTGCAACTGATCTGCAATTTCGACTTTAAATTGGAAGAAATTTAATGTTACAACCTCGTCACTACCGCCTGAGTCAGAATTGCCTCCAGCATCTGAACTAGAACTTTCTTTGTTATTTGATGAACAACCTGCGATAATACCAACTGCTAACAACATCGACACACAAAGCAATAAGAAACGTTTCATAGTAATTGCCTCCCTAATCCCCATTTTTTACTTCCTATTTTTAAACTTTTGCAGCGATTGCTACAAAATTTGAATCCAACTTTACTTAATTGAACCTGAAGCAATACCTCTAATAATGTGCTTCTGTAAGAACAAGAAGAAGATAATTACTGGTGTAATCCCTAAAACAAGTGCTGCTAATCCCATATCCCACTGTTTTGTATATTGAGCAAAGAATGAACTTGTTGCAAGTGGAATCGTTCTTAACGATGCATCTTGTAATACTAATAGTGGTAACAAGTAATCATTCCAAATCCATAGTGTATTTAAGATGATAACCGTTACGGTAATTGGCTTTAAAAGCGGGAACACGATTCTCCAAAAGAGACCGAACTGAGAACAACCATCAATTCGCGCTGATTCCTCCACTTCAATCGGAACCGTTTTTACAAACCCATGATAAAGGAAAAGTGAAAGCGGCACGCCAAAGCCAAAGTACATGATGATGATACCTGGTATGCTATTCATAATTCCTAACATTCCACCAAGCTTTACAAGTGGAATCATAACCGTTTGGAAAGGAATAACCATTGCTGATACAAATAAAATGAACAAAATCTTACTGAATTTCCCTGGTGTTCGAACCATTTTCCAAGCTGCCATCGAACTGATAACAACAAGGCCAATATTACTAAACACTGTAATGACAAGTGAGTTAAAAAATGCTCTTGGGAAATCAAGAATTTCCCACACTCTAACATAGTTTGAGAATAACCATTCACTTGGTAACGCAGCAGCATCTATCAATATTTCAGAGAATCCTTTTAACGAGTTAACAATGACGAAATAGAAAGGAACGAGAAAGAGAATAGCGATACATATTGCAAATATTTCTAATACAAACGTTTTTTTCGTATACTTCACTACGCCTCAACCTCCTTCTTCTTCGTAATCATAACTTGAATCGTTGTAAATATAGCGACAATTAAAAAGAATAAGATTGACTTCGCTGAACCTATGCCATAGTTATTATTCGTAAACGCTTCTTGATAAATGTTAATGGCAACTGATTGAGTGGAGTTGAATGGGCCACCACCCGTTAACGATAGATTCAAATCAAAAATCTTAAATGCCATCGAAATGGTTAAAAAGAAACAAATTGTAAACGCCGGAAGAATCAATGGGATAATAATTTTTCTTAACGTCGTAAACGCATTAGCCCCATCAATTTTAGCAGCTTCAAGTAATGAAGTATCCACTCCTTGTAATGCCGCAATATAGATAACCATCATATATCCACTTATTTGCCAAGCAAATACGATAACGATCCCCCAAAAGGCTGTCGTTGCATCCCCTAACCAAGGCTTGAGGAAAAAAGAGATATTCGTTAACTCTCCAATCGCTGCGAAACCTCTTACAAAGATAAACTGCCAAATAAATCCTAGTAATAAACCACCAATAACATTAGGAATGAAGAAAGCTGTTCTTAGCAAGTTTCGTGTCTTTAACGCCGTATTTAAAATTAATGCAAACGAAAATCCTATTATATTACTGATTAAAACGGCTGCAAACATAAACTTTGTCGTAAATAGAAATGAATCAAAGAATCTTTGGTCATTTGAAAATATTCGTTTGTAGTTTTCAAGTCCAACCCATTCAATGGAAGAACTAATCCCATTCCACGAGGTAAATGAATAATAGATGCCCATCAAAAATGGAATGATTTGAATGACAATAAAGAATAAAAGTGCAGGTCCCACAAAAGCCGCATAAGATAATAATTTCTTTAGCTTCAGTTTTCTAGTAGAGCCAATTTTTAACTTCGTATCCGCTTTCACTTTTGTTGCTACTGTTGATTCCAACAACCATCACCGCCTTTTAATTTGTAACCGTTTTCTTAATTCTTATTATAGATTGTAAGAATAAGAGAAAATAGTAACAATATTGACGGAAAAGGTGCACTTTTGTGACATGATAAGCTATTGCCTACAATTGAATTTTTACGACGAAAACGCGCCCCTCAAGAACTGAGGAGGCGCGTGATAGCAAAGCTACTAACGTTATTTAGAATATAATCGTAGCTTTCCAATAATATGGTCAATTACTTCTTTCATATTGGCTGATCCTCCAAGATCCCTCGTTTTGATCCCTTCTCCAATCGTTTCTTTGATTGCTCTAAATAACATTGAACCTAACTCTTCAAAGCCAAGATGATCAAGCATCATTTTGGCTGTCCAAAGCTGACCAATCGGATTGGCAATCCCTTTCCCAATAATATCTGGTGCTGAGCCGTGTACGGGTTCAAACATGGACGGATATTTGCCATTCAGATTGATATTAGCAGCGGGTGCAATGCCGATGCTCCCCATGATCGCTGCTCCTAAGTCGGTAAGAATATCTCCAAATAGGTTACTCGCCACCACCACATCAAAATGTTGCGGCTTTGAAACGAAAAATGCTGCTAGAGCATCGATATGATTGCTTTCTGTTTCAATCTCTGGATAAGTATTTGCAACCTCTTGAAAAACTTCATCCCAAAATGGCATGCTATGAACAATTCCATTTGATTTCGTTGCACTTGTAACCCGGCCTTTTCGTTTCTGTGCCAATTCAAATGCATAACGAATCGTTCTCTCTGTTGCTTTCCTAGTAAATACTGCATTTTGAATAGCAATTGCGTCTTCACCACTATGAATTCTACCGCCTACTTCACTATACTCTCCCTCACTATTTTCACGAACAACAATAAAATCAAAATTGTTTGGTTCTGCTAATGGTGATGTTACTCCTTCAATATACTGAGCAGGGCGAATGTTAATCACTTGTTCACACTCACGGCGAATCTTAATTAAGAGGCCCCATAGTGAAACATGATCAGGAACTAGCTTCGGGTTCCCGACAGCCCCTAAATAAATCGCATCTGTTTGATGAAGCCTAGCCATTCCATCAGTTGGCATCATAATTCCGTGTTCAAGATAATACTCACAGCTCCACGGGTGAGTTTCATATTGAAAGGATACTCCTCCATGAATCTCTGCTAATGTATCTAGTACTTTTAACGTCTCAGGGACAACTTCTTGACCAATCCCATCTCCTGGAATTACGGAAATTTTAATTTTTGACATATTAACTTTCTCCTCCATAACTTATAAAAGGGACAGATACTAGTTTTCATAATACAAGACTGTATACTATGAGAACTAAACTCTATCCCTTTCTATGTTTTAATCGTTATTCCTTTATACTTTTACGAATACTTTAAGACCTAAACTCAGATGGATAAACCGTTAAGTCAATCCCCCATAACAACGGAAGTAAGAAATAGACTGCAAGTGTTATTAATATGATGGATAAGATATTTATCCAGAAACCGTTTTTCACCATCTCAAATATTTTCAACTTCCCTGATGCAAAGATAATTGCATTTGGAGGGGTTCCAACTGGTAACATGAACGCACAGTTTGCTGCAATTGCTGCTGGAACCATTAACGCAAATGGATGAATTCCAAGCGCTAATCCTAAAGCAGCTAACACTGGTAAAATCATCGTTGCCGTTGCTGTATTAGATGTAATTTCAGTTAAGAACAACACAAGAGCTGTCGTAAGAGCAATAATTAAGATGAAGTTCACGCCTTCTAAAACGGTTAATTGCCCGCCGATCCAATCAGCCAAACCTGATTCACGGAACCCAGCAGCAATCGCTAAACCTCCACCAAATAATAGCAAGATTCCCCAAGGAACATCTCTAGATACATTCCAATCTAGAATACGTCCTCCTTTATTAATAGAAGGAATTAAAAACAATAACGCAGCTGCAAAAATGGCAATCATCGTATCATTAAGACCTGGAATGGTCATAATTTGGCCTTCCCATAAAAACGTTCTTGAAATCCACATGAAAGCAGCAAATGTAAAGACTACTAATACAGCAGTTTCTTCAAAACTAATTTTTCCTAGCTTCTTCTTTTCATTTTCAATAAGCGCCTTTCCACCAGGTAACTCTTTTAACTTGATTGGATGAGCGACTCTGGTTAAAAACAACCAACTGCTAATAAGCAAGATTATAACAATCGGCGCTGCAAAGAATAGCCATGAAGCAAATGAAATTTGAACACCGAACAGCTCTTGAACAGTTGCCGCTAGAATAATATTAGGTGGTGTTCCAATTAACGTTCCTAGCCCACCAATTGTTCCAGCATAACCAATACCAAAGATTAAAACCTTTGAAAACTTTTCTTCTTCATTTGCTAGATTCTCTTTATTTTTTAGCGCTTCCGCTACTTGATACGTAATCGCAGTTCCGATTGGCAGCATCATCATAACAGCTGCTGTATTAGAGACCCACATCGATAGGAAACCTGTCGCTGCCATAAAACCAAAAACAATTCGCGACGGGCTCGTTCCAATAAATGAAATGATGTTTAAGGCAATTCGTTTATGAAGGTTCCATTTCTCCATTGCAAGAGCAATCAAAAATCCTCCTAAGAATAAGAAAATAATCGGATTTCCATAAGCGGCCGTAACCGTATCACCATTTAGTGCACCGGTAATCGGCAATAAAATAATTGGCAAAAGGGATGTTGCTGGGATCGGGATCGCTTCTGTAATCCACCATGTTGCAACCCATAAAGTCGTTGCCAAGACCATGCGTCCTTCGTAGCTTAATCCTTCAGGAAAGAAAAAGAGCACAACAGCCATGAAAAGCAATGGGCCTAGTATTAAACCAACCTTTTGTGATGGTCTGTAACTAGGAGGCTTTGGTTTATAAGACTCATTTTGATCCTGCTCAACAACTTCCATTTTTTTGTTTGATCTAATTGGCAAAGAAAACAAAAGTAATTTTTTTGACTGGTTATGTGAATTCCATAGTTGGTTCCAAACTGAAGAAATACTTGCTTTCATTTAAACTCCCCCTATCTTATAAAAAACAAGATCATCAACTAATTGGCAACATACCACCCGGTTGATTAATTATTCTGATTATAAAGCGCTTTCAAAATTACAACAATATAAAGTCCTTACTGCTCTTTTTGGTCTTTAAGTTCTTACTTAAATTACAAATAAAAAGTTAAGAAAAAACACCCAAGTCATTATACAAAATAATAATGACTTGGGCGTCCTACACTTCCATATTTGACTTGCACTTGAATTTTTTCAATTTGTTCTAGATGTTCTAAGTATCTTCTAACAGTGACTCGTGCCATACCTAAAGCAGAAGCTAATTGTTCAGCAGTTACAGGTTCGGATAAATCAACGAGTTTCAACAAAATTTGTTTCATCGTAGTCTCACTTAACCCCTTTGGCAATGATTGATTGCGTTGCTTAATCTGTTTCATTTCATCAATGTCTGATTGACTTAAGGAAGGAGTATTGTTTAACTTGTACCACATCTTATGATATGTTTCTAAAGCTGTCTTAAAGCGATCAAACCTAAAAGGCTTAACTAAATAATCAACGGCCCCTAAACGAAACACTTCATGAATTGTTGCTGCATCTCTAGCAGCTGTTATCATAATGACATCACATTCGAGCTCTTGGCTTCGGAGAGACTTTAACACATCAAGCCCTGATTTATCTGGTAAAAACATATCCAATAACACGACATCTGGCTTCGTTTCAAGTATCCCAATTTCAGCATCTGCTCCATTTGTAGCTGTTCCGCATAAGCGAAAAGGTGGAACCTTTTCTAAAAAACCAGTATTCACTTCCAATACCATTGGATCATCTTCAACAATAAAGACTTTAATCATTCATTTCCCCCCTCTTTTCTAGCTTCAATAATCATCTCGGTTCCCAAACCTTCTTCTGAATCAATGGTTATTTTCCCATTATGCGCCGATACAATTTGTTGAACGAGTGCCAGTCCAATACCTCGACCTTCTTTTCCTTTCGTGCTAAATCCATATGTGAGAATCTTTTTTTGTATTTCTTTTGTCATACCGCTCCCATTATCTCTTACACTTATCATTAAATGATTTTTGTCTATTTCGATTAGACATTCAACTATTTTATCATCATCACTATTTTCGAAGGATTCAAAAGCATTTTCAATTAAATTCCCTATAACCGTCACTATCTCTCCTGAACTTAGGCTACCATATATTTCAGTTAGATAGCTATTCTGATCTATTAAAAATGTAATTCCAAGTTCTTTTGCCCTTGACCGTTTTCCAAGTAAAAGACCTGAGACTGAGTAATCTGTAAAACGTTCTTTTAGAAATAGGATAATACTTTCCTCATCGACTGTTTCATCTATGATAATATCTAAAGCATCTTCCGTCCGTTCTAATTGGATAAGACCAGCAATACTATGGAGCTTATTCATATATTCATGATTTTGAGCTCTAAGTGCATCAACTAAAGCTTTAACTCCAGTTAGTTCCTCTGCTAGACGTGTCGCGTCCGTTCGATCAATCATCGTTACTAGTGTTCCTGCATAGGTTGCTTTTACATGGATAGGATATATTGAGATAAGATAGTTCTTATCAAAAAAAACAACATTCCGGTTAATCATTTGTTCTATCGGCTCATTCGCTTCCCATGATTGCGGGAACACGTCTTGTAAATGCAATAGAAAGTTTCTTTCCTCACCTTTTATATATCTTTTCGCTAAGCGATTCATAAAAGTAATTTGCCCCTGCTCATCCAATGCGATAATACCGATGTTCATAGCCTGCATGACCGCTGAGCGTTCTTCCACTAACTTTGCAATCTCGTATGGTTCAAGGCCAAAGGTCTGTTTTTTTACGCTACGAGCTAATAAATAAGAACCAACTAAACCAATCAATAACCCCCAAATAAGTGCAGTGAATATATCCTGACTATAAGTTGCAATGATTGCCTGAAGGGTTGGCGTTAATATACCAACTACAGCTACACCTACTTGTTCAGCTTCTTCTTCATCCATAATTGGCACAAAGGCTCTCGTCGCATTGCCTAAAGTTCCTACTGCGATAGATACATATTCACGATTGGCTAATGCCTCTAGTTCATCCCCACCTACAAACATTTCGCCAATTAACTCTTTATTAGGGTGAGAGTAACGGATACTATTCATATCAATTATGACAATATAGTCAACATTCGTTGCCTTTCTTGTTCGCTCAGCGATTGGTTGAATCACCGTTGCTCCTCCCTCTATCCCGACATGCTGACGGATATCAGGCATTTGCGCCACAGTCCTCGCAATAGCAACGGCTCGCTCTCCAATTTCATTTTCAAATGCATCTGTAATATTGTGAATCATATTCCAGCCAATCGTCATAACAGAAGTGATCACAATGACAAAAGACATGAGTAACATTTTAATGCGTAAGCTTATTTTCATTGATTTCATCCTTAATAGGTTAATTAAAATGCCCAAACTATGTTACCTTATTTAAATAATAAAGGATTGACCAATTTTCATAAAGAAATTCTCGTAAAGAAATAACTGATTTAATGATGTAGTTATTCAAACAAGATTTCCGGAGAACCTTCTGTGTTGAAAAATCTTTCTAATATTGATTACCTGGAGTTGTCCTATAGGTTTACAAAGCAAAGCCATGAGGACCCACTCCTTCATTGCATGAAACTGTAAAGATATTGTTAAATTTCATTTAGTTTATTGCCTATCACTCTCACCTTTGTTAAGTTTGTAATATCGGTTTTCGATATTACATTTCGTTAGAGGAGTGATCAATTGGAAGCTAAAGTATTACGTAAGCTTTTTCTTGGATTCATTCAAATACATATATTACACCATGCCAAAGAACATCCTATCTTTGGATTATGGATGCTTGAAGAACTAAGGGAACATGGCTATGACATGAGTGCTGGAACATTGTATCCGATCCTACACAAGATGGAAGCGGATGGTCTTTTAGTTAAAGAAGAGCGAAAAATTGAAGGGAAAATTAGAAAGTATTACTCAACAACAGCCAAAGGCGATACTGTTCTAAACGAGGCTAGAGCAAAAGCATTTGAGCTTTTTAAAGAAATAAAAGAATAGAAGAGGTGGTACAATGGAAGATCAGAAAGAAAACATTGTTAGAAGGTTATTGGAAATACTCCTTGTTTCTACTCGGCTTGGATTCACTTCATTTGGTGGTCCAATTGCTCATTTAGGATACTTTCATGACGAATACGTTCGACGAAGAAAGTGGATGGATGAAAAAAGTTATGCTGATTTGGTAGCACTATGTCAGTTTTTACCTGGCCCTGCAAGCAGTCAAGTAGGGATTGGGATAGGAGTAATGCGCGCTGGCATATTAGGCGGGATTGTCTCATTTATAGGATTTACCTTACCGTCTGTCCTTGCTTTAATCATCTTTGCTTTAGTGCTTCACAGCTTTGGTTTTACTGACGCAGGATGGATTCACGGGTTAAAAATTGTTGCTGTGGTCGTTGTAGCTCATGCCATTTTAGGTATGGCGAAAAATTTGACACCCGATGTAAAAAGAAAAACGATCGCCTTATTTGCTGTTGTCGTCACGTTACTATGGCAAACTGTCTTTACACAGGTGGGGATTATTATTGTAGCTGGATTGGTTGGATTTCTCATTTACAGGCATCATACGATGGATGATCACTCAGATGAGAGTCACTTCCCTATTTCTCATCGCTTTGCCGTTATTTGTTTAACCTTATTTTTTGGATTGCTCATTGCCCTTCCACTTCTAAGAGAAGCAACGAACCTAAATTGGATTGCAATGTTTGATAGTTTCTATCGTGCTGGTTCGCTTGTATTTGGTGGAGGTCATGTCGTGTTGCCATTACTTGAGCGTGAATTTGTACCAGATGGTTGGCTAAGTGCAGAAGAATTCCTTGCTGGATACGGTGCAGCCCAAGCAGTTCCAGGACCTTTATTTACATTTGCAGCCTATATCGGTGCAGTCATAAATGGTTGGCAAGGCGGATTGCTAGCAACAGTTGCTATTTTCTTGCCAGCGTTTCTCCTCATTTTAGGGACATTGCCGTTTTGGAACTCGTTGCGCCGCAACCCCAAAATCAAAGGAGCTTTAATGGGAGTGAATGCTGCCGTAGTCGGTATTTTAATTGCTGCCCTTTATCAACCTATCTGGACGAGCTCCATTTTGTCAACGGTTGACTTTGCTTTTGCAGCATTGTTATTTAGTATGTTAGTATTCTGGAAACTGCCACCTTGGGTGATTGTTGTGACTGGTGCGTTAGGTGGTTTTTTATTATCCTTACTTTAAATCGATAAAAAACAAACTTATAAAATTTGATTTGGTGAGAGTTAGTACTATGGAGCTAGCATACCCTACAAATAATTGATCATTTTACAAACAAAACAAGCTTTGGGATTTAACTCCACTGCTTGTTTTTTTTACGGTCTCCATAACCATCATACAAAAGATGATCTTAGCATTTTAGCGTCTGCTCCTAAAGCTCATAATAAATCCTTTTGCACAATTCAACATTTATCCCTTTACTTTTCAGCTCTTCAACAATTACTTTTACTGGTTTCATTCGCTTGCATTTAACAATGCTATCAATTGTACTTTTTACTCCACTATTACCACTATGGGTCATATCAGTAAAATTCATTGGTTTATCACCCTCCAAAACTGTTTCTAGCTTTGTACATTTTCAGTATAAAAAATGATTGTGAACTGAGTATGAACTTTGCTTATTCCCCATAATGTTCATGAAAATAACATAGTTCTCCATAATTAAATCATTATTTGAAAACAACACGCCCCCCATAATGGAAAGCGTGTTGTTGCTTAAATCTTTTCTTCTAAAATCACTTAAACAAATAACGGTATAATTAAACCAGCAAGCAACAAGATCAAAGCTCCACCTAACCTTGAAGCAATTTGTGCAAATGGCATAAGCTGCATTCGTTTTGCTGCTGATAATACGGCAACGTCACCTGTACCTCCCATGTTTGCCATACACAGCCCTGCCGAAATAGCAGATTCAATTGGATAGAATCCTACTAACCTTCCTAGTAGCGCTGCACCTAAAACAGCTCCGAATACGACACCAGCTACGAGTAATACATATTGGATACTTAATGCAGCAAGTACAGCATTTAAGTCAGTAAAAGCTACACCAATTCCGAATAATAACGCAAGTGTCCACGTTTTAGCGACAAATTGATACCACTGACTTGCTCCTTCTACTACGTTTTCAGGAATCAGATTTGCAATTTTAGCAATGGCGACCAAAATAATCATTAATGCATAAGGGTGAAGTGGAATAATAGCTCCTAGTAAGTGTCCACATGCAAAGAATAACAAAGCAGCTAACAAACCAATTCCCATTTTAGAAATATCAAATGTTGACTTCTTCTCTTCCAATTTAAACCCAGGAATAAGCTGTCCATTTCCTGATAACGAAGGAACTTTATTACCAAGACTATTCAAAAGACTTGCAAATACAATAGCAAAGACATTTCCAAGTGCTAATGCTGGAACTAGGATTGAGATGTAATAACTAGGCGGGTTCCCTAAAAATTCCGAATATACTTGTGCCATTGGAATCGCACCTGCCCCCATTCCACCACCTAAAATCGGTAAGGCAATGACTAAAACAGCATCTTGGACCGAAAAACCAATTAATAAGCCAACTAATCCAGCTATTAGCATCGCCCCGAATACGGCTCCAATGATTGGAACAAAATAACGTGCACCAATTTTCACGAGAACTTTTGAATTCATTCCTAAAATGCTTCCGGTAATTAATGCAGCAATATAGAAATCGAGGAAGCCGCCCGTTGTCATGAACTCATCGACACCAGCCGAAACACTTTCAGGCAAGATACCACTATAGACCAAATAAGCAGAACCAAAGATTGCAACAATCGCTCCTCCACCTAAATAAGACTTAATAATAGGCAGACGGTCACCTATCCAACCAAGCGCTTCACCAAACACTACCATTACGAGTAAACTCCCAATCATTCCTGTTGGCAATGTCCCAGTATAAACGGTTACAATTGTAATGAGCAAAAAGATAGCAAACCATAAAATGGGCAGCCCCATTATTTTCACTTGTTTGTTTGGATTAAGATCATATATTTTAGATTCTTGATTTGTTACTTCATTATTTTCAAGCTTTCTTGCTGTCTGTTCCATGTTCCTCACTTCCTCTCTATCTCATTTACTAGTTAACTTGATTTAACAGTTACTCGATCTTCTTTTAACGCTGATTTTGCTACAGCTTCTGCAACGACCTTTGGAACTTCTTTGTTCAGTGCATTTGGAATAATATAAGATGAGTTCAACTCATTTTCCGGGATAACGTTTGCAATTGCATATGCAGCAGCAATTTTCATCTCTGTCGTGATATCTGACGCACCAGAGTCAATCGCCCCTCTAAAAATACCTGGGAATGCTAATAGATTATTAATTTGATTTGGATAGTCGGATCGTCCGGTGCCAACTACTTTTGCTCCTGCTGCAAGTGCTTCTTCAGGATAAATCTCTGGGATTGGGTTCGCCATCGCAAAAACAATCGGATCTTTAGCCAGACTTTTTACATGTTCTGTCTTTAGTGCTGCTGGTCCAGAAACCCCAATAAACACATCTGCTTCTATAATTGCGTCTTTTAGTGTACCTTGAATATTTTCTTTATTGGTCACCATGGCAATTTGCTGTTGGCTTGGGTTTAACCAATCTTCACTTTTATTTACAACTCCTTCTAAACTAACAAGAGTAATATTTGTGAAGCCTGCATGTAAAAGCAATTTAGCAATAGAAATGCCCGCAGCTCCTGCACCATTTATGACAATTTTGACCGCTTTCATTTGTTTCCCGACTACTTTTAGCCCGTTTAGTAAACCAGCTAACACCACAATCGCCGTACCGTGTTGATCATCATGAAATACAGGAATATCAAGGTCATTCTTCAATCTATCCTCAATTTCAAAACAGCGTGGAGCTGAAATGTCTTCTAAATTAATACCCGCGAATGTTGGTTGTAGCGCTTTCACTATTGCGACAATTTCATCAACATTTTTAGTGTCAAGACAAATCGGGAAGGCGTCTATATTAGCAAAGTTCTTAAACAGCATACATTTCCCTTCCATTACAGGCATCGCGGCTCCTGGGCCAATATCACCTAACCCTAGTACAGCCGTTCCATCTGTTACTACTGCTACCATGTTTCCTCTAGAAGTTAGATTGTTTATTTCATGAGGCTTCTTTTCAATTTCCTTACATACATCACCAACTCCAGGTGTATAGACAAGACTTAACTCTGCTTCACTATTTATTTCTACTTTACTTACGACTTCTATTTTTCCCGAATGATCTCGGTGTAATTGAATCGCTTTTTCTTTTAAGTTATTATGCTTCATTTCAATTCCTCCTACTTGTAATCGTTTCCAACTAATCTACAGTTAGTTTAATAAATTCGAACAATTTGTGACAGTTTATGAAACTTAAGAAACCTTTTGTAATTAAAAAAAGCAGCCAATGGCTGCTTAAAATAGATTCTGAAATGTTGATTTCGTTAAATCTTTGTTTACATATAAATAGACTGGCCTTCCAATCGCCCCGTACGTCATCCTCTCTCCAAGTACACCAATTTCCTTCAAGTATTTTATATACTTTCTGACAGAGACACGCGATACTTGTACTTGTTCGGCAATTTCATCAGTGGAAAACGGTTCGGCTTCCTTTTCCAGTATCGCATTGACAATGACTTGTAAAGTATTGGCGGTTAACCCCTTTGGTAACGACATCTGCTTCTTCTCATTTTGATGAAAAATTTTACGGTCTAGTTCTTCCTGTTTCAGAAAATTTTGTTTTTTAAGCAAATGATTCTTTTCTCTATAGGTCGTTAACGCTTGATTAAACCGTTCAAATTCAAAAGGCTTTATAATGTAATCTACCGCTCCGTACCGTAAAGCCGTCTGGATCGAGTCCACATCATCAGCTGCTGTCACAAGAATCACATCGATCTTCCATTTGTCTTTTTTTCGAATCTGTTGAAGCAATTCTAATCCATTTTTCCCAGCCATATAAATATCCAACAACAGTAAATCTACTTCTTTATGATTGATTACTTCCAACGCTTCATTATAAGATTTAGCTATGTCTACTAACTCAAAACCTTCTACTTCTTGTAAGTACCGTTTATTAAATTCAGCTACCATTGGATCATCATCTAAAATTAATACTTTAATCAATAGAATTCTCCTCTGTTTCATATGGAATCTCAACGGAAATGGTTGTCCCGAAACCAGTAAATGTATCAATAGTTATATTACCATTAAGATCATCAATACTTGCTTTTACAAGAGCGAGACCATAGCCACGCTCTTCTCCTTTTGTTGAAAACCCTTTTTCAAAAATATCCTCTAACTCCTCCGTCTTAATCCCTGGACCAGTGTCCTTCACTTCCAGCTTTAACTTGGATTCCTTACATGTTAGAACGACGTCAACTCTTTTAAAAGTACAATCTTCCACTGCTTCAATTGAATTATTAATTAAATTACCTAAAATCGTAATGATTTCATGGTTAACATCAGCCGATTTCGGTTTCGGAATAACATTTTCACTTTTTACTGAAAGCTTAACCCCACATTCCCTAGCATAACTCAATTTTCCTAACAAAAATCCCGATAATACGGCATCCTGAATATCTGTCACTTGCCCAATTTCATGATTTTTATGATTAACTAATTCAAGAATAAACGTCTTTAGTTGTTCATATGCACCGATTCGCACCATTCCAAGGATGACATGCAGGTTATTTTTCACCTCATGAGATTGCGCCCTTAGCGCATCTACATAAAGCTTTACACCTGTTAACTGTTCGGCAAGCTCATTGACTTCAGTCTTATCCCTCAAAGTTGAAATTGCCCCAATAACCTTACTATCAACAATGAGGGGAACTCGGTTCACTAATATAGAGATATCATTAATCGTAATTTCTTCTGCAAGCTCTTGTTTTCCTGTTTTTAATACTCGCTCGAGACCATTCATTGGTAGATATTCCGTTACATTCATCCCTATTCGCTCGGGTGGGAGTCCAGCTTTTTCAAATAATTTTGAAGCAGATTTATTTACGAGTGTAATTCTCCCGTCTTTGTCCACTGCTATGATTCCTTCATGGACGGAATGAAGCATTGCATTTCTTTCTTCTAATATCTTCGCTATTTCAGGAGGCTCTAAGCCATATAATGTTTTCTTTATGTATTTAACAATGAGTAGCGCACCAATTAGTCCTACTAATAACCCTACAAGTGATCCAAGTATTATATTTTTGTGGTTTTGATTTATCATTTTTTGAATGTGCTCTAATGAAATCCCTACGGCAACAGCACCGATTTGTTCATTCCTCTCATTCATAACAGGAGAAAATGAACGTAATGAAGTTGTGAGAGTCCCTTCAGATATCGAACTATACTCCTCATTTTCAAAAACTTGAGCTTCGTCTCCACCTTCAAAGGGATGTCCAACTAACTCAGGATTGGGATGTGAATACCGTATCCCACTCATATCCATAACAACAACGAAAAGAACGTCGGCTGATTGACGAACGTCATTAGCATATTGCTGAATCTCTTCAGCCCTTCCTTCTACTAATCCACTTTGGACAATCTCTGATTGTGCGACAATCCTTGCGACCGTAAGTGCTTTTTCTTCTTCATAACGTACACTATTATCATTAATCGATCTGCTTACTAAAAGATCTGTAAATAATAGGGAAAGAAGAACAACCATACAAACGAGCCAAAGGATGATCGTGCGCATTTTAAACTTTTTAATTAACAAGTGCGTCCTCCTATCCTTTTTATACAAATAATGATAAACAATAGGTTTGTTTTATACAAATATAAATAAAAATAGCCATACCGCTTTTTTTATCGGGTATGGCTTTAAAATCGATATTTAATCTTCTTCCTAAATTATTGGTATTCCACCCAAACAGCCCCATTATCAGCAGAGCGGACACAATTTTCAACCCATCTGACGCCCTCTACGCCAGCTTCTATTCCTGGGTACCAAATATCTTCTAACTGTCTTCCTTGATCAGCAGCTTCCATTGCCAGCGCAAAACGCGTATACAGATTTGACCATGCTTCAAACAACCCTTCAGGATGCCCTCCTCCAATACGATCATCTGCTAAAGCTTCTGAATAAAGATAATTCATACCACGTTCTAAGATTTGTACTGGTTTCCCTTGTACTTCATAACGAAGCTGATTCGGTTGTTCATCCCACCATTCAATACTTGCCTTTGAACCGATAACTCGGATTTTCTGGCTATGCATAGAACCAGCATTCACGGCACAAGACCAAACTGTTCCAACCGCACCATTATCGTATTCCATAATCGTATAAGCGTTATCCTCTAAAGGTGCACGTGTTTTGACAAAGCTTTGGCGAGTGCACATAAGCTTTTTAATTTTAAGGTTTGGCAGCATAACCTCAGATAAATAAAGTGGATGTGTTCCTAAATCGCCTAATACATAACTTGGGCCAACAAACTTTGGATCAACCCGCCATTTTGTACTTGGATTATCTAATTCAACAGCTTCAGAATGAAACCCGTGAGCAAACTGCATATTAATAATTCTTATTTCGCCTAAATCTCCATTTGCAATCATCTGACGTCCTTGCTCAATCGCCTGATGACCTGAGTATCCATACGTAATTCCAACAACACGATTTTTTTCTTTAGCTAGCGCCTCTAATTCTTTCGCTTCTTCCGTTGTAAAGCAAAGTGGCTTTTCACAAACTACATGCAAATTAGCTTCTAAGGCTGCCTTGCAAATTTCATAGTGTGTACCATTTGGAGTAGCAATAGATACAGCTTGAATTCCATCTTCACGCTTTGCTTCTTCTTCAAACATCTTTTTATAATCAGGGTAGCAACGCTCTGGTTCTACATGTAAATTAACTCCAAAATCCAACCCACGTTCAGCATTAATGTCAAACGCCCCGGCAACCAATTGGAAATTATGATCTCTTAAAGCGGCAGAACGATGGATATATCCAATTTGACTTCCACGTCCACCACCTACCATTGCCCAACGGATAGGATTCTCAATTTTCTTTTCACCATTAATCATAATCTATTCCCCTTTTCTTTTCTTCTTAATAACCAACACTTTTTAGATAGGCCAAACTTTGACTAACATCTTGTAAACTAGTATCTGCATTTCTAGGGTCACGCTCTTGCTCAATCGTGATGTAGCCATGGTAGTTTATGTCCTTAAGTAATTGATGGATGGAATCATAATCAATGATTCCTTGTCCAATCGGACACATCACACCTTTGCCACAAGCTTCGAAAAAGCGAATGTGTTCGTTCATTACTTCTTCATACATTTGTAAATCTATATCTTTAAAATGAATGTAATCAATTCGTTCTGCACAGTCACGCAGCCATTGTGCCGGGTCCATTTTTGAATAATATAAATGCCCTGTATCTAAACAAAGCCCTGCTGTTTCATATGGTATATCTTCCATAAGTTTATTAATTTCATCTTCAAACTCAATATAGCCTCCTGCATGTGGATGAATAACGGGGCGGACTCCATATTGCTTCCATGCTTTCTCAGAAATAGCGCGAATATGATCCATCATCCTATTCCAATCTTCTGCAGGTAAACGTTCAACTTGATCTGGATGACCGGCTTTGTAATCTCGTTCGTCATGTCCCCAATCAATGATTACTAGATACGGAGCAGGGAAGATCTGACCTTCTTCCTGTGGAGCTGGTGGAAGTTTTGTAATAAGAGAACAAATATCATCGACTTGTTTTAATAAGTTTTCTAGATTCGATTCAGACACCAAATCATCAAAAATGGTACCAGCTATAATGGTTAAATTATTTTTAGAAAGTTCCTCTTGAACTCTCTCTATGTCCATTGGGATGTAACCATAAGGTCCCAACTCAATTCCTTTATAACCTGCTTGAGATGCTTCTTGCAGTACCCTCTCCCATGGTGGGAGATAAGGGTTTTTTGGGTCATCTACCCCCCAACAACAAGGAGCTCCTGATATTTTTATACTCATATAAATCACCTCTGTTTTCATTGAAGTACTAGCTTGTAAAGGACTTCCGTCATGATGATTTATTCATCCTCCATTGACTGAAGCGTTTTCAACAATTTAAGATTACAAGAATTAACCTACTATGTATTTATCTATGAATGCCCTCTTTTTATAATTTAAGGACATTTTCTTATCCTGCCGCAAAATGAAAAAATGTTTGGAAAATAAAAAGAACCCCAAAAAAGGGTTCCTCCTTATCCACGGGTCAGTTTTCTATATTCACCTGGTGTTAAACTCGTTTCTTCTGAAAATACACGAGTAAAATAATGGACAGACGAAAAGCAATAAAGTTCTGATATCGCTTTAATTGAAAGATCAGAGTCTCGCAATTTTTCTACCGAGGCTCCTATCCTTTCTCGCCGTAAAAAAGCAGTAAACGTCAATCCTAAATGATTACTAAACAAGCGAGAGAGATGTCTTGTAGATACATTCAAGTATTGTGCTACATCTTCTAGAGAAAGTAGCATAGTTAAATTATCCCTAATAAACAATTGAGCTTGGTCGATCAAACCATTATTGCTAGAATCGTATTTATCTAAATCTTCAATTTCATTAAATCCACAAAATAATGTTTGAAGCGAGAGCAATAAAGAATGACCAAGAGAACATAGCAACTCTGGAGAATATGAGTTTTCTCCATGTTTCATTAAGACATGCCATAACTGTGCTGTCTCTGAGGACTCAGCATTATGAATAACTTTTTTATTTATCTTAGCTAATTGTCTAAAGAGACTAATCCCTTCTTTCTTTGAAGATGATTCATTGACCTCAAAACCAACCCAAAAAATAGAAAGGTTTTTACCCTCGTGGATTCTGTGAAGCTTTCCAGGATGCGAACAAATAAAGGTTCCTTCCTTAAGTTCATAGTTTTGCCCATCCTCAAAGTAAAGACCCGTTCCACTGTTTATATAACAAAATTCAAAAAAAGAATGTTTATGTAAAGGATTATCTAAATGATTTGAATGTGCTCCCCAAAAATAGATGTGAAAAGAGACTTTTTCTCCTGGAAGATGAATGCATCTCTCTTGCAGTTTACGAACTGATTTACTTACATTCATAATATCCTTCCTCTCCAATCTGGGTGGGAATCCAAGTTTATAATAACATACCATGCTCAACTACTTTTTATAATACAACAGAAAGCGACTGCGTAATTGGCAGTCACTTAATTTTTATTAATAAATATACGACTCTTTTAATAGACTAATTGAGTTATTCTTGGATATACTCTTCTAAATTATCTATTGTTACTAACTCAAATGGAATATCAGTAACCTTTTCTAACTCTTCTCCTCTCACAGCTTTAACCGCTGCTTCTATGCCTCCTGCACCTTGACCTTTGGCATTTTGGAAGACTGATACGCTCAGCTTGCCATCCTGGATGTATTTTAATGCTTCCGGAGTAGCATCAATTCCAGCAAAGACAATTTCGTCTAACTTTCCTACTGCCTCTGCTGCCATAAGAGCACCAATTGCCATTTCATCATTATTAGCAACAACAGCATCAATTTGTTTACCAGAGTTCAACCAGTTCTCCATCAAATTCATAGCTTCAGCACGATCCCATTTTGCTGTTGATTCAAGGATAACTTCCATTTCTGGATATTGTTCAATAATTTCTTTATTACCATCTGTTCTTTGAATCGCCGCTTCTTGCCCCAATTCTCCGTTCATAATAGCAATATTCCCTTTTCCATCAAGGAGTTTCGCTACTTCTTCCATTTGCATAAGACCAGAAGTTTTAGAATCAGATCCGATAAATGCCGTTGCCTCTTCTACACCTTCAAAATAACGGTTTACAATAATATTTGGTATACCTGCTGCGTTTGCTCGGTCAACCATATCCGGTGCGCTAGTAATATCAACAGGCATAATTACCATTGCATCTACCCCACGTGTGATGAACGTTTCAATTTGCGCCACTTGCTGTGATGCATCATTTTGGGCATCAACATAAATTACTTCCACATCATCTAATTGCTCAGCATAGTCTTTCATTCCATCATGCAGGTATGTTAACCAAACATCGCTAAAAGTAGGTAAAGAGGCTCCAATTACGATTTTATCACCATTTCCGCCACTGTCTGAAGTCGTTTCGTTCTGATTTGCTTGTTCATTTGAACAAGCGGAGATAATTAATACGAGAAAGATTAAACTAATGAATAAAGGTAATTTCTTTTTTAAGTTCATAATATGTTCCCCCTACTTTTTAAACTTAATTGACATTCAAACTTCTTATAAGCAAAAGCAAATCCTAATTGTCCTCACCTCCCTAACTATTAAAACATTTACGAGCTATTAAATTTATTCTAAATGAAATCGCTTTCATTGTAATTATCTTAGAAAGACATTTTTTTATAATTTAAAGACATATTTACTTAATAGAGTTTTGAAACTGAAATAAGCAGCTAGAGTTTCTTCTCTAGCTGCTTACATTACGGTAATCTAAAGGAACATACTATACAGTTAATTTCTTACTTATATATAATCCCTCTTTAATCGATTTCAACGTCAGCTCGTTTGACCATTCTGGTCGATCAGGATAAGCAAAGACTGAATTTGTTACAATTCCATCAAATTTCATTTCGCGTAGTTTGCGATATAATGCATCAAAGTTTACTTCGCCTTCACCAGGATTTAGGTGCTGGTGAATCGTAACTTTTGCATCAGGTGGATTCACAATATAACGTAACCCAAATGCTGCTTTATGATTAAGCGTGTCGGCAATGAGAACGTGATCCAATAAATCTCCTGCTTCTTCTAAGTGTTTCTCTACATCGCCAATTCCATCATCATAGAAGAACGCATGGGCAACAGAATAAACCAATTTAATCCAATCTTTATCAAGCGCACGAATCATTCGAATCGCTTCGGTATTCAGCTCAATAAAATCATTCGGATGCGATTGTAAATTAAGTCTCATCCCTTCTTTTTCAAAAAGCGGCATTAATTCATACATTGATTTCACAAAAGCAGCTTCACTTTCAACCGGACGGCTTATGTCACCGGCAAATTCACTGTTCATTAAATCGACTCCTAATTCAGAAGTGATTTCAATACAACGCTTCCAATTTCGCACGGCAGCTTGACGCTCTTCTTCATTTGGAGAAGACCATTGTTGAACAGGAAGGACCGAAGAGATTTTCACCCCAGCATCTGAGCAATATTTTTTAAGATCTTTGATCAACTGCTTATCTACCTTTGGATATTCATAAAACCAAATAAAATCTTTACGCGGCGATAATTCTACATATTCATACCCTAGCCGAGCTACGGCATCGATCGTCTCTTTTATATTGGTGTTATCACGATAATGTGACGGATCATAAGCTAAACGCATTATTAAAATTCTCCTCTCATCTGTGGGAAAAGCATTCCCGCTGTAAAAATTTTTTTAGTATGAATTTCAAATTTAACAAGCCAGAGTTTAACCAGCATGTAAATGTCTAATTACACTTACTCGAGTACCTAAATTTATTTTTTTATCATTTTTTCACTCCTTTAAATTAATCTAGAAAGAAGAAACTTTCTTAGATTCATCGGTTTTGTAGCAAGTATATCTCTTTTCCATCTTAACCCAGTACCAAATAATACCAGCAATTAATCCAAGTACAGCGAATAAGAAGACAAATAACCAAGGTGAGTAAGGTACACTTACTTCAGCTACTCCAACCGGGGAGAAGAACGTATATACAGATAGCATTACTACGATCATAAAAATAGAGAAAGGTTTCGCATATTTCCACGGTTTAAGGTCAACAACATTCGCATCATGTAATACGAACGGTGTTTCTCTCGGTCTAAGCCTACCAACAATAACCATCGTTAGAACGTTAAGTGGAAATAATACAGATAGTACATATAGGAAGTTGATATCTGCAAGAACCACTTTAGATGCTGCATACAAAATAACGTGAACTACAACTGCAACCTTTGGAGCCAAAGCAGGAATGCGCTTACTAAAGAATCCAACAAGCACCATTGCTAAAATAGGCATACTATAAAATCCAAACATTTCCTGTAAATAAGCGTATAACCCTTGTGGTGCAAAAATAATAAATGGTGCAACGATAACAGAAATTGCTGCCAAACCTGCAGCAAAGAACCTTCCTGCTTTTACAAGCTCTTTATCTTTTGCTTGAGGTTTAAAAATAGGCTTGTAAATATCTAATGTAAATAATGTAATAGAGGCATTTAATGCATTATTAAATGAACTCATGATCGCTCCGAATAAGATTGCTGCCAAAATACCTGAAAGTGCTAACGGCATAACATCTCCTACTAGTGTAGGATAAGCAAGATCCGGATTAGCAAGTGTATTGCCATACATAAAGAAGGCAATGATACCTGGAAGCGCTAAGAACGTTACCCCAAACACTTTAAACATCCCAGCGAAAAGTACCCCTTTTTGCCCTTCTGCTAAGTTTTTTGCCCCTAAGCTTCGTTGAATAATTGATTGATTTGTCGCCCAATAGAATAAATTATTAAATAACATTCCTGTTAATAAAACAGCCCATGGAACAGAAGCATTGTGATCACCAATTGCATTTAACTTTGTTGGATTCGCTGTTAATAAATGATTAACACCTTCTTGTAAATTCCCTCCACCAAGTGCAATGAGACCAAGAATCGGGATAAGCAAGCCACCAGCAATCAATCCAATACCGTTAATTGTATCACTCATTGCGGTTGCTTTAAGTCCACCTAGAATGACATATCCACACCCTACTAAACCAATTGCTACTGAAATAAGCAAAACAATCATAAACGGCGACATACTAGTAATTGTTGTTATTGAAAAAATACTATCAAGTACTAATGCTCCAGAATAAAGGACAGTTGGTAAGTAAGCTACTGCATACCCTACAATAAATAGTACTGAAACGATTTGTCTTGTTCTTAAGTCATAGCGTTGTTCTAAAAAGTCTGGAATTGTTGTGATCCCCGTTTTTAAGTAACGAGGCAAAAAGACAAATGCCATAATAATTAAAGCAATCGGCGAAGACACTTCCCAAGCCATAACAACCATTGATTCGCCAAAGGCTTGACCATTCAACCCTACGATTTGCTCTGTCGATAAGTTTGTTAGAATAATGGAACACGCAATTACTAACCCGGGTAAACTTCGCCCTCCAAGAAAGTAACCATCTTGACTACTTAAGTCAGTACCTTTCGTTTTGTACCATGAAAACCACATAACAAAGATGGTATAAATCATAAATGTAGTAAATATTACCCAAATCATTGTTTAAACCCTCCATTTTATTAGTCTTTTAATAACGGAAAATAGTTTCCTGTACAAATTAAAGTTATATTAAGTTACTTTAATGAACTATGTACCTATCTATATAAATAGATAAATCTATTAAAGAAATCGATTTCATTTTATAATATTATAAATTAATTTCTACCTGCTATAAAGTTAATAATATAAATCTCATTTAGAAATATTTGTATTATCCATACAATAAACCGTTTCAATAATCCAAATATGTAACCTACATATATTATCCTAAGTAATTACTAATAAATTTCTTAAAAACTTTTTACGAAATATACAAAAGATTAGTCCCCCCTCCATTTAAAACTCCCTTTCAAGATTAGAATATATGACTCCTTACTCCACTCTTTAGGGAAATAATGACATAAACGTAGCAATTGAAAAGGTATTCAGATTACAATATGAAGTATATACTGTATGTGGAGAAGTGCTTGAACCTAATACTCAGTAACATTATCTCTTCATGCAATCAAAGTACTTAATAAATCTCCATAATTTCTGAAGCGATTCAATAAATTAAAGATACATGAACTCTCTTTCCTTGTATTTATCTGTGAATGCCTTTCTTTTATAATTTAAGGACATTTTAATTGTTATTAAAATGTAGTTTCGGCTATTAACGTAAAATAGGGAGGCTAAGACCATTATTCTTAAATATAAGTGTATAAAAAAGCTATACCTTTATAGGTATAGCTTTTTATCCTTTGTTCCTTTGTCTTTTAGTCAAGTTGAAATTATAGTTTGCTGCTAAGTAAGTGATATTCCGTGAGATGAATACCTCTCTTTAGCTTGCAATGATTATTATACTAACTGCGTTTTTTGTTCATATTCAAAATCAACCCAAGTAGATCCTTGGTCAGCTGAACGTACACAATTTTCAATCCAGCGAACTCCTTCTAGCCCCGCGTTAATATCAGGATAAACAAGATAGTCTAACGCCTCTTGATCACCGCGATTTTTAGCATCAATAGCAATTGCAAATTTAAGATAAATATTTGCCCACGAATCAGATAGGCCTTCTACATGCAAAGCTCCTAATCTTTCATCCGCATTGCAGCTTTCATCCAAATAAGGCATAGCGCGAATTAACGTTTGAGCTGGCTGGCCCTGGATTTCATAGGATAATTCACCAGGCTTGCTGTCCCACCATTCTAAACTAGCTTTTGATCCGACAATACGAATTCGATGGCCATCCATACACCCTGCATTAACCGATGACGTCCACAGTCTTCCTACTGCACCATTCTCGTAGTGCATTAGTACATAGGCATTATCTTCAAGTGGTGCACGACTTTCGATAAAGCTTTGACGGTCACAAAGCAATTTACTAATTTTCATATTAGGCATAATTAATTGGGACATATAATAAGTGTGAGTGGAAAGATCACCTAAAACAAAACTCGAACCAGCAATCTTCGGATCAACACGCCACTTCTGTGCGGCACTGTATTTGTCTGCTTCATCTGTAGCATTAAAACCATGTGTATATTGAAGCTCTACCATACGAATTTCTCCAATATCACCCTTTTCAATCATCGCTCGCATTTGAAGCAGCATTTGATTACCTGAGAACCCATATGTAACACCAACTATTTTACCTTTTTCTTCTGCGAGTTTCTTAATTTCTAATACCTCATCACTAGTGAAAAATAAAGGTTTCTCACAAATAACATGAAGATCAGCCTCTAGTGCTGCCTTACAAATTTCATAATGTGTACCATTTGGTGTCGCGATAGAAACAACTTCAATTCCATCTTCTCGTTTCTTTTCCTCGGTGAACATCGTTTTATAATCTGAATAGCAGCGGTCTTCCTTAACACCAATATTCACGCCGAAATCTCTTCCTCTTTCAGGATCGATATCGAATGCACCTGCTACTAATTGAAAAGCTGTATTGTCTCTAAGTGCTCCGGTACGGTGTTTATAACCTACTTGGCTAAGTCTTCCCCCACCTATCATTGCCCAACGTAAAGGTCTTGCAATTTTCTTCTCTCCATTCAACATACCAATTCCTCACTTTCACATATAAATATCTTAATATTGCTTTTTGTAACTTAAAGGAACCTAATGAAATATGCAGTGATGTTCTATTACTGATCTTAGTATATCTATAATCACCGGAAACAAAAATACTTGAAGTTGCTTTTCCGTTCACCATTCTTGCTTTTCTGAAAACGCAATCATATAATGAGTTCAAAGACGTTCGAAAGGAGAAAAAAATGCTGCTAAATGAACCCGGAGTACTAGATGGCTCCCATTATTATTTTTTTACACCATCTGAAACAATCAAAAAGTATTATTATCATTTGATCTGCTGCGGTCATTATTATTGTAATGCTGACTACAATATTAAACGAGATTATTTCCCTTACTTTTTATTAGTCTATATTCGAAATGGAGACCTTCATGTAAACTATCAAGATAAATCAGTAACGGCGAAAAAAGGGGATATCTTGTTACTTGACTGTCGTGAACCTCACCATTATTACGGTACTGATGGACTGGAATTTATCTATATACACTTTGATGGGCCGAATTCACATGAATTATGTAGCTATATTGTTAAGCAGCACGGATTTTTCTTTCAAAATAAACGCAATATAGAGGTAGGAAAACAACTTTATCAAATGATCTACACCTATTATCATGATCAGGAAATGTCCATCTCTGATTCTACATGTTTGATTTATACAATGATTAATAGTCTCACGATAAAACCCGAAAAACAAAAAAATGAAAGATCACCCGTTGACGAAGCGATTCACTATATTAAAGAAAATATAGATAGACAGATCACATTAAAAGAGATTGCTACCTATGTCAATTTAAGCCCTTATTATTTCTCGCATATTTTTAAATTAGAAACGGGATATGCTCCTATTGAATTTGCTACAAAAAACCGAATTGATACGGCCAAAACTCTATTAAAAACTTCTAAGCTTGCTATAGCTGATATAGCTTACCAAGTAGGATACAGCAGCAGCTCAGGCTTTATAAATATCTTTTATAAAAAGGTCGGTTTTACTCCAACGGAATTCCGGAATCTTACCATTTAATATCTACTCTTTAATAGAAGGTTGTTAAAAAGGGGTGATCTTTCCTTTTTGAACAGACTCTAGAATTCATATAACTGACCTCTAAAAAACACCTTCAAACTTAAAAGGCATGAGCCCAGTACAATACCGGGCTCATGCCAACAAACGATCTAACGTAATATACTTTTTAGATTAAATAGCTTTATTAATTAAAGTGTTTCACAAACAGCATTTCCACTGTAAAATGCAGGTTTTTCTTGAAGTGAAATAGACTCTTTTTCACCTGTTTTCTGTGCTTTCACGCATGCGTCAGCTGTTACAGCTGCGATATAGCCATCCCATGATGTTGGACCTTGAGGCTCACCTTTCTTTACAACAGAATCGATAAAGTCTTGGATTTCCACATCGTATGCATCCATAAAACGGTATTTCCAATCTTGCAAGATGCCAGAGCTTAATTTACCGTTTTTACGCGTAACGACACTTGGGAATTCTGGTAAATAAACCACACCGTCTTCACCAATGACTTCACATTGAATATCGTAGCCATACTTACAATTTACAAACACTTCGACATTCATTACAATTCCACTGTTTGTTTCAATTGTAAATAGCTGTGGGTCTTGTACTTTATCATGGGCGTATTTTGTTTTTCTAGGAAATACAACTTGTACTGATTTATAATCATCATTCACTAACCAGTGTAATGCATCAATCTCGTGAATTAATGTATCTACTACAGCCATTTCTGTCACGTAAGACTCACCTACTTCTGGGTTACGATGCACAGCACGAACCATTAGAGGCTGGCCAATTTCTCCTTTATCAATCGCTTCTTTTAATTGTACATATCCGCTGTCATAACGGCGCATGAATCCAACTTGAACTAGTTTTTTGCCTTGTTTCATTTCTGCTTCAACAATTCGTAAGCATCCTTCTGCAGTTGTTGCTAAAGGTTTTTCACAGAATACATATTTTCCAGCTTCAACAGCTGCTAATACAGTTGCTTCATGAGCAGGTCCCCAGCTTGTTACAACAACTACATCGACATTCTCGTCTGCAATTAATGCTAAATCATTCGGATATACAACAGCATCTAATTGGTATTGTTCAACCGTTTGTTTTGCCGAATCTTGATTAACATCTGTTACAGCTACAATTTTTCCACCAGATAAAGAGTTTGTAATTCGATTAATATGTTCTCTTCCAATTGCACCAGTACCTACTACACCAAATTTTACCGTCATAATGATATTCCTCCTAATAATTTAAAACGATTTCATTTTTATCGTAAAAATCTTTACTTATGCGTGAGAGTAATTATACTTTTCCAATACTTCCAACGTAGTTTCTTTTGCCTTTTTAATCACTTCTTCAGGATCCATTTGATAATATTCTGGTCTGAATAACTCAACAGATGCTACAAAATCATAGTTTAATTCTTTCAATTTATTCAAATGAGCTTCTAAATCAATTACACCATGACCTGGCCATACACGATCTGTATCACGCATTTGCCCAACCGGAAAACCATCTACGTCATTAATGTGGAAAATAAATATTTTTTCTGCAGTTTCTTCTGTTACATCCTCAAATCTTGATCCCATTCCAGTGAATTGGAACGTATCATACACAAGGCCAACATTATCTCTATCAATTTCTTTTACAATGCTATATGCTTGTCCAAAAGTGTTTACCGTATTTTCTGGAATTCCAATAAACTCCAATGCAATCTTTACTCCATAAGGCTCTGCTAAATCAGATAGTTGTGTTAATACTCGAACACAACTTGCATTAACTTCTTCTGTTAATGTTTTTCCTTTTTCCGTTACATCAATATTTGAAGGAACGACAGCGATATATTCACAATTTATTTTTTTACAAATCTCTAAATAGTCTTTGAATTCTTCAATAATTTTTTCCTCGTCTTCTTTTGTACGATTATTAAAGAAGCATAATGCGTTTAAAGAAAGCGGTTTAATTTTATGGCTGTCAAAGTATTCTTTTAAATCATCTAATGTATTTTCTTTTAAATAGTCAATTAACTGGTCAATAGCACGAATTTCAATATAATCATAACCATGTTTTTCACAATACTCTAGATTTTGTTGAAGTGATGCACTTTCCCAAGTTGTCCCTTCGTTGAATGCTAATTTCATTGGTAGCTCCCCCTCACGATAATAAGGCTTATTGTTTTTGTATCTGGCTTTAGTTTAATGCATATTCTTCGTTTCCACTCTATAAAATCTTGCTCGAAAACTGTAGAATAGTGCTTTTTTGATTATTTTTTGGATAACTTTTGATTTATTGCAACCTGCTAAAAGCAGCTAGAGTTTGTCTCTAGCTGCTTACAATAAGGTAATGTAAAGGAACATACTATACAGTTATATTTTTTACTTAGATATATAATCCCTCTTTAATAGATTTCAGCGTTAGCTCATTTGACCATTCTGGTCGATCAGGATAAGCAAAGACTGAATTTGTTACAATTCCATCAAATTTCATTTCTCGTAGCTTACGATATAATGCATCAAAGTTTACTTCGCCTTCACCAGGATTTAGGTGCTGGTGAATCGTAACTTTTGCATCAGGTGGATTCACAATATAACGTAACCCAAATGCTGCTTTATGATTAAGCGTGTCGGCAATGAGAACGTGATCCAATAAATCTCCTGCTTCTTCTAAGTGTTTCTCTACATCGCCAATTCCATCATCATAGAAGAACGCATGGGCAACAGAATAAACCAATTTAATCCAATCTTTATCAAGCGCACGAATCATTCGAATCGCTTCGGTATTCAACTCAATAAAGTCATTCGGATGCGATTGTAAATTAAGTCTAATCCCTTCTTTTTCAAAAAGCGGCATTAATTCATACATTGATTTTACAAAAGCAGCTTCACTTTCAACCGGACGGCTTATGTCACCGGCAAATTCACTGTTCATTAAATCGACTCCTAATTCAGAAGTGATTTCAATACAACGCTTCCAATTTCGCACGGCAGCTTGACGTTCTTCTTCATTTGGAGAAGACCATTGTTGAACAGGAAGGACTGAAGAGATTTTCACCCCAGCATCTGAACAATATTTTTTAAGATCTTTGATCAACTGCTTATCTACCTTTGGGTATTCATAAAACCAAATAAAATCTTTACGCGGTGATAATTCTACATATTCATACCCTAATCTGGCTACGGCATCGATTGTATCTTTTAAATTGGTATTATCACGATAATGTGATGGATCATAAGCTAAACGCATTATTAAAATTCTCCTTTCACTTGTGGGAAAAACATTCCCATTACAAAAATTAATTTAATTTGATTACAATGTGTTTGCACATCTTGACTAATTTGCTTTTCTATCAGGAGCCATATCTGTTGTTTCTAGTTCAATTTTTTTTTCAGCGAGCCAAGTCTCTTCAATTTCTTCAAGTGATTTATTCTTCGTTTCAGGAACGAATTTCAGTACAAAGAAAAAGGCGAACGTACTAATAAGGCCGTAAATAAGGAAAACTCCTGTGCCTAAAGCTTCATTTAATGGCGGGAATGTAGAAGAAGCAGCTAAATTCGCTCCCCATACTAATGTTACAGCAATTGCAACAGCCTGGCCTCTAATCTTATTAGGGAATAGCTCCGAGAGGATAACCCATGTAACAGGTCCCCAAGTCATCTGGAAGACAGCTACAAACCCTAAAATAAATAATAGTGTAAGAATCCCTTGAATACCTGCAAAGAAAAGTGCTGCTACTGCAGTTAAACAAATGGCACATCCTGCAGAACCGAAAAGAAGTAAGAACTTTCTTCCTTTTTTATCAATGAGTTTGAAAGATATGAATGAAACAAGAACTCCTATGGCTCCAACAAAAATCGTTTGGAACATCGATGTTGACTGATCAGCACCAAGGTTTTCAAAGATCCGAGGAGCATAATATAAAATAACATTTATGCCGATAAATTGTTGTAATACTGCCAAAGTCATACCTACGATCAAAACTAACTTTCCATAATAAAACAAGCTGACTTTTTCTGTTTTTGTATTTAAAGATTGTTTGATCTGTTGTAAAGTTTCACTTGCTACTTGTTTAGATCCATTGACCTTTTCTAATAAGTTGTATGCTTTATCATATTCCTTTTTAAGAGCCAAGTATCTTGGCGTTTCCGGAATAAATAACAGCAGGAAGAAAAATAATGCGGCTGGGATTAATTCTGAAGCAAACATTAATCTCCATCCAATGTCATTGATCCACTCAGTGGTCCTACCTAAGGCTATTTGCCAGTTGACAACGTATACAATCGTTTGGCCAAAAACAACAGACATACTGTATAAAACAACCATTTTCCCTCTAATATTTTGAGGACTCATTTCACTAATGTAAATTGGTGCGATGGCTGAAGCTAAACCTACCCCAATACCACCTATGATTCTATAAATATTAAAAGTAACTAACAATGCAAGACTAGGTTCACCTGCAGTAAAGAATAGAATCTCTGGGTATGCTGAGCCTAGTGCCGATAGAAAAAATAACGCAGCTGCAATAACGAGAGTATTGCGTCGTCCTATTCTATTGGACAATATCCCAGAAATGACTGCTCCGATAATACATCCGATCAATGCACTAGATACAGTAAGCCCATGAATAAACGAACTTAACCCTAAACTGTCTACTAAATATAATTGTATGGATTGTTCTGCGCCTGCAATAACTGCTGTATCGTAACCAAAAAGAAGTCCACCTAAAGAAGCCACTGCGGCTACAAATAAAATATAATATCGTTTGTTATTAATCATAAAAGTGAAGGATAATCCTTCTCCCCCCTTTATTTATTTTCAAATTGCCAAATCTCTTGTAACTTTTACAGACTTTTTTTTCAATTAATTCATTCCGTTGTTTTGCTTCAAACTAACTCTTAAAACTAAATGAAATCGTTATCAAATATATCCATTATTAACAAAATTATTATTTATTATGTTAGTGGCTGAAGCCTTAATTCTGCTAAAAAGCCTCTCAATTAATGAAAACGTTTTCCGTTAATAGAATAAAAAATATAGAATTTCTTTTCTAATAGCTTTTTATCTTTATTTTTAGAACATGAAATATAATATCATATCTACTAATAAAGAAAAGTGTACCAAAAGGTTAACAACAGTCCTTTTGGCACACCCCTGAAGCAATAAATTTGCTAATTTACAAAAAACTTGAAAGGAGTGTGTTCCTCCATATTTAATTTCATTAATCTTATAAAATCATACTATACAATTACATTCTTACTTAAATGTTTAATCCCTCTTTAATGGATTTCAGCGTTAGCTCATTTGACCATTCTGGTCGATCAGGGTAAGCGAAGACTGAATTTGTTACAATTCCATCAAATTTCATTTCGCGTAGTTTGCGATATAATGCATCAAAGTTTACTTCTCCTTCACCAGGATTTAAGTGCTGGTGAATCGTAACTTTTGCATCAGGTGGATTCACAATGTAACGCAATCCAAATGCCGCTTTATGATTAAGCGTGTCGGCAATGAGAACGTGATCTAATAAATCTCCTGCTTCTTCTAAGTGTTTCTCTACATCACCAATTCCATCATCATAGAAGAACGCATGGGCAACAGAATAAACCAACTTAATCCAATCTTTATCGAGCGCACGAATCATTCGAATCGCTTCGGTATTCAACTCAATAAAGTCATTCGGATGCGATTGTAAATTAAGTCTAATCCCTTCTTTTTCAAAAAGCGGCATTAATTCATACATTGATTTTACAAAAGCAGCTTCACTTTCAACCGGACGGCTTATGTCACCGGCAAATTCACTGTTCATTAAATCGACTCCTAATTCAGAAGTGATTTCAATACAACGCTTCCAATTTCGCACGGCAGCTTGACGTTCTTCTTCATTTGGAGAAGACCATTGTTGAACAGGAAGGACTGAAGAGATTTTCACACCAGCATCTGAACAATATTTTTTTAGATCTTTGATTAGCTGCTTATCTACCTTTGGATATTCATAAAACCAAATAAAATCTTTACGCGGTGATAATTCTACATATTCATACCCTAGCCGAGCTACGGCATCGATCGTATCTTTTAAATTGGTGTTATCACGATAATGTGACGGATCATAAGCTAAACGCATGTAAACTACTCCTTTCTTTGTGGGAAAATATCCACACCATAAAAAAATCCAAAATTAACTTTCATCTGTTGATGTAAACACTTAACATATAAAAGCGATAATCATTACAGGTCTCATTCTTTAATTCTAATTAAGCCCTTAGCTCCCTTTGATGTGTAATCGATTTCAATAGATGCATTTTCTTGTGCTCATCAGCAATTACAACTTTAGTTTAATCTATATTTCCGTTAACTACCCTGTAAATCCTTGCTCGAAAAATGTATATTCTTGCTTTTTGATTATTTTATTTTTAGTTGTCTATAGCGTTTTACATTCTTTTATTGATGAAATATACTAAATGAACACATGATTATTTTGAAATTTACTTATTTCTAAGGGTGATAAAAATGAATTATTACATTCCAAATGTAGAACCAGGACTCAAGACAAAAAAGGGATTATATTTTTATGAACCTTCGGAATTAACGAAAAAATTGTATTTTTATGTACTATGGGGTGGGGAATATATCGTGGATGCGCCTTACAGCATTAGGCGTGATTATATGGACTCTTTTCTCATTTTTTTTATTAAAAGAGGATCGATGCATTTTCATTATCTTGATCAATCATTTGTTGCAAAACAAGGTGATATCGTCCTATTAGATTGCAAAGAAAAAAACAATTATCATGTAACAGAAGAAGCCGAGTTCCAATTTATTCATTTTTCAGGAAAAGGTACACAAGATTTATATAATGAGATATACCAAAGACAAGGTTGTCTATTTACACTACCTTCCGATAAAAACAATCTTCCTAATATTTTATCGCTCTTGGCATCAAACCAAGAAATTGACTTTAACATTTCCTTAGAAATTTATGAGTTGTTAGGGAATTTATTAGAAAGTACACGTAACACTTTTGAAAGTAGAGATGCAAACATGGCCAAAGTTCCACCGGAAATTCAAGCAGCTCTGACTCATATAAATGAAAATTTCTCATCTAAAATTACGATCGAGAAGCTTAGCGAAATATCGAACTTAAGTACTTCTCATTTTTGCCGAACGTTTAAAAAATATATGGGAACTAGCCCTTACCAATATATACTAAATTATCGCTTAATTCAGGCTAAGAATTTATTAGTGCAAACCAATCTTTCCGTAGAGCAAATAAGTGAGGATTGTGGATTTTATGGGATAGGTCATTTTATTAAAGCATTCTCTAAATCTACGGGGGGGATGACTCCAGGGAAGTTCAGAAAAGTTTGCTTTTAATTACCGTTCTTTAAAGCAGTTTGTTTTTTGTAAATTTAATTTTGAATAATAACTAAAAGGGGGATGTCTCAAAAGTTTATTTACCTTTGAGACATCCCTTTCTTTTGTTTATTTTTAAAGGCTGTTTTCGCATAATTTGTTGTTTTCCTTCACATGTTCGTGCCATTGCGCTTCAGTCACTCGCTTTCCGCGGGAAGGTGCCGAGGCTCATTTCCTGTGGGACTCGTCCCTAGAACATTTTAAGGGGCTCTAGCTGGTTATCACTTGATGATGCAAATTACTTTGTCTGCCTAAATCAGAGCAATTTCTTTAAAAAGTCTATCCTTCGCCTTGCATTTTCCTTAACAATTAAATCAACGCCACTGTCAACATGCATTTCGATCATATCTCCATTCGTTACTTTTAATGCAGTTAGAACACTTAAGTACCCCATATCATATGGGTTTTGTACGACAGTACCTTGTAACGTGCCTTTTTCGATTAATTCAAGCATGTCAACAATTCCATCCGCTCCAATAACCGGTATGTTTAAACCATTTGCTTTTAGCGTCTCCAATACATGGATAGCAATGATATCATTGACGGCTATAACCCCAGCTAAATCAGGGTGGTTCTGTAAAATTTCTTCTATTGTTTCTTTTATTTGAATTGGATCATTGGATAATTCAGATATACTCGTCTTTTCTGATGCAATATGGATTCCTACCGCCTCTAAACTAATTTTTGCACCATTCATACGTCTACCTGATATAACTGGATTATCTCCTCCTATCATGGCAACTTTATCACCAGGCTGTAGTTCGGATGCTAATAACATCCCTGCTTTTCTACCTAAATCATAGTTATCGGTACCAATGTAGGCCGTCTTATTTTCCCAAGGGTCATCCGTATCCAAAAGAAGGACTGGTATATTTTGGTCAGCAAATCGGTCTAAAATTGGTATTATCGGATCTGGAGAGATAGGAGAGACAATTAGTATATCCGGTTTTTCTTTCAAAACGTTCTCTAACATTTCCACCTGTTCTTCAACAGTACCATCTATAGGAGCAATTACAATCCCTCCTAATCCTAAGTCTTGAAATCCCTTCTCAGCACCAGCTTTGATAATTTGAAAATACTGTGAGTTTAACTCTTTTACAACAACAACAACGTTCGTTTTTTCTTTTTCTTCTTTAAACGAAATAAAGCTAACTATAATAACAGTAAAAATGAAGGTTATAAGTAAAAATATCGACCGTTTCTTCAATTCTTCCCCCTACTCTCTTTAGATACTTGTAGATATAGAATTTGTAACCGGCTATATCATGCTCAGCCGAAGAATATAACATCAGCCACAAAAATGATTGAATTATAGTTATGTTTTGATTAACTTTTGGTTATTTTTGATAATATTAATATGAAAACCCTTTTCCGTCAATTAGTATAATGTCACGTCTTAGACAGTGCAGATGAAGTCACGGATATTCATTTTGAATATTTGGTTTGACAGAGTAAAAAAATAGAACAAGCATAAGCCTGTTCCTTCGAAGAATATTTATATTTAATCCAATTTGGGATCAAAGAAAATCAAACCATTCCCTATTATGTTTTTCCATTCATATCCAAACGTTCGTTTGTTTCACTTCTTTTAAACTGAAGAGGGGATTCACCCATTGTTTTTGTGAAAATTCTTGTGAAATAGTTTGGGTTTTCATAGCCTAGCAGACTAGCGATCTCCCGTACTTTCATATTGGTGTTAATTAATAGTCTTTTCCCTTCGCCCATTCTTCGAGAAATCAAGTAGTTAATAGGCGAATCGTTGTACATGTCATTAAATACATGCGATAGATAATATGGGTTCATATGAAATTCGCGTGCTATTTCATTCAAGGTCAAATGTTTATGATAATTCTTATCCAAGTATTCTTTAATTTGCAGCGCAAGTACGGCCGTATCACTTTTTGTAGGATTAATGTTATCCAGCTGAACCATTCTTTGAATGAGAAGAATGATCGAAGTTAAAAAGTTTTCGCTAATCGCTTTGTGTCCTTGGGCCTGAATCGTTGATTCTTCAAATATCATCGAAAACAGGGTCTCTACCTTATCTGAGTATTTGTTTCTTTCAATATGCGGGGACACTCCGGTTGGGAGAACAAAACAGTCGGGAAAACCTTCTATTTTTAAATTTGAAACACCACAATAAAAAGCCTTTAAAGGTTGCACAGATGAAGACCTTTCTTCATGAAGTACCCCTTTGTTATAAATCAGCATATCCCCTTTTTGGGCAGTAAATGGCTTACCGTCTATCCGGAACTCTCCTTCTCCACCAAATATATAAATGATTTCACTAAGATCATCATGCTTGTGGCTTGGGAAACTCCAATTAGGTTTATCACTTATTTTCCCGATATATGCCAGGATAGGGGGTTGAGTAATCATTTTATTTTCCATGTAAATCCCCTCTTTCGTTCCTAAATCTCTCTCTATTGTATCATCTTTTATGAAAACCCTTTCTATAAATTAAAGCAAGATATGGAACAATTTTAATCATAATAACAAGATGTTTAATTGTTTTGTTCCTTCAATCCTTTTATGATTATTTCAGTTTAAAGCGACTTTCAACCTCCTCAATTACCGTTTTAAAGAGGCTTGAACTGATTAAATCAATCACTTCGTTCATCCTGAAGAAGATATAAATGTTTATCGGAGTAATTAAACAGTCGGAAAGAAAAGCAAGATGTTTCATATAAAATAACTAGAAGATTAGAGGGGATTACCATGTTGTTAAGAAGGATCATGTTCTTTTTTATAGGTCAATTTATTTTAACCTTAGGGTGTTCGTTAATTATAAAAGCGAGTTTAGGGGCATCACCTTGGGAAGCTCTTGCGATTGGGCAATCACAATTATGGAATTTAACAATCGGTACATGCGCGGTGATTAATGGAGTTTTTGTTATATTAATTAATTCCTTAATATTAAAGAAAAAACCAGAAATACTTTCTGTTTTAACGATATTTTTGACCGGATCTCTAATCGATTTTTGGCTGTTAATCGGTCTAAAAAACTTTGATCCTCAAAATCTCATTGTTCAAATTATGGTCGTGTTGACAGGTATCATGATTTTAGGGATGGGAGTTTCAACCTACCTGCAGGCAAAATTTCCTGCGAACCCAATGGATCGTTTGATGGAGGTTATCCATGAAAGGTTCGGTTTTAGTTTAAGAATCGCAAAATTAATTGCAGAAAGTTTTGCACTCACTCTTGCATTTTTCTTCGATGGCGCGATGGGAATGGCGACCTTGCTTGTAGCCTTCACTACGGGATATTTCATTCAGTTTTTTTATCCAAAATTTGAATTCTTATTCAATAATACTCGTCAGGTGTTGTTTAAAAGTGAATTTACTCTGTTTTTCGTTAAACTTAGACCTAAAAAAAGTACGCCTCTCAAAACGTGAGAGGCGTGTCATTACTAGCTTATTAAACACAAGATGTAAATAATCCAGCTTCTCCACCTATATGGGTTCCCCCCCAGAGAATTACCGCTGGCACTCTTACCTCTCTTTATTACGTCGTACTTATTTGCTCATGATTCAATCTTCTAAACACATGGTTACATATATACATTTGTACGAATGTAATAGGGACAATTCCAAAGATGAGCGTCAACTGTGGAAACCTGACATACATCATCGTTAAACCTGTTATCAGCACGACTTGTAAAATGGTATATGGGAAATAGGTAAGACCAATCTTTACTCCAATAATGACGTAATGAACGAGCTGAAGCTGATAGTTTGCGATCACAGGGAATACATACAAACTTGTTAGGATCAACAAGAAGGTAAAGGTAATAACAATCCCATACATAACGAATTTAAGCAACATTTGCTCCACATACGGGATGTAAAACCAATTCAAACAAACAATGAAACTCGCAAACAAGACAATCCAGCCTAGATAATTAGATGTTTTAAAGTTTTCTTTATAAAACTTTTTAAATAAGACGCTTACCCTTTCCGTATCTCCATGTTTCAGCCAGTAGCGAGCAACCGCATAGACGGCTGTTGTCGCAGGAAAGAAGCCAAGTACAACCGCTCCTCTAACCAAATAGCCAATCCATAGAATATGGAGCTTGATTACTTCCCACAGCCATTCAACATAAGTCGTAAATTTAAACATTGAAAATTCCCCTCTCAACTATTAAAAACGGATACCTAAACGTAAAGAACAATCCCTTGCATAGCCTATCACAGGGAAAGGAAAGGAAGATGCTAGATTCTTTCTTCTGTCTAGCATCCCCTTTCTATCTTTACATTTCACTTAACTTTTAACAGCACCCTCTGTAATTCCTGCAATAAATTGTCTGTTAAAAATTAAGAAGACAATCAATATTGGAATCGTTGCTAAAAACGTCCCTGCTAATACCATTGGATAGTCGGTCGTATAGGCATCGTTTAATGTTCGTAACGCGATTTGAATGGTATGAACGCTGGAGTCTTTTAAAACAATTAATGGCCATAAGAAGTCGTTCCATGCATTCATATACGTAATAATGCCTAGCGTAGCAAATGCCGGCTTGATTGCAGGTACAATTATATTCCAATAGATTCGTAAGTGGTTACAACCATCTATTTTTGCCGCTTCAATTAAATCGTTCGGTATCGATGACGCAACATACTGTCTCATGAAAAACACGCCAAAGGCACTTACCATACCTGGTACGATTACAGCTTGTAGCGTATCGACCCATCCTAATGAACTAATAATCATAAACGATGGGATCAAACCTAATTGCGGTGGAACCATCATCGTTGCCAGCAAAAAGATAAAAAAGAACTTCTTCCCTTTAAACTCTATTTTGGCAAAAGCATACCCTGCTAATGAACTAAAGAATAGTACAAAAAATGTAATGGCGGTTGAAATCACAAACGAATTCCAAAGCGCTCCGAAAAAGTCGATCCGCTCAAACACTTTCGCCACATTTGTCATAAATTGCTCCCCAGGAAGTAGCACTGGAGGAATTTTATTTACTTCCGAATTCGTATTCGATCCGATTACAAACATCCAGTAAAACGGAAATACTGACAAAATCGATGTAAAGCCTAAAAAAAGATAAAGAGCTATTTTAGGTAACTTTCTTTGTCCTGCTTCGTTCATTGTTTGTCCCTCCCTAATGACTAAGATTTAATCCGTTGAGTGATAAACAGATTAATGAGTGAGAAGATGATAATGATTAAGAATAACACCCATGCAATCGCTGATGCATATCCAAATGCAAAACGAGTAAACGCTTCTTCATAGAGGTAGAGAGTCATCGTTAAGCCTTGGTTACTTGCACCGCGTCCAAATAGGAAAGGCTCTGCGAAGATTTGCATTCCCCCGATTGTTGATAAGATCACTGTAAATAAAATAATCGGTTTCATTAGTGGGATCGTAATAAAGAAAAATTGCTGTGTTTTGTTAGCTCCATCGATCGTTGCCGCTTCATACATATCTTTTGAAATCCCTTGTAAACCAGCAAGATAAATAATGGTGTTATACCCTACCCAACGCCACATAACCATTGCAGAAATGGCAACATGTGTTCCAAGATAAGAGCCGCTCCAATTGATAGGATCGAATCCGAAAAGAGTCACGACATAGTTGATGACACCATAATTCGTTCCAAACATCGCGGAGAAGATAATGGCAACGGCTACAACAGACGTAATATTCGGCATAAAGACTGCCAATCGAAATAGTCCTTTTCCTTTTAAAAACGCTTGATTTAATAAAAAGGCTAACACTAATGCAAGAATAAGCTGAGGTACCGTTGAAATAAACCAAATGCTAAATGTATTTCCAACCGCTTTCCAGAACAACGGATCATTCGTGAACAAAGCGATATAGTTATCAAAACCTACAAATACCTTCTCACCTAAAATATCCCATCTATGTAGAGAAAGATACGCGGTAAAAAAAAGAGGATAGACACCAAATATTGCAAATATGATAAAAAAAGGTGATATAAACGCATAGCCAGCGAGCTGATCAAAAAGTTTAGGGTTTTTCTTTTTCGTAACGGATACCGGTTTAGTAGTACTTGTCTCTAATGCGCTCTTTGTTGCCACAGCAAAAACCTCCTTTTTTAGACAAAATTTCTTTAAAAATATAAGAAGCTGTGTAAACTCAGCTTCTTATATTTACTATTTAGAACAATTTCATTAACGAGATATTTGTCTCTTTGCTTCTTCTACAGCTGTATTCCATGCTTGCTCAGCTGTTGCTGTTCCATCTTCAATGGATGCTACAGCATCACGCATGATTATATTGAGGGCTCTTGTTTCAGGAGATCTGTACACGTATTCAACACGCTCGGCAGCTTCTGCTAACATGCTTCCTAAGTCGTCACGAGTGAAGAATGGATCAGAGAAAGATTGTAATTCCTCATTGTCATAAACACTTGGCGTTGATGGGAAGTTCCCTCTTTCTTTAAAGATTTCTAGTTGTTGTTCTGGTGCATTTAACCACGCAATGAATTCATATGCCGCTTCAGCATTCTTGCTTTGAGCTGGTATCGATAATAGTGATCCACCCCAGTTACCTGATGCTTCAGGAATTTGTGTAACATTCCATAAACCTTCTGTTTCAGGTGCATTATCTTTAATTTGTTGTAACATCCAAGGTGGCAGGAATACTGTAGCAAAGTCGCCGCGTGCTACCGCTGCACCCCACTCTGTAGATTCACGCTCGATATTTGCAGAAATATCTTGTGCTTCTACTGCTAGATCCCATGCTCTTTTGATTTGTTCTGATTCTTCAAGGATAAAGTTCCCTTCCATATCAAAGTACTGCTCTTGACCTTGATCACGCACAACGCGGAACATATCAGAAGCGAAGTTAAACATATATCCACCAGTCGCTTCTTTTATCTGACGTCCAGCTTCAATATACTCTTCCCATGTGCTAAGAGCTTCACTTACTTCATCTGGATCAGTTGGAAGTCCTGCCTCTTCAAAAATATCAACACGATAAGCCATTGCCATTGGACCTACATCTGTTGGGATACCTAGTACAAAAGATCCATCAACAGAAGATGCTTCTCTCCATCTCCACTCTAGGTAATCACCTGCAATGTCATCTGCACCATAATCTTTTAAGTTATGAAACTGATTTTGATTTTCTTTTAACCTTTCAATATATTCTGACTCAATTACCGCTACATCTGGAGCTCCAGAACCTGCTGCTAGAGCTGTTACTAGATTTTGGTGATGGTCACCGTAAGGAGTTTCTTGTAATTTAATCGTTACATTTGAATTTTCCTCTTGGTATTTTTTAATTTGTTCATCTAAACCCATACCAGGGAATGCCCACATCGTCAATTCGACGTTTTCACCAGAAGAAGCGTTTGAACTATCAGTAGTAGATTCCGTTCCCCCTGATTCATTAGAAGATGAACAAGCAATAAGGCCAAGCGATAAAGCTAAGGTTGAAGCAACGTAAGCAATCCTTTTAAACAACACAATCGACCTCCTGTTTTTTCTGTTTTTTTATATTAATTAGCAAGGCTAACTAACACCAATGAATAACTTGCTTTGAGACAACCCGCCATTCACCTTAACGATGCAGCAATTGATAGCAGTCTCCTTTAGACCCTAATTGGTAGCGCTTTCATATTAAAGATAATTCTTAACTATCAGTAGTAGTTTCAGCCCCTCCTGATTCATTAGAAGATGAACAAGCAATAAGGCCAAGCGATAAAGCTAAGGTGGAAGCAACGTAAGCCTCCCTTTTAAACAACACAATCGACCTCCTGTTTTTTCTTTTTTTTATATTAATTAGCAAGGCTAACTAACACCAATGAATAAGCCGCTTTGAGACACCCCGCCATTCACCTTAACGATGCAGCAATTGATAGCAGTCTCCTTCAAACCTTTAATTGTTAACGCTTTCATATTAAATATAACTTTTTAATAGACCAATCTTTATGTATTGCAACGTTAGTCTAGTAAACCTTACATTAATTTGATTGTTTTTCGTTTACAAAATTATTGTATCACTATTAACTTAGTTTGTCTATCGGATCAACGAAGTTTTTTTAATTTTTTTTCAATAGTGGTGACAAGGATGGGCACCATTATGAATTTGTATTTTTAACATACGTTTCTGATCTGCTCTTTTAATGTAGACAGCAAAAGAAGGAACCACCTCTGTAATGGCGGTTCCTTCTTTCACTGTACGGATTCGTGCTATTCATTACTTAAAATCACTCACTCTTGCATTTTTATAGGATGATCCGACTGAAATGGCGACCGTTTTTGTGGCCTTCACTTCTGGATATTTCATTCAGCTTTTTATTCAAAATTGAATTCTTATTCTATAATTCTCGTCAGGTATTGTTCAAGAGTGAGTTTACTCTGTTTTTCGTTAAATTTATAGCTAAAAAAACGCCTCTCAAAACGTGCAAGACGTGTCAATATTAGCTTATTAAAAGTAACCCTTTGAAAATAGAGCAGTTTGGACAAATTAATTAAAAGTTTTCTTTATCCATAGTATTTCCTCTTTTTTCTTTTGTAGGCAAAGACAGCCTGAACTTTTGCAAGGGTCCTATACATTGCGGGCATGTGAAAATTAAGGACTTAGTTCATTGGGGACATTTGCCAATCGTCTTAGCTCCTGTCAAGTTACCGAAAAATAACGATGACACACAAATGTCAAAGTCTTCCCTCTTTCCATAATCGAACACTTACCCAGCTTCTATAGAATGACCTTGGGAATTAGACAGTTTCCAATAATGATCCTTCTTTTCCATTAACTCATTATGAGTCCCCTTTTCAATAATTCTACCATTTTCAATATAAAAAATTTTGGTAGCGTTCTTAATAGTAGAGAGACGGTGTGCAATAATAAAGGATGTTCTTCCAGAAAGCAACGACTCCAATCCTTTTTGTAAGGCAAGCTCCGTTTCCGTATCGATGCTTGATGTTGCTTCATCCAAAATCAAAATTTTCGGGTCAGCGAGTAATGCTCTTGCAAAGGAGATCAGCTGCCTTTGCCCAGAAGAAAGCCTTGTGCCTCTTTCATTTACTTCTGTAAAATACCCATCCTCTAAACCATCGATAAAGTCATGGGCCTGCACAGCCTTAGCTGCCCGAATCACTTCTTCATCCGTTGCACCGAGTCGACCATAACGAATGTTATCCATGATCGTACCAGAAAAAATAAATGGATCCTGAAGCATAATCCCCATTTTCTCTCTCAAAGAGGCAAGCGTAACCGTTTTAATATCGGTCCCGTCTATTTTGATTTGTCCGCTTTTCACGTCATAAAAGCGGCTAATTAGATTGACAATCGTTGTTTTTCCCGAACCGGTTGCACCAACAAGCGCAATCGTATCTCCTGGATTCACCTTAAAATTGATGTGATAGTAGTTGTTGTAGTCATTGTCTAATTGTATAAATAAAATCTATCCTTCGACTTTCAAATATACTCTTACATCAACAAATTATCCAGTTTTCGAATGACTGATTTAGAATCCCCTGCTGCTATTGACTGCCTTTTGGAAACTACTTTTCTTTTAGAACTTGAACTGAGTTCTTTTTGCAACCAGTTAAATTCAAGCTCTAGGTCTTCACAAAAGAGATCCCTCTTAACAAGAGAGATTAGTGAGAAAGGTGAAAACTAACAATTTCAATAGCCTCTTTCATTTCAACATTCTTTTCTGGAATTCTAATCTTTGTTTCGCATTGCCTTTAATGATGATGTCGACTCCACTATCAATATGTTTGTCAACATTTTCACCATTTATCACTTTCTTTACGGCTTCAACGCTTAAATAGCCCATATCATAAGGATTCTGTGCTACGGTCCCAGGTAGCTCTCCTTCTTCTATCAATTTAATCATATCGTTCGTTCCATCTGTTCCTATAATTGGCATGTTCAGCCCATACGCTTCGATCACCTCAAAAGCAGTTAATGACAATGTGTCATTGATAGCGATAATCCCTTTCACTTTAGGATGGGTTTCTATAATTTTTTCAATCTCCTCTTTAATTTTCAATGGTTCAGAGTATACATTTACTTTTTTCGCAACAATTTCAATTCCTGCATCTTCTAAACTTAAAGTAGCTCCTTGCATCCGTTCCGATGCAACCGGACTATATAAATCTACTCCTATTAATGCTACTTTATTTCCAGGCTGCAACTGTGAACCAAGTAACGCTCCTGCTCTTCTACCTAAAGCAACATTATCCGTACCGATATAGGTTGTTTTATTATCCCATTGATGATCGGTATCTAATAAAAAAACAGGAATATCCTTTTCAATAAACCGTTCTAAAGTAGGAATACTATAATTTGGATACATAGGGGAGATTATTAAGATATCAGGTTTTTCTATTAGAACACGCTCTAACATATCAACCTGCTCTAAAAATGATAAGTTAGTGGGAGCAATAATTTCACCCTCTATATCAAAATCCTCAAATCCTTTTCTCAAACCCGCTTCAATAATCCTCCAATATTCCGAATCTAAATCTTTTAATACAACGACTACTGTAGGTTTTTCATCAATTGAATTAAGAATAAAAGACAATGCAACGATAACTAGAGGCAGAACGAATAACCTTTTTACCATATGATACCCCGTCATTTCATATTTCTAGGCAATGCTATTTCATTAATAAGGAAATAAATTATAACCATAAACACCTTTACCTGTTAATTAATTTAAAAAAAGATAACGCTTAAGTTCTATTCTTGTCTTGTTTTTCACTATAACAAAAATGCTAGAGAGGAGACTTCTATTTATTTAGATGTAAACATTTAAAATATTCGGGAGTTAAAATCGATTATAAATTTAGAGGAAAGACCCTTTCTCTATGCTCGCAGCACCACGTAAGCCTAAAAAATATCCCCTAGTTGCGTAACTAGAGTAATTCCTTATGGCTGCCTTATTTCTTCTACCGTAATTCCTTGTTCAATGCACCATTCAACAAATTCAATTCTTTGTTCCGGATCGAAAATCCCACTCATGCATTCGCATACATCCGATTACTACTTTTGATAAGGAAAAATGATCATGTATATTTACTTTCACGAAAAAATACCTCCAGCATTCGTTTATAACAGTGATGAGGCAGTTTCCTTCTTAGTACAAAAGGATGCCGATTGGTTCGGCATCCTTCCTTGATAGGGTCGCGACCTAATTATTTTTGTTTCGATTCACTCGTCCATTTACTTTATAATCACGCATCTGAATATGATTGAAAAACGCGGTCGTATTAGACACACCTAAACCGACATACCCTTTTGTAAATGTATCATCCATTGTATCAATCACAATTTCATTATCTAACTTGACCTGAATCCGTTCACCTGATGTCACCACTTGCAATCGGTATTCTTTATTAGGTTCTAGCTCCAAACGTCCTTTATCGTCGTACACGACAAGCTCAGTCGCATTTCCGTTCTCTCGTTTCAGCAACTTCACTGCATTGTTACGTACATCTACATTGGCGACATACGCATTCTCTGCGTTTTCATCAGAATGGAACACGAGTGCCCCAGCACCAATTGGATTATCAACTTTATCAGAATCTGGAAGTTCAACTCTTGCTTCAAAGACAATATTTGCTCCAGAATGATCTGTCATGATAAATGCGTCTTCTTCAGGATCCTGACCTTGTTTTCCGTTGATTGTATCTGCCCATGTACCGTTAACAGTACTCCAACTCGACAAATTCGTTTTCACCGGACTTTTGCCCCAAATTGATCTAAGTGGGTAGAGCTCAAGCGATTTTAGCGTTACCTCTCCACCTTCACTGTACAATTGCAAACCTTCGCTTCCCTCTTGCGGGAAAATTTGACTCGTAATAGAGCGCAAACCATCATTTCCAAACACTTCAATCGAAGATCGATCAACAAATGCATGGATTTTGACCGTACCATTATCAGCCTGCATTGGAGCACCTTGAAGATCATTTACATTTGTCCCGAAATCAAATTCGCCCGAGTTGGAACGATCGACAAACAAACTCTCTTCAAGAACATCATAAGAGATGAGCGCATACTCATTTGAATCTCCTTTTCGAACTTGAAAACCAAACTCAGTTGCTGTTGTGTCCGTGACATCAAATTTCGCGATCAACTCATACGCATCACCGGAGAAGTCAGATAACAAGTCACTTTCACCCGAAATACGTTCATTATCCAATTTAACGCGCTGCTTTTGTTCTCTCAATGATTCCATGCCAACCGGCGTTTGGCGTAATTGCAGACCGTCTTTTGTATTAGTCAACTCCATCTTTCGCACCAAACTCATTGAACTGCGCCAGTTGCTCGTTGGAGTATCGTTAGCATATTGCCAATTGCTCATCCAAGCGAGCCAATAGCGTTCTCCGTTTTCACCTTCTACATTACTCCACTCTACTCCAGCATAGTAATCTGATCCGTAATCCGACCAAAGTACTTCTTCTGGAGGGTGATCGCTCGTAAATGTCGTTCCATCAAAGTCACCGATAAAGTACTGCATTCCAGAACCGCCTGCAATGGCGCCATCCTGCACACTTACTTGCAGCACCCATTTTGATTGACTTGGGTCACCGTCCACTGGAAGCTCCAACAAGGCAGGGCATTCCCACACGCCTCCGTAATTTCCATAGGTAGAATCGACCCAGTCACCAGAAAGCGCATCCCAATCCGTAAGCTGGCCTTCCGTTCTGTGTATATATGGTTCCGGTTCACTTGCAACCTGATCTACCTCTTTCGGAATATCACCTATGTTATACACATTCACATCGTCCAGATTAATGTGACCCCAGCCACCTGTTGCACGATCAACGACTTTTAAATACAACACTTCACCTAAAAATTCAGAGGCGTCCCACACATAACGGCGATACGTTTCATCACCATTAAATTTCGTATTCGGCTGTCGTAATAACTCTTGATCATCCGGTGCCCGCATCAACGAAACAAACAAATCATCAGGATTGTATCCACCACCAATAAGTAAGTTGATTTCACCAGAACCGTCAAGAGTAAAATACGATGAGTGCATCACGCCAGTTGGTCTGTCCCCACCGTGCTCTCCATTGTAACCCCAGTAATGGTAAGTTCCTTCATGATTAAATGTTCCGCCCCACCATTCGGTTGCATCCGTAACATGATGATCCATAAAAGCATCTCCCCGAACTGAGGTCCAACCCGTTAAATCCCCTGTTTCAAAATCACTATTCTCTATTTCCCTTGAGTCTGTATTAATATAATTTCGTTCGTACACATTTTGAAATATTACGGAACCGTTAGATACTTGTAATCCAAAATGCCCAGCTTCAAAGCCCTGATCCTCGACCTCGAGCAACTTCTCATTATTGATCGATACACTTATTTGATCATTCACCGCACTTACTTTCACACGATATGATTCTCCATCTGTAATTGAGAAATCTCGTTTAGAAATGACCGAAATTTCACCATTCTCTATCTTTTCAATGCGAACTTGATCCGCATCCGCATCCAAGCTAGTCATATATCCGTTCTTGGCATCAGCATCCGCTCGAAAAACAAGTGAACCAGTCCCTTTATCAACGATCACATCAACTTCATAATAGAGTTGATCTGCTTGTTGCTCACTCATTAATAAGGCAGCTTTATCGTCCTCTGCCACTAGACCCTTATTCGTCGTTTCCCAATTCCCGCTTACTTCTTGCAAACCAGACAAATTAGTGAGAAAGTTTGTCTCGTTATTAAAGTGAACGTTCCGATACTCTGCCGTTGAATTCCATGCCATTAAACCAAATTGCCCGTTCAAAAACGAAGCATCCTGTTCCTCAATAATGGTTTCCCCGTCCAGTAATACTTGGATTTGATCCTTCTCCGTCTTTACTTGTAAAGCATATGTCTCAAACGTCTCCAGCGACCATGACTCTTTCGCAAGTGTTTGTTTCTCACCTTCCTTTACTTTGATGAGCTTAACTTCATTCTCTTTTGCATTTAACTCCGCCACATACGCATTGTCCCCATATTGGTCGGAGCGGAAAACAAGACCACCAGAACCTTCACGGCCATTTTTCAGGACTAGAGTGATATCGGCTTCATAGGTGAAGTCTCCACCACGCTGCGGAGATAATGTGAAAATCTCCTCATCATGATATGCATTCGCTTGAATACCACCATCCGGACCAAATTCACTTGCATCTTCCCATTTTTTAAAATCCGGGGATGTGTAAAACATAATGCGGTCATCTGCAGCAAGGGCCATTACCCAATGTTCGCTTTCATCGTGCCAGAACACTTTCGGATCTCGCCAATCAGCTACAGGTGGATCAGGCATGACCGGGTTGCCCTCATACTTACTCCATGTACGTCCATTATCATGACTGTAAGCAATACTTTGAACTTGACCCTCGGGACCAGAGTGTGTAAATATGGCGATCATCGTATCCTTACCAAAACCAGCTGTATTATCATGATCAATGACAGCGCTACCTGAAAAGATATCACCGTACTCATCGGGTGCTAGCGCCAGCGGCAAATGCTCCCAACGAACGAGATCCTCACTGACAGCGTGCCCCCAGTGCATAGGTCCCCACGTGCGTCCATATGGATAATATTGATAGAACAGGTGATATTCTCCGTCATGATAGACCATTCCATTCGGGTCATTCATCCAATTCGCTTCAGGTGAAAAATGAAACTGATTCCGATACGGTTCATCGTAATAACCTGGATCTACACTACCAGCTACAGAACTAACCGGTAAACTTATAAGCAAACACAACACAAGCCCTACCACTAAAAATCTTTTAAACAACATACATTCTCCTCCCAATATCTCAATTTAGTTAGGAAAATTATGTCTGACCTGATGTATGAATTTGTAAGTTAATCCCACGTAATTAACACTTTCTCTATACTCCTAGATTGCTTTTTCACAAAAACCCTCTTTGACAACTCCTCTTCCAAGATCTTTATGAAATCTTCATTTATATCATTATCAATTGCTTTGTTGTATGCATCTATTAAGATTTCATCATCCACATAATTTAACACCGAATATTGTCTCCTTTTTATGTTTAGTAAACCATTAGGAGTTCGTCGAGGTTTTTCAAAAAGGGAGAGTCACCCTTTTTGAAAAACCTCTTCATTTGTTGGTATCGCAGATATGGCTCCTACTCTCGTACAAACAATTGCTCCTACCTTATTACTAAGTGTCGTGATCTTTTTGATTTGGTCAAAGTCCCCTATTGTTTTCTTTGGTTCTTCTTCCTTAGCTAATTGATAAAGCATAGCACCGACAAAGGCGTCGCCTGCACCTGTAGAATCTATCGAAGTAACTTTTATACTAGAAATGGTCTCTTGCTTTTCTCCATTTGAAATCAGTGTTCCGTTTTTCCCTAATGTCACAGCAACTAAGCATGCTCCTAGTTGATGGAGAACTTGAACACCTTTTGTTAACTCGTCAGCACCAGAAATGATGCTCAGTTCTTCATCACTGACTTTGACAAAATCAGCTAGGGCGATTCCTTGCTTAACGAGATCCACAAAAATGGATTCTCTTCCTTTCCAGAGGTCTGAGCGATAATTAGGGTCAAATGAGATAAACTGCCCTTCTTTTTTAGCCGATTGAATCGAGTTCAAATAAGTAGAACGAAACGGGTCTTCTAATAGAGCTGTCGCTGAGCCAAAGTGCAAAATGCTCGCCTCTTTTAGTCTGTCTTGATCTAACTCTTCTTCAGATAAAAAGGCATCAGCCCCTCGGTTAAAAACAAAATCTCTTTCTCCATTCTCCTTTAATGAGACAAATGCTAACGTTGTAGGATTTTCATCATCTAACATAAGCATTGATGTATCCACCTTTACGTCATCTAGTGTCTTTTTTAAAAAGTGACCAAACGGATCATTCCCAACTTTCCCACTAAACATTGCCGTACCGCCAAGTTTGACAATCGTCGCGCATACATTAGCCGGGGCCCCACCTGCCTGTTTCTCAAAATTCTGCCCACCGACTAAATCAATTCCAATATCTGTACAGAAAAAATCTATTAATAACTCTCCTATACAAATGACGGATGAGTTTGAATTCATTCTTGTTCACCTCTGTTTTCGTTAATGTGATAGAAAAAGGAGGAAACATAGAGAGGATAACTCACCCTCCTATAACCGTTTCCTCCCTGATGTCTTACATTTTTCTCTACTTATTTACAAGGGATTGAGACGTAACCAGCAGCTTTGATCGTTCCATTAAACGTATGAATCGAGATCGCTTCACAAGCCTTATCCGGATACACTAAACTTGTTAGAGAATACTCCCCACCATTAACTAGTAATTCTAAAGATGAAGAGTCAACAACTAATCGCAGTTGAACATTGTCTGTATTCTCAAGCTTCACCTCTTGATCGAGTAAGAACATATCCGAAAAATCAATTTGTCCAGACTTTTTACGGTCTAACACCAATACGTTCTTTGCTGAATCAAATGTAATCGTCGTATGTTGCTCTTTTGTATGATGCACAGTGATGCCAAACTGTTCTGCATCCACTCTCTCAAGATTTAAAGTCAAATCAACATACGATTCTTCAACTTTTATTGTTTTTGTTCCTTCTACGATACACTCGTCAATGTCAACCTTTTCAGAAAAATAAGAATTGAGTTCTCCTACCAATCTTTGAATAACTTTATAGTCTTCTCCAACTTTACGAACGGCAAGCTCCCTTGGTAACGTCATCTGACTGCGCCATCCGTCTGTTGGAACTTGGTTGGCATATCTCCAGTTACTCATCCAGCCAAGATAAATGCGTCTTCCATCCTCATCTGGAATATCAGAGAAGCTAACTCCGGCATAATTGTCTTTTCCAACGTCGAGTAATTTGATCGAGTCATGCTCTGCTGTAAAGGTGGAACCATCAAAGGAGCCAGTGAAATATTGTGTAAAGGATCCCCTGTCAAATTCAGGATTGTCTCCAATACTCACAATCAAAACCCATTTCTCTTCCTCACTATCTTCAATCTTTAATGTAAACAGATCCGGGCATTCCCACACGCCATCATGAGAACCAATCCCCTCTCCAAATTCACTTTCAAATTTCCAATCTATTAAGTTTGGTGACGAATAAAATGTGATCGTTTGACCTGTTGCTAATGACATAATCCATTTTTCTGTTTCCTTATGCCAGAACACTTTCGGATCTCTGAAGTCTACTTTCGTGTCAGGACCAAGAACTGGATTCCCTTCGTACTTTGTCCAAGTTCTTCCTTTGTCGTGACTGAAAGCTAAACTTTGTGTTTGAACTGGCGGCCTTTCTTCTGTGCCATCTAAATGATGCGTGAAAATTGCGACTAACCCTGGCTCGTCTGGAAAAAAACCAGACGTATTATTCCAATCTACTACAGCACTACCAGAGAAAATCGTACCATGTTCATCTGGATATAATGCAATATCGAGCTCCTCCCAAGTAATCATGTCCTTACTAACCGCGTGACCCCAATGCATAGGCCCCCACGTTGTTCCATCCGGATGATATTGAAAGAATAGATGGTATTCTCCTTGGAAATACACCATACCATTAGGATCATTCATCCAATTCTTTTTAGGAGCAAAGTGTAATTTAGGTCTGTATGTTGCTAGGGAATTAATTGTCATTTTCATAACCTCCATTATTATTCTGTTGCGCGATCATAACCCGCTTGTTTAATTTCTAACCATTCTTGGAAATTAAGTCGGTCTAATTCTACTAAATAACCTTCCCACTCTTCTTCTACTTTTCCATTTGTTATCCATTCTGCTCGTTTTCTATTAACGAAAGGCATTAAATCTGCTTCAATTGTTGAAAGTCGATCTAATTCCTCTCTGCTATGAAAGACTCTAGGATAGATATTTTCTGCTTGCATATGTGGAACCATCACTTCTTCCATTAAACCTAGTCTCCATGCAGCATCGTCTGGTTTCGTTGTAACCGTTCCATAATAGCTATCTAGTATTGCTAAAGGGCCGCCAATAGAAGTTCTCTCTCTCAATTCAACAGGTGCGGTACCGTCTAACGGTAAGTGCTTTAACATTTGAGCGCTTTCATCGAATTCAAAAATGTTTTGCTGCGAGTCATCCCCATACGTACCCCAGTTGTTTTGTACCGATTGAATCGGATCATACAGTTGATCAATCCATTTTGCTGTTAATTCAAGATTTTGGTTTGCACTTGTAATAACCATTCTTGAACGGTCAAAGCCCATTCCATTTGTTCTTGTTACATTTATGTGACCATCAGGACCTGCTAGTGGAGCCATTAAATCATAATCATCGTTCATACCTGAGATATTTCCTTTATCCCACGTAAAGTACAAACCATAACGTCCTTCTTGTCCTTTAGCAACATATCTCGGCCAATCTTGTTCGAAACCTTCAATATCCAATAAATCTTCTTCATATAGTTCATTCATGAATTTAATTGCATCTTTATATCCTTCATCTGCTGCTGTTAGTTTCACTTCACCATCATTTGTTACAACTGTACGATCCCAGTTATCACCTAGACCAAAGGAACCAAACAAGAATCCTGGATCTTGTCCGCCATCATTAATGATAAAGGACATTGGAATCGTTTGTCCGTCACCAGCTGGATCATGATCTCTAAATGCAATTAGTACTTCTTTTAATTCCTCAGTTGTTGTTGGCATTTCTAATCCTAATTCATTTAACCATTTCACATTAATCCAAGGAAAATTGTCAACGGAGTGAATACTTTCTTTTCCTTCTCCGAGCTCTTCAATCCAAGGGAAAGCATAAATGTTTCCGTCTGGAGCCGTCATCATTGCTCGATACTGTGGTGCTTCCTCTAACACCGCTTGTAAATTAGGCATATAATTATCAATTAAATCGTTAAGAGGAATAATGGCTTCGTCTTTTGCTAAATTTAATAATTCATAATCACTATAGCCAGCATTAAGTATTGCATCCGGCATTTCACCACTAGACATCGCTAAGTTTCTTCTTTCACCAAATTGTGCTCCTGTAAAGTTTCTCCACTCAATATGAACCCCTGTTTCTTCTTCAAGGCGCTGAAAAATTAATTTATCATTTGGATCCTCAGGTGCTAACGGTGAGCTTTCTGTTAAAAATTTTAATGATACTTCCTCTTCTAATGGAAATGAGATATCTGATAGCTCATAATCCTCAGACCATGTTTTTTCAGAATTGCCGCTACATGCAACGAGCAGTGACGTTCCAATTAACATTGCTGACACTGTTTTAACTATTTTTTTCATAACAATCCCCCACTTTTCTTTTTATTTTAATGACCCGACCATAACACCTTTTTCAAAGTATTTTTGGAAGAATGGGTACATAATTAATAACGGTAAACTTGCCACAACAATCGACGAATACTTGATCATCTCGGCTATCCTTTGCATCTCCGCTCTTGCAAGTTGATCTGCAATCATTCCAGGCTGTACTTCGTTTTGAATTAAGATGTCACGCATAATTAACTGCAGTGGATATAATGACCTGTCTTCCAGATAAATCATTGCGTTAAAATATGAATTCCATTGCCCAATGAAAGCATATAGAGCGAGTACAAAAATAATAGGCTTAGCCAATGGTAATATAATGTTTAAGAATATTTTGAAGTCAGAAGCACCATCAATTCTTGCCGCTTCTTTCAACTCATTTGGTAACGCTTTAAAATAAGTTCTTGCTAAAATAATGTTCCAAACGGTAACAGCTCCGGGCAATATAACTGCCCAAGGTGTATTAATCATCCCAAGCTCTCTTACAAGTAAATAGGTTGGGATCATTCCCCCATTAAAGAACATTGTAAAAAGGAAGAAAATCATTAAAGCTTTTTTCCCAACTAGATTATCAATAGATAAAGAATATCCTGCTAGAATCGAAAACCCCACCGAAATTAGAGTAAATCCACCAGCATATAAAATAGAATTTAGGAAGCCTCTCATGATGGTACCATCAGTAAATATACGAACGTAGCCGTCTATTGTCCAATGTTCAGGATTAAACGAGATTCCTCTAGTTACTAGAATATGAGGCTGTAAAAACGAACCCAATAACACATATAAAAGAGGAATCATAACAATTAATACAACTAAACCTAGTACAACTTTATTTAAAAGAAGTATGAAACGATCCGTTTTAGAGTTGTTAATTAATCTATCTTGGTTCGAGTTACTTTGAAGCAGTAGTCGTTTTTTCGTCCTTTTGCTTTGTTCTTCTTTTTTTAAGTTACTCATCCTACTAACTCCTTTCTAGTAAAGTGATTCACCATTAAATCGCTTGACAATATAGTTTACAGACACAAGCAACATCAAGCTTACAACTGAGTTAAATAATCCAACTGCTGCACCAAATGACCAGTCCCCTGCTTGTAACCCACGTTTATACACATAGGTATCAATGATTTCTGAAGCAGGTAAGTTCATGTCCGTTTGAAGAAGGTATGCTTTTTCAAATCCAACACCCATGATTCCACCAACTGCAAGAATAAAAAGGACAGCCATCGTTGGTTTTAATACTTGGACGTCAATATGCCAAATTCTTTGTAATAGTGATGCCCCATCAATCGTTGCTGCATCATGTAACTGTGGATCCGTATTTGAAAGTGCAGCAACATATATAATTGATGCAAAACCCGCACCTTGCCATATTCCAGAAGCAATGAAAATGGTTCTAAAATAATCCGGATCAGACATAAACGAAATAGGGCGATCCAGGAAAACCGATAACATAGCATTAATAGGTCCTGCTGGTGATAGGAAGATAAAAATCATCCCGCCGATGACAACTGCTGATATAAAGTGTGGTGCATAAATCATTAATTGAATGTTCTTTTTGATATTTGCTCTTCTCACCTGATTTAACATAAGGGCTAATATAATTGGAACAGGAAATCCGATGAGAAGTTCAAAAGCACTTAGTTTTATCGTATTTGCAAAAATTTGATGAAAGTTGGGTGATTGTAAGAAATTCGTAAAATGTGCAAAACCAACCCATTCACTTGCCATGATTCCTCTTGTTGGACTAAAATCCTTAAATGCAATTGTCACTCCATACATGGGAATATAATTAAATAGAAATACTAAGATGACAGCAGGTGCTAAAAATACATACAGCATATAATTATTCTTAATATAGTTTAGAGGGCTTTGTTTCTTTTTGGTTACATTAGGAACCTTATTAGAAGAAACACCAGCAACCTTAACCGGTGAGCCCAACTCTTTAGCCATGAAAACCCCTCCTTAAAATAGATTTATCTTTTGCTAACTCTTGAATCTTGGAAACTTTTATTCCTCCTACCATTTTCGATTTGCATCAATGTTTCAAAAAAGCTGTAATCCTTGTGTTTAAAGTAAGGTACCGCTTTCTTGTCTTTAATATAGCAAAATGTTTTAAGATTATATTTCAATATTTTTGGTTTAACTTGTTTAATATTTTCGGCATTTGAAAACGGTTGCAAATTAGACATAAAAAGTCCTCTAGTGGCTAACTAGAGGACTTCACTTTATTCAACTGCTTCATTCAAGGTAAACTCTTTTCTCGGCAACGAGTACGATGCTATTTTCATCATCACAAAACTGATTAAACTCATACCAAAAATAAAGATTAATACTGGGAAATTTATATATATATATAATACGATCGCTAACCCACCAATCATCATAATCGTTTGGAACGGTTTGGCAATAGCCAGAATTAAAGCATGTTTTGGATATTGCCAAATCTTTAAATCGAAATGAACAAATAGCGGAAAAATGAAAAGCAACGTTAATAAATAGACAAAACCAATAACTACTGTGATGCTCGCTAGAGTTAATTGTAAAAGGCCGGTATCTAATAATTGTAATACTCTTAAATCAATATATAGAATTAGGCCAACAAGTAAGAAAAGATAACCAATAATGTTGGACATGATGAATTCAGATTTAAATTTGCTCCAAAATAGTTTAATGACAGAGATATCTTCATCCTCCATTACCGATTGTCTTAAAACAGCAAACATTGCTGCAGTAGCTGGAAATAAACCTACTATAAACAGACCTAATAAAGAAAATATAAACCATAAAAGGTTTAATAAGACTAAATTAAATGCCAAAGTGCCTATTCGCATGTACCATGGTGACCTTTCAAACATGTTTGTGCACCTCCATTGTGATAACATTCGTTTGTCCACCTCTTCTTTACTTTACCAAAAGCATTGAAGATAATAGTTTAATATTTTTGGTTAAGGATGTTTAAAATATTCAGGTGTCCTAACACACTCAGCATACTTAGCAAGACTCCACAAAAAAACCCCTATCATTCTAGGGGTTTTTCTAGTCAACGTAGCTTGCTAATGGCTAAGCTCGCCCGCTAGAGATGCTAAAAACTATATAACTTTGCTCATTGCGTCGAGTTGAGGGCGTTATTAATTTTTTCTACGGCTTCGTCTGCAGCTTCTTTTACGTCTTTTTCGTTGAGAACAATGTCCTCAAATAATTCCTTAATAGCGTTACTAATAACTGGATAAGCTGGGGTGACTGGGCGGTTCTTTGAATAGATTTGTCCTTGTTCAATAAAAATGTTTTTTGGATACTCTTTAAGCTCAGGCAGGTCCTGGACTACGGAGTATCTTGCAGGGATATCTCCTGTGATCTCCGAATGCTTTTTGACAGCGTTATAGCTTGTAGCAAATTTAATAAATTCCCACGCTTCATCTGGATGTTCAGACTTTGCTGAAATCCCTAGAGCCCAACCTCCATTTGGTGTAACTTGGTAATCAGCTTTTGGCAATGGTGCGATCCCAAAGTCTTCTCCTAACACCAAACCATAACTTTCAAAATCTACTAAGTGCCAAGATCCCATGACCGTCATAGCAAGCTGATTCGATTCAAATGGAGCTGGAGGCAACTCGACCGTTGCTACACGATGCTTCAAATATAAATCTTGATAAAATTTAAGGGCTTCCAATGCTTCTTCAGAATTTAAATATCCATCAGCTGTTGTCGCATCTGGACTTAATACATCTGCTCCGAACTGCCACAGGAATGGCAATTTAAAATAAGCTGGGCCTTCTCCTTCACCAAAGCCTTGAGCCGGGTCGATCCCATAAATACCCTGTTCTGGATTATGAATTTTCTGGGCAATCTCGAGTACCTCGTCCCATGTCATCGCTTGTTCACTTGACGGAAAAGGGATCCCAGCCTCATTTAATAGATGCTTATTATAAAATAAAGCAATACTTGATTCGGCGATAGGGGCAAGATAAATTTCATCCTGATAGGTTAACCCTTTTAATGTGTGCTCAAAGATGTCATCAATATTGCCTTCTTCTTTCATGTATCGATCTAACGATAATAGCGTACCGGCATTGGCATATAAAGCTAAGTTAGGACTATCAATGGACATAATGTCGGGATGGTTTCCAGCAACTAACTCAGTTCGGAGCCTGAGTTCATATTCATTAGCCCAGTGCATGGAAAGCATATTGACCTTTATATGAGGATGAGCTTCTTCAAACTCAGCAACCAACTCTTCATATGCCTGATTAGACGCTGGGTTCGCTAAATTACGTAAAAACGTAAGCTCAATTAGTTCTTTCTCATTTTTTTCATCACGCTCACTAGAATACGGGGCAACATAAATGAATGACACCCCAGCAAGTAAACATAAAATAATGACGATTACAGCTCTTTTACTCACCTGGTTTCCCCCTTTCATTTTCCTTCCTTAAGCATTCAATTTATGACAATTCGGATTTACGAAATTCCACAGGTGTTTGCCCAAAATGTTTTTTAAAAACGGTACTAAAGTAGCCTGAATTCGAAAAACCAACTAAATTAGCCACATCAATGATTTTAAGCTGTTGATCTTTAAGAAAGTGCTTCGCTTTTTCCATTCGTAAATGAACGAGATAATCACTAAAGTTTTGTCCAACTTGATGTTTAAACGTTTCTGATAAATAAGCACTATTTATATGAAATAATTTAGATAATGAAGTAAGCGAAATCTCATTAGCATAATGCTCGTCCAAATAGTGTCGTATACTTTCAATTAATTTGCTGTTTGAAAAACGAGCTAATCGTACTTTTTCAACAATTAACTGTGCTAATTGGATTAGAAACTCGATTACTCTATTTTGAGAATTTAGCTCCCAAATACTTTGTTGGCAATTCCAAATCGTGTTTTGGATATCTTTCGTCTCGGTATCGTATTTCTTCACCAATGAACCTAATAGAAAGAGTACTCGGTTGGCTACAAAGGTAAAAGATAAAACAGATTGCGCCTTTGCTCCCCCAAGGACATTGTTAAGATTTTCTTTAAACATCTCGATATCAACATTTTCAATAGCATTTGTTAACTTTCGTTCAAAATCAGGAGAAAAATCAAAAACTGCCTCTCTCGCTGCCGTCTCATCGATAACTTGTGATTGACCGCCAAGTTGACTTTGACTCCAAGAAAGCAAGCTAGAGATATACCCATTTCTAAATTCTTCAAGACCTTTTACAACATTTCCAATTCCTATGACCGTTTCTAAGTTTAAGTATTTCTTGACCTTTTCTTGAATGGACTTTACTAAGTTTGGTGTCTGCTCTGGAGTTTTTGAATCGAGCAGCTGCAAGAATTGAACCATATTCGTATAACTTGGATCGTAAAACGAGTACGTTCCTTCATGTTCTTTCGCTATTTCCTTACATAACATTTGAAAAGGAAGCCATAATTCCTTTAATCGATTCGGATTATCCTCCGATTCTCTAATTTCTACCGTTGCAAACTGCACTGTTACATTTTCATCTGCCAGTTCCTCTAACTGCAGCTGCAGAAGCCTCTCTTTCACCATCCCAAGTTGCAACCATTCTCCTTTTACTAATTGAAGAAAATATTGTTCTTGTACTTGCTGAAGATGAGAATGGACAAGCTGACGCATCCGATCTGATTCAATTTGACTTTTCTTCTCTTCCTCAATTTCTTTCCGTATTCTTCTTAATGCTTCTTCTAACTCATCAGGGGCAACGGGTTTTAATAAATAGTCTCTAACTCCTTCCTTCATTGAGCCGCGTACATAGTCAAAATCAGAATATCCCGATAAAACAATCAGCTTTACATGTGGATATTGTTCGTAACATCGTTTAGCTAATTCAACTCCGTCCATAATCGGCATTCTCATATCAGTAATGATTAAATCCACATCAATGTTTTTTAGTAATTCAAGTGCTTCTTGACCGTTGGAAGCTTCGGCAACAATTTCAAAGCCTTCTACTTCCCAGTCGACTTTAAACCGTAAGCCTTTACGAACTTGAATCTCATCATCCGTGATTATGACCTTCCTCACATATATCCCCCCTAAAATTAATACACAATGTAACGCGTGTCCCAACATTCTTTTCAGACTCTATTTGATAGGAAAAATCTTTTCCATAGTAAAGCTTTAATCGTCCAATTACATTTTTAAGACCAATACTGTTCCCCCTACTCTCTAATACAGTCATCGTTTCATCATCCATTTCTTCGTTAGCTAAATTCGAAATAACCTCCTCAGACATTCCTATCCCTTTATCTTCAACAACAATGTATACGTCTTTTCCAACTTTTTCCGTTTTTATATAGATTTGTGCAGACGATTTTTCAATAAAACTATATTTCACTGCATTTTCTACGAGCGGTTGTAAAATAAATTTTATAATCGGGAATCTTTTTGTTTCTAGGTCCTCGTCAATATCAACTTTTATAGCATCCTCGTATCTTAGCTTTAAGATGTCTGTGTAACTTTTAATATAACTTACTTCTTCACCTAACTTCACGACGTTGCTTTTTGTATTCAATGAATACCTCATCATTCTGCCTAAATAAACACTGACATTCATAACCTCTCTATTTTTTCCTTGAACGGCTAATCCCCCAATGATTTCTAGAGTATTGTTTAAAAAATGTGGATTAATCTGCAGTAATAACGCTTTATACTCAGCATCTTTCCGGCGCAGGTTAGTCTCGTATTCTGTTTCGATTAACTTTTTTAATTGTTCAATAGTGCGATCGAACACTTTAATAAGATAACCGACTTCATCGTTATGCGATTTTATTGTCGGCATAAAGCGTTTGGCCCCAGCAAAATCCCCACGTTCGATATATCCCATCGCTTTCGCCAAATTTCCAAGTGGTCTTGTAATCGTTGAAGAAAGCATAAAAGAAGCGACAATTGTTAGCATAAATACAACAACACTCGTCAGTAGTAAGTTGCGCTGCAAATTGTTCACTTTTGAAAACAAGTCAGACTCAGTCACTTCACTAATTAAAATCCAATCTCCTACCGGTAATTTTTGAAAAAACATAAAGTAAGTTTCGCCATTATTGTCCGCTTCGATTAACCCTTTTTGTTGATAACCATTCTCTATTTCAGCCAAACCTTGTTTTAAAATATTATGAGGGAGATCGACTTGTCCTCCAAAAACATTTGACCCTTTTTGGTCGATCAAATAGGCTCGACCTTCTAGTCCAATTTTAATTTTATTTAAAGCCATCTCTAGCAAGTCAGATGGAAAATTAACTTTGATAACCCCGCTTGGAACTAATGTATTTGTATCAAAGAGAGGCAAAATATAACTGTTTATTTCACCTGTATATGGCTGCAATTGGTCAATATGTGACTTAGCAAACTGTTGTTCATGTTCAATAAATTCTTGGAACCACTCTTCCTCATCGAGGTCTGGATTATTCCCCCAAATCCCAGTACCATCATAAAGAAGTATCGAAATAGACATAAAATTTGAATTGTTCACCATCATGGATGATAACAATCTTCTTAGTTCATTCTTCACCAGCAAAGACTCATCATCCGCACTATTCTCTTTTTCAAGCCTTAACCACTCTTGAGTCGTTTCGTTAATGAGCACCTGCTTGCCTAAATCTTCGGCCTGTGTCGTAATCGAGTCAACATACAACAAATACTGATCCATCATTTCAATTGTTAAATCTTGTGCCTGATCTCTAATAATAGTTGTAAACCAGCTTGGAATAATAATTGATAATAGAATAAATGGAATCGTTAGCAAACATGTAAAAATAAGAAATAAACGATTGCGTAATGTAAAAAACATTTCAACCTTCTTTCCCAATAAGATAAAAAAAGAAATCCCTTACATTTTATCTTAAGATTTTATACGTCACTATAAATCTAGTTCATTCGGTGTTAAATGATCAATCAGTAAATTAAGTCTTCCTACCTATAAATTCTTTGTATAGAACATTAGCATATCGCCCACAATTTTACCACTTGGAAATTTAAAGTAATCTCCGCTAGCAGGTGGTTCTTAATTAGTTTTAGAGAGCCAGTGTTCATGTAAAACAGAAAAGTAACCACGCTCAAAATCATTAATTATTTAAAAGGATAAATTTTTTCGATATAACTTTCCATCCACTTATCTATACTACTCTTTAACCCAATACAAAAAAGCCCTCTATCCAAGGACTTTTCTCATTGTGTTATAATGATCTCTACTCGTATCAAAACTAGTGACTAAATTAATTTAAACTTTTCTTTATCCAAAGTATTTTCTCTTTTTCTTTTGTAGGCAAAGACATCCTGAACTTTCTCTTCAATACATCAACATTTGAACTAATGAATTCTACTTTTTTATAAGGCTTATTACTAGAGTTGTTAGTTCCATCAAAATGAAGGGTCATTTTGAACAGGAAATGACCCTCTTTTGAAATGACAGCTCGATACGTTCCAATATATTCCCCATCTGCATTATGTCCTTTGATTTTTCCTATCCAGATGTTCATTAGAAACAACCTACCAACTACTGAATTATGTGTCTATGTTCCTTAATTTGAATAAGTGAAAAACCAAATGGATCTAATTCTACCTTGGAACTTCTTATCTGTTTTTTACTCCATAGATCTATTCCTTTTTTATCTGTAAAGTCACAAGGTAGATTGATCTGTACGTCTTTATTTGAATTATTTATAGCTATCAAGATCGTTTCATCGTCAGATTTTTTAGAGTAAATTACATGATTTGTTTCCACATTTGTTTCAAGTATTGTAAACTCCCCATTATTGCCTAAAACTGCGTGTTCTCTTCTTAAAGCAATGACTTTTTTTACAAACTCAAGTAATCCTAAATCCTGTTCTTCTTCATTCCAATCCATGCATTTACGGCAACCAGGATCATTTTCACCAGTTATACCAACTTCATCTCCATAATAAATACAAGGAGTACCAATAAAAGAAAGCTGAAATAAAAAGAGCAACTTTAATTTTTCTTTGTTTTCCTTACAGATCGTTAATATTCTTGGAGTATCATGACTACCTAATAAATTAAAGGCTACCTCATTAACATTTTTCGGATAATTACTGAGTACCTTTGTTAATTGTTGACCAAATTGCTCAGCATTTATTTCATCTTTTGCAAAGAAATCTAAAGTAGCTTGTGTAAAAGGATAATTCATGACTGCATCGAATTGGTCTCCTTGTAACCAAGGCATCGAATCATGCCAGATTTCCCCAAGTATATAAGCATCTGGCTTAATTGACTTAACTACTTGTCGAAACTCTCTCCAGAATTGATGGTCTACTTCATTTGCAACATCTAGACGCCAGCCATCAATATCAAATTCTTCAATCCAATAACGGCCAACCTGAAGCAAATATTCTTTTACTTCTGGATGTTCCGTATTCAATTTCGGCATGGCATGAGTAAACGCAAAGGTATCATAATTTGGTTCTGGTAAAGGCTTCACCGGAAACTCTCTTAAATGAAACCAATCTTTGTATTGTGATTGTTCCTGATTTTTTAACACATCTTGGAACGCTTCAAAGTAAAACCCGCTATGATTAAAAACAGCATCAAGCATCACTCGTATCCCGTTTTCGTGGCATACTTCTACTAACCTTTTAAATGTTTCTTTGTCCCCAAATTGAGGATCAATCTCAAAATAATCAATTGTGTCATATTTATGGTTAGATTTCGCCTTAAATATTGGGGTAAAATATATCCCATTAATCCCCAAGTCCTTTAAGTAAACAATGTTTTTAATAATGCCTTCAAAATCTCCACCAAAAAAACTATCTACCTTTGGCTCTGCACTTCCCCATGCCAATGTTCCTTCAGGGTTTAAATCTGGATTACCATTTGCAAACCTTTCAGGGAAAATCTGATACCATATTGTCTCCTTCACCCAGTCTGGAGCTTTAAATACATCCACTTCATTTAAAAATGGAAAGCAAAAATAAAAGTTAGTCGTTTTAGGATCCTTTTCTTTGAATCCCATCTCACCGTAAATAACCCTCTCATATTGCGAGTAAAGTTCAAAGCCATAACGTAAACGTCGGTACTCAGGTTGCACCTCTACAAACCAATAATCAAACAGTTCATCCGTTCCTTCCAATACCATTGGTTTTGTACTATTTATCCATTCTCCCTTTTCCCACTGATAAGGGTCACCAAAAATCAAGTAAGCTTTTGTTATGTCCCCTTTTTTTACTTTCAAACGAATATGAAGGGTTTCGCTATCATAGGCATAAGCAAAATTATTTTTCGGTCTGTGATAAATTGCTTCTTTTAACATGTACACCAACCACCATTCATTTTTAAGTTATTGTAACTAGATTAAAGGCTAATTGATTCTCCCATTATCTAACGAAATCGAACCATCCGAAACCGTTTACATACAGGCGCAGGTGTCTTTTATTTTGATTTCTGCCCGTGATTATTAAAGGATATCAAAAGGGTGTTTTCTTTCACTTTCTAATAGATAAATATGACACTTCCGTTAGAAAAAAAATAAACAAAATTCAAGCAATGTATAAGTAATTCACTTATAAAAAAACCTGTGTCTCAACAGGTTTTAAAAACTATAGATTCACCTTTCTATTCTCTCTCTAGCAAGCACCAGGTCAATCTCTTGTGCAGCCTTCGTTAAACCTTCCTCTACACTGACACTTCCAGAAAAGATCAGCTCTAAGTATTTACTATAAATTTCATCAACCTCCCACCATTTAGGAATATAAGGTAGGAAAAGAGCATCATCAAGACTATCTACATATGGTTGATAATGTGGTAAATGATCATATAACTCTGAGAGTTCGACCTTTTTATTCGTTGGCTTTAGTCCTGCTTGTGCCATATATGTCTGTGCTTCTATATTAGTCATCCATTTAGCAAAGGTCCATGCTGCTTCTTTATCTTTTGCCGCTTTTGAAATAACGATATTTTCTCCACCTAATACAGCTCTATTACTTTCATAAATGGGAAATGGAGCAGCCACAGTCTTTTGATTCATCGATTGAATCTGCTCTTCAGAAAAACTACTATAAAACCAAGGTCCCTCATCAATCATAAAAAAGTTACCGTCTAAAATACCTTGCCATAAGCCCCCAGATGTTACTAAGCGACCTTTTTGATAAAATGATAAAAGTTTATTAACAGCAGCTATACTTTTCTCACTGTCTAAATATCCTGTAGCTTGTGAATAAGTTGGATCGGTTAGCATCCCACCGAAGCCATAAAAATAATGTAACGTTGCCCATATTGAAAAGTTACTGATTCCAATAACATACTGGTTTTTTTCAACTACATTTATTAGCTCATCCATTGTTACGGGTGGATTAGCGTCACCTGAACTTCCAAGTAAATCCTGGTTATAGATCGAAGCCTTAGTGTAAATATTTAAAGGAATACCGTAATAATTCCCATTATAATAGCTTGATTGCATTAGTCGCTCATCAAATTGGTCTTTTAGATCATCAAATTCTTCAAAATCACTTAGGGGATGTAAAAGATCAAGCTGTGCAAATTCCGGAGTCCAAGCGATGTTTAGCCTAATAATATCAGGCGCTCTATTCGTAGATGCTCTGGAAATCATCTCCGAAATCAAAGTATTATTATAATGTTGTCTTACTGACTTCACTTTAATACTTGGATATTCCTGTTCAAATAAAGGAATGACGCTATTTTCAAGAATATAGGTCTCCTTTTCATTATATGTATGCCAATAAACAATCACTTCTTTTTCATGTTCAGTATTTAATGCGGGGCTACTATCTCCAATAATAGTTTGATTGCCACACCCTGTAAGTAGGAGCAATACAACAAGCAAGCAAAGAACATTTTTTTTCATAAGCCCCACAACCCTCACCTCCTATTTCTCTTGCTTTAGCCGATAGTCAATTGGTGAATGACCTGTCATTCTTTTAAACAATTTGCTGAAATATTTAACATCTTTAAATCCAGATTGTTGTGCCACTTCGTATACCTTAAGTGTAGTGTTCAATAACAACTCACTTGCCTTATTAATTCGAAGGTTAATGACATAATCTATAAATTTTTGATCACTATATTGTTTAAACAAGATACTAAAATAATTTCTACTTATATGAATATGATCAGCCACCTTTTGAAGCGTTAGTTCTTCGGTATAGTGCTGATGTATATAACTTATTGCGCGTTCCATCAGCTCATTATCGCTACTTGGCTTTCGCTTTTGTTCCGAGATGAGCTGAATACATTCATCAATATTTTCAATTAGCGAAATATATAAATCGTCAAGCGTTTCAGTTTGTTGCAGCTCATGACATTTAGCAATTAGTAATGAGAGATCTAACTTATTTCCAAATAAGCTAGATAATATATCACTTGCTTCCTTTCTAATTACTGCTGCTTGAAATTCTTCCTGCTTCCATTGGTAATAACGTTCTTCAATAAACGTAACTACCTTTTCCTTATCAACGGGGATAACAAACTGTTTCATTTCATCAGCTATGGAACGTTTAATTGAAGATTCCTTTAGCTCTTTATAAGAAAATACAGCTTCTTCAGGATAAAAAAACCGCCTTTCACAAGCTAAAAAGCTTCGCCTAAATCCTTCTTTAGCTTCATATACACTTGAAATCATATCATAACCAAATGAAAACCGTACATTTGACTCTTGCATCACTACTTCTTGTAATTGGTGAAGTACTCTTACAGGATCAAGATCTATATTCACGAAAAATAGTATATCTACCTCTCCAATTATTAAGCAAACGCCTTCTTCATACTGATTGTAAAAACGCTCTTGAATCTCTTCAAGTGTGAAGCTTTTAAATAATACTCCACATTGCTCTTCAATCTTAGCTATATCGTTCATTTTCATATATATAACAAGAATGGAACCAGAATTTAAATAATTGATTTCTCCGTAGTCAGAAAAATCTTTTTCATTTAGAAGGATACGCTTTAAATTTTGTTCAACCTTTTTTCTTTCAAGTAAAGAGGTAGACTGATCAACAAGGGTTAACTTTTTCTCAATATACGTTTCTTCCTTCAAGAGTTTTACACACTTTTCTATTAATTGAACAAACTCCTCTTGCTCGAGTGTAGGTTTTAAAACATAATCAACCGCTCCGTATTTTATTCCCTCTTTGACATATTCAAACTCATTAAAGCTGCTTACTAAAATGACTTTTATTTTCGGATAAAGGCCTACCGCTTTCCTCATTAAAGTCAACCCATCCATCACCGGCATTTTAATATCTGTAATTAAAATATCAACATGATTTTCCTTCATGATTTCAAAGGCCTCCTCCCCATTTGGGTATGCTCCTAGAAAGAATAATCCTTCTTTCTCCCAATCTACAGAAGCCTTTAAACCAAAACGGATGACAGGCTCATCATCAACGATCATAACGTTATACATGATTCTCACCTCTATCTTTTTAGCTTAATGATCAATGTAACCGTTGTTCCATTTGTGCTACAATCAATTTTCACACTTGAATCCGATGCATAATAAAGTTTAATTGATTCAAAAACATGAAGAAAACCGATGCCTACAGACGTATTCGGAGTGTAGGTGGCTTCTTGAATTTTGCTTAATTTTTCCTTGTCCATTCCTATGCCATTATCAGAAATAACTATTTTGACTCCATCAACTATCTTTCGTCCTGATAATTTGATTATCCCTTCCTTTCCAGTTGGTACGATCCCATGAAAAATGGCATTTTCAACAATAGGTTGCAACAACATTTGTGGAATTAAAAAATCATTTACTTCCAATTCAACATCCAATTGCAATTGAAAGATTTGCTCATAACGAATTTGCATAATGTCAATAAACTTTTCAATAATCTCTATCTCTTCTTTGACTGTAACAAATGTTCCTTTCTTTCCCATATTTGCTTCAAGTAACCTCGTTAATGCGGATAAAGCCATATTTGCACGATCAAACTGTTTAAAGTTCACAAGCCACCTTATTGTACTGAGCGTATTAAATAAAAAATGTGGATTGATTCGGTGCTTAACTACACGTAACTCCGCTTCCTTCTTTTGAACTTGTTCACTTTTCACTAATTCCATAAGATGCTCTAGCTTTTCTAACATCCGATTAAACTCCATCGACATCATCCCAATTTCATCAGATGTTTGTACGTTTGTCCGAACATTAAAGTCCCCTTCACCGACAAGCTTCATTTGATTTGTGAGTACTTTGATAGGCTTTGTTACCCGATTTGCAAAAAACAAACCAATTAATATAGCTACTATACCAAACGTAATAGAAGATAGAATCACGATCGTTTGAATCGTAAGTAATTGACCTGTAATTTCTTCAATAGGAACGACTCCTACAATCGTCCAGCCGTTTGCGAGTGGTTGTTTTACTCCATAGTAATTAAGCCCACCTTCTACATACTCAAATTCTATTTCTTCTCCAAATATGACTCGATCATATAACTGCTCATTCGAGATTGTTTCGTTGATCTTTTCAATATTTGAATCAATCATAATATTGCCTTGTTGGTCAACAACAAAGAAACGCCCAGTTTTTCCTAATTTAATCTCGTTAATCGTATCAAGTACTGCCTCTCCATCAAGAAACACTTGAATATAGGCAATATTATTCAATTTATCAAAGTCTTTCATTACACGACTTATCGGCAAAACCAATTCCGTGCTCTCTTCTAAACCACTAAACCACTCAAACTGAAGGCCTTCCCAATACAGTTCACCATCTCGTTTAATTGAACCAATCACCCATTCCAACTCTCTTAAGTTAGCCTGATGAAATTTTTCCCAATGGAAAAATCTACTTACCCAACTTGTGCCTTCTTCCCTTAAAATATAAATCATCTGTACATGAGAGTTTGATTGTATATGTGCATTTAAGAAAGAATTCATCATTTCATTATTTTGGTGACGTTCATGTTCGGAAAGTTCCGTATCCAGATCCGCTTTAACAATCTCCTGAAGCCTCTTATTACTATAGATAAGATTCGACATGTCACTACCAGCTGTCAGAACATTAGACAAGGAATCTGCTGCTTGGCGAGTGGTCTGAATTGAAGACTCTCTTACATTTTCTTTAATGATGTTTGACGAAGATACATAAAAGAAAATGCTATTAAACAAGGTGGGGATTAAAGTCACTATTAATATTACAAAAACAACCTTTGTAGCGAATCGATTTTTAGTCATGTTTTTATTGTTTATCATTAATTAGTCCCTTATTTACTCTATTTCTTGGTATCATCATAACTTTCACACATGAATCAAGCAAGGTTAGGTATATATACTGCTTTACATATTTCAGAATTTATCGAAAATAATAATCGTTTTTGTACACTCTAATTATATAGATCAAATACCGATCAGGAAGTCGTTTTCATTAAGAGGGTGGTGTCTTTTATTACAATCGATTAACCTTAAACTTCTAATCATTTAAAAAAAAGTGTCTTATATTAATGAAGATAAGACACTTTTTAAAGGCTATTTCCTTTAATCTAGGGGAATCACCTTATTTATTCAGGGGGATATATTTAAGATTTTAATTTTTTACTTCACGTGAATAATTAACCGATAAAACCCATAAAGACAATTCTAATATAATTTATAAAACCGCCCTTTGAGTGTTAGTCTCATTAGACGGTCGCGCGTGGAGTTTTATCTTTTTCCATTGAAACTTATCCTTTATTTGCTCCTGCCCTTAACCCTTCTGTTAGTGGTTTTTGAAGTACCATAAATAGAATGGTAATTGGAACGGCAACAAGGACTGCTCCTGCTGCAAAGGTTGTAAATTCAGTGTTACCAAGACCTTGTACCATTTCAAACAAACCAACAGCTAACGTTTTATTAGCATCCGACCTAAGCACAAGCCTCGCTAATATAAAGTCCATCCATGGTCCAATAAAGTTCATTACCGCAATAAAGACCATAATTGGCAGCGATAAAGGCATCATAATTCTAAAAAAGATCGTTAAATGACCGGCTCCATCTATTTTGGCAGCTTCTTCTAAGCTTCTGGACATTCCATCGAAATATCCTTTTACAAGCCAAGCTCCAAAAGGGATTGACCCACCAGCATAGACTAAAATTAATCCCCAATGGTTATCTAATAGATTCATTTGTAGAAGCAAAATATAGATCGCAATCATCGCCATAAAGCTTGGAAACATTTGCAGAACCAAAATAGCCATTAACCCTGCTCGTCTACCAGGAAAACGAAAGCGTGAAAAAGCGTAAGCTGCAGTTAACACTAAAAAGGTAGAAATCAACATATTCCAAAACGAGATTTTCAATGTGTTCATATACCAGCGTAGATAATCGGTTTCATTAAATAAATAAATATAGTGTCGAAGTGATAAGTTGTCAGGAAGTAAGCTTGTGGCGAAAAGTGTATTCCCTGGATTTAAGGAACCGATAATGACAAAGTAAACAGGATATAAAATCATGATACTTGTTACCACCAACACACCATATATGACAAACATCCGGATTAAATTCTTGATTTTTTTACTCATCATCGCATCATATCCTCTTCTTTAAATGCTCTTGTTTTACTGAAGTTCCATACAGAGAAAATTGCCACTACGATAAAAATTAACAAACCAACAGCAGATGCCATTGCAAATTGATTATGATCAAAGGTCATTTTATAAATCCAACTAATTAAAATATCTGTCGACCCTGCATAACTATAGTCAGGATTTGTTGGACGTCCCTCCGTGAAGAGGTAAATCATATTAAAGTTATTAAAGTTTCCTGCAAAACTCATAATTAATAATGGTGAAGTTGAAAACATGACTATTGGAAACGTAATATTACGAAATTTTTGCCAAGCGCTAGCACCATCAATTTCAGCTGCTTCATATTGTTCTTTATCAATTCCTGTCATAACTCCAGCCATTAAAATCATCCAAAACGGGAATCCAAACCACATGTTTACAACAACTAACATGATTTTCGCCCATGTTGGATCGGTGAAAAAAGGTATCGCACTTAGTCCCCATTCAGCTAATATTGGATATTGATCAACCAAATTATTAATATATTTATTAATTGGTCCGAATTGTCCATTAAAGATATTACGCATGATTAAAATCATAACAAACGCAGGAATCGCCCACGGTAAAATAAAGATTCCACGCCAAAACTTCTTGAATTTCACCCCTTTTGACTCGATCAAAACCGCGTAGAAAAAACCTACAAAAAATGTGGTGAAGGTTGTTAGTACTGCCCAGACAATGGTCCACATGAATACACCGTAAAATGTTCTACTCCATGAGTTCCTATTAAAGAGATCAATAAAGGTCTGAAAACCCACCCAATCGACTAAATTCCGCGGCGGTAAATAGTTTGGGCCTGAGTAATTTGTAAAAGCAATCATGACAGAAAAGACTAAAGGCAATATTGTTAAAAATAACGTAAAAATAACGGTTGGGGTTAATAGAATATAGGCAAATCCATGCTCCCAACTATTTTGAAGCGATTGTTTTAAAGTACACGGTTTAACTCCTTTGTCTCGTTCTTTCCCAACTTTATAGGCATCACGTACACTGATAACATAGATACATAAAATAACGAGGGCAATCAATAAAGCAATGATTCCTTCAATCATTAGGAAAATGGAATGATGCCCTTCAAATACAACTCTGCCTCGTTCACGAATTTGTGGGGTTTCTCCTAGTGTTCTAAGTCCCCACATCGCCCACTGAAAAGGTTGTGCATAAAAAATGATAATATAAAGCCATAAAACGGAGAAAAAGAGACCTTTTCCAATTTGCCGATTGTAAAATTGCCCCAATCCCATAAAGAGCAATGATAAAAAAGAAGCAATAAATGCCTTCGTTTTAAATACACTTTTTATTGGCTTCTGTTCATTTGGGTTTGTATTTTTTTCCAATCCAATTCGGTTTAATTCTGGTTCCTGTTCATTTCGGTTTAATTTTGGAGCCGGCAATCCTGCCATTAGTTTCAGCCTCCTCTATAAATAATTCCCAAGTTGGAGATCCCGAACTTGGGAATTTCATTCACTAGTTATTTAACACATCAATTGATTCACTTATTTGTTCTACTGCACTATCTAAAATGTCTTGAACATCACGGTCCGTATTCCAAATGCTTATAAATGCATCACCCATTGGTCCCCATACGATTTGCATTTCAGGAATATTTGGCATTGGTTGTGCATATTGAGCTTGTTCTAAGAAAGCCGATAAAATTGGATCGTCTAAAATGACATCACTTTCAAGTAATGCTAAATGAGGCGGTAATTCACCAGTCATTTCAAAACGTTTTTCAAGCATTTCTTCACTAGTTGCAAATTGTGCATAAAGAGCAGCTGCTTCAGGGTATTCTGTATACGCGCTTACAAAATAGCCTTTTACACCTGAGAAACTCGTTGGATTCTCGCCATTACTTAATAGTGGCAGTGGGGCAACACCAAAGTTCACTTCCGCGTCGGTATGTGCATTTATGTCCCATGGGCCAGATATACGGAACATAACTTGATTTTCATTGAAAAGAGTTCCGATTACATCTCCTGTAATGTCCTCCGTATTAAGCGGCAAACTTACTTCTCTTATTTCACGCAGAAATTCCCCAGAACGAACCGCACCTTCGTTATTTAATCCAGTGACCGATGGATCAGTGTTGTCTTCACCAAAAACGTAGCCTCCATATCCACCTAAAAATGTATGAGTAAAGTAATAGTTCCCAGGTTCAAACATGATACCATAGTGATCTGTTCTTACATTCGTAAAATCTTTCGATAATTTTAAAAGTTCTTCAAAAGTTTCGGGTACTTCATCTACAAGATCTTTATTGTAATAAAGTGCATATGTTTCGATTGCATAAGGGTAACCGTACAATGTATCATCTACTGATGTTCCTAGAACAGCTGCTTCCATGAAATTCTCTTCATAATACTCAGGAAAGAAATTTTCAATAATAAGACCTGCAGCGTCCATGTTTCCTGCATGGTCATGAGCACCTGCAAATACATCGGCTCCAAGTCCAGCTGGTCCATCCGTTTGTAAAACCCCCGGTGCATCAGTATGTCCTACTTCTTCTACTGTTACAGGAACACCATATTCTTCAGTAAATTTCTCAGCAACATATTCAGCCCACTCTCGATGTGTATCACCATTGTCCCATACAAGCAGTTCCGCTCCTTCTTCAGGAGTGATTTCGTATTCAACGACTTCGTTATCTCCATCTCCCTCTGCTGGACTACTTACTGGTGGTGCACTTTGTGGCGGAGCGGAACAAGCAGCAAGAATTCCGACTGATAAAACACCTGTTGCTAATACGTTAATAATTCTTTTGATTTTCATCTTTACTAATCCCCCTTATTTATTAAGTACATGCTTATTTTCTATCAGAAACAACATTTAAGAAACCGCTTTCATTACTGTTGTTGTGTCTTTTATTACAAAATATTTCACCTCAATTTACCAACCGTCTTTAGTGGTGGCTTATATTCTTCAAATTAAAAACACAAGACACCATTTCTCTAAACAATCATATATGTTAATGAACTTTACACACTATAAAAAGTCATGACCTGCATCCTTAGATAGGTCATGACTTTTTAATTTGCTGGCGATCACGGCCGTAACGCCCTCACCTAAGTCTAGTATAAGAACTTCTTCTTCTCTACTTCCCCGTACTCTTCTGATTTACTTTTTTCCCATTATTACTTTTGTTATCCTTTCCATTCACACTGTTCATCTTTATGACCACTGTTGTCAAAGGATCGATCGTTATACTACGGCCAGTTAGTTTAAAGCCTGACCTTTCTGAAACCTCTTCTATTCCGGCTTCATCACTATCTACTAGAACAGTGCCTCTAATTAGATTTTCACCAATTGTTAATGATCTTTCTTTCGTATCTGCATTAACAAACACATAATAAGCTGTTCCATCTGTTGCTTCATTTCGATAGCCTATTACTAAATCTTGTTCCTTTATTTCTGGAGCATCTACTAGAGTTACATTGGAATCTATCAATTCTGTTGTTCCTAATCTAAAGGCATCTGTTGATCTTCTTAAAGCAATCAGGCCTGTTGTATATTCCCTTGTAAGGTTATTAATAGGAAACAAATCTTCACTCGTAGCTTGATCCCAATTAAACATATTAATAGCGTCTGATGAGTCATAAGAATCGTGGATAAAGTATGGATACGTAAACGGATTTCCATCCTCATCTTCCATATAAGTAGACTTATATGGTGGCTCAGACGTTTCAGCTCTGAACTGCTTCGTTCGTCCAAACTCTTGACCTGCATGAATAAAGGCCTTTCCTTGAGCAGTTAAAACCATTGCATTTCCGAGTCTGATTCGTTTGTGGATTTCTTCTTGATGAAATTCTGGATCCTTCTTAATAGATTGAGCAATGACGTCATGGAGCGTTAGATTATCATGAGCTTCGATATATGGAACAACGTCACCTGGATCACTTGCAACAAAGTTATGTGGCTGAGCCTTTATATTGTCAAAAATTTGCTCTATATTCCTTGCTCCTCCAGTAATAAATCTTGGTTCTCCTTCACTTCCAAAGCCAGACTTCAATTCGTTCCTAAACTCATCAGAGAAAACCCCAACACTTTCTGTATGTTGCATCCAGTCTTGATCTGCTGGCATAACATTGTCGCCTTCATCCCCTACAAATGTTCTCCAGCCCTCTCCGATCATAACGATATTCGGATTCAGTTCTTTTGCTTTGTCATAGGCAGTTTGAATACTTTCTGCATCATGGTCTCCCATCATATCAAAGCGAAACCCATCTACTTTAAACTCGTCAACCCAGTAAGTAATAGAATCAACAAGAATTCTTCTTGCCATTTCATGAGTCGTCCCTAAACGCCCCCCACCAAAACTTGTTCTAGGAGTACCATCAGCATCCATAAAGTGATAATAGTTTGGAACAAGATCTTCAAAAATCTCAACTCTAGCTGTATGATTGTAAACTACATCAAGGATCACTCCCATACCTCGGCTGTGAATTTCATCGATCAACATCTTTAACTCTTTAATTCTTAACTTTGGATCATCTGGGTTTTCTGAATACATACCAGTTGGAGAAAAGTAACTATGTGGATCATAACCCCAGTTATAATTCGTTGCAGTAGAAGCATAATCTAACATTCTTTCATCACTTTTCCATTCACTTCCCCAGAAATAACTCATCACTGGTAAAAGCTGAACGTGAGTTACACCTAAATCTTCAATGTAATCTAGTTTATCAACGAAAGCTGCAAATGTTCCAAATTGTGCACTTAGCTCACCTTCAATACTAGGGTCAGATGTGAAGTCTCTTACATGTACTTCATAAATAATCGCATCTTCTCTCTTTTCAAACCCTTCAATTTCCGCAAACTCTAGATCAGGTCCAATCGTAGAAGGATCAATAATCGCTGCTTTCCCAATTGAATACTCTCCAAAGTTATCCCACGTTGCCATAGATTTAGCATAGGGGTCTAGTGCTAATTTATTATCTCCATCATGATCTATTTCATAATGATAGAAATAACCTTCTACATTCTCCACACCTGTATTTTCTTTAGTAAGTATGACTTCCCAAACTCCACGGTCACCTTTTGTCATCTCTATATCATCTCTCACAACAACAAACTGATCATCCTTATCGTACAAAATGACTGATACATTTTCAGCCATAGGTGACCATAATTTTAACGTCGCTGTTCCATCGTCATGTAATTCTGCACCCAAATCACCATCGTAAGCGTACAATTCATCAATCAATTTCCATTCTAGTACAGCCGTAATGGTTTGCTCTTTGTAAGCTACAGTAAAAGGTGCCTGAGGTAAGTCGAAATCCCCCTTAATCTCAATCGTTTTACTATCTTTAATTGTTATACTTGTAAATTCTACTTCATTACCATCTTTATCCGAGATCTTAATAGCCTCTACCAAATCGAATTCTGTTAATTCTCCTATATTAGTAAAATCTAATTGAATTTTAGTGTCTGATACCACTTTTCCTGAAATGATTCTAGTCGAAACTTCTCCATCTGCAGAAGTATAAACCGTGTCATCATCTTCTTTAATCCAGACTTCATTCATGTCTAAAGAGGAGAGATCAAGTACTTTGTCGCCCCCATCTTTGTCTCCAGTAGTCGTATTTAATACAAGGAACCCTACTTTTTTAGCATTCTCCTTTAATTCTATATCCAGGTAGGCACCATAGTTCGTCATTTGGTCTTCTTTAAAAGATGTACTACCTGATGGCCAATTATCAGAAGGTACAGCTACATCGTTCCATAACCAAAGACCAAGATCCGTAAAGTTATTATCCTCTCTTTGATAGTGAATTCTGAGCGTATTTTCGGGAATATCATTAGATTCTAAATGGTATGCTCCTGATTGTTCAGCTGTCCCGGCTTGATTAAATAAAAAACTTCCTAATGACAATGTTATTAGGAAAACTAGTACTACTAATAATGATTTTTTCATATAATCATCTCCTTTATCTTTTTACCTTTTTACTATTCATCCCCCCTTATTTTTTGTACACGTTTATTATCTACGAGAAATAGCTTCGAATGAAACCGTTTTCTTTACGGTTGATGTGTCATTTATTACAATTTAATTATCTATAATTATCAACTTTTCTTGAATGGTGGTTTTTATTATTTCCTTTAGAAATATAAGACACTTAGTCTATTTTTTAACATGAAGAAGAAAATACTCAATAAAGAATTCATTATAATGCGACACCAAAAACGCCTCCTCAAAACCTGAGAAGGCGTGTCATTACTTGTCTTTTACAACCCAACGTTGAAGGTCATCTAATTCTACTACGCTGTAGGCACCTTTTCAATTACTTTATCAGGTGAAATAAATTCATATTCAAGATCTTTACCGACAGCTTCGTACGTAATTTCACCAATTGCTACGTTTAATCCAGATTTCAGAGAATGGTTATCGGAAATGGCTTGGGATACACCTTTATTTGCAATCTGTAAAGCGTAAGGAACTGTAACATTCGTTAAAGCGATTGTTGATGTTCTAGGAACTGCTCCAGGCATGTTTGCTACGGCATAATGTACAACTTCGTGTTTTTCATATATTGGATTATCATGAGTTGTAATACGGTCAACTTTTAACAAAAAACGAAAATCAAAATGTGAACACAGGCCACTTCTCTCTTTTTCAGACAAAAAAACACGCCTCTCAGCAAAATGAGAAAACGTGTATTCTGACTTTCTTATGAATGACCCGTACTGGGTTCGAACCAGTGACCTCCACCCTGTCAAGGTGGCGCTCTCCCAGCTGAGCTAACGGATCAAGTTTGAAATTTATATCGACATCTATTAATATACTTAATTACTAGGAAGTTGTCAATACTATTTTGGCGCGCCTAGTAGGACTCGAACCTACAACGCAAGAACCGGAATCTTGAATGATATCCCTTTCACCATAGGCGCACATATCGCAAGCGACATATTCTAATATAACTCAAGAGAGACTTATTGTCAAGGTAAACTCCCTCTTGAGTTATTTCCTTATTATTTCGATTCTGCAGGCGTACCTTCTTCAAGCATTTTGTTGAAACGCTCGCTAATGTCTTCTTCTGTATAGCCAGCCTCACCTAAACGTGCAGCAAGGTTTTTTGCCCATAACTCTAAGCGTTGAGCCATTTTGGCATATTTTTTTGATTCAGACCCTTTACCTTGCTTAGCACGGCCTTCTGCGTTAGACATGACGTTCTCAACGATGAATAAGCTTTTCCAAACCATTTCTTCATCTAATGACTCGTGAACTTCACCTAATTCTGCTAGAACTTTACGGTAAAATCCACTGAACTCTTTAAAAGAGATTTCTTCGTCCATATTTAAGTACACTTGAATTTGATCATACAAAGCTTGCATTTATTGCACTCTCCTTATTTAACTTATATGATTCTGTACAAAAGGGGTGATTTTTCCCTTAGTACAGAATCTAAGCAATGAGCGGAACCGCTACAAGGTTTTAATCCTCTAGGAGTAGGGTTCTCCTAGAGGCGTGTAGCGTGTGTAGCCATTGCCGTCTTTTTAAACGCACTATATAAGTCATTATAGCATAAATTATTTTTCGTTTCTTATAAATCATCATACATAAGGAAAGAGCTTATAGGACTCTACCTGTAAGCTCTTTCCAAGGTAAGTGGTTTTTATTCCTTACAATAGTCGTCGAATGCTTTCTCAAGCTTTTGAACGACTTGAATTGGTTCATGTCCTTCAATTTCAAAGCGTTCTACCATTGTTTTAATTTCACCGTCTTTTAATAGTGCAAATGAAGGTGAAGATGGAGCGTAGCCAGTGAAATATTCTCTTGCTCTTGCTGTCGCCTCTTTGTCTTGACCAGCAAATACTGTAACGAAGCGATCTGGCTTTGTTTCGTAATTTTTCATATACGCTGCAGCTGGGCGGGCAATTCCACCAGCACACCCACAAACAGAATTAATCATTACGAGAGTCGTTCCTTCTTTCTTTAATACTTCATCCACCTCTTCAGGTGTCTGTAATTGCTCATAACCTGCCTCGACCATTTCTTGGCGAGCAATTTTAACTACATCATTCATATAGAAATTAAATTGCATTGTACTCTTCACCTCTTAAACATATGTTACTTTTATTGTAACCCTTTCGATTAATAAAACCAATTCTTTTGCACCTAAAAAAGAGAAAGATCAGCATATTACCTGATCTTCCTCGTTGCTTTTATTGAAGTGCTGTTTCTAAAACTTCAATATTTCTTCTCATAAGACTGAAATAGTCTTCATCATTTTCAACGTCTTCTTCAATAAGCGCTTCTAAGTTATGAAGGTAAAGAGCCTCCGCACCTACTTCGTCTTTCACAACTTCAGCTACTTTAGTAGGTATGTTTTGTTCAAACAGAACATATTGTAGTCCGTACTCATTTGCCAATTCAATAATGTCTTGCAATTGACGTTGTGATGGTTCATTTGTTGGTGAAATACCAGCAATTCCAATTTGCTTAACACCATAACGCTCTTCCCAATATCCATAGCCAGCATGTGAAACTAGGAACGTATCTTTTTCTGCTGCTTCAACCATAGCTTGGAACTCTGCATCAATTGCTTCTAGCTCAGCCTTCACTTCTTCAAAGTTTGCATTAAATACTTCTTCTTGTTCAGGCATTAATTCAACAAGTGCATTTTTAATGTTTTCCGCAAGCGTAATAGATAAAATTGGATCTAACCATACATGCGGATCCTCGTCATGATCGTGTGCGTGATCATCATGTCCATGGTCGTGGTCATCCTCTTCATGTGCATGATCGTCATGTTCATGGCCGTGATCATCTTCCTCTTCATGCGCATGGTCATCGTGTGCGTGATCGTGGTCATGGTCATCTTCATGTGCATGATCATCATGTGCGTGATCGTGATCGTGCTCATCTTCCTCTTCATGTGCATGGTCATCATGTGCGTGATCGTGGTCATGGTCATCTTCATGTCCGTGGTCATCATGTGCATGATCGTGGTCATGATCTTGACTATGGTCGTGATCATAATCGATGAAATCTATTCCTTCTGAAGCTTTTACGATCGCAACCTCTTCACCTTCGAGAGTTTCAATTAATGCATCGACAAATCCTTCTAAACCTGCACCATTGTAAATGAATGCATCACCTTCAGCTACACTGATCATCTCACGAGCTGTTGGTTCAAATGTGTGTGCATCTGCACCGACAGGAACGATATTTGTCACATTTACAAATTCTCCTCCGATTTTAGTAGCAAAATCTTCTAAAGGAAAAATAGTGGTAAATAATTCCAACGCCTCTACTTCTTCATTTGGTTCTTCTGTTGCTGGTTGCTCTTGCTCTTCTGCTTGCTCGTTTCCGCCGCCACATGCTGCTAGAAAAGATGAAGCAATAAGAATTGAAGCAAACAAGCTTGATAGTTTCTTCATAACAATCCCCTTTCGTAACGATTACGTTTAATCACAGTTACAAATTATATCGTAAGCTTTACGATTTGTAAATATAAAATCCTAAACAAAAAGGCTTATTTTCAACCAAATCTATGTTGAAGATAAGCCTTTTAGCATTATGTTCTGTTAACTACATCTAAACGTTTCTTATATACATCATTTAATTTTTTATAATGGTCAAAAAGCTGTGGAAGTAATTTACGAAGTTGTTCTTCATCTCGCTTCTCGATTGCTGCATTAAAAGCATCAGTGATTTCTTTATGCTGTTCAATCCATTCATTATCAATAGCCCCGCCGTTCTCCAGTTCACCTTTTTGCTTAGCTTCCTTTAACTTCTTCTGAAGCAAATCTCGCTCAGAGCGGATTTCTTTCCACTTTTCTATTTCGTTTGGAGCGTATTTTTCTGCTAGCAACTCATAGTAAAAATCGAGATGAACTTTTAACTCCTTATTAATTTCTTGTTGTTCATGCCCGCGGCATTCCTGCTCTGGCTCTTCATTTGGTACTTCTGCTTGAACAGGTGCCAATGATGTAACAGCAATAGACGCTAGCAAGACAATTTGCGCAAGAATAAACAACTGGTGAAAACGTTTCATGAATTGGTCACCCTTTCCTTTCTGTTACTTTTAGAATAACCAGGTTCCCCTATTTCATGTAAAACATTAAAAAGCTGTTAAGATAAATTTCTCTTAACAGCTTTGATAATCATATAAACAAAAAAGTGCCAACATGCGGCGATGGCTCCTCTCGCCGTGCGCCCATTTAAGAAAACCACTTAGATAGACTAAAAAACATCACGGTGGTCTTATTTATGCTCGTAGTTTTTCAAATAGGGTTACACACTATTCCCTTAATAGCGCGAACATCTGGCGATGGCTTCTCTCGCCGTGCGCCTTTTAGGAGAAACCCACTCCTAAAAGGCTTAAAACATTACGGCGGCTTTGCCTATGCACCTAGTTTTTTAAAGGACTTATGCTTCCTTCCTTTAAATAGCGAACATCTGGCGATGGCTTCTCTCGCCGTGCGCCTTTTAGGAGAAACCCACTCCTAAAAGGCTTAAAACATTACGGCGGCTTTGCCTATGCACCTAGTTTTTCAAAGGACTTAGGCTTCCTTCCCTTAAATAGCGCGAACATGCGGCGATGGCTCCTCTCGCCGTGCGCCTTTTGAGAAGTTCACTCAAAAGGCTTAAAACATTACGGCGGCTTTGCCTATGCTCCTAGTTTTTCAAAGGACTTAGGCTTCCTTCCCTTAAATAGCGCGAACATGCGGCGATGGCTCCTCTCGCCGTGCGCCTTTTGAGAAGTTCACTCAAAAGGCTTAAAACATTACGGCGGCTCCGCTCATCGCTTCGAGAATGTTCCAAAAGGAAAAACGCCTTTTGGAACATTCTCTTTAATAAATAGATGTTGTCTCAGCCGTCATATTTTCAAGTATTTCTTTTACTCTTGCTAAGAAACGTCCACAAACAAGTCCATCTAACACGCGATGGTCAAGTGAAAGACAGAGATTAACCATACTGCGGATCGCAATCATGTCGCCTGCGTCACTTTCGATGACAACTGGTCGCTTCACAATTGACTCGATTGAAAGGATAGCGGCTTGTGGATGATTAATGATCGGTGTTGAGAGGATCGAACCAAAGGAGCCGGTGTTATTCACTGTGAATGTACCACCTTGCATATCCGCTCCACTGAGTTTTCCTGAACGTACTTTACCAGCTAACTCATGAACTTCACGTCCAAGTCCTTTGATCGTTTTCTCATCTGCATGTTTAATAACAGGGACAAATAATGCATCGTCGGTGGCAACCGCAAGTGAGATATTGATATCTTTCTTTTGGATAATCTTTTCACCAGCCCACATCGAATTCAACTGTGGAAATTCTTTTAATGCTTCAACAGTCGCTTTAATAAAGAATGGCAGGAACGTTAAATTAAAGCCTTCTTTTTCTTTAAAGCCCTCTTTGACTTGATTTCGATATTGAACAAGTTTCGTCACATCAACTTCAACCGTCATCCAAGCATGCGGTGCTTCATGCTTACTTTTCACCATATTAGCAGCAATTGCTTTTCTAACACCAGACACAGGAATTTCCACGTCTCCGTGTGATGTAAGGACAGCGGTAGACTCTTGCGGTGTTACAGGATTACTTTCTGGTTTATTAGCAACCGAAGTAGTAGGTTCAGCAATAGTAGTTGCTTTTTGCTCTACACCACCATCAATAACACGTTGAATATCCTTACGTGTTATTCGACCACCCTTACCTGAGCCAGTGACTTGTTCAAGATCAATATTATGTTCTTGAGACATACGCAACACGGCTGGAGAGTAACGACGCTTTTGTGACTGGTCGGATGGTGTTTCAACATGCGGCGTTGGAGTAGTTTCTTCTTTTTTAACCGCTGCTGCTGCCTCACTAGTACTTTCTCCTTCCACTTCAATCGTACATATAACGACTCCTACTTCGACCGTTTCATCTTCTTGTACGCGAAGCTCTTTAATTGTACCTGAATAGGAAGATGGTACTTCAGCATTTACTTTATCTGTCATTACTTCTGCAATTGGATCGTATTTATTCACATATTGACCTGGTTCCACAAGCCATTTGCTAATTGTGCCTTCTGTAACACTTTCCCCTAATTGGGGCATCGTCATTTCTGTCGCCATTCGATTCCCTCCTAGCGATTAAAATTCAGCTAGCTCCCGCATCGCTTTTTCAACCTTCTCTGGGTTAATCATAAAATACTTTTCCATTGTTGGTGCATAAGGCATCGCAGGTACATCTGGTCCAGCCAGGCGTTTAATCGGTGCATCTAGATCAAATAAACAATGTTCAGCAATGATTGCTGCCACTTCACCCATAATGCTGCCTTCTTTATTATCCTCCGTTACGAGTAGAACTTTGCCAGTTTTACTCGCTGCCTCAATAATGGCTTCCTTATCTAACGGATACACTGTACGTAAATCGAGAATATGCGCCCCGATCCCTTCTTTTTCAAGACGGTCAGCTGCTTGCAAAGCAAAATGAACGGATAAGCCATACGTAATGACAGTAATATCGTCACCTTCGCGCTTCACATCAGCTTTACCAATAGGTAAGGTGTAATCATCGTCAGGTACTTCCCCTTTTATTAATCGATATGCCCGTTTATGCTCAAAGAATAAAACCGGATCGGGATCGCGAATAGCTGCTTTGAGGAGGCCTTTTACATCGTAAGGCGTGGAAGGCATCACAATCTTTAACCCTGGTACACTTGCAAAGATTGCTTCAACTGATTGCGAATGATAGAGAGCCCCATGAACTCCGCCGCCATATGGAGCTCGTATCGTAATCGGGCAGCTCCAATCATTGTTAGAGCGGTAGCGAATTTTTGCTGCTTCCGAAATAATTTGGTTCACAGCTGGCATGATAAAATCAGCAAACTGCATTTCCGCAATTGGCTTCATCCCATACATTGCTGCCCCAATTCCGACACCAGCGATAGCCGATTCCGCTAGAGGCGTATCAATAACTCGCTGCTCACCAAATTGTTCATATAAACCATTCGTAGCTCGGAAAACACCGCCTCTTGCCCCAACGTCTTCACCAAGTACAAATACTTTTTCGTCCCGTTCCATCTCTTCTCTCATTGCTTGTGTTACAGCTTCTATATATGAAATAACAGCCATCTTTCTTCCCCCTTTCTATTCTTCTGCGTACGTATATAACATTGCACTTTCTGGATCTGCATAAGGTGCTTGCTCTGCATAATCTGTAGCTTCATCGATAATATCAGCCATCTCTTTTTCAATTCTTGACGAAATGTCATCTGTTAAAATTCCTGAGCCTTTTAAATAGTCTGCAAATGTAAAAATTGCATCTAATTTTTTTGCCTCTTCTACTTCCTCACGCGAGCGATAAGCCCGATCATCGTCATCACTTGAATGAGGAGTTAAACGGTACGATACCGTTTCAATGAGAGATGGTCCTTCGCCATTTCTAGCACGGTCTGCAGCTGCTTTTACTGCTTCATATACTGCTAAAGGATCATTGCCATCAACCGTAACTCCAGGCATCCCGTATCCAATTGCACGATCAGATACATTTTTACACGCTAATTGCTTTTCAATCGGTACAGAGATCGCATATTTATTATTTTCACACATGAAAATAACCGGGAGCTTATGGACTCCAGCGAAATTCGCACCTTCATGAAAATCCCCTTGGTTTGAGGAGCCTTCTCCAAAAGTTGTGAAAGTGACAAAATCCTTTCCTTCCATCCTGCCTCCTAATGCAATTCCGACTGCATGCGGAACTTGAGTCGTTACAGGTGATGATCCTGTCACAATTCGGTTTTTCTTTTGTCCGAAATGCCCAGGCATTTGCCTTCCACCTGAGTTTGGATCCTCAGCTTTTGCAAATCCAGATAACATAAGATCACGTGCGGTCATCCCAAATGTTAAGACCACTCCCATGTCCCGATAATAAGGCAAAATATAATCCTTACTTTTATCTAGTGCAAATGCTGCTCCTACTTGGGCTGCCTCTTGTCCTTGACATGAAATAACAAAAGGAATTTTCCCTGCACGATTTAAGAGCCACATACGCTCATCAATCTTTCGAGCCAGCAGCATCGTTTTATACATTTCAAGCACCGTTTCGTCGGATAGACCTAGTGCACGATGTCGATTTTCAGTCATCTTTCTTCCTCCCTCACTATTATGAATGAATAGCCAAACCATCTACAGCAAGTGCCGCCTCACCTATTACTTCAGATAAAGTTGGATGTGGATGAATCATTTCTGCTACTTCAAAGTGAGCAGCATCTAGTACTTTGGCCAAAGCTGCTTCAGAAATCAAGTCTGTCACATGTGGACCGATCATGTGAACTCCTAGTACATCCTGATTGTCTTCATTTGCTATCACTTTAACAAACCCATCTGTTTCACCATAGACTAGCGCTTTTCCTATCGCTTTAAACGGAAATGTTCCCACTTTTATTTGATAGCCTTGTTCTACTGCTTGTTTTTCAGTTAATCCAACACTCGCAACTTCAGGATTGCTATAAATACATTTTGCGACCGTGTCATAGTTGATCGGATCGGGCTTCTTACCTGCAATATGATCGACAGCAACAATTCCTTCATGTGAAGCAACATGCGCAAGCTGTAAACCACCAATCACATCTCCGATTGCATACATGTGTGATTCTTTTGTTTGATTAAATTCATTCACAACAATCACACCGTCTTCTACCTGAATATCGGTGTTTTCAAGGCCTATATCAGCTACATTCGCACTTCGGCCTACAGAAAGAAGCAATTGATCTGCGTGATACAATTCTTGTTGTCCCTTCACTTCAGCTTGAACGGTTACCCCTTGCCCTTTTTCTAAAGTTTCAGGTAGTACCTTAGCACCAGTCACCATTTTGATACCCTTGTTCTTTAAAATTCTTGCCGCTTCTTTTGCTATAGCTGCATCCTCTGTTGGAAGAATCTGCTCACTATACTCAATAACCGTTACTTCAACACCAAAATCATTCAGCATCGAAGCCCATTCAATCCCAATGACTCCCCCACCAACAATGATGATTGATTTTGGCAAAACCTCAAGCTCTAGAGCATGGTCTGAAGTGAGAACATACTTGCCATCTGCTGCAAGTCCCGGTAATTCCCGAGGCGAAGATCCTGTTGCAATAAGAACATACTGGGGGATTAGCATCGTATTTTCTTCACCATCTGAACGTTCTACAGAAATCGTCCCTGGAGTCGGGGAAAAAATGGATGGTCCAAGAATCCTACCAGTTCCTTCGTACACATCAATTTTCCCTTTCTTTAATAGATGCTGGACCCCGCGATGCAATTGGTCGACAATTGACTCTTTTCGTGCTTGCACTTTTTTAAAGTCTAAACTAACTTCGTTTGTAATGACACCAAATTCTTCTGAACGCTTTGAAGTGGCAAATACTTCTGCACTTCGAAGTAATGCCTTACTGGGAATACACCCTTTATGCAAACATGTTCCACCTAGTTTTTCTTTTTCAACTACTGCCACTTTTAGCCCGTGTTGTGCTGCTCGAATGGCAGCAACATACCCACCGGTACCGGCTCCTAAAATGACAAGATCGTATTCTTCAGCCATGTAACGTTCCTCCTAGCTCCTAAAGTTCCCGTCGAGTTAACATAAAAAAGGAAAACCGCCCTTTCTCCCTAATACGTGCTAACATACTTGTAATGGCTTCTCTCGCCGTGCGCCATTTGAGAAGATCGCTCAAATGGCTTAAAATCGTAACGGCGGTTCCGCTCATTGCTTCGAGTTAACATAAAAAGGGAAAACCGCCCTTTCTCCCTAATACGTGCAAGCATGTTTGCAATGGCTTCTCTCGCCGTGCGCCATTTGAGAAGATCACTCAAATGGCTTAAAATCGTAACGGCGGTTCCGCTCATTGCTACGAGTTAACATAAAAAGGGAAAACCGCCCTTTTTATGTTAACTCTCTCTTAGCGGCGTGATAAAATATGCTGACCGTTTTGTAAGAATTGACGTCTTGATCTTCTCATTCTTTCAATTCGTTCTTCAGCCATACGGTCTGCCGCCTTGAATGTTGGTATTTGATCACGCTTTGATATATCAAATACTTTCTCAATGTTTTGATAGATTCCTTCTACTTTTTTCAACGCCCGTTCACTGTTATACCCATTTAACTCATCTGCAACATTAATAACACCACCTGCGTTAATCACGTAGTCTGGTGCATACACAATGCCCATTTCGTGAATAAGACTCCCATGACGTTCTTCTTTTAATTGGTTGTTAGCAGCTCCTGCAATAACCTTTGCTTTTAATTGTGGAATCGTGTGGTCATTAATAATAGCACCTAGTGCACAAGGAGCAAAAATATCACAATCGACACTATAGATGTCATTTACATCAACCGCTTTTGCGTTGAAATCTGCAACTGCTCTTTGAACAGAATCTTTATTAATATCCGTAACAATTAATGAGGCACCTTCCTCATGCAGGTGTTTACACAAGTTATAAGCAACATTTCCGACCCCTTGTACAGCAATTGTTTTTCCTGCTAAATCATCCGTACCAAATGCTTCTTTAGCAGCTGCTTTCATACCGACATACACTCCATACGCCGTTACTGGAGATGGATTTCCTGATGAACCGAAAGCAGGTGAGATCCCTGTTACATAATCCGTTTCTTCATAGATTGTATCCATATCTTGTACAGTTGTTCCTACATCTTCAGCTGTAATATATCGGCCATTTAAGCCTTGAATGTACCGACCGAACGCACGAAACATTTCTTCATTCTTATCTTTTCTAGGGTCACCAATAATAACGGTTTTTCCTCCGCCAAGATTTAATCCCGCTGCTGCGTTTTTATACGTCATGCCTTTTGCTAAACGCAGTGCATCTTCAAACGCATCTGCTTCTGTCTCATACATCCACATCCTCGTTCCACCAAGAGCGGGACCGAGTGTTGTATCATGAATCGCTATAATTGCTTTTAATCCAGATAATTTGTCTTGGCACACAACGACTTGTTCATAGTCGTAATTTTCCATATAAGAGAATAATTCCATGATGTAGCCTCCTTAAATACGTCACCTTCAAAAAAAGATGACTCCTTACCCTATCCTTTGCAAAAACCGTGCCACAAAAAGAATTTTTGTCCATCCCTTTATAGTCTTCACAAAACGATCACAATCCAAAATAGAGTATGCAATATTTTTCATTAGCACGCAAGAATTTGCATGCACATTTATGCAATCTGATACTTCTCCATTTTGTAATACAGTGAACGAATGGAAATACCTAAAGCTTTTGCCGCCTTCGTTCGATTTCCTTGATAACGTTCCAATGTATTTACAATTACTGATTTCTCATAATTATTAAGTAATTCCTGTAGTTTCTCTTCTTTTTCCCCGATTGTACTTTTTTGAATGAATGTATCAGTTTGAACATTCGAAAAAAGAGGGGGAAGATGTTGTAACTCTACTCGGCGACTTGCTGGTTCCATATAAATCATCGTTCGAGCTAAGACATTTTCAAGTTCCCTTACGTTACCTGGCCATTGGTAACCACTTAAATACTTTAAGGCTTCATGGGAGATAGCTTGAACGTACCTTCCATAATCTTTATTTAGTTTATTCAAAAGGTGCATCGCTAAAAGTTCAAGGTCGTTCATTCGTTCACGTAAAGGGGGAATAGAGATTGGAAATTTATTTAGTCTATAATAAAGGTCTTCTCGAAATCGATGTTCAGCTATTGCTTTTTCCAAATTTACATTCGTCGCAGCAATGACTCGAACGTTTATGGATATTGGCTTCGTTCCTCCGACTCTAATGATTTCTTGTTCCTGAAGAACGCGTAATAATTTAGCTTGCATTGTACTGGAGAGTTCCCCTAACTCATCCAAGAAGATACTTCCATTATTAGCTTCTTCAAATAACCCTCTCTTCCCTCCACGTTTCGCTCCCGTAAAGGCACCTTCCTCATAGCCAAACAATTCACTCTCAAGCAATTGTTCCGATAACGCAGCACAATTAACACGAACAAACGAGTGATGTTTCCTTTGGCTTTCATTATGTATAGCGTGAGCAAATAGTTCTTTTCCGGTACCTGATTCGCCTCGTAATAAAATTGTTGCGGGAGTTTGAGCCGCTAATTTAGCTTGTTCAATTGCCACCCTCATCTCCTCGGATGTTCCTATAATTTCATCAAAAGAATATTTAGCTTCAAGTGTTTGAATTCGTTTTTTTGCTTTCTCAAGTTGACCGTGCAAAGAGTTCAACTCAGAGACATCATGGATGACCCCTACACTTCCTCGCTTCTGTCCATCCACTATGATTGGTGCTACATTTACAATCACATCTTTTTTGTTTGGTCCAACTTTTAAAGAAACCCCTCTAACAGCTTTTCCCGTTTCAAGTACTTGTAAATGCATGCTTTCCCCTTCAGAAATATCTGCAGTTGCAGGATGTCCTATCACTTCTTCAGGCTGTAATCCCGTTAACCTCGTATAGGCTGGATTTATCATTAGGCCTATCCCATTCTCATCTACAACTGAGATTGCATCATCTGAAGATTGAATAATAGCTTCAAGCATAGTTTGAACATTTTTTAAGTTCGTCACTTGATCTGCCATTTCCACCATATCTGTTATATCTTTAAAGACAGCTAATGCACCGATGCAGCGACCTTCTTCAATCATCGGGACCCTTGTTGTAATGACAATCGTCCCATTTTGAAGTTGCTGCTTGCGGTGATGTTCTGCTTGCTGTGTTCTCATTACCCGTGGTAACCCACTCGATTTCATAACCTCACGAAGAGGACGCCCGATTGCTGACTGAGCTTGTATCCCTGATATTCGCTCAGCAGCCTCATTAAAGATTAAGATCTGTTCACTGGAATTAATTGCTATCATCCCATCGTGAGTCGAATTTAAGATCGTTTCTTGAATCGACATTTGTTCATTCAGCCTGACAATTAGTTGATCTTTCTCTTTCATTAAAGAGTAGAAAAGCCTGGCTAATTGAGAGGGAACAATCATTGTATTGGGTTGAATCGTTTTCCTAAGTTCCGTAAGAACATCAGGATTCCCTGTCGATTCAAAAATAAAATCAACCTGATCATTACGAATTTCTCTCCAATCAGATCCGATTTTCACATGATGTTTCTCAGCCTCTACAATGCCTGGGGCAGATGATAGAATATCATACACGGCAATAACTTGAATGTGTTCCATATTCATGAGTAATCGAAACAGGGCTGTTCCACCTTGACCAGCACCAATAATTACCGCGCGTTTCATCAATACTCCCCCTTTTATGACTTGGTCTTAACTTCTACTATTAATTTTCCTCCTTTTACTATTACGCAAATGACACAAAAATGCAACCACTAACGTGTACACATTGATGAAATTTCGTTAAAATATAAACTATAGTAAATGATGAAAGAGGAATTGTTGATGGGACGTTTTATCGCCTTAATGATATTAGTAATACCAGGAGTCATTGCGGGATATGGAATTAAGTTGATGCGAGATACTATTTTTCAAATCATTAATAGTCCATTCCCAAACCTTTCGTTACAATTTTTCGCTGGACTGGTCCTTTTCTTTGCTGGACTAAGCTTTATTGGTGGATTTATTTTTTATCGCGACCGCAAAAATGGAAAAATTGCACCAAGGTTTCAAAAAAAATAAACTCAAAGTGGGTGACTCTAGTTGTGCGAGTCACCCTTTTGATGTTTATTCATAATTCCAATTTGATCAATCATACGAAGCAAAGAAGAATGTTCAATAATTGTTGAAAACGAATACTTTTCTGCAATGACGATAAAGAAACTAACTACAAAGAGAACAAAAAGTTGAAGTCCTATTGGTAAATGATTGATTGCTACTACTGCTAAGATGGCCCCAACTACGGTAGCCCCATTATCTCCAAGCATCGCCTTTCTGTAGCCTTCAAGCACGTACCAAACATAAAAGACAGATAGGAGCATGACAATATAGATAAAAGATGGAAGCGGATTAATAAGTAGAACGAGAACAACAAAACATAACGCTCCCTTCCACACTCGTAACGGACGAGTATCAAATAAATTCATGACATGCGGAAGACCTATAAGTAAGAAAAGAGAGAGGAATGTGGCAAAGTACGTGTACAAAGGCGTCATCCAGACGAATAGCAATGCTACTACAATGGTGCCAGCTGCTTTTACCAATCCCGTTGTAATACGTTTATTTTGAAACGCATACAAAACATGGCCTTTTAATCCTTTTGGATACGGCTTGCCAAACACATCATCAACAAGACCTAGTAACCAAATCGAAAAGACAAAAATAAAAGAAGCCATGGATACTGATTCAAGTCCTGGAGAAAGAGCAAATAAATAACTATAACTATATATAATGACAACTCCTAGACTATAAGGAACAAACCTTCCTTCATAATTCAACACACCTAACTTCATTGTTTGAAACGAAATAAGGCTTAAAAAAGCAATGATTGGCATTGACAGAAAGAAGGCAATCATGATTGCACACCTCTTAGTTGTTTTTCTATATCTACCCACTGCTTTAAACGATGAATGAACCCTTTTACATCTCTTCCCATTTCACGATGCTTCATAGTCGTTGGTATTTCTAAACAAGTTGCCCCTGCTTCTAATAGATCGATTGTCATCTGTGTTTCAATACCAAATCCAAAGTAAGATTTGCTCAATAGAACCGAAAGCCACTTTCGGCGAAATGCTCGCTGACCTGATAATGGAGCTTCTAATTTTACCCCAGTTTTCTGATAAACAATCGTTTGGACTCTTCGTTTCACCATGCCCATTCCAGACTTCTTCCCAGGATTAATAATCGAAATGGTCATATCCGCTTTATTTTGGCGAATTGGTTCAAGGAGTGCAAATGCCTCACTAGCTGATTCCTCGAGGTCTGCATCTAAACAGACAATATATTCTCCCTGTGCACTCCTCCATCCAAGCTGCATAGCGTATCCTTTTCCTTTGTTCGTTGAATACGAAATAACTTTATCTGCATATTTCTCCGCTGCTGCTTTTGTTTGATCCTTACTTCCATCATCAACGACGATGATCTCTGACTGTTTGAATTCCTTGTTAGCTCTAATAGCAAGAAGTGTCTTTTCAAGCGTCTCTTCTTCATTATAGGCCGCTATCACAAAAGATGTATCAATCATGGCGAAGAACCTCCCTCTTCTTCCATAACCCTACACGGCCACTGACAAGATGATGAATTGTTTCAATTAGAGAAGGTTTTACTCGATTTTTTTTCTGCCATAATAATGGACTAATAGATCGGTTTGTCAGGTGATGAATTCCCTTTAAGTCTGTTATTTTTTCACCAGCTTGAATTCGACACAACCAAGTCGATCCCATACCTGCACGTCCTTTTTCTAGAAACTCTGTCATACCCAAACGACAACCTATTAAATAAAGGTGGTTAGCACCCGACCAATAAGATGCTGTAATGGCTACATCTTCACTTGTTCCAACGAAGCGGATCGTATCAACAAATAACCCCATTTTATTTAATCGTTCTTTTCCTGGTGAAGATCCGTTTGGGTGTTCGTGACAAATTAATTGCGCCCCGCAATCAATAGCCTTCTCACTAATCGAGTCCATATCGCCAATGATAAAATCAGGTACAATTTTTTGTTTTAACAAACCATCTGCAGCCCCGTCCACCGCAACAATGACCGTCCCCTTTTTCATCATTGCATGGCGGACTGCTTTAATATCCTTTTCATACTTTGTATTCCTCGCTACTATAAATACCTCTTTTTGATTCACTACTTCAAAAGAAGATGGAATAGCAGGGAATTGCTTAAACCAATCACATTCTTTTTCAGCATAAGTTATTGTGTTATGAACAAATTTATCAAATTGATCTGAATAGTTGTTACGTGCTTCTATTGCTTTTTCATTAATTAATTCTTCTGTATATGATTTCAAACTTGCTACAAACATTGGCTCTAACTGATCGTCTACATAAAGTTCATCTTGAAAGATAATTGCTTCATCCCCTTGATACAATCTGTCATGCTTGCAAGAAGCTGTTATATCAAAGACCGGGATTCCTGCTTGAAGCAAACGCCTTACGTGATGCTGTGTATAATGGCCTGTCATCGAAGTTTTTGCATTAATCACTGCCTTCACTTGCGCTTCAATTAATCCATCGACTGCTACACCATCAAGGTCTTCATGCCATAAAAAAACAATGCTTCGTTTTGGTAAATAATGAAGCAGCTTTTTGGTTTGTTTGTGTTCATAGATAGGTCCTTTTATCAAATTCCTCATATGATAACCCTCTTTGCACCGTTTGGTCATAATATGAGCAATTTTAGCGATTTTATTTATAATAGGAAAGATTTTGGTAAATTGAAAAAATAAAAGAGGAGTTTAAGTCCATTGTACGAAAAACAGCACTCCCTAAAAAATGGAAATGCTAAAATCGTCCCTTTTTCTTTTCATTTTTCCACCAATAAAATAGAGCCGACACAAAAAGTGTCTTTATGACCATAGCTACTGCCACGGTTATAATGACTGTGATCTTCCCATCTCCCAATACGTTTCACCCCTCTCATACTATTTACTACTATAGAGATAGTGAAAACCCTTTTTATTTTTGGTTTATTGACATTTTTACAAATAAAGAAAAAACACTTCAAGTTTTGAAGAGGGCACTGAAAAAGTGATTTTTTTCAGTGCCCTCTGTTTGAAGTGCTTTTTTCTTTAGTCTTTATTTGTATCTTGATTGCGATCCTTTCAAGAAACTTTATGTTCAATCCTAAGCTTATCAGCAACCATTGCAATGAATTCACTGTTTGTCGGCTTCGCCTTAGAATGGCTTACTGTGTATCCAAACAGACTAGAAATGGAATCAATATTCCCACGACTCCAAGCTACTTCAATCGCATGACGAATAGCACGTTCCACCCGACTTGATGTTGTATTAAACTTCTTTGCAATATCTGGATATAATACTTTTGTAATCGATCCTAGTAATTCAATATCATTATAGACCATCGTAATTGCTTCACGTAAATACATATAGCCTTTGATATGAGCTGGCACACCAATTTCATGAATGATACTTGTAATACTTGCATCTAAGTTAAAGCTATGCTGTTCTGGTTGTGATTTATTTGAAATAAATGAGTTAAGTGGAGCCTGTTGAACAAATGATCTTGTTTGTCCACTGATTTCACGAATATTAGATATTAACACTTCCATATCAAACGGCTTAAGTACGTAGTAAGCAGCTCCTAAATCAACAGCTTTCTTCGTAACATCTTCCTGACCAAAAGCAGTTAACATAATAATATTAGGCTTTTTCTTCAAATTTAATTTATTAATCCGCTCAAGTACAGCTAATCCGTCTAAATGAGGCATAATAATATCTAAGATTAATACATCCGGCTCTTGCTCCTCGATCAAACTTAAACATTCCTGACCATTGTACGCTGTTCCTACTACTTCTAAGTCATTCTGAGCTGATATGTATTCATTGAGTAAATTGACTAACTCACGATTATCATCTGCGATACATACTTTTACTTTTTGCACAATAAAGCCTCCTCTGTTCCTATTTTCTGTCATAGTTTTAAGTTTTCGACAAGGGATTTTATTTCCCTTTATTTTTTTTGAAATTTAATTAGTTTTTTTACATTTCCTAACTTATTCTTCAGTATACTACCTCATTCGACCTGATTCGAACATTGACAAACAAATCAACTTTCTTTTGTCGAATTTTCTTTACACCTTAATCATATCACAAAAAATGAAAAAGAAAAGAAGCCAAAACGATTTTAACTCGCTTTGGCTTCCTGTGTATTTGAAAAATGATCAGTTACTCCTGCTTCTTCTAGCATCCAACTAATGTGACATCCATATCCACTTGTTGGATCATTAACAAAGACATGAGTTACCGCACCAATAATTTTCCCATCTTGAATAATCGGACTTCCACTCATTCCTTGTACAATTCCACCTGTTGCTTCCAACAATTTTGGATCAGTTACTTTAATAACCATTCCTTTTGTTGCTGGTTGTTTTTGGGGAACAGAACTAACAATTTCAATGTCATATTCTTCTACTTCTTCCCCTTCAACAACAGTCAATATTTTAGCCGGCCCTTCCTTGACGTGAGTTGAATGGGCGATCGGCATCTTTTTATCATGGATGTTGTTCTTTAAATTTGCTTCTTTTAATGTTCCAAATATCCCAAAGGAACTATTTTTTTCGATTGTACCTAATACATCTCGTTGGTTAGATAAGCTTGCCAGTTTTTCACCTGGGTCACCATTGCTACCTTTTTCAATGGAAGTTACAGAAGAACGAATGATTTGTCCATCATGAACAACAATTGGTTTTTGTGTATCAACATCAGAAATAACATGACCCAATGCCCCATATTTTTTTGATTCTGGGTCATAGAAGGTTAAAGTTCCTACCCCTGCTGCTGAATCCCTAATATAAAGACCCATTCGGTAAGAATGTTCACCTTTTGCTTTTAAAGGTATCAATTCCTTTTCAAGCGTTTGTTGATCTCGTTTAATTTCAAGTTTCAGCTTTCGTCCATCATCTCCTGCAGCTTGAACATACTCACCTACTTGACTCATACGTTGGATTTCATGATCATCTATTTTCGTAATCATGTCTCCAACTTCAATACCAGCTATTTCTCCTGGGGAAGAACTGCCATCTTCTGTCTCAACTAGATGATGACCTACAACTAACACTCCTTCGGTATTAAGCTTTACACCGATGGATTGTCCTCCCGGAATAACTTCTGTTTTTGGAAGCACATTAACATCAATACTTTTCACAGGAAAACCTGCGACTTCTAACGATACATTCTCTGTTATGTCACTTTCACTTACCCCATTCATTTGAAAAGTAAGTGCTGATGGCGCAGCAGTTGCAGTTACAGCTTTTAGTGACTTTGTTGCATCCACTACAGGGGTCATATCCCCTTCGAAAACAGTCATAGCTGTGGGAACTTTCACCCATTCACGTACCCCATCAGAAAAACCTAAACTTACGACAAATAGTAATACAAGTATACCTAATGTTTTTCTTACTGCATCGCCTCTCACTCACTTCACTCTCCTAGCTCCTTGCCCACACCTCCGTTACTGGATGTACTATTAATGTTGCCTTAGAGAACAACATTTATAACTGGAACAAAAAGAAAAAAGCTATCCTTTTTTGGCTAGCTTTTCAAGCGGGTTGCTTTAGTGATTCTGCAAGTTCTAACAGTTCTTTCGCATGCTCTCGCGTTAGTTCTGTTACTTCAACTCCAGAAATCATTCGGGCAATTTCATTTATTTTTTCCTCTGTTGAAAGGGACTTTACAGAGGTTTTAACTCGTTCATTTTCTTCGTTCTTTTGAATATAGAGATGTGAATCTGCCATTGCTGCTACTTGAGGTAAATGAGTAATACAAAGTACTTGTGATCCAATAGATATAGCATGGATTTTTTCAGCAATAGCTTGAGCAACTCGTCCACTAACTCCAGTATCGACTTCATCAAATATAACTGACGTGACTCCTTGTTGATTTGAAAAGATGGATTTAATCGCAAGCATAATTCGAGAGATCTCCCCACCAGATGCCACTTTCGAGAGTGGTTTCATTGGCTCTCCTGGATTCGTTGACAAATAAAACTCTACTGTATCAATGCCGTCCTGAGAAAAAGGAATCGTCTTTCCCTTAATCATTGGCGCATACTTACTTGGCGCTCTCTCCGCTACTCGAACATCGAATACGGTCTTTTCCATATATAGTGAACGCAACTGCTCATGTATCGCTTCTGTCAACTCGCGAGCAGCTTCTTTCCGAATTGATGTTAATGCTTTTGCTTCTATATATAAATCTTGCCACAATCCATCTAACTCATTTTGAAGCTTTGATATGCGATCATCTTTATTAATTATCGAATCTAACTCTTCTTCAACTTTAGAAGCGTACACCAAAATATCATCTACCGTCTCCCCATATTTCCGCTTTAACCGTTGTATATCATGAAGACGCCCTTCAATGAATTCAAGTCGATTTGGATCAAACTCAATTTGTTCTACCCGATCACGCAGAGCGAATGCCGCTTCTTCTAACAAATAATAGCTATTACTTACAGATTCAAATACATCTTTTAATTCCTGATCAATTGAAACAGCTTCTTCTAAATGCGACACAGCATTGTTTATAAAATCTAACCCTCGTCCTTCTCCATACAAACTTAAATAACTGTCTTGGAGAAGAGAGAACAGCTTCTCACTATGTGCTAACTTATGTCTTTCATTCATTAAATGAACGTCTTCTTCTGGAACCAATTTAGCTTGTTCAATTTCTTCGAGCTGATACTGAAATAAATCGGTTTTCTGTGCTAACTCTTGTTCATTTTCACTAAGAGACAACACTTGCTTTTGAAGCTGTTGTGCACGATTAAATAACATTTGATACTCTTTAAACGTATCCGTTAAAGCTTTTGAAGCATATCCATCTAACATGGAAATGTGCTCTTCTGGCTGCATTAACGCTTGATGCTCATGTTGTCCATGAATATCGACAAGGGCTTGTCCAATCTCCCGTAAAATAGCAAGAGTAACCAACTTGCCATTGACTCTGCAAATACTTTTCCCTTGCGAGGTGATATTCCTTCTTAAAATAAACATTGAATCTTGAGCATCTATGCCAAACTCAATTGCTTTTTCAATGATAGGGTGATCATCTTCTACAATAAACAAGCCTTCAATTTCTGCGCGCTTCTCTCCATGTCTTACATATTCAGCAGAACCACGACCTCCAAGGAGAAGACCAATCGCGTCAATAATTATTGATTTTCCTGCTCCGGTCTCTCCCGTAAGAACAGTTAACCCTTTTTCGAATTGCACGGTCAATTCATCAATAATGGCAAAATGTCGGATTGATAATTCAATTAACATGCATGTCACACCCTTATAACATTTCTAAAAATCGCTGTGTTATAGCTGGCCCTTCTTCTTTATTTTTACAAATAATAAGAATCGTGTCATCACCACAAATAGTCCCCATTACTTCGGTCCAGTCCAAATTATCGATTAAAGCACCGATTGAGTTCGCATTACCCGGTAATGTTTTCATAACAATTAGATTATCAGATCGGTCAATGCTGACAAAACTGTCCATTAATGCACGCTTGAGCTTTTGTAGCGGATTAAATCGTTGGTCTGCTGGCAAGCTATACTTATAACGTCCATCTAGCATTGGTACTTTTACAAGATGAAGTTCTTTTATATCTCTAGATACCGTTGCTTGTGTTACGTTATAGCCTTCTCTTCGTAATTGTTCAACTAGATCATCTTGTGTTTCAACTTCGTTATTGACAATAATGTCTCTAATTTTTATATGCCTTTGTCCTTTATTCATCTTTTCTCACCTATTCCTACACTGTCTCATATGTTCATTATCTACGTATTCGCTCTACAATACAACATTTACACCTACAAAAACTTTTAAAATTTACGAAAAAAATAATTTTTCATACATTCCAATGAATAATTATAGACAAAAAAACGCCTCAATCAAATCATGAGGGCACTGAAAAAGGTGGTTTTCCCTTTTTTCAGTGCCCTCCTAAATCATTGATCGAGACTTTTTTAATGAGTTACTCTTCTCGTTTTGCTTTTAATTCCTCATGTGCAGTAGAGACGACATCCATAATCGAAATAGAGTCACTAATTGAACCTTCGTCACCGTTATATTGTAAATGCATTAAAAATTCGATGTTGCCCTCTCCACCTTTAATCGGCGAATAACTCAGGCCACTAACGTGATACCCTTCATTTGAAGCAAACTCTATCATCCGTTTCAATACATCTTCATGAACCTTTTTATCTCGGACAATGCCTTTTTTTCCAACTTGTTCACGACCAGCTTCAAATTGGGGCTTTACAAGTGCGACAACATCTCCATTAGGAACAAGAACGGTCTTTAATACAGGTAAAATCAACTTTAAAGATATAAAGGATACATCAATTGTTGCAAACTGAGGCAATCCTTCTGTTAAATCCTCTGGCTTCACATAACGGAAATTCGTTCGTTCCATTACTGTAACTCGCTCATCCTGTCTAAGTTTCCATGCCAATTGATTATATCCAACATCAAGTGCATACACTGATTTAGCTCCATTTTGTAAAGAGCAATCAGTGAATCCTCCCGTTGACGCACCTATATCTAATACAATTTTATCTTTTAAGCTAAGTTGAAAAAGCTCGATGGCTTTTTCTAATTTTAATCCTCCACGACTCACATAAGGAAGTGGTTTTCCTTTGATTTCTAGAGGAATATCCCGATCTACTTTTATTCCTGGCTTATCCACTCTCTCCGTACCAGAGTAGACAAGTCCAGCCATAATAGATCGCTTCGCCTTTTCTCTTGTTTCGACTAGGCCTCGCTCGACGAGCAAAACATCTATTCGTTCTTTCTTAGTCAATGTTCGTTACGCCCTTTGCTTTTTTTTCGGTAACATCGTCATCATTTGATCAGAAACATTGGCAGATGTCAGTCCAATTTCCTCTAACAGCTCTGATACGCTACCATGTTCAATAAACTCATCTGGAATTCCCATCCGTTTTACTTCAATGTTGTGATAGCCATTGTCATGGAAAAATTCTAATACAGCACTTCCAAAACCACCTTGAAGAGCAGCTTCCTCTAATGTGAGTACCGGAATTTCCTTTTGAGCAACCTCGTGTAACAGGTCCTCATCAAGAGGCTTTGCAGAATTTGCATTCACGAGTTTTACCGAAAGGCCTTGTTTCGAAAGATGAGCTAATGCTTGCTCAGCGACTGGTATCATCGTTCCAAAAGTCAAAATACAGGCATCTGTTCCTTCTTGCAATGTTTCCCATTTCCCAATCGGCAACTGCTTTAATTTTTCGTCCATTTTTATTCCATATCCATTCCCTCTAGGATAACGAACGGCAATGGGACCACCATCGTATTTAGCAGCAGTATAAATCATATGTTGAAGTTCATTTTCATCTTTTGGCATTAAGATTTTCATATTGGGCAAATGACGAAGGAAAGCAATGTCGAACACCCCTTGATGTGTTTCTCCATCTGCTCCGACAAGTCCTGCTCGGTCAATCGCAAAGACAACATTCAAGTTTTGTCTGCAAATATCATGTACGACTTGATCATATCCACGTTGCAAGAAAGTAGAATACACAGCAAACACTGGTTTCATACCTTGCGTTGCTAAACCACCAGCCATCGTAGTCGCATGTTGCTCAGCAATACCTACATCAAACATACGCTCGGGGAACTCTTTAGCAAACACGTCTAACTTCGTCCCACCTGGCATCGCTGCAGTTAGTGCAACAATTCGTTTATCTTCACGTGCTATTTTCTTCAAAGTTTCAGCAAACACTCCACTGTAACTTGGAGGACCTGGTTTTTTTACCACTTCACCAGATTCGATCTTATATGGTCCAAGCCCGTGCCACGTACCTTTTGCATCGTTTTCAGCTGGCTCATATCCTTTTCCCTTTTTCGTTAGTACATGAACGAGTACTGGTCCCTTTGTTTTCTTGGCATATTTAAGATTCTCCGCCAAATCATCAAGGTCATGTCCATCTACTGGCCCTAAATAAGTAAAGCCTAACTCTTCAAAGAAGATCCCTGAAACTAATAAATATTTAAGACTATCTTTCACACGTTCAGCTGTCGATGCAAGCTTCCCACCGAAAGCTGGGATTTTCTTGATTAACTGTTCAAGTTCTTCTTTTGCCTTATGGTATTTCCCTGCTGTACGTAGTCTTCCTAATACATTATGAAGAGCACCCACATTTGGAGCAATTGACATTTCATTATCATTTAAAATGACAATTAAGTCTGTTTGTTCATGTCCAATATGATTTAATGCTTCAAGTGCCATTCCGCCTGTTAATGCTCCATCGCCAATAATCGCTACAACATTGTCATCCGTTCCTTTTAAATCCCGTGCTGTAGCCATTCCCATCGCAGCAGATAATGAAGTTGAACTATGTCCAGTCTCCCATACATCATGCTCGCTTTCATTGCGCTTTGGAAACCCACATAGACCTTTGTATTGACGCAATTTATCAAATTGATCGGCACGACCCGTTAGAATTTTGTGCACATATGCTTGGTGACCAACGTCCCAAATGAATTTATCTTTTGGGCTATCAAACAAATGATGCAACGCAAGCGTTAATTCAACAACACCTAAATTCGGACCTAGATGTCCCCCCGTAACAGACAATTTTCCAATTAAAAACTGTCTAATATCCTCCGCGAGATCTTCTAGCTGTTTTTTTGAATAGTTCTTTAGGTCGTTTGGGTCTTTAAATTCCTCTAGTTTCATAAAGGAACCCTCACTTTCGAGTCAGTTTTTCTTTTTCTTTGTTTTTCCATTTCCTGAAAATACTTTTATTTTCAGTTTTACCTCTAAAAAATATAATAATCTACCTACTTGATAGATAATTGGAGTTGCATAATGAATCGCCAACGTTTTTCCAACTGCTTTTCCACCGACTGTTAAAGCAGCAACAACACTTGTAAATAAAATAGAAATGGCAAATTGCTGTATTGATGTATCACCATAACCTAGTTGTATCGATAATTGCAAGACAACATAGGCAGATGCCGTACCACTAATAATACCAGAAATATCCCCGATCACATCATTACAGAAATTTGCAAATTTATCTGCATTTCTCGTAATTAAAACAGCATGTTTAGCCCCATGTAAACGCTCTGAAGCCATCGCGTGAAATGGCTTCTCATCTGCTGCGGTTGCGGCTACACCTATTGTATCAAAGAACACACCTAAAAACACAATAATGAACACAATGAACATACCGACTGCCCATGTCACTCCACTTAAAATAAACGTGGAAATAACTGAAAAAATAGCCGCTAACACAAGTGTGATAACGGCGATTCCCAAACTCCAATGTATTGATTTCTGAAGAGGTTTCATAATTATCTATCGATCACCTTTTAAAAGTTCTATGTATATGTTAGGAGTGGTCATTTAAAGAGTAAACTCTGTAGCTTAGGTCCAGTAGGATTTCCCAATTCAGCTCCACCGCGTCGCCGCGGGTGGCGGTTTCCCTTTATACTGAACTTAACGTTGTCACCAAGCGTCAGACTGGATTACCACTTAGTCTACACTGCAATCCTCTTTAAATGTCAAACGAACAGTCTAGGAGATTTCCTCAGCAATTCCTTGCCATTCTTTTATCCTCTTTTGCAGAGTAGATTTCATATGGGTAAAGGTCAAAACCTGTTGGCCGACACGTTTTGTCCTCATTTCCATAATCCCCTCTACCTCCACTCAAGGCAGGCTACGCTGCAGACAAGCTCCCTAGCTTGCCGTTGCAGGTTCATACCCTTTGCCCTAGTATCATACTCGTGTATGGACCGAGCAAAAGGCCTCCACAGTAGGAGGGTCAACGCCCACATGCCTTTGCGGATCGCCCTACTACCTTTTCTCCCAGTCAAGACCCAAGGCTGGGCGCCTCAAGCCCAGACAAGGAGCTTCATCGATGTGCCCTTTGGCGGATTTTTAGCCCCGCCTTCAAGAATGGAGAACTGACTAGAATACTGCACCACTCACATGTCACGCTATTATAGCATGAGCTAATTCGAAGCTCAATGGAAAAGCTTTGAATTAATGGTCACGCTCTGCCACATAGTTTGTTAACGTTAAAAGTAATTGATGATTCATGTTCACTCTATATAAGTATTCTTTTGCTTGAGTCATATGCTCATTTAGCATTTTTTTCGCACCTTCCAACCCTAAAAGATTCGGATACGTGCTTTTATTATTACCATCATCACTGCCGATTGGCTTTCCAATCGTCTCTGGATCTCCTTCTACATCTAAAATATCATCTTTAATCTGAAACATTAAACCAAGTTCCTTAGCAAACATTCGGAGGTTGGCAATATCATCTTCAGCAGCACCTGCAATAATCGCTCCCGCTACGATAGATGCCGTTAAAAGGTCTCCCGTTTTATGATGATGAATATAAATAAGTTCTTCTAATGTTAGTGACTTATTTTCTCCTTCCATATCAGCAACTTGTCCGCCTACCATTCCTTCAGGCCCTGCTGCTTTAGCAATCTCTTGTATTAAGAGTAGTTTTTGTTCAGCTGTCACGTCTTGATTTTTTATTTGCGCAACCAATTCAAAACTATATGTAAGGAGAGCATCACCAGCTAGAATAGCAAGAGCTTCTCCAAATATTTTATGATTCGTTGGTTTGCCTCTTCTTATGTCATCGTCATCCATTGCCGGCAGGTCGTCATGAATCAAAGAATACGTATGGATCATTTCAATTGCACACGCGACATCCAATCCGGATTCGATAGGCTTTTCGAAACTTCGAATGGTTGCTAACAATAAAGCAGGTCTAATTCTTTTTCCCCCTGCCTTTAAAGAATAAGTCATCGCTTGAACTAATTTTTCAGGTACAGATAATCGCTCAAGGTGATGCGGCAAGCGCATCTCAACTTGCTCTTTTGTTTCCTTTAAAAAAGAAGTAAGCTCTTGATTCACGATTACTCATCCTCCTGAAAATTTAACAGCTCCAACTCCCCATCTTCATGAAGGATTTGATCCATTTGTTTTTCAACTTTCTCTAGTTTTTCGTGACATTGCTTCGATAATGCCATTCCTTCTTGAAACATTGTAATAGCTTTTTCTAATGGAACATCTCCTTGTTCCAAACACTCTACTACTTGTTCTAGTTCTTTCATCGCTTCTTCAAAACTCAGTTCCGTTTTTTCTGCCATCCAACTCTCCTCCTATTCCATTCGATCTGCATCTTCCACTACACAATGGATTTTCCCATCTTTTAAACGAATATCTAACTTGCTGCCTACTGCAACTTGTTGTGTCGATTTTATTAATGAATTGTTTTTTTGATCATACACTAAGCTGTACCCACGATCCATTAATCGTAGAGGGCTAAGAAGGTTTAATTCTCCTATTGATTTTTCAAAAGGAATTCGTTTGCTTTTAATTTGTTCTTTCATCGCCTTAACGAGCGCTGCTTGTAGTTGATTTCTTTGCTCGCTTGCTTGTCGAACTCTCACTTGTGGATGGAGCATCGTTAAAGACTTATCTAAATGTTTCAATTGATTAGCCGGTCCTGTGATCGTTGTCGTGACACTCCGTTTTAACCTGTCCATGTATCCATCAAGTTGCTGCTCTTTTTGCCTAATTAACTGCTCTGGATATCGAAATGCATAAGACCTTTTAAATCGTTCTAACTTAGCAGATTCAGAAGACAATCGATCTATCATCAGCTTCTTTAATCTCTTCTTTTGCATAGTTAGAGATCTTCTCACTTCTTGATGATCTGGTACCGCCAGTTCCGCCGCCCCTGTTGGTGTAGGGGCACGCAAATCGGCAACAAAGTCACTAATTGTAAAATCAGTTTCATGACCAACTGCTGAAATGATCGGAACATTCGCTTGTGATATAGCTCTAGCTACTCCTTCATCGTTAAAGGCCCATAACTCTTCAATAGAACCTCCTCCACGACCAACGATTAAACAATCAAAGCAACCAGCTAGATCTGCTTGTCGAATGGCACGTGTAATAGAACTAGGAGCTTGATCACCTTGTACTAACACTGGAAGCAATGTAATTTGAGCAATTGGGTATCGTCTTTTTAATGTGATTACAATATCACGTATTGCTGCTCCTGTCGGGGATGTAATGACCGCAATTCGAGAAGGGAATAGAGGGATGGCTTTTTTGCGTTCATTTGCAAATAATCCTTCTCTTTCAAGCTGTGCCTTTAATTTTTCATAAGCTAGGTATAGACTCCCCACTCCATCTGGCTGCATCTCTTTTGCATAAAATTGGTACTGTCCATATGGTTCATACACATTTACTTCACCTCGAAGCAGTACCTTCATCCCATTTTCAGGTTTAAATTTCAAATATCGATTGTGACCTGCAAACATGACTGCTTGCATTCTAGATTTATCGTCCTTTACGGTAAAATACAAATGACCACGACTATGCATCTTTACGTTTGAAAGTTCTCCTCTTATCCAAACACTTTGAAGCATCACATCTTCTTCCATGATTGATTTGATGTAGCGGGTCACTTCAGAAATCGTTAATACATCTTTAGTCGCCATTATGTACCTCTACGAACGCTTTCTTGCGGAAATAACCGTATTTTCAAGTAGCATCGTAATCGTCATAGGTCCTACCCCTCCTGGGACAGGTGTAATATAAGATGCTTTTTCTTTGACGCTATCAAAATCAACATCTCCAACAAGTTTTCCGTCCACACGGTTAATTCCAACATCCACGACAACAGCACCATCTTTCACGTCTTCAGCTGAAATAAATTCCGGCTTGCCAATTGCGACAATTAAAATATCTGCAAGGTTCGTCATTTCTCGTAAGTTTTTCGTTCTTGAATGTGTATATGTAACTGTTGCATGTTCATTTAAAAGCAGTTGTCCAACTGGTTTTCCGACAATGTTGCTTCTTCCAACAACAACAACATGCTTACCTACAAGGTCAATTTCTGCTTCTTTTAACATTTCTACAACACCAAAAGGCGTACATGGAAGAAACGTATCTTCTCCTGTCATCATTTTACCGATATTGATTGGGTGAAATCCGTCAACATCTTTATTAGGAGCAATTCTTTCAATAACAGCTTGTTCTGAAATGTGTTCAGGAATTGGAAGCTGAACTAAAATGCCATCAATTGAAGGATCGTCGTTAAGTCGGTCAATTTCTGCTAGTAGCTCTTCTTCGGTAATGGTATTTTGTTTTTCAATAAGTACCGAGTGAATTCCTGCTTGTTCACATGCTTTTTGTTTTGCTCTAACATATGTTTGGGATGCAGGATCTTCCCCAACTAAAATAACGGCCAAGCCTGGTACAATATTTTGAGAAGCCAATTCTTCTACATCTCTTTTTAACTGTTCTCTCTTTTTAGCTGCTAATTCTTTTCCGTTTAATAATAATGCTGTCATGACGTATTCCGCTCCTTTTTGTACAAACTTATTTGTGTAACTGCTCCATTGCTTTAGACAAAACTCCATTTACAAACTTTCCTGATTCTTCCCCACCAAACGCTTTTGCCAGTTCAATTCCTTCATTAAAAGTAACATTAACAGGAATATCTTCAATGTACTTCATTTCATATACAGTCATACGTACAATGGCACGATCTACAAGGCCCATTCGATCAAGAGTCCAACCTTGAAGACTGGAAGAGATGACTGGATCTATGATTTCTTTATGTTCAAGCGTTCCTCGGACAAGCTCAAGCATAAAAGAACTTGGAGTCTCACCTTCATCTAGAACGCTCTCGATCGCTTCATCCATCTCACTCTCTGTTAGGTCTATTTGATAGAGCGCTTGTGCCGCTCTGAGTCTTGCTACTCTTCGATTCATAGTCAAACTCCTTCTGTTCGTTTAATATGTTGATAATAGCATAACACGCAAGGCTAAAACAGAACAATTTACAATGTTTTGTTTAAAATCTTTCGTTTCTTTACTAAGTAACCGCTAATTATATTCTCACATCTATACTATTATAGCCAAAAATAAATCAATTCAAAAAGTGAAAAAAGGAGGTGCTTCAAAATGTCGATTTAGACGTTTTGAAGCACCCCCAATCCAATGGTTTATGCAATTACCGAATAGATCACTGGACCTTTAATTTGTAATTACACTTCATCTTGTTCAACCGGTTCAGTTGATTCAAATTGTACTCCTACTACATGAACATTAATTGCTTGTAGTTCAATCGCTGTCATTGTTTGTAGCGCTTGTTTAATATTTGTTTGAATTAAAGTCGCAACTTCTGGTACGGCTACACCATACGTAATAACAACCGAAACATCTACTGTGATGCCATCTTCAGCTAATTCGACTTTCACACCTTTTCCGTGATTTTTTCGACCTAACTTCTCAGCAACACCTGTTGCAAAATTACCACGCATCGTTGCAACACCATCAACCTCAGACGCAGCTATACCAGCAATAACCTCGATAACTTCTGGTGAAATTTCAACCTTACCTAACTCTGACTTTTGCTCTTCTAGTTCGAGAATATGATTTTCGTTCATTGTACTTCCCTCCTATTATCGCATGTAAAACAACGTAACACTTATTTATTAATGAATTAGAGCTTTATTGACATTACATCATAATGTTCAAGGAACTTCGTATTAAAATCACCCGAAACAAATGTTTCGTGGTTCAAAAGTCGTAGGTGGAATGGTATGGTTGTCTCCACTCCTTCTACTTCAAACTCCTCTAATGCTCTCTTCATTTTAGCGATAGCTTCTTCCCTTGTTGCTCCATGAGTTATCACCTTCGCAACCATTGAATCATAAAAAGGAGAAATCACATAACCAGGATAAGCAGCTGAATCAACTCGAACACCTAGTCCGCCTGGCGCTAAATAATTTGTTATCTTACCAGGAGACGGCATAAAGTTCTTTGCTGGGTTCTCCGCATTTATCCGGCACTCAATTGACCATCCTTGGAATGTTATATCCTCTTGAGTAAGTGAGAGACGCTCGTTACTTGCCACTCTTATTTGTTCCTTTATTAGATCAACCCCCGTTACCATTTCTGTAACAGGATGCTCAACCTGAATACGAGTATTCATTTCCATAAAGTAAAACAGATCATTGTTGTGATCATAAATGAACTCAACCGTCCCAGCTCCAGAATACTCTACTGCTTTTGCAGCGTTTACAGCTGCCTCCCCCATTGCCGATCTCGTTTGAGGGGAAATCGCAGGTGATGGAGTTTCTTCAAGTAGTTTTTGTAAACGACGTTGAATACTGCAATCCCGCTCTCCAAGGTGAATCACATTTCCATGATTATCCGCTAATACCTGAATTTCAACATGCCTAAAGTCCTCGATGTACTTTTCAATATAAACACCAGGGTTTCCAAACGCAGTTGCAGCTTCTTGCTGAGTAATATTCATACCCTTTTTCAGCTCTTCTGGATTCCTTGCGACTCGAATCCCTTTACCGCCGCCGCCAGCTGTCGCTTTAATAATAACAGGATATCCAATTTCCTCAGCAATGTTCAGTCCTGCATCAATACTTTCAACAATTCCGCTTGAACCTGGAACAATTGGAACTCCAGCTCGTGCCATGGTTTCTCTTGCAACATCCTTTGTCCCCATTTGATTAATAGCTGAAGGGCTAGGGCCAATAAACGTAATATTACATGCTGCACAAATTTCTGCAAAATCAGCATTTTCAGCTAAGAAACCATAACCTGGGTGAATTGCATCAACCTCTGTTAACGTAGCAGCACTCATAATATTTGTGACATTTAAATAACTTCGATTAGAAGCCGTTGGACCGATACAAATAGCTTCGTCTGCAAGCCTAACATGTAATGAATCCTTATCAGCTTCCGAATAAACAGCTACAGTTTCAATATCTAGTTCTCTACAAGCACGGATAATCCGTACTGCAATCTCCCCACGATTTGCAATTAAGACTTTTTTTATCATCGTATCTCTCCTATGTTAAACAAGCTCAACAACAAATAATGGTTGTCCGTATTCAACAAGCTCGCCGTTTTCGGCAAGAACTTCCGTGATCTTTCCTTTAACTTCAGCTTCAATTTCATTCATAAGTTTCATCGCTTCAACGATACAAACAACTGAATCTTCACTTACTTTATCGCCTTGCTTTACGTATGGAGCTGAATCAGGTGATGGTGCTGAATAAAACGTTCCGACCATTGGTGATGTAATCGTATGTACATTTGTATTTACCGGTACTTCTTGTTGTTTTGGCGCTTCGCTAACTGGCGCTTCTTTTGGTGTTTCTGTAGTTACAACTGGGGTTGAGACAACAGGAGTTTGCTCTCTTGAAACCTCTACCACCTTCTCAACTGCTGCAGGTGCTTGTTGTTTTTTTAATACTAGTTTTGTTCCTTCTTGTTCAAATTTCAGTTCATCTACACTTGATTGATCTAGTGCTTTTATTAATTCTTTTAATTCTTGAACTTTTAACATTATTCATGCACTCCCTCTCTTGTCCCTTATTCAACTATATCAAAGGGAATTCTTGAAAATATTATTATATCATGATTATATCGTATTAGTATCTTCGACAAGGCGATCTAATTCCCTCCTCATGAAGTCAAGCAGGGATAAAAGATCGCCATATAAAATCTAATTGAAAGACTATAGCGATCCGGAGACTATTATTCGTCTGTTGATTCTACTGTACTTTCGTCGACTTCAGATTTTATTAGTGCATCCTTTTTATATTGACGAAACACAGGAAACTCCGATAAGTTATCAGGAATTTTACCGTTTTCTAGCAGGATGATTTTTACAATATTCTTATTACGAGCCATATGGAACTTGTCTCCATATTCATTTTCCTGAGTGTAACGTTTTAGATTTTGATAATCTTCCTCTTGAATTGAGACAGCGTATGTATCCTCATCACCTTCTTCAGGAACTTGTTCAAATCCAACTTCAAATTCAACGATTTGAATATTATCATTTTTTATATTACGTGTTTGCTCCAGAACTGCCTTTGCACCTTCTGTTAAATCATTCCATTCCATTCCAATCGCTCCTTACGTATTAGTTACTTTGCGTATTATATCATAGACGAATAACCGGAAGCCATTGCTCTTTCGAAAAATAGGTTCTTAAGCGGTTTAATGCCTATCATGCTCTTGGTCATCGTTACTTCCTCTTCGATAAAAAGAGGAAAAAGAGGTTGTTTCAAATGATATAATTCCCAATACTGTTATAAATGGAGGAAAGAAAAGTCTTTCTTTGAATGAATGATGGACCTTTTCCTCCTTTCTGAGCTCCGTAAAGTCGCTCATCAATCGTATGATGGACCTTTCCCTCTCTTCTAAGCACCAATAAGTCGCTCATCAACCGTATGATGGACCTTTCCCTCCTTTCTAAGCTGCGAAAAGTCTATCAATCGTATGATACCTTTTCCTCCTTTCTGAGCTCCGTAAAGTCTCTCAATCAATCGTATGATGGACTTTTCTCTCTCTTCTAAGCACCGATAAGTCGCTCACCAATCGTATGATGAACCTTTCTCTCTCTTCTAAGCACCGATAAGTCGCTCATCAATCGTATGATGGACCTTTCTCTCTCTTCTAAGCACCGATAAGTCGCTCATCAACCGTATGAAGGACTTTTTCCTCCTTTCTGAGCTCCGTAAAGTCTCTCAGCGAACGTATGAACGACCTCCCCCTCCTTTCTCAGCTCGGATAGGAAGTAAACGAAAAAGATGTGCGTTATCTAGAAAGCCCACAAAAAAATAACAAAAATCACGGAGACTAGCGTAAGCCAGCTCTCCGTGATTTTTAATTTTTCTGGGCTTTTGAAAGCCCCTTCCTTTTCTATTACTTCGATGCTTGATGAGCAACAGTAACTGTATTGTTTGAACCTAAATGATCATATGTCATGCTTAAAATTTCATTTGCTTGTTCACGAGAGAGCTCTTCTGTTTGTATGATTACGCGAACTTGATCTTCTTCAGCCATTACTAACGCATCTTCAAATCCTTTCGCAATAATTAATGTTTCTAATTGATGTTCTTTTTGCGATAGACGTTGTAACTCGATACTCTTGTCATGCGCCTGTGACTTCATTTCTGCAGATGCATCTTGAGAAGCAACAATTTGTGTGTATTCTTCAGCCATACGATCGCGTGATGCTTGAAGCTCCATACGAATCGTTGCAAATGCTTCATTTGTAGAAATGCTAGAAATAACACCTGAATCTGTTTCTTCTGCTTCAGCCTCGTCTAACTCTTCAGCGATGTTTACGACAACTTCATTTGCATCACCTTCTGCCATTTCTTCTAAGTCCATATCCGAGTCTTCTTGCAGTTCATCAAACGCAACCTGTTCTCCTGGAACCGGACCCGGGGATTGCACATAATACACGGAAAGAACGATAATTAAACTCAACATTGTTAATAACCAAACTGTTTGCTTTTTTAAGACCATTATAAATCCTCCTTTGTTTTCTTCGGCATAACCGAAACTCTATGTGTTGGTACATCAAGGGAACGACTTACAGCTTCTACAACCCAACTTTTCACTTGGGCATTCTCCACTCCTTTAGCTACAACGAGCACCCCTCGAACGGTTGGTTTCTCCTGTTCGACTAGAATGGGTTCTTCCTTATCACCATTTCTTGTAATAACAAGCTGTTCATCACGAGATATATCTTCTACTTTTCTCGTGCCACCTTCACGGTCTGTCTCATTCGTGTTTTGCTGCTTTTCGTTTGTGTTTCTTTCATACACATTGCGCTCTGTATTAGCTAAATTGACCATTACGTTGACATCGGACACTCCTACAATTTGTTCAAGCACTTCTTTTAGCTGATTTTCATAGCGCATTTCATAGTCTTGCATCGAATTTGGCTCCGCTGATGATGTGTCTCGCCCAAATACAGTTTCAGCTTCATCCTCTTCTTCGCTAAAGACGGGTAAGGATTGTTCTTCGTCTCCTGCTGGATTGGTCAGAAGGTTGCCCGTGATCATGAGCGCTATACCTACACAACCTAGAAGCAAAATGTAATGGAATGACAATCGTTTCTTTTTCCCATTATCAGGCTTCTTAAATAGGGCTTGTAGCCATTGTTGATCCTTCTGTTCATCGCGATTCATTGTGCTTGTTTCCCCCCTTCCCAAGCTATTAAAATCTTATCTTTTGGGATCTGCCAATTTTCTGAGAGAAATGTTTGAACAGGTTCTAAATCATGATCGGTTTCTTTGATTTTCTCATCCGTTGTTCTACTTGAAGTATCAATATGAACAACTTGGACTGGTAAAATCTCTCTTGAATCCCCTTGTTCCTCTTCGGATTCAGGTGAAGAGGGTGTTTGTACATGGACGTGAATTGCTTTTATTTGCTGAACTATCTGCTCTTCATCCACTGATGGATTCAAGTCACCATCAAGATCAATTTTTACACTTTTGATTGCAAGTGAATGTTGATCTTCTAATGCTCCTGCTACTTGTCTCTCCAATTGGACAGCCACCTGTTCTAAGGTATATGCACGTACACCTGACTCTATATCTCTTTTTTGTAAATTTATTGTTTCATTTATTGATCTTTCTGTTTGCTCGACCTCATTAGACAAGGAAAACAGCCATTCATCAACATCCTCAGTAAATATAGTTAATAAAGGTTGAAGCATCACAACAAGTAACAGTAAGCCTACTACCATTTTGACGTACCTTTGCATATTGGAATTTGGTAACATCAGTTCTAAGATCGTTGCAAGTAAGATTAGTAGGATGATATTCGTCAGCCATTCTGTTAAAAATCCCAAATTTTTCTCTCCTTTCTAGAGTGAAGTCACTCTCTTTTTTTTTAAGAGATGTATTGCGATGGCTACACTCGCTGTGCTCTTTTTAGGAGAAACCGCTTCTAAAAGGCTTAAAACATTACGGCGGCTGCGCTTCACTTTGAATTAGAAATCGGTAAAATCTGTTTTCTACCCTTTAATAGTGCGTACATATTTGCGATGGCTACACTCGCCGTGCGCTTTTTAGGAGAAACCCACTCCTAAAAAGCTTAAAACATTACGGCGGCTTCGCTCATCGCTTTGAGTTAAGGAAAAAAGGTAAAGATCGACCTTTTTTCCTTAACTCATCTAATCATAAGCGACAAATTTCCTGCTGCGACCATGATGGTGATGGCCAAAAAGAACATGAGGCAAACGACTGCCATTGCTGCGAATACAAAGATGACTGCTTTTCCAATGATTGATAAGCACTCGATGATCGGTCCTCCTCCTAATGGTTGGAGAACAGCTGCTGACAAGTTGAAAATAATTGCTAACGATAATACTTTTATTGCTGGGAAAGCACATAACATTAAGAGTATTCCAAGCCCTGCAATTCCAATCGTATTTTTAAGTAATAACGATGCACTCAACACTGTATCTGCTGCATCTGTGAACATCCTTCCAATTACAGGTACAAGATTCCCTGCAATAAACTTTGCGGTTCTTACAGTGATCCCATCTGCTACAGCAGTAGCTGCACCTTGAACTGAAATGACTCCTAAGAAAATCGTTAAGAACACCCCTAATGTTCCTATTGCTAGATTCCTAAGAAAGTTTGCTAGTTTCGTTACTTTATAGTGATCTGTAAGCGTGCTGACAATGCTTAGTACTGTTGACAAAAAGAGCAGCGGCAACACGACATGCTGAATTAAAAGCCCGCTCGTATTAACTAAGAAAATGATAAGCGGATGAAACAACGCTGCTGATGTTATATTTCCAATGGCCGCCATCATCGCTAACAAAAGTGGGAGCATAGCAATCATAAAGTGGACCATGCTACCAATGGCATCTTGAGCATAAGAGATCGCTACCTTAAAACTGTTTAGCGCAATAATCATTAGCACCATATACGTGATGGCATAAGCTACTTTGCTAACAGTCTGTTGTTCAAATGCATTTTGCAATGACTGCAAAATCATACAAAAAACCGTTAAGAGAATAAGTGAACCTAATAACTTTCCGTTCACTAGCAATTCATGCAATAAATAACGAACAAGCCCGATTCCCCATTCTTTCATTGAAAATTGCTTGTCCCCACGAACAAACTCCATGAATGTTCCTTTTTGACTTTCCGGAAGAAACCCTCCGTACTCTGTTGATATCTCTTCCCAATAAGCCCTGATCTCATCTAGTTGCAATTGTTCCATTTGTTGTTCAACAAATCCCTGCTCGTCCAACGTTCCAGTTTCAGCTGAGCTGATTGGTGCAAATAATAATAAGACTGTAACTACGATGATTCCTTGAACGATGAACCGTATGTTCACGATTGTCCCCCCAATCACACACTACTCTTTACGATGGTAAAAGAGAAAGAACCATTTCAATCACTGCTGTTAAGATTGGTATTGCCATAACTAAGATCAATATCTTCCCAGCCAGTTCAATTTTTGAAGCAATAGCAGCTTGTCCTGCATCCTTTGCAATTTGTGAACCGAACTCTGCTATATAGGCGATCCCAATTATTTTTAAAATTGTTTGCAAATACATCATATTCATGTTTGCTTGTTCGGCAATTCCTTCAAGCATTTTGACGATTTTAGCAATTTCATCTATAAGAAATAGAAAGATCAGAACACCAACAAAAACTGTTAGCATAAAAGCAAATATTGGCTTCTGTTCTTTGACGACAAGGGCTAGGAAGGTTGCGATAAGTCCTAACCCGACAATTTGGATAATATCAATCGCAACTCACCTCCCTACCCTTGAAACAAGAAGACCCCTTTAATTTTCTGGAACAAATCATCAACAATTGTTGCTACCATGTAGAGTACGACGACAAATCCTATAAGGGTAACCCAATGGGCCCAATCTTCCTTTCCCATTTGCTTCAAGACTGTGTGGATCATCGCAACCACAATTCCAATTCCTGCTATTTGAAAAATGGTGTTAACATCATACACCACAACCTCTCCTCCTCCTTACAACATCAATATGACAATCAGCAATCCAGTCAAGAACCCTAAACTTTTAATCATTCGTTCATACCGATGTTGGCGCTCTTTTGCCTCTTGTTCTTCACGCTCAAGATGAGAAAGTGTTAATTTGATCTGCTTTTGTTGCTGCTCTCGGTCGTGCTGACCAAGGGTTGCACCAAACTGCATCATCACTTCTTTCTCACTATCAAGCATTGAGGTTTGTCCCCATGTTTCGTTTAAGCTTTCTTCCCATGCTTCAAAAGCTGTTTCTTGTTTATTTTGCAGTCTGTAAGCAAACTGCTCAAAGAAGCGCGAGATTGGTAATGGCATTTGTTTTGCTATATGCTCACTCGCCTCAGCAAGCGGTGTTAAGCCATACATGATTTCTGCTTCTAGAGATTGGATAGCTACTTTTAGCTGTCTTAGCTGCTTGGGCCTTTCACTCAGCCGTTTGGCGCCCTCAAACCCGATCCATGTTGTGGCAAGTATGATGATAATAGCGCCGAATAACTTCACGTTACCGTCACCACATCTTTCCTTTTTTGATTGCGAATCCGCTTGATGACACCGGCTCTTGTCGTCCTAGTTAATTCAACACTTCGTTCAAAAACTCCAAGCTCGATCAATTTCTTTAGGCCAGGTCTTTGCTCAACGTCCTCTAATGAATAGCCATGAGCAGTTGTCATTACTTTTACTCCAGCATGCAGGGCTTCCTGTACAGCAATAACATCTTCGTCTCTACCTATTTCATCGACGATAATCACATCAGGACTCATTGAACGTATTAACATCATCATGCCTTCTGCCTTTGGACATCCATCAAGTACATCTACTCTCGATCCAAGCTCTAGTTGTGGAACGCCTCTCATGCTCGCAGCAATCTCTGATCGTTCATCTACAATCCCAACTTTTAAGGGGGCAATGTTGCGACTTGGCATTCCTTTACTTATTAACCTTGCAACATCACGAAGCATAGTTGTTTTCCCTGATTGTGGCGGTCCGATAAATATTGTATTTAACCATCTCTGATCATACAGATGAGATACTAACTGTTCAGCGACACCAATCGTTTGTCTTGCAATTCGAATATTAAAAGAACTTATATCTCGTATCGTTTTGACATAACCGCGATCAAGTACCACTTTGCCTGCAAGCCCAACTCTGTGTCCTCCTGCAATGGTGATAAATCCTCGACGTAACTCTTCTTCAAAAGCATACATAGAATATTGACTTAGCTGATTTAATAAATATTTGGCGTCTTCTGCTCTCACAATATAATGACGCTCGTTGGTTTGCGGATAATAAGGCCGTCCTCCTGAAACAACTTCAAGAGGTCTGCCAACACGAAGGCGAATTTCTTCAACATTTTGTGCAACGTTTGATGGTAAGTGATTGATCACTACTCGAATATTCTCTGGTAAAATGGATGCTATATCTGGTAACATTTCCCCTTCAACTCCCTCTACTTTCTAATACCTATTAAGATTAGTGCGACCCCTGCTCCTATAAATAGAAATTTCGATAGCGATAATTTGTCTGACATCCCTATAAGTCCTAGCGCAATAGAAGTAATAAAAATTGTTGGACCAATAATGGCGAGCATCGCATTTAGCGCTACAGCCTTTTCAATGCTATTAAACTTTAAGATCAAACCAGCTACCGTTAATTCAATTAGGCCAGAAATCACTCGTAAACCTACCATTACTAGCAGAGTCATTTCTATTGTGTAGAACCACGTTTTCATTCTTCCACCTCAACAATATTCGCTTTGTACAACCTTATGAGAGAAGGCACTTATTCAGAACAAAAAAAGACGAGCTTATGCGCTCGTCCTTCTTTTATATTTAATTCGACAGTATTGTTGTAATCGATGAACAAAAAGAAAGAGACTGTCTTTAAAAGGTTTTGACCTTTAAGACAGCCTCATCATTATTATGCACGTGAAACGTATGCACTATTTCTCGTATCAATAATTAGGAAATCACCTTGGTTAATAAAGAAAGGAACTTGTACCGTTAACCCAGTTTCTAGTGTAGCCGGCTTCGTTCCACCCGAAGCTGTGTCTCCTTTAATTCCTGGTTCCGTTTCTGTCACTTCGAGTTCAACTGTATTCGGTACTTCTACTCCAAGCGTCTCACCTTGATAAGTCATGATTTGAACAACCATGTTTTCTTTTAAGAATTTAAGTTCATGTTCAATTTGAGCTGTCGGCAATTCGATTTGCTCATATGATTCATTATCCATGAACGTATGCATATCTCCACTAGCATATAGATAAGCCATACGACGATTTTCAATGTGCGCTTTCGATACTTTTTCACCAGCACGGAACGTCTTTTCTTGTACAGATCCAGTACGAAGGTTACGTAATTTCGAGCGTACGAAAGCTGCTCCTTTACCTGGCTTTACATGTTGAAACTCCATAACTTGCCAAATTCCATTATCAACTTCAATTGTTAAACCTGTTTTAAAATCATTTACAGAAATCATTGTTAAATTCCTCCATCTTTCATCCAATACTTGGACGTTCAGTCACAATCCTTACTATACCACAGCTTGGAAAAAGTTTCTTTCCTTATTTAAAGAACGAAACTATATAAATTCATTTCACTACTCTCCTACTATAAGTAAATCTTTCGGAGAATGAGTGAAGGAACGGTTTCCATCCTGTGTGATTAGTGTATCGTCTTCAATTCTCGTTCCACCCACTCCGGCAATGTAAATTCCTGGTTCAACAGTAACAACCATACCTGGTTGAAGCACTGTACTTGATTTCATCGAGAGCGATGGACCCTCATGAACTTCCATTCCAAGGCCATGTCCAGTTGAATGTCCAAAATACTGACCATACCCTTTTTCTGTAATATAATCTCTTGTTAATGCATCAGCTTCTTTTCCAGTTAAACCTGGTTTAATTCCGTCCATTCCACGAAGTTGTGCTTGAAGGACAGTATTGTATATGTTTTTTAATTCATCACTCACGTCCCCAACTGCAACTGTTCGCGTAATATCTGAACAATACCCTTTATAATAAGCACCAAAATCTAATGTAACAAGCTCTCCTTTTTCAATTATCTTGTCACTCGCCACTCCATGCGGCAAGGCTGAACGATAACCTGATGCGACAATAATATCAAAGGATGAACTAGCCGCCCCTTGTTTTCTCATAAAAAATTCTAGTTCGTTTGCTACGTCTAATTCTGTAATTCCCGGTCGAATAAATGTCGTAATATGCTCAAATGCTGCATCAGCTATATTTGCTGCATCTTGTATCAATTGAATTTCCTGTTCATTCTTTATAAGTCTTATTTCTTCCACCATGCCTGAGACAGGAACTAATTCAATCCCATTCATTTGCTTAGCATAAATTTGATGTGCTTCATATGTAAGGTGTGATTGTTCAAACCCTAGTTTCTTCAACCCAAGCGCTTCAGCTTGTTTCGCTACTTCTTCAAAAATCGGCCCAGTATGTTGAACAATGTCAAAGTCTTTCGTTTGCTCTTTCGCTTGTTCCATATAACGGAAATCAGTGATAAATATCGCTTTTTGCAATGAAACAATTGCAACACCGGCAGTACCTGTAAACTGGGTCAAATACTGCCTATTATGGCTACTTGTAACTAATAATCCGTCAATTTGTTGTTCCTCAAGCTTGGAACGTAACGCCTGAATTCGATTCATATTTTCTCCTTCTTTCTAATAATATTGTGCCCGCTACACTAAAAACTATTGTAGCATAAACAGAAGGTAAACAAAGCACATATGAGGAGAAAGCCTAATCATTTCGGTGCTGTTCTGCATACTCATAGGATATGGAGTATCCAATAAAAGCACCGTACAAAGCATACAAACAAATGGACGTTATAATCGTATTCATATCGAGGTTATTCACCGATTTAAGTCCTGGGAAAATCGGATTTAATAAGATAAAAACCAACACCCAAAGAGCCAGACCAAATCCAATGCTAATCCACAATTTGTTAAATTTTTGTAAGGTTAATCTATATAAAAACGCTACACCAATTGACAGCACCGCTATCATCGCTACCCCAACTAATTGACCAATATACGTATCTTTCCAATCTCCAACGACAAATGGCATTAACGCAAGAGCTGGACCAACTCTAATAAAATTAAAATAGAAAGCAAAATAACCAATAAGAGACCAAATAAGCCCCCCAAATAGTCCAATTAATACAACTTTTGTTGGATACGACATTTGTTCTTCCTTTTTGTTTCTTTCGACATACTGTTTTTCCACACTGACCACCTCCACTCATTAGTATGTCCGATAATAAAGTTGAAAAGTCATAAAATTTATATTGTCCAACTAGAATGAAGACTACTTATTTTGGGTATAATGTAAGGAAAAGCATTTTTTTGAACTATTGCTTACGAAGTTGTTATTATAGAGGATTTTTACTATCAACTGTAGAATAGATAATATAACAACCTTTCCACTTTTATTCACTCTTACAGTAGGGCAAGCTCCTTGAACTTAATTCCGTAATCACTGTACCTTGTCTACTAAAGAAATGGTTGGTTAACCTAGGTATTCTTTTATTTTATTTAATTTCACTCCTTTCATCCGCCCTTTTAGGCGTAAGTATAAATAAAAATCTATACGAGCAAATCTTACCTTTCACTGTTAGATCATGTGCGATGTCAAAAAACATCGTCGTGATTCCAAGCAGAAATTGTGTAGCCTTTGATCGTCAATTCTATTGGAGGTGTAGACAAATGCGTTCGATCATGAAGTACATCATACCCGTTGTTCTTTTCTTCGCTTTTATAGGACTCGGTTACGAGCTAATCTTTAATCCTCTTGGCTTCCTAACAAGGATCTTGATGATAGTAGGGTTTGTAGCTGTTATTTTTCTAGGCTATCGATGGTATATGTCTCGTAAATATGGTACACCTCTTTTCCCATCACAAACAGGCCCAAGTCGAGCGCAGCTTCGCAAAGCAAAACGAACGAGCACACAGCGTCCATCGTCTCCCGCTCCAACGGCTGCTTTCAAGCCGAGAACGTCGAACATGATGACTGAAAAGAAAAAAGCTTCCCGCCCAAAAAACCGTAGAGAAGGTCATAATTTAACTGTAATAGAAGGTAAGAAAAACAAGAAAAAGAAACGAGCGTTCTTTTAAACGCTCGTTTCTTTTTCTATTATATTGCTTCGATTTAAATCATAAAGGGGAAGGGCACCCCTTCTTTTTCATAAATAGTGCGAACATGCTTGCAATGGCTCCGCTCGCCGTGCGCCTTTTTGAGAAGTTCGCTCAAAAAGGCTTAAAACCTTTTACGGCGGCTTCGCTCATTGCTTCGATTTAAATCATAAAGGGGAAGGGCACCCCTTTATGATTTAAATCTTAGTAACACCATTTTTTTAGGAAGTGGTTTGTTTCTTCTCTTCCTAAGACGATGAGTTTCTCCTTCTGTTCCTCTGATAATTCAAAGTCTGTTGCTTTAATGTTTAGGACTGGGATAAATACAATGTTTCTGGCATGTTCTTCGTCAATATATTTTATATCATGTGCTGATGCCATAGTCTCAAATAACGCTCGGTACATTGCTACTGCATTATTGATTTTTTTAGGTGGTATTTCACTTAATTCAGGCTTTAATTGAAAGCCAATAACTGGTCGCCTCCACCTTTTAGGGTTTCCATCCATAAACAGCCACATTGGAAAGTTACTGAGCAACCCCCCATCCACAATATAGGATGCTTTCCCTCCACTCCCTCGATCATAAATCTTTACTGGTTCAAAAAAATAGGGGATGCTACAACTCATTCGAATAGCTCTAGATACCGGGAATTTTTCTGGAATGACACCATACTTATTTAAATCATCCGGTAACACGAGCAACTTTCCTTTCGTTAAATCAGATGCAATAATTCGTAATGACCCTTGAGGTAAATCGCCAAACGTCTTTACTCCTTTTGCTTCTAACACTGTCCTCAGCCAATCTTCTAAAGCATTGCCTTTATATAAGCCAAGGCGATAATACAAGTGTAACCATTTTGTTAATGTAAATGGAAGGAAGGACATCCGCTCATCCTTAAAAGATTCAATATCTAATTCATCAAGCAGTTGAAAAATCTCTTCACTGCTGTAGCCTACTTTAATAAGTGCTGCTATGATTGATCCCGCACTCGTCCCAGCAACTCGGTCAAATTCATACCCTTTCTCCTCCATAACTTGGAGGGCCCCAATAAATGCGAAGGCTTTTACTCCTCCACCAGCAAATACGCCATCAACTTTCATCAGAAATCGCCTCCTCCTTCAACTCTATGTAAAAAGGCAGGAAGGACTACCTAAAAAAAT
>NZ_JAKRYL010000029.1 GCF_023555415.1 Halalkalibacter alkaliphilus | reverse complement strand
GCGTTTGTACTACTAATGTTAGTATGTTTTGCGTTTTTGAAAAGTTGTTCATTCATCCTATTTCTTATCATAAGTATTAATAAGATTTCCTTTCCCTTAACAGAGGTTTTATAAAAACGATGTCATGGGAGGTGCAAATATGAAAGTCAAAAAATATTTGAATTTCATCTATGAGAGCGAAAATTACTTACAGAGTCAATTTAAGATTTCTAAAAAACATGCACATCATGGATTAGAAGGAGTATGTGAAACCATTCGATGGTTAAATTCTTCTATCTTCAAAGAAGCCGTAGCTGATCTAACCTGCTATATTACCGATGAGCCAATTAATTTTCCCGGAGAATTAGCCATTGATGATGTAGGATCCTTTGAACCCGTTATTTATATTAACATTATGTCAGTAACGGAGTGTTTTCAAAATAAGGAATATATTATTGATTTGAAGAAAAATCGTACAACCTGTTTTGAATATGCTGCATTTGTGCTTTTACACGAAGTAGGTCACTATATCCATGCTCTTATTGGTGGGAATGGAAAAAGTAAGAAAGAGCGGTTATTTGATTACTTTGATCGAGGAGAGTATCATTATGAGCGATTTATCGATAACATGATAGACGGGAATACGTATAAAGAGAAAAAAAGGTATCGAAACATTCCTCATGAAAAAGCAGCAGACAATTTCGCCAGGCAATATGTAGAGTATATCTGTGATCAATAAATAATTAATTAATGACGTCACACCCTGCGACAAAGGAGTGGCGTTTATTTTATTTTAAACGAGGATGGAATAAACAACTCTCTTTTGGGAGATTTTTTAGTTAGACTAATTAAAATTAAGGAGAGATTCTATGTACATTACCGAAATGATCATTCGCACAACTATTGCTTTTATTATTTTGTATATATTGTGCAGGATTCTAAATAAAAAGTTAATTTCCCAAATGACATTCTTTGACTTTGTCGCAGGAATTACCATCGGTTCGATTGTTGCGAGTGGAATCATTATGAAGGATGTTCCTATTTTAATAAGTATGGCAGGATTAATTGTTTTTTGCTTATATACCTTTATTTCAAATGTCATAGCGATCAAAAGCCTTAGGGGCAGAAAATTATTGGAGGATGAGCCAACTTATTTGATAAAAGATGGAAAAGTGCTAGAGGAAGGATTAAAAAAATCGATGCTTACTATGGATAGTCTATTAACAAATTTACGTAAAAAGAATGTTTTCCATATAGATGAAGTGGATACCGCATTATTAGAAACGGATGGGACTGTGTCTGTATTGAAAAAACCAGCCTTTTTACCCGCGATGCAAAAAGATGTGTTTAATGTTCAGCCTTCAAGAGGGGTGGGACAAGCTTTTATTATCGATGGGAAAATATTAAAGAAAAGCTTAGAGCTATTAGAGAAAGATATTAAATGGGTAAGAACAATTTTGCATGCGAATGATATTGCAAAAATTGAAGATGTTTTCTTTGCTCAAATAGACAAACAAGGAGTCGTCTATATAGATAAAAAAAGTGATTTAATTTGATTGCTTTTATAGATCATAATACTATGAAATTTCAATATTGAGAACAACCGACTTGTTTGATTGCTCGTTTCAATACTATTTTCTATTAAAGATAACAGATCATAATTAGGGGGAACTACATTAACAATTAATTATTTAATTTTCTACAATAAGTTTTTTAAATGATTGAGATAACAAAATCCAATTTGACTTATAGGAATTATACAGATACGATAAAACTAATCATTTTATACAGTGAAATTTGTTGAATTGAGTCATTCATTCTAAAATGATCTATAATTTTAAGATATATTTGTGAGGTGGGTATTGTTGCAACTTCAGGTAATGAATAGTCCGTTTAATCAGGAGCAGGCAGATCTCCTTAACCGTCTTCTGCCAACATTAACAGAATCTCAAAAAGTATGGTTGACAGGATATCTTGCAGCCAGTCAATCAGTTGCTGCTACTACAGGGGTAGAACAGCAGTTGGTTGCGCCAACAGCAGCACCATCAGCAGCGCCCGTTGTAGAGCAAACCATTTCTAAGGAAGTAACCATTCTTTATGGATCGCAAACTGGAAACGCTCAAGGGCTGGCAGAAAGTGCAGGGAAAACACTTGAAGGACGTGGGTTTGATGTTACTGTCGCATCGATGAATGATTTCAAACCGAACAATTTAAAGAAGCTACATAATTTGCTTATCGTCGTTAGTACTCACGGAGAAGGGGATCCTCCAGATAATGCATTGTCATTTCATGAGTTCCTACACGGCAGAAGGGCCCCTAAGTTAGAGAACCTTCGCTATTCGGTGTTATCACTTGGTGACAGTTCTTATGAATTTTTCTGTCAAACAGGGAAAGAATTCGACCAAAAGTTAGAGGAGCTTGGTGGTACGCGCCTTAATGAACGTGTTGATTGTGATCTTGATTTTGATGAGCCTGCAGCTGAATGGTTAGAAGGTGTAATCGCAGGTTTAAGTCAAGCACAAGCTGGAGGGACTGAAGTGGTTTCACCAACAGCTGTAGCTCAGGAAACAGATACGGTCTATTCAAGAACCAATCCATTCCGAGCAGAAGTCCTTGAAAATATTAACTTGAATGGACGAGGATCGAATAAAGAGACACGTCACCTTGAATTATCGTTAGAAGGATCTGGATTAACATTTGAACCTGGTGATAGTCTTGGTGTTTACCCTGAAAATGATCCAACTCTTGTAGACAGCCTTATTAAAGAATTAAATCTAAACCCTACTGAAGAGGTACAGATTAATAAACAAGGCGAAAGTCGCTCACTAAAAGAGGCTCTTACTACAAATTTCGAGATTACCGTTTTAACGAAAGCTCTTCTTGAAAAAGCATCTGCATTTCTCAAGAATAATGATTTAAAAGAACTTTTAGCAAATGATGAGAAAGTGAAAGAATATATTGATGGTCGCGATATGCTTGATTTGGTTTCCGATTTTGGACCATGGGATGGATCAGCTCAAGATTTTATTTCAATTTTAAGAAAGCTACCATCTCGTCTTTATTCAATTGCTAGTAGTTTATCAGCAAATGAAGAAGAAGTGCATTTAACGATTGGTGCTGTTCGATATGAGGCACATGGAAGAGAAAGAAATGGTGTATGTTCAATCTTGTGTGCAGATCGACTTCAGCCTGGTGATACAATTCCTGTTTACATTCAACATAACCAAAACTTTAAGTTGCCAGAAAATCCTGATACCCCAATCATTATGGTTGGACCTGGCACAGGTATCGCCCCATTCCGTTCGTTTATACAAGAACGAGAAGAAAAAGGTGCAGAAGGGAAGTCTTGGCTCTTTTTTGGTGACCAGCATTTTGTCACAGATTTCTTGTATCAAACTGAATGGCAAAATTGGTTAAAGGATGGAGTATTAACGAGAATGGATGTTGCCTTCTCACGTGATACAGATGAAAAAGTGTATGTACAAAATCGCATGTTAGAAAATAGCAAGGAATTATTTGAATGGCTTCAAGAAGGTGCTGCTTTCTATATTTGTGGTGATGAGAAAAAAATGGCGCACGATGTTCATAACACGTTAATTGAAATTATTGAAAAAGAAGGCGGCATGAGTCGTGAGGATGCAGAAAAGTATCTTTCTGACATGCAGCAACAAAAACGTTATCAGCGTGATGTATACTGATTTAGGTATTGGAAGGAGTTTATGATAGATGGTGAATAAATTAATATTAAAAGCGCCGGACGGTCCTCCAAGTGATGTCGAACGCATCAAAGAGGAAAGCAACTATTTACGTGGTACTCTTGCAGAAACGATGTTAGATCGAATCAGTGCGGGAATTTCAGATGATGACAATCGACTAATGAAATTCCATGGAAGCTATTTGCAAGATGACCGTGATCTTCGAAATGAAAGACAAAAACAAAAGCTAGAACCTGCATATCAATTTATGTTACGCGTTCGTACTCCAGGCGGGGTTTCAACACCGGAGCAATGGTTAGTTATGGATGAGCTTGCTCAAAAATACGGCAATGGAACGTTAAAACTAACAACACGTCAAGCATTTCAAATGCACGGAATTTTAAAATGGAATATGAAGAACACAATTCAAGAAATCCATGCATCTATGCTAGATACGATTGCCGCTTGTGGCGACGTCAACCGAAACGTTATGTGTAATCCAAACCCTGATCAATCTGAGGTTCATGAGGAAGTTTTCAAATGGTCCAAACAATTAAGTGACGATTTACTACCTCGTACAAGAGCGTATCATGAACTTTGGCTTGATGAAGAAAAAGTTGCTGGCACACCAGATGTAGATGAAGTAGAACCAATGTATGGACCGCTTTATTTACCACGTAAATTTAAAATTGGTGTAGCTGTTCCACCATCTAATGATGTTGATATCTTCTCACAGGATCTTGGTTACATTGCTATTGTAGAAGATAATAAATTAGTTGGTTTTAACGTGACCATTGGTGGCGGTATGGGAATGTCACATGGTGATAAGGAAACGTATCCACAGCTAGCTAAAGTCATCGGTTTCTGTAAACCTGAACAAGTATATGATGTAGCTGAAAAAATCATTATGATCCAGCGTGACTATGGTAACCGTTCTGAACGGAAAAATGCTCGTTTTAAATATACGGTTGATCGACTTGGCCTTGATACAGTGAAAGAAGAATTAGAAAATCGTCTCGGATGGAAGCTAGAAGAAGCAAAGCCATATCACTTTGACCATAATGGTGATCGTTACGGTTGGGTGAAAGGGTCTAAAGGTAAGTGGCACTTTACGTTGTTCGTTCAAGGTGGGCGAATCACAGATCTTGACGATTATAAATTAATGACCGGTTTACGAGAAATTGCCAAAATTCATAAAGGTGATTTCCGCCTAACTGCAAATCAAAACCTAGTCATTGCCAATGTATCAAGCCAAAAGAAGAAGAAGATTAGCGAAATAATTGAAGAATACGGATTAACAGACGGAAAGCATTATTCTGCTATTCGCCGTAGCTCACTAGCCTGTGTTTCGCTTCCAACATGTGGGTTAGCGATGGCAGAAGCAGAGCGTTATTTGCCGGAATTAATTGATAAGGTTGATGCAATTATTGATGAAAGCGGCCTGAACGATAAAGAAATTACGATACGTATGACAGGCTGTCCAAACAGCTGTGCTCGTCCAACTTTGGCCGAAATCGGCTTCATTGGGAAGGCACCAGGTAAATATAATATGTATTTAGGGGCAGCGTTTGACGGTAGTCGCCTAAGTAAAATGTATCGTGAAAACATTGGAGAAGAAGAAATTTTAAACGAATTAAAAGTACTTCTTCCTCGTTATGCAAAAGAACGTGAGGAAGGCGAACATTTTGGTGACTTTGTGGTCCGTGCAGGGATTATCAAAGCTACTACAGATGGAACGAACTTTCATAATTAAGAGTTTTAGTTGAGACAGGATCTTATTCCTGTCTCTTTTTCTGTACATTATATTCAAAATTCAACATATAATCTTTATCAAATCACAGAAGGTATTTAAAAACGGCTTGAAAGGTCGGTGTGTGTGGTGAATGATGAATTTACTTGTTCCAAGAAGTGTCCGATCTGTAAGAATAATAATCATTGTGGCTATCACTCTTGTTGGTGTACGAAAGAATGGTTTCCACATGAGATTTTTGAATTAGTTCCTAAAGAACTTAAGAATAAGTCGTGTATATGTAAAGCATGCCTAGATTCATTTAACAAATGATCAACAACTGAGATTTTAATCAAAAAATAATCCCTTGAACATACATAAATCAGGGGATTATTTTATATGTTATTTCTCACTATTCATGATCCTTACTGCATATTCCTGATAAACCGCCTCTTCATAAGCTTTTGCTAGACCTACTTTAATAATATCCTGTTTCATAATTTCTTTATATTTGATCTTAATTTCGAACTCATCTTTAAAAGGGAATGGGGTTATAGAGAGTTGTTTAGTATTTAGCCAACATGCAGTGATTTTATTACCATTTGTACATGGGAGTAGGTCTGAATTATTAAATCGGTAACTTTTCTGTTGTCCAGGTTTATTCATACATAAATAAAGTGACAGGTGATCACAAAATTGAAGCAAATTAAAATGAGAAGCTAGTAAATCTTCGTGGCATCCAGGGTTGATTTTGAGTTGATTTTTTAAATTTTCTTGTCTTTCTTCTTCATGAGATAAAAACCACTGGTATTCATCGTCATTGGCAGTTAATAAAGCACAAAAATGGAGACTACAAAGCAAGGCCGCGTATGAATTTTCTCGTTCCACTTCATCAATTCCATGTTTATAGTGTACTAATTTAGGTACAAGAGGAAAGTCGATAAACGAATACGGCTTCTTATATAAATCATTCCAAAACGGTGTATGATCTAAGGCAATCCATCCTCGATCATGCTGATACACACTGTATATAACGTCTTCTCTCTTATTTTCACCCTGAAAAATGTCCTCATTCCAATTTTCGACTAGTTGACCAGAAATAACTGCATGGTCATGCTGCTTTACCAAAACAAAGCTATTTACTTTTTCACGAACGATCAACAGTGTTCCCCCTCACCCTGCGATTTTCTTACTACTTCTACATTAATATGTTTATCCCTTTTTTATAAAAAATGTGAATACTTCCAGTTTGATCAACTGATTTGTTTTAGACAATTAGAGAATTTATCATTTTTTAGTTACATATCTATTCAAATTATTCATGCTTACATATAGTAATATAGTTCTGCAATATAATCCCAACTTATTTAATCCATTATGACATTTACCAACGCATTCAAACGATTAATCTTCTAATTTTTAATATTGAGGTGACAAATATTATGAACCATGTAAAGCGTAATATATTGCTCAATCCGGGTCCTGCAACTACAACTGATAGTGTCAAATGGGCACAAGTAGTTCCTGATATTTGTCCACGTGAAGCTGAATTTGGTAATGTAATGAAATTTATTAGTAAGGAACTTACCAACATTGTAACTAATAAACATCAGTATTCGACGATTCTATTTGGTGGATCTGGAACGGCTGCAGTCGAATCCATTTTAAGTTCGGTTATAGATTCAGGCGATACAGTCTTGATTATCGACAATGGTGCATATGGTAAGCGAATGTGTGAAATTGCAAAGGTTTACGGTTTAAATTCTCTCGAATACCAAAGCCCTTCAGATGACGGAATAGACTTAGATGCGCTAGAGACAGTTATCCGTGAATCTAGTCAAAAAGTAACCCACCTTGCTGTCGTACATCATGAGACAACGACTGGGTTGCTAAATGATATAGAAACAATAGGATCTATCTGTAAAAGGTATAACATTGAAATGATTGTGGATGCAATGAGTTCATTTGCTGCAATCCCCATTGATATGGATAAAATGAATATTCATTTTTTGGCGGCTAGTTCAAATAAGAATATTCAAGGGATGGCTGGGGTTTCTTTCGTCATTGCGAATAACCTTTCATTAGAATCAATTAAAGATATCCCTCCAAAGAATTATTATTTAAATCTTTATGATCAATATCAGTATTTTACGAAGACTAGTCAATTGCGATTCACACCCCCTGTACAGACACTTTACGCACTACAGCAGGCTATTATTGAATTAAATCAAGAGGGCATCGAAGAAAGATATAAAAGGTATTCAGAATCCTGGAATACATTAATAAATGGAATTTCTAAATTAGGTCTTCGTTTTATGATTCCTAAAAAATACCATTCGAGGTTAATAACAGCAATCTACGAACCGGATTGTAGTCAATATGATTTTACAGAAATGCACGATTATTTTTATCAGCAAAATTTCACGATTTATCCAGGCAAGCTAAATAAGTTCAATACATTTAGAATTGCTAATATTGGAGAAATTTGCCATAAGGATATAAAAGAGTTTTTGAGGCTATTAGAAAATTATCTTAAGAATATAGGATATTTAGAAGAGAGCTAACTCGTTTAAAAAACTGCAAAAAGTAATTTTCACTAGTAATATTTGTTTAATTTACTTGAATCGTCACCTATATCAGAATCAATAGCGAAAGGTGGTTATCATGGCTGATTTAATAGGGAAAAATAAGTATGTAAGATATTTGTTATTAAAAGAGTCTGAGAGACTTATACCGCATTTACCTGAAACAATAAGATTTTCTGAAAAAGGCTTATGGAATATGCTCAGTAAATATAAAAACGTAATACTAAAACCAGTTGTAGGACAGCGAGGTAAGGGAATTATTAAAGTTTCATCAAAAGACTCCGAAGCGTATGAAATTCATTCGGAATTAGAAAAAACATTGATTACGGGAAAAAATGAAACCTATGAATATTTATTAACAAAGATAGGGGATCAACCGTATATGATTCAATATCGAATCGCTCTTGCTGAAATCAATGCATGTCCTATTGATTTACGAGTCATGGTTCAACGAAAAACAACAGAGGATCCATGGAAAGTTACTGGAAAAGCAGTCAAAGTGGCTGGGAGTGGCTATATCGTGACGAATAATGAAAGAAGTAATGGAACTATTTTGTCTGTAGAAGAAGCAATGCAAAAGTTATCTATCAATAAAAGGACAAAAAGAAGAATTATAAAAAAGATTAACCAAGTTACGATCCATGCAGCTGAAGTATTAACTCAGTCTATGCCGGACCACAGGGTTTTTGGTTTTGATATTGGAATAGATAACTCGAATCACATTTGGATTATCGAGGCGAATCGCTCTCCTATGGTTGCCCACTTCAAAAAGCTAAAAGATCAAACACAATATGAACGGATTATGAGGTATAAGAAAGGGGAGTAATCCATAGAACTTTCCAATTCACCAATAATCGGTTTTTTAAGCAAAGTTCGTATATAAAAAGATGAAAAAAGTCAGGAAATGATATTTAAAATCAGGGAACTAATGGCAGCAAATAAAATCGCTCAAATATTCATTTACTTTTCCACAGAAGAGGGTAACAAATTATGCGTGTACTGCACTCCAGTAAAACGAGCTTTTTGGTTCGTTTTTTTTTTCGGTTAAATAGCCATTTGTAAAAAGCTATCAATAATAAATTACTTTGAATTATAGATAAAAACATCTAGTGAAGGGAACTACACTAGATGTTAAAAAGTTTAATTATTTTTATCCGTAATTCTTTTGCTTTTTTGTTTTGTTGTAGGCATATCTGGCATTTCATTAACAGAAATGACGTTTGAGACTTTCTTGTTTGGTTTTTTCCAGTACTGATCATTATTAGGTAAATCATCGAACCAGCTGGCATCGTCTGGACAATCTAAGACCATGAATTTCCCATATTCATTATCTCTTGATTGATGATATTTCAAATACGCTTTTCCATCTTCAATTGCTAATATTTCAATTTTACCAGAAGTATGACTCATGGAAAGTCTAACACGTTTGCCTAATCCTGAAGTTCTTGCCTTAGCTTCTTCTACAATATCATATGCTTCTTTTAGAGTTAGAACAAAGGAACGGTTCCCAGCCACTGGACGATTAATAAAAAAGTAGTAAGGAGTTACTCCTGCCCACGATAATTTATCTAATAATTCTCCTAATACAACCGGGTCATCATTAATGCCTTTTAAGACAGGGGTTTGATTTACGATAATTGCTCCTGCGTCGTGTAATGCTTTAAAACATTTTCGTGCTTCTTCAGTTATTTCTCTAGGGTGGTTTATGTGAGCCATAATATAGATTCGTCGTTCTTCAGTGGAGTATTCTTTAATTAACTCAAGTAGGCTTTCATCTTCGTATATTCTCATTGGATTAAAAACAGGAATTTTTGACCCCAATCTAATGATTTTTACGTGATCTATAGCTCTTAGCTGTTCGATAATTAATCTAAGCTTTTTCGTAGCTAAGACTAATGGATCACCACCTGTAAGCAATACATTATTAATTTCGGGGGTTTTGGAAATATATTCAATTCCTTCACTTACATCTGACATCGCTTCTTTTACATCTGATCTAAATAAACGCTTTCTAAAACAATATCTGCAATAGGCACCACAAACTTCTGAGCAAATTAATAAGGCTGTTGTTTTATATTTATGCTGACAACCTTTAACAACATAGTTTGTGTCCTCATCTGAAGCATCCCAACGCCCGTATTCCTCTAGCTCATTTTCTGATGGGATAACTAATTTTTTTATTGGATCATTAGGATCCGACCAGTCGATAAGATTTAAATAATAGTCATTTATTCTAAATACATACTTATCAGTTACTTTTTTTAAGGCAATCTTTTCTTCTTCTGTTAAATTGCCTATTTTTTCAATATTAGCAATGTACTTTGGTTTCATATCACAATTTTACCCCTCTCCATAATTAGTAGTTGTATGGTGATTACAACTAATAGATAAAAAGATATGCTATAAATAGAACAGTTTAATTCCCTTTGTAATACATAAACTTCGCATACTCCAGTAGGTTTAAAAAAGATCGTGTAATGGTTTTCTCATCGTATGCTTTTATAAATGATTTTTTAGCGGAGAATGCATTACACTCTATAAACCATAATTCTCCTTTTTTATCTAAACCAATATCAATTCCAATTTCGCCGAATGGACCATATTCTTCTTCAATAGAAGTATATAATTGTATCAATACGTCCTCAATTTTGTTATGCAACAGATTAACATCTTCTTCTGAATAGGAAAGGATGACTTTAAAAAAATCGTTAAATGTAAAACTGTTACCATGAGTAGAAATAGGGGAGAACTTTTGACCAATTCGAACCGGAATAGCTGTCACTTCTATTTCTCCTTTTCCATTTCGCTGTACTTCAGCTCGTAAGTCAACAATTTGGTTATCTATCTTTACTAGATCAATTGCATCTTGAACAATAATATTTGATTCTCCAAAAAATTCTTTTAGAATGTCTATGATTTTAGTCTTATTATTAACTTGAATGATTGTGAGTTTACCAATAAAAAAAGAACATTCATAGCCATTTTGTTTTTTTTCAATACTTACAACTTTTCTGCCACGGGATCCTCTTGTAGCTTTAATATATAGTTTCGTTCCTTTTTTTAAGAGTGTTTCAATATCTTTTGTTGTTATATTATGAGCTTTCTCAAAAAAACGAGTAGAAGGTAAAAATGGCTGCAATTTTTTTTTCTTAACAAGGGATCGATAAACATCCCACTTATTAAATCCAGAAAGTGTATTAATTAACTGAACTCCGTTTGCCTGAAACGTATTGATTGCCTTTGTTACGTTTAACGAGCCCCTATAACCACGGTTATACACCACATCTGGAAAAGGAAAGCTTTTTTGTTTCCAAATTTTATCTTGATAATCAAAATATATTCCAGAAATGGTTTTGATAACGTAATTTATATCTCGTGGCGAAAAAAAATAAAGGGTTATTCTTGCAACCTTGTTCGCTCTTGCCATGTGAGTATATTTTATATGAAGTTCTTGCCGCATTAATTTGCTTACAATACTCCGCGAAGTTAGTACGCCTACAATGGGTTTTATATAGGATGTATCTTGACCTACCCTATTCATGCTACGCCACCCTCTTTAGCTTATGACATTAACTGGCAATTGTGAAAGTATTGGTAATTTAGTTTTATGTGATTTAAATTGACATAGGTATTTTCTGTAACAAGTGAAGTATTTTTTGTTAAAGAGAAATTTGTTATTAATGAAATTAATATAAAATATAAAGAACCTAAATAAGCAGGTTCTTTATAACAATACTTTAATTATTACGAACTGATTTCATAAGAAATTTAGCATACTCAATTGGGTTTAAGAATGCTTTAAAGTACGTTTCTTTGTCATATGCTTTATATAAGGAAACTTTTGCAGATTTTGCATTTGGTTCAATGAACCAAATATCGCCATTTGTATCTAGACCGAAATCAATTCCAATTTCTCCAAATGGACCGTATGCTTCTTCGAGCGCATGATACATGTCGTATAAAAATGTTTCGAATTGATCTTTAATTAAATATATTTCTTCTTGTGGATAATATAATACTGTTTCCAAAAATTGTTCGAGAGTATAAGCAGAAGAATGAGTAGTAATAGGAGAGTTCTTCACTCCTGTCCGAGCTGTTATCCCGGTAATTCCTAATTTGCCTTCTCCATTCCTTTGTAACTCAGCACGAAAGTCAATGTTGCTATTATCGACTTTTAATAAGTTGATTCCTTTTTGCATAATGAAAGGTCTGTCTTTAAAAAATTTTTGGATAAATGTGAACAACTCATTGAAATTTAAAGCTTTCCCTGTAAATAAACGATCATCCCTGAAATATTTATATTGATATCCATTGGATTCAACACTCTCTATACATAAAACACTTCGTCCTCTTCCGCCACGTGCAGCTTTTAAATAAACCTTTGAATGACGATCTAAGAAGGTAATTAGTTCTTTCTCATTTTTAAACCATTTCGTTTCTGGCAAATATTTATTCGATTTTTCATTTTTAAGAAGGTTCGTGTAAACTTCCCCCTTATTAAAATAGGAAATGGAATTAATTTTCTTTATTCCTTTTCGGTCAAACTCACGTCTTATTTGCTCTGATAAGCTTTTTGTATCTCTCGTAGCAAGACGATCATATAATACATCGGGCAATGGAAATAACTTCTTTTCCCAAACTCCTTGTTCGTCCATGATCATTCCTTTTACAGCTTTTGAGAAGTAAACGTTTTTTGCAGAAAAGAAATAAAGGGTCACATTAGCCACTTTAGCAGCTTTTGATAGTTGAACAAGGCGGTCATATCCTCTCATGGAATGGTCGCCTTTCATTAATTTATTGATAACTCGATTTGTTACAAGAACTCCGATTATTATTGAATCAGAAGTTGCCATTTCTTTATTTCACTCCCTTCTCAACAATACTTATGTTCATTTCCTTAAAACGGAAACGGCATATATAAGGGTTGTGGGAAATAATTAATAATTTAGTTTGAATTGCGCCATTGTACCTTTCAAATTGATCGCTCCTTAATAGAATAATGTAAATGTATTGTAAATCATTTTGCATTCATTCTATTGCGCCTATTAAGGAGGTTTAAAAGTGAAAAAAACAAAGCAACTTCGATCCTTGCTCAACTCTCCGCAGTTAGAGTTCTTAATGGAAGCACATAATGGTTTATCAGCAAAAATAGTTGAAGAAACCGGATTTAGTGGAATATGGGCTAGCGGGTTATCGATTTCAGCTAGCTTGGGAGTAAGAGATAACAATGAAGCATCCTGGACTCAAGTGTTAGAAGTTTTGGAATTTATGAGCGATGGAACATCCATACCAATTTTGCTAGATGGAGATACAGGTTATGGTAACTTCAATAATGCAAGAAGGTTAGTTAAGAAGTTAGAACAACGCCAAATAGCTGGTGTGTGTATAGAGGATAAATTGTTCCCTAAAACCAACTCATTTATAAATGGTGACACACAGCCTCTTGCGGATATTGAGGAGTTTAGTGGAAAGATAAAAGCAATGAAAGATACTCAAACAGATGATGATTTTAACGTAGTTGCAAGACTCGAAGGATTTATTGCTGGTCATGAATTAAAGTCAGTTTTAGAACGAGCTGAGGCGTACCGAAAGGCTGGAGCTGATGCTATACTCGTGCACAGCAAAAGAGCAGATAGTAATGAAATAGAGTTATTTATGAAAGAATGGGGAGGAAGACACCCTGTCGTCATTGTACCAACAAAATATTATCAAATTCCTACTGAAAGATTTAGAGAACTAGGGATAAGTTTAGCTATTTGGGCAAACCATAACGTGCGTGCTGCCATTAGTGCAATGCAAAAAACATCTGAGGAAATATATAGAATTCAAAATTTAACCTCAATAGAAAAACAAGTTGCTAGTGTAAGTGAAATTTTTAGGCTTCAAGGAGCAGATGAGCTTTTAGAGGCAGAAAAAAAATATCTCCCACAAAGGGCAAGTAAAGAATCAACAGAGGGAGGAGATAAACAAGGTGATACATCATGTTAAACACAGTGGAGTTTGGGGAGAAGTTAAAAGAACTAGGATATGACTTTTTTAGTGGTGTACCTTGTTCATTTTTAAAAAGCTTAATCAATTACGCTATAAATGATTGTAACTATATTCACGCAGCCAATGAAGGCGACGCCATCGCCATATCATCTGGAAGCAAGATTGGTGGGAAAAAATCAGTTGTCTTAATGCAGAATTCAGGTTTAATGAATGCTGTATCCCCATTAGTCTCACTGAATGCTCCGTTTAAAATTCCTCTACTTGGTTTTGTGAGTCTCCGAGGAGAGCCAGGAATATCTGATGAACCCCAACATGAATTGACAGGAAAAATTACGACAGACCTTTTAGAATTGATGGAAATTAAATGGGGATATTTATCAAAAGATATTGTGAAGGCCAAACAACAATTAGAGGAAGCAGACGAATGGATCAAAAAGGATCAATCATTCTTTTTTGTTGTCAAAAAAGGTACGTTCCAAAGTGAAGCACTAAAAGCACAAGAATCACGAACTAGTCTTATTCGTAAAAAAGAAGATGAACCTTCCGCTGATGAAATGCCAACTCGCTATGACGTTCTATCTGTCATTAACACGTTAAAAGATGAAAATACGGTTCAATTAGCTACAACAGGGAAAACAGGTCGTGAGTTATTTGAAATAGAGGATGCCGATCATAATTTATATATGGTGGGGTCAATGGGTTGTATCAGTTCTCTTGGCTTAGGTTTAGCTTTGTCTAGAAAAGATTTAAATTGTGTAGTGATTGATGGTGACGGGTCTTTACTAATGAGAATGGGAAGCTTAGCCACAAACGGGTATTATCAACCTTCCAATATGCTTCATATATTGCTTGATAATAATTCACATGATTCAACAGGGGGACAAAAGACCGTCTCTCATAATACAAATTTTGTAGATATTGCTGCATCTAGTGGTTATCCTTTTGCACGCTATATCCACACTATGGATCAGCTAAAATCCGCTATCAAACAGTGGAAAGAGGATCAAAGATTAACATTTATATATATGAAAATAGCAAAAGGATCAAAAGAAAAGCTAGGCCGACCGACGTTAAAACCATATGAAGTGAAGAATAGGTTAGAAAAGTTTATAAATTCACATAAAAAAAGTTGTGATTGCTTTTAGTCACAACTTTTTTTATTTCCCTTTTTAAACGAGTTGAAAATTACTGACAATATTGATGGATGCTTCAACAGGTTTAACTTTTCTTTTTTTTTTCGTCATATAAAAATTTGGCATATTCTAATATATTTAGATAAGAACTTTCTATAGTTTCCTTATCATATGCTGATAAAAATGATTTTTTAGCTGATTGAGCGTTGCACTCGATATACCATAGGTTGCCATCTTTATCCAAAGCTATATCAATTCCAAGTTCTCCAAAAGGACCATATTCCTTTTCAAGCGCTTTAAAAAATAGCTTCAATACGTCGTCAAGTTTCTTACGCAGTTCTACTACCTCTTCCTCAGAATACGAAAGAATTTTTTTATAAAAGTCTTCAAATGTGAAGCTTCCCCCATGTGTAGAAATAGGTGATGATTTTTTACCTACTCGAACTGGTATAGCAACAACCTCTAATTCGCCTTGGCCATTTCTATGCAATTCAGCTCTCATATCAATAAATTGTTCATCTAACTCCAGTAAATCAATTCCTTCTTGAAGAATCACACTCCTAGATCCAAAAAAATCCTTTAGTAGGTTTAATACCTCATTTTTATTCTTTACATGAACACTAGTAAGCTGATTATCGAAATGGGAAAAACAATAACCGTTACCTATTTTTTCTACACGTACAACCTTCTTCCCACGTGATCCCTTTACCGCTTTTACATATATTTTTTGATTTTCTTTTATGAATTTTTTAAAGTCGTCTTTTGAAATATCAGAAGCATTAGAAAAGTATTTAGTAAGGGGGAGAAAAGGCCGTAATTCTTTATTCTTAACTAAACGTTTGTAAACATCCCATTTGCTAAATCCAGCTACACTATTAATTACTTTCATTTCTCCTGAGTGAAGGGATCTTACTGCCTTCATAACGTTATAAGAACTTCTACTCCCTCGATTGTATAGAACATCAGGAACAGGGAAAATCTTTTGTTTCCATTCTTTTATTTGTTCATCATAATACGTTCCTACAATTGTTTTGTTATGATAAATAATGTCTTTATAACAAAAAAAATAAAGTGTTGTATTGGCAACTTTATTTGCGTTTGTAAGAAGAGAATATTTATAAACGTTTTTTTGTTCGTTTAGACGCCTTATGTTTCTGCAACTTGTTAATACTCCTACTATTGGTTTACTTAAGATAGAAGTCTCACGTATACTCTCCATTATAACCTCACTCCTTTTACCATCATTTATAATAGTTTATGAATTTCAAGAGAGGCTGACTTGGCTAATTCATTTATTATACATATATTATAAAAAATGGGTCATTGGAGGGGCATAACCATAAATAGAAGCATCTCACTTTGAAGTACATTCTATTCCTTATCTTTTTTTTGTTTCCCAATTATGCCATAAAAAAAGATATTTGTTATCTCTTCAGTAAGCGGGAGAATTTTTTGATAAACATCTTCTTTTTGAATATAATCTTTTAACATTTGTACATAAAACAGGATCGCTTCCTCTGATAAGTTCGGATCAATAAACCCTTGTTCTTTTCCTTCTTTAAACAAAACGGTAAAATAAGGCACTGCTTTTTCAACGTAAATCTTCTCAATATAATTTCCTTCAGTTGAATATTCTTTCATTAGATATTGATAAAATTCTTCATTTATCTGTTTCGCTACTTCTTTCTTATTAAAAATAATCTTTTTGATTTTATCAGGAAAAGGAGTGTCGCTATAGACAATCTTTTCAAAATCGCTCGATGCCTTGTCTACGTAATAAATAAATACATCGTGAATTAATTGATGTTTGCTTTCAAAATAATTATATATGGTCACTTGCGATACATTGGCTTCCTTAGCTATTTCTGAAATGGACACTTTTGAAATGCCGTATTCCATAAACAACGTTAATGCTGCATCAAGGATATTCCGTTTCTTTTGTTCTTTACGTCGTTGAAAACCATCCATTCCATTCACCTCTATAAAGATTGTAATAAAAAATATGAAATAAAACAAACGATAAAGTTCATAACATCTTGTCAGAAAGGTACTTTATGTATATTATGAAATATATAAGTAAATTTATTTCATAATTTTATAGATATAATGGAGAGGGGAACCTTAATTCCCATGAGGAGGCACTAAAAATGACCATTATAAAAACAACGAATTTAACAAAGAAATTTGGCAAATTTACAGCATTAAAAGGTGTGAATTTGGAAGTGAAGCCTGGGGAAGTGTTTGGCTTTATCGGTCCTAACGGAGCTGGAAAGTCAACTACTATTCGAGTTTTGCTTGGTATTTTGAAAGCATCTGAAGGGGAAGCAAAGATATTTGGAAAAGATGCATGGAAAGATGCAGTTGAAATACATCAGCACCTTGCATATGTACCTGGAGATGTGAATCTTTGGCCAAATTTGACAGGTGGGGAAGTCATTGATTTATTTTTGAAATTACGAGGAGTCCCTCATAAAAATCGCAGAGACGAGTTTATTGAAAGATTCAAACTTGATCCATCAAAGAAGTGTCGTACGTATTCAAAAGGAAATCGACAGAAGGTTGCGTTAATATCTGCTTTTGCAGCAGAAGCAGATTTGTATATCCTCGACGAACCAACCTCTGGACTTGATCCGTTAATGGAAAAAGTGTTCCAAGATTGTGTAATAGAAGCAAAAAGGGCCGGAAAGAGTATATTGCTGTCAAGTCACATTTTATCGGAAGTAGAGCGCTTATGCGATAGAGTCGGAATTATTCGCCAAGGTGAAATGATTGAAACGGGAACATTAAATGAAATGCGTCATTTAACTAGAACGAACTTGCTTATTGAAACAAAGCTTCCAATCACTGGACTGTACGAAGTTAAGGGGGTCCATGATATTCAAGAAAAGGAACAGACACTCTCTTTCCAAGTGGACTCTGAGCATTTAGATGAAGTCATGAAATACGTTACTCGGTATGGCCTGATAAAACTAGAAAGTTCACCACCTACATTAGAAGATTTATTCATGCGTCATTATGAAAGTCCAGGAAAGAATTCTCGTTTAGGAGCAGGAGGTCATTCGTAATGGAGAAGCAGCTATCTAATCAAACAGGTGAAATGGCTCGCTTTATCATTCGACGTGATCGAATTCGTTTTTCAATTTGGATAACGTCTCTTGTCCTCATTACGATTATTACCGCATCATCCTTTACAAATTTATATCAAACAGACCAAGAAAGACAGGCTATTGCTGAAACGATGAAAAATCCAGCCATGACAGCTATGCTTGGACCTGGCTATGGATTAGATAACTATACGGCAGGTCCGATGATGGCACACCAAATGTTGCTTTTTACAGCAATCGTTGTAGCGATCATGAGTATTTTACTCGTAACACGTCATACACGAACAGATGAAGAAGAAGGACGGATTGAATTAATCAGGTCCCTCCCTGTTGGTCGTTTATCAAACCTTTCTGCAGCCGTTGGGGTATTAAGTGGTTTAAATGTTCTATTATCTATTGTAATTGGGATCGGATTATATAGTTTACAAATTGAAAGTATCAATCTAGAAGGTTCACTTTTATATGGAGCTGCACTTGGGGCAACCGGAGTTTTTTTTACAGCCGTCACAGCTTTATTTGCTCAGCTTTCAGAGAATTCTAGAGGAACCATTGGCTTATCATTTACTATATTAGGAATTGCTTATCTCATTCGAGCAGTTGGTGATGTAAGTAACGCAACGCTTTCTTGGTTTTCACCGCTTGGTTGGATTTTAGGAACAGAAGTATATGTAAACAATTTTTGGTGGCCAGTTATCCTAACCATTTGTGCTGCGATCGCGGTGAATGCACTAGCTTTTTATTTGAATACAATTCGGGACTTGGATTCAGGGTTTCTTCCTTCAAAACCAGGGAGAAAGAATGCTTCACCGTTTCTACAAAGTCCTCTTGGATTAGCGTTTAGGCTTCAACGTACCGGGATCATCACATGGGCGATTGGTATGTATGTGTTAGGTCTTTCTTACGGTTCTGTTTTTGGTGACCTAGAATCTTTCTTTTTAAATAATGAAATGATGAGTCAATTAATGCCCCCTGTTGAAGGTTTATCATTAACAGAACAATTTTTAACGATGTTAATGTCTGTCATTGCGATGATATGTACTGTTCCTCCTTTGATGTTTATGATGAAGCTTAAAGGAGAGGAAAGAAGAGCTCACACAGAACATTTACTATCTCGAGCCGTGTCTCGAACGAACGTGATGGGGAGTTATTTTTTGTTATCTTTCGTTTTGGGATTTGTTATGGTTTTTTTAGCTGTGTTAGGATTATGGTCTGCTTCTGTTTCAGTAATGGAGGAACCCATCTCTTTTCTAGTCATGTTTAAAGCAGCGATGGTTTATATGCCAGCTATTTGGTTTATGATCGGATTGGCGGTACTGATAATCGGTTACAAGCCGGAATATACAGGATTAACTTGGCTGTATTTAGGTTACTCTTTTCTAGTCGTTTATTTAGGTGGATTGCTACAATTTCCTGAATGGTTAGGAAAGCTATCACCATTCGGCTATATCCCACAGCTGCCTGTTGAAGAAATGAATTTTTTTATATTATTCGTGTTGAGTTGCATTGCTGTCGGATTCATCGTTATTGGATTTATTGGATACAAGAAACGTGATTTATCTGGATAACTATTTTAAGCACTGAATGCTTATTAGGAGCCCACTGAAAACAGTGCTTTTTCAGTGGGTTCGCTTATGGCCATTGGTGGGTTTTTAGGATGAGCATTGGATGCCGATAGAGGCATGTGATTTAGTATAAGGCTAATTTATATTGGATAGAAGTACATTCCTTAAGGAATGTACTTCTTTTTTTCCATATGTATAAGGATAAATTTGATTATAGAAAATAAATTTAGGATAAACTGCTTTACTATACTTTTAAATTTACAATGATATGAATTAAGGAGTTAATATGGGAAACGAAACAAATAGAGTAATTTATTCTAAGCGTAATCTATGGTCAGGTATTTTATTTGGACTAGGCCTGATTGCTTTTTTTGATGAGGTGGTATTTCATCAATTGCTAAGATGGCATCATTTTTACGACAGATCAACGACTGATATTGGTTTAATTTCCGACGGATTGTTTCACGCGTTCAGTTGGTTTGCTACAATCGGAGGTTTGTTTTTGTTTGCCGACTTGAGGAGGAGAAACGCAGCTTGGATGACTCGTTGGTGGGGAGGTGTCTTCTTTGGGGCAGGAGTATTCCAATTATATGATGGAATCGTTCAACACAAGATTATGCGTCTACATCAAATTCGGTATGTGGAGAATGTAATTGTTTATGATCTAATCTGGAATATTGGTGCTATTGTGTTAATCATTATAGGTTGGATTCTCATTAGGAGGACGAGCCGTAACAATCAACATGGGGGGACTGTTTCAAGTGAACACACATGAGCATATGCACCATAATATACATGTTGAACATTTGATGGGAGTCGCTCCACAGCTCATTCTTACTATCCCATTTTTAGTAGCTCTTATTATTTATATCATGGCGGTTCTTGTTTCAAATCAAAAATACAAACAATGGCCTCTGTATCGGACTCTATTATGGGTAATAGGTATTGTTTGTGCAGTCATGGCAGTTGCGGGCCCATTAGCTAAGCAAGCACATGTTGATTTTACAATACATATGATTGGGCATTTATTACTCGGAATGATTGCCCCGTTGTTAATGGCTCTAGCAGCACCAATGACTCTTATATTGCGGACTTTACATGTAACCTCAGCAAGAAAGCTAACGACCTTGTTAAAAACTAGACCTGTCCGAACTATTACGGACCCTATTGTTGCATCTCTATTGAATATCGGAGGGTTATGGATTCTTTATACAACGAATCTATATCATGCCATGCACGAACAGATGGTACTTCATATTTTGATTCATGCCCATGTATTTCTAGCAGGGTATGTTTTTACTATATCCATGATCTATATTGATCCAACTCCACATCGAACTAGCTATGTGTATCGATCGATTGTTTTAATCATAGCCCTAGCTGGTCACGGAATTTTATCAAAATATATTTATGCGAACCCGCCAGATGGTGTAGTAGCGTCCCAAGCAGAAACGGGGGGGATGATTATGTATTACGGTGGAGATGTTGTAGATATCATTATTATCTTTATTCTATGCTTGCAATGGTATAGATCGACTAGACCACGCACGATACATCAGTCCGGATATTCAATTGAAAATTAGTAGCTTCGCATAAATGATATGGTTGCTTCTTACACATTCTAAGTAAGAATATGTGTAAAGGAGGGACACTGTATGAAAGATAAAGAAAAACTGCAGAATGAAGAACCGACTATAGCAACTGGCATTGACGATGATGAAGAATTAAGCGAGAAGGCAACACAGGAAGAAATTGAAAGAGGAGACTCAACGAGGGTCGTAACCCTGTCTTGGGATGAGGATCCTCGTTAAAGGAATAAGGACTAAACGAGAGGTTGTAAATCATAAGACAAACCTCTCGTTATTTTTTCAGTTAGAGATATCATTCCTTAGTATAAAGTAAGCGTAAGTGGATTGGTTTGCTCCCATGAAGTAATTCTAATTATAATGAGAATGGCAGTACTTTACAGTGAAGAACGGAGTGGATACATATGGAACGGAACCTTTATGAAAGACTGGGTGGAGAAGAAGCGATTGCAAAAGTTGTAGATTATTTTTATAACGAGTTGGTTTTAAAAGATGCGAGCGTAAATCACTTTTTCAAAAATACTGATATGGAAAAACAACTGCTTCATCAAACGAAATTTATTAGTTATGCTTTAGGTGGTTCTCGAACATATGAAGGCAAGTCAATGGAAAAAGCGCACGGAGGATTGAACATTCAACCTTCTCATTTTGATACGATTGCTAAACATCTACATGATGCTCTTGTTCATTTTGGTGTAGCGGAAGGAGATATAACAGAAGCTTTGGAAAGAGTAGCTTCGTTAAAGGAAGATATAGTACATAAATAATGTTACAGTGAGCGTTTCTGATTTTCTTAGGAACGCTTATTCATCATTGATTACATTAGGACAACATTCATGTTTGTACAATTGAAACCATTCTTTTTCAAATGCGTATAAGATATGAATAAATAATAAAGGAGAAATCTTCGTTGTATTTTCCATCAAAAAAAAGACTTATGGTTAGGAATGATCATCTGGGTGACCATTCTTTTATGTACTATCCCGCCAATTATTGAAAGGGAAGTAGTTACGGGATTAATCACCTTTCCGTTAGCTATTTTTGTTGCATGGATTTGGTATTCAACTGGCTATAAAATAGAAAATGACCGTTTAAAAATTGCATTCGGCCCTTTTTCTAAGATGATATTAATCAATGAAATTAAGAGCGTGAGGAAGACTAGAAGTTTGATTTCAGCACCAGCTAATTCACTTGATCGTCTGGAAATTATGTATGGCAAATTTAATCTAATAGTCATTTCGCCAATTAATCAAAAGCAATTTCTACATTTTTTATTAACAATTAATCCATCTATAAATTTGGAAGGTGATTTAAAACACCTTAATAAAGATTAGAAGCGCACTCAAATAGAGAGCTCTCGGTAGATAGAATTTTAGGAATGTAGGCATTAATAATGGTCAATAAACTAAAAATAACCATTGCACATCATTAACGAAATAAATAGATGTACAACGGTTATTTTTAAGCTTCTTATCTCAGTTTTGAAAGTCCTTTCAAAGAACTGATGTTTACTGTATTAATGGTTATTCTGTGATTGATCATTTTGAGTTCGTTGTGGAATCATATCTGATGTAGCATCATTGACGATATCGGCTGCTGTCTTTGCTTCTTTCTCATCATCTTTTGCTTTTTTTATAATTTGACGAATATCATCAGAGGTATTTTGAGACATTGTTATCACTTCCTTTTAATTTGTTTTTATAATTCCTCGAAATCAAATGAATATTGATGGCAATTATTGCTGAAAACCGTTTATAAAACACCAAATACTGATAGTTTAGAAAACCTTCCTTTTAGCCATAATAATCCAAAAGGAGGAATCTAAAATGGATAAAAAAATATTATCATCAGCAGTTATAGCAATACTGTTCTTAGCTGTGACCGCCTGTGGGATAGATGATCAGGCAACGAACCCAGCTAATATAAGAGAGCAGGGATTTAATTCTGAGCTGACCGAAAACGATGAGATAAGAAGAGTTGGTAATGACCAACTCGTTAATCAAGAAGACAAAAGACATACAATTCAAAAACAGGTTGAAAATATTATTGGGATAGATGACGCCTGCGTTGTCATTCAAGATGATAATGTATTGATTGGGTTACAAACTACGGAAGAAAATAACGAAGTGAGTGCAAGAGTTCAGCATTTAGTTAAAGCATCCAATGTTGAAAAACATGTCCATGTTGCAGCTGATGAGCATATTGTGCAACGTATTTACGCATTTGATAACCAGTTACGTAATGGGATGACTTTTGATCAAATTGGTGCAAATTTCACAGATATTCTTAACGATATAGCAAGAGGGACGCAACATCAATACCAACTTCCAAGATGAAAAATAATTTAAAAAGTTTTTTAAAAGGCTACTTATTTAAGAGGCCACTGAAAAAGGTACGGTTTTGACCTTTTTCAGTGGCCTCTTATTTAATTAGCCTTTTTTTATTGTTGAAAATATAGAAAATTTGAAACTTTCGACTGCACTTATACGTCTATATTAATAGAAGAAAATGAAAAATAGTGTTATTTGAATAGGGAGGTACACATTGATCAGAAGAAGTTTACGTTTGATTGTTATTTTTTTGTTCCTTTTTCTAGTTGGTTGCTCTTTTGGAAAGATATCTTTAGACCATGCAGAAACGGTCGCTATTCAGTTCGCCGAAGAATACATAGATGTAAATAATTTAGATATTGCTATTGCGGATGTAAAAGTGTTTGACGCAGCAAGAAGTGATGAGGAAAATAAGTGGGACGTTTATTTAGAAGTTGATAAAGATTCAAATGAATTTGACTTGTCTACTTTAGGATGGATTTCTGTATCTGATGAGGAAGAAGTTATTGAATATTATTTGTGGGCAGAGTAAATGTTTAGATAATGATGATACATAATTTTAGTTAGTCGAAGCCAAGTTTTTCTTCGGCTTTAATTTTTTATTCTGAAGTTATTAATGGAATTTGAATAGTAAGATTGAAATAAAGGGGGGATCTACACCGCAACATTATTACGTAAAATATAAATTTGACGTAATAAAGTTTCGAGTGTATAATAACTATATAGAACATTATGTTTTGAGGTGTTTTTCATGGCAAATCAACAACAGCATTTTCAAAAGCTTAATACGTTACTTGATCAATTACCATGGTATGTTAGTGAATACATAAATCATAAACAAAGGAAATTGTCTGCAGCTTCATTACTGAACTACGCTCATGATTATAAGATCTTCTTTAACTGGCTTAAAAATGAAGGTTTACATACTGGTGAGATGAAAAATATTCCCCTTGAACTGTTAGAGTCCTTAACGAGCCAGCAAGTTGAAGGTTTCTTAGGTTTTTTGCAATATCAATTAAATAATAAAGAAATTACGGTTAACCGAAAATTATCGGCTTTGAAATCTCTTTTTAATTACTTACAGAACATCGCAGAAACACGTGAATTAAAACCGTACTTACAAAGAAATGTCATGGCTAAAATTGAGTTTAATGAGATTAAAGAAAGCATGGAAACAATCGCTAACAAAATGGAAGGCAAAATTTTAATGGGCGATGAATATGAAAAGTTTAGGCAATTTATAGCGTCTGACTATGGTTTGCTTAATAAAAATAATAAAAAACTATATAATTTTCATCTATTAAATCGAGAACGTGATACTGCTATAGTCTCCCTCATCTTAGGATCTGGACTTCGTCTTTCAGAAGTTGTGAATTTGAATATTGATGACATTGATTACAGTAAATACACTGCACGCGTTATAAGAAAAGGTAACAAAGAGCAATTTGTTTTCTTTAGTAAATTAGCAATGGATGACCTTCAGGATTACTTAAAAATTCGAGAAAAACGCTATAAAGTTGAAAAGTCTAATAAGGCACTATTTGTTGCAGCTCCAATGGGTCCAAAAGGAAAACCTAGAAGATTAACAGCAAGGTCTATTGAGAAATTAATTGAGAAATATGCTACAGCATTCGGAAAACCATCATTATCGGTGCACAAACTTAGACATTCATTTGCTACGAGGTATCATACTGAAATTAATGATGTTCCAAAATTACGAAGACAACTCGGACATTCTTCTATTCAAACGACAATGATTTATACGCATATTAACAATGATGATCTAAAACAAGCTGTTGATAAAATGGATATACCTAAGGGTGATTAAGACCTTTAGGTATCTTTCAACTTGTACTTTATTACGTAAAATATTATTTAATACTATTAGTTTACATAATAAATATTATCGGAAGTTCTTTTCTGGAACTCCTTTATATCTCATTTCCTAAGTTTACTCTTAATTCTGAGACGGAAAGTGATTTTTTTTAAAATTTAAATGAACTTGATTAAACAAATCCAGCCTAATTCATATCAAAATTCAACAAAAATCGCTACCTATTACTCCACCCTTCTCCTACACAAATCATGTCCTAATTACTATTTAGTTAACATAAGCTTGTATCATATAGGTTTTACTTTTAGATTGGATGGTGATTCAAATCCATTACTCAAACCGTCAGTGGATTGGTCTTTATCTTGGTCCGATATTTGCTTTAATATTGTATTTCATTCCGGTGATAACTAGATTGGCAAATGAGCCTAGAGCAGTTTTATCCATAACCGTTTTGATCGCTATATGGTGGATGACAGAACCATTGCCCATTGCCGTCACTTCCCTCCTCCCTCTTATTCTTTTGCCTATAAGTGGTGCTGTGAATTACGAAGTAACTTCCGCTGCTTACTTTAACCCGATCATATTAATGTTTTTAGGGGGATTTACAATTGCTCTGGCTATAGAAAAGTGGAATTTACATAAGCGAATAGCTATGTCGATTTTGCTTTTTATTGGGACAAGTACGAAGAGAATTATATTAGGGATCATGTTAGCGACCGCCTTCCTCTCTATGTGGATCTCAAATGCAGCAACAGCATTAATGATGTTCCCTGTCGTAATGGCATTAATTTCAGAAGTGAAAAACAAGAAAATATTTGATCCAATTTCTACGGAGTCTTTCACGAAAGGATTATTGCTAACCGTTGCTTATTCAGCTTCCATTGGAGGACTTGCCACACTAATTGGTTCTGTACCAAATGCTATTTTTGCAGGGATTGCAGATTCAGTACTTCATCAGAAGATTTCGTTTGCTGATTGGTTTGTGTTTGCTTTTCCAATTACAACTATTTTGTTATTCCTACTTTATGTTTTAATTCTATTACGTTTTCCTGTTCCATCAGGTACTCATATTCCAGACAGCATCGTCAAGCAACAGTTAAATAATTTAGGCAATATGACAAACGAGGAGAAATCTGTATTATTCATTTTTATAAGCACAGTTGTTCTTTGGATTTTTAGTGGCTTTTTACCCTTTCAATTGACAGATACGACTATTGCGCTAATTGGAGCTCTCGCCCTCTTTCTTGTACCTAGTCAATCACAGAAAGGGATGCTAATGAACTGGAATGACATGAAGAAACTACCTTGGGGTATATTGTTACTTTTTGGAGGTGGGTTATCTCTTGCAGCTGCTTTTGTTGAGACGAATGTAACAGGTTGGATTGGAATGCATTTAACTAGTATAGAGACACTGCCTTATGGTTTGCTTTTGTTTGTCTTTGCTACGGCTTTACTATTTATGACCGAGTTCTTATCTAATACAGCAATTTCTAATATGTTCATTCCTATTTCAATTGGAATTGCTTCTGGTATTGGAGTAGATCCCTATGCACTAATGGCTATCGTTGCCTTATCTTCCACTTGTGCATTTATGCTGCCTGTTTCAACTCCTCCAAACGCTGTCGTTTTTGGATCGAACTTTATTTCCATTCAAGACATGTTAAAAACCGGCTTCCGATTAAATGTCATTGCTATCATTGTCATAGTCACAGCTGTTTATTTTTGGCTACCATACTTCTTTCATTGATAAATTAGTAAAATAGCAGGGGAAGTACCTTTGGTCCCCCACCCTTTGCTCTTTTTACACTTTTATCTCAGTACACATTACGTGTTTCATAAGGAAATTGTATTTGTTTTATCGCGTTTATACGTAGTGTCTCTCAAATGGCTTAGACTGATATTTTCTTTTCACTAGAGAAACAACAGAATTTCCTGGGCAAGCGCATAATATTACAAAAAAGTCAATACCCCGACGAAAAAACTCGACTAAAGTCGAATTTCATTTATGAACTTCATTTTAACCTTAATCAAACGTTTGTTTAAGATTCGGCCGCTTTGCTGGTTATACGCTGTAGTGAAAGAACCTAACAAAAGAAGAGATAAGAAAAAGTTACATTCCATTTGATTTTCTTGCATGGAGAACGTATACTAAAAATATACATGCATACAATAGAAAAAACCGACGGTGCTGGTAACACCATCGGTTTACACAATAGACTGCCCTTCAAGGGGGCGGCAGATCACACAATTCAATGGATCCACCCTGCTTCTCTAGAGCAAGGGTGGATTATTTTTCTTTTGACGTTAGGATCACAACTACCAATGTTGCAAATGCAATCATAAGCATTAGTGATTCAAATACAGTCACCGGCCTCACCCCCTTTCATTGGGGATGATATACCGTCCACCCTTAAGAAGCGATATTCTATTGCTTTATCATTATAGCATAAGAGATTAGTAGATTTAAACACAAAACAAACGTATGTTCCGAAACCAGCATTTTTATGACTATATCCTCATTTCCTTAGCTAGTAAACGGTAGGAGTTAACCCTATCTTCATGGTCATGAGTAATTGATATGATCATTAATTCATCAAATACATATTTTTCTCTAAGGCCCATAATTTGTTCTCTAACTTGTCCTGGATCTCCGATGATCATATTTTTTTTCATTTTTGCAATTGATTGACGGTCTTGCTCTGTTAATGAATACTCTTTTGCTGCATTAATGGAAGGAACTCCCTCTTTACCTTCTCCCTTTTCGGTTTGAATTTTCCACACTAGAGAACTAAGAGCTATTTCTTCTGCTTTTTCAATTGTTTCCGCGCAAATAATTGAAACGGTTAGAATGATTTCTGCACGATCCCCAACCTTTTTTGGTTTGAAGTGATCCCTATACGTATCTATTATCATACGTCCATCATTGTCACTCATAAATAAACCAAAGGCATAAGCCATTCCGTATTCGGCAGCAAGTATGGCACTTTTTTTACTAGTGCCAAGAAGCCATGGTTTAGGAGAGATGGTTGGTACCGGTGCTGCCCTAACATTTGCATATTTATGTTCCGGGAGAAAATCCTGATCTAAAAAATGGAGAAGTTCTTTCACTGACGTGGGCATCTGAAATACTTGTTGTAAAAAATTGTCTGACAACGCACTTGTCACCTCTGCAGAACCTCCTGGAGCTCGACCAATTCCTAAATCGATTCGCCCAGGAAACAATGTAGCTAAAGTGTTATATACTTCTGCTACTTTATAAGGTTTATAATGAGGAAGTAAAACCGCTCCGCAACCAATTCGAATAGTTTCTGTATTTGCTCCAATATAACCTAGAAGCACTTCAGGTGCTGAGCAGGCTAGTCCTGGAAGATCGTGATGTTCAGCAATCCAATAGCGCGTATATCCTAAACTCTCACCAGCTTTTGCAAGTTCCATTGACTGTTTAAGTGCCATACCTGCTGTTTGAGTTTCTGAAATTGGTGCTTGGTCCAAAATACTTAATTTCAACACATTCCCTTCCTTCACCGGATAAATTATTAATGAGTAGAAATGTTGCTATTCATAGGGTTGACGTCTCGTTGTCTGTCCTCATCTTGCTGTGTCAAATTAGTAATCACTACATTTACTACAATAAATGTAACAATTACTACTCCTATAATTAGCCACTTTTTGTTGTGATTCATGTATTTCTCCTTCTTTTTTACAAATTAATCCTATGATTGATTATGAATAATCCTAACATTTTATGCAAATAGTAGGAATTGAAAAAGTGAATGGAGGAACCTATATGAATAAGCTTCGAGCTCAAGAAATTGCCGCTTCACCTGTTATGGCAAATGTCACTTATAATGGCACGCCGATTTATATTCAAAATGTCAGCAATGATCACGATATTGCCCGAATCTTTCCGCTGGATGATCCAGAAAATGAACAAGAAGTCAATCTATCAAGTTTAGTTGAACATTAAAGGACGGAGGTGTCTCAAAGGTCTATTTTTGACCTTTGAGACACCCCTTTTTCCACTATTTACGAATTATTAATGATTTGCGAGATTTCTTCTTCTGCTAAATCTTCGTTAGCTCTTTCTAATTCTTTGTGTTCATTCACTGAATCACCAGCATAACGATCGATCGTATGTTCCGGATGAGCTGGATCAACTTCAGTTCTTATCCCCATTTCACCACTTGTATTAGCCTCTGTCGGCATGATAAATTCATCTTTCTTATTTGATTTCATATAATCACCTCAATCTTATCTTTCACTGTAAAGCTCTTTTCATTCAAATTGTACGATTGATTTCGATTGGTGCTTTGAGACTTTTTCAATGGCGATGTTTACCTAAAAACAAAGACAATAGTATTAGTCATAAAGTATTTTGCTAATGTCAGTCCCTTACATTGACTTAATACAATATTGTCCAATTTCACGAAAGAACTATTTGTTTTTCTTTACCATTTTATAAAATCCTTTGCTTCTACCTTCTCCTATTTTTTTTAGTTTATTCTAATTCAATATATAAAATTTAGAAAAATTGACCAAAACTCTCACAAAACCTTTATAATTATTTGTAAAATCTTACCTGAGGTGATCTGATGAAGACCGAACAAATTTATAGCAACTTACCGATTTTAACAACAGACCGATTAATCTTAAGAAAGATCTCCCTAAATGACTTAGAAGCTATGTTTGATTATGGATCAAATGAAGAAGTGACTAAATACGTGACATGGAACACCCATCAAACTTTGACAGATACAAGAGAATTTATTGATTTTGTGCTTCAAAATTATGAGAATCAACAAGTCGCTCCATGGGGGATTGAATTAAAGGACGAACAAAAATTTATTGGAACCATTGATTTTGTATGGTGGAAACCAACTCATAAGACAGCTGAAATTGGCTATGTTATTTCACAGGATTATTGGGGAAAAGGAATTACGACTGAAGCGGCAACGAAAGTAGTAGAATTTGGATTTGAACAAATGGATTTAGTTCGAATTCAAGCAAGATGTTTTGTTGAGAATTTGAGATCGCAGCGAGTGATGGAGAAGATTGGAATGTCTTTTGAAGGAATAAATAGAAAAGACATGCTCGTTAAGGGCAAACACCGTGATCTAAAAATCTTTTCTATATTAAAAGAAGAATTCAAACGATAAAACAAACAGAACAGGACTAGGGCGTTCCTTCCCTGTTCTGTTTATTAGATTTTATTCATTCTCTTTTTCTTTAGGGTCTTCTTGATAATGTTCGTTTAAATATGCGTTTTCAGTCGTTGCAAAGTTTACCGACAACAAACTTTCTGCAGGGTTTAAGCCGTATAATCCTTTTCTTACATCGGATACATCTTCTCCACTTTTAAATTGAGGATCTTTTCCCTTAGTCATTAACTACACCTCTTGTTTTTAACTAACCTTCCTCATTATTATTTTTAAAAAAACACTTTTTATTTATCAAAAGGTATTAATTCTCTACATATTTTGCTTTTAAATCGGCGAAGATAAGATTTGTACCACGATCAATATCACTTTCCTAGGAGGTTTTCATAATGGGCTTTTTTGATTTGTTTAACGAAGAAGAAGAAACTCAAAAGGAAATCCGCAAAGAGGCACGTGAAGTAGATCGAACTGCAGATACAGAATTTGCACAAGAAAGTGCACATTTAGATCTGCGTGAAGAAGAATTAGATATAGATAAATACCGTGTAGAAACTGGTGATGTGACTCTTCATAAAGATATCGTTGAAGAGGAAAAAGCAGTCAATGTTCCTGTCTCTCATGATCAAGTCGTTATTGAACAAAGAGCAGTTGATCATGAGCCAACAGACGAACCTATCACCGAAGAAGAAACGATCCATATTCCGGTTACAGCAGAAAAGATTGATGTGGATAAACATACTGTTGTTACGGGTGAGGTTTCTGCTCATAAGCGTTCTGTCCAAGAAACAGAACAAGTACGAGATGTCCTTCATAAAGAAGTCGCAGAGATTGAAGAACATGGTGATACAGATATCATCAGAGAAGAGTAATATTATTCGGGGGTGTCTCAAAAGGTCAAAAACAGACCTTTTGAGACGCCCCCTTTTCATAAAAATAAAAGGTCGGGGAAAGATAAAAAAAAATTAATCAGGAGGTTCCTATGGGAAAGTATATCCTTGTTGGTGCCATAACTGGAATTCTTTTAGGATGGTTGTTAAATTTCTCACTTTTAACTGGAGGGATTATTGGAGGGGTTTTTGGGGTCATCGGTAACATGTTAATCTCAAGGAGACATACGAAAGCTTCAAATGAGGAGATGGAACGTTCAGAAACGTTACAACTTCGTGAAGAGGAACTAGAGCTAACAAAAAAACGAGTACAAACAGGAGAAGTAAAAATACATCATGAAGTTGTAGAAGATAAAAAGACCATTACCGTTCCAATAAAGCGTCAGGAAATGGTGATCGAAGCAGCAAATGAAGAAGAAATACGAATTCCAATTAAAGAAGAAGAAATAGAAATTCATAAGCACCCTGTTAAGGTGAATGAAGTATCTATTGAAAACCGTCAAATTGAAGAAAATGTAACTGTTACTGAAAAACTCAAAAAAGAAGTAGCCCATATAGACGTAAAAGGTGAAGCAGATGTCAAAGAAGAAGAACATTAGAGCTCCTTCATAACGCTTTACATCAAAGCGTTATGATATTTTTATCCTTTTCAATTGGGAATATTTACATAACGTTTCACTGTATAATAAAAAGCATGCTTTAACATACTAATCTCAAAACCAAGAAAGAGGTGTTTTAACATGGCAAGTAACAACAATAATTCAAATCAATTATTAGTTCCAGGTGTACAGCAAGCATTGGATCAGATGAAGTACGAAATTGCATCAGAATTTGGGGTTCAATTAGGAGCTGACACGACTTCCCGTGCAAACGGCTCTGTTGGTGGAGAAATTACAAAAAGATTGGTTCAAATGGCTGAGCAGCAAATGGGTGGCTCTCAGTTTTAAGAATTATTCCGAACAGGACTAAATATAAAAAACAGAAAGTGCGCTGATGTTTATCAATCAGTGCACTTTTTAATTTAGGAAGTTCCTCTCCACCATTCCCTCTATTTGAACTTCCACTTTCCTCATAACATTTACAGCCAATGAGATTACAAAGTAGTACTGATTTTATGCTTTTACTCTTGAAGTTGTCATCTCGTCACCTATGGGAATAAGTAAGGTTTCTGCACACTAAACACTATTCTAGTTTTGATTCATTCATCCACTTATTAATTATTCCCTTATGTGCTACATACAGGGTCTAACATATTGGCATATAACTAGTGCGAGAAGAGCAATATATCAATGGGCTTAACAGTCCTTAAAAAATTATTTCTGGAGGTATTGCCTTATGAACCAACAAAACCAAACAAACCAACAACTTCAACAAGCCTTACAGCAAGCAGAACAAGCTTTAACATCAGCCCAATCATCTGGAGATCCTCAACAAATTCAACAGGCTCAACAGTCTTTAATGCAAGCTCAGCAACAATTTCAAACTGGGAACCAAGAGCTGCAACAGGCTAACGACCAGCTTCAACAAGTTACACAACAATTACAAAATACTGCTTCACCACAACAAACTACAACTACTACAACTACTAAGATTACAAAAACAAATAATTAAAGATAAAGCGAACGAGTTTGTAACTACAACGGGTGTCAACTATTCGGTTGCCACCTGTTTTGTTGAGAGCACTTAGAGAATGATTGTTTAAATCAGCGTATGCAGAAGAACAAAATAGAAACTGTTACGTTAATGCTTACCAAAATGACTCCTATCTCAACGTGAAGTCGATTTTAACATGCACGTAGCCCTTGATTATTTACTCAAGGGCTGAATACGTATAACTTGTATGGCCGGTACTTCTCTGAAAGGATATTTACTAATGATTCTATGATCTATAATTATGATTTCACTTTGTTTTTTATTTCTGTTTTACTCCCACAACACATTTGCATAGTCGACAATCTCCAACTCTTCTGGAATTTTTAAATACAACACTTCTGGTGCGATATGTGTATGATGTCCATTAAATAAACTTTTTTGTTCCGAAAATTGAGTGATGGTAAACTCTTGTATAAATTGAGCAAAGTGCCGTTCAACCACTTCAGGTCGCATAAGCTCAAGCGTACTTCCATCTAGTTCTAGGTCGACTCTGCTTACAGCATCGGTAATATCAATGTTTCCTGCTGTGGATACACCTGTATAGTAATATGCTTCTATCGTACCATCGTTCGTTGACTTTCGTTCCGTTACGACCAAGATAGAAATATGGTTGTTATATTTAGTTCTTAGATGTAGCTTAGGTTGATCATAGTCAAACACCCATTCTGCCGTTTTTATACTCCCCTCAAGTGAGTCTAACTCACCTTTTATAGCTGCATTATGAAAATCGTTATAGAACTGATTCATCTCTGCTTGTGTGATTTCTGGTTCAAGAACTTCATCAGTCTTCGGAATCAATTGATAGATCAAGACAGAAGCAAGTAATAAAAGCGCATACCCTGCAATAAACCACTTTGTACTACTCCCAGAAAACCATTGTGACTGTCTTCTTGCCCCCGATCCTTTTACGACACCTGCAATCACAATAGCAATGATCGCTAATAGGATAATACTCATCATCATTGTCTAACCTCCAATCGATTCAGCAGAAAGAACGAACTTACGAAAAACATTCCGGTAAAAATGATGATTTTACAAATGAAAATGAAAAAAGATGTTTCGCTAAATAGAAATTCATTGATCCAAACAATCGCATTTCCAATACCAGACTGGTCACCAATAAACAAAGACCCAAAGATGACAACTGGTATTGAAACAGCGAAAAATCTGTGAAGTTGAACAAGAGTGCCGATAAAATAACCAGCTGAACTAAACAAAATTACGTATAAAATGGTTGCAATTGTTCCTATGATAAACTCACCTGGTGCAGCCTGAGGCAAACCTCCTGCAAGCGTTATATCAGTAAAAAAGAAGTAAATAATGTTCTTCAATAAAAAACTCGATAACATCGCTGAAACTCCTGCAGCAGCACATGCAAATAGGAGGAAAAGAACCGTAGAAAGACTACTGCTTAGACGATTAGTCACAAAAGAAAAATCATCATATCGATATGCTCTTGTTGTCAGCATAATCGCTGTAATAAAAGCCCATAGGAACGTAAAAGTGATTACCATATTTGCTGAATAACGACTAATAGTAATAGAAAAGCTATCCGACCCACTACCGAACGAGCTGACGCCATTAAAGGAAAAAACAATCGCAATGAGCTGCAAGATCATTAATGATACAAACACCCCTAAATATGCTTTTACTTTATAGCGAAACTGACTTTTGACCACACTCGCAAAGCTAACCTTGGTTAAAGACATCATCAATCCCTCCTTTTGTTTTATTCGTCAGGAATACATATAAATCACTAGAAGAAACAGGAGAAACGTCAATCCCTTTTACCTTAGCTTCATGAAGCTCTGCTTCTGTGAAGTTATTTTCCACAACCACATATGTCCGCTTGATGCCATTTTCTTCTAAATGGTACACTTCCTTATCCGAAATTAATGGATTCACGATACTTAGATCTCCACTTAACCCCATTGCCATTTCTTTAAAGTCCGTTAATGGCACGTGGAGAAGGGTTTTCCCTTCTTTAATAATAAGGACATCTTCTAAAAGATCTTCCACTTCATGTAGGTGATGACTTGATAACAAAATCGTTCTCGGATAAGCGATGTAATCTTTAAGTAAAGCGCGATAGAAGTCTTTCCGTACAGCTTCATCCATGCCGATTGTCGGCTCATCGAATATCGTAACAGCACAACGAGCGGCTAAGCCTATAATCATATTGAAGGTACTTTTCATTCCTTTTGAAAGGTTGTTGTGACGCTGCTTAGGATGAAAGGAAAAATAGTCAAATAATCTTTTTGCAAGTTCCTTATCCCAATTCCGGTAAAAACCGCCAGCACATTCTAATATTTCGCTTAAAGTTAACGAAGTAGGTAAGCTCATTTGATCATCTACATAAATTAAATTGGCTGACACCTTTAAATTATTAAATGGATGCTCGGCCAAAACTTGCACTTCTCCTGATGTTTCTTTCAGAAACCCAGCAAGTATTTTTAACATCGTTGATTTTCCGGCCCCGTTTCGCCCAATTATACCGGTTATCTTGTTTTCTTCAATTGCAAATGAAGCACCTTTTAACGCAGCTATGTTCCCATAGACTTTTGTGACATCTTTACATTCAATCACACTCATTGTCCTTCCCCCTTACGCTTTATTGATTTAATCATTTCGATTAATTCTCCCTCATCTACATCAAGGTACTTAGCCTCCATGACTAGCTCAAAAATGAGTTTCTTTAGCGTTTGATTTTTCCGTTTGTTTTTAATTCTCTCTCTCGCATCTTCAGCTACAAACATTCCTAGCCCTCTTTTTTTATAAAGAATATTATCTTCTACAAGTAAAGTTAGCCCTTTACCAGCTGTGGCAGGATTAATATTAAATTTGTCAGCAAGCTGATATTGAGAATAAACTTTTTGATCGGTTGTAAAATGTCCGCGTAAAATCTCAGCCTCGATCCATTCAGAAATTTGCACATAAATCGGTTTTGAGCTATCTGAATCTAAAATCAAATGTTCCCCTCCTCTCATGACTAGTGCATTAGTGTTGTAATGTAGTATATAATATGATTAAATTTTTCACAAGGTGTGGATTCGTACAGAATGACCTTAAATTCGTGTATAGAAAAAGGATATGGAGTAATCATATTCGAATGAAAAGGAGGAGCATTTGTTGGAGGGTGGCACGGTGCAGAGGACTTTCCTATAAATCGATTTTCATAAGAGCGACATTTATACATGTGTACATTTTCATGGAAGTGTACATAAGGTCAACACTACACGCATTCATAAAAACAGAAATAAGCAACCGAATTATAATAATAATCGGTTGCTTATTTCTGTAGTGTTGTTATTTTCTATTGAAAATACAATATTTACCTCTAGGTAATTAAAGTTAGATCGTTTTTCTCAATTTAGCGTTCTGATTCATGTTAGCATGAAAACCATTATATTTCTTGTTTACTTCTTCTATTTTTTTCTTTAACTTTTCCTCGTCTAAATCTGGTGCTACGTACTCTTCGTAGATGACCTTCTTTTGCCATTCAGTCCACTTTCTGTCCACTTTTTTAAACATCTTTTCATCCACCTCTGTCATATGCTTTAGTTTATGTTACGAAATTCATAAAGCTCAAATAAAAATGCAGAATATTCCAACTATTATTCACACAGTAATCTTATCGGCCTGCTTACTTTTCTAACAAAACGATCGATGTCGATCTAAATTGTTTCTACTTGTATTTTAATTTTGTAAATCAATCTTATCAATATGGATAAAAGATAGGATTAATATCAAAATGATATGAATTATAAAAGCATGGGAAATTCAAATAACAAAAGCGATGCCCTCTTTATTTGAGCATCGCACTTTTAATCAAAAAAATTTGTAGGTCAATTTGTGGATAAAGTTAATAGACTGTTAGAACCATAAATCGAAGAGAAGAATATACGCTCCCCCCTAAAAAACTATTTTTGTATAGTTAAGATAACAGAAAAAAATATTAGGATAATGCCAAAAATCAACAGAAATAGCCACAACTGGCTCGATAGTTGAAAGAATGGCTGCCTTACTTGATTCGACGTATTTTAAGCCGATCGTATAGACAATATAAGCTAACACTGTTACAAAAAATGCAAGACCAATACCATATATCAAGACTTGACTCTCAAGAAATAATTCTTTTTTCACCCATAATGAACTTGTTGGTAAAAGAAACAAAGCACCAAGCAGCATCGAATAGAATGTAATCGTTAAAGCGTGATATTTTTGACTGACCACTTTTCCAAATATTATATACAATGAATAAAAAAATCCTGCACCAACCCCTACAATAATTGTGTTAGCACTGACATTCAGACTATCGGTTGGTAAAATCCAACTGTAAAACTACAACCAATTATTACCACAACTAAAGCAGCTACCTTATTTATGTTCAATGATTCTTTGAAGAGAATTCTTGATATTAAAGTTACAAAAACAGGTGCAGTATACAAAAGTACGACCGCTATCGATAAATTTGCTTGTTCAATAGTAGTAAAAAAACAATAGTTAAAAAATGCGATACTTGCAATTCCTGTACCAATAAAAAATCCAATATCTTGCGTTTTTATTTTCAATAGATTACGATCATAAAACAGTAAAAACAATCCTAATATGAGTGTTGAAAATATGAGGCGTATCCCTACAACTTCCCATGGAATAAATTCAAAGGAGTATAAATGCTGAACAAATAAACCAGTTAATCCCCATAAACTAGCACCTACCATCACTAAAAAATAAGCATTAATTTTTGACAACGTTTATCACCTTCAGGATTATTTCTTAATTAGATATTGTTCATTGCTATACTACTTTTGCCTTTTAATCACAACATATCCCTTCCTTTGAAAAAGGTTATGAGAAACTCATAAAATAACTTTTCTGTAGGTAATAACTGTCGTTCACTTGGTACAAGAATCCCCACGGTACGAGTTACAGACGGCTTAATAACAGGTATTTTCACGGTTGCATGTGGTACACTGTCAACTAATGTAATTTCAGGTATTAACGTAATACCCAAACCTGCCGATACCAATCCCTTTAGCGCATCTATATCATCTCCCTCGAATGCAATCTTTGGATTAAACCCTGACTGCGAACAAGCTTCCACTATAAGATCTCTCAAAACAAAACCTTTTGGTAATAAAATAAATGACTCGTCTTGTAGTTCATTTAACGTTAGCGATTGTCTATCTGCCAAAGGGTGATTTTGAGGCAATAGCGCAACAACCCTCTCTGTAAATAGAATTTTGCTTTTCACCTTTTTGTTTTCCTCTGGTAGAGGACCGATCATTGCCATATTAAAATCCCCATTAATAACACCAAAAATTAAATTCCGATATGTAGCTTGTTTAAGTTGAAATTTTGCCTTTGGATACTTCTCTCGAAAAGCAACAATTGCACTAGGTAGTGTATATGCTGCCATGCTAATAGGGTATGCAATCCGAATCGTCCCTTGTTCTGGGTCTAAGTACTCTTCCACTTCTATACGTGCATTATCAATGACATTCATTGCTTGCTTCATTCTCTCTAGAAACATTTCTCCAATGGGTGTTACCTTTACTCTTCTTCCTTTTCTTATAAATAAATCAACTCCTAATTCCGATTCTAAATTGGATATTTGTCGACTAACAGCTGATTGAGCAACGTGTAGAGCATCTGCGGCCTCTGTAACATGTTCTCGTTTTGCAACTTCCATAAAATATCTAATTTGTCTCAATTCCATTTCGGTCCCTCACCTTTCATCTCATTTTGGCATTAAATTTATCTCTTTTCTATATTGTTCAGAACATTTATAAATTATAAGATATACCATAACAGAAAAATTAACAAACAATCGTAAAGTATTTTTTAATTTACTTTATGATTGTAATATAACTATTTTTTAGCTTGGGGGTAAAACATGTCTACATTAATACAACAACAGAATCAAGAAACACAATTCGCAAAATGTTACGTCGACGATGTTTATAACTTAGTAAAGAAGCGTAATCCAAATGAAAGCGAATTTCACCAAGCAGTAAAGGAAGTTTTTGACTCTTTAGTTCCAGTACTTGCTTCTAATCCAAAATATATTGAACACGGGATTCTTGAAAGAATGGTAGAGCCAGAGCGTGTCATCAGCTTTCAGGTTCCTTGGGTCGATGATCAAGGCATGGTACAAGTAAACCGAGGTTTTCGTGTCCAATTTAATAGTGCAATAGGTCCGTACAAAGGTGGCCTTCGTTTCCATCCATCAGTAAATGCAAGTATTATTAAATTCCTTGGTTTTGAGCAAATTTTCAAAAATTCCTTAACTGGTCAGCCAATTGGCGGTGGTAAAGGTGGATCTGACTTCGATCCAAAAGGAAAATCTGACAAAGAGATTATGCGATTTACACAAAGCTTCATGAGTGAACTCTCAAAATATATTGGTCCTGACGTCGATGTGCCTGCTGGAGATATCGGGGTAGGTGCTAGAGAAATTGGGTATATGTTTGGCCAATATAAAAAGATGCGTGGTGGTTTTCAAGCTGGTGTCTTAACAGGGAAAGGTTTGGCTTATGGTGGCAGTTTAGGCAGAAAAGAAGCAACAGGTTATGGAACTGTTTATTTTGTTGAAGAAATGCTGAAAGATAAAGGGTTTAGCTTAAAAGGTAGCACAGTTGTCGTATCAGGTTCTGGTAATGTATCTATCTATGCTATCGAAAAAGCGCAACAGCTTGGCGGAAATGTAGTTGCTTGTAGTGATTCAAGTGGGTATATTTTTGATCCACAAGGTATAAATGTTGATACTGTTAAACAATTAAAAGAAGTTGAAGGTAAACGAATTAGTGAGTATGTCCAAGAACACCCTCACGCTCAGTTTACTCCAGGATGCTCAGGTATTTGGTCGATTCCTTGTGATATCGCTTTACCTTGTGCCACACAAAATGAAATCGATGAAATAGCTGCCAACTTATTAGTATCCAATGGAGTAATTGCTATCGGCGAAGGTGCTAATATGCCTTCAACGTTAGAAGCAATAGAAATATTCCATGCTAATAAAGTACTATTTGGTCCGGCTAAGGCTGTAAATGCTGGTGGGGTTGCTGTTTCAGCGTTAGAAATGGCGCAAAATAGTATGAGACTATCTTGGACACTTGAAGAAGTTGATGAGAAGCTCCAAGACATAATGAAAAATATTTATAGAAATAGTATTGAAGCTTCACATGAGTATAATGCTCCTGGAAACCTTGTTGTTGGTGCAAATATTGCTGGTTTCAAAAAAGTTGCTGATGCCATGATTTCACAGGGAATTATCTAGTTTCATAAAAAATAGGACTTACACTAGTAAGCCCTATTTTTTATGGTTAATAAGAAAGATTTCTAAACCGAATCATTTACCAAAACTGAGTTTAATGTTTTCTAATATATAAGTGATAAGAGTTAGAATTATGGGGTGTCTTATTTAGAGACACCCTCCATTCTACTTAAAAATTTCTTTGTGCTCTTCTTTTATAGTATTAAGTGTGTCACTAATAGATTCGTGATCAATATCCAACCGATAACTACAAATTGTCTGTAACAGATCCCCTTTTCCGTACCCATGAAAAATGTATATGATTTCTTCCGTGCCCTGATTTCTTTCTTCAACTCTGTTCTCCTTAATCAAAGCCTCAATGTTTTCAAATTTTTCATAGACAACATAGTAATTTACTTTTGTCTCATCAACAAAATATTGTTTTGATTCAATTAAATTATGAATTTCCACTCATAATCCACCTCTCTATTATTAGGAGTATACTACAATAAAAAAATACCATAGAGAGTAACTTGAGTATAGATTACATAAATAAATTGATTATTTTGTATTTAAAATCATATTGTTCATTTTTTTCATGAAATAAAACTGATTAATCCAAACTTAAACAGAAACAGTTGATTCAAGAACAGTTAATGTATTTTCTATTGTATTAAGATTAACAGATGCACCTATTGGAATAGTAGCTTTATAATTTCCATGTCCTGTAGCAAGGTTGACCATGAGAGGTTTTCCTAAGGGTACTAACCAATCCCTTATTAAATCTGCATACGTAGTACCATAAGCCACAGGACAAGTGGTGCATTCTCCCATTATAATACCAATACAATCTTGGAGCTTTCCTGACATTGATAGCTGAGTAAAGTAGCGATAAATCATTGTCGTAGGAGAATTGATTTCTTCTAAGAAAAGTATTTTCCCTTTTGTATCAATTTCATATGGTGTACCCAGTGTATTAATAAGCGATGTCATATTTCCTCCTACTATGGGACCTGTTACATTACCTTGTACTAAACTCATTAGTGGTATATTCGGTGGGTTCTGGATAGACCTAGGAGAAATTGCGGTAGAAGTAGCTTGAAAGAATTGATTATAATTATAAGATGGAGTATCTGCTCTAAAATCACCAAGCATTAGGCTGTGAAACGTAATTAAGTTACTAAATTGATTCAAAATATTAAGTAGTACGGTAATGTCACTATAACCAGAAATGATTTTAGGGTTATCTCTTATTACATCGTAGTCTAGATACGGGAGAATGGTCTGCACCCCAGTCCCTCCACGTGTTGCTAGTATCATCTTAACATTTGGATCTGTGAACATGCTCATAATATCTTCGGCTCTTTTTTCTGCCGATGAAGCTACGATGCCCTCAAATGAATAAACGTTTCTGCCAAAAGCAATATTAAAACCCATATCTCTAATTGTTTGAGCTCTAGTATTTATTATATTAGCATCAAGAGGGCTCCCAGCTGTAACCAATCCAATCGTATCTCCTCTTTGTAACACTGGTGGTCTTATAGCCATTTTTATCCTCCCTTGTCTTCGCTGTTCTAAAACCGTTAGAGTTTTATGTTCTATATATAAATATATGAAAACATATTTATTTTATAAACACTTTTTTAAATGGACTATAAAATCGTACGCAAACGAGTTACAACTTGAAGGCTGGTAGTTATGATCGTTCAAGAAGTGATTCATTCTCCCCCCTTTTGTCAATCATACAACCAGCCATGTCAAATGATTTTTACTTTTCATGATCAAACGATTCATGCAGCTTTCCATCAGCCTTTCATTACCATTCATAAAAACCTAACTAAGAATGAGACTTATTATGATATTAATTTAATATCTTTCCCTGTATCATTATGTTCAAACTCCGGAATAATTTCTGTGATCATTTCATCTTTAAAAACTTGTATTAGCTGGTTTTTCTTTTGTTTGGCTATCTTTAATTGGCTAAAATTAGTAAAGAAAATATAAGATTGATTCTTACATTCCTGACCATTTTTAATGGTTGGGTTATGCAAATCAAAAAACAAATCTAATAATTCATTATAGGATACTTTCCAAGGATCAAACCAAATTTCTACAATATCTACATTCTTTTCTTTTAATTGTTTAACTTGAATATACTCAATACCACGAAAATCTGTAATAAAAGCCTTTTGACTGAAAAATTCACTTGCACCAAACACTGCTCTTTCCATTAATGTTCGCTCCTTTTGAGCGATAATTCTTCTATCCATCAAAAAAACCTCTCTAATAATTTTAAAGAGAGGTTAGTATGTATTATTAAAATACATTTCTCTCATCTTTCAAAGGTTATACCTTTGCAGGAATTAGCACCGTTCAAGTCATTAATTTAACTTGAGGTTGCCGGGTTTCATAGGGCCTGTCCCTCTACCACTCTGGATAAGAAGTTTATCGCTATTTATTTTTTAAAATATTTAACAACTTTATTGTTTTTAATAATATCAATCTCTAATGCAATATTCAAGTAATATTTTTAAAAGTATTAAAAAATTCACCTTTGATTGAGAAATGCTTCTAGGTGAGGTCTTCATATCCTTACGTTTTTTATTAATTACAAATAAATATATCAACTGTTGCTGAAAACAATGCCAAAATAAAATAAACGAAAAAAGCAGTCTCTTAAGATCAACCTCAAGAGACTGCTTTATCCAATAATTAACGATTTAAGGTTACATCACGTAAGAAGAAATAACCACTTGGGTATTGCCAAAATCCTTCAACATCTGAACGTACAGCTGAGATGTTATCAGGGAAGTATAAATATGCATATGGAGATTCTTCAGCTAGTTTGTTTTGAACTTGTGCATATAAATCAATTCGAGTTTCTGGATCTATTTCTTGTCTAGCCGCATCAAGGAGTTCATCCAAATCTTCGTTTACAATACGAGAGCGATTTCCTGGTGGTCCAATATTTTTGGAATGGAATACTGCGTATAGACCATAGTCAGCATCTATAGTCACTGTTCCCCAGCTTCCTAAGAAAATTTCCATTTGGCCTAAACCAGCTCGTTCTATATAGGTTCCGAACTCATACGTATCAATGTTAACATTTACACCGATTTCTGCTAGTTGAGATTGAAGTGCAACAGCTAAGTCTTGGCGCTCACGCTCATCATCTGTTAACAACGTAACATCAAAACCATCAGGATAACCTGCTTCTGCAAGAAGTTCTTTTGCTTGTTCAATATCATACTCAATAGTATCGACACCTTCACTATAACCGTATACACCTGGAGCAATCGGAGTATCTGCTGGAATTCCAACACCATCTAAAATTCCTTCAACTAAGGCATTTTTATCTACAGCCATGTGTAGCGCACGACGAACGTTTACATCGTTTAACGGTTCTACTTCAGTATTAAAACCAAGGTAAACCATTCTCGTGCTATTAACTTGTTCAACAATAGTATCAGGATTGCTCTCGACACGAGAAACATCACTAGGAGAAACAGTAAAATTAATATCAATTTCCCCTGTTTCTAGCTCAGCAATACGCGTTAAGCTTTCAGGGATTACCTTAAAAGTCACTGTGTCCACTTTCGCTTGTTCTTCATGCCAGTAATCTTCGTTTTTAGAAAGAGATACTGAGTTTCCAGGCTGTTGGCTCTCAAATTTGAAATAACCTGTACCTGATGGTTGTTCATTTGCTGCTGCGAATGGATTCTCTCCATTTGCAAGGTCTTCATATGATTGCTCAATTAATTGCGGACTGATAATACTACCAGCAGTATGAGCTAAATGAGCTGGTAGTGGAGCGAATGGAAACTCCGTCTCAATATGTACAGTGAATTCATCAACTACACGAACATCTGTTACCATTCCAAATAAAAATGCAACAGGCGCTGCAACTTCTGGATCACGCACACGGTCAAGGCTTAACTTAACAGCTTCCGCATTTAGTTCCGTTCCGTCATGAAACGTAACACCTTCACGGATTTTCGCCTCCCAAACCGTATCTTCAATTTGTTCGAGCGATTCAGCTAACCCTGGTTGAATTTCTGAATTTTGATCCATATAAACAAGGCGATCATAAATAGTTGCATTGATTGTGTTAGCAACTGTTTCGTTCGCACCATGTGGATCTAACGAAACAGGATCAGATACAACACCGATATTAAGGTTTCCCCCACCAATTGTAGGAGTTGATTCGTTATCAGTGTTAGAACCCTCATTTGTTGAATCATTGCTACAAGCAGCAACAAAACCGACAACTAGAGCAAGCATGATGAAGAAAAACTTCGTTGAAATGCGCTTCATGTAAATCCCCCTTATTATTATTAAACTACAAGAAAAATTATAGTATAATAATTTGAGTGATGTCAATTTAATACAGGAAATTACGGATATTTACATGTATTAGTAAGTTCAGTTTCAGAGATGACTTGGAAGGCAACTTATTATAGTAGTTATTTTCGGTTGTGTTTTGTCATTTCCTCACGCAATTTTATTATTTCTTCCGTTTGCTTTAATATATTATTATTCACTTTTCTTATTGCGTCATAAATAGCAAAGAGACCTGTGAATAGTAAAATAGCAATTAATAACTCCATAAACACTCCCTCTTCTTTTGTTAATGACATGTTAAAAGTATAACATTATGAATATTATGTAAGTAAATTATTATGTCCAAATGTAACAAAAGACAACGAGGATGTCATCAAGTTCACTGTAAAAGGTCTACTTTCATTTTTTTAGTGAACTCGTCATCCAACGTTGTCATTAAATTTTATTTACCCTCTACCTTAATCTCATTGTCCATAATATCAACCGTAAACATAGTAATCTTCTCATCGCTGTTAATTAAAATCGACGTAATTTGATCTTCAACATGTTCTTGAATTGCCCTGCGCAATGGGCGAGCTCCAAATGCTTGATGGTACCCTAGCTCAGCAATTCTTTCTTTAGCCGCTTCTGTAACAGTCACTGATAATCCTTGCTCCGTAAGTGTAACTTGTAAATCCTCTAGCATAATATCAATAATCTTAATGAGATTCTCTTTTTCTAGGTGATTAAATACAATAATTGAATCAATACGGTTTAAAAATTCAGGTTTAAAGTAATCTCGTAAGCTGTCAAGAATGCTTTGAGTTTTGAGGACACTTTCACCTTCTGATTCGTTAAAACCGATGGCACCTAATTTCTTATCATTCACACCCGCATTTGACGTCATAATGATAACAGTTTCATTAAAGTTGACCACTCTTCCTTGACTGTCAGTTAATCGGCCATCTTCCATGATTTGTAGAAACATATTCATAACATCCGGGTGAGCTTTTTCAATTTCATCAAGAAGAATTATCGAATATGGGTTTCTTCTCACTTGCTCTGTTAATTGACCTGCTTCATCATGTCCTACATACCCAGGAGGTGAACCGATTAATTTAGAAACGGAATGCTTTTCCATATATTCACTCATATCAAGGCGAATCATTGAATCTTTGCTTCCAAATAACTCTGCAGCAAGAGTTTTTGTTAACTCCGTTTTACCTGTACCAGTGGGACCGACAAATAAGAAAGAAGCAGTTGGACGAGTTTTGGATTTCAACCCTACTCGAGCTCGTAGAATTGCTTTTGCTACTTTTTCAATTGCTTTTTCTTGTCCAATTACTTTCTTAGTTAAATTCCCTTGTAGGTCCTTCATTTTCGACTGCTCAGATTTTTGAAGCTTTTTCACAGGAATCCCTGTACTTTTTTCAATGATATCTTGAATGTGCTCAATGGTTACTTCTGTCACAGGTTCAATAATATCATTATCTAATTTCTTTTTTAGTTCGAGTTCTTCATCTCGCAAGCGTGCTGCTTTCTCATAATCTTCTTGTTTTGTTGCTGCTTCCTTTTCACGAGTGAGATCATCCAACCGTTTTTCTAACTTGCCTTTGTCTGTTATACCTTGCGTGAGGTTTAATTTTGAACCAGCTTCATCTAACAGATCAATCGCTTTATCTGGTAAGAAGCGATCTTGGATGTAACGATCTGATAATGATACACATGCTTTTAATACATCATCAGAGTATTTTACATTGTGATAGTTTTCGTAAATAGGACGTATTCCTTTTAAAATTTCAAAAGCTTCTTCTGAAGTTGGTTCTTTGACGACAACAGGTTGGAAGCGACGTTCTAGTGCTGGATCTTTCTCAATCATTCGATATTCTTTTAATGTTGTTGCACCAATGATTTGGAACTCTCCTCTTGCTAATGATGGCTTTAGAATATTCCCTGCATCCATTGAACCTTCTGATGAGCTACCTGCTCCCACCAGCATATGAAGTTCGTCAATAAAGAGAATCACATTCTCTCGTTGTTTTAATTCTGTCACTAATCGTTGCATTTTCTCTTCAAATTGACCACGGTAGCTTGTACCTGCCACAAGAGAACTAATATCTAGAACATATACTTCTTTATTTAAAAGCTTAGCTGGAACTTCCCCTTTAACAATCTTTAAGGCAAAGCCTTCTGCAATTGCTGTCTTTCCGACACCTGCTTCTCCAATTAAGACAGGATTGTTTTTTGAACGACGATTAAGTACTTCAATCACACGTTCAATTTCTTTTTCTCGCCCAATCACAGCATCAATTCGACCTTGTCTAGCTTCATCTGACAAGTTGCGGCCATGTTGATCTAGGAATCCATCTCCGTTATGGCTTGGAGCTTCCTCTTTTACTTGTTGTTGGGTAAAACCGTGATTAGATCCTGACATACTTTCTAGCATGAACCCTTTAAAGAAGTCATCTAAATGATATGATGACATTCCAAATTGTTTTTGTGTTTGTTGATAACAATCAGAACATAAAGCAAGTTGCTTTTTCGTTTGATTAATCATTACATTTACTTTTACGTTTGCTTGTTTACTCTGACATTTGTTACAAATCATTTCTAGTTCCTCCTTTTGACTTTGACTATATTTGACCAATTATATAAAAAGAAAAGCCGTTGATGGCTGTAATGTATTGACGATCTATAATCATTATATTTGACCATATTTGACTTTTCAAGTGTGAAGTTTGATCTTTTTTGACCAAATAAAGAATTAACCACTATAAGATGAGTAAATATAAATTCAAATTTCTCGTAAAAAAATACTTTGTAATTGCTAAATATTCTCTTAAATAAGATTGCAGCAAAACAGTTCTTGGTGTTTTAGCGGGCAGTCCGGTAACGTCTAATTGTTGATCTTGTGCAATCATTGTCGCTCGGTAAACATGGTAACGGTTCGTAACAACAAGTCCTTTTTTAGATATAGCAGGAATGTGTTTTTTCGATAAACGAATGTTTTCCACTGTAGAAGTAGACTCATCCTCAAGAAAAATACGCGATTCTTCTATTCCTTTCCTCATTAATTCCGTTTTAATAGCCTCAGCCTCTGTTATGTCCTCACCAGGCCCTTGTCCACCGGTTGCTATTACTACCACATCTTCGTTTTCTAATACATACTCAGCCGCAGCTTCGATTCGATATTTAAGGGATAAAGATGGTTCGGCTCCTTTTACCCTTGCTCCTAATATAATGACATAATCAATGTCTCCCTCAATTTCGATATGACTGTAACGTATGATTTGAATATGTAATAAACAAACATAAATAAAAAATATTAAACTAGAAATCAGTATTATGATTAGACTCTTTTTCCCCATATCCCTATTCCCTTTCTATAAGGTCTCCTCAAACAAAAAGAGTTGTCATACAACTGACAACTCTTTTTGATTTACTGTAACTGTTCTAATTCTTGTTCTAAAAAAACCATTAATTCTTGTATCATCAAATCTGAAAAATCAAAGCGAATCCCTGCCGCCTCATATACTTCAGGTAAAGATTTCGATGAACCGAGAGCTAATGCTTTTTTATAATTTTCAAGTGCTTGTTCTGGATTTTCTCGGTATTGTTTGTACATTTGGACTGCTCCTAGTTGGGCAATTACATATTCTATATAATAAAATGGCACCTCAAAAATATGAAGAACACGCAACCAAGCCGTTTGTTGCCATTTCTCATAACCATTCCAATTCACCACATTTGAATCTATATCTAACATCAGTTCTTTGTACTTTCTATCGCGTTCATCAGATGTATGGTCTGGATTTTCATACATCCAATGCTGGAACTGATCGATGATCATCCCTAGAGGAAGAAAATCGATTATTCCTTTTAACTGCTCTTTCTTTGCACGTATAAGATCTGCCTCATCTTCATAAAAGAGATTCCACTGGTCCATAGTCAAAAGCTCCATTGACATACTTGCTAATTCTGCTGATTCCATTGGTGTCTCACGATAGTCTCCAATTGGTTGCTTTCTCATTAAGTCATTATGAATACAATGCCCCATTTCGTGAAGCAAAGTAATCATATCATCTTGTGTCCTTGATGCATTCATAAAAATAAACGAAAGCTGTGATACAGGTAGATTAGAACAAAAACCGCCTGGCGCTTTGCCTTTTCGACTATTTAAATCAAGCATCCCACGTTCATCCATCGTTGTTAGAAGTTCAGCAAAACGTGGATCAAGGTTTCCAAGGATAACCTTCGACTTTTCAATAAGCTCCTTAGTTGTTGTAAAAGGCTGTAATGGCTTTTGCCCTTGTGGAACACCCTGTCTATCCCATGGTTTATACGTGTCAACACCTAGTTCACTCTTATGCTGTTTCTGTAATTTTTCTTTGAGCGGTTTGACATACTTACGAATTGATTCTGCTAATTTTTTACAATCCTGTGGTGAATAATCAAAGCGCTCATATTTTTTAAACATATAATCTCTGTAATTCGTTAGCCCTGTGTTTTGAGCTTTTTGATGACGTAACACAATAAGCTCATTCATAATTTGTTGAAGCTCTGCTTCCTTGAAGAGGATGGCTTCAGATATTAAAGTAAGAGCTTTTTTCCTCGTATCACGATCAGGGGCTTGTATGTATGGAGAAAGTTCACTTAATGTCAGTTCTTCATTACCCCATTGAACGGTTAGCCCTCCTGTATGTTCAAAATAATTCGTTGCAAGTGCATCTTCTTTTACTTCTAATTCAATATTTTCTAATCTAAAAATTTCTTTTGCATTTTGTTTTCTTTTAATCAACTGTTTATACAAAACAGGGTCTAATTGGCAGTTTGCCTTAGAAGATAAAAATGCCTCATCAAATAAAGAATTATATTTCTTAAAAAGGGGATCAATGACACTTTGATCATGCTCAAAAATCTCTTTTGCCTCTTTAGAGTCACTTTGACATTGAAAGTCGATGTAATGCCCAGACATTGCTTCCTCAATGGCATCAAATAGCTCTGACTGTTTTTTAAGCCATGATTCTAATTCCTCTACAGTGTCCGTAGATTCCTGTAGCAATGCATCAAACATTTCCGCTATTTTCTTAGGTTCTTTAAAATTCAGTTTCTCTACATAAAATGTTGACATGAATCATCCTCCTTTTCAAGTAAACTCATCGTACCAGAATACGATGTAATTATAAATACAAATTTATCCAAACAAAAAAAGGCAGCCTCGACTAAGTCGAAGCCACCTTTCACAATTTATTATTTTTCCATCCAGTTTGTATGGAATGTTCCTTCTTTATCAATACGTTGATACGTATGAGCACCAAAGTAATCTCTTTGCGCTTGTAGAAGGTTAGCTGGAAGTGTTTCTGTACGATAGCTGTCAAAGTATGCTAACGCACTTGCAAGACCTGGAACAGGAATTCCAAGCTTAACAGCTGTAGCTACTACGTCACGAGCAGCTTCTTGGTAGCTTTCTACGATTTCTTTGAAGTAAGGATCTAGTAAAAGATTTGTTAAGTTTGCATCACGATCGTACGCTTCCTTGATGTTTTGTAAGAAACGAGCACGGATAATGCAACCACCTCTAAAGATCATAGAGATATTTCCTAAGTTTAAGTTCCAATCATACTCTTCAGAAGCTACTTTCATTTGAGCAAACCCTTGAGCATAAGAACAAATTTTGCTTAAGTATAATGCTTTACGGATTTTTTCAACAAATTCTTTTTTATCGCCTTCAAACGTAGTGTTCGGTCCGCTTAGAATTTTGCTTGCTTTCACACGCTCTTCTTTCATCGCTGAAATAAAACGAGAGAAAACAGATTCTGTAATGATTGATAACGGTACACCTAGATCAAGCGCACTTTGGCTTGTCCATTTTCCAGTCCCTTTTTGACCAGCTGTATCTAAAATAACATCAACCATAGGCTTTCCTGTTTCATCGTCCATCTTAGTGAAGATGTCTTTAGTGATCTCAATTAGGTAACTATCAAGTTCTCCTTCATTCCACTCTTTAAATGTTTCATGTAATTCCTGTGCACTTAGTCCAAGAACGTCTTTCATAAGGTGGTAAGATTCACAAATTAACTGCATATCTCCATATTCAATTCCGTTATGAACCATTTTTACATAGTGACCAGCACCATCTGGACCGATGTATGTGCAACAAGCATCTCCGCCAACTTTTGCAGAAATATCCTTTAAGATAGGCTCTACAAGATCATATGCTTCTTTTTGTCCACCTGGCATAATAGAAGGCCCTTTAAGCGCTCCTTCTTCACCACCAGATACTCCTGTTCCAATGAAATGAACGCCTGACTCAGCAAGCTCTTTGTTTCTACGACGAGTATCTTCAAAGAACGTGTTTCCACCATCAATTAAAATGTCGCCTTTTTCTAAGTGTGGCAAAAGCTGCTCAATCGTTGCATCTGTAGCAAAGCCAGCTTGTACCATTAATAATATTTTTCTTGGTGCCTCTAGTGAAGCAACAAATTCTTCAATGCTATATGTACCAACGACATTCTTACCTTCTGCTTCTTTCAACATAGTCTCCGTTTTTTCAGAAGATCTGTTAAATACAGAAACACTGTACCCTCTGCTTTCAATGTTAAGCGCTAGGTTACGACCCATTACTGCAAGTCCAATGACTCCAACTTGTTGTTTGCTCATTTCTACCACTCCTAATATTTTCTTTCTTTCTTTAGTGTGCTCGAACTATTCCCATTACATTACATGTTATTTTCTCACAGCAAATATTGTTTTGGGAAAAGTTTTTTTTGAATTCTCTATCTATATTACTACCACTACACATTATGCGCAAACATTTCTTACTGATTTAGTCGAATTTTAGGGATAGTAGCCTTAATTTTCTGATTTCACTAATAAATATAGCTTACTTGCATATGATGGATATTATACCAAGTAAATGTAGGTGATCATTTGAAACAACAAGAAAGGTTACACTACAAGTTTCAAAATTTACAAGAAAAAAGTATGTCGTTTGAACAAGTCTTTAAGCGAATTATTAAATTTATGAAATTAAATCCACGCGGCAATTATCGACTGATGGTTGGAACGGATTCGCAAGTTCATGCACGATGCACGGTTTTTATAACTGGAATCGTGATTCAAAATACTGGGAAAGGTGCTTGGGCTTGCATCCGTAAAATAACGATACCTAAGCCAATGCACCAATTGCATGAACGAATATCGTTAGAAACCACACTAACAGAAGAGATTGTCTCTATGTTTACAGAAGCAAAAAAGAACAAAATGATTGATATTGTCTTACCATACGTATACCAAGGAGCTACATTTTCAATTGAAGGACATATCGATATCGGTTCAGGGAAACGCAATAAAACACGAGAATTTGTAAAAGAAATGGTGGCCCGGTTAGAAACGATGGGGGTTGAACCTAAAATTAAACCAGATGCCTTCGTAGCCTCTAGTTATGCGAATAGATACACAAAAAAAGTTGGCAAATAATCTTTAGATTACTATTCTCCCTCTACTAAAAAAGTACCAGCAATCGTAGGAACTGCCCTACCTCCAACTTTTATGATTGGCTTGTTATCCTCGACATAGATGATAATGTCAATCTTCCCTGGCCTTCCAACTGCATGCCCTTGAGCAATACAAAAGACATGATCTACTTTTGAATTTAAGATTCCTTCGAGTACTAAATAACCAGCTAAAGCCCCATTTGCTGAACCTGTAACAGGATCTTCATGAATTCCTACAGCAGGAGCAAAGTCGCGTGTATAAATCAAGCAATTCTCTTCTTGACTATCAAAAGTAAATAGATGCGTCGTACAGATATTATGGCTTTCGTTATGCTTTTTCAATTTGAGAATCTGTGGTATAGCTTGGTCAATGGCCTTACGTGTTGTGACCGGTATGAGTAGGTGCCAATTTCCAGTATACCCAAGTCTAACAGGATAATTTGTATCAATATCATCCTTAGTTAAACCGACATAGGTTGCTAACTCAGCTAGGTCTGTCTCTATCTTTTTTACTTTGGGTTCTACCTGTTTCATAATAACAGCATGTAATGCGCCTTGCTTAGTAACGAATTCAACCGGAACATGACCGATGTTTGTCTCAAACGTGATCATGTTCTTTTTTTCTGCCCAATCATATACCGTACCAAGTAACCAAGCTGATGCAACGGTGGCATGCCCACAAAAATCAATCTCACTGCTCGGCGTAAAATATCGAATACAAAAATCTGTATTTGTACTTTCTGAGGGGATGAGAAAAGCTGTCTCCGACAAATTAAGCTCTTTTGCGATCGATTGCATCTCAAAAGAGTCAATAGATTCTGCGTTTGGGACCACCCCAGCAGGATTTCCTCCAAACGGTTGATCCGTAAACGCATCAACATGATACACTTTAATACCTTTCATTCAAACCACTCCAATGTAGTTCTTTGTATTTCTATCATAGATGAGTTAAACGTTTCTATCTAGTACTTAAGCCCTTTTTATATTGACACCTAATATATATTACCCCGCTGTTCGCTATCAAAAGCTTCCGAATAATTATCCTTGAGATTTTTCTACCTGTAATTGTTCATTTTGTACTTTAGTCGCTCTTTTTGACTTAATCCAATTTACAATAACTAGTATGAATACGATTGAAAGCCCTATTATACTAGACTGCCAAACATGTTCCGATATCCATTGAAAAATTAGATCAAACCGAGGAATTACCCATAAGAAACTTAAAAACAATGAAAATACAAGGATTTTTAAAAGGTCTGACACTTAGATTCTCCTCTCAAAGTTTGTCCTCATACCACATATATGATAAAAATTAAGTTTTATGCCAGGAACGTTAGAAAATATACGACTGATGGTTTTACTTCTCCATCACTATACTTAATTCATGAAAAAATTCAGGACTGTCCATTTTTAGCATTAGTAATTTAAGCCTATTTCCCACTAATATAGATCATGGTATGATTTGGCTACTTACGAAGAGGTGAAAACAACATGAAATATGTAATTCTTTTAGTTTCATCAATGGTTTACTTGCTTTTGCACACCTCTTTTCCAGTTGAAAAGACCTTTGCAGAAAAAGGCTACGGTCCTGACGCAGTAATTGAAACTAGTCAGTTACACGACTTTCAAGAATTGAAAATACAAAGTATAAAACCTGCATCCCTTACGTTATTCATTTGTTTAATTTTTTTGCCGAAACTAGCAACCTCTGAAAATCATTATGTAACATCAATAAAACATTTCTTATTAGCTGTATTTTATAAGTCGAATTATTTTCAAAATAACATTTATTCCGCATAAATCCCTTGTTGAAAGGAGGAATCAATGTGTTTTGGATTCGTCTAATTACAGTTGCTGTTTTCTCGGCAAGTGCACTGAGCATTTTGTTATATCAAGGAATTGAATTTGCGCAAGCTATGTTTGATTTGTGGAAAAACAAAGCTTAGTCAAGAGAAAGGGGTGTCTCAAAAAGGTTTTGACCTTCTGAG
>NZ_JAKRYL010000028.1 GCF_023555415.1 Halalkalibacter alkaliphilus | reverse complement strand
AGCCATCGCAACCTTGTTCGCTCTCTTTTCATTCAATGGCGATTTCCTTTTTATTTAAATCGATGCGATAACCAAATCCGCGATAAGGAGGGGGATATGATAATAAAGGTTACAGCTACCAAGGAAGCACTCGTTCTTATCGACTTATTAAAAAAGAAGCATGGACCTCTCATGTTCCACCAGTCTGATGGTTGCTGCGATGGTAGTTCCCCGATGTGTTATGCTGAAAATGAATTTATGATCGGCGAAAGTGATACACTACTCGGAGAAATCGGTAATTGCCCTTTTTATATTAGCTCAGCACAGTACGAATATTGGAAACATACTCAGCTCATTATTGACGTGGTCAAAGGGCGAGGAGGAATGTTTTCTCTTGAAGGCCCCGAAGGCAAACGATTTTTAACACGTTCAAGAGTCTTTTCAGCTGAAGAACGGGCGCTTTTAAATAAAAAGGAAAATGAGTAACCTTCTCTTTTTAAACAAAAACAGGTTGTTGAGAAATTCTTCTCCACAGCCTGCCCTCTTATTTATAAATATTTAATCTGGTGCATCCGTTAAATCTTCAATATCTTTTGATCCAAATACTAATAAAGAAAGCAATACTCCAACTAAAATAGCACCTGTAAAACCTTTCCCATCAAATCCGCCTTCATAGTTACCCGATCGTTTCTTTCCCATTTTAATTAATCCTCCTCAATTCTCTGTTGAAAAGCTTCAAAAACATCATCAAGTGTCATATCCCCATTTTCTTTTAAGAAGTCTGCTAAAGCATTCGATTTATCATTTCCAGGAGTAAGGAACTCTCCTAATAAAGTTACTGTAACTACAGGTGATGATCGGTATAACTCCACAGCATCAACCTTTAATTTACCAGATAATAATAAAGCGGCTGCAATAATATCTAAATTCTTCCCTGTAAATAAGTCCTGAACATTGTATGATGATACCTTTGGCTTCTTAGATTTAGGAGTTTTGTCATTTTGTTGATAAGGTTGATAAGGTTGATAAGGCTGGCCTACAGGTGGCCCTGGTGGTCTTCCATACCTTCCATACATAAAGAAAAACACCCCCTGAAACTAGTTTATGTTCAGAGGGTACTTCGGTGAGACCAAATTGGAATATGATTTATTAAAAAGGTCTTAAAACTAATTCCATGCCTTATGGCCTACCTAGTAATATATAGCTTCGATCTTTTGACAATGCAAACACCTTTTATAAAGCGGAGTGCTTTCAAATGAATGGTGACACTTATTTTGTACGTCCTTTAAGTGAGTTTCCCAATAAAGCAGATCCTCCCTTAATTTATCAATTTTCCTTTGAATATCAGGCACCTTCACCACGTCAATCCTCCTTAGATGTTTACTGATAAATTTTCCCGCCAGACTTCTTAAACTGCTCAGCTTTTTCCTTCATGCCTTTTTCAATCGCTTCGCTAGTTTCTAGTTGATTTTCTTTCGCATATTGACGAATGTCATGTGAAATTCTCATACTACAGAACTTCGGACCACACATCGAGCAAAAATGAGCCGTTTTCGCCCCCTCAGCAGGTAGCGTTTCATCATGGTATTCTAGTGCCCGTTCCGGATCAAGCGCTAGATTAAATTGGTCTCTCCAGCGGAATTCAAATCGAGCTTTTGACAAAGCGTCGTCACGAACTCGTGCACCTGGATGTCCTTTTGCTAAATCAGCAGCATGTGCGGCAATTTTGTACGTAATAACCCCTTCACGTACATCTTCACGATTAGGTAATCCGAGATGTTCTTTTGGTGTTACGTAGCAAAGCATTGCTGTACCAAACCAACCAATCATCGCGGCACCAATAGCTGATGTGATATGATCATATCCAGGAGCAATGTCAGTCGTTAATGGACCTAGTGTATAAAATGGTGCTTCGTGGCACATTTCCAACTGTTTATCCATGTTTTCTTTAATTAAGTGCATTGGTACATGTCCCGGTCCTTCTACCATGACTTGAACATCATGCTGCCAAGCTAGCTTTGTTAGTTCGCCGAGAGTTTCTAATTCCGCAAATTGGGCTTCATCATTTGCATCAGCAATGGATCCTGGTCGTAACCCATCTCCTAAAGAAAACGAGATATCATATGTTTTCATAATCTCGCAAATTTCTTCAAAATGAGTATATAAGAAGTTCTCTTGATGGTGATATAAACACCACTGTGCCATAATAGACCCACCTCTAGAAACAATACCTGTTAGACGTTTTACCGTTAGTGGAACGTAACGCATAAGAACACCTGCATGGATTGTAAAGTAATCAACCCCTTGTTCTGCTTGTTCAATCAACGTATCACGATATACTTCCCACGTTAAATCCTCCGCAATCCCATTTACCTTCTCAAGTGCTTGGTACAACGGAACCGTGCCAACAGGAACAGCAGAATTCCGAATGATCCATTCGCGTGTTGTATGAATGTTTTTACCTGTTGATAAATCCATCATCGTATCAGCACCCCAACGCGTTGCCCAAGTCATTTTTTCAACTTCTTCTTCAATTGATGAAGAAACCGCAGAATTCCCAATATTCGCATTAATTTTCACATGAAAATTCCGTCCAATAATCATCGGTTCTGTTTCCGGATGGTTGATGTTTGCTGGTATAATCGCCCTACCACTTGCAACCTCCAGACGCACGAATTCAGGATCAAGATTTTCTCTTATTGCGATAAACTCCATTTCAGGTGTAATGATGCCTTTTTTTGCATAATGAAGCTGTGTTACATTTTTACCGTTTTTCGCACGTAACGGCTTTCGTTCTAACCCAGGGAAGACATGAGAATTAGCACGTGGGTCTTCTGCCGAAATGTACCCGTTATCCTCTGGCTTAATCTTACGCCCTTCGTACTCTTCCACATCATTTCGTTCTTTAATCCACTTGCTGCGAAGAGCAGGAAGCCCTTTTGTTATATCAACTTTGTAATGATGGTCCGTGTATGGACCACTTGTGTCATATACGCGAACTGGAGGATTTTCCTCTTCCCCAACCGTTCCTGATGTCGGACTTAATTCAATTTCTCGCATAGGCACTTGAATGTCAGACCTTGAACCTCGGACATACACTTTTTTACTGCCTGAAAAGCTAGACATAATGGAAATGTTTTTTTCATTTAATGAAGGTGTGGACATTGAACTCTCTCCTTTTGAAATAGAAAGGACAAAATCTAGACATAAAAAGGAAGGAAGCTGAAGATACATAAAAAAGCCGGAACCAAAAAATTGGTTTGGACCCGGCTAATTGATAGAAGTATAGTCAATAAAAATCTTTCTTAAACTTCCCCACGCTGGTATGAGCCAGATCAGGTCCAAAGGGTCAACAATCTTTAACGTTCATGTTTCTCAGCCCAACTCATTGGACTCCCCTAGTTAATTCTATTAAATTAATTTACATTGTCATTATATAGGAATCTACAATAAATTCAAACACTTTTTTAGAATTTTTTCATGTACCTCCATTCATTGCCTATAGAACATTGGTTAAAAAAGTTATTTTGTGCTAAAGTTTTTACGTACTATGATTGAAAGGAGTCTTTATGAAACCAAACGTTCTTGTCTATATGAGAGTTGATAAACGAGTCATTAAAGAATTGGAAAAAGAGTACGAGGTAACAAGTTTCCATAACCATGAATACATAGGAAATCCTGATTTTGACCTTGCATTAAAAAAAGCTGATGGCATTATTGGACTTTCATTGAAAGTAACAAAAGAACTATTAGACAACGCTCCCAATCTTAAAGTGGTTTGTAACGTATCCGTTGGCTATGATAACTTAGACCTTGAAGAATTATCAAAACGGAAAATACTGGCTACAAATACACCGGGAGTCTTGGACGATACAACAGCAGATGCAATCTTTGGTTTATTGCTATCAACTGCTAGAAGAATTCCCGAGTTAGATCAGTTTGTAAAGTCAGGACAGTGGGATATTTCTCTCCAACCAGATCAATATGGCGTAGATGTACACCATAAAACTCTAGGAATTATCGGAATGGGGAATATTGGCCGAGCTATAGCGAGAAGAGCTCATTTCGGCTTTGGAATGGATATTCTTTACCATAACCGCTCAAAAAACAAAGAGGCTGAAGAGTTGTATCAAGCATCTTATTGTGAATTCGATGATCTTCTTACGCAATCAGACTTTGTTTGTTTGATGGTCCCAGCTACGAAAGAAACGGAAAAAATGATAGGAGCAAAAGAGTTTCAGAAAATGAAAAAAAGTGCTATTTTCATAAATGGTTCCCGTGGCAAAAATGTTGATGAAGAGGCTCTTTATCATGCTTTAGTCAATAAAGAAATCCATGCAGCTGGTATCGACGTGTTCACAAATGAACCAACCAATCCTGATAATCCACTTTTAACTTTGAAAAATCTTGTTACATTGCCACATATTGGCTCTTCAACAACAGAGTGTGAATATAACATGTCAAAACTAGCAGCAAAAAATTTACGAGCTGCTTTAAATGGGGAAAAACCACCAAGCTTGCTAAATGAAACGTCTTGGCTGATTAAATAGACAATAAGGTTGTCTCAAACTTTTCAGCCCCCCCAAGCACATTATAGTACTCACCAATGGGGGGCTGGTTTTTTTTAGCGGTTTTGCAAATATGCATCAAGAATTTGTTTTATTCGTTCTGATTCCTCTGAACGAATAATATAATGGTCACCATCTAATTGAGCCGAAACCTGCTGCACTCCTTGTTGTTTTAAAAAACTGACAACGTCAACTACATTTTCAGATTCTGTAAGGAGTAGTTTTTTTCCAACAAATTCTTCATTTACATATATATCGTAAGCATCATGCTCACCTTTTATATCTCCATCGAAATCAGCATCAAATAATCCTAAAAAAGGTAACTGGTAACTACCTGTACTAGCACCCGTCTGTCCGAAAAACATCGGCATTTTCTTCTTCAACTCCTTTACTTTCATTTTAATGGTCTTTCTACATTTAGTATGTACAATACACTGTACTTACATTTCTGCACGACACAAAAAAGAACGAACTTCCTTTTTAAGCTCGTTCTTTTATAAAGTATTATTGTTTTTTTAGTTCTTTCACCAATTTATGGAAGGAAGCCTCTAACCGTTCTTTCGCTTCTTGCTCAATTGTTGTACTTCCATCTTCTCCTCTAGTTACACACGTATCAAGTGTAAAAACACCTTTAACAATATTTTCTGCTCCTAAAGAAGCTAGAACTGGTTTCAAACTATAATCAATTGCTAATAAATGTGAAATCGTACCACCTAGCATAAGTGGTAAAACAATTTTGTTTTCTAGCCCTTTTTGTGGAAGTAAGTCTAAGTATGTTTTTAAGATTCCCGTGAAAGAAGCTTTATAAACTTGGCTTGCTACAATAACTGCGTCGGCTTCTTCTACTTTTTTATTCGCTGCTAAAATAGCTTCACTGTTATATTTAGCTAAAATTAAGTCTTCCGCTGGAATGTCAATTACATGTAGTTCCTCTACATCCATTCCTTGTTCACTTAGCACACTTTGTGCATAATCGATAATACCTTTTAACCTAGTTGTTTTTGATGGTCCACCTGAAATTATAACGATCTTTGCCATTCCAATCACACTCCTATCTTTATCATGCCAACTTCTTTGAATTTCACAAAGGAAATAACTTACTTTCAACTGTATGTTAATTACATTTTAATTGTCAAATAATACGTCTTCTACAAAATCCCTTAATTATGTTTGTTATGTTTCTTTCAACTTTTCTAGATTCTCTTGGCGTTCAATTGGGTTTTTGGTATTATAAACATTCTGTTTTACCATTAATTCCTGCATTCCTTCCTTAGGATACAACTCTAAGCCTATTATCATTATGACCTTACTTCAGCTGAAGCCTAAGCTTAATCACTACCTTAAAGGTCTAATCTCTGCACTTGCAACGTCCTACATTATTGAACCATTTTTTATTTGGATTGAACTATATCAGCCAACTGGTTTGAAACACCTTTACTCCTTGCCCATTTATTTTATCATTTATCTAATTTTCATTATATTTTTTACGGAAAATCATTTAAGAAATTTACAAAATAATACCTCTAACGTTTGGCTCTCCATATCAATGTCTTTCCAACGTAAACCTAATTAGTAATATATCCACTCATATTTATCGAACTAGACTCTTATCCAATTCCTTTTGACTGGGCAGACTAATTTATGACTACTGAACAAAGGTGTTAAAAGTAATTACCAATTGGAGATGATATTTAGTGACACAACATCATAAGTTAGCTTTTATTGGTGCAGGATCTATGGCTGAAGCAATTATCTCAGGTTTAATTCAACAAAAGAAAATGCTCCCTAAAAATATATATGTAACAAACCGTCAAAACGAAGCACGCCTTCTTGAATTGAAAGAAAAATACGGTGTACAAGTAAGCTCAAGCAATGAACAAGTCTTAGCAGAAGCTGATATTGTCATACTCGCAATGAAACCAGCTGGAGTTCAAGAAGCTATTAAAACTATTCGATCGTACACTTCAGAAAACCAACTAATCCTTTCAGTGCTCGCTGGAATCACTACTGATTATATTTCATACTTACTAGGTCATAAAGCCCCAGTTATTCGAGTGATGCCTAATACATCAGCAGCAGTCGGCTCATCAGCAACTGTTATCTCTCCAGGCATATACGTCAGCGATAAACATCTGGCAGTCACAGAATCGTTGTTTAAAGCAGTTGGTACCGTGAAACAAGTACTAGAAAAAGATGTGGACAGTATCACGGCTATCGCTGGAAGCGGTCCTGCCTATATGTATTATTTAGTTGAAGGCATGTTTCATTCGTTAGAAGAACTTCATTTGGAGCAAGAATTGGGGAGAGAATTAATCTTGCAAACGATACAGGGAGCTATCGACTTGTTAAAATCCTCAAACCAAACACCAAAAGAGCTATATCTCAATGTGAAAAGCCCAGGAGGAACCACTGAAGCTGGACTAAATGTATTAGAAAACAAACGATTCCAGGAAATTATAATTGAGTGTATTAAACAAGCAGCTGAACGTTCAAGAGAAATTACTAAAGAGATGTCTACGATACCAGAAAATACACTAAGGTAATATTTTGCAAAAATAGAGGTGAATAAAATTGGGAGAAAGTCAACAAAAGAAACGAATTGTTGTCAAAATTGGCAGTAGTTCATTAACGAGTCGAAACGGTGAAATTAGTATAAGGAAATTAGTCCGCTTAGTGGATGAAATTGCGCTTATTTTAGATGATGGTCATGAACTTGTTTTAGTATCTTCAGGGGCTGTTGCGGCGGGATATCGAAAACTTGGCTTTATAGAACGCCCTCATAACTTGGCTGAAAAACAGGCTGCAGCTTCCATCGGACAATGCCTTTTGATGGAAGCATATTCAGAGAGATTTGGATCTCATGGATATGTAGCTTCACAAATATTAATTACTCGAAGTGATTTTTTAGATCAAAAACGGTATATGAATGCCCGAAACACGATACAAGTCCTTTTAGAACGAGGAGCTGTTCCAATTGTTAACGAGAACGATACCATTACCATTAAGCAATTAAAATTTGGCGATAACGACACCTTATCAGCTAAGGTCGCTGGTTTGGTTGAAGCAGATCAACTCGTTATTTTATCAGATATTGATGGGCTATATAACGACAACCCTAGAACAAACCCTAACGCTAAACTTATAGAGGTAGTTCAAGAAATTACTCCAGAGATTGAAGATGCTGCTGGTGATTCAGATAGTGAAGTTGGAACAGGAGGAATGGGTTCTAAAATTGAAGCCGTAAAAATCTCACTAGCTGCAGGAATTGAAACATTTATTGGAGATGCGAATAAACCAAATATTTTATTGGATGCTGTGAACCATAGAGCAAAAGGGACCTATTTTAAACCGAATGCAGAGCAAGATGATCTAGATGTAAGACAGCATTGGATCGCGTTTAATTCAGGTACAAAAGGCGAAGTCATTATTGATGAAGGAGCACGTATCGCTATTACAGAAGAGCAAAGTCACTTACTTCCACAAGGAGTTCGGGAAGTGAATGGAACGTTTGATTGTGGTGATGTTGTTGTTATACGTCATATGAATGGAGACGAAGTCGGGCGTGGTGTCATTAATTACTCTGCTGAGCAGCTAAGGGAAATCAAAAGACTCAAACTAAAGGAAATTCCAGACCATATAAAAGTAACAAAAAGTGAAGCCATTAGTCAAAATGACTTCGTTTGCTATACAAATATAAATACACCAAACTAACAATTAAAGGAGAGAATCTGCTTGAGTAAAATAGCTAGTAGTCAAATAAATGTGAAAGAGCAAGCAAAGAAGGCCCAAATAGCTGGCAAGGCATTAAGTATTTTGTCTACAAACGATAAAAATGAAGCTTTACTTATCATTGCGGATGAATTAGAAAAGAATTACTCATTTTTATTAAATGAGAATCAAAAGGACCTTGATAAAGGAAAAGAAAAAAACTTCGATAGTGCCTTTATGGACCGTCTCCTTCTAACGAAAGAACGTGTAAATGACTTTGCCAATGGTCTAAGAGAGGTTGTTAAATTGAAAGACCCTACAAGTGAAATTGTTTCTGAATGGACATTGGAAAATGGACTGAAAGTAAAAAATGTGCGTGTTCCTCTCGGAGTAATAGGAATGATTTATGAAGCTAGACCGAACGTAACGGTCGATGCGACGGGACTTGCTTTAAAATCAGGAAACGCGATCATCTTAAAAGGCGGTTCTTCTGCTTTGTCTTCAAATAAAGCAATCGTTTCTGTCATTCATGAAGCTCTCAATAAAACAAAAATACCAGTAGACGCAGTTCAATTTATCGCTAGTACAGATAGAAAAGCGACTGAACAACTGTTTACCTTAAAACAATATATCGATGTTCTCATCCCTAGAGGTGGTGGTTCATTAATTGAAACCGTCGTAACAAAAGCAACCATCCCCGTCCTTGAGACCGGTGTTGGTAACGTCCATATTTATATAGACAAAGAAGCTGATGTAGAAAAAGCGTTAAATATTATTATTAATGCTAAGACTGATCGACCTGCTGTTTGTAATGCCTTAGAAACGGTACTTATTCAAAAAGATTGGTTTATGAATCATAAGGATTTGCTAATTTCTAAGCTCAACGAATATAACATTAGCGTACATGGTGATAAGGAAGCTGTGAAAATGATTCCTGGCTCTGTTGAGGCTGTTGAAAAAGATTGGGCTGAGGAATATTTGAGTTTAGATCTTGCCGTTAAACTTGTCAATGACATTCAAGAAGCTATTACCCATATAGAAAAATATGGAACGAAACATTCTGAGGCAATTATTACAGAAAATCAAAACATCGCAGAACAATTTTTACAGGAAGTTGACGCTGCTGCCGTTTATCATAATGCCTCAACACGATTTACGGATGGGAGCGCTTTAGGTTACGGAGCAGAAATTGGAATTTCGACCCAAAAACTTCATGCTCGTGGACCAATGGGGCTGCCAGCCTTAACTACAACAAAATTACAAATTTCAGGAAATGGACAAATTAGGTAGTTGCAGGGTAAACCCTTAAAGCTACAATATTATCCCCACTAAATAAGAAATGGATAGAGAAACCCTCATCCATTCCTTATTTAGGCAATACCCCTTTACCTACCTCCCAACCTTCCTCAACACCTCATCCAAAGGCTCCGGCTTCAAAAACTCCACCGGTGAAACCCCCTTCTCAAACGTAAACGAATCTCCTTCAATGACAATCACATACTTTCCATTCACCTTCGCAATATGGAGACTTTCACCAAAATCCGATAACATTGCCTTTACATCAATATGGTCAAGCTTCAGCTTTAACGGAATCTCCGGCTGATGTTCAATGATTGGAGCTGATGCTTCTACAACTTGCTCTGGCGTCCACTTTTCCTGCATTTCACGAACTGGAGTATTCGACCAAGCTTCAATGTACTCTTCTTCCTGGATTCGTTCAGGACTCTCCTCCCGATACGTTTCAGCAATATGTTGCTGTGCCATTTGCACAACCTGTGTTTTAACAATCTCTGGTAACGATTGATGGTACTCGACAAACTTTAAGAAGTCTTCAAAGTATCTAGCATGTGAGGATTGATGAATCTTAAGCTCCCACTCTTCAAGCATACCTTCTTCCGGCATATATGGATACTGGATAGATTTCATATTCTTTGTTGTAATCGCTCGTTCAACATTACGAATCATCGTTTTTTCATCTGTAATGGTTGCTACTTTTTGTTCAAAGTCACATTTTAAAACAAAGACAAATGGTTCATCAAAGTATTTATTAAATTTAGCTCGCAGAACCAGTAATGCTCCTCCCCTTATCGCACTTGTATCCATATAAGCTTGAACCAACTCTTCACTACTATTCTTAAAATCATCTATTGAACCTGCTGAACGAATTCGATGAAACATATTATAATTAGGGTTTGTTTCTAAATCATATCCTGGTTCCACAATAAACCGACCGATTTTCGTTGGAACTGAATCTGACTTTGGGTTCCGTTCTACCTTCCGCTTTGCAACTTTCATTAATTCCCCATCAAGAAAATCTTTTAACGCACTATCTATGTACATCACTTCATCTAAAGTTTGGTAATGCTTAAAACGCTTATCTGCTTGCTCTCCTTGTCCGTCGACTTGAACGACAAAGAATGATAAATAATTAATCGTAAAATCCATATAATCACCTAGTTCCTCAACCTAATAATAAGCACTATAAAATTAACGTACAAATTATATCATTGTTTTTCAGTAATGTCTTTTATTCAAGTATACGTAAACGGCCTCTTTCACATTAAGTTGGGCTTCTGCATAGGATGGTATCGTTTCTTCTAAAATCCGTATAAAGGAGATTAGAACAATGGAATTAACAATGGCACACTGGTTATATTTAGCCGGAACATGCTTAATTATTGTAACAATGTTATTTAGGCAAAATGTAGTTGTTCCAGCCATATTAATGAGTTTTCTAATTGGATGGGTATACAACGGGTCCTTTTTAAGCGGGATTCAAGCGATCTTTAATGCAAGTTTAACTGCAGCCGGAGAGCTATTTCATATTTTTTTAATTATCGCTATCATGACCGCTTTACTACAGTCGTTAAAATCGATTGGATCTGACGAACAAATGGTTATACCTTTTCAAAAAGTCATGAAAAACGGACATCTTTCTTTTTGGATTCTTGTTTTAGTAACTTATTCAATTTCGTTATTTTTCTGGCCCGCCCCGGCCGTACCACTAATCGGAGCATTGCTAATTCCTGTTGCGATCAAAGCTGGTTTGCCACCAATTGGTGCAGCATTAGCGATTTCGTTAGCTGGTCACGGGATGGCTTTATCATCCGACTTTGTACTTCAAGTCGCTCCAGGATTAACTGCCTCGACTTCAGGCATTGAAGCAGCAGCAGTTGCCGACCGAGCTCTAATCTTATCCATCGTCGCAGGTACGATCGCATTATCAATTGCCTATTTTATGATTCGAAAATCGATCGTTCCTCCTGCTAAGAAAAATCTGACCGAGTGGGAAAAAAGCGGAGATAGTGATGTCACGTTACAATCAGATGATTTGGATGTAAAAAAAGGAAATTATAGCAAGTTCTTTGCCTTTCTCGTTCCTTCTACCTTTTTAGCAATTGTTGTATATGTTGTTCTAGCTACGTTTTCTGATGCTATTCCAGCCATTGCAGACGGAGCAGGCGCTTCGATAATTGGTGGTATTGCGGTTTTATTATTAATCACTATATCTTTATTCCGTGATTATCGAAAATCGTTAAAAGAAGTCAGTGATCATATTGTCAAAGGGTTCGTTTTTGCTTTTAAAGTCATGGGTTTAGTCATTCCAATAGCAGGTTTTTTCTTTATGGGAAGTGGAGAGTTTTCTGCAAGTATTTTAGGAGTAAACGATCCAGATCATGCACCTGCCTTTTTATTTGATTTAGTAGAGTCAAGTCAACACGCTATCCCAGATAATGCTTTTATTACAGGTTTTGGAATCCTTATACTTGGAATGATTTCAGGTCTAGACGGATCCGGATTCTCAGGTCTGCCGTTAATTGGTTCCCTCTCTGATGCATTTGCCACAACTGTCGGCGTAGACCCTGCAACGTTAGCAGCAATTGGTCAGATGGGAGCGATTTGGGTTGGCGGCGGGACATTGGTTGCATGGTCACCTATTATTGCCATAGCCGGATTTGCCAAAATATCAGTTTTAGATCTCGTTCGAAAAAGTTTCATACCCGTGATCATTGGTTTAACAATTACAACGATTTTTGGATTGCTTTTTTTATAGTTGATGTCAAAATAGGGTTATCCTAATGTGGTAACCCTACTTAGTTAAAAGGAGTATTAACAGCCTTTGTTTATAGACTCCTTAAGATGTAGCCATTTTCTCATACGCTTCCTTGCTACAAATCACATACAGTTCCGCTTCATTTGGTATCGGTTCCTCTAATTTTGTTAACAAATTAAAATCATTACGGTCAGATATAAGTGTAGCCCCGAGTTGCTTTAATTCTTCAAATGCATCATTATATGTTTGCCAAACTGGCTGCTTTTTTATTTTCCTAATATCAACCCCACTTTTTCTACTTAGTAATTTCATAATTAATTTACTTGAGCCTTTATCAACGGCTGATTTGGCCATTAAATCAGAAAGTGCCTCATCTGCAATAACAAATTCATCGACATTCGCATGCTTAAAATTGGAGATATGTTTCTCCTTAAGAATTTCAACAATTGTATAGATTTCCTGTTTCATTTCAACTGCATAGCCTTCAATTGCGGACACGGTTAGCAAAGATTGGCCATCAGCTGCTGTGGGATTAAATTCATTGTCCTGTGTGAAAATTAATACAGCCTTTGCCTGTATTATATTCGCTTTTTCTAATATTTCTTTATCGGTTGGGTCTCCTTGAATATAACTCATTTTCTCATGTTCAAAAGGAGTCTTTGCCCTTGAATCTATTACTAAAATCTTTGCCTTATCATCTATCTCTAGAATTTCATTCATTGTATGTTTAGCTTTACTTGACCACCCTACGATCACATAGTGACCTTGCCCTTTGTAACTCAATTTCCCTTCCTCCTTTAGCTTTCTGTATATCCCAAATCCTTCTACGATCTTCCCAATGACAATACCAATTAGTCCAATACCAACAAAATAGAGAAATAAGCCAAACAGACGACCTAATGTTGTCTCTGGCACGAAATCACCATAGCCTGTTGTTGTGACGGTTGTCATTACATACCAAAATCCAATAAAAGGGTCAGGAAACATTTCGGGCTCTAACCAATGAATGAGGAAGGCACTACAGATTAAAAAAATAAATGTAAGCAAAAGCAATGTTAATTTTTTTATTTTCACTGTCATCCTCATAATTTCAAAAATAAACAGCATATTTACCCCTCCTTCTTGGACTAACCTCAATTATTATTTCCTATTTCTTACAAGATTATGAAAAGCTCCTCAGCACAACACTGAGAAGCTTTTCGATACGTATTACATGCCTTCATCTTCAAACCGTTTCAGGTCATTTTTATGACCAATAACGACTAACATATCACCTTCATGAATGATCTCATCTGGCAAAGGAGAAACATTAATTCTTTCGGCTCTTTTTATCGCTAAAATTGTACAACCGTACTTTGCTCGAACATTTAGATCAACTAATGATTTATTGTGAATTTTCCTTGTCGCTAACAATTCCACAATGCTATATTCCTCTGATAATTCAATATAGTCTACGATTTTTTCAGAATTTAAATGTTGAGCAATTCTAATTCCCATATCATGCTCTGGATGTATGATACGATCTGCCCCTATTTTCTCTAATACTTTATGGTGATAGGCATTTTGAGCTTTTACCCATACATTTTTAACGTTCATTTCTTTTAATAGAAGTGTTGTCAAAATACTTGTTTGTATATCATCCCCAATTGCAACAATGACATATTCAAAGTTTCTTATACCTAGAGATTTTAAAGCTTTTTCATCTGTTGAATTGGCAATAACTGCATGCGTAGCAAACGTTGCAAATTCATTCACTTTGTGATCTCGATTGTCAATAGCTAAAACTTGATGTCCCATTTTGTATAGTTCTTTACAAATACTTCCACCAAATCGCCCCAAGCCAATTACAGCAAATTGCTTTTTTACTGCCATTTACCCCCACTCCCTTTTAGTGCATTTTAAAAACTCCTCTTTTTTGAGCTTTGTCAATCCGTTTTATCACTTTACGACTAGCGATACTTTATCCTATGGTTCCTCTAAAAAGTCACACTCGTTCAAGAATATGCTCTAAAAATTCCGAAGATGAAGTCAAGGCATCTCCTCCACCTTGAATAAGCGATTCACTTCCCCCGCCTTTTCCAGAAATAATAGGTAATGCAGCCAATACAGGCTCCTTACAGTTGAGGATTGATTCTTTCCCTCTAGCTGCGACAACTTGTAAGCGATTCTCATTTTTTGAAACGAAGAACACAGTACACTTAGGAGCTTGACCTGTTATTATTTGAGCTAACTTCTGTAATTCTTTTATCGATCTATCTTCGTATGTACGCCCAATAACCAACTCGTCTGAACTAAGTAATTCTTTCGCCTCATAAGAAAGCAATTCTTCCTTGAGCTTTTCAAGTGATTTTTCCAATTCTTTTTCTTTGACAAGTCTTTGCTTTATAACATGCACAAGATCTAGTTCTGGTGCACTCATTAAATCAGTTAAAGCAAGTAAGACAGATTGTTTTTTATCAAACTGATTTAACACACGGTTTCCGCAAACGAACTTTATTCGTATGTTTTTCTTTTGCCTTTCCCAATTCAGTACTTTAATCACTCGAACTTCTCCAGTTGATTTAGGATGCGTTCCACCACAGGCGTTATAATCAAAATCCGGTATTATGACAAGGCGAATATCTTTTGTTACAGATGTTGTTTTTCTTAATCGATAATGTCTCAGTTCATCATTGTCCACCCATTTCGTTTTAATAGGTCGATTTTCAAGTATAATGTTGTTTGCTAATTGAACAGCTTCTTTTACTTGAGCTTCTGACAAATCCGGGGTATGCAGGTCAATCGTTGATACTTCTTTTCCTAAATGAAAACTGACCGTTTCTAGATTAAATAGGTCTGCAAATGATGCTGATAAGAGATGTTGACCAGCATGTTGCTGCATATGGTCAAATCGCCTTTCCCAATCAATGCTTCCATGTACAAGGTCATCACTATCAAGAGGCTTGGATACGTAATGACGGATTTCACCGTCCACCTCCTCAACTCCTATTACAGGCTCCTTTTCAAGTTCCCCTATATCATGAGGCTGCCCCCCTCCTGTTGGGTAGAAAACCGTCTCATTTAGGACGATGTACCATTTTCCATCATTATCGAGTTCCTGTTTGATAACTCTGGCTTGAAATTGTTTTAAATAGGCATCTAAATAATATAATTTATGCATATACAATATACTCTCCTTACACAAAATTCTCTCAATATTGTTATCATACCACTTCATCATACATGCATAAATAACTCTTCTTAACAGATACTTCTCTTGAAAGGAGTGTTTATAATGGCACAAAACTTAAATGAAATCATGTCAACAGATGTAATCACGATCGAAGCTTCTCAGTCTATTCAAGAAGCCGCCTCAATGATGAAGTCAAAGGATATCGGATCGATCCCTGTTGTAAAAAATGGCGAACTAGTAGGGATTATTACAGACAGAGACATTACGATTCGTGCTACAGCAGATGGAGACGATACACATGCTTCTGTGGAGGAATGCATGTCAACAAATCTAACTGTAGCATCTCCAACAACCGATCCTCACGAAGCCGCAAACATGATGGCAGAGCACCAAATTCGCCGATTGCCAGTTGTAGAAAACGGAAAAATTGTTGGGATGGTAGCGATTGGAGATTTGGCTACTCAAAACATTTATGAAAATGAAGCCGGAGAAGCACTTTCTGAGATCTCAGAAAAAGATCACGGCCTATCGTAAAAAGGAAGAGGGCACAAAAGCCCTCTTTTTTTGTTTCAAACATTCTCAACATGTAAGCTACTAAAAAAGCAGCTTAAACATTTTGTTTAAGCTGCATGCCATCTATTTTATTATTTTTGATAACCACCAAACTGTTGTTCAGCTTGTTGGACAAGTCGCTTAGTGATCTCGCCACCAACAGATCCATTTGAACGAGAGGTTGAATCCGAGCCAAGTTGAACACCAAACTCTTGTGCGATCTCGTATTTCATTTGATCTAAAGCTTGTTCTACTCCTGGTACGACAAGTTTATTGCTGCTGTTGTTTGCCATTTGATATCACCTCGCTTTTTACTTTGTACTAACTATCGTGTGTAATCTAGTTTTACTTATGTATTTTCCTAACTGGTAATGTTTTCATTTCATTGAAGAAGACCCTAGTTATTCACTAGGGCCTTCATTCGTACTATGTGTAAAACCAAAACAGCTATGTTATTTATTGTTCTTACGATTCTTACGGTTGTTACGGTTGTTTAATTCTTGTGCATCATTTTCTTCTGCAAATTCAACATTTGCATTTTCTACCTCAACATTGTTGTTATTTTTGTTTTTGTTACGCTTTGCCATTGGTATCACCTCCTTAGCCAAGTATATTATTGCCTTACGTTAAAAAAAGCATTCCAATAATTAATGTCTTTTTTTAGAACATTTCCTCATTCGTAATCCAAATACATGCACATCTGAAATCAGCGTTATATAATATACATAGGTAAGGAGGTTGTTTTAATGGGAATTCCAAAACCACTCGTACAAACAAATCAAGCGTTTATCGTTATTACTGTACTTTTGAGCTTGCTTCTTTCTAATTGGATATTACTTATCCCATTTATCATTGGAGTTATTACACTTGTAACGAAGCGTAATATAATTATGGTAGTAGGCAGAAAGTTATTAAAGAAGCCAAAAGATAAGTACATTCTCGAAGATCCTGATCAACAAATTTTCAATCAATGGATCGCAACTATTTGTCTTGGTTTATCTTTGTTGTTTTTCAATGTAGGATTTGTGAAACTTGGTTATGTATTTAGCATTATGGTCCTGTTAGCAGCAGGCATTGCTCTACTTGGATTTTGTATCGGCTGCACCATTCGCTACCGTTACATGATGTGGAAGCATAAGCGAATCAATTAAACAAAAGAGGGTATTGAAAAAAGGAAGACTACCTTTTTCAATACCCTCTTTAATTTTACATGATTTAAAGTTCTAACTAAGAACTAACATGATATAATTTATGTAAATATTTAGTGTATAGAAAGAAGGACGAACAGAATGCAAGCTCAACAAAAACAAATCGATACTCAAGTCCCTGAACAAAAAACGGCATATCGTATTTTACTCATTATTGGATTTGTACATCTCTTAAACGACACGATTCAATCTCTCGTTCCTGCAATGTTTCCTATTTTGCAACAATCGATGGGATTGACTTTTACACAGCTCGGGCTAATTGCCTTTTCGCTAAACCTCACCTCATCACTTATCCAACCAGTTGTCGGGACATTTACGGATAGAAAGCCATCTCCTTACGCTTTACCCATTGGCCTTTGTTTTACTTTTATAGGTGTGCTTGGAATTGCTTTTGCTCCTTCGTTTTTATTTGTCGTCCTTTCAGTCATTTTTATTGGACTCGGTTCAGCAACCTTTCACCCTGAAGGTTCTCGTGTTGCTTATATGGCAGCGGGCAGCAGGCGCGGCCTTGCTCAATCAATTTATCAAGTTGGTGGAAATGCAGGTCAAGCACTTGCACCTTTAATTACAGCTCTTATTCTAGTGCCTTTAGGGCAATTTGGCTCAATCTGGTTTACAATTTTAGCCGCAATAGCTATTGGTCTTCTTATTTATATTGCACGATGGTATTCCGTTCAAATTAATACGAACACGATATTTACCGCACCGAAAAAAGCGCAAAACAAAGTAGAGAATACTAGTAAAAAGAAGAAAACAATTATTATGGCCATTTGTTTGCTTGTCTTCTTAGTCTTTGCCCGTTCTTGGTTTCAAGCTGGTATGACAAACTTTTATGCTTTTTATTTGATTGAACAATATAAAATGTCTATTGGGCAAGCACAAGTTTACTTATTTATCTTTCTAGCTTTTGGGGCAATCGGAACATTTGCTGGTGGCCCTTTGGCAGATCGCTTTGGAAAGCGCAATATCATCATGCTGTCAATGCTCGGTTCAGCACCACTCACCCTTTTACTTCCACATGTTGGAACTATTGTTATATATCCATTAATTGCGATTATTGGATTTATTATTTTATCAAGCTTCTCTGTATCTGTCGTCTATGCGCAAGAACTAGTCCCAGGTAGGATTGGAATGGTATCTGGACTCATTGTCGGCCTTGCGTTTGGGATGGGGGCTCTAGGTTCTGTCGGCCTTGGGCTTATGGCCGATGTGATCGGTTTAACAAACACGATATTGTTTACAGTAACCCTTCCATTAATCGGTATTTTAACTTTCTTTTTACCTTCTGATAAATGGATTGAGGAAAACAACTCATGAAAAAAATAGAGCTTGAACAAATTCTTAATGGTTTGTTCAAGCTCTTTTTGAAGAAATACTTACTGTAAGATTTGGTCCAAGTTTTTAAGCTCTAACTCATCGAATTTCTTTAACATTTTATCCTTATTGATGTTAAAGATGGACTCTTCAAGCGTACATTGAATATCAACCTCACAATGAATCGTTGCGAGTTTTCTACATAAATGCAGCATATCAATTTCTTCTTCTATTTTTTTCCGCTGGCCTTTTGTAAGCAATTCAATATTTTCTAAAATGCCTTCAATTGAATCATGAGATTGCAGTAGTCGTAATGCCGTTTTTTCACCGATCCCTTTTACACCAGGATAATTATCACTACTATCACCCATTAATGCTTTTAGATCAATCATTTGTGCGGCACGTATCCCTTTTTCGGTATGAAACCTTTCTTCATTAAACACATCATAATTTCCGTATCCTTTTTTTAAGAGAATAACAGACACATTTTTATCTAACAATTGTAAAATGTCTTGATCGCCAGTTAATATTGCAACCTCTGAATGTTGACCCATCTCCTTTGCCAATGTTCCAATACAGTCATCAGCTTCAAACCCTTCCAAGCCAATATTTGGAATGTCTAGATCCCGGACAACTTCCTTCACTAAATCAAATTGAGGAATCAACTCTACTGGTGGTTCTCCTCTGTTTGCCTTATATTCTGGATATAACTCAGTTCTATATGTTTTACTTCCCATATCCCAGCAACAAATGACATGTGTCGGCTGGTGTTCATTTATAGCTGTAAATAAATGTTTCACAAACCCATGAATAGCATTAGTCGGAACACCTTTGCTATTGACCATAAAATACCCGCTCATTGCCGTCGCATAAAATGAACGAAACAATAATGCCATTCCATCTACAAGTAAAATCTTCTTTTTATCCATATGCTAAACTCCTTAATAAACAACATAAAAGGGGTTATGCCAAAAGGTCCGATTTTGACCTTCTAGCATAACCCTGAAGCAACGAGCGTAGCGCCATTGCAACCTTTGTTACAGTCTTTTTTTAGACAAACCCTTGTACATTATTATACACGTTTTGGCTTAACCTCTAGTTGTAATAGGCCACCAATGGAATCCATCATCTGCAAGTAATTTATCTGCTTGCTTAGGACCCATAGAACCAGCCTCATACGTAGCTACTTCGATGTCCCTGCTTTCCCACGCTTTAGAAATGGTATCAATAAATGTCCAAGATAAGTCCACTTCATCCCAATGAGCAAAGTTCGTCGCATCTCCTAGAATACAATCATAAATTAAACGTTCATAAGCTTCAGGTGTATTAGATGTATCTACACAATCATGGCAATAGTCAAGTTGAACTGGTGTTGTTTCACCTGAGGTCCCAACTTTTTTTCCATTGAGCTGTAAAGTAATTCCTTCATCTGGCTGAATGGAAATTTCCAATAAATTAGAATATCTTTGCGAGTCTTCATTATAATATAGATTCATCGGTCTGTCCTTAAATTGAATCACAATCTTAGTTGATTTCTGAGTCATTCGTTTTCCAGTTCGAATATAGAATGGAACTCCCGCCCAGCGATGATTATCTATCAAAATTTTACCAGCAACATAAGTCTCAGTAATTGAATTAGGATCTACATTATTTTCTTCTCTATACCCTTTAACTTCCTCCCCTTGGATTACACCCGTTTCGTATTGACCTCTAACGAAATAATTTGGCGTTTCCTCAATAGAGAAATTTCTAAGAGCACGAAGAACTTTAATTTTCTCACTTCTAATTTCGTCTGTTGTGAGACGTATAGGCGGATCCATAGCAAGCAATGAAACCATTTGAAGCATATGATTTTGTACCATATCACGAAGGGCTCCAGATGTCTCATAATATCCACCGCGATCTTCGACACCTAATGTTTCACTTGAAGTGATCTGAATGTTGGATATGTATTGATTGTTCCATAATGGTTCAAAGATCGCATTAGCGAATCGGATAACCTCAATATTTTGTACCATATCTTTTCCTAAATAGTGATCAATACGGTAAATTTCATCTTCTGAAAAAGCTTGGCGTATCTCGTTGTTTAACTTTTCAGCGGATGGTAGGTCCCTGCCAAAAGGCTTTTCAATAATAAGCCTTGTCCAGCCACTTGTCTCCGTTACTTTTTCCGATTTCAGATTTGAAGCAATTGTTCCAAAATACTCTGGCGACATTGCCATATAGAAAATACGATTTCCAGGGATTTCGTATTCCTCATCAAATTGTTTCAACTTTGAATCTAATTCATGGTACGACTCTTTATTGGTCACATCAAAAGGAAGGTAGTAGAAATGGGAACAAAATCTTTGAACCAATTCAGGGTCCTCTCCTTGAGGTATTGAATTCGTAACATTCTCACGTAACGTTTCATCTGACCAATCTCTTCTTGCTACACCGATAACGGCAAAGTTTTCTGACAATTTTCCCGCTTTATATAACTTATAAATGGACGGAAATAATTTTCTTTTTGCTAAATCTCCTGTTACTCCAAAAATAACAAAAGCTGTTTTAGGGTTCTCTATGTTTTTCATTCGTCCAGCCTCTCTTTACGTAGTTCTCTCTTCTCCTATATAAAAAAGTAACGCAAACTTACTCATTAAGTCAACTTCCGAAACTCATTATCTTCATTTTTGCCATCAAAAAGATAAAATAACCGCATTAGATTTTTTATTAATTCTATTGATAATACGTTGTTACGGAAAGGATAAACAGAAAAAAGCAAAAAGAATTTCTTTATTCTGATATTTTCTGACTCAATATTTCATTTTTTTCGACTTTTTATAATATTATACGAAATGGTAAATCTAGTCCAGTTCATTTTTTCAATTAGGTAAAAAAATATGTCTTTTTATTGAATTTAATGTGTGGATTAAAGTAAAAGAATCCATTAAATCATCGAGAACCGTATTTTATAACTTCTTCTAAACTCATCTAACATTAAATAAAGACCTAACCCCTATCTGTGTTATTACTCCTAGAAAAATAGACTAAAAATGTATAGTTAATCTTTTTTTAAGTCGTTAGAATTGATCATACGACTCATTTTTAAAATTATCGACAAAAAATATTTTATCAAACCAATTTGATACAAGAACTATACCTTTCGTATGAAATACACAACTTCAAAACAAGTCAAATTTTATTTGCCTAGCACTTCCTTTCGAGTTACGAAATAGACAGCTTTACGTGCTATGAGAACTATTTAATAAAAGAAAAAAAATAAAACTAATAGACTATTCTAATTTCAAAATTTCAAGTTCATTAGTGCCCCTAAACATTTAGTTCGTTCACATACTAACCTATTTTTTAGGTCTTTTTTAGTATATCCCTCCGAGAAAAAAGTTATATCAAAATATCAACCGAGTGGTCAAATTACAATTATCTGTTTATAATGCGATTTGTGTGACACAAATGACAAAATTTGGAGGGGTTTATTTGAAAAAGAAAAAGCTACTACTAACTACTGCACTAGTTGGAACAATGGCATTTGGTGCAACTATCCCCACTTCCCTTGCGCATGACGCACTCGGTTCAGATGTTAATAAAGGGGAAGAACGTATCGTTTTCTCAAATGAAGATTTAAAGACGTTAGAAAGCAGCCTGTTAAAGGGGAGGAAAAATGTTGGAAATTTCTATGAAGCTGCTGCTGTACAAATACAAGAGTTAGAAGGTGTTCAGAATAACACTGCTGATGTTTATGCCCATAACGGATATGCTTATTTAGGCACTCATACAGCAAATGGTGGAAATGGCGGAGTTCGCGTATTTGATTTAAAAGATCCATCAAATCCAGTTGAAATTGCTGTATTTGCTCACGATGTTCCATATACATGGCAAGAAAAGGTCATTGTTAAATCTGTGAATACACCACACTTTAAAGGTGACCTTGCAGCTGTAAGCGTGCAGCAAACATCTCGAAACAATTCGAGCAGACCAGACAGCGTTGGAGGTGTGCTTTTATACGATGTAACCGATCCAACTGATCCACAAAAATTAGGCTTTTATCAATTAGATAGACGAATTACTGGGACGCATGAGCTGTATTTAACGACTCAAGGAAATCGCGCCCTTGTATTGGCATCTAGTCCTTATGCTGATTATTATACACACGGGGAAAATGAAGATTTTCAAATTATCGATGTTTCAGACCCTTCAAACCCTGAAAAATTATGGGGGTCGGATCCAAGAGAGCTAGAAGAAATTTCAGAAAAGTTTAACGGATATCACTGGGACGCACCTGATGGACATACAAGACCTGTTTTTAACCACAGTGTCATTACCGATAATAATGGGCAATATGCGTATGTATCCATGTGGGATTTAGGAACAGTGATCTTTGACATTCAAGATCCAGAAAATCCTGTTTACCTTGGAAGAACAGAGTATCGAGATGACCAAAAAGGGGCTGCTCATTCGGCTGCTTTAGCTAGGGGCGGCAACATATTAATTGAAACACGGGAAGTATCCAATCCGGTTGGGGATGGTTATGAAGATGCATATGGATATACACGTATCCTTGATATTAAAGATAAAACAAATCCTGTCCTTCTTAGTGAATTTACGACTGAGTTAACGTATGATATTCCTGAAACATCACAAGGTAGAACAACTTTTGCTAAAACTGTTCACGATCCAAAGGTACACGGAAATACACTATACTTATCATATTATTCTGGTGGAGTAATTATGGTTGATATTACTAACCCTAATAATCCAACTGAAATCGGTCGCTATACGCCTGAATCTGCCAATGTTTGGGGAGTCTTTGTAGACCGTAACTATGTATTAGCATCAGATATGGGACAAGGATTAAAAGTATTAGCAAGAGGTAACAAAGTAGTTAACAACGGAAAGGGGCGTTAACTAGTACTGGATAGGGATAACTCTAACTAGTCGATTCGACCAGTTAGAGTTATCCTGTTATTTTTGACACCTTAATACAATACTCCCTACCTTCCCATCTAATTCTTGTTGCAATCGTTGATGCTCATCTAACATGTCTAATAATTTTGGATCAATATTCGGAGAAAGTGAAATTTCAATCGGTTGGCTTTCTATAGTAGTAGAATTCAATAATGAATCTATTTTCGTGAATCCTGTTTGCTCAAGCTTTTCTTTCCATTGATTTTCTGTATTACATTCTTGTAGTTGATAAAATCCTTTAAAGCGATTGAGCTCATTTTCATTTAATGATTGTACAAGCGACATTTCGTTTAAAATTAGAATTCCTTTGTCTTTTAGAACTCTGTAACATTCCTCTAATGCTTGATTTGCATCGACAAAGGCTAGTACTGATTCACAAATAATGTAATCATATGTGTTATTAGAAAAAGGCATCTGTTCCACTGACCCTTCGACCACGTTTATTGTTGTCCCTACTTCTTTACACTTTTTTTGGATTGTTTCAATCATCCTAGAATGATTTTCAATTGTGTCAACCTTGCAATGAAAAGCTTCTCTTAAAAATAGTGCTGTATCACCTGTCCCGCATCCAACATCTAATACTTTCATCTCTTTCTTAACTAGCTCTTTCTGAAAAATGTACTTTGTACGATCCACTCCACCTGGATGAGCACTTCCGATCCCGATTTCACAAAGAAAATCTACATAGCTATAATCATCCATTTTTCCTTCCTCCTCTTTTTTGTATTGTATGAATTGGATATTGACTTGTGCTTTAGGATAGGTGCGTATTTTCCTTTATGCTAGGCCGATTAATAAACAACTCACTTCTAGAAAAATAGAATAAAGTGAACAAGTTATTTTTATGAAAGGAGAGTAACAAATGGGATATTATGAACTTTGTTGCCGTTATACAGGAAGAGATGTAACGATTACTTGTATAGACGGAAAGAAATACTCAGGAAGAATTACTCATGTTACAGACACTCATGTATACCTTCAACCGACTAGTTCTCATTTTAGGGGCTTTGGCTACGGTTATGGATGGGGATATGGATATGGCAGACGAAGATTTGGATTTCCAATTGCACTAGCTGCAATTACAGGCTTTGTTTTAGGTGCAGCATTATGGTGGATCTAATAAGATGAGGATGGGCTTAAGTGCCCTCCTCATCTATTTGTTAAAATTTTAAAGCCTATACGCTTCTCAATTTAATAATTCATTAGCACCCACAATCATATCCATATCCGTATGTTGGCGCAGCTGTTGTATATTCTGGAACAAACCAGCTCGCTCCCACAATTACTAGTAAAATAAATAATACAACGATTAGAGAAAATCCCTCTGTCATCTCTAACACTCCTTTCAATGTCGTAAAGCTAAACTTCACAATCCTATTCCTATGTTAAATAGTTTGTTTTGATTGGGCTAATGACCTCGTATATCATTTCTTCACGAATTATTTATTCTTTTATAGGTATTGATACATGCACAAAGAATCAGAAGGAATAAACTATAAATAGAGTGGTTATGAGGAGGTCATCCAATGGATGATATGGAGAAAAAACAGAAAGAATTAGAGTTAAAAATAAAAGAATTAGAAGCAAAAATAGAGGCACTTCGTGTAACAAATGAACAACAACTAAATCAAAAAGACATCCCAGAAATTGTCGATAGCATTTTGTCTGAGAAAGAGTTTGCTTTGGCACAAGAAATGGAAAACAAAATGCAGCAACAGCAATTGCAGCTAATAAAATGGTCAGCAGGAACTGGAATTAGTGTCATTGCAGTTGTTATCAGTATTTTCAGGATCTTTTTCATGTAAATCGAATTGGGCAAAAGCTAAGGAGCTTTTTATGTTTATTTTCCTCTTTTTTAACTAGAAACCGATTAGCTCCTCTTATGCCCTAAGAAGGCGATTTCAGTAATTAGAAAAAAGGTGCACGTTGTAATCGGCATCTTACCTCGATTCAAGCTCCACCCCATTAACATACTGCATTTTCTTTAATGCAAAATAAATATCAGTCGTATAAATCTTCTCATCGACTAACAATAGTAATTCCATTTGTTGTAAATCTGAATCGCCCAAATCTTTTACCCTGACTTTCCTAGCTTTCATTTGGTTCTCTTTCAATTCTTTTAGAATAAATGTAAGTTTCTCTGCAGAGCTAACCGTTATTTTCACTTTTATTTCCTTTTGCCTTAGCGCTTTTGGTCCGATAAATTTAAAAAGAAATGGCAAAAACTCAACACTTATGAGCAAAAGAACTGTTGCAACAATCGCTTCTATCCAAAAACCTGCTCCGCATGCAATACCAATGCCGCCAGCTCCCCAAATCATCGCCGCTGTTGTCAGACCTGAAATCATGTCATTATTTCTTCTCAGTATGACACCAGCTCCTAGAAAGCCAATTCCAGAAACAATTTGTGCTGCAAGTCGTAACGGATCCATTGGTTTGCTATGGGCAGCAGCATAGTTTTCGGCACCAGCAATTGAAACAAAAGTGAGCAAACAACTCATAATTCCAATGACTAAACATGTTTTTAGCCCTAAAGGCTTCCTTTTTAATTCTCTTTCTATCCCAATAACAGTACATAATATCGTTGCAATAGCTAAGTTAAAAAGAAAGCTATTAGGCTCAATCGCTACAAACATAGCATCCCTCCGTTATAATCATTTCTTCTCTTATTTCGCTATTTCTTTAATAATCTCCTCTTTTCAATCAAGATCACACCAAAAGAAGGTGTCTTATAGAATAAGCATTCTCTTAAGACACCTTGCCTTTTTACATTTTTAGTTTCTAAAAAAGAACTACCTAGCTTTAATAAACATTTGTACCCACGCACCATGATAAAATCCAACACCAATTGTATCGTATTGTGGGTTTAAAATATTTTGTCTATGACCAGGGGAGTTCATCCAATCCCTCATCACTTGTTCAGGGGTTGTTTGCCCTTTAGCAATATTTTCACCCGCTGCTTGGTAACTGATTCCAAACGTACGCAACATATCAAATGGTGAACCATAATTTGGACTATTATGAGAGAAGTAATTTGAATTAATCATATCCTGAGCTTTTTTATGTGCTACATTTTTGACATCCGCTCTGTGCTGCACTGGATTTAAGCCACGCTGTCTTCTTTCTTGATTCACTAAAGACACGACTTGATCTTCAAATGCGCTATGATGAGAAGCTTCCGGCTTCAAGCGAATGACTTCCCCAACATGCATGTTTGTAGGTACCACATCCGGATTTAATCTCATTAGTTCACGATAATCTAATCCATATCGTTTGGCAATAAACCAAAACGTATCCCCGCGTGACACCTTATAGTGAGAAAAAGGTGGCTCATTAAACATTTTTACCTCAGCATTTGCAGCAGGTTGAATAGAAAACATCGACATAAGAACAACAGCTACCATTAATACATGTAATCGTTTCATTTCTAACCTCCGAGAATTATGTTTTACAATTTTATTGTCTCTAGGTTTGATAAAACGATACATGAATTTGTCATTTAGGTATGAAAACTTTGATGCCGTTCACTAATATACACCACGAATGTGGGAATGAACCTCACTTTGATAAAAATCTTCTAATTTTGCTAACTCTTCATTACTAAATGATGGAACGTTCACAGCTTGCAAGCTATCTTCTACTTGTTTGACAGTTTTAAATCCCGGAATTGCACAAGTAATAGAATCTTGATCAAGAATATAACGTAATGCAGCTCTTGTCATATTCCCGCGGCCTTCTTCGGTCCATTTTAGTTCATTGCTTAACTCAACACCTTTGTTAAATTCAAGTCCACCAAACGTCTCCCCGACATTAAAGGCTGCCCCATCTCGATTAAAATTTCGATGATCATCTTCTGCAAAGCTAGCACCTTTCGTAAACTTCCCAGTTAATAGTCCACTTGCTAATGGAACACGAGCTAAAATTCCGACTCCTTTTTTTGAAGCTTTTGGAAAGAGCTCATATAATGGCTTTTGTCTTAACATATTGAAAATGACTTGTAATGCTTTCACATTAGGAATATCCAAGCAGTATAGCCCTTCTTCAACAGTTTCTACGCTCACTCCGTAGTGACGAATCTTCCCTTCTTGTTGAAGCTGATCTAACACTTCAAATACTCCTCCATGTTTGATAATTTCAAATGGAGGGCAATGAATTTGGAATAAATCAATTCTCTCCCTTTGTAAGCGCTTCAAGCTCGCTTCACAATAAGCTCTAACACTTTTTTCCGAGTAAGTTTCTAAATCATGAATGTCCCCTGCTCTACAAAACTTCGTAGCAATATAGATTTGATTTTCCTTGCCTTTTGTTGCTCTACCTAGCAATTCTTCTGCGTGGCCATCCCCATAGACATCTGCTGTATCAAAGAAGTTCACTCCAGCATCCATCGCATGTTCTAAACCTAGTACAGCTTCTTGGTCGTTCGATTTTCCCCATGAACCACCAATCGCCCACGTACCAAAACTTAACTCACTCACTTTTAAATCTGTATCCCCTAATTGACGATATTTCATAAATCTCTCCTCCTTATCAATATTAGAGAAAAAAGGGCCAGGAAAACCCTTTTTTCTCTATTTGGCCTATTAAAAATTAAAGTTATCAGGGTCTGGTCCTACACGTTCATCCTTATTTAATCGATTTATTGCTTCCATGTCTTCTTCTGCTAACGCAAAATCAAAAATATTTGCATTATCGATAATCCGTTGTTCTTTCGCGGATTTTGGAATGGTAACTACCTCATTTTGCAAATCCCATCGTAAAATTACTTGTGCAGCTGATTTCCCATATTTTGTTGCAATAGCATTGATCGTATCGTTAGTTAAAAGCTCCCCTTGCTTTAGTGGTGACCATGCCTCTAATTGAATCCCTTGTTCTTTACAAAAAGCTCGTAACTCTATTTGAGCTAAATGTGGATGATACTCAACTTGATTAACCATTGGTTTGATAGCAGCATCCTTCAGTAAGTCTTCTAGGTGATGAACATGAAAATTACTTACACCAATTGCTTTTACACGGCCTTCACTATAAAGCTTCTCTAGAGCTTTCCATGTGTCCTTGTATTTGCCAGCTGTTGGCCAATGAATCAAATATAGGTCTAAATAATCAAGACCGAGCTTCTGCAAACTTGTGTCAAATGCTTTTAATGTTGTTTCATATCCTTGATCAGCATTCCACACTTTTGATGTAATGAAAAGGTCACTGCGATCAACACCAGATTCCTTGATTGCTTGGCCAACCCCCTCTTCATTCCCATAAATAGCAGCAGTATCGATACTGCGATAACCTGCTTTAATCGCAGCTAAAACCGAATCAACAACCTCTTGACCATCACTCACTTGAAAAACACCTAATCCAAACCAAGGCATCTGTACACCATTATGTAATGTTACTGTAGACTGTAAACTTGTCACCATCATGATCCCCTCCTATTTTCATTATCTACCATTTCTCGCAAAAATTAAAATAAATTGACTCAGGGACACTGAACATATGTTTCATTCGAAATAGCTGATAAAAGAGTACTTATCTCTTTAACATACAGTAAATCTAATGAATGCATAGCTCGAGTACAAACCGTATACAACAGTTTGCGCTCCGTCTCTTTGTTATATGAAGACTGAGAAGCATTATAGACAACAACAGCATCAAATTCTACCCCTTTAGCTAAATAAGATGGAATAATTAGAACTGTTGATTCATAGCCAGTTGAATCTTTCTTCATTAAACGGACGTCGAGTTTTTCTCTGATCTCATCATATAAAGTTTCACTTTCCAACGCTGTTTTACAAATAATCGCTATAGTTGAATATGATTTTTTTAGCTCCTCAATTCGGTCAATTAGCGTTTCATTCATGTGGTCATAAGAATCCGTTTTCCAACATTTCGGCTTCTCGCCTTCTCGATTAAATGGCTCAATATCTGCATCAATTATTTGTTTTGCGAAATTAATAATTTGTTTTGTAGATCTATAGCTCTGTGTTAACTCATATCTTTCGATTTCCGCTTCATCATATAGTGATTCCAAAGCCGAAAAGCTACTAATTTTTGAATGCGCATAAATGGATTGGTTTTTATCACCTAATACAGTAAGCTTTGCTCGTGGAAACATATTTTTAATAAAAGCAAACTGAAAGGGTGAATAATCTTGAGCTTCGTCAATAAATACATGACGTATATTTGTATTTACTTGAAATCCTTCAAGCTTTCCTTTCAAATATAAATAAGGTGTTGCATCCTCATACGGGAAAATAGCTTGCCTAATTTTATCCATTGATTGATCTTGCTGCTTCACAGGTAAACTTTTTTTCAATAAATTCAAATAGATTGAAGGAACATCAATAAACCGAAGTTTGCTTATATCTTCTTTCACTTTTTTAAATCTTCTCTTAACGACAAGTGCTCGTAATATTTCTTGTTCTCGTTCGTATTCATAAAACGAATCCGAATCCTTCTTTTTTTCTTTCTCAACTTTATGATGAACCTTCATTAAAACTTCATTATCGAGAAGATCAATTTCTTGTTCAACCCATTCCTGTTCCCGCTCTTTGAGCTCAACTTTTCTAACCTCCTTCAAAAGAATCTCAACAACCATTTGAAAACGATTAGGAATCGACACTGTATCATCTAACTCGTAAAAATAGTGATTAATCTTTTCTTTTGAAATCAATGTTTGCCCTTTAAAAATAACATCTTTAAACACAAGCCCACCTTTTTCAAGCGAAACGATGAAGTCATCCATTATTTGCATATAGTTTAATGAAGATTTCAATTTTATACTCTCAATTTTTTCTTGATATTCCTGGTCATTTCTCGCTGATAAGACATATTCAATCTGATTAAAAGGATCTTCAAGCTTCCATTCATCACCTAATCGAAAATCTAAATAATCTTGAAATGTCGTTTGTTGCATATTTTCTTCCCCAAGTTCCGGCAACACGGTTGAAATATAGCTGTTGAATAAAGGATTGGGTGAAAACAACACAATTTGATCAGCGTCAAGTGTATTTCTGAAGCGATAAAGCAAGTAAGCAACACGTTGCAACGCTGCCGATGTTTTCCCACTACCAGCAACACCTTGCACAATTAACAGCTTTCCTCTATCATTACGAATGATCTGATTCTGTTCTTTCTGAATGGTAGCAACAATGTTCTTCATTTGGGAATCCGATCGGCCGCCTAAAACTTCCTGAAGCATCTCATCTCCAATAGTAATTCCCGTATTAAACATATGCTCAATACACCCTTGACGAATAATATACTGTTTTTTTACATTTATTTCTCCCGAGATGAGTCCAGTTGGAGTTTCATACGAACCCGGTCCAGGTCCATAATCATAATACAAACTAGAAATGGGAGCACGCCAATCATAGACGTAAAAATCCACACCGTTTTTATCGACGAAGGATGCCGTGCCGATATACACAGATTCCGCCTCTGTTTCCCCTTCTTCTAAAAAATCAATTCTCCCGAAATAAGGAGACTCCTTTAGCTTATGTAAACTTTTCAATTGTTTTATATCATGCTGATGACTTCTTTCTCTTTCAGACATAAGTTCTGCCTGTTGTTTAATGCTAGCATGTGTCTCTGCTGCATCATCAGCAGTATCAAAGTTAACAGTAACGTCATCCCAAAATCTCTTACGGATGTCAAGGACGTCTGCTTTAACATCCCCTAATTTTTCTTTTAGCTCTATTTCTCTTTTTTTTACTTCTTCAACAACAAAATTGACTCGTTGTTGTTCCTCTTGCCATTCGTTGCGACTCATTTGCCCACTCCTCAACCACATATTATTGCTTACTAGCTGGTATATACATATTTCAATAAGGATATGCATGTATCCTCTTTTCTTTCCGTATAAAAGGGTAACATTGACGTAAATAATAGTTACATAAATCATACAGGAAAAAGGAGAAAATTATGGCATCTGAGGATTATATTGAAGAGTGTTTATATCGGGTACAAAATTTAATTGATCGCGCACTAACAGAATTGATGGAAGTAAAAATGATTCGCGAAAACGATCCGACAGAATACGCATTCATTCAAAAAGAGCTAGGTGATTTACAAGGTGAATTCGATCAACTTGTAACCGAAGATCAAGACCCTCGCTTAGAGGAGGCACAGAAACGATTAAATGAGGTACGTGAAATTATGGAGAAAGGGATATAAAAGAACTTCTTTTGAAAAAGGTTTACCGAGAAGCTTATTTCAGCTTTTCGGCAACCTTTACTTATGAAACTACAATTAAGAACGGTAAGTAAGATCAAACCATTCTTTTGCTTTCTCTACTTCTTCTCTAACAAGTTGATGACCTCCATCAACCCAATACTCCGTTACTTCTGCATTAGCTTTCTCTAAATCGCGTGCTAATTCTTTCGTTTCTTCTAATGGAATAAGCGGATCACGTTTTCCAGCTCCGATAAATACAGATGTCCCAGATAGTTCAGGAATATCTACACCCCTACGTGGAACCATAGCGTGAAATAGAATTGCTCCATTTAATGCTTGTTTATGATGATACATCATACTCGCTGCGATATTCGCTCCATTTGAATATCCGATGGCAACCACGTTGTGACGATCAAATTTATAAGTTTTTGCACTTTCATTGACAAATTCAGTCAATTCCTTTGTTCGGAAAACCAAATCTTCTTCATCAAAGACGCCTTCTGCTAATCTTCTAAAAAAGCGTGGCATTCCATTTTCCAATATATTGCCTCGTACACTAAGAATGTTTGCATCTGGAGCAATCATATTGGCTAAAGGCAATAGATCCTGTTCATTTCCACCTGTACCGTGTAACAGCAATAAAGTTGGTGCATTTTTATTTGTCCCTTTAGTAAAGATATGTTTCATCATGCATTACTCCTTTGTATTTAACGGTTTTAATTTTTCTTCAATTTCAGCACGCTGGTTTTCAAAGTACGGTGGTAAAGAAAGGTTTTCTCCTAGATGCTCAAATGATTCATCCCCTTCAAAACCTGGCCCATCTGTAGCAAGTTCAAATAATATTCCATTTGGCTCACGGAAATAAAGTGAACGGAAATAATACCTTTCAACAAAGCCTGAATTTGGTAAGCGAAGCTGTTTTAAATAATCGACCCATCTTTTCAGCTCTTCTTCACTCTCTACTCGAAAAGCTACATGATGAACACTTCCTCTACCAGGACGCTCCCTCGATAGATCAGAACGCTCTTCAAGATATACTTCTGCTCCTGTACCTCCTTCACCTGTTTCAAAAATACGAACAGGCGGCTGACCTTCTACTAATGATGGATAAGAGGATTTCTCACGGTAGCCCAATACCTCTGTTAGTATTTTAGCCGTCATTTCGGCCTTTGGAACTGTCAACTGCACTGGCCCTAACCCAACAATACCATATTTCACGGGTACAGGACTTTGATCCCACGGTTTTCCTCCCGCTACTCCTTGATTTGTCTCATCTGACACAAGTTCGAGTCGCTGTCCTTCGAAATCACAAAATGCAAGGACTTTACGACCATATCTTGTAAATATGTCATCATGCTCGACATCAAATTCTACGAAGCGTTTTTTCCAATATTGGATCGATTCATCACTAGCTACACGTAGTGATGTTAAAGAGATACTATTGTTGCCATAATACGTCGTTCCAGCATGTGGAATCTCAAAAAACGTTAAATCAGTTCCAGGATTCCCTCGCTCATCAGCATAAAATAAATGATAGACAGACGTATCATCTTGGTTTATTGACTTTTTGACTAAACGCAGCCCAAGGACTTTTGTATAAAAGCGATAATTTTCTTTTGCGTTTGCTGTAATAGCTGAAACATGATGTTGACCTAATAACGGTTTTAATTCCATTTTCTTCACTCCTATTCATTTATTTTTTTACGATTTGTCATGTAACTTTTTTAAAATAGACAATAATTGTTTTTTTTCTGTTCGGTCTAACTTTTCAAATTGGGCTGCTTGGAATGATTCTTGTAACGGAATCACTTCTTCATAAAGCCGCTGGCCTTTAGTGGTTAATGATATCCGTTTCGTTCTCCATTCTTGCTTTCGCAAAATGAGCTCAAGCTTCTCCATTTTAGCAAGCATTTGTGTAATATTTCCTTTGCTCACTAACAATTTATCGGCTAATTCTTGTTGTGATATCGGTTGGAGTGCCCCCACCTGTGCTAACAAATCAAATTGGGCTATTGTCAATCCCCATTTTTTCAAATGCTGATTCGACAAGCGATTACTTTGGTTATAAAAACGCGCTAAGCGGAACCATAATAATAACCCTAATCTAATATCTTTTGTTTTTCCGAAGGCTTCCTTAGACAAGAAATTCTCACTCCTTCAGTGATTCTTGTTATCAGTTTATAACTAAACTGATAACTTGTAAAGAGTTTATAACTAACTTTTTTAAAGTGTATAATAATTAGCTATTTTTATCCTTCTTATAATTATCTTTTCGATAGCAAAAAAGAGGCTGCCTCAAAGTGAGACAACCTCTTTTCTATACACTCATTTAGTTATTAATCGTATCTAAAATGTCATACAATTCTTCTAAATGTGTAATTTCAAAATCTGGAATGACTTCATTTCTTTCTTTGTTATGGCGGTTAATCCAAACAGATTTCATTCCAACACGTGATGCACCTAAAATATCTGTCATCAAGTTGTCACCTACCATAATCGCCTCATCTTTCGTAAGTTCCATTTTCTCTAGTGCGTGTTCAAAGATGGTCGGATCTGGCTTTCCTCTTCCAAACGCACCAGAGATGATAATTTGATCAAAATAAGGAACAAGTTCTGGTGTGATCTCTAACTTAGTATTTTGTAAGTCTGGGGAACCATTTGTTAAAAGCAATAACTTGTATTTACCTTTTAATTCGTCTAATACTTGGAATGATTCATCATAAACAAAAGGATGCTTGCGTCTTTCAGCCGGGAAACGCTCCGCTAACTCGTAACCAAATTCTGGATCATCAATTCCGAGTTCCTTTAATCCTCTTGTCCATGCTTCTTTACGATAAGTTGGTACAATTTCTTTCATCTTTCGGAAGTTCTCGTCATCATCTAAAAAGTTACCCCATAAACCTTCAAATGGATTAATCCCAATCATTTTTGTGAAATCATACGTCTCATAGCTAGCATACAACTCACTTGCTTCCTTGCGAACTGCCTCTTCTAATGCATCAACATCAAGATTGTATTTGTCAGCTGCTACTTGACATGTTGCTTCAAATGCTTTTTTGACACTGCGTTGATCCCAAAGCAATGTATCATCAAGATCAAAGAAAATTGCTTTTATCATTTCCGAATCCTCTCCTACCACAATATATTCACTTACTAGATTACCGAACTAGGCCACATAAGTAAATAGAATCCGTTAACTGTGGGAATTGAAAATAGTGATTTTCTCTTTTTCAATTGCCTCGAGCCATTGCTACTTTAATAGAGTCCAAAAAAGTCTGTTTTTACCTTTTCAGTAACTTCCTATCGTTTCGTCTGAAGTTTTACGCTTTCTGGTAAAATTTCTTTAACGAGAGCTAATAAGTTATGATCTTCATATAACTGTTCATCAAAAATAGTCGCGATGCCCTTATCTTGATGTGTTCGAATTAATCGTCCTAATCCTTGACGCAAACGAAGTAACATATATGGAATATCCACTTCCTTAAAGGAATCTAACGCTGCATTTCTTTTCGCCGAAAAGACTGGGTCATTCGGTGGGAATGGTAGAGACCATATTATGACATTTGATAATGATTCACCTGGTATATCGAGCCCTTCCCATAAACTAAGAGCACAAAGTACAGAATTTGTTTCTTGTTGGAAATTCGATATTAGTTGACTAATTTCCTGATCACCCTCAAACAACAGGTCCCACTTGGAAAAGTCGCGATCTTCAATCGTCAATTGTTTAAACTGTTGAAGCTCCTCTTCACTTCTAAAAAGAAGTAACGCTTTCCCGTCCGTTTCTTCGAGTAACGTTTTCGCATAATAAACTTTATCTTTTACTGATTGAATAACAGGCGCGAACAATTCCATTTGTTCACTGTATTCAAATGGAGACTCAACAGAGAATGATAAATAATCGTTAACCCCTATGCTGCTTGCCAAATAATCAAATGAACCATTCGTAGACAGCGTGGCTGACGTAAATAGAAATGGTAATTTTTTTAAAAATACCTTTTCTTTTAATACCTCTTCCACTAGTCTTGGCATAATGACTAGAGTGACACCTAATTCTCCTTCTTCAACCCAGGAGATTACATTTTCAACACTTACAAAAATCTTTAATGCATGATGAATCATATCAAGATGCTCTTCAACAATCTTCAGCTGGTAGGCGTCGATCGTATACATTTCACTTTCAAAGACAATCTCATCTTCTAACTTTGCAATCAATTCGATCATCCGAGTTGCTTCCCCTAGAAGCTCTTTTGAAAAACTGATTTCTTTCCGATCGGATCCTTCTACTTTTTTAGAATGGTCTCGAAGCACATACGAAAAGTGAAAGCTTTGTGAAATTAGCTCATCCACAAGCACAGCGAATTCTTCTCTTACATCATTTTCTAATAAGCGTGTTAATAGTTCTTCAATGATATCATGTCGCATCTTGTATGTAAGTGCTTTTTGAGCCGCAACTTCAAGCAAATGACCCTCATCAAAAATAACCGTACTCGGTTCAGGTAAAAGAGGAAGCTGACCTTCACGAATTCTAGAATCATATGTCCAAACATGCTCCATATAAAAATCATGAGAACAAATTAACAAATCTGTAGATTTGCGATAGTGCTCTCGTGAAAGCGTCAGTCCACAGCGATGACGTTTATCACAAACAAAGCAGTCTTGAAACGAGTCCCACCCAACTTTTTTCCATTCTTCATTATTTAAATGTGCGTATTCTTTCCGATCGCCATAATGGTGAAATGATTGTAACGTTTGGTTTGAATGGACGAAAGCAGGGAGGTCTACATGAATGTCATCATATATTTCAGCATACTCGTCTTTTGAGCGTTCAAAGTCTAGCTTTTGCAAGCAAAGATATTGATCTTTTGATTTTGCTAATCTCACATCAATCGTTAACCCTAAAATGTTAGAAAGTTTATCAATGTCCCCATCCTTTTTGACTAACTGCTCAATGAGTGACTCATCAGCACAAGCAATAATCGCTGGTTTTCTCATATATCTAGCATAACAAATCGCATACAAAAGATAGGCAATTGTTTTTCCTGTCCCCACTCCTGCTTCAGCAAACATGATTTTCTTATCAATAAATGCTTTCTCCATTTGAAATGCCATAAAAATCTGTTCATCCCTAAGCTCTAGTCCAGCTTCTGGCAAAATATCGTAAAATACATCTCCAATCCATTCATTTAATCTCTCAAAAAATGGCTGGCTTCTATCGTATGAAAATGGCAACTGTGTATTTGTTTTCAAAAAAAGTCCTCCGTATCTTCATAAAAAAGTCAATAGATTATTATCTTAAAAAAAACGTAATTTGTCAAAGGCTACTTATATAAAAAAGGCAACCAACTTTTTAATTGGTTACCCTTTTACGTAAATCAATTTAAACTTGAACCATTCCCCATTCATGTAAATGTAAGCTCCTCACACCTTTTATTACATAAGGATCTTTTTCAGCTAATTGCTTTGCCTCTTCCAATGAATCGGCCTTATATATGACAAGTCCGCCAGCCCCATCTGCAAAAGGACCTTTCGCAAAGATTTTCCCCTCTCCTTCGAGCTTTTCAAGAAACTCTAAATGTTCGGCACGATATGTAGCATTCAATTCTGGCTTTTCCATTAATAAAATGGCAGCAAAATAAGACATGAACATCCTCCCTCTCTTTTAATTTATTATATTATCGTTACCAGCATTCCCTTGTTCAATTGAGTTTGCGTAATATTCGATAATTTCTCTTCTTCTAATAATTCCAATAAAAATTCCATGGTCATCAACCACAGGGATAAAATTTTGTGATATGGCTAGTGTTAATAAGTCTTTCATTTTTGATTCAATTCGAACAGGTTTGTTTTTCATTTTTCTAGGAATATCTTTCAACTGAATTTGTTCAGCAAGCTCTAACGTAAACGATTGGATATCCTTTACTTGCCACAGGAGATCACCTTCTGTTAAAGTACCAATGTACTTTCCGTGACGATCAATAATAGGGACAGCAGAGTACTTGTGATATTCCATTTTCTCTAACGCTTGTCTCATCGTTGAGTCTAAATCTAAATAGGCTACTTCTGCTTTTGGCACTAAGAAAAATGAGATATTCATAGACGTTCTTCCCTTTCACAACTTTGTCTACTCTATTATACTCGATTTCAGAACAATTTACCAAAAGCTAGATTAACATGCAACCCATGTAAAAAAGCAACGCGAATAGCGTCGCTTCAAATTAATAATTCATATACCCCATTCAATTGCTCGACCCGCTCTTCATCTTGTTCATTCTTAGCATAATCCAATTCATATTGCAGAACTAAATTCAAGATTGTCGCTTCGTTATCTTCGAGATCCCTTACAAATTCATCTTCATCTTTGTATTGTTTCGTTTCTAACTTATGATAAATCCTTTGGCAAATTTGATGGTTATCAAGATGATTGGATAATGATTCACGTAAATACCCTAAGTTAGAGTCCAATGTCGTCATCCTTTCTGTTTCAACATACTTACTATATTAGAATGTGGAATCACTTGAAAATAATTCATATGGTGGTGAATTATTTTTCAGCCAAAACTTTGATGGTTCATTCACAATTTAAGGTACTGCCATTTTGCTGCTTTATTTTCGATTTACATTATTATTACCTTTACACATTCTTTAGACTCTTTCTATTTGTATACTCTAACAACGAAACAAAAAGGCGTCTCGCTAATGTCAGACGCCTGTTTAAGTTATTTTACCTCTATTGTCCAGCTATATGTATCTGCTATCTTCCCTGTTTGTATACCTGTTAATGTATCGTAAAGGCGCTGTGATAATTCACCAATTTCTCCCTTGTTAATTTGGATTTTCCTTTCGCCCCAATTTAACTCTCCAACAGGAGAAATAACTGCTGCCGTACCTGTCCCAAATGCCTCTTCTAATTGACCTTGCTCGTATGCTTCATATAGTTCTTCTAACGAAAGCTTTCTTTCTGTTATAGGAATTCCCCAATCTTTTAATACCTCAATGATCGACATTCGCGTAATCCCTTCAAGAATGCTTCCATTTAGCTCTGGTGTGATGATTTCACCATTCACCTTGAAAAACACATTCATACTACCAACTTCTTCGATATACTTCTTTTCAACTCCATCTAACCAAAGAACTTGAGAATATCCCTCTTTTGTCGCTCGTTCTTGAGCCTTATAAGCAGCAGCATAGTTTCCAGCTGTCTTCGCCGTCCCTGTTCCACCACGAACTGCCCTCGTATATTCATCTTCGACATAAATCCGAACAGGCTGAATCCCCTCTTTGTAATAAGAACCAACAGGAGATAAAATGATAATGAATTGATACGTTTGTGAAGGTGCAAGACTTAAATTCGGTTCTGTCGCAATAATAAATGGACGAATGTATAATGAATTCCCTTCTGCCTTTGGTACCCACTCTTTTTCTACTTTAAGTAGCTGTTTTAAACAATTTAGGGCTAACTCTTCATCTATTGCTGGAATACTTAATCGATCACTTGATAAATTTAATCTTCTAAAATTTTTCTCAGGGCGAAACAAAAGAATCCGATCCCGAGGTGTACGGTACGCTTTTAACCCCTCAAAAACGGTTTGTCCATAATGAAAGATCATAGCCGCCGGATCTAATGTGATCGGTTCATATGGGACGATTCTTGGATCGAACCATCCTTTATCAGCTTGATAATCCATGACAAACATATGATCAGAAAAATGCTTGCCAAAAGCAATCTTATCTGCATTTGGCTTAGGCTTTTTGTCTTTGCATTCAATAAAATTTACAGTTACATTCGCCAAAATCATTACACTCCTTTGTAATCTCATATGTAATTATTGTAAATAGTTCCCTTAAAGAATACAAGAATACATTACCATTTTATAGAAAAAACGAGAGTGATACTTGTCCACTCCCGCTACAGCTTTATTTTTTCGCTCTTTTTTCTAGTTCTGCCTTTACGTCACTTTGATAAGCAGATAATTCATTTGAATCGAGGTTAGTCGAACTGTTTTCAATTACTTGCTCCAATAATTTCTTGTTCTTATAGAACTCTTCTTTTTCTGCATTATAGTAGAACCTAACAACATCTTCATCTTTTAAGTATTTTTTTCCTAGTTTCAAAAGAAATGTTACCGGAAGACCACGTACGGATACATGAGACTCAGTTTTTACTACAGACTGAACGGCTTGTTCTTCTTGCTTACTTTCTTTCTGACCTCCTTGCACCATCAATAAGATTTCTTTCGCAACTTCATTTTGAGTGAACGCTCTCTTTAATGCTTTTTGTCGAATACGCTTCTTTTTAGACTTCACATTCATTTTTTCAAGGCTCATCGTCGCAAACTCACGTAGTTCTAATCCACTCTTTTCGATAGCCTGCTTTAATTCTCCATTCTTGATGTCATATGTTCGTTTTAACAAATTCAAAACCCCTTACTTATTAATATCTTAAGATGTCTAGTAAATTAAGAATGCCACTGACAGATTATCTCCATTTACTATATTACCAAAAATCAAGATAAAATTGTGTATTATTCTACTTTTTTGTAGAAACGACTTAGATAGTGACTCTTTTAATAGTATAATGGCATTCACTTAAAAAAGGTGTCGTAAATTGTTAAAGGCTAAAAAAAGCTGAAAACTCTACCGATTTTTCAGCGATCTCTAGTTTTACTTTTTAATGACTTCCTGAAAAATAGGTTAGCGTCTAATCAAAAATCACCTTCCCTACATAGAGTAGAAAAGGTGATTTTTGACGTACGAGCTGTTTTATTTTTGAAAAAGTCGACCTAGAAATTGATCAAAATTCTCAGCAATAATATGTTCTTGCCACAACCCATTCCCTGACTCATCTTCCGTTATATACAACACCGCAGGCTCTGACCTTCCATTCCGGTAATCTAGTGCGATCCATGAATGAAAATCTCCAGTTAATAAAACTAAATGATCAGGCAAGCCGCATTCTTCAACGAAGATTAATGATAATCCGACGCCGCGATCCATTTCCAACTCATGAAAATACGGAACAACCGCCGCATCACCATCTTCAAAGAGCACATAGCGGTATGCTAACTCTCCTCCATTTTGCTCTTGCATCAACTCTACATATTTCCTTGGTAACGAAATCCCTAACAGCTGCTCAACTTCAGCAACTTGAGCATTGGTCACTTGCTCACCTGGCTTGTACCCCGATGGCGACTTCCAAAAATTCGTACCATTATAAAATTGTAAACTCATATTACGTTCCTCCATAGTTATCATAACCATCATGGTTATTACTTCAAATCATTATAATATGATATCATTCTATTAATCGAAAGCCCTTGATAAGTCACTAAACAATTAGCTCTCATTAAGATCCATTCTAGCATAAAGCATTAAGGGAATTGTTTCTAGCCAAAAATGGCTTTTAAAAGGATTAGAGCGTTACTCGTTTCGCTCATTAGATAAGTATGAAAGTAACTGATCTTGTTCTGATTGATTCCCAAAAGCATGTGTAACATTCCAAATTTTATCTACCTCTTGATCGTTGATTTCTGCATCTAAATCATGAAAAATACGATGTAAGTAAAGCAATGATTTGCTATCACCTGAACTTGCTACATGCATAAATTCTTTTGCATTGTCCATGTCGATTAAAACAACTGATTCAGCAAATCCACTTTCTTGCAACCATTCGATATCTTTTTTAAGCTTCTGCCACTCTTGATCATTTTGTAACGCTTCGTAATCAAGAGTGTCTGCATTTCCCCATCCGGCCAATTTATTTAAATAATGGTGTTGTTTCGCGATGATTTCTTTTACAGTCTTTTCCTGATTTTCTTGATATGCAACTGGTTGTTCGACGATCGAATCTAACTCTTCTTCATTCAATAGTTCAACCTTAGTCGATTTCGCAGTCTCTTCGCTATTCTCCTCTAGGTCAAGCTCTTCTACTTCAAGTTCTGCTGTTGCACCTTCATCTCCATTACTAAAAGCTATGTAATATAAACTTACCCCTACTACGATTACACCTAAGATGGAAATAAGAATTCGATTCATAGTAAGTCATCTCCTCTAACATATCAGTTTATGAAAAGACTACTATGAAATGAACTACACAATCAAGCACATGACAAAACTAGAAGAAACTCGTTTTTATATGTCAATTTTTCATTATTTATTTCGAGAAGATCTACTAAGAACAAACAAAAAAAGCATTCCTACAATGATTTGTAGAATGCTTTTTTCTTTTACGATTCTAGTAACGACAATGTATAATTTTAGCTACTATGCTTGTAACTGTTGTTGCAGTTACGCGCCCTTAGAGTATTCATTTTTCTTTTTGATATGAGCAGCACGATTCCCAAGCATCCCAGATGTTAAATAGACACCAATAAAGACTAGCAAGCCGCCAAGTATTTGTTCAGCTAAAATAGATTCCCCTAATGCCAAACTAATCAGTGCTGTAAAAACAGGAATAAGATTCAAAAAGATTCCAGCCTGACTGGCTCCAATTTTTCGTACAGACATATTCCAAAATACAAAGGAACAGACAGAAGAAAAGATGAACATATAGAGAATTCCGTAGATTGAAATCGAACTTACTTTAGTTAATTCAAGTCCCTCCCAAAAAGCAAATGGCGCAAGAACCAACATTGCTAAAAGAGCAGACACAGCCGTAGCTGTAATAGGTGGAACGGATATTCGTTTCCCAATTATCGAATAAAATGTCCATACGATAACGGCTCCAATCATCAATAAGTCCCCACGGTTGTACTCCATTTGAAAGATCCCTAACAAGTTTCCTTGCGTAATAATAATCAGTGCACCAATCAATGAAATAAATAAGCCAACGACTTGAATTTTCGACAATGATTCTTTTAACATGAAAACAGAAAACAAGACGATGAATCCTGGATTAACGGCACTAATTAATGCCGCATTGGTTGGAGATGTATAACCTAATGCTGTGTATAAAATAATATTATATCCTATAATTCCAAGAAGTCCTAAAAGCAATAGGGCGATCCATGACTCCCTGACTTTCTTCCAGTTTGGCTTCTCTACGAAAATAGCGATCGGCAATAAAATACATAACGATAGTACCCATCTAGAAAATGTAATCCACACGGGCGTGAGCTCAGCAACAACATACTTCCCAAACACATAGTTACCAGCCCAAAATAATGTAGCTAATATTAGTAACACCCATACTCTAAGTTGATTCACAAAACATCACCCACTGGTATCTTTTTAGTCTGATTATAAAGATACCAGTAGTTCCCATTGATTGACAACCTTTAATTTTTCAATCTCACTTCATCTAGGAAAGTACGTAAACTCTACTTCGACTGCAGCTGTTATCGTCAACTCTCCCTCTTGTATCGGAGTTACAGCAGCTTGAGCTGACAAAACGGTTGGATAAGGAACTGCAGCTTGCTTATTAATTTCAGTAACTCGTAATGGAATTGGGTTCAGTGAAACCCCTATTGTATTGCTTATAACTGTTGCTTTTTGGTTGGCATTTTCTATCGCTTCGACAAGTGCTTCTTGATAGAAGGTGGATGGATCCTGAAAAGTAAAGGTGATAGACGGAACTGTATTGGCTCCTTGTTGTACAGCCGCGTCAATGATCGTCCCTGACTGCTCAACTTGATCTAATGTAATTTGAAGTATGTGCGCAACCCGATATCCCCGAAAAACCTGTTCGCCTTCTATGAAATCATATTGTGGATCAATTCGATACGTTGATGTTTGAATGGCCTCCTGCGGCACTCCTAACCCAGTGATTGCCTCGATAACAGCTGAGATGATAGCGGTATTTTCCTGTTGTGCACGTTGAACTGTCGCCTCTTCCGTAATGGCTCCCAACAAAATCTGAACTCGGTCAGGAGCGGCTGTTATACTCCCTTCTCCAATTACTTTAAGGAGTGGTTGTTGATGATTGACATTTCTTTCTTGTCCATAAGACATCGGAGCATTGTAGGAATTCCTATACATGAAATGATCCCGCCTCTCTATTTTCAAGCTTTATATATATGTATTTTTAAAATTCTTTAACATACTTTGAATTTTTCAGTGTTTAAAAATCTTCTTTCTTGGGAATAAGTAAACAACTTCTTAAAAGGAGAGATTCCAATGTATCTCAAGTCTAATAACCTCACTACTTTTACACTCATCACAAAAGATGGCGACCTAGGATCCATTGACGATATTTATTTCGACCCTCTCCATTTCTCCATTCGCTATATCATTTTTGAAACGAGAAGATGGTTTTCGGGAGGGAAAGTGCTGTTAAATCCGGCTGCAATTGCAAACATAAATATGGAAGAACGAATCATTAATCTAAATGTTACGAAAGAACAAATAAAAAATAGTCCAAAACCAAACAAACATTCACCGATCTCTTTTGCATTCGAGAATAATTTATCTACCTATTACGGTTGGAACGAAAGCGGGAAAGACTATGGCATTTCTTCTCTAAACGGAGGAGATCTAAGTGGTACTCCTATAACAGGAATAGGGGTAGAAATGAAAGATGGAGTTCCTTTAGCGAGCAAAAACAAGGTTCTATCTACTAAGTTAAGAAGTTTAAAGACCCTAAAAGGTTTTGATGCCTACGCTCAAAATGACAAGGTCGGAGTTGTTTCTGATCTCATCGTTGATTATAAAACACGGACCATCAACTTACTCGAAATTGAAATGGGTGGGTTACTTTCTAAACAATTTGCTCCACTTTCAACTTCATGGATTACGGAAATAAATTGGGATGAAGGGAAGGTTTTTATGAATAAGGAGAAAATAGATATGGATGAACACTCTCATGGCAGATCTTTATTTACAGAGAACGAACTCCGCTTTCATGTCGAAGCAGGACAACCCCCCTCATCGGAATGTTGTAAATAAAAATGTAACACAATGCACAGAAAAGGTTAGTTTAATGACCGCTAAAAAAAGGTGAAAGCAGTACTTTTTCATAACAGGTTCAGTTTGGGGAGGGAAAAGTGAATTCACAAGAAGAAATAGCGTATATTTAACATTTTAATCCTACACAAGTTAGCACTTTAATTAGCATAAAAAACACACAGATGATTGAATTTAACGGGTTCGCTTTAGAGGGAGAAAACAGTAAATCACATAGCTTTTGGAGATGTAATTAGCACGCTAATTCGCATCTCCATTTTTCGTTGTTATATCAATGTTTAGAAGCAAAAGAATTTTTTAATCAAATGTTAAAAGACGAGAAGTGAAGAATCTATTTATATACGTGAATGGTTCTTCAACAAACGGGGCGTTAGTTGAAGTAGATATTTTATTAAATCTAGTCAAGAAAAAGATGCTGATTCCCTCATCTGTGGTCGTAAGGGTCCGCTCTTATCAGCTTGGGGATCAGGTTAAGCACCCGATTTGATAAATAAACGGAGAAATTTCTCTTAATAGTTAGCACTTAAAATAGCTTAAATAGACGGAGAGATTCCGGCTATTGACTCAAAAAAACTGAAAATGTGAAATTTTCTTTACTTAATCGGAAAACCTCCCCTTATATCTCCCCGGAATGACCTCTATTCTGCATTTAATCGGAAAATCTCCGCTTATTTTACTATAGCCAATTATTTACAGCTTTCTTATTTAATGGAGGTGAGATGGGTGCTTTGATTTAGTATCTTATAAATCAAAGAGAACCTCAGTTAGGTAACGTTAGGAGAACCATAACAAATATAAGGAAAATTGAAGAATTCAATCTTCTTAAGCGATCGGCATTATTCTAAAATTAGTTAAAAAATTAAACATTGATTGTTGAACAGTACATTATGGAACTTTTGTAAAAGACATTTTACTCTGGTTTGTTAAACTACCGGGAGCGTTAGTCTAACAAGGTTAGGTTTTTAGACCAAAAAGGATCAGATTCTAAAATCTGATCCTTTTGTTTTGATATTTGTATTGTTGGTTTTTCCACTAAAGCCTATGTTAATTTATAGCTTATTTGTCATGTTGAATTGCAGTTTCTCCCTTTCAACCGAACCCGTTATGATTGAATTACCTGTGTGTTTTTTTACTGATATTTTCTTTAAAGCATCTATTAGTTGACTTATACAATATCATTCTTGATTTCCATATTCTAATAGCTCCGAAATTGTTACAAATGTATACCCTTCCTCTTTTAACGAAGTAATTATACCTTCTACTGAATTGAGTGATTCTCTTCTACTTTCATACATAACATGCAATAAAATGATTGAACCAGGTTTTATATTCTCTACAACATGATTTACAATTTTATCTGAATCAACAGCAATTTCTGGATAAGAATCAGGCTCTATATTCATATAAATCGTATTCGTATCTTGCTTGGATAAATAATATGGCAACAACACCAACCTTCGTCCAAAAGGAGGACGAAACGTAATTTCTCCTTCATAACCGATTTGGCGTATTAACTCATCAGTTTTATTTATTTCATCTTTAATAAAAGATAGAGATTTAAAAATCATTCTTTGATGTGAATAGGAGTGATTTCCAATTTCGTGTCCTTCTTGCACGATTTTAACCCCATAATCAAAAGATTTTTCAATTTCAAATCCTGTTAAGTAGAAAGTACCTTTTACATCATGTTCTCTTAGAATATCTAATATTTCATGTGTATTTATCCCAGGACCATCATCAAAGGTTAAGGCTACTACTTTTTCATTTGTTTCTACACTATTAACCAAACCCCCAAAGAATTGAAACGTTCTTGATTGAGATAATTCGTTTAATAAATAGCATATAGTAATCACTAATATGATTACAATACTACCTTTTTTTATTATTTTTTTCATCTGTCCCCCAATTAAATAATCTTTCCTAATATAATACTATATTGAATACGCCTTTCTTACACTCATTTTAACATTAATCCCCAAAATTTATGAACTCTCGCTAAAAGCTATGCTAAAAACTCTGCTGATTTTAGTTCGTTAATATATCAAACGAAAACAAGCGTACCAAATTGCAAATTGGTACGCTATCTTCTCTCCCAAAACTGAACCTGTTACCTGTTTCAGTGGTCTCTTCTAAATCTTTTGTATCGTTCCTAATGCTTCGTCGATCTGCTCTTTTGTTACATCATAATGTGTAGTCATTCTAACCGTTGTCGGCCCAAAGGAAACAGCTAACACTCCTGCCTCCTTCAATTTTTCTACATATGTTTTCGAAGGAATTCCTTTTTCTGATGTATCAACTAAAACAATATTTGTATCAACAGAATTTGCAACTGATAATCCTGGTATGTTTTTTATGCCTTCTCCTAAATGTTTGGCATTCTCGTTGTCGATTGCCAAACGATCAACCATTTCTGTTAATGCAATGATGCCTGGAGCAGCTAATACCCCTGCTTGGCGGAGACCTCCTCCTAATCGTTTTCTCCATTTTCTTGCCCTTCCAATAAACTCATTGCTTCCTGCAATGATTGAACCAACTGGCGCTCCAAGGCCTTTTGATAAACAAATTTGAACCGTATTTGTATACTGCGTAAATTCTCTAACCGATTTACGTTCTGCTACTGCCGCATTAAAGAGACGTGCTCCATCAAGATGAATTGGAACATAGGCATGTGAAGCCACTTCAAAAATAGCTTTCATATTTGCTAAAGGTACAATCGCTCCCCCCCAACGATTATGTGTATTCTCTAAACAGATTAAGCCTGTTTCTGGCTCATGTATATCATTTCCTCGAATAGCAGCTTGAATATCCGTAGGGTCCATTGCCCCTTTATCACTAGAAAGCGTTCTTGTTTGAACTCCTGCAAACGCAGAAATAGCCCCACCTTCATAATAAAAAATATGAGAATCTTTTTCTAGTAACACCTCGTTCCCAGAAACGCAATGAGTCAGCACTGAAATCTGATTTCCTTGGGTTCCACTTGTGACAAACAAAGCATCCTCTTTCCCTAACAAGTCAGCGGCTAACTCTTCTAGTTTACTTATTGTTGGATCTTCCCTATATACATCATCACCAACTTCTGCTTCGTACATCGCTTTTCTCATAGCTTCTGTTGGTTTTGTTACTGTATCGCTTCGTAAATCAATCATCTTTTGTAAAACTCCTTACTGTTTAATCTATCATCATTATACATCATTATAGTCTGATAGAAAAAATGAATAACAAAAAGAACCACCGAAAATTTCAATCGATGATTCTATTTTACATATACCATTTACAATAAAGATTCTGCTCCATCAATGAAAATTTGACTTCCAGTAATATGGCTAGACGCATCAGAAGCTAAGAAATAGACTAAGTCCGCTACCTGTTCTGGTTTCCCAGCGTGATGTTCCAATGGTTGCGAACCTTCAGGGTATTCGATAGGAATTTTAATCTTTTTTAATTCTTCATTATCTGGAAATGTATTTTTTCCAATATTTGTCTCAATTGCACCTGGACAAATGATGTTGACACGAATCCGATACTTAGCTAACTCCAATGCTGCCATTTTCCCAAATGCTACTTGTCCCGCTTTTGATGTACTGTAAGCAGACATTCCAAAATTTTTAAATGTTCGCGTTCCGTTAATTGAACTAGTAATAATCACACTGCCACCATTTTCTTTCATATAAGGAATAGCCAGTTTAACAGAGAGAAACGTACTCTTTAAATTGGTCGTTAACGTTTGGTCCCAATCTTCAGCACTTAAATCTTCAATAGGTTCTACTTTTCCATTAATTCCAGCATTAGAAAAGACGATATCTAATCGTCCCCATTTCTTTAAAACTTGATTATAACTCTCTTCCATCCTCAATACATCAGAGACATCTGTATCTGTAACAATGGCTTCCCCACCAAAGCTCTCTATTTCCTCCTTCACTTTTCTAGCATTCCTTTCCTTTAGGTCAACCAGCGCAATCTTCGCCCCCATTTTCGATAGTTGAATGGCACTTGCTCTTCCGATTCCTGAAGATCCACCTGTAACAATAGCAACTTTATCCTTCAATGGTTTATGTTCGCTCATAATGTAAAACTCCTTACCTTTTGCATTATTCCTACTTTATCCAACAAGACAAATGTTATTCTTTATAGCAGGAATCTAATCTCATTTACTGGGAAAATGGAGGGCATTGAAAAAGGTACAAACCAGCTTTTTTCAGTGCCCTCGGGAAAATACCGGCCTGAGATAGTGCATAATAAGGAAATGTTCGATATACTTAGAAGGGCGAAAGAGTCAGTCATCTAGGAGGTTTCGTATGCCGAGAAAGATATTATTCATTTTATGTTTTATTACTGTATTACTTGTAACTGCTTGTGGAACCCAACCATCAACGGAACAAAGCACAGTTAATACCGCACCTGAGGTAAGTTCAATCAATAATGAAGAAGCCCAGTTCAATAACGAATTGCTTGTTCATTATATAAATGTTGGTCAAGCCGATGCAACGCTACTTGAGTTTTCAGACGAAACCGAATCCTACTATATTTTAATTGATGCTGGGAATTGGAATTCGGGTGATGTCGTTTCCTATTTGCAAAAAGAAGAAATCTCACATATTGATATTTTAATAGGTACTCATCCTCATGCTGATCACATAGGACAAATGGATCAAATACTAGACCTATTTGACGTGACAGAGGTTTGGATGTCTGGAGATGAAACGACCTCACAAACCTTTGAAAGAGTACTTAATGCCGTTATTGAGAGTGGTGTTGATTATCACGAGCCACGAGCTGGTGAAGTGTATGACATTGGTCCACTTGCTATTGAAGTCATTAACCCTGATCAATTAACAGGTGATATACATGAAGGATCCATTTCTCTTCGTGCAACGTATGGTGAAGTTTCCTTTCTTTTTACCGGAGACGCTGAGGAACAAACAGAGCAAGCTATGATTGATCGAGGCCATCAGTTAGATTCTACCGTTCTACAACTTGGGCATCACGGTTCTAGTACATCAACGACTCCTGCGTTCTTAGAGGCAGTGAATCCTGAAGTAGCCATTATTTCAGCAGGGATAGACAATCAGTATGGACATCCTCACGATGAGGTCGTCTCAAGAGTTGAAAATGCCAAAATTGATTTATACACCACCTTTGTTCATGGAACGATTATCGTCTCAACTGATGGTAAAAACTATAACGTAACAACCGATGAAACCGAACAATCAGTGGACTCCTTTTCTGAATCAACCGAATCACTAAAGGATACAGAAATAGCCAGCGAATCAAATTGCATCGATATTAACAGTGCATCTGCATCTGAATTAGAAGATATTATCCATATTGGCACGGAACGAGCTTCTCAATTAATTGACTTGCGGCCGTTTGAAGACATTTCAGATTTAGCAAGAATAAACGGGATTGGTCCAGCTAGAATAACTGAAATTAAAACAGAGAATCTAGCATGTATGGGAGGATAAAAAATGGTAAAAGGTGTGTTAGATCGTATTGTTGATGGACAGAAAGCAGTGATTTTAGTGGAAAGTATAGGTGAAGAATTTATCATTGACCTTGCTCAATTGCCCAAAGCAAGTAATGAAGGAACTTGGTTTACAATTAATTTAGATGGTAGTACAGTCCAAGACATTAAAATTGATCATGAACAAACAGCAAAATCAAAGCAAAGCATTGCTAAAAAAATGCAGCAGTTACGAGCTACCAAAACAAACAGTCGATTTAAAAGGAGGGAAAGATGAACTGGTCATCTTTCCCTCCTTTTTTATAGCATTATGTTAACCGTCAGAGCTTACAATCCTTATTCTGTCACTTTATTTTGGAGCGTACCAATTTGATCAATCTCAATTGTGCACACATCTCCACCCTTTAAGAAAACCTGAGGATTTCGAAACACTCCTACCCCATGAGGTGTTCCTGTCGCAATTATATCACCAGGTTCAAACGTGAAACCTTTTGATAAATACGAAATGATGTAGGGAATGGAAAAGATCATATGCTTTGTATTCGAATCTTGCAACACTTGCCCATTCACATCTAGCTTAATATGTAATTCTTGAGGATTTGCTATCTCATCTTTGCTAACAAGAACAGGGCCCAGCGGAGCAAAAGTATCAAAAGATTTTCCTCTTACCCACTGTCCATCACCAAATTGAACATCTCTAGCACTCACATCATTCATAATCGTATAGCCAAATATGTAGTCTTCTGCCTCTTCTTCAGATATATGTTTGCCACCTTTACCGATTACAACAGCTAGTTCTGCTTCAAAGTCCACTTGCTTTGATTCTTCTGGTAATTCAATTTCCTCACCAGTTGCAATAATACATGTCGGCCATTTTGAAAATATAAGTGGTTGTTTCGGAGGATCGACATTTTGCTCACGACAATGATCCATATAATTGTTACCAACACAAACAACTTTCCCTGGGTTCTCAATTGGGGGGAGCAATTTTATATCTTCTATTTTTCTTAAAAAGCGAGCATTCATATTACCATCTTCTTCAAGTTTAGTTACTAACTCCGTTACATAATGGAAAGCATCAGTCCCAGCTTGAATGAATGATTTCATATCCTTCAAGAAGTCAGGAGCAACTCCATTATGGAACTCCTTTGAAAGTTCATATAAATCAAAAACTGTATCTTCTAATTTCACTCCAAATAACTTGTTACCATCTGCTTCGTACGTCACAAACCGCATTTTTCATTCCACCCTTTCTTCATTTAAATAAATGATAAGGAAATTCATCTCGTCTATTTCCTTTCTGACCAACTATCGTCGTTGCCTTACACAATGAATTCCAAATCGCCTCTTCAACAGCCTCAACAGCCATCTCGAAAAAATCAGAAATAATTGGACCATCCTCTACAAAAAACGAGTATGTTTGCCTAAGTTTACTAGGGTAGTGCCGTATTCGATGAGCCGTTGAAAAGGAAATAACAATATCCCCACTTCCATGAGCAGCAGAAGACCCTGTTCTTGAAAGACCGAAAGCAGCTCTTTTTGAAATCCGCTGTAATTGGCGCTCATTAAAAGGAGCGTCTGTGCCAATGATGATCATAATGGATCCGTCGGGAAGGTCTACTCCTTCAGAACTCTTATATACACGTTTATTAGACTCTGGCATAAGAATATCCTCTTTTTTCCCATAATTACTTAAAACAAGTACGCCAAGGGTATATTTTGTTCCGTCAACAGTTATCACTCTCGAGCTTGTTCCAATTCCCCCTTTAAAACCAAGACAAGACATGCCCGTTCCAGCGCCAACAGAGCCTTCAACCACCCCCTTACTTGCAGATATAATTGCTTCTATAGCATGCTTAGGTCTCACATGCATCCCACGGATGTCGTTTAGAAAACCATCATTACATTCCCCGACAACAACATTTACGGTTCCTGTAACACTACCAATATCATCATTATGGTCTAATAAATAACGAATTGTTCCCTCTGTTACAGCAGGGACAGAAAGGGTATTTGTAAGCATAATGGGACTTTCAATTACTCCTAATTCTTCAATCTGTATCGTCCCTGTTGTTTTTCCGAAGCCATTAATCACATAGGAACTACCGATCACTTTTTCTTTAAATAAATTGTCCGAATGAGGCAATATGGCTGTCACACCCGTCCTTATTGAGTTTCCGTTATGTAAGTCTTCTATAATGGTCTTATGGCCCACTTTGACACCTTCAATGTCCGTTATTGAGTTTAAATTACCTGTCTCAAACCTACCAATCTTGATTCCTATATCGCGAAGTCTTCGTCTATGTTCCATAGTTCGTTTTTCCTCCTACACAAATGCATTAGTACATTCGTTTGTTCTTTCTACAGTTCCGCATATATTTATTCCTTTTCTCTCATGCTTACATATGATGTACTAACCTCAGCAATGAGGCAAGCTTTTTCGATCAGCATTGGTTTGGTGTTGTTTTGCTCGCATCACCTAGACAAGCATCACGCTGATTCATTTTCCTCTCCTTTCTAGAAAAGAGCGTCATTTTGATGACGCTCTTTTTCGTATGTTATTTACGAACGGACTTTCTCAAAGACTTTTTCTATTGATTTTGCTAAGATAACGACCCCATCTTCTAAAGCTGATAAGTCAAACGACATCTTAGGATGATGAAGTCCTGGTTCTAAATTTGCTCCAAGACCAACCATTGTTGCCTGTATAGGCCTACAAACTGCATAAAAGTGAAAATCTTCTCCACCTGGTGTCACTAGTGGCAAAGTCACACCATCACACCCCAGCCCTTCTTCAATCGCCTCAGCTACTACATCTTCCATAAAACGATTAGGAACAGCCGCAACAGTAGATGCTATGGTTTCCAGTTCTACCTCAGATCCATTAATACTAGCAGCAGCACTAACAGCCTTCTTTACTTTCTCAGCTAACACATTCATAGCTTCATTCGTCTCGGCGCGTAAATCAATACCAAATAGCGCCTCATCAGGGATAATATTCATGTTCTTTCCTTCTGTCTGAACCATTGTAACTTTAGCTGAACTAGAGATTGTCGGATCTAGTTTAATGGAATTAATTGCGTATATTATAGCTGCAACCGAATCGAGTACATTAATTCCAAGGTGCGGTCTAGCCGCATGTGATTGTATTCCTTTTACTTTTCCTTTAAACACCATCGTAGCCCCGTGATAAATCGCTGGTGACGCTTGTCTTACACGTAATTCTTGAATGGGTCTAACATGAATTCCAATAAGATAAGTAATGTCATCGACGACACCTTTTTCAATTAATGCCTTAGCCCCTTTTCCTGTTTCCTCAGCTGGTTGAAAAATAATCTTAATTGTTCCGGGAGGACTAAACCCAAGTTCTTTTAACATTTTGATTGCATAAAGCACCATTGTTGAATGAGCATCATGCCCACAAGAATGATTAGCCTTCCAGGTTCCATCTACATTTTGCCATAAGGCATCAATATCTGCTCTTATTCCAACTACAGGTCCACCTTCATCGCCTGTCCATGTAGCCACAACTCCCGTATGATCAGAAAAAGTTGAGAACGGGATTCCTAATTCCTTTAATTGCTGGCATATAAATTCAGTTGTCATTTTTTCTTCCCAACTAATTTCTGCAATTGAGTGGAGATGTTGATACGTTTCTATGAATTGTTCTTTATTCTTCTTCAGCCACTCACGATAAGCAAAAATTGTAATCACCTTTCTTTCTAGACATATTGGTCATTTTTTTGACTCTCTACTATAGTGTATTCAATTGAACCATAACAATCTATTGCTTCTAGCTATAGAAATAAAAAAGGGCTCAACTAACTATCGTCTGCTGTTGCTCCTATCGTTTTTTATCACTCATGTTGGTCATAGTAGGAATTCTAATTGTAAATAAACAGCTTAAATTGCCAAGACTTCAATTTAAAATACAACGATCGAGCGCAAGGATAAATCAGCTAGAAAAGTAAGTTAAACTCCAATTTTACGGTAAATTTAAAAAGAATCGCATATCAGTGCGATTCTTTAGCCTTAAATCAATTATGTTTGAATCGGATCAGGAATTACAAGAACTTTTGTATCAAGAAAGCTATGACAGGAATGGTTAGCAATGAAAGAGCTGTAGATGTCACAACAGTAATCAAGCCAGAACGATCGCCATTTGAATAACGCACAAATAAGACCGTTGCGAGTGTTAATGTAGGCATCGCAGATTGGATAATAATTAACTCTTTCATAAAAGAATCAATTGGTATACCTTTCATTATGAGTAATGTTACAACAGGCATCAATAGAAGTTTTAGAAAAATAGGTAGAGCAACATTTTTTATCTGTAACTTCTCAACATCTTTATTTTTTTGAAAAATAGATGGAATTAAAAGACCTACGTATAACATCGCCAATGGTGCAGCTATTCCAGCTAAAGTAGCTGAAACCTGTTTGATTAAACTCGGTGCTTCGAACCCACTAATCGCAAAAAGCAATCCAAAGGAAATAGCGATAACAGGTGGATTTAATAATGGTTTAAAGTTAGCTAAAGAAAACTTCATTTTTTCTTGTAATAATAAAACAGCGACCGTGAAAGCAGTCAAGCTCATTCCGGCATCAAAAATTGAAGCTAGCAATCCCCCCATTGGTCCAAATATACTTGCGCATAGTGGGATGCCAATAAAGCCTGTATTTCCTAACCCAGCTAAGACAGCAATCTGCCTTGCTTTTAATGAAGTAAATCCAACAATTTTAGCAACTACTAACCCTATTAGAATACCTAGACAATTAATAGTTACAGAAAATAAAAAGATCAAACCCATTTGAGAAAGAACCTTATCTGTTATCTCCGTTTGAAAAATTGCATTTAATATCACGCTTGGCACAGCCAAAATAACTAATATTTGAATAATTAGTTGCTTAGCTTCAATGGCCGATTTTGTTTTACGCTCAAGTAAAAATCCAATAATCATTATGATAGCCATAACACTAACTGATGCAATTACTGATTGTAGATTCATAATGCCCTCCTATGTAGTCAACCAAACTATAGTAAACGATAACCAGGAAAACAGCAATATGTATAGGAAGAAAACTAGATTGATTTACTAATATGTTTTTAGACTTCCTCTTACCTGGAGTCTCCAATTTGAAGATATAATTTATGGTTAATATTGTTCAACTACCTGGATAGAGTGTCCGAAGTGAAAAATTTGCTCTCCAAATTCTCTATCTCTCTGTCGAAACGACATTAAGGGACGAGATCTTTCAAGAAGTTACTCGCTTAGTAATCACGAACTACTCCAGGAAGATATCGCTCCTCCTAAACAGAGCTCTTCAGCTCCTTGAGCATTCTGTTATGCATAT
>NZ_JAKRYL010000027.1 GCF_023555415.1 Halalkalibacter alkaliphilus | reverse complement strand
TGTTCGTGTTGTTAATGATTATTCTTTCTTTAAAATTATTATCGTTTATTGTTGACATAGTAAGATAGTTTGGATACAATGATAAACGTAATTAGTTGATAATTATTATAAAAAAGGAGTTGTTATAGATGACAGACAGAAGAATGGTGGCTAAACAAGCACCTCGATTTGAAATGAATGCAGTAATGCCTAATAAAGAATTTTCAAAGGTAAGTTTAGAAGAAAACATGAAAAATGATAAATGGACAGTTCTTTTCTTTTATCCAATGGATTTCACATTTGTATGTCCGACTGAAATTACTTCCTTAAGTGATCGTTTTGATGAGTTTGAGGATTTAGATGCGGAAGTTATTGGTGTCTCAACAGACACAATTCATACACATAAGGCGTGGATTAATACTGCAAGAGATGAGAATGGACTTGGAGAGTTAGCTTATCCATTAGCTGCAGATACAAATCATGTTGTATCTCGTGAGTATGGTGTATTAGTTGAAGAGGAAGGAGTAGCTCTTCGTGGCTTATTTATCATTAGTCCAGCAGGTGAATTGATGTACTCCGTTGTTAACCATAACAACATTGGTCGCGATGTAGATGAGACATTAAGAGTTCTACAAGCGTTGCAAACGGGTGGTCTTTGCCCAGCTAACTGGAAGCCAGGACAAAAAACACTATAGATCGTATACATAAAGGTGTGTTTTTACCTTTATGTATACGATCTAAGCGATGAGCGGAGCCGCCGTAATGTTTTAAGCCTTTTAGAAGTGGGTTTCTTCTAAAAGGCGCACGGCGAGTGAAGCCATCGCAACATGTTCGCACTATTTAGGTGAGAGTAATTTCCTCATTATGTAAAACTTGGAGCATAAACGGATCCGCCGTAATGCTTTAAGCCTTTTAGAAGTGGGTTTCTTCTAAAAAGCGCACGGCGAGTGAAGCCATCGCAATATGTTCGCACTATTTAGGTGAGAGTAATTTCCTCATTATGTAAAACTTGGAGCATGAGCGGAGCCGCCGTAATGTTTTAAGCCTTTTAGAAGTGGGTTTCTTCTAAAAGGCGCACGGAGAGTGGAGCCATCGCAACATGTGAATGATAATTAATAGATTTGATATATAAAATAGAGATGAATTGGAGTGGAATTTATGAAACTACGTGAAGAAATGCCAGAATTAACAGGTGCTACAGCATGGTTAAATGGAGAGGTGACAAAAGACGAATTGCTTGAGAGTGGGAAAGCAACACTGATTCATTTCTGGTCTGTAAGTTGTGGTTTGTGTAAAGAAGCTATGCCAGAAATCAACGAATTTCGTGATGAATACGAGGATGAGCTTAATGTAATCGCAGTACATATGCCTCGTTCTGAAAAGGATTTGGATATGTCTGTAATAGAAGCTATGGCGCAAGGACATGATATCATTCAACCAACATTTGTTGACAGTGAACATAAGCTAACCGATGCTTTTGAAAACAAATACGTACCTGCATATTATGTATTTGATGCTGAAGGCAAGCTTAGACATTTCCAAGCTGGGGGAAGTGGAATGGATATGTTACGTAAGCGCGTCAACCGCGTCCTAGGTCAAGAAGCGAAATAAGGAAGGCGCTGAGAAATAAGTAGTTCCGTTTCCGTGGAGAAACACTGCAAATAGCATTCGAATTCGCATACCTTATATTGTTGATATATCAACGTTTTATAGAAATGTGACTCATAATAACATAGAAAATAGCACCCCGAATGACATCTTGACAATGGCTGTTGTCATCGTGTAAAAGAGGGAGCTATTTTACTTGTTATTTTGTGATTTAATCTGTTTCGAGTAAAAATTAAGGATTTATATGTTTATGTGTGAAAGTTCAATTCTCCAACTAACGATGGAGGATTGTTCCAATATTAAAATAGGGAAAATCAACTTAAATATGAGGTATGAAGAGAGCCAATAAGCGGAAATTTTTCTGTTAGACTGCAGACTAGAGACGGTATTTAAACAATTTTCAGTGCTATTTCCTAATTAAGGGGAATTTCTCCGCTTATTTATCAAATTCGCTTTAGCGTCAGCGTTAAATGAACTTTTAGAATCGGGAGCTTTAAATTTATAAGTACATTACATTAAAGAAAAAAAGCTTGAGGGTTTTAAATTCTCTCAAGCTTTTTGATGCTGTTTGTATTGTTATTTGCCTAGTTATTTATGTTACGAAATCGTATGTTATTTGGGTTGCGATTTTAGATTTTCTCCACGTTATAGGTACTACTTAGCTGAAAAAGGGTGCTTTTTCCTTTTTCATTGACTTCTATGCAATGAGCGGAACCGTTGCAATTTTTTTAAGCCTTCAGTGAGTAGTTTTTAAATAGGAGTCTTGCCTTGTGTGGAGTTATTGCTATTTTTAAGCTTCTTTTTGGTTTACCCTCCAAAGAAAAAGTCAATCACATTGGATGCTGTTGATGTCTGACTGTTATAAAATTCAGAGTATCCACAATTTGTACAATACACTACCCGAAACTTATTATGTTGAATATCAAACATTTTCGAAAGTCCTGTTCCTGTTGTGGCAATTTCTTTCGTTTTCGCTTCTGTATGGCCACACTTAATACATCCTCTTTTCCCCATAGGAATTACCTCCTTCAGTTATCATATTAATAATACGTAATGTTTCGATTTGTCGTTTCACTTACTTGAACGAAAAGTGAAATAATTCAAGTAGCTATAAATACGATTGACTTTTGTTTAAATCCACAAGCAGCACTAGATGCCACGCGCTGGATGTGGTCTGAAGGAAAAAAGATTTACATCCAATGCCATTTAGCTCCGCATATAGCTGAAGAGCTTGCAAGAAGAGGGCATGACATAAAAATGGAATTAGTAGGAGGTCAGTTTGGTAGAGGGAAAATGAGACCCAAAAAGTGGAGTGTTAATGGGTGGCACAGAATCAAGAACTGGCGGACATATAGCAGTTTGGTGAGCGAGCTCTTAGTTGAAAATTCAAGGTGGTCCAAGTGCCCACCTTGAATTTTTTTGCGTTAATGAAAACTATAGCTTCATGCCACTCCGACTTTTAAATCGTCTTAACAAAATATGACTCTCCACTCTTGAAATTCCCTTAAGTGCATAGAGTTCTTCATTGATAAAGTGCTCAAGTTGATCAAAATCTTCTACGAGAACGTGCATATGTAATGTGCTTGGGCCTGTCATTTGGTAGCAGCTAGCTACTTTTGGATTTTCTGCTAAAGTTTCGGCGACAGAAACAAGCGATGTAGGTTCACAGTCGACTTCAAAAAAGGCAGAGACCTTCTTTCCAACTTTATCAGAATTAATCACAACACTAAACTTTTCTATCACTTCTTCCTCCATTAATTGATTTATTCGTTCACGGATGGCTACTCGAGATAGTCCAAGTTCTTTAGCGATGTCTACATAAGACATACGGCCATTTACTGTTAAAAGTTCTAAAATTCGTTTATCAGTCGTGTCTAATTTCATATCTTCAACACCTTTATCAATTGATCTTACTTCTATTATAGATCAAAACAACTGGTTGAAAAAACATTATAGCTAAACAATAACACATGGAATTTTATTAATTTTCTGATAAACTGTTATTACGGAAATCGAAATATTGGAGGGGGATGGAGCAATGAGATATCCAGAGGTATGGGATTTGGATTCAATTTTTAAAGGTGGGAGCAAGTCTGAGGAGTTTATACAGTTTGTAAGAGAAACGGATCATTTGCTAGCGGATTTAGCTGAATCAATAGGTGATGAGGTAACATTAGATCAACTTGAAAATGCTATACATAATATTCAGTTGCAAATGCAAAGAACTAGGCAAGCTAGTGCATTTGTTAGTTGTTTAACAGCTCAAGATGTCAAAGATAAGGAAGCGACACTTTGGCTAGGAAAGATGACCGAACAAGCAACGAAGTTACAAAACATTTGGGGGATGATTGAAGACTTTTTAGGAGGACTTTCTGTAGAACAATGGAGTGATTTCATTTCACGACCTTCACTATCAGGGGTTACGTTTAATCTTGAAGAACGCCGCATGCAAGTGAAAGAAAAGTTATTGCCGAATGAAGAAAAGCTTGCTGCACAGCTTGCTATGGACGGATACCATGCTTGGGGGAATGTGTATAACGCTGCGGTTGGAAGGATGCAAATTCCTTTTGAAGAGGATGGAAAAGAGAAGTTGCTTTCAGCAGGACAACTACAAAATCGTCTAAATAGTTCCGATCGTTTAGTACGTGAATGCGCTGCAGAAGCTTCAGAGAAAGCATGGCAAAAAGAAGCTGATTTATTTGCGTCAACGTTAAACCATTTAGCCGGTTTCCGTTTAAATTTATACGGAGCGCGCGGCTGGGACAACGTGTTGAAAGAACCACTTGCTATAAATCGTATGAAAGAAGAAACGCTTGATGCGATGTGGTCAACAATTACCGAAAACAAACCGAAATTTTATAGATTTATAGAACGAAAGGCACAGTTGCTAGGTGTTAACAAATTAGCTCTGCACGATGTTCATGCCCCTCTTTCAGTAGAAGGGGATACGACGATTTCATATGAAGAAGCATGTGATTTAATTATTAGACACTTCAAACCATTTAGTCCAAAGCTTGCTTCATTTACAGAAGGTGCCCTTCGCGATGGCTGGATCGAAGCAGAGGACCGTGCAGGAAAACGTCCAGGTGGTTTTTGTACATCATTTCCACTATCAAAACAATCACGTATTTTCATGACGTATGATGGAACAATGGCAAATGTAGCAACACTTGCCCATGAGTTAGGTCACGCCTACCACAGTCACTGCTTAAAAGACATGGATCCTCTTGCGCAACGATATGCGATGAATGTTGCAGAAACAGCATCAACATTTGCCGAAACGATTATTGCTGATGCGTTAGTGAAAGAGGCACAGACGGAAGATGTGAAGTTATCATTACTCGAAAATAAGATCTCACGTTCGCTTGCTTTCTTTATGAATATTCATGCTAGATTTTTATTTGAAACAAGATTCTACGAAGCTCGTAAGGAAAAGTTATTATCAGTTGAAGAGTTGAATTCATTAATGGAAGAGGCGCAGAAAGAGGCATATGGGAATCAATTAGCTACGTATTCTCCAACGTTCTGGGCATCAAAGCTTCATTTCCATATTACTGGCGTGCCATTTTATAATTTCCCTTACACATTTGGCTTTTTATTTAGCTTGGGCATTTATAAAAAAGCTCTTGAAGCTGAGAGGTCTTTTGAGGATGACTATATTGCCTTGCTTAAGGATACTGCTAGTATGACAGTGGAAGATTTAGCAAAGAAGCATCTTGGTGTCGATCTAACGAGTGCAGAGTTTTGGCAAGAGGCTATTGATTTAATTTTAGTCGATGTAGATGAATTTATGGAATTAACGAAAGATAAATAATAAAATGGCTGTGTCAAAGGTCAAAGAACGGACCTTTGACACAGCCGCTTTTAATGTGTTGTATCCTGCTTTAAATACCTCTTATCCTTCATAAATAGACGCCAGAACCAAATGAATACTGGAACTAATATGGCCATTCCAACACCATAGCCAATTAAGAGTAAGCGAAACATAACTTCATTTGTGAAGGCATCATAAATGGTAACGTCAGGATATAAGAAATAGGGCATATGAGCTGAGCCATAAGCAAAGCTAGCCAGACCAAACTGTAGAGCAATCAAAAGCACAGCTACCCTTGGTCTACCTATCTTAAACTTTTTTGTAGGCCACCAAAGAGCGCTATATCCAATAGAAAATGCTAATAGAGATAATGTAAACAATAGCCATTCATTCGCCATATTTTCAAACATCCAAAAAGCTTCGGGGATGAGTGTTAAAATGGCACCTACAGCAAAAGAAAGAGTGATCGGTCCAAGAATAATCGCATTACGTCTATAGACGTGATACGTTTCTTCTGAACCTGCCTCTTTTGCATAGTCACTTAATAGCAAAGCTGATAAAAATAGCTCTGTACTTAGTCCAAATCCAAGGTGAGTGTAAAATGTAGGGCTTGTAAATAACTGATCGATAAGCACGTACTGTCTGTCGCCTACCACCTCGATAAATCCTCCTATTGCAGCTGGCAAAATACTAATGAGTAAGGCTGGTATGAGTAATCCAGTAACCCCAGATATAATCACAAGCATATTTGTATATTTCTGAACCGAATAAGAGTAAACCATAAAGGCACTGCGGATCGTGAGAAGAAATAGTACCAAACAAAAAGGGACAATCATTAATGTTCCTAATGTAGCAGCAGCACCAGGGAAAAAGCTTACTAAGGCGACAACTAGTAATACAAGGAATACATTTGTCACTTCCCAAGAGGGTGATAGATAACGATTAGCAATGGAAGCGGCTTTTGTGTCTGTTCTTTTCCTATAATACATTGCCCAAAAGCCGGCTCCAAAATCGATTGAACCAGCAATGGCATAAATGAAAAGGAATGCCCATAAAATGATGATCGCAATATAAACATCCTGCATAATAAATCCCCTCTTTAATTTAAGACATTATTTGTAATTCTTTTGAAACAGGGTTTCGGTTAAAGTAGTAGTGCATAACTAGTCCAGTTAAAACAAGAAGCACGAGGTAGAGAGAAACAAAAAGAAAGAAAAGCATTCCTAAGTTGCCAGAATTCGTAGCTGCCTCCGAAGTTCTTTGAATGCCATAAATTGTCCAAGGTTGTCTTCCTGTACAACTGAAAATCCACCCTGTTTCTATACCAATCATCGCAAGTGGGCCAGAGGCAACCAAGCCAGCAAGCAGCCATTTAGGATATGGCTTTTTCGTTTTTCTTCTAAAAAACCACAACACCCAAAAGATCACAGCTAAGCCAAAGAGAGCAGATCCAATTCCAACCATCACGTTAAACAAAGTATGGACAAATAAAGGAGGCCACTCATCCTGTGGATAGTCATACAATCCTCGTACTACTCCATCAGTAGACCCTGTAGCAAGCCAGCTAAGCATACCAGGAATTTCAATCCCACCAATTACTCTACCGGCTTCTGGGTCGGGTGTTCCCAGGATCGCCAGTGGGGCGTTTGCTTGCGTTTCAAATAAGCCTTCTGCTGCAGCCAGTTTTACAGGTATGTGCTCATGAAGCATAATCGCTGTATCGTGTCCGTTGTTCATCGTATACACAGACATAATAAGACCAATGGCAAGGGAAAGAGTTAATCCTTTGCGATGATAAGTTACTTCACGTTCTGTGAGACCACCACGAAATAGTTTGTAGGCTGCAACAGAAGCAAGTACAAATGCACCAGTCATATATGCACTTCCGACGACATGTAAAGAAGTAACATAGAAGCTAGGGTTGTTTACAGCTGCAAGTGGGTTAACGTTAGTGACTTGGCCATTTACTAAATCGAACCCTCTAGGAGTATTCATCCATGCATGTGCATTTGTAATTAAGACAGCAGATGCAGTCGCTCCGAGGGCAACAAAAAACACACTCACAATTCTCATAGTTGGTGAAAGGCGATCTGCTGCATATATATATATAGAAAGAAAGAGAGCTTCTAAGAAGAAGGCAAAAATCTCAACTTGAAACGGAAGTGCAATAACTTGTCCCACAATTTCCATAAAGCCCGGCCAAAGAAGACTTAACATGACCGCTACAATCGTACCAGATGGTATGGCTACCCCTAACAAAATCGCTACACCTTTCGTCCAGCGTTTTGCGAGTGTTCCATAATCTTCATCTTTCCGGATAATCCTCATAATTTCGGCAACTAAAATCATTAATGTAATTCCTACACCTAATGTCGCGAAAATAATATGAAAGGCAATAGAAGTACCAAATATCATTCGCGCAAGCATAACATTATCCATCATTTACTTCCTTTCACACGGTTTTATATGTATAAACTTCTTTTCCATGCTATTACTGTGCGTTATTATATTGGTTCTATTCGTTTAATTTTCCAATTTAAGAAATATATAAATGGGGGATAATTAGAAAATAAAAAGAGCGAGATACCTAATATGGTAATCTCGCTCTTTTTATTTTGTATCTTTTTCCTGATTATTCGAAGATCTTTCATCAATTCGATCTTCAATTTCTGCCAATGCCTCGGGGTCATTTAATAATTGTTTTTTATTTTCTAATACAAGTTCTTCAAATGATGTGGATTGTCTTCGCATGATAACCCCACCTATAATTTATTTTGTTGCTACAACTATTATATCAACAAGTATATACAAAAATAAAGATAGAATTGTTACAATTTTTCGACTAAAAGAATATTGTTAGAGTTTGTCGAATAAAATAGAAAATAATAAGAAAGATAATAAACAATTTATACACAACAAAATAGAAGTTATGCACATTATACACAAAGTTATACACAGTTATGTTGATAACTTTGTGTATAACTCAGTAGTTACCATAAAGTTTAAAAGATTTAAAAAAGCTATTTACAACTGCAGATAATATTGTTAGAATATTTTTAACATTAAAAAATAGTTGCAGTTGAATAATAGATAAAAAGTGAGCGACTGCTCAATCACTTGACCACAAAAAAAGGAGAGGGAATCATATGACAGTTTCAGAGAAAAAAATGATTGAAGAAATGCAGAAGAAGTTAGATCGCTTAGCAAGCGAATTAAATGAACTTAAAAAAACTAGCCACGAAGGCTTTGAAAAGTTAGAAACAGATGATTTCTTAACACAAGCATATAATTAGTAATTGATAAGAGAATGTCTATTATGTTGTTATAGAAATATAGGCGTACTCTTTTTTTTTTTGAAATAACTAGTATTAGTTGCTAAAAGTAAGGAGGTTAATACATTGACTGTTTGTGCAGAAAGTATTCATCAAATAACGATTCCAACTCCGTTCCAAGTAGGCCCTGTACATGTATATTTAATTTGTGGAAAGTCTCTTACTCTAGTAGATACTGGGCCTCTTACAAAAGAAGGAAAAAGGGAGTTAATGCAACAGCTTCATATTCTAGGTTATAAAATAGATGATATAGAGCAGGTTATTTTGACTCATCATCACCCAGATCACATTGGACTGGCGAGTTTATTTAAACATTCAACGCTAATTGGCCATAATTTCTTGCAGCCTTGGTTAAAGAAGGATCAAGTTTTTTTTAGAAAATGCAGAAAGTATCTTAAAGATCTCTATATAAAGAATGGTCTGCCAAATGAATTACTCACAGAAATTGAAAAGTCTAGTCAAACATATATGAACTTCATTGAACCCGCAGAACTGGACGTTATTGTTAAACACGGGGATGGGGTACCAGGATTACCAGGGTGGAAAGTAAAGGAAGTGCCAGGTCATGCTCAAAACCATATCATGATTGTACGTGAACATGATCGTTTAGCGATAGGGGCAGATGTGCTATTAGCTTCTATTTCGTCAAATGCTTTACTAGAAGCGCCTATGAATGGGGAAGAAAGGCCAAAAACGTTACTGCAATATCGAGACTCATTAAAGTTAGTAAAGGAACTAGATTTAAATCTTCTTTTACCTGGACATGGAGAAGTGGTAAAAGATGTGAAGTCTTTAGTCGATCAAAGACTTGCGGGGCATATGAGAAGGGCTCATATAATAAAAGAGATTATTTCTACGAAAAAAGTGACGGCAAGTGAGATTAGTTTTGATTTATTCAAGGAAAAGCATCTAAAGCAACCAGATTTAACATTCTCAGAAACATTTGGTCATCTTGATTTACTACTAGAACTAGAACAAGTTAGTGTGAAAGAAGAAGGAGATTTATTTTTCTTCAGAAATGAATGATTAATCATTCATAAAAAAGTATTCCCAATCTTTCCTTTTCCCTATCTTTCTTGGTAAAATAACGATAAGACAGATATGAGGAGGAGCAAAATGGAGCAGAAAAAAACCAATTCTTTAAAATTGATTTGGATCTTTGGTGTGATTTTGATTTCCATTGTTTTAGCCAAAAAAGAATGGAGAACAAAAATGTTGGCTGAACTGCGAAAGCTTAAGGAAGAAACGGGGAACGCCGTTCAATTTGTTAGAGACAACCGTGAACAGATCGTAGACCAAGTTAGAGCAACTGCTAATGAAGTATCGTCTGTAGTAAGAGACATTTCAAGAGATGTTAAAATAATTGGAGAAACCGCCTCGCATTTAAAAGAAAGCTCCGAAGAAATTGTAAAGGCAACGAGAGAAGCTGCAGACGACTTAAAAAGCTTAAAAAGGTAAACTACATAGGAGGGGGTATCTCAAAAGTTAAATTTGGGGATACCCCCTTTGACCGTTAACGTTAGTTTATCAGTTTCTGCTTGTGTAATAAAACGAACAAAAAGACTAGAAATAACATGGCGCTAATGATGAAAAAGAAGCTAATGCCACTGAAAGATTGAATAAATATCCCCCCAACATAAGGGCCCAAGAGACTTCCAAAGCTGAAGGCAACCCCGCATAAAATATTCCCAGTTGGCAATAGAGATTTTGGCGTTAAGTCAGTCATATAGCTGATACCGAGAGAAAAGGTAGAGCCAACAAACATACCTGCTATAAATAGACATATTGTAAGGCCGAATATGGATTGCTCAAGGAAGCTAGCAATGAAAAAAATAAAACTACCGGAAGCTAGAATGAAAGTTAGTATTTTTTTTCTTCCATATTTATCACTTAATACACCAAGAGGTAGTTGAAAGACAATTCCTCCTATTGCAAACGATACTAATAGAATAGAAACATATGTCACATCAAGTCCAATACGTAAACCGTAGACAGGGAAACTTCCATTTAACGATGCTTCCAAAAAGCCATAACCTAATGCTGGTAACAAAGCAACCCATGAATACGTTAATGTTTTCTTAAAGCGGCTTGTTGTATCTTTAAAAGAGGTAAGTTCTAATGCCCTTTCAGGAAAATCATTGTGTAAAGCAAATAAAAATAACCATGCTACCAAGCAAAGACATGCAGAAATAATAAAGGGCAAAGCCTCATTAATGAAAATTAAGGGAGTCATTAGTGGTCCAACGGCAAAACCAATTCCAAAGAACAGGCCATAAATACTAATGTTTCGGCCTCTTTTTTCTTTAGGAGATGCCGATGTAATCCATGTTTGAGTACCAAAGTGAAGTGCGTTGTCTCCTATCCCAATACAGAGTCTTAAGATAAACCAAAACCAAAATGACTTCCATAAAGGAAAGAGAGCTAGTGAGATGATGACAAGTAATCCTCCAGCCATAATGATTGGTTTATAACCGAATTTTCTAAGCGGCGGTTCCATAAATGGAGAAACAATCAATATTCCAATATAAAGAGCGGTAGCATTTAGTCCGTTTAAGGTTGCTGATACACCATCCTGTTCAAAAATAACAGAAATAAGCGGGAGGAGCATTCCTTGACTAAAACCACTAATAGCAACAATGCTAACTAATATCCAAAAGCGAAAACGATTCATTCAAAAACCTCACCTTTTTTGAGGGATCTAAAAAGGGTAAAACGTCTTTTTTAGTGCCACATCCATTTTAGCTCCTTTATATACAGAAGACCATATGTTATTTTTCAATAGAACATGACGGTATGATAAGAGCCTGTTACAATAAGAAGCGTGTAGAAAAGGAGGTATTGTGTAATATGGACTTTAAAATGAAGGAAAATAGCTTTGTGACAGATCTCGAATATGGTCGGTTAGAGGTATCTGGAAATTCGGAATTTGGTTTCAGGCCATACCAACTTCTTGTTTCCTCTGTAGCCGTATGTAGTGGGGGAGTGCTTAGAAAGATATTAGAAAAGAAGCGGATCTCTTATAACGATATTCGTATTAACGCTGATGTAAAAAGAAATGAAGCTGGAGCAAATGAGGTAACAGACATCCATTTACATTTTAAGCTTTATGAAGTTGATACTACGAAAGAGAAATTAGAGAAGATCTTTGAACTTACTAGAAAGAATTGTCCTATTTATCAATCTGTAAAAGATTCCATCCGCATTACTGAGACATTTGAATGTATATAATTTGATAAAAATAAATAACCATTTGTTTTAATATATAAATTAACATCTTTAGGGAAAACTTATTTGAATTAAGATACAATTGCTTTTCTAAAAAGATGGGTATTCAACAATGTACTAGCAACTATCACTCACGTTTTTATTAGGACACCGCTATTACAAGAAGCTTACTGGAAAATGCCATCATCTACTTTCAGTAAGCTTAATACAGTAAGTGGTGTTTTTTCTTTCTTGGTTTTTCGATAAAGAAGGGGATTAGCATGTCACAATCAAAGCAGATGGATTTTACAAATGGAAAGATTATGAAGAAGATGATTCTTTTTTCTTGGCCAATCTTTCTTACTAATTTACTTCAGACATCCTATCAGTTTATTGATTCTTTATGGGTAGGGAATTTATTAGGACCTAGTGCATTAGGAGCCATTACAATCTCCGCAACAGTTGTTTTCACTACACTATCTTTTATTATTGGTATTAATAGTGCAACATTGACAGTTATTAGTCAAAGAAGGGGAGCCAATGATGAGGAAGGGCTAAAGGATTCTTTAAATGCGTTCGTATTCGTATTGGGGACGTTAGCTATTTTCCTTGGCATATTAGGGTTTCTATTTTCAGGGACAATTCTTCAAGTCATGGGAACGCCTGATGAAATTACACCATTGGCGCAGTCTTACTTACAAATTAACTTTATCGGGATCTTATTCTTATTTGGTTACAATTTTATCGGTACAGTTCTAAGAGCATTAGGTGACAGCCGTACACCGATACGCTTTATCATTATTGCAGTGATCCTTAATGCGATACTAGATCCACTTTTCATCCATGTATTTCAGTGGGGAATTGAGGGGGCAGCTTATGCAACGATTATTTCGCAAGGTACTGCATTTGTTTATGGGTTATGGTACTCGATTAATAGAGCCAATGTTCCATTTCAAATTCCTACTCTGCCCGAAAAAAGATATTTTCTAGTTTTATTTAAGATGGGCCTGCCAGCAGGGTTATCAATGATGGCCATATCAGGGGGGATTTTGGCTATTATGACGGTAGTCACTAGTTTTGGTGAGGAAGTAGTAGCTGGATTTGGAGCTGCACAGAGGTTAGATAGCTTAATTATGCTCCCGGCATTAACGCTAGGTTCAGCTGTAAATAGTATGGCTGGCCAAAACATAGGTGCGAAACTATGGGACCGAGTAAATGAAATAGCAAAACAGGCTTTGTTTCTAATTGTTCTTGTTTCAGTAATTATTAGTACAATTATTTTTTTTGGAGCAGAATATTTTATCCGTATGTTTGTTCAAGATGAAGAAACCGTGCAGTTTGGTACGATGTATGTAAAAACCGTCGCGTTTTTTTATCCTTTTTTAGGTGTTAACTTTGTATTAAATGGCATAGCAAGAGCAGCTGGTGCGATGTTTCCTGTGTTAATCTTAAATATCATCTCTTTTTGGATTTTACGCTATCCTTTGACAGCGGTCTTTTCAGCTTGGTTAGGTGAAAGCGGGATTGCCTTAGGGATGGGAGTTAGTTTTATCATTAGCAGTGTAATCGCTGTTGGTTACTATTTCCTCGGAAATTGGCGAAAGATAAGTGAGAATATTGGAGAAAGTACGGAAAATAAACATAAAAAAGAAGATTCATAGATGAAAGTAGAATAGAGGAGTAAGGAAATGAAGTCATTATTTATTAGATCTTTCAGTTATTTATTCGGGTTAATGATTGTTTCGTTTGGTGTCACATTAACAATATTAGCAGGTCTTGGCGCAGGTGCGTGGGATGCATTAAATGTCGGGCTTGCACATAAGACTCCATTTTCAGTTGGAAACTGGGTAATTTTTGTAGGCATCATACTTATTGTTGTTAATTCAGTGTTAACGAGGTCAAAACCTATTTTAGTTTCACTTATTACGATTTTAATAATAGGTTATTTCATCGACTTTTGGCTTCTAATTGTCTTCCCTAATTCATTAATTAATGAATTCTTCTTACAAGTGGTTATTTTATTAGTTGGGGTTGTAATTATGGCTTGCGGAGCGTCAATTTATATGCAGGCTAAGTTTGCTTTGATCCCCATTGACGGCTTTATGTTTGCTTTAAGGGATGTATTAGGTGTGAAAATCATGGCTGCAAAAACGATAGCAGAAGTTATAGCTTTAGTAGCTGCCGTCATTGTAGGAGGGCCAATTGGATTAGGAACAATTATCGTCACATTTTCAATTGGTCCATTGATCCAATGGTTTTACCCCCACTTTGAAAAGAGACTTAATTGGGAAGTTGTTCAATAATAGGAAGGACCTAACCTTGTGTAATTATTAAGGTTAGGCCTTTTTTTATAGTCTTATGAGCCAAGCTCTTTTGCTTTTGCATTTGTAGCATGAATCGCTTTTTAGGCAGGTGCACTTCCTGTTACAGCTGTTTAGTTATGAAATTTTTATCTGATAAAGTGAAATTCTTTGTCACACAGTAACGTTACCAAAAAAATAAAGCTTACGGTAGCGATGGATAATATTTGTCTCAAAGATCACACTATAAAAAAACAATGTCCCTAGTTGAAATGAGGAGGTATAAAAATGAAACGAGTAATCATAGCGTTTCTTGCGATCTTTTTATTGGCTGCATCAACAAATGTTTTTGCAGAAGGTGAAGGGAAGAAAGAAGAAGAAAAAGGGTTTAAAATTCCTGACTCTGTACTTAAAATTTCAAAAGAAAACACGTATACGAATCCAACACAAGACTTACCTTATTTACAGCCAAGTGAACTTGCTAAAGAATTATTGGATTCTGCAGGAGTAACGATTGAAAATCCTGATTTAATTCGGATATTAAATGAATCAACGATTAATGATTCGAAATTAGCTTTAGGTTTCCGTGCCTCAATTTATCTAGGAGAATGGCCGCTTGCTTATGAATCTGACGGTACGGAAGTCAACTGGGAATATCAAAAAGTAAATACGAATTATGCTGATAATCGCGGAGGTCGCTCCCCACAAAAAATAACTTATTTGCAAGAACAACAAAAGAAAGTTAATGGTGGATTAACGGCGAAGATTCCCAATAGCGAGGCAGTAAAAAAGATGATGATGATTAAAGCAACAGAACACACGAGTTTACCTTTATCTTTTGAAACGGTAATCGGTCAAGGAACGAGAAAGAATAACACGTATAATGTTGCACCAAAACAAGTAGGTTATTTGCATAGTTATGTTCCTGCAGCTAACGAAAAAGGGAAAGTAACATATGGTGAAGTTTATTTAACATTTAAGGGTGGGAAGCGAAAATTAGAAGTGAAAAATGTTACTCAGCAAGGAATTGGAGCTTGGATTCCTGTTCAGGACCATCTTTCCTTTACGTTTGTGGCGGCAAACCAACCTAAATAATACAAGGAAAAAGGAAAAAGAGAGGTTGTCTCAACTAGGTTAGCACCCCAGACTCACAGTCTATACAATGAGTGTACATATATTGTACCTCTTTGATGGGGACAGAGAGGCCACTGAAAAAGGTACGGTTTTGACCTTTTTCAATGGCCTCGGGGACAGACCCTTAGGAGACTGCCTCTCTTTCTTAATTTAAAGGTTCGATTTTCTTTTCGTAAAGTCAATGTCTTGGTAATAGGCATCTTTAACCAAAACATTCGGGCCGAGACATTTAACTGATGGACAATGGCAGTTGAGTGATTTTGCAAGATCAGAATCCATCCAAGTTGAATAAGCCTCCTGTAATGTAGTCGTTTTAATATTCCCTAGTGGAGGAGTATCACCAAAGTCAGTAACAATGATATTGCCATCAAAAATATTCACATTTAGCCTTGAACGGCCGTCCGGATCATTACGAACAGTGACATTTTTAGTTGAATAGAGACGTTTTTGTAAGAGCAAATCTTCTGTTTCCTCACTACAAGGATAAAACGGAAGTGTACCAAATAGCATCCAAACATCTTGATTACGTACATCTAGCAGACGGTGAATACCTGAACGAATTTCTTCTAGGGAAGCAACTTCTAGATGACTTGCAAAGTCACTTGGGTACATAGGATGTACTTCATGACGCTGGCAGCCCATTTCGACAATTTGCTCATGGATCTTCTCGAGATGTGGAAGGGTTCGCTTATTCAGCATCGTTTCAGCAGAGACAATAACGCCTTGACTTGTTAGCGCTTTTGCATTTTCAATCATTCGGTTAAACAACTTTGCTCGTTGATCAAAACTAGGTTTTCGGTCCATAACAGCAAACCCAATTTCTGCAAAATCTTCGACGCTGCCATAATTGTGTGAAATATGGAGAACATCTAAGTAAGGAATGATTTGTTCGTAGCGGTTTAAATCAAGTGTTAAATTTGAATTGATTTGCGTTCGAACCCCTCTATCATGAGCATATTTCAACAGAGGAACGACATACTGTTCAACGGACTGCTTAGAGAGCATAGGTTCCCCGCCTGTAATACTAAATGCTCGTAAAGTAGAGATTTCCTCTAACCGTTTTATTAATAAATCAATCGGTAGTGGATCAGGGTCTTTAGAAGTAAGAGTATATCCAACGGCACAGTGCTCACAGCGCATATTACATAAAGTCGTTGTCGTAAATTCAATATTTGTAAGTGCAAGCTTACCAAATTCCTTTATATCTTCATAAGCTTCCCATGGATCATGAGAAGGGGTTATTTTTGGATAGATATCAATCACAAAGATCGTACTCCTTTATCGAATTACTTCATTTATCATAACGTAAAAGCAAGTGTTTCAAAAGGGCAACTTTCGAAGTTTGGTGCTTCATTGTATAGATGGAAAGAATCTGTTACACTTTACACATTAAAAAAAGACTGTTTCATGAAAAAGGAGCGAACGTAATTGGGTGGACCTATACATGATAAAAAAGAACAAATGACTTATTTACAAAATAGACTTGATATGGTGATGACGGTTCTAGATACGATAGACCCTGAAGAGGCTGGTGTAGAAGATATTGACCGTTTGCTTGCTATGCTTGACGATATTGAAACAAAGTGCCAGCAATTCCGTCATGATTGGTCAGAATAAGGGGTTTTAACTTATGAATTTATATCTGATCAGACATGGTGAATCAGAAGGCAATGTAAGTGGAAAGATTCAAGGGTGCGAGGATTATCCACTATCAGATCTTGGTCAGCAACAAGTTAGTCTCGTAGCAAATTATTTCAAAGATATTCAACTCGATTATCTTTATAGTAGTGATTTAACACGGGCCTATCATACAGCTAAAGCGATTGGTGCAATTAAAAATAGGACGATTCACAAGTGGGAAAAAGTAAGAGAAGTGTACCTTGGGCCATTTCAAGGTTTAACCCGATCGGAGATTTACGCAAGTTTTCCACAAACTAAAGAGAAATCCATCCTTACTTCTGGAGTTCAAGGAACTGAAACCGTTCAAGAGTTAACTGGACGTTGTCAGCACATTGTAGAACAAATGTTACTTGCCCATCAAGAGGACCATGTTGGAATCGTGTCACATGGTGGATTCATTAGTATTTTCCTCATGTATCTTTTGATAGGTGAGAAGTGGCATACTTTTCACCGACCATTTCAAATTGATAATACAGGTATTACCCATATTGAGTGGTCGAAAAGAAACAGCAAACCACTTATCCATTATACGAATAAAACAACACACTTAGAATCTTTAGTTGATCGACAGATGAAAAAGGAGTTACTTTAGAAGAACGTTCGCTCTAGAACGTTTTTTTTGTTGACTGACAAAAAAAGGAGAACAAATTTCCATCTATATTTGAACACGCTTCCACTTAGGACTTTCGGAATTTTTGGACTAGCATTATAATAGTATTGGGATTATTTATGCTTGTACCAAAAGGGAGATGGATGATATGAAGAAATTTGAAGAAAGTATGTACCAGCTTATCGTTGAAACATCTACAAATCTACCAAATGATGTGCGCCGAGCTATTGCAAAGGCAAAAGCAAAAGAGAATGCTGGAACGCGCGCTGCATTATCACTATCGACAATTACAGAAAATATCGGAATGGCAGATGAAAATGTATCTCCAATTTGTCAAGATACAGGAATGCCGACCTTTGAAGTAAAGGTTCCAGTTGGTGTGAACCAAATTGAAATGAAAAAAGCTATTTATGCTGCAGTAGAAAGAGCAACAAAAGACACAAAACTTCGACCGAACTCTGTTGATTCACTTACGGGGAAAAACTCAGGTAATAACCTTGGAGAAGGAACTCCTGTTATTCATTTTGAACAGTGGGAAAAGGATGTTATTGATGTACGTTTAATTTTAAAAGGTGGAGGCTGTGAGAATAAAAATATTCAATACAGTTTGCCAGCTGAACTGGAAGGTTTAGGACGTGCTGGTCGTGATTTAGATGGAATTCGTAAATGTATTATGCACTCTGTTTACCAAGCGCAAGGACAAGGCTGTAGCGCAGGCTTTATCGGTGTTGGTATTGGGGGGGATCGTACTACAAGTTATTCATTAGCAAAAGAACAACTATTCCGTACGGTTGATGATGTAAATGAGAATGAAGAACTTCAAAAGCTTGAAGACTATGTCTCAGAAAATGCTAATAAACTTGGGATTGGAACAATGGGATTTGGTGGAGAAGCCACGTTACTTGGCTGTAAAATCGGTGCAATGAATCGGTTGCCAGCAAGTTTCTTCGTTTCTGTTGCTTACAACTGTTGGGCTTATCGTCGTTTAGGTGTCATTTTAGATCAAGAGACGGGAGATATTAAAGAGTGGCTCTATAAAGATGGAGAAAAGGTTGATCTGAATAAGGTAGAACAAGAAGTGGCGGCTGCTGAAGAGAGTGCAGGTGAAGTAAGAGAAGTTGTTCTTGAAGCGCCAATAACTGAAGAGCAAATACGTGAACTTAAAGTGGGAGATGTTGTTATTATTAACGGCATGATGCATACAGGACGTGATGCGATTCACCATCACTTAATGGATCATGATGCACCGATTGATTTAAATGGCCAAGTCATTTATCACTGTGGACCTGTTATGATGAAAGATGATCAAGGAGAGTGGCATGTAAAAGCTGCTGGTCCTACGACAAGTATTCGTGAAGAGCCGTATCAAGGAGATATCATGAAGAAATTTGGAATCCGTGCTGTGATCGGGAAAGGCGGCATGGGGCCAAAAACTCTTAAAGCCCTTGGAGAGCATGGTGGTGTATATCTTAATGCAATTGGTGGAGCTGCTCAATACTATGCAGACTGTATTAAGAAAGTAAAAGGAGTAGACCTCTTGGAATTTGGTATTCCAGAAGCAATGTGGCATCTGGAGGTAGAGGGCTTTGCGGCGATTGTTACAATGGATTCTCATGGAAATAGTTTACATGCGGATGTAGACAAATCCTCGCTTGAAAAGTTAGCACAGTTTAAAGAGCCTGTCTTTAAATAATAAAGGAAAAGGAGAAGCCTAAATGAGGCTTCTCCTATTTGTGCACAACGATCAATTAGTAAACATATTGGAGTCGCTTCCGTGCTGTACGCCGTATATAAGTAAGAGGAGAAGGTCGCTTCTTTTGTTTATACCTGTAATCATACATAAAGGCCTCCTTCGGTGATAAACTAACAAAAAAATGAGGGAGTCTGATACTTAATGCTTAAGAAAACTACAGTTTTAACTATGCTCATTTTTGCAGTAATCTTTGGCTGCGGCACTACATTCGCAGCTGCTTATAGCAATACAGTTCATAATTGGAACTATAAGCCTCAGAAAGACAATAAGCCGGTTACAACTGAGCCATTATATCTTGAGCTATTAGAAAAAACGAATGGCTTTTTTATTGGCGATACGTCAAAAAAAGAGCTCTATTTGACCTTTGATAATGGCTATGAAAATGGATATACCGAGAAAGTGCTTGACGTTTTAAAAGAAAAAGAAGTACCCGCTGCCTTTTTTGTAACAGGGCATTATTTAAATGATGCTCCTGACCTTATTAAAAGAATGGTTGATGAAGGACATATTGTCGGTAACCACTCATGGCACCACCCAAGCTTACCTGAGGTTGGGGATGGTCGATTAATGAATGAGTTAAACAAAGTAAAAGAGCGCTTTACTGAGCTTACAGGTGAAAAGGAAATGCATTTTTTACGCCCGCCAAGAGGCCAATTTAGTGAACGTTCATTAGTCCTTTCAGAAAAGCTAGGCTATACAAATGTCTTTTGGTCCATGGCATATAAAGATTGGGAAGTAGATAAGCAAAAGGGTGGGGATTATGCATATAATCAAATTATGAAAAGAATTCATCCAGGAGCAATTATGTTAATTCATTCTGTTTCGAGTGATAATGCAGAAGCATTACCTCGTGTTATAGACGACGCAAAAAAACAAGGTTATGAATTTAAAAGTCTAGACGATTTGATGTTTCAGAAGCAGACAGAGGATTGGCCATTTCTATAAGCTAAGCGTTTTAATAGGGCGCTGAAGTGGAAAGTAACGGTGAGGATTCTAAAAACAAAAAAAAAGATCAGTCTCTCATAATGCTATGAGGGACTGATCTAAATAATTAATTAGCAAAACTTTGCTGACCAATTGCTGATGCAATTGTTTCAAGTGTACTTACATCGGTTACATCAAATGCAATTGGTTGACGACTTCGAACAACCATCATTCCAATTTCTTCTTCCATTGAATTTGTAATAGGGAATTTTAATTCTCCGTTACATTCCCATTTAATATCATCTTCAAAAGAAGAGGCTGCAACCAATTTGTGATCCAAGTTTTCGTACATATAAATTCCGACCCAGTCAATGTAAAGAACTTGTTCTACAAGGCTTTCTACGGTCTTATTAAAAATAGACTGTAAACTTTCACGTTTATAGACGTGGGCCATAATTTGTAATGATGCTACATCTGTAGGTATAGACAAAATGATCTCTCCTCTTTTCAAATCTCTGTGTCTATTTTAGCAGATGTACACCTATTTTCGGTCTAGTAAGTTTAGGAAGAAATGTTCGAACATGCTATAATAGGGGACGCTATGATAGAACGGAGTGAGTGAAATGAACCAAAAAACGATACATAAGTCAATTGACATGAAAAAAGGCCAACAATTTCCACTAACGATTAAACGGCTTGGCATCAATGGGGAAGGGGTAGGGTATTTTAAAAAGCAAGTTGTGTTTGTTCCCGGAGCCCTTCCTAATGAAGAAGTTGTTGCAGAAGTGACAAAAGTAAATCCGAGATTTGCTGAAGCGAAAGTGGTCAAAATTCGTAAGCGTTCAAAAGAACGGATTCAACCACCTTGTCCAGTATACGAACAATGTGGCGGATGTCAATTACAACATATGAATTATAGTGCTACACTCCGTGAAAAACGAGATATTGTCAGACAGGCTTTTGACCGACATACGAAGCTGAATATGAATAAAATAGTAATTCACGAAACGATTGGGATGGACGATCCATGGGATTACCGTAATAAGAGTCAGCTGCAAGTGGCAAAACGTGGTGAAGAAGTAATTGCAGGGTTATACGCAATGAATTCCCATAAATTAATCGATCTTACTCAATGTAAGGTTCAACATAAAGCGACAAATAAAGTGACTGACGTTGTAAAACAAATTTTAGCAGACTTAAATGTATCTATTTACAATGAGCGGAAGCATAAAGGTGTGATTCGGACAATTGTTACTAGGGTCGGCTTTGAAACTGGTCAAGTTCAGGTTGTTCTAGTTACAAAGGAAGAAGAATTGCCTCGGAAAGAGGCCATTGTGTTAGAAATTCAAAAGCGTCTACCAGAAGTAACTTCTATTATTCAAAATATAAACGGTCAGAAAACGTCCATTATTTTTGGTGGAAAAACCGTTCATTTAGCTGGAGAGGAAGTTATTGAAGAGAAATTGGGAGATTTGTCCTTTACGTTGTCGGCACGTGCCTTTTTCCAACTGAACCCCATTCAGACGGTTAAACTTTATAATGAAGTCAAACGCGCAGCTTCTTTAACAGGAAAGGAGAGAGTCGTTGACGCTTATTGTGGTGTGGGGACAATTGGATTATGGCTGGCAAGTGATGCTGCTGAGGTGAGAGGAATGGATGTAATCGAGGCTGCCATTGAAGATGCTAGGGTTAATGCAAAAAATCATCGATTTCAGCATGTAAGCTATGAAGTAGGAAAGGCTGAAACGTTGCTTCCTCGTTGGCAGAAGGAGGGATGGAAGCCTGATGTGGTCGTCGTTGACCCCCCAAGAACTGGATGTGATGATAAGCTGCTTCAAACGATTATTGAAGTAAAGCCGAAAAGGATGGTTTATGTATCCTGTAATCCGTCAACATTAGCAAAGGATGTTGACCGTTTATGTAAAAAGGGATATAAAGTCAAATCGATACAACCAATTGATATGTTTCCATGGACAGCGCAAGTAGAAAGTGTAACTGAGTTAGTGAGAGAAAAATGATTAGACGAACGCTTGAAATGATGCGATCGGAACGCCTGCCATTTGGAGTGGAGTCTAATCAAATAGAACAATATAAAAGTTACTATGATCTGCAAATGAAAGATTGCAACCATCTTTACGGATACATAACATTTGCAGGTTACGATCTATTTGTTCAACAATTCAAGCCTAATTATTCAGTTAAGACGGTCTTATTGATTCATGGGTATCTAGACCATGCCGCATCATTAAATAAGGCTATACGTAAGCTAGTTGAGAATCAATATGAAGTTATTGTTTATGATTTACCAGGGCACGGGCTTTCTAGTGGGGAACGTATGTCGATCAATAGTTTCCACGACTATTTTAATACGGCAAAAGCGTTATATGATTTCTTTTTTTTAAATGGAGAAGCGCCACTACTGGTCGCACATAGTACAGGAGGGGCAATAGCGCTTCATTTAGTCAAAAATAAGAAAGCTGATTTTTCAAAAATGGTTTTAGTTGCTCCACTGTTTCGCCCATATCTCTGGAGAACTTCAACGTTAGGGTTATTCTTAACGAAACCGTTTCTCAAGAAATTAAAAAGAGTGTATTCTAAAAATTCCAGTGACGAGGAATATCTTGCTTTTACAAAAATGGATCCCCTACAAGAAAAGGTGCTGCCAGTAAGCTGGCTTCATGCCTTAGGTGATTGGTTAAAAGGAGAGTCGTTCGAGATAAAAGACGACATATCATTTTTAATGATCCAAGGGAGTTTAGATCGGACAGTCGATGTGGCCTTTGGAGAAAAACAAGTAAAGTCCATGTATCCAAATAGTCAAATTGTCCGAATTTATGAGGGGAGTCATCAGCTTTTTAATGAAGAAGCTGTGATAAGAAACCAAACATTCTATATTATGTTGAAATACCTTAAGCAATGAGCTTGCTAAATCTTTTGAAAAGCCGTGATAAGAGAGGGTTTCTTAATCACGGCCAGTAGCGAATCAGACTTTTGAATCACCTACTTAAAACGGGTTAATCATCTACTGTCGTAGATCTCAAATTCATTTGTTCGGCTTGCCGGTAAGCATCAACCATTCCCCAAATCCACATTATGGGATAGGTGATAAAACCGATAATAATGAACATTAAAAGTGCGTTAATAAATTGAATAATCATAAACGCAATGCCTTTACCAATTTGACCGTTATAGATTTGACCAAGCCCACACCAAAGAGCGCTTAGTACAGCAGCCAAACCAGGGCTTTTAGGGGGATGAGTTGGACCATGAGACATGTGTCTACCTCCTTTTTTAGTTGTTATTACAGGTTATTTACGGTAGAGGAAAATCATGACTTTCTTTTAGAGGGACAGGGAGTAAAAATGAGGAAGAACAAATGGAATGTGTGAAACTAACATTAGACCTTACGTTATCTCGGGTTATTCACGGACTATGGTTTCCTAAATTAATAGAGAAGGTGACAATCCTGAGTACGTGTAAGGGGTGTCACCTTTTTTAAAGCTATTATTTTATAGATGTACTAACATTTACTATCTAGCATAGTGTTAGTAAAGAGCTGACTATTAAATCGGGAATGTTATGGAGATCGTATAAGTCAAACTAATAGAAGATGTAGAGGAGGATTTTCTAAACCTGTGTTGTTTGTCCAAGCTATACAGAGTAGTTGTGTTAGGACCTCAAGCAAGAGTTTGGAAATGGCAGCCTAAGCATTTGGAGCTTCCAGTTATATCTTCTTTTCTAGTTTATCAAATTAAGGAGGTTATCGTAGGAATTTGTCGAATGTTAAGTAATAATTGTTTAGTAATAAGAGAAGGAGGAGAAACATGAATCTTTATAAAGCTCATTTTGTCCATCCACATACGCAAATTCCGTTAATTGTTTATTTTAATGAAAGCAATGGACATGTAACATTTGAAAAAGACAACGAAGTACTAGAAATTTTGCTTGAGTTAACAGAAGGAATGGCTGCCAACAGGACGTTTCTAGAAAATATGAACCTAACTTCAAATATTTGTCAAACACAATATCCAGTGAACTCTTTTCATGAGTTATATGAATTTCTTGAGGCGTTAGGAGTAAACAAGGACGATTTATCTTTTCAACAATTATTCATTCATTAAAGGAGAATTAGATGAAAGTAGTCATAACCCGTCATTTACCCAATGACGTAACAAAGGAACTTGTTGATAATTTTGATGTAGTAATGTGGGGAAAAGAAAATGAACCGATACCAAGGAAACAGCTCCTAGAGGAAATTAAGGATGCTGATGGCTTATTCACAAATGTGGCTGATCAAATCGACTATGAACTTTTAGAAAGGGCACCAAAACTAAAAGTAATTAGTACAATGGCAGTCGGATATGACAATATTGATATTAATGAAGCTAGAAATAGGGGGATCATGGTTGGTCATACACCAGGAGTTCTAACTGAAGCAACCGCTGATTTAACGTTTGCGCTTTTAATGGCTGCTGGGCGAAGAATTGTGGAAGGCATGGATGTCATTAGGCAGAATGAATGGAACAGTTGGGGGCCTTTTTTCTTAACAGGACAAGGAATTTATAGGAAAAGTATCGGTATTATTGGTATGGGTAGAATCGGTTTAAGTGTTGCTAGAAGAGCAAAAGGATTCCAAATGGATATTCTATATCACAATAGAAGTCACAATAAAGAAGCTGAGGAAGAGCTAAATGCTACATACTGTGAGTTAGAAGAATTGTTAACAAAAGCAGATTATATTGTTCTATTAGCTCCTTCGACAAAAGATACATACAAAATGATTGGCAAAGCAGAGTTTGTCAAAATGAAACAGACAGCTGTGTTTATTAATACATCAAGAGGGACCAACGTTGATGAGGAAGCGTTGTATCATGCTCTCCAGTCTGGGGAGATTTTTGCAGCTGGATTAGATGTATTTGATCAAGAACCAATCGATTCTGAACATCCTTTATTAAAACTAAGAAATGTTACTGCTTTACCTCATATTGGGAGTGCTTCAATTGAAACAAGGATCGAAATGGCTAGATTAGCTTGTGAAAACTTGCTTAATGGACTCAAAGGACAACCGTTAGTACATGAGGTAAAATAAATTTCAAAGATGAAGCACAAGGGAACGAAATCCTGAAAAGAATTATCATCCTCAGTATTTTTTCGATTCCCAAGTGCTTTTTACATTTTACAATCTACTATAGGCAGTTTTATGGTGAAGCGTGTACCAATTCCTTGCTGACTTTCTACCTTTATTTCTCCACGCATGGCTTTAATAATACTATACACGACCATCGTCCCAAGACCTGTTCCTGTTGTTTTTGTTGAATAGTACGGTGTCCCTAATCTTCGTACTTGATCGTTACTCATTCCTATACCCGTATCTTGTATATCAATGACAGCTTGTTCATTTGATTGATGCAAGTTAATTGTCACTTGTCCACTGCCAGGCATAGCTTCAATTCCATTTTTAATAATATTAATGAGACATTGATGAAATTTTTGCCGTTCTCCCGCAACGAATATAGCCTCTGCTTTGAATAAATGAATGGTTATATTTCGCATCGTTGCATAAGGGGTTACGATTTTCATCACATAGTCTATCTCTTCATTTAGCTCAAGAAGCTCAACGTTTTCAAGAGATGGTTTTGCAAATGTTAAGTAATCAGAGATAATAACTTCTGCTCGTTCTAACTCATTTAGAGATAGACGAATATAAAATTCTTTTTTATCATCTGAAATTGTTTTATCTTGTAAAAGTTGGAGAAATCCCTTAGTTACAGTTAGGGGATTTCTAACTTCGTGTGAAATACTTGCCGCCATTTCACTAACAACTTTAAGCTTCTCTAGTTCTTTTAATTCACTTAACATATGGTTTTCGGTTTTGGCTCGTTCAATAAATAAAATAAATAAAGCGATGGCTATGACTTGTGTACTATAAAAAAGAATTAATGAGATCCAACCATTCCCCGTTAGATTTATATTAAAGAAATGAATAACAGTTAAGATTAAAACGACACTCGTCGCCATTGCTAAGGTGGCTAAAATTAGCTTATTTTTAAATTTCGTTGCTGCTTGGAAGCGGGGAGTAACAAAGATCAATCCTATTAACATTACCACGTAAATAATAAGGGATGAATAAAAACCTGGACCGTGATCTAATATGAAACGATAAGAGAGTAAGATGATTAATAAAGAAACACCGACTTTACGGCCGCCATACAATATCCCAATAATAAAAGGAATTTGTCTAAAGTCAAAATAAAAACCAGGACTAATGGAAAGAGGAAATGTCATACACAAAATAATTGATACTGCTGAGATTATTCCAATTAATATTTCATTAGAGAATTTGTTAATTTTCCCTTCAATATATTTGTGGTAAATAAAGAATAGAAGAAATACAAAAGAGAGGTTTAACAAAAAAATTTGAAGGTCAAAAATTATCTCACTCACAATTTTCCCTCTTTTTCTACATTATTTATCTCACTACTTCTTTCTTACTAGTTCTATTTCCTCCTTCATGAAGAGTTTTTTTTATAGTCCACTAAAAAGTATGACACCATTTTGACATATTTGAAAAAAGAGGGGGTTTCATGGTCTGAATAGAAAGAAAACCAGCTGACGAATCAGCTGGTTTCTTTCTATGATTAATCCTCATCTACAGGATAAACACCATTTTCATCATGCACTTCTCTTCCTGTAATAGGTGGGTTAAATACGCAAACCATACGCATATCTCCCTTTTCACTTGCACGAAGAAGGTGCTCATCATGTTTATCTAATACATAAATTTCATCTTTTTTGATTGGCCACACTTTGCCATCTGCAAGTGTTTCTACTTCACCTTCACCCTCGATGCAGTATACAGATTCAAGGTGATTTTGGTACCAGATATGAGTTTCTGTACCAGCTTTAATAATTGTATCGTGGACTGAGTAACCCATGCCTGAATCTTTTAATACAAGACGGCGACTAATCCAATTTCCTCCGTCAACTTCTTGATCAGTTCCTATAATGTCTTTTAGTTTTACGACTTTCATGATGTATACCTCCAAGTATTATATAAAGTAGGCTGTTTCGCATACTTCGTTGTTTTTATGGGTTGCGTGTTCTTTACATGTTCGTTCCATTGCGCTTCAGTCACTCGCTTTCCGCGGGGAGGTGCCGAGCCTCCTCGGCTGCGCCTGTGGGGTCTCGCCCTTACCTCTACATCCCGCAGGAGTCGAGTGACTTCCGCTCCATTTCACTTCGAGAAAGCAACAATGTTTAAGAAAACATCCTTAAAGATAAGAGAGGAGTTTGGGAAAACTCTCTTTATTTTTTACGATGTTACTAGTTCTTTCGATCCTAGGACAGCCTTCACACTGTCTTCAATGATTTTGAATCCTTTTTCTAAGCCTTCATCGTCGATAATTAGTGGCGGGAAGAGCTTAAATACTTCATCCTTTGGTCCAGATGTTTCCATAATTAAGCCACGATCAAACGCTTCTGCAGCAATTTGACCAGATAACCCCTCAACTTCTGAGGAGATTCCAACCATGTAACCACGACCTTTAGCTTCTCCTTTTAACTCAGGATAGTCAGCAACAATTCTCTCTAGGAATTTGAAAATACGTTCTGATTTCTCTTGAATATCCTTTTCGAAGTTCTCATCCTTCCAATAGGAAAGAGCGGCAGTAGCTGTAACAAATGCGTGGTTGTTTCCACGGAATGTACCATTATGCTCACCAGGAGCCCAAATGTCTAAGTCTGGACGGATTAAGGTAATAGCTAATGGCAAGCCGTATCCACCAATTGATTTAGACATACAAACGATATCTGGTTTGATACCTGCTTTTTCAAAACTAAAGAATGTTCCAGTACGACCAACACCTGCTTGAACATCGTCAACGATAAGCAGTATGCCCCAACGCTTACAAATTTGTTCTACACGTTGTAACCACTCGAAGCTTGCAGCATTAATACCGCCTTCACCTTGGACTGTCTCGAGGATCATTGCAGCAGGGATTTCAACTCCGCTACCTCCATCCTCTAGGAAACGCTCGAGATACTCCAGAGTGTCGAGGTTGTCATTAACAAAGCTATCATAAGGCATTGTCACGACATTTTGTAATGGGATTCCAGCACCTTTACGTTTGAACGCATTACCTGTAACTGAAAGGGCACCAATTGTCATACCATGGAAGCCATTTGTAAAGCTAATAATATCTGTACGTCCTGTGACCTTACGTGCTAATTTTAATGCACTTTCAACAGTATTTGTTCCTGTAGGTCCAGGGAACATTACTTTATAATCGAGATTTCTAGGTTTTAATATTACGTCATTAAAAGTTGTTAGAAATTCAGCTTTTGGAGCTGTCGCCATATCAAGCGAATGTGTGATGCCATCACTTAAGATATAATCGACTAACTTTGCCTTCATCGTTGGATCATTATGACCGTAATTCAATGCACCTGCACCTGAAAAGAAATCGATGTATTCTGTTCCTTTTTCGTCCCACATTTTATAGCCTTTTGCTTTCGTAAAGACAGTTGGGAAACTACGGCAGTAACTACGTACCTCAGATTCAAGCTTTTCAAAAATCGTCATATCTGTTTGACTCATCGTCTTTTTTCCTCCTAATAATACCTATACTGGGTAATGTATTTTTGTTATTTCATCTAACCTAGCTTATAAGTTGTTACTTAGTTTTTATCGGACCAACACGGAAAGTAAGTTCTTCTTCATGCCCATCTTCAGGGAATAAATCTTCTGCAAAACAATCACTTACTTCACATATGGTTTCAAAACTACGAGCTAAGCGGCGGAATAACGCCTGTGATGCTTCATTTGACGGTGTAACGGTTGCTTCAACATAATTTACTTCACTACAACCTTCTCGTTGTACTAATTCATGTAGTAATTTTGAAGCCAAGCCTTTTCCTCTTTGAGAAGAATGAACACCAATCTGCCAAACAAACACAACATCTTGTCGTTCTGGAGGAATAAAAGCAGTGACGAATCCAACGACCTGATCGTTTTCTTTCGCGACAACACACGTTTCTGCAAAGAATTCACACATCATAATGTATTTATAAGCAGAGTTTTGATCGAGTGTTGACTCATTAACTAATTCCCACATCGCTGCTCCGTCTTCAACAGAAGGCTTCAGAAATTGAACCGATCCTGTTTTTATAGGAGCAGGAGCCATTTGACTTTTAATATTGGTATCCCCCTTGTATCCAAATTTTGTTTACTCATTAATCATAAGGGCAGTCTTGAAACGACGCAACTTAGCTTAAGTGGGATTAATGAGCGTGAGACACGATTAAATGGGATTAAGGTATGTGGGAACAGTCATTGCTGAAATTGCTACTAAATGGTTAAGTTTTCTAACTAATTGAAAAAGACAGACTAAATCTGATGAGGGAAACCCTTGTTTTATAAGGGTTTAAAGAGGTGTAAAAAAGTTGGAAGAAACAAAATTAAAGAGGAAAACGCCTGTTTTTAGGTGTTTTCCTCTTTAAATGATCATTATTTAATTACGATTTACTTCTATTTGCAGCGCGATCAGCAGCTCTAAATTCTGATCCATAACGAACCTCTTGGGCTTTACGCAATGTGCTTCGCTCTTCTTGAGCTCGACGTTTTCTACTTTCCATACTGACCACCACTTTCTAAAAGGTTAATACCAGTATGGACAAAATAATGAAAGTTAATCGCAATTATGCTTCTTTTATTTCTAGTTCATCTTGCATTGTTCTCATTAAATGAAGATGATATTGGTCTTTTTCAATTTGAAAAAGGTTATAGACGTCTTCCTTTTCGTTAATTTGCTCGTAAACATCTCGTCTAAATTCATTAGCGAGTGTACAGTAAGGTAACTTATTTGCGGCCATATATGACCTTACATTTTCTTTTCGAATCCGCATAAAAACTGTTTGGATATCACAAGAGAAGAAGAGCTCTTCAAAGAATGCATCTTTAGCTACTTTATTATACCCTTTTCCAAAGTATGGTTTCCCAATCCATGTCCCTAAGAATCCGCTTTGATTGGAAATATCAAATAAGTTAATGGTGCCAATTGGTGCGCCCCACTCATCAACAATTGTGCGGGAGATGAGTTCGCCGCGTTCTTCTGCTTCAATTGTCTGTTTTGTTAAGAACACAAATTCATCATATGAATGTGCCTTCTGACGAACATATGGAAACACGGCCGGGTCCACTAACAATTCGAACAAAGCATGACAATCTGCGACGTCTCGTTTTTTTAAAATCACAAAAAGCCCTCCTTTTTGATGAGGGCAGAATCGTTCCACCCTCGAATTTAATAATGTTGCGTATCAAATTCGGGGTGGGAATCGAACCCACTAGAACCAGCATAGCTGGTGGCGCACCAATTGCCTTCCCAATGCTTATTTAATCGTTTATTAAGCGATATAGGGGATTCTAGTGTGTTTATGTTGATGAAACAAACTGTTAAGACTATAATTCGCTCATTTACTCTTGAATCCTTCTATATATTAAATGTTTTTTTCGAAAAAAGATACCTATTTTTTATAAATTTTTCGTGAAAAAATCTACCATTTTGTTATTTTTTTAAAAGGTCTTCTAAAGCAGAAGGCAGAGTAGGAAATAAGTATGAATAGTTTTGTGAAATAGCTTTTTGAGGTATTACTTTTTGCCCGTCCAAAACAAGAGTACTCATTTCACCTAATAGTAGCCGTAATGCAAATGAAGGGGTAGGGAAATAGTACGGTCGTTTTAGAACGCCAGCTAATGTCTTACCAAATTCATTCATTTGACTAGGAGAAGGAGCTGTTACGTTAAATGCTCCAACTATATCTGATTGACAGACTGCAAATGAAAACATACGAATGGCATCGTCAATATGAATCCAGCTTAACCACTGCTTGCCAGTGCCGAGTGGGCCGCCTATAAAGAATTGATAAGGAAGGAGCATACGGTTTAGGGCACCTTCATTTGGATCTAACACTACACCTAGCCTGCAAAAGACTACACGGACTCCGTATTTAGAGGCTTTTTCAGCTTCATTTTCCCATTTTGTTACAACCTCAGAAAGAAAGTTATTTTCACTAGGTTCAGATCTCTCTGTAAAGGTTTTGTTTAATGAGTTGCCATAAAAACCAATGGCTGAGGCGTTTACAAGTACCTTTGGTTTGTTTGACAATTGTTCAATGAGGTTAATGATGGCTCGTGTAGAATCAAGTCTACTTTGGAGAATCTTTTTCTTTCTTTGATGTGTCCACCTTCCTGAGCCAATTGATTCCCCTGCAAGGTTAATCACAGCGTCGACCTGATCTAAATTTTCTTCAGGCTTTGCATCTTTATGAAGCCACTCTATATATTGGACAGAGGATTTGACTGGTTTATTAGAGGCATCTCTTGTTAAAATGAAAATGGAATGACCTTGTTTAATTAATAAGTCAGTTAGCTTCTTACCAATAAATCCTGTACCACCTGCAATCACAACATTCATACCCGTTACCCTCCCTGTAATAAATGAATTTATTTCGTTGATATTATGTTTAGTTTACGTGTAATCGGGAATGTTTGGCAAAAGTTTTAGCAGTCTAGTTGGGGGTGAAGAATATTGGCAGTTATAGCCAAAATTGAAATTCAGAAACGAAATAAAAGTCGATATAACGTATTTTTAACGAAAGGTCAGTCTGTAGAATATGCTCTTAGTGTTGATGAGGATCTATTAATCAAGCACCGTTTAACGAAAGGTCTTGAAATCGATGAGAGTACGTTAATACAATTAATTGATGAAGATGAAAAGAAAAAAACGTATAACCTAGCTATAAATTTCCTCTCTTACCGTATGCGATCTGTTCATGAGATGAAACAGTATTTAGAGAAAAAAGAAAAAGAGCAAAAGCATATTAATGAAGTGATAAATGAATTACTTCAACAGGGATTCTTGAATGATGAGGAATTTGCGAAGGCTTATATTAGGTCAAAGCAACTAACATTAATGAAAGGTCCTTTAAAACTTAAGCAAGAGCTCTTGCAAAAAGGTGTGGACGATGCAGTCATTGAAGCAGCAATGGCATCTTTTTCTGAAGAAGTACAAAAGGAAAAGATCGTAACTTGGTTAGAAAAACAGCAATCAAAGAAAAGCGGCAAAGTAAGTAGCAAAGCTTTTAAGGAAAAACTTTCCAATCAGCTGGTTACAAAAGGTTATTCACAGAGGGTTATTGTAGAAGCACTTCAGTTAGTTGATTTTCCTGAGGAGTTTACTGAAGAGTGGGAAGCGATTTGTTTTCAGGGTAATAAGATGAAAAGAAAGCTTGAAGGGAAATTTACTGGGTGGGAATATGAGCAACGGTTGAAACAGCAACTGTTTCGCAAAGGATTTCCAATGGATGTAATTGAACAATATATAAGTGAAGGAGAGAATTAATTCTCTTGTCGGGTTAGATTCAACTATAATAAAGGAGAAACGGGAGGGACATAGTAAATATGGAACAACAACAAAAAAGATTTAGCCAAATGACAGAATATGAACTACGAACTGAAATCGCACGATTAAATGAAAAGGCAAAAAAAGCAGAACAATTAGGAATGTCAAGTGAATTTGCTGTATATGAGCGCCGTGTACTTTTAGCGAAAGCTTATTTATTAAATCCGGAAGATTTTGAACCGGGAAAGACTTATGAAATTGAAGGGGGATCCTCGTTTCAAATTTCTTATATGAATGGCTATTTTGCGTGGGGTTACAGGGATAATCAAACAAATCTAGAGGCTGTTCCTATTTCATTACTTGTTAAAAAAGAAGGAGAAGAGTAATTTCTTCCCCTTCTAACTGTGAATTATCTTGTTTCTGCTTTTCTGTGTAATCGAACTTTAATATCGGTTTGACTCATTTGAGTTTCCCCGCCTATTTGTTTAGAAGCGTGCTTTGGACTTGCACGAGGTGAGTCAAATGGACTTTTATATTCGTGTCCAGCTTGGAAATTCATACTCCTCTTACCCATAGGTTGGCACCTCCAGAAACGTTGGTTGTAATTAAACTCATTATTTAATCACAAATTTAATTAATTGTTCGTATCACCATCAGTAGTTCTCATGCGATCTCTAGGTCTCGTATTAATGCTTAAATCTGCACGTTTGGATTCATTTTTGTTTCTAATGTCTTTTGGTGAATTCCCCTCGAACTTAATATGGTTTGGAAAGCCTTTTGCTTTGTTTCGCATTGGTGGACCCCCCTTTCCAACGTGTTCAGTAGTATTATTAACACACACAAATAAGTTATGAGACGTAAACTTTGTCAAAGGAGGAAATGGTGTGGAGGACAGATTTCAACGATTAACCGAACAGCTATTAGCTGTAAATTCAAATATTACAGTATCACAAGCAAGAACGTGGGTCGAAAGTTTGTGGGAAGATTTTGAAACAACTCGTGCTAAAGGTGGATGGTCTTACCAAGGGCAGGATCAAACAGAAAAGATAGTCACTAAATGGATCAGCCAATATGGACCTTTTTTACATAAATACAACCCAAGCAAAGAAAAATTTTCTCATTTGAATAAAGACGACGAGAGGAAGCATTAAAGAGGGTTATCCCGAAAGGTCTATTTTTGACCTGTATGGGACAACGCCTCTTTTTTTATTCCGTAGCAATATTTAATTTCTTTTGAAGTGTTTCCTCACTAAATACCCAACCGGTGTAGGAGCTTAAAATATTTAAGTCTTCATCAAGCTGGACTATTGCTACAAATGGATAATGTCCTTTACTTCGATAACGTAAATCAACAAAGCGTACTTCTGTAATATCGTTTTCCTTATCTTCAACTTCCCATCGATATGAAGGAGAAAAGGATAAGAAAGCAGATAAATTTGGATCTTTTCTAGCTGCATTGATAACTGGAATATCTGGAATTGGATCAAATGAATATTGCTCAAAATATTCAATGTGATGATTTCTAGACTCTGTTACAAACATGATCTCAGGAGTTCGAATGACAACATGCCACTGATTCCACCTAATTGTAGGAGAGACAAAAACATGACTAGCATCTGGATGCAATTTCTTTGCGTGATTAACTACGCGTTGCTTCTCCCAAATTCGCCAAATATAATACCCAATTAACACAAAATATAAGAGCAAGATGGTCGGGCCTGGTGGCGCTAACCCAAGTCCCCATATACCAAATGCAACAAGGTGGCTAAAGAAGATAAATGGATCAAAGATGTTAATTATGCCTAAAGCAATCCATTTGTTTGAGAATGGTCTAAGTGCTTGCGTCCCGTATGCATTAAATATGTCGACAAAAACATGAAGAAAAACCGCAATAAAAGACCAAAGCAAGACGATAGACCAGTTAGTTTCTGGTGTGATAATTAAAATACCACTTGTAATCAGAAGAGGCCATATAAAGATGGCAGGAAGGGAATGTGTAATTCCACGATGGTTCCGTATGTATACAGCATTATTTCGTAATTTTAATACGGTGTCGAAATCAGGTGCTTGAGAGCCGATGATTGTAGCTATCATGACCGACGTGGGAAGCAATGGGTCGTTTGCAATTGTGGGGCTTAAAGTTGCTAATCCACCGAGAGCAACGCCCATTACTACATGAGTACCTGTATCCATCGTGTGAGATACCTCCTTATCGATCTAAAACATGGTATAGTTTATTTATACCCGAAATGACACTGTTTAAAAAGGGGAGATTGGAAGAAATGACGAAACCTTTACAGATTTTTATGGAATATAAAGTGAATAAAAATTGCATTAGTGAATATGAGCAAACAATGAAAGAGATTATGGATGTACTTCCCGATTTTGAAGCAACAAATATTCAGTGGTATATCGCCGACGATCAGCCACATCTTTATGTAGAGATGTATGAAGTTCCAACGACTTCGCATTACCAAATTTTAAAAAAGCTACGTCGCTCAAAAGAACATCCGATCTTCAGCAAGATGGTCCCATTAATTGAAGGCGGAGCAGATAAAATACACTGCTGGGCTTTTCAAAGGAAGGAATAGTGATTTTACATTGGAACAAAAGCAATTGAGAAATTTTAACATCACAGGATTTCAGCATCAGTTAGTTAGTTGGTTTCAAGAGAACCAACGCGAACTACCATGGAGAATATCGAAAGACCCTTATCGAGTTTGGGTGTCAGAAATCATGTTGCAGCAAACAAGAGTAGAGACAGTTATCCCATATTACAATGCTTTTATGAGAGAGTTTCCTACCCTTGAAGCATTGGCTGAAGCCGAGGAAGATCGAATATTAAAAGCATGGGAAGGTCTTGGGTATTACTCTCGTGTTCGTAATTTACAGACGGCTGTTCGTGAAGTGGTTGAGCGGTATGAGGGTGAGGTGCCGAATACAAGAGAGGAAATTTCTTCTTTAAAAGGAGTTGGACCTTACACCGCTGGAGCTGTATTAAGTATTGCTTACGGTAAGCCAGAGCCTGCTGTAGATGGAAACGTAATGCGAGTCCTTTCTAGAGTATTACTGGTTGATGAAGATATTGCGAAGGCATCGACGAGAAAACTATTTGAAAAAATTTTATATGATCTTGTTTCCAAGGAAGATCCATCTTCATTTAATCAAGGTTTAATGGAGTTAGGTGCGCTTATTTGTACTCCTACTTCTCCAGGTTGTTTACTTTGCCCAGTGAGGGAGCACTGCCGGGCATATGATCAAGGAAAACAAGAGGAACTCCCGATAAAGTCCAAAAAGAAAAAACAAACGTCGAAGCAAATGGCAGCAGTAGTTCTTCGTAATGAGCGTGGAGAAGTAATGATTGAAAAACGACCGGAAACAGGCTTATTAGCTAGGCTTTGGCAATTTCCTAATTTTGAAGTCGCAGATCAATTGTCTGTGGAAGAGCAATTTATGAAAGTTTATGATATACAAGTTGAATTGGGTGAACAAATCCAAAAGGTTGAACATGTTTTTTCCCATCTGATATGGAATATAACTGTTTATGAAGGTCAAGTAAGTGGTCAACCCGATGGAGGACAAGCTACAAGAAGGTGGATTTCAATAAAAGAAATTGAAAAGTATGCGTTTCCCGTTTCGCATCAGAAAATAATTCAGAAATCGTTATTGTAAATGGAGGGATCCTAATGGATTTGCAGTTAACAAATAAAGTAGTTCTTGTTACGGGAGGTTCGAAAGGTATCGGTTATGCAATTGCTTCCGCTTTTCATAAAGAAGGAGCAAAAGTGGCGATTGTAGCAAGGGGGAAAGAAGCACTGAATGATGTACAAGCAAAGTTAAAAGAAAACATTATAACAATTCAGGCGGATATGACAATAGAAATTGAAAGAGAACAAGTTATTGAAAAAGTATTAGACACCTATGGAACAATTGATATCCTTATTAATAATGTAGGAGGAAGCAATGGTTCAACTACAGCTGAAACGAAACTTGAATTATTTCATGAAGCGTTTGAATTAAACTATTTCTCTGCTGTGCATTTTAGTAAGCTTGTTCTGCCTTATTTAAAAGAAAAACAAGCTGGAAGCATTATTAATATATCTTCTATCTTTGGGAGAGAAGCAGGTGGTAAAGTAACATACAACAGCGCAAAGGCCGCAATGATAAGCTTCACAAAAGCATTAGCTGATGAAGCTATAAAGGATGGGGTCCGCGTTAATGGAGTGGCACCTGGTTCAATCTTACACCCGTCGGGAAACTGGCAAAGAAGATTAGATGAAAATCCAGAAAAAATAAACAAATTTGTTCAAGATGAAATTCCTGCAGGACGATTTGGTACAGCAGATGAAGTAGCTAATGTTGTAACATTTTTAGCCTCTGAAAAAGCAAGCTGGGTTGTAGGTGCAACCATAAATGTAGATGGAGGACAGTCTAAGTCGAATTTCTAAGGAGGCAGACCCCTCTGAAACTATCTACAGTAAAAAAATGGAGTCTAATTATATAAGATTTTCTCTCTGTATGCAGTTAAGTTGGGGTCATGCACCTTTACATATATATTATTTATCTAGGATGATGGTAAGGTGTTATTGTTGGTAGTTAGAGCTCTTATTGTAATGAAATAATAACTTTTTTAGAAGTGTTGTTTTGCACCAAGTTTTTCCATAATGAAAATTTTTGTAAAGCATAACCGTTGTCAATTATATACTTTGCTTGGTAGATTCCTTCTTCAATTGACCGGGCATTTCCACAAAGCCAAATACGTACGCCTGCATTCAAGAGAACCGTATTAATATAGGGAAGATCGGCTTTTCCTTGTAAGACAGATAAAATTATGTCGCATTGGTGTTTTAGTGACCACTGAATGTCAGGATAATGAACTTGTAATTCCATCACTTCAGGATCGATGATCAATTGTGTTGTTTCTTCTTTTGTAACCCAATGCACCCGCGTAATACGTTCAACTGATATATCATCTGAGCCTTCTAAACCTTGAATAACAAGCCCCTTTTCGACACTTGTTCGGCGCAGAACTTCAACTACTTTGTCAATGATGGTTCCATGATAGATACCTAGTGTCATAAAAGGTGCGTCCGATAGTCGGAGTAATTTTTCAACCGTATTTAACAACGTCCTCATTCCAAGCTCTGTTCGGATTGGTCGTAATTGAGCTAAGGGGTGACACCATTTTTCTGTAGGGATAAACAAAAATCCAGTTTGTTCTGCGGCTTTAAGTAAAGATGTTATGTCCAATTGTTCAGAAGCAACCTCTAATCCTTTCAATAAATCATATAAAGTTAAGCCATTTTTTGGCGGAAGGGATGGACTGCTGTGCAATGTTACGGGTACCCCACTCGCACATAGGACAAATGCTGTAGGTAAAGTGGAATAAAAAGATTTCTTTCTTCCATCATACGGTCCAGCACAATCTAATCCTCCAGGAATGGGGTGGATCTTGCTTTTTGATCGACATACGTCAATAAAGGCCTTTATTTCTTCTGGCGATGACATTTTAATTCGTTCTGCAATGAGGAAAGCACCAATTTGAGCAGGTGTAGCCGCTCCGTTTAAAATCAACTCCGCTGCCTGAACACTTTCATCATACGTTAAATCCCTAGAGCCTCTTTTACCACGACCTACTTCTTTTAGCAGAGAATTCATCATATTTGTTATCCTCCTCATTTATTAGCCACTAGTATTTGATAAGCTGTAATAATTGAAATTGCTACATCGACCATTCGTTTTCTTTCGTCCATCGCTTGCTTGCGTATAAAGTCGTATGCTTCTTGCTCAGAAATCTTTTTTAATTCGCAAAGAATAGCTTTAGCTTTTTCGAGGTGTTTTCGTTCTTCTAATTTTGAGAGTAACAATTCTCGTTCTTTTTGCCATTGGATACGCTGTAGAAAACGATTCGAGCATAAATGAAGAGACCAATGGATTTCTTTATTACTCATGTTTGAACATAGCAAAGCATCAATGTCAATTTCTAGTTCACATATTTCATCCTTAAGGGACGAACCCTCGTGGAACCACCAAATTAGGGGAAGAGAACGATGATTAAGAGATTGTGTGGCAAAAGTTTTAATATTTGCTATCGATGAGCAAATAATAAGGGCATCGACCTGATGAATGTACGTACTAACAGCTGATACATCCGTAGTTTTAATAACACGATAACCAAGATCTTGTAATCTGCTACCCAGGTTTGTAGAATCAGTTGGCTTATAATAGTCTTTAACTTCAGGATCTATAAACAAAAGAAAACGATCTATCATTTCCAACCACCTCCCCGTATGTCTTTGAATTTCAAATAGTCGGGTATTTAACTACATAAGATGCATTTAAAATACCTTATTTTCAAATTGGATTATAACAACAGAATTACTTTTTAGTTGAAAATCTGTTACATTTTCTGTCAGGCTTTGTTGACGAAATAGATAGATCGTTATAACCTATGGGTAAGAAACGGCGATCAATGAAGACGCCTATTGACACAGTGACGTGTTCAATTAATGACAGGAAAAACTGTCAACCACAACAATTTGGTTTGTATATGACTTCCATCAACGAAGGTGGAGTAACTCGGCAACGAAGCCGCGAAGGACAGTATCTATGACAATACTATGCCTTTGCGGCTTTTTCATTTTATGCAAAAAAAAGTGGAGGGAATTACTGTATGTCATTATCTGAATCTTCAAAATTCAAGAGAGGAAGTATTGCTTTACGAAAGGGGGACATTCAATGAGTAAATCATTTACTAGACGAGATTTCTTGAAAAAATCTAGTATGGCAGGTATCGCTGCTTTAATGGTGCCAAGCGCGTTTCTTGCAGCGTGTGGAAGTACTCAAGAAAGTACGATACCACAGAATAGCGGGACGTCAGGGAGTGGAAAAAAGATAACCATAGGATTTATCCCACTGACTGATTGTGCGTCTGTTGTTATGGCTAAGGAATTAGGAATTTATGAGAAATACGGTGTTGATGTAGAAGTAACAAAGGAAGCTTCATGGGCTTCAGTACGAGATAAGTTACTAAGTGGAGACTTAGATGCAGCTCATTGCCTTTTCGGAATGCCATTTTCTGTTTATACAGGGGTTGGTGGAGCGGCTGGTAGCGAGTTGCCGATTGCAATGCTGCTCAATGCAAATGGACAAGGAATCACCCTTTCGAAAGATCTTGTTCAAGCTGGTTTCCGTGATATTCAAGCAGCTAAGAGTGTGATCGAAAGCGCGATGGCTGAACGTGAGTTAACATTTGCGATGACCTTTCCTGGTGGAACCCATGACCTCTGGTTACGCTACTGGATGGGCGCTGTCGGCATTGAGCAGTCCAAAACACAAATTATTACGATCCCACCACCGCAAATGGTTTCAAATATGCAAGTAGGGAACATGGACGGGTACTCTGTCGGTGAACCCTGGAACGGAGTCGGTGTTCGCCAGGATATTGGTTTCACTCATATATCTTCTCAAGACATTTGGCAAGATCACCCTGAAAAAGCGCTTGTTCTTAATAAGAGCTTTAGCGAAAGAACAGATGAACTGAAAGGAGTCATGAAAGCCATTCTTGAAGCTTCTCAGTGGCTTGATGACTTGGATAATCGCAAAGAAGCGGCGAAAGTAATTGGGCATCAAGCATATGTCAACGCCCCACCTGAAGAAATCGAAAATCGCTTGCTCGGTAAATACAATCTTGGAGGTGATTTAGGCGAATATGTCTATACAGACGACTATATGCTCTTCCATAAAGGAGGCAACGTGAATTTTCCACGGAAATCCCATGCCATGTTCTTTATGAGCCAGTATGTGAGGTTTGGCTATTTAAATAATCATCCAGATTATGAGCAAATTGCAAACAAATTAATCATGCAGGACCTATATAAAGAAGTTGCAGCCGAAATGGACATCGCAATTCCTGACGATGATATGAAGCCTTTTGAATTGAAAATCGATGGCGCAATTTTTGACCCGGAAGATCCAGCTGGATCACTAGAGCAATATGGAGGTGCTTAATATGAGTAAACAATTAGAACACCATGTGAAAGCTAGTTCAGTAAGTACTGGCAAGGGCTTTGCCCTTCCCACATACGTAAAGGATGCCTTAAGGAAATTAGGCTACTTAGCTGGGAGCGTGGCGATTCTTGTTCTACTTTGGGAGCTTGCCAGCCGATTCTCAGCCCAATCGTTACCAAGTCCAATCAGTACTTTTGGTGTACTATGGTCAATTCTATCCGACCCTTTTTACAATTACGGTCCGAATGATAAAGGAATTGCCCTTCAATTTGCCGCATCGTTGCAACGAGTGTTCACGGGTTTTATTTTAGGTGCCCTTGTAGCCATACCATTGGGAATTCTAATGGGGGTAACTCCATTTTTTAAACAGATTTTTGAACCGATTGTAGAAGTGTTAAGACCTGTTTCACCATTAGCATGGTTCCCTATTGGATTAGCTGTTTTCCAATCCGTAGGTCCAGCAACAATTTTTATAATTTTTATCACATCACTTTGGCCAACCGTTGTAAATACTGCCTTTGGGGTTTCATCCATCCCAAAAGACCATCGCAATGTAGCTGCTGTCTTTCGGTTTTCGAAATGGAAATATTTAACGAAAATCTTGTTACCTTACACGTTACCGCATATTCTTACAGGGTTACGTTTAAGTATGGGGGTTGCTTGGTTAGTAATCGTTGCTGCTGAAATGCTTTCAGGTGGCGTTGGGATCGGATTTTTTGTTTGGGATAGTTGGAACGCACTTAGCTTAGAACGTGTAATTGCTGCGATCATACTGATTGGATTAGTCGGCCTCGTTTTAGACAGGGGATTTCATTATATTCAAAAACGATTCACATATGGAGGGTAATGCGATATGGCTTATTTAGATTTGCAGAATATTGGAAAGGTATATCCAACAAAACAAGGAGACTTTGAAGTTCTTCGAAATGTTGACTTGTTAATTGACAGAGGAGAATTTGTCTCATTAATTGGACATTCTGGCTGTGGAAAATCAACGGTTCTGAATATCGTCTCAGGTCTGGAGAAGGCAACGACAGGAAAGGTGTTTTTAGATGGGAAACGAATAACAGGACCAGGACCCGAGCGTGGGGTTGTTTTTCAGAACTATTCTTTATTGCCATGGCTTACGGTATGGGGAAATGTCTATGAGGTAGTAGACGCTGTTTTCCCAAAGCGTACAAAGGCAGAGAAAGATGAGATTGTTGAACATTTTCTGACGGTAGTTGGACTTTGGAAGCATCGACATAAGCGCCCTGATGAAATCTCAGGAGGAATGAAGCAACGAGCGGCAATTGCCCGTGCATTCGCAGTGAAGCCGCAAGTACTTTTACTTGATGAACCTTTTGGGGCGTTGGATGCTCTAACACGATCTACACTTCAAGATGAGCTTGTAAATTTGATGAAGTCCACAGGTACAACAGATGAAAGGGAATTTGAACATATTGGTACTGATACCGTCATTATGGTCACTCATGATATCGATGAAGCCATTTTTTTATCTGACCGCATTGTCGTCATGACAAACGGTCCCTCAGCCACGATTGATACAATTATTAAAGTTCCGGTCAAACGGCCTCGTGACCGGAGAGAACTGATCAATCAGCCCGTATATAACGAATTAAAGCAAGAGTTATTAGAGTATCTTCATGGAACTCCTGCTGCTCATTAAAATAGAATGATTAGTTTCATATCGTCAAAGTTTAGGTCAATAAATTTTAATCAAAAGGAGTCGTTTAGATGGGGATTGGATCAATTGGTATTCCAGGATTAATATTAATTTTAGTTATTGCACTTGTGGTATTTGGACCGAAGAAACTTCCCGAGATTGGTAATGCTTTTGGGAAAACATTATTAGAGTTTAAAAAGGGAACAAAGGAACTCACAGATAGCCTTGAGGAACCGTTACAAGATGATGAAGAAAAAAAGAAAGCATAAAAAAATGAGGCTCCTAGTATAAAAGCATCAGCATTTATACTGGGAGCAAAAAAATACCAGATTATTTCTTAGGAGGTGAAAAGTATTGGAACAAACTTCATCTATGTCAGTCGTTAATCATTTAGAGGAATTGCGCACTAGAATTATTATTATCGGCTTAGGGTTCGTTGCCTTTTTTATTTTGTCTTTTATAAATGTTAAAGGTATTTACGAATTTTTAATAAAAGACATCGATCATAAATTAACAATTCTTAGTCCAGTAGATGTAATTTGGGCATATATGATGATTTCGGTAGTGGTTGCACTCACTTTTTCGATACCTTTAATTACCTACCAAATATGGAAATATGTCTCGCCTGGGTTGAAGAAAGAAGAAAGATCTGCTGGTCTTTTTTATATTCCGATTTTCCTTTTACTCTTTATTTTAGGATTATGTTTTGGGTTTTATATTATCTTTCCTCTAGTAATGAACTTTCTAATGTCGATGGTGGATGGGCAGTTTGAAACAATGTTTACAATCGATCGTTATTTTAAGTTTATGTTTTCGTTGACTGTACCGATTGCTTTGCTCTTTGAATTGCCAGCGGTTGTTTTATTTTTAACGAAAATTGGTCTCGTTACACCTAATGCACTAGTTCGTAAACGAAAGTATGCTTATTTTGCCCTTGTGTGTGTGTCTGTCTTTATTACTCCGCCAGACTTTTTATCAGATGTATTAGTTATTATTCCATTACTATTACTTTATGAGGTGAGTATTACGTTATCGAGAGTAATATATCGAAAAAAACAATCCGATTAAAACGATTTCTGCAAAATAAGGAATATAAAGGATATTCTCTTCGAGTTATGCTGGGGGGGGGTTTTTAGATTGCTGCATCTCTAATATTCTTTACAGTAATAAAGCGGGGTCAGACCCCGCTTTACTACTGATCATCATTGATCATGTGAATTTCTTTGATTTTTTGTTTTGTTTCGGCTGTACCTAAGCGATAAAGCTCTTCATAAACATCATTTAATCCTCGTTGATATTCGTTCTTATCTTCGTCAACTTGCTCGTCATCAAAATGGCGAAACGTAAACAAGTTACCTAGTTCAAGGTCATGAGACTGCACTTCGTGTAATAAATCCTCCAACGCTTTTTTCTCAGCAGGTGTAGCTTCAATCTCATATTCAATCATTTGTCCATCATCGACTTTAGTAGGGCTTATCGTATCCATGCTAATTGGGTTTAAGTTGACGTAGAACAATTCCTTTTCCATTAAAAGAGCTCCTTTCCTATTAACTAAGTTTGTTTTTATGTTCTCCATAAAAACAAACTTTAACAAAAAAAGAACTTTTAAACGGACCCCGTTGCTTCGGTGGATCAAAAAGGTCAAAATTCAGATCTTCTGTGATTGTTCCTTTGTATGGTCTAAGATGATACGCCCATTATATTCTTTTCTCTCTAATGCTGCATGAGCCTTAGCTGCTTCTCCATAAGAAAAGACTTTTCCAATGTGTGAAGTGAAGACCCCACTGTCTAACCCTTTTGATATAAAGTGCCCGGCACTCATTAATTCTTCTAATGGGGCAGTAAAGAGGAGAACCCCGGTAAGTGAAGCATGTTTCATATTTAATTGACGCCACATTAATGGAGGAGTATTGTTAACAGGTGATCCAATCGTAATAATACGTCCGCCAACTTTAACCATGTCTAAATCCTTCTCCATATTTTCACTAAATGACATATCTAAAATAAGTGAAACCCCTGCTTCGTTTGTCAGCTTTTTCACACGTTTTACAAGGTCCTCGGCTGTGTATATAACTACTTCATCTGCTCCTGCACCTTTTGCAATAGCTGCTTTGTCTTCATTGCTAGCAGTTGTGATAACGTAGGCACCTGCATGTTTAGCGAGTTGAATGGCGGCATGACCAACAGCTCCGGCTCCACCGAAAATAAGTACTGACTCATCCTCTTTTAGTTGGCCTCTGTTAAATAAAGAGAGATAAGCAGTCATATATGGCATAGCAATAGCTGCTCCTTCATCATAATTCAACTTCTTAGGAAGAGGGAAAACAAGGTCGCTAGAAACAGCAACGAATTCAGCAGAAGCCCCTTTAGCATTGGTTGCCCAAATGCGATCACCGACTTGGATGTTTTTTACATTATTTCCAACTTCCACAACCTCACCTGCTAAATCAAAGTGGGGGATGTGAGGAAATGATTCAACTTGGCGTATTCCTTTTCTAAAATATGTATCAACTGGATTAATACCGCTTGCCTTTACATGTATGAGAACTTCATTCTCCTGTATTGATGGCTTTGGTACGTCAGAGACAGATAAAACATTAGGATCTCCGTATGTTTCATAAACAACCGCTTTCATTTCGACCACTCCTTTGAACATTTCTACTATAATTTTATAGCAAAAGTGGTTAAATTCCTATATAAGACATCTATGATTTCTCGGGCTGTCTAAAAGAGCAGGGGTGGCAATGGCTCCGTTCGCTACGCGCCTTAAGAGGAGAAACCCACTCCTCTCAAGGCTTTAAAGAAATGTAGCGACTCCGCTCATTGCTTCGGGGCTGTCCCAAAAGGTCAAAATCACACCTTTTTGGACAGCCCTCATCAATCATAATGAGGTTTTGTACCTTGCGTCCAAGTTGCTTCTTGGTGCAGGCCGCCTCTTGCTTCTATTTCACGAATAATTTCTCGATGGATACTGGCACCTTCGGCATTAAGGTAGGGGGTCATCTGTTGTAATCCATGATGAAAATAAGCTAGCTCTTTATCTGTCCATTGATCAATTGACATCATGGAAAGTTCCGTCATGTCTCTTCCGACATACATGTAATCGTCCTCCTTATTAGATTTGATTTTAGTGTTCCTGTTCTGTGAACACCCTATACGATATAATGAATAGAGATGAAAATAATGGAGGATTGGTCATGGAACGAAAAGTAGCATTAGTAACAGGAAGCAGCCGAGGAATTGGAAGGTTAATTGCCCTTAAGTTGGCCGAGCGCGGCTTTGATATAGTTGTAAATTATGCAAGAAGCAAACAAGCAGCGTTAGACGTAGCGAAAGAAATTGAAGATCTAGGTCAAAAAGCTCTCGTAGTAAAAGCGAATGTAGGAAAACCTGAGAAAATTAAAGAACTATTTGAAAAGATTGACGAGGAGTATGGCCGATTAGATGTTTTAGTAAATAATGCAGCATCTGGAGTTCTCCGTCCTCTTATGGAACTAGAAGAAAGTCATTGGGACTGGACAATGGATATTAATAGCAAGGCCCTTTTATTCTGTGCACAAGAAGCAGCCAAGAGAATGGAAAAATCAGGTGGAGGTCATATCGTTAGTTTGAGTTCTTTAGGTTCAATCCGTTATTTGAAAAATTATACAACGGTTGGAGTATCAAAAGCAGCGGTTGAAGCATTAACTCGTTATTTAGCGGTAGAACTAGCGGAAAAAGGAATTGTTGTTAATGCTGTTTCTGGTGGTGCAGTAGATACTGATGCATTAACTCATTTTCCAAATCGTGAGGAGCTCTTGGCAGATGCTGCAGCAAGAACACCAGCTGGGCGAATTGTCGAAGCGGAAGATTTAGCTAACACCGTATTATTTTTATTGTCTAAAGAAGCTAATATGATCCGCGGACAAACGCTAATCGTTGATGGAGGAATCTCTCTTTTAACATAAATAAATTTTAGTTGCATAAAGGATCTCATCACCGGACATCTTAATAGTCGTGGAGGTGATATCATATGAACAACCAACAACAAGGTCAACAACAAGCATCTAAAACAAATGCTCAACAAGTACGCCGTCAAAACCAAGCTTCTGCTCAAGGTCAAGACACTGAGTTTGCTAGCGAAACAAACGCTCAAGAAGTTCGTCAGCAAAACGCTCAATCGGCAGCTCGTAAGCAGCAAAATTCTTCAAACCAACAACAGTAATACTTAAAAAAACAAAGCACCCTTTGGCTATTCGTCCAAAGGGTGCTTGTTTTTTATACATAGACTTATCGAATAAAGAGGTTTGCATTTCAAATTAACTGACAAAACGTTATAATAGAGAGTGAATGTAAGCAAATGAAGTGATTAAGTGAGAGTTAATAGTAGAGAATAGAGTAGACGAGCTAATTTTTTATGGCAATGTATTAACTACTCTACCCTACAGACGTCCGAAATCATGCAAGGAAGGGAGTTTATTATGAATTTTCCCAAAGTAGGAAGTAATATAGAAATCCATAGCTATAAGCATAATGGATTGATTCATCGGATTTGGGAAGAAACAATTGTGCTTAAAGGGACGTCAAAGGTTGTAATTGGAGGAAATGACCGAATTCTAGTGAAGGAATCGGATGGAAGGAATTGGAGAACAAGGGAGCCGGCTATATGTTATTTTGATTCCGAACAATGGTTTAACACGATCGGTATGATACGTTCAGATGGTATTTATTACTATTGCAACCTTGGGTCACCTTTTACTTGGGATGAGGAAGCGTTGAAATATATTGACTACGACCTCGATATTAAGGTGTTCCCAGATATGACCTTTAAGCTCTTAGATGAAGATGAATATGAGCTGCACCGGAAACTTATGAACTATCCGCCAGCTGTAGATGACATTCTCAAGCGAAGTGTAGATGAATTGATCTCATGGATTCACCAAAGAAAAGGGCCGTTTGCACCACAGTTTGTTGAAAGCTGGTATGAAAGGTTTTTACAATATCGTTAAAATCAAAGGGTCTGACTCTTGGGAGTAGCTAAAATCGCTCTCAATATTTGAGTCAGGCCTTTGTCTTAGAAAAAGGGGGTGTCGAAGCTGAATAGTATTAAGCGCTATATGGCATTCGTCAAGCCGTATTGGAAGGAAATTATTGTAACCATTATCATTGGGATTTTTAAATTTGGGATTCCTTTGTTGCTTCCTTTAGTAATGATGTATGTCATTGATGACATCATATTTGCTGAAGCGATGTCCCAAGAGGAAAAGGTTTCATTATTGTTCAAAATAATGGCAGTTATGTTTTTTATATTTGTCTTTTTGCGTCCGCCTATCGAATATTTTAGACAGTATTTTGCGCAATGGATCGGCAGCAGAGTCCTATATGACATTCGAGATCAACTATTTACACATATCCAAAAGTTGAGTTTGCGTTATTATTCTAATCGCAAAGTCGGTGAAATCATTTCTCGTGTCATTCATGACGTTGAACAAACGAAGAATTTTGTTATTACAGGGTTAATGAACATTTGGTTAGACCTGATTACAATCGTAATTGCTATTATCATTATGTTAAATTTAAATGTATGGTTAACACTTGTTGCTATTTCAATGTTCCCGTTATATGGGTTTTCTGTGAAATATTTTTATGCAAGACTGAGGCATTTAACTAGAGTGCGTTCACAAGCATTAGCGGAAGTACAAGGTCATTTGCACGAGCGGGTACAAGGGATGAGTGTCATTCGAAGTTTTGCCCTCGAAGATCATGAACAAAAGCAATTCGCAAAAAGAAATAGTCATTTTTTAAACCGTGCAATCGATCATACAAAGTGGAATGCGAAAACATTTGCTGTTGTAAATACCATTACAGATGTAGCCCCGTTACTTGTAATATTCGTGGCTGGCTATTTTGTCATTACAGGCAGTCTAGAAGTTGGTGCAATGACTGCGTTTGTATTGTATATGGAACGACTATATGGACCTTTAAGGCGTCTTATTAATTCGTCAACAACACTAACACAATCAATTGCGTCAATGGACAGGGTATTTGAGTTCATTGATGAAAAATATGATATTGAAGATGAACCGCATTCCAAGCATTTACATCGAGCGCGCGGCCATCTTGAATTTAGAAATGTAACCTTTCATTATGATAATGAAGAAAAGCCTGTATTAAAAAATTTACAGCTAGACGTTAAACAAGGAGAGACCATTGCGTTTGTAGGAATGAGTGGTGGAGGGAAAAGTACATTAATTAGTCTAATTCCTCGTTTTTACGATGTGACGTCAGGTCAAATCTTATTAGATGGTACGGATATAAAAGAATTTAAAGTGCGCAGTCTTCGTGACAATATTGGAATGGTGCTGCAAGATAATATTTTGTTTAGCGATTCGGTAAAGCAGAATATTTTAATGGGAAGACCTGATGCCAGCGAGGAAGAAGTGGTAGCGGCGGCTAAAGCTGCTAATGCCCATGATTTTATTATGAACCTTCCTAAAGGATATGACACTGAGGTTGGTGAGAGAGGTGTGAAGCTTTCTGGAGGGCAGAAACAACGTGTGGCAATTGCACGTGTTTTCTTGAAAAACCCACCAATCCTAATTTTTGATGAAGCGACATCTGCGCTTGATTTAGAAAGTGAACATTATATCCAAGAAGCTCTTGAAGTACTAGCTAAAGACAGAACAACCTTTATTGTTGCGCACCGACTTTCTACGATTACGCATGCGGACCGTATTGTTGTCATTGAAAATGGTGAAATTGCTGAAGTTGGAAGTCATGATGAATTAATGATTAGAAAAGGAAGTTACAAGAAATTATTCGAAGTCCAACAGTTAAATTAATTAGGTTATTGTTATATATACAGATAGGCCCTACTTTTCAGAAAAGTAGAGCCTCTTTGTATGTTATTCTTCATCGCGCTCTTGAATTTTCACTTCATTCTCTTCCTGATGGTATGTGAAGAAGCTATCAACTAGGTGGTCAAGGTGCTCAAGTTGTTCTTGGTACTCAATCATCTGTGAAACAGCAGGTAAAAGGTGTAACCATTGATTGTAATCAAAACATGAATGGTTTTGCAGACTAATATAGTAACTCATGAGTTCTTCTTTCCCTTTGTTCATTTTCTGAACTAATTCCTCGGAGTGACTAGAATGAGCTTTGCCAATATACCTTAGTAAAATTCGATCATGATAAGAGGTTAAGTAATGAAGCTGCTTTTCGAATTTTTTGTGTGTTTCATCTGTCATTAAATTTAATTCTTCAGAACGCCTTTCTAAATTTTTTAAAACAAATAGGGACTTTTTTGTTGTGACGAGCATTTGTCGATAAAGGACAACTTTTCGTGCTTTGCCATATTTATTTTTCATGAAATAATTGCGTTCTTCTTTATATAGCAAATATAAATTCTCAAGTTTGACCATTTGTTCTTCTAAACGGTTTAAATCTTTCTTTAAGGAGCGATGATCGGCTGCATGGCGAATTAGTAACATCGTCCATTGATTGATATCTTCTGTTGCTTTTAGAACTTTATGATAGAGCTTTGTTTCGTATTTTGGTGGAATGAAAAGTAAGTTAATGATAAAGGCCGCTAAAACGCCAAGAAGAACAAGGGCAAAGCGCCCTGCAGCAAACTGGATAAAATCATTTGCTGGACTTTCCATGATGATAATAACCGTTACAATAGCTAACGGGATTGTAGTTGGCTCTAATTTTACTTTTAAAATAATTGAAATGGCTAATACGACAACGAGACCGACAACAAAGGGATCATGACCAAATGTCATAACAAAAATAACGGCTAACACGGCCCCGATCAGATTCGCTTGGACTTGCTCCAAGATCGTTTGGAACGTTCTGTATAGGGAGGGTTGCACAGCAATAGCAGCTGCAAGAGCTGCAAACATAGGTGGATCAAGTTCCAACCAGATTGCCAAATATAGAGAAAGCATGACAGCAAGCCCTGTTTTAAATATTCGAGCCCCAAGTTTCATATGTTACATTAACTCCTTTATCCTTCACTTGGAATCATAGATCCATCGATATTGATAGTATTACAATTGACTCTCAATAATACCCGGAAAAATGAACACCGAAGCGTACTATACAACGGATATGAGTACGAATCAAGCCTTTTTGTATTCATTTCAAAAAAAGATGACTAACGTATGACGAACTATAAAAATAGTACGAAAACGATAGTCATCTTAGACTATTTATTTGTTCATTGATGCAAATGATTCATCAACTGCTTTTAATGTTTCTTTAATATCTTCTTCTGTATGAGCGATTGTTAGAAACCATGCTTCATATTTTGATGGAGCAAGATTAATTCCTCTCTTTAACATTTCTTTAAAAAAGCGGCCGAACTGCTCACCGTTTGAGTTCTCTGCTTGTTCATAATTCAACACTTTGTCCGAAGTGAAGTAAAGAGTAAGAGCCCCTTTTAAACGATTAATGGTAATGGTTTGATTATGCTTAGAGGCAAGAGAATGAATTCCTTCTTCGAGTAATGCACCTAATTGATCTAACTTTTCATAAGTGCCTTCTTCCTTTAATACTTCAAGACAAGCGATTCCTGCACTCATTGATGCGGGGTTTCCGGCCATGGTACCGGCTTGATATGCAGGTCCAAGTGGAGCGACTTTTTCCATTATATCCACTCGACCGCCGTAAGCCCCAATTGGTAGTCCGCCACCAATTATCTTTCCTAAAGCAGTCATATCTGGTTCGACTCCTAGGTAATTTTGTGCTCCTCCATACATAAAGCGAAAGGCTGTAATCACCTCATCGTAAATGACGAGAGCACCCGCTTCGTGGGTGAGAGTGTTTACTGCTTCTAGGAATCCATCAACAGGCTCGACAATACCGAAATTTCCTACAATCGGTTCAACTAAAACGGCAGCTACATCGTCCCCCCACTTTTCTAATGCAGCTTTGTATGCCTCAATGTCATTAAAAGGGACTGTAATAACTTCTTTTGCGATACTTTTTGTCACACCTGCAGAATCTGGGGTGCCAAGCGTAGATGGGCCAGAACCGGCTGCTACTAGTACTAGGTCTGAATGTCCGTGGTAACAGCCAGCGAATTTGATGATTTTATCTCGGCCTGTATAAGCGCGTGCAACTCGAATTGTTGTCATGACAGCTTCTGTTCCAGAGTTTACGAAACGTACTTTTTCAAGAGAGGGGATCGCTTCCTTTAACATTTTTGCAAATTGATTCTCGAGTTTTGTGGGTGTTCCGTATAAAACACCGTTCTCAGCAGCCTGTTGAATCGCCTTCGTAATATGTGGGTGAGCGTGGCCGGTAATGATTGGTCCGTATGCGGCCAAATAATCTATGTAGCGGTTTCCGTCAACATCCCAAAAGTATGCTCCTTGACCTTTTTCCATAAAGACAGGTGTACCACCACCTACTCCTTTGTATGCGCGTGAAGGACTATTAACCCCTCCGACAATGTGTTCTTGTGCTTCTTTATATAAAAGTTCTGATTGTGTCCAATTCATCTTCGTCCTCCTAATGTAGTCATTGCCTTCTGTCTGTATTCAACCATAGAGGAGCGATCAGAGCAAGTTGATTGATTCTATACAAGCTACCTGCTTCATAAAATTATTGTGAAAGAGGTGATATGGTGAATTGGATATTATCGATAGCATTAATTATAGCCACTGTCGGGACAGTCGTTAGTTTATTGATGTTGCTAAGGTATCGTCCTGTCAGAGGGGTCCAATCAGTTTCGCTAAGACATTTTACACTCCTTTTACTCGTTTATATAACTGTAATCTTATCTTTTTCAAATTTATATTTAGGTCTAGAAATGTTAGGGATTGAAGTTTTAAGAGAAGGGAATTCACATGTTGAAGGATCCGTGAACCATCTTATAGAAGATATTGTATATTTTAGCGCAGTAACTTTACTTTCTGTTGGTTATGGTGATCTTGTTCCAGTTGGAATTGGTCGGATTATTGCTATGGTACAGGCTCTATTTGGTTTTTTGCTCCCGGCAGCCTTTGTCGTAACATCTGTCCTGCAAGTGACTAAGAAGGAAGAATAGTTGTCATTTTAAAGTTCTTGGGATACGCTATTATTAATTAAATCATTGGAAGGGTGAGTGGATTGACAATTCAAATTGGACAAGAGGCGCCGCTATTTTCCTTGCCTGCTAATAATGGTGAGGTAGTTTCGCTAGAAGATTATCGAGGGAAGAACATTGTTTTGTATTTCTACCCAAAAGATATGACACCTGGCTGCACAACTCAAGCTTGTGATTTTCGAGATAAAATAGAAGATTTCTCAGACCTTGATACGGTTATTTTGGGAGTCAGCCCAGACCCTGTAGCTAGACATGAGAAGTTTATTGAAAAGTATGAGCTGCCATTTATGTTACTAGCAGACGAAGAACACAAAGTGGCCGAGCAGTATGGAGTTTGGAAATTAAAGAAGAATTTTGGGAAAGAATATATGGGCATTGAACGTTCAACATTCATTATTGATAAGCAAGGGAACCTTGTCAAGGAATGGAGAAAAGTAAAAGTGAAAGATCATGTAGCGGAGGCTCTTTCTTACGTGAAGGAGGAGTTAGAAAAAGAATAAGTCTTTCTATATATTTAGGTAGTTAAAGGCTCTCTCCAGCTTTAAATACAAAAGTAAAGTAGGAACACCATACTCTAAAGCAGAATAGTTTTAAGTATAAACCATTTAGAATGGAGGAAGAGCTTTGAAACTACTCATTTGTATTATTGACAATGTATATGCTGATGAAGTTGAACTGAAATTAAAAAAGCAAGGGTATAGAATGACCGAGTTGGCTAGTTCAGGGGGATTTTGGAGGAAAGGGAATACGACCTTCTTATTTGGAGTTGAAGAGAAGGATATAAAAGAACTGCAAGCTGCTTTGAAGTCTGTATGTCTCGACCTTGAAAAAAGGAAGCAAAAAAGCAGTAAACAAGCGCATCGTTATACATCATTTTTGTTAGATGTAAAAGATGCAGCCCCTTTTCTTGCGATGGGGAAGTAGTTGATTTATCGCAAGATTGACAAAATGTTTCTTTGTATATTATACTAATTATAAAGTAAGAATGGTTACTTGAAAGTGAGGTGCATGACAATGTCTGATCATCGTTTGCAAGATGCACTTGATGCTTTGAAAAGCACCCGTGTCCGTATGACTCCGCAACGTCATGCGATACTAGAATTCCTATATGAATCAATGACCCATCCAACAGCTGATGAAATATATAAGGCTTTAGAAGGGCGTTTTCCTAATATGAGTGTCGCAACTGTGTATAATAACTTGCGCGTCTTCAAGGAAGCTGGCATCGTAAAAGAGTTAACATATGGTGATGCATCGAGTAGATTTGATTCAGTAACTTCGGATCATTATCACGTTATTTGTGGGGATTGTGGGAAGATTGTAGATTTTCACTATCCAGGGTTAGATGAAGTTGAAACTTTAGCAGAGCACGTAACAGGATTCAAGGTGCATAGTCACCGTATGGAGATATACGGAACTTGTCCTAAGTGCAAAGAGAAAGTTGAGCATTAAGATACCTTCTGATTGATGAGGGTGTCTTTTTTATTTTATACATAAAATAGGAGATGTCTGTTACCTTCCTGAGACATCTCCTTGAACTTATTTTTTTCTTGTTTTACGATTATAGTCTTCGTTAAATTCCTTGCCTTCTAGTGACTTGTCCATTGTTAAAGGTTCACTGCAGTGCATACAGGCGTCGACGCGCCCTAACATTTTAGTGGCTCCTCCGCAGCTTGGACAGACAACTTGAATCGTCTTAGATGAAAGCATTCCAATCCAAAAATAAACAACGGTACTACCAATAATAAAAAGAAACCCCACTAACATTGCAAGTGTCATAATGATGTAAGATTCTCTAAAGAAAATGCCAATATACATAACGAGAATTCCTACAAATACAAGAGACAAGGCAAAGGTTCTAATTTTATTGATTTTATTTGTATATTTTAATGCCATAGTTAGTCCCTCCTAAATCTAGTAGTAGTATAGCATATAATTTATCGGTTCTTCCTTATAGAAATGTTAACAGTTAAAGAAGATTCCTTTGTTGTGTAGCAGGATATGCCCCTTTTATGTAGAATTTGTATGTCTGAATCATAAGAGAAGTTTTTAATCTTTAACGTGGAACTTATAGATCTGACTGTAAATGGAATCGTTGATCTATTGCATAGAGAGGGGAAGAGTTAAATGGATGTTTTGTTACGACAACTTTATCAAGACCGTGCGAGTGAAGAAGAGACATTAGCCATTCTTCTAGTTAAAAAAGAATTTTTGCCTTTATCGGTTACAGACGGTTTTGATGTCGTTATTGTCCTAATTAACCACAATCAAAATATTTCATGGGAAGTTAAACACTATACGTTAGGAGAAAGACGTGTATCGTTTCACTCGCTTAGTCAAGCGATGATGTATCAAACCTTAATAGTTGGAAACCATAGAAGGTTGGTTGACTGGTTAATTAACGGAAAAATTGTTTTTGATCGGAATGAATTTTTGAAAGATGTGAAAGAAAGAATAGATTCTTTTCCCCCTGGTGATCGTACGAAGAAAATGACGATACAGTTTACGAAAATGTTAAGGAGGTTTGAGGAGGGAAAGTCATTATTCTATAACGGGCATCATTTTGATGCGTTTAGCAATATGATGCATTCCCTTCATCACTTAGCTCGTTTGTCTTTGATTACTCATGGTTTTTACCCGGAAGTAACAGTGTGGGAGCAAGTGAAAAAGATTGAACCACAAACGTATAAGTTGTATCAAGAGTTATTAAAGAGTGAAGAGTCGCTAGAGAAGAGGATTGAGCTTCTGATATTAGCAACAGAACTAGCGATTCATTCAAAAACTGTGTTGGGAAGTCAGCATTTTCTCTCTTTACTAGAAAATAGTAGTGAAGAGTTGCTTTCAGTGGCAGACTTAATGTCGCTACCTGAGGTTGAGGATTACTATGTTGACTTGGAGCTCCTTATACGGCATTTAGTTGAAAAAGAATTAATTGAAAGTACAAGAGCTGCAACAAAAGTAGAAGGGATTGAAAAGATATTTTATCGTTTGAAAAAAAAATGAAATATATTGTTGACGTATTAATTGTATGATGATATATTATTACTTGTCGCTGACGAGGCGCCAAAAACGAAAAAATAACATCAAAAAAAACATTTGACTTCAAATGATGTGAGATGTTATGATTATCGAGTCGCTATCGAGTGACAAGT
>NZ_JAKRYL010000026.1 GCF_023555415.1 Halalkalibacter alkaliphilus | reverse complement strand
CATGGAAATAGGAGAGACGGACATACGCTGAATGTCAGAAGTGCGCCCGAAGGAACAGCATCTTCCTCGAATGAGCCGATGGTTACAACGTGAGTATACATCTTGAAACTGCTTCAAGTCTCCCTGCTTCGTAACACAACATGAGTTACTTCTCAGAACAACTCCATGAGTAACCATCCCTGTAATAGAAGTGGTATTCTCTCTCTTTATACCGCGAAGTGGCCAGAGTTTCTAGGCAGGGCACGAACAGCAGTTAGACAGCACTATAGATGGAGAGCAAGTCAACAGATCGGCAAAAATAATGGTTTCGACAGAAAAATCAATAGGTCCGACAGTAAATTCCCCTCTTTCGACAGAATCTCGCTCAACTTCGATAGAAAGACTATATACACCTCAAATATAAGGCAGTACTACGCATGAGCCCAACAATATAGCTCCAAAACTACTCTATACAATAAAAAAAGCCGCTCACAAAGCGGCAATTAATGCTCTAGACTTTTAAAAAGGCAAATTCCCTCTAGTTTGCATTACGAGGAGGCTTATTAGTAGGATGGATTGCTTTTTCCAATTCTTCTTGTGCAATTACATTATCTACTGTATTACTATTTGGTTTGCCTTTTTGACTGTACCCTTTTTCACGTTTCTGGCTCATCTTCATACCCCCATTTAATTAGATTCTTTGTTAAGATGAGTTATTATAGTGAACCTTATTCATGTATGAGTCAAAACAAAAAAAGTTATGGTACTTCTCATAAATTTCATTAATTCACACTAGATAACTCCAAATATCCATAAAAACAAACGTAACCAATAAATATTAAGTAGGATAGGCACAAATCTACAAAGAAAAGAATAGATTAAAAGAAAAGAGATGTATGAAGTCTTAGTGTATAGCCGATACTGAAGTCAGGGGTGATGAATATGCCGAAGACGAAAACAATGAAAGTGCGGCTAGGGGATTGTTGTATGGTTTGCAACAAAAGAAAAACTGAAGGATTGCAAGTACTAAACACATTTATGTGTGAATCATGTGAAACAGAGCTATTACAATTAAATGAACAAGATGACATGTATGAAACATATGTAAAACAAATGAGGAATTTATCTACTAATTTTATAGGATAAGAGAGCAAGCCTTTCAATAAAAGGCTTGCTTTTATTTATGTAAGTGCAAATGAGTGTTTTCTTAACAAGGCTTATAAAGTACAGTATCATACTAAGTGAGAATATTTGTAGATGGGAGATTTTTGACGTTGACTCGTAATCATATTCCTTTAATAAAAGCTATACAAAACCATAAGAAGGCAGATCCAATTTCTTTTCATGTACCAGGTCATAAGAATGGGCTATTTTTTCATGACTCTATCCATGAGGCCTTTGGAGAGGCTCTAAAATATGATGTGACAGAATTAGCAGGATTAGATGACTTGCATGCACCAAGTGGGGTTATACGTGAAGCACAAGAAGAGGCTGCTCGGTTTTATAAAGCAAAACAAACTTTTTTTCTCGTTGGAGGATCTACAGTTGGCAACTTAGCAATGGTTTATGGAGCGTTTGAACGAGGGGATCAGGTGTTTGTGCAGCGTAATAGCCACAAATCTGTTTTTCATGCAGTACAAATTGCAGGCTTGGTTCCTATTTTGTTAACGCCAGAGTTTGATCATGATTCGAGTCACGCTATTGGGATATCGGTTGAAACAGTAGCTGAAGCGGTACGTCAGTATCCAGATGCTAAGGGTATTATCTTAACTTATCCAAATTACTATGGAGTTAGCATAGATTTACAAGAAACAATTACAACTGCTAAGAAGCATGATTTACTTGTTTTAGTAGATGAGGCACATGCTGCTCACTATTGTCTAGGGACACCTTTTCCTGTATCAACTTTACAACAAGGAGCTGATGTCGTTGTTCAATCTGCACATAAAATGCTGCCGGCATTAACGATGAGCTCATTTCTTCATATAAATGAAAAACAATCTGATGCTTTTAGGCATAAGATAAAGGAAGCGCTGACTATGTTCCAATCAAGTAGTCCTTCTTATTTGCTAATGGCGTCATTGGATGGAGCAAGAGCCTATGCAGAAAGTATCTCGAAAACAGAAATTACTACAATTTTAGCAGGAGTTGAAGCAGTAAAAAAAGAATTATCTAACATTAAGCAAATAAAGGTTGTTAATTGGAGTGACAACTATCATTGTGATCCATTAAAAGTTACAATAAAGACAACAACCAACTTAACAGGATTTGAACTTCAAGATATTTTTTTAGAAAACAATCTTTATCCTGAACTTGCAGACGAGAAACATGTATTACTTGTTTTTGGATTAGGTACAATCGAAGTTCCTAGCCAGTCGCTTCAAGCAATTCGTCATTCATTAGAAGCTTATGAGGTTGTAGAGGAGAGACGTAGTAACCCGCTTCTTAACCTGAAGATAGGGGTGCAAAAGCTTGAACTACATTCAGATGATTTGCGTCAATTGACAAAGAAGAGAGTACCACTAGAAAGGGCTGTCGGGTGCATAGCGGCTGAAGCTGTTGTACCTTACCCACCCGGTATTCCATTAGTATTACCAGGTGAGCGAATGACTGAACAAGTGATCGATGAAATAAAGAAATTGATAGATGCAGGGGCAACGTTTCAAGTTGAACAGGATTTGAAAGATGTTTTGGTAGTTGATGTGGAGGATGACGATGAGTAAAGGTTTTTTTGTAACAGTAGAAGGTGGAGAAGGGGCAGGGAAGACAACTGTCTTAGATCGAATAGAAGCAGAGCTAGTAAGCAAAGGACTCGATGTCATACGTACTCGTGAACCAGGAGGCATTCGAATTTCTGAACAAATTAGAACAGTTATATTAGATGTCACACATACAGAAATGGATAGCCGAACGGAAGCACTATTATATGCAGCAGCTAGAAGACAGCATCTTGTTGAGAAAGTCATACCTGCCCTAAAACAAGGGAGTATTGTCCTATGTGACAGGTTCCTTGATAGTAGTCTTGCTTATCAAGGGTATGCAAGAGGGATTGGGTTCGATGAAGTAAAAGCGATCAATGAATTTGCAATTGAAGGCTATTTGCCTGATTTAACATTATTTTTCGATGTTGACCCGCAAATTGGCTTATCTCGTATTCAAAGTGATGAAGATCGTGAAGTAAATCGACTCGACCAAGAAAAAATGGAGTTTCATGAACGTGTTAGGGAAGGGTACCAAAAAGTGATTGAGGTCTATCCTGAGAGAATTAAGGTTATTAATGCAAATCAGGACGTTGAGACTGTTTATAAAGAGGCAATGAATGAGATCAATCACTTTGTAGGTCGCATACTTTAGTAATAAAGGAGCTGTCTAAAGATGAAACTAATTATGGCTGTAATCCAAGATAAAGATAGTAATAGATTGTCTGATGCATTAGTAAAAGCTGACTACCGTGCAACGAAGCTTGCTAGTACAGGAGGCTTCCTAAAAGCAGGGAACACGACGTTTCTTATTGGTACAGAAGATGAAAATATTGAAGACGTAATGTCAATTATAAAAGAAAATTGCAAAAGTCGAGATCAACTTGTTGCACCTATTTCCCCAATGGGTGGAAACGCTGATTCCTATGTGCCTTACCCAGTTGAAGTGCAAGTAGGTGGAGCAACAGTCTTTGTCTTGCCAGTTGAGCAGTTTGAGCAATTTTAAAGGTGTTGAAATAGATGGAAACGTGGAATCATTTAAAAGAAATACAACCGAGAATCATAGATTTACTGATTAAAACATTACAAAAGGACCGTCTTGCTCATGCCTACCTATTTGAAGGAAGCAAAGGAACCGGTAAGCGTGTAGTAGCTCTTCATTTAGCGAAGAGCTTCTTTTGTGAAAACAAAGACGAGGAGAATCCTTGTTTACAATGTCTGAATTGTAGACGGATTGAACATGGCAACCATCCAGATGTACATTTCATTGAACCGGATGGCCTATCAATTAAAAAGCATCAAGTAGAGCATTTGCAAAAAGAGTTTTCATACCGTGGTGTGGAATCAGCTAAGAAAGTTTATATTGTTGAACATGCTGATTTAATGACGGTTGGAGCAGCAAATAGTATATTAAAATTTTTAGAGGAACCAGCAACAGAGACATTAGCAATTCTTTTAACTGAACAAGGCAGTAAGGTGCTGCCAACGATTCATTCTCGAAGTCAGCATATGACGTTTGCTCCTTTATCAAGAGCTACTTTTTTGGACAAGCTCGTTCAGAATGGAAATTCTAACACAATTTCCAGTTTATTGGCTAGTTTAACAACAAGTTATCATGAGGCAGAGCAGTTATTAGAAGGAGATTGGATTGCACAAGCACGAACCGTAGTGATACAATTGATGGAGGAGCTCTCTACTAGACCGACTCAAGTTCTTTTTACATTACAAGAAAAGTGGTTACCACTTTTTAAAGAAAAATCACAGTTAGACATTGGATTAGATATGATTCTCTTATGGCTGCGTGATCTCATGTTTACAAAGGTCGGAAAAGTTGACTCTTTAAGTTATATTGATCAAATTGATCTATTACAACAGCAAGCCCTATCTAGCTCGCAGGATACAATTAGTCAAAAGATGTCTGCGGTTCTTCATGCAAAAAGGCAGCTTGTTGCTAATGTTAATCCTCAACTTATGATGGAAAAGCTGTTGCTTAATATACAGGAGGGATAGAAGATTGCATCAAGTTGTAGGTGTTCGCTTTAAGAAAGCGGGCAAAATCTATTATTTCTCCCCTGGTTCATTTCAGCTGGAGAAGGGAGAAACAGTCATCGTCGAAACGTCAAGAGGTGTTGAATTTGGCCGAGTTGTCATTGGCACAAAGACAGTCGGCGAGAACGATGTTGTTCTTCCATTAAAGCAAGTAATCCGGATTGCGACTGACAAAGATAAGTTAGTCGTTCAGGAAAATGTCGAACAAGCTAAGAAAGCGTTCGAGGTATGTACAGAGAAAATTATTGAACATAAGCTAGATATGAAGCTAGTAGATGTTGAATATACATTCGATCGGAATAAAGTATTGTTTTATTTTACCGCTGATGGTCGGATCGACTTTAGAGAATTAGTGAAAGATTTAGCAGCTGTATTTCGTACAAGGATTGAGCTTCGTCAAATTGGTGTGCGGGATGAAGCAAAAATGTTAGGTGGGATTGGTCCATGTGGTCGAGTCCTTTGCTGCTCATCGTTTTTAGGTGATTTTGAGCCGGTTTCTATTAAGATGGCCAAAGACCAAAATCTATCACTAAACCCAGCTAAGATATCAGGCTTGTGCGGCAGGTTAATGTGTTGTCTCAAATATGAGAACGACATGTATGAGTCAGCAAAGCAGGAATTACCTGATGTTGGGAAGAGGGTTAGAACACCTGAAGGAAGAGGAAAAGTGATTGGCTTAAACTTATTGGAAAAAGTCATTCAAGTTGAATTAGTTGAAGGTGAGCGAATAGTCGAGTTTACAATGGACGAACTAATGAGCAAGGAAAGCGTGCCGACTGAAGCCACAGAATAATGAGGTGGGAGCATCGTGGACAAAAAAGCAATTTTTACACAGGTGAGCCAACTAGAAGAACGGCTAGGTGAATTGCATCATGAGTTGCGAGGGTTGAAGGAACAGTTGGCCTACCTAATCGAAGAGAATCATTCTCTTCATATTGAAAATGAAAACCTTAGAGACCGTCTTGAAGCGCAAGAAGAAGCGCAGGAGGAAGGAAAGAACGATAAGGCTAGTAGTAAGAAAAAGCCCTTTGTAGGTGAAGGGTACGATAACTTAGCAAGGCTCTATCAGGAAGGATTCCATGTTTGTAATACACACTATGGAAGTATTCGATCAGATGGAGACGACTGCTTATTCTGTTTATCATTTTTACACCAAAAGTAAAACATCAATCAAATAGATTAATTAAGGGGGACAGATCTTGCGTTATCGTTAGGTCTGTCTTTTTAGCCTATTAAAGGAGTGCACAAAAAGCGTGAAATTATTTAATGGAGAACGTTTAGACTATATAGCGGGAACTGACTTAAAAGTTCTTCAGAGCCCAAATGTTTTCTCATTTTCAATTGATGCCATTCTGCTAGGGCGGTTTGTACAAGTACCAATTCAAAAAGGGAATATATTGGATTTATGTACAGGTAATGGTGTCATACCTGCCTTACTAACAACTAGGTCAAAAGCAAATATTATTGGAGTAGAGATTCAGAACAAACTAGTCGATATGGCGAGGCGAACAAGTGAACTAAATGAATTACATAATCAAATTCAATTTGTCGAATCAGATCTTAATCATATTCCAAGTGAACTGAAGCGAGGATTTTTTGATGTCGTTACATGTAATCCTCCTTATTTTGAAACCGTCACAGATGATGAAAAAAACCGTAATGAACATTTTGCAATAGCGAGACATGAAATTTATTGTACATTAGAAGACGTGGTCCGGGTTAGCAGTCAATATGTGAAGCAAAAAGGAAAAGTAGCGTTAGTACACCGGCCTGAAAGATTAACCGACATCGTTCATCATATGCGTACGTATCGTATTGAGCCAAAACGAATTCAATTTGTTCATCCTAAAGTCAATAAGGACGCTAATATGGTGCTTGTTGAAGGAATTAAAGATGGAAAAGCAGGTGTAACTTGTCTTCCACCGATTGTCGTTTACAATGAACAGGGGACATATACAGAACAATTTAGCTCAATTTATGAAGGAAAATGAGCGAGGAAGGGATTATCATGAACCAACAAACAAGTTACAGTGATGGAGTGGAAGGAACGCTTTATTTAATTCCGACACCAATAGGGAATCTTGAAGACATGACATTTCGTGCTGTTCGAATGCTTAAAGAAGTTGATGTAGTTGCAGCTGAAGATACGAGACAAACCCGTAAACTGTTTAATCATTTTGAGATTGAAACATCACTTGTCAGTTACCATGAGCATAACAAGAAAAAATCTGGCGAGTCATTAATTGATCAAATGAAGGCAGGAAAACAAGTTGCTCTTGTCAGTGATGCGGGAATGCCGGCCATTTCTGATCCTGGTCAAGACCTTGTTCAGGAGGCATTAAAGGAAGGGATGAAAGTGATCTCTTTACCTGGAGCAAATGCAGCATTAACAAGTTTAGTTGCTTCAGGCTTATCAACAGAACGTTTTGAGTTTGTTGGATTTCTCCCACGTCAAAACAAGCAGCGTCAAGCAATGCTCGAACAATTAAAAGGCAATCAGACGACGCTGATTTTTTATGAATCACCTCATCGTATAAAAGAAGCATTAGAGGCGATGTTCAAAGTGTTTGGAAATCGTCACATTAGCATTAGTCGTGAGCTCACTAAAAAATTTGAAGAGTATCAAAGAGGAACATTAGAAGAAGCGATAGAGTGGTGTCAAACAGGTACGGTAAAAGGAGAGTTTTGCCTTGTCGTAGAAGGAAGCAGTGAAAAGGAAGAAGAGGACAGTTGGTGGGACTCCTTAACAATCCTCCAACATACCAACCACTACATCGAACTTGGCATGCCATCAAAAGAAGCAATCAAACAAGTAGCCCGCGAACGAAATATACAAAAAAGAATCGTCTATGCAGAGTACCATAGCTAGAACGAAAAGGGCGATCTTCCCTTTTCGTTCTAGCGAAGCGATGAGCGGAGCCGCCGTAATGTTTTAAGCCTAAAGGAACGGGTTTCTCCTTTAGGCGCACGGCGAGAGAAGCCATCGCAACATGTTCGCACAGTTAAAAGGGAAAAAGCCCCAGGTTTCGCTATTTCTGTTTAGCGAAAACGATGACCAGAGCCGCCGTAATGTTTTAAGCCTTTTGAGTGATCTTCTCAAAAGGCGCACGGCGAGAGAAGCCATCGCAAACAATGTTCGCACACGTAAAGAGAAAAAGCCCCAGGTTTCGCTATTTCTGTTTAGCGAAAACGATGACCAGAGCCACCGTAATGTTTTAAGCCTTTTGAACGAACTTCTCAAAAGGCGCACGGCGAGAGAAGCCATCGCAAACAATGTTCGCACACGTAAAGAGAAAAAGGCCCGAGGTTTCGCTATTCTGTTTAGGAAGGATAGCGGAGCCGCCGTAATGTTTTAAGCCTTTTGAGTGATCTTCTCAAAAGGCGCACGGCGAGAGAAGCCATCGCAAACAATGTTCGCACTGTTTTACCTTTTATTTAATTTCTTTTTATCTAAACTAAAGGCCAATAAACAACAAAAAGGGTGGCTCACCGAGAACATACCAACAATATCAGGGATTGTGGTAGAACTAGGAGTAGCCACCCTTTTTAACAAGGAGTTAAGCTTGAGTAGAACGAGATACGTACTCTTGAAGCTCTTTAATAATTTCTTTTGCACCTTGCGGGCTAAGAATGATCTTGCCATTAGCAATCGAAAGATTCTCATCAGAAACTTCACCTGTAACTTGGCAAGTCATATTCGGTTTGTATTTTTTTAAGATGATGCGATCGTTATCAACATAAATTTCTAACGCATCTTTTTCAGCAATGTCTAATGTGCGACGTAGCTCGATTGGAATAACTACACGGCCTAATTCATCAACCTTACGAACGATTCCAGTAGATTTCATTGAATAAGTCTCCTCTCAGACTAAAAAGTAATTTATTTTTTTGGCGTCAATATTCGACAATTTTCTATCTGATTTTAGAGTACCAGTGTTTCCAAATCAAGTCAATTACTTTTTTATGTTAATTTAATATTAAAACAATTCTATCTCAAAGTGGAAACCGTTGATAAAATAGTATTTTTAATGCGAGGTGATTACAATATATGTTAGAAATTAACCATGGTCTTGTAGAAAAACTAAAAAAAATGAATGAAAATTTGTTAACCATTTACCAAAAAACACCTTCAGATAATTTAATTATTCGACAAAAACTTCAGTTGTCGAATGCGGAAATTCGACATATTCCTCGTTTTTCGACAAAGGCTTTGTCGGATTGGTTGAAAGGAAGAGAGTTAGCTGCTGTTGATGGCTCTGTTAATCAAACAAAAGGTGAGGCTCCACATATCCTCTACTTGTTTCAAGCATTAGCGAAAACAACAAAAGGGTATCAGTGCCAAGCTACAGATATATATTCGCCTTTGCTGCATAGTAAAGTTGAAGAAGACGAAAGCACCCCGGCAAATTACCGTTCACATTTATTAGCTAAATTAGAATTAGAAGTCGCGATACAATTACTAGAAGAAAGACCATTAGCCATTTTGCTTATGGACGGAGCTTTGTATCATTACCGGATTGATGCCCCGGACGAATGGGAAATGCTACGCAAAAAAGCAATTGAGAAGGATGTGTTGCTAGTTGGTGTTTCTGAAGAGATTACGACGGAAAATTTAGTGAAACTAGAACCATTTCTTCTGTTCGAAAAACAGCCCCATACATATGATCGCGATTTATTGTTTGGTGTCCTTGAGCAGGAGGAAATGGTTTTTATAGAAAAGATTCAAAGCAAAGCGGGATTGCAATCGGTCTGGATGAGGTTAACATCGGATCCTGCTATTACAGGCTTTGATGTGTTAGAGGAACAAGCATCTTTTAAAGACGAGATTGCAAGTCTGTTGTTAACTCTCACACCACGAGATGGGCGGGGGATTCCTCTTTGGCTAGACCATATTGATCGAGAGGTAAGGGTGACGGACAAGCTAGTCGAAGCACTTGTCGAACAATATATAGATCCTGATATTAGAAAGAAGTTTTTTGAGAAGAAACGAGTTTCTAGACCATATTGAGTGAGTTTGGGAAGAAGGAGGAGAAGTAAATGCAAATTGTAGGTGTTACAACGCAGCATGAAGTGTATGTTGCCTCAAAAACGCATAAATTTCGAATGAATGAAATGCTAGTTATTGAAGATGTGTCCCTTTATCAGCCAAAAGGCGAAGTTGTCGAAACATTTTCATACAATCGCTATATTCCTATGGGATTTGATAAAGGCATTGCTGATGAACAAGTATTAAAGACACTCGAACATATTGGCTATGATATCGGAGCAGATGATATTCACTTAGCGAAGGTTCGATTATTTGAAGAGGCCATTCAACCAATTCAAACAGGAGCTAGTGTCCGCCACCCTCACTTTGATGAGATATCTGATTTACTAGTAAAAACAGCGCCAGAGGACGGCCTTGTCTTAGGTGAGGTGAAGTCGACTGATTTTATTGATTCGACATTGCCTGATTCATTAAAAGGGCTGTTACATATTCACGACCATAATGGTTTGCGTGAGCAAAACGGCGTTCCTTTTGTTTTTGATATAAGAGCAATGCAGCAATATCCACATATTGGTGTGTTTGGTGGATCTGGTTCAGGAAAATCATTTGGCCTTAGAGTCATGCTTGAAGAGTTAATGAAGTTACAAATTCCAACTCTAGTCTTCGATCCTCATTTTGAGATGAACTTTGCAACGGAAGCATTAGATACAAACGGGGCTATTTCTTATCGAGAGCGTTACACAGTAGTCCAGATAGGGCAAGATGTCGGAGTTGATTTTTCGGCGCTTTCAACTAGAGATGTTGAACGGCTATTATCTGCTGCTGGATCATTAACAGAGTCCATGGTTAATGTGATTCAATCTGTTCATAAAAGAAAAGATAGCTATCAGTCTTTTAGCGACCGAATTGCTAATTTAGCAGAGGCGTTAGAACTGGGAAAGCATAAAATTGAAGGAATGCTTAACGATGGGGGAATGACTAGAGATGAGTTAACTCGCTTTTCAACATTCCGGAAATTGCTCGATCAATATGGTAGCCTTCCTTTAGCTTCAGTGAAAGGAATTTCATGGCGTGTCAACCGACTGTATCAAGCTGGGTTGTTCCAGCAAAATATTAGAGCGATTGAGCAAGGAATTCATGCTGGGAAGCTTGTTGTGATTCAAGGACCTGTATGGTTGTTGCAAGTATTTTCTAGTTATGTCATCGGCGCACTATACGGGAAAAGGCGGTCGTTTCGAGATGCTAAGCTACAACAAAAGCAAGGAGAGTTTTTTCCACCATTTGTCGTAGTTACAGATGAAGCTCATAATTTTGCACCAAAGGGCTATGATGCACCGGCAAAGTCAGTTTTAAAAGAGATCGCACAAGAAGGACGGAAGTATGGTGTCTTTCTAATCTTTGCTACACAGCGCCCGACCTTGCTTGATGAGACAATTACAGCTCAGTTGAATTCTAAGTTTGTGTTCAGGACGGTGCGCGGAACAGATATTCAAACGATTAAAGAAGAAACGGATCTAACGCATGATGAAGGAAAACGCCTCCCTTATTTACGGTCAGGAGATGTGTTTGTCTCATCAGCCATTATGGGACGGACCATGGCCATTCGAATTCGTATGGCACACTCTGCTAGTCCACACACATTAAATCCGTTTGATGAACTGAAAAAAATGAAAGAACAAGACTCGGAACAATTGGTAAAAGCCCTTGATTCTTATTTTCCATTAGCTGAGATGAATATTATGACTCACTTAACAAAACTAAACCAAGACGCAGAGAAAAACTGGGATGTCCAAACGTGGAAACAGGAGCTAGATCGTCTGAGCGGTGAGGGGGTTATTAAAAAAGAGAAAACTCCTTTTGCGACAATGTATAACCGCTCTTGACGAGATACAGTGAATTAGGTATATTTTGGTTAGAATTTTGACATGATACATATGTATGCTAAAACATGTCTTAACAATGGTTTTTCAATATATGATATCCAATGAAGGGATGAGTACAAATAGAGATCTATAGGTAGCAATGCTATGCAGAGAGCCGGGGTAGCTGGGAACCGGTATAGATTCTAGTTGGAAGATGGTCCTGGGAGGAGCTTGCTTTCGAGTGTTTGTACATAAGGGAGTAACGTTGCTGGCGTTAACAGAGGAAGTCTTAGACTTCATGAGCCTTCTTATTGTGAAATAAGAAGGGAATTTTGGGTGGTACCACGTGAGATGCTCTCGTCCCGATCGGATGAGGGCTTTTTGTATTGTTTTTTAAAATGAGGAGGAAGTATTGTGACAGATCAAAAAAAGACTTTTTATTTAACAACCCCAATTTATTACCCTAGTGATAAGCTTCATATTGGTCATGCTTACACAACGGTAGCAGGCGATGCGATGGCACGTTATAAGCGTCTTCGCGGCTATGATGTCCGTTTTTTAACTGGTACGGATGAGCATGGTCAAAAAATTGAAACAAAGGCAGCAGAAAAAGGCCAGACGCCTCAGGAATTTACAGACCAAATTGTTGCTGGAATTCAAGAGCTTTGGAAAAAGTTAGATGTATCCTATGATGATTTTATTCGTACGACAGAGGAGCGCCACAAAAAGGTTGTGGCACAAATTTTTGAGCGCTTACTTGAAAAAGGCGACATTTATTTAGATGAGTATGAAGGCTGGTATTCAATCCCTGATGAAACGTTTTATACAGAACGCCAGCTAGTCGACCCTGTAAAAAATGAAAACGGAGAAATCATTGGCGGAAAGAGCCCAGACAGTGGTCACCCGGTTGAAAAAGTACGTGAGCAATCGTATTTCTTTAAGATGAGTAACTATGCAGATCGGCTCTTAAAGTTCTATGAAGAGAATCCGACCTTTATTCAACCAGAATCTCGTAAAAATGAAATGATCAATAACTTTATTAAGCCGGGATTAGAAGATTTAGCTGTATCTCGTACTTCGTTTAAATGGGGTGTACAAGTTCCGAGTAACCCAAAACATGTCGTCTATGTATGGATTGACGCATTATCGAACTACATCACAGCGCTTGGATACGGTAGTGAAGATGAGGAGTTGTATAATAAATATTGGCCAGCTGATGTTCACTTAGTAGGGAAAGAAATTGTCCGTTTCCATACCATTTATTGGCCGATCATGCTAATGGCTCTTGATCTACCGCTTCCAAAGAAAGTATTTGGTCATGGTTGGCTGTTAATGAAAGACGGCAAGATGTCCAAATCAAAAGGAAATGTCGTTGATCCGGTACCACTTATTGATCGCTATGGTCTTGATGCTCTTCGTTACTATTTGCTGCGTGAAGTACCATTTGGATCAGATGGAGTTTTCACACCAGAAGGGTTTGTAGAGCGAGTCAATTATGATTTAGCAAATGATTTAGGAAACTTACTAAATCGAACAGTTGCTATGATCAACAAATACTTTGACGGTAACATCCCTGACTATGTAAAGGATGCAACTCCGTTTGATGCGCCTCTTGTTGAGCTAGTCGAAGCAACAGTGGAAAAAGTAGAAAATGCAATGGAAGAAATGGAATTTTCAGTAGCTCTGACAGCGATTTGGCAGTTGATTAGCCGTACGAATAAATACATTGATGAAACACAACCTTGGGTGCTTGCCAAAGATGAAGCGAAGAAAGAAGAGTTAGGATCTGTTATGTATCACCTTGCTGAGTCACTTCGTCAAGTATCGATTATGATTCAGCCATTTATGACGGAAACACCAAAACGAATCTGGAAACAATTAGGGCTCACAAGCGAAGTAGTAGCTTGGAATACACTTGAAACGTTTGCTCAAATTCCGAGTGGTACAACGGTTGAAAAAGGAGACCCTATCTTCCCTCGCTTAGACATGGAAGATGAAGTTGCTCATATTGTTGAAATGATGGGGGGTTCTGCGAAAAAAGCTGAGGAAGAGGCCGTTCCTGAAGTAGAAGAGAATGAAATCACAATTGATGATTTCACAAAGGTAGAATTACGTGTGGCAGAAGTCATAGAAGCAGAGCCTGTAAAAGGGGCAGATCGCTTATTAAAAATTCAGCTAGATCTTGGCCATGAAAAGCGCCAAGTTGTTTCCGGAATTGCTAAACACTATACACCGGAAGATTTGGTTGGGAAAAAGGTCATTTGCGTAACAAACCTAAAACCGGTTAAACTACGAGGGGAACTATCTCAAGGTATGATTCTAGCTGGTTCAAAAGGGAAGAAACTGCAGCTGGCTACGATAGATGGAAATCTGCCAAACGGGGCACAAGTAAAGTAAGCAATTAGGGGAGGGAGCATCGTATTCTCTCCCCTCTTAACTAATTATCTTGAAAGGAAGTATAGACAAAATGTTATTTGATACACATGTTCACTTAAATGCTGACCAGTTTGAGGAAGACCAGGATGAGGTTATTTTGCGTGCAAAGGAAGCTGGAGTGGAATATATGGTTGTCGTTGGTTTTGACGAAAAAACAATCAACCGTGCATTGGATTTAATTGAAAAGTATGAATTTATCTATGCAGCTGTCGGCTGGCATCCAGTAGATGCGATTGATATGACAGATGAACATTTACAATGGTTAGAAGAATTAAGCTCACATCCAAAAGTTGTTGCACTTGGTGAAATGGGTTTGGACTATCATTGGGATAAGTCACCAAAAGAAATTCAAAAAGAAGTATTTCGTAAGCAAATTCGTTTAGCAAAAAAAGTTCAATTGCCAATTATTATTCATAATCGTGAGGCAGATCAAGATATTGTTAACATTTTGAAAGAAGAGGAAGCAAGTGAAATCGGGGGGATTATGCACTGCTTTGGTGGAAGTGTAGAAATTGCTAAGGAATGTTTGGCCATGAATTTTCATATATCTCTTGGAGGTCCTGTTACATTCAAAAATGCCAAACGTCCGAAACAAGTTGCCAAGGAAATACCTATTGATCGACTACTTATTGAAACAGACTGTCCATATTTAGCGCCACATCCATTTCGAGGGAAAAGAAATGAACCGGCTTATGTGAAACTAGTAGCAGAAGAAATCGCGGAGCTAAAAGAGATAGAATTTGAACAATTAGCGAAGCAAACAACAGCAAATGCAAAAGAAATTTTTGGCATTTCTTGATAGCGAAAAATCACTTTTTTTGCCGAGGCTTGTCTAAATATAGCTTCATTCGAAACAGTTCTACAAACTTAGGCGGATGCATAGAGTGGACTTGTCGATAAGTTTTTGTTTCTTTTGCCAGCCTTTTCATAGATAATAAAGACAATGCGGCAATTAACAAAAATAGTGAGTTGACAAAAGGAGGTACAGTGTTTATAATTCGGACGTTGAGAAGGAGGAATTCATTGAGATGGAAACAAACAGGAGCCAACTCCTTCCTGCTATAAGTTTTAGGAAAAAGTTGGTCATCTCCGTTATCAGTCTCATACTCTTTGGAGGCGTGATTACTTACGCTGTATACGAGGCGACAAAAGCAACAGTAACAATCTCCATGGATGGTGAGGAAGTTACAGTGCAGACACATGCATCTACCGTTGCTGAACTGATGAAGGAGCAAGAATGGGAAGTCCAAGAATATGATTTTATAGATCCAGGGTTGGATACAGAGATAAAAGGAAATCTAACAATTACGTGGGATCAAGCTAAGAAAGTCTTTGTAACAATTCAAGGTCATGAAGAACCAGTATGGACGACTGCAGATGATGTGGAACAACTCATACAAGAATTGAATATTGACTTCAAAGAGGAACATGATTTAATTGCGCCAGCATTAAACGAAGAAATAACTGACAGAATGAATCTAATCTATGAATCTGCGTTTCAAGTTGAGCTTACTAGTGACGGCGAGCAGCATGAATTATGGACAACTTCGACGACTGTCGCTGACTTTTTAGAGAGAGAAAGTGTTACCTTAGGTGAGCTTGATCGTGTTGAGCCGGGGATAGATACAAGGCTTGACCGTGAATCAGAAATTCAAGTAATACGTGTAGAAAAAGTCACCGATGTGGTGGAAGAGTCCGTCGCTTTTGGAACAGTGACAAGAAAAGACAATTCATTAAGATCAGGAAAAGAAGAGGTTGTTCAAGCTGGTGAAGAAGGTACTGTCAATAAGCACTATGAAGTCGTGCTTGAAGACGGAAAAGAAGTATCTAGAGAGCTTGTGAAAACCGAGACAGTCAAAGAAAGTACAGACCGCATAGTCGCTGTTGGAACCCAACCTGCCCCTACTGTGTCACGTGGATCAAGCTCAAGCAGTAGTTCGAGTGGATCTGCTCCTAGTGGCGGTCGGACGCTAACCGTTACTGCTACAGCATATACTGCTGGTTGCAGCGGGTGTAGTGGGATTACAGCAACAGGTATTAATTTAAATAATAATCGCAATATGAAAGTAATTGCCGTTGATCCTAGCGTTATTCCTCTAGGCACACGTGTCCATGTTGAAGGATATGGAAATGCTATTGCTGGAGATACTGGCGGTGCAATTAAAGGAAATAAAATCGATGTTCATGTACCAACAAAAAGTGAAGCTTTTCGTTGGGGATCAAGAACGGTAAAAGTCACCATTTTAGATTAAGTGTCAGCCTATCACAGAGTGGTTATCCACTCTGTTTTTCTTATGCTTTAAGAAATGGAAAAGTTCGCTTGGGCCTATTTTTACCCATTACCTATACTTTAAAGTACATAAAACTCATGGAACAACCTCTAGGAAGCCGCAATAGCTTTATACGTTGTGCTCATTGCTTAGAGGGTCATACCAAAGGGGAAACCTTCTTTTTCAGTGCGCTCTGTTAATTCAATCATTTTCCGGCTAAAATAAGATTAGCCTAATTGTTAGGGGTATACTATGAAAATAAAAGAAGTGATTATTGTTGAAGGGAAAGATGATACGGTAGCTATAAAGAGAGCTGTCGATGCAGATACAATCGAAACAAATGGCTCAGCAATTAACGAAAGTACCCTTGCTCAAATTGCCCTTGCGCAAGAACGGAGAGGAGTAATCGTTTTAACTGACCCTGACTATCCAGGTGAACGAATTCGCCGGATTATTAGTGAACGAATTCCAGATTGTTTGCATGCTTTTTTACCAAAAAAAGAGGCGATATCAAAAAAACAAGATGATCTCGGTGTAGAAAATGCAACTCCAGAAGCGATACGCCAAGCTTTGATTCATGCAAAACAAGAGGATGATACAAAACAAGTGGAGTCAAACGTAATTGATTGGCAGGACCTACACGCTGCAGGTTTAATAGCTGGAAGCAATTCGAAAAGAAGAAGAGAACGTATTGGTGAGATTTTGCATATTGGCTATGCCAACGGAAAGCAACTTCATAAACGACTGCAAAAATTTCGAATTACTGAAGCTGAGTTCAAAGAAGCAATACAGCGTGTGTTTGAGGAGGAACAAAACGAATGATAAAAGACATAGCAACACCAGCACGTACGAAGGAGATATTAAATAAGTTTGGATTTAGCTTTAAAAAAAGTTTAGGACAAAATTTTTTAATTGACACAAATGTATTAAGAAATATTGTTGATGCAGCAAATATTAGCGAATCAACAGGTGTGATTGAAGTGGGTCCAGGAATTGGGGCGCTCACAGAACAATTAGCAAAACGAGCGAAAAAAGTCGTCTCTTTTGAAATTGACCAAAGACTGCTTCCTGTACTAGATGAAACACTAGCCCCTTACGACAATGTGAAAATTATTCACTCTGATGTTTTAAAGGCAGATATTCATCAAACGATAAAGGAGGAGTTCAAAGATACAAGTGACATTATGGTTGTCGCCAATTTGCCTTATTATGTCACAACTCCGATTTTGATGAAGCTATTAGAAGAGCATTTGCCAATTCGAGGTATTGTTGTCATGATTCAAGCTGAAGTTGCTGATAGAATTGCAGCAAAGCCAGGGACAAAGGAATATGGAGCGTTGTCCATTGCAGCTCAATATTTTGCAGAGGCAGAACGGGTTCTAACTGTACCTGCAACTGTATTCGTACCACAACCAAGAGTGGATTCTGCTGTCTTGCGTTTAACAGTTCGAGAAGAGCCTGCTGTGGCAGTTTCTGATGAACCTTATTTCTTTCAAGTGTTCCACGCGAGTTTTGCTAATCGGAGAAAGACGATTCTTAATAACCTAGTGCACAATTTAGGTCATAAGGAAAGAAAAACTGATATTGAAGAGGCTCTTCATGAAGCAAGCATTGACCCTAAGCGTAGAGGAGAGACATTATCCCTTGAGGAGTTTGCCCTTTTAAGTGAAGCTCTTCTGAAAAGATTCCCGAGAACTTAGCACACATGCCCCCTTTTCCACATATTTTAAGTGGAGAGGAGGCGTGACAATGAAGCTGAATAAAGGGGATATCGTCGCTCGCCTTTCGTATCAGTGTGATTTGTTGTTTAGGGTAGTAGAAATTTATGCCGACTATGTAGAACTCGCTGGAGAGGATATGCGTCTACTTGCCGATGCCCCGTTAGATGATGTTGTCATCGTTTCGGAAGAAGATCGAACAGCACATGCAAAAAAGGCGAGAGAACTTGAAGAAAATTCATATCGACTTTTCAGGCAAGATGCAAAATTGATGAAACAACGTGGAGACTACCAAGTCACATCAGGATACAAGAGCGAAACTGCTTATTTTGAATTGCGAGGGCGCGTCCTTCATATTGATGGTGATGCTCTATACCTTCGTAAATGTACAGAGTTATATAATAAATTAGGTGTTCCGGTATATGGAGTCCACCTTCCTGAACGTGAGATGCCTGAACAAATAGGTTCGTTATTAGAAATGGTTAAGCCTGATATTGTAGTTATAACCGGTCACGATGCGTATTTAAAAACAAAAGGAGATGAACGAGATGTGCGTGCCTATCGTAACACAAAGTACTTTGCAGAATGTGTACGGATTGCACGGAAACATTCGTGGCACCGTGATGATTTAATTGTTTTCGCTGGTGCTTGTCAATCTCATTTTGAAACGCTCATTAAAGCTGGAGCTAATTTTGCTAGTTCACCTGAACGTGTGAATATCCATGCTCTGGATCCTGTTTATATAGCTTCAAGAGTAAGTTTGACTTCGTTTATGGACCGTGTGAGTCTAGCCAATGTACTGCGTAATACAATAAGCGGTGAAAAGGGACTAGGCGGAATTGAAACAAAGGGTGTCATGAGGCGCGGCATGCCAATGAAATACGATTGAAAAGGAAGCCCTTAGATTGGGACCCAGATTGGGTAAGGTCTAAGGGTTTTTCGTTTTCACAAAAAAGAGAAGTTCACTCTTTTTCAATATAGGGAAAAGAGCGACCATTTGCGATGGCTTCACTCGTCGTGCGCTTTTTGAGAAACCCGCTCAAAAAGCTTAAAAGATAACGACGGCTCCGCGCATCGCAGCGTTTTCACAAAAAAGAGAAGTTCACTCTTTTTTGTGAAAACTTACATAATTTTTTTTGTTATTGGCATACTAAGGTTGAATTGGTAGTGGGGCTATTTTATTTTTTCGTCAAATTAGATTGACAAAATTCTTGTTCACTTGATATAATTTTAAATTTATTTGACGAAAATTGTAGATTGTGCTATACTACACATACAGTGAGGTGGGGTGTCGTAATGGCAAAAACGTTAATAGACATTAAGCGTGCATTAGATGCTAATGTTGGTAAGAGAATTACAATCAAGGCAAATGGTGGTCGTCGGAAAACGTCGGAGCGTTCTGGTCTTCTTGAGGAAACATACCCTTCTGTGTTCATAGTGAAATTAGATGAACAACAAAATGCATTTGAGCGCGTATCTTACAGTTATGCTGATATTCTTACAGAAACAGTAGAACTTATGCTCTGTGAAGAGGGTATTGATTCAACAGTTCTTAAGGCGTAATTGGGACTAGATATACGATATACAGACAAATATAACCCTCTGAAGGTTCAATTCAGAGGGTTATATTTGTTTTGATTTGAGTACATACTAAGTATGTCGTGTATAAAACGACATTTTCTGATATACAGAAAAGGAGTTGTTGTGACATGAGCAGGCGAAGAGGAATCATGTCTGACCAATTTAAAGAGGAACTTGCGAAGGAACTAGGCTTTTATGACACTGTTCAAAAAGAAGGCTGGGGCGGAATACGTTCAAGGGACGCTGGAAATATGGTCAAAAGGGCAATTGAAATCGCCGAAGAGCAGCTCGTCCTTCAACAAAACGATCGAAATTAATTACATGAAGCCAGAGCGAAAAGCCTGGCTTCTTTAATTATTAATTCTAGAGCGTGACAAAAAACGGCATTTACAAGTGAAATTTTCTAATTTCTTTTTGTTATGTGATAATATGACTATATTGTAGAAAAAGAGACAACAGGTGGTATGTTGATTAGACAAGTGATAAAATAGCCTAAGCAAATGGATATAGAAGGTGACGAGTGTGAGATGTTCAGTGAAAGCACCAGCGAAAATTAATTTGTCGCTTGATGCAATAAGAAAAAGGGAAGATGGTTTTCATGAGGTTGAAATGATTATGACGATGGTTGATCTTGCGGATCGGATTGACCTGACGGATAGAGAAGATGGGGTTATCAAAGTGGACGTATCAGAAGGATTTGTCCCTAATGATCATCGGAATTTAGCTTATCAAGCTGCTGACCTTTTGAAAAAGCGATATAACGTTAAAAAAGGCGTTTCAATTTATATTACAAAACGAATTCCTGTTGCCGCTGGGTTAGCTGGAGGGAGTAGTGATGCAGCTGCAACATTAAAGGGATTAAATCAATTATGGCAGTTAGGATTGAGCATGGATGAACTTGCTCGCCTTGGTGCTGAGATTGGATCGGACGTATCGTTTTGTGTATATGGAGGAACCGCTCTTGCGACGGGACGTGGAGAATTAATTCAACAAATTTCGCCCCCGCCTCCTTGTTGGGTGATCCTTGCCAAGCCGCCAATAGGAGTATCAACTGCAGAAGTGTATAAACGTTTAAATGTGCAAGAAATAGAACATGCCAATACAAAAGCAATGATCGAAGCAATTGAGCAACAAAGCTTTGCAGGCATTTGTGATAATTTACATAATGTACTTGAGTCAGTTACGTTGGACATGTATCCAGAAGTACGAAATATTAAAGAGCAAATGATTCGTTTCGGTGCTGATGGTGTATTAATGAGCGGAAGTGGACCAACTGTATTTGGACTAGTAGAACATGAATCAAGATTACATCGTGTTTACAATGGACTTAGGGGATTTTGTCAAGATGTCTACGCTGTCAGGTTAATTCGTTCAACAGACTCTTGATTAAAACCGAACGTACGTGATATATTTAAATTAAAATATTCGGTTTTTAAGTGGAGGTCGTATGAAAAAGCTTAAACGTAGTGGTCGTCTTGTTGATATGACCTATTTTTTACTGCAACACCCTCATGAGGTCATTTCTCTTACTCATTTTTCTGAACGTTATCAATCAGCTAAGTCTTCCATTAGTGAAGATTTAGTCATTGTTAAAGAGATTTTTGAAGGTGAAGGATATGGCTCTCTTCTAACTATTTCCGGAGCTAGCGGTGGAGTCAAGTTCATTCCTCGTATTCACCCCGAGCAAGCTGAAGAATTTGTCAATGAGGTGATTGAACAGCTTGCTGTACCTGAGAGAATCCTTCCAGGTGGGTATTTGTACATGATGGATCTTCTTGGAAGTCCAAAGTTCATTCAACGCTTAGGACAAGTCTTTGCTTCCGTTCTAGCCAATAAAAAAATAGATGCCGTCCTAACTGTTGCGACAAAAGGAATCCCTCTTGCATATGCGGTTGGTCAGTATTTAAATGTTCCGGTTAGCATTGTAAGGCGAGACCACCTTGTCACAGAAGGGTCAATGGTTAGCATTAATTATGTATCTGGCTCGTCGAAACGTATTCAGACGATGACGTTAGCGCGTCGAAGTTTAGCACCAGGGTCAAGAGTATTTATTGTCGATGACTTCATGAAAGCTGGTGGAACGATAAGAGGGATGATGGATTTGCTCGAGGAATTCCAAGCCGAGCTAGTAGGGATAGGCGTATTGGTAGAATCAGTTGAAGTCGAAGAGCGCTTAGTTGATGAGTATATGTCAATTACAAAGCTCTCAAATGTAGATGTTAGAAACAAAACAATTACTGTAGAACCAGGCAGTGTGTTAGAGTTATTACAAAAGATGGAATTGGAGGAGAACAAATGAAAACAATTCATACTAATTTAGCACCAGATGCAATCGGACCATATTCTCAGGGGGTAATTGTCAACAACATGTTCTATAGTTCGGGACAAATCCCTTTAACTGCTGAAGGGGAATTGCTACAAGGAACAGTAGAAGAGCAAACTCATCAAGTATTTAAAAACCTTAACGCTGTGTTAGAAGAAGCAGGTGCTTCATTTGAATCCGTCGTAAAAGCGACAGTATTTATTAAAAACATGGATGATTTCCCACGAATCAATGAAGTTTATGGAGAGTATTTCCATACACATAAGCCTGCAAGATCATGTGTAGAAGTGGCGAGACTACCTAAAGATGTGTTAGTTGAAATTGAAGTCATTGCATTAGTAAAGTGATCGCTAAAAGAGTGGTTATAAGCCGCTCTTTTTCTTTTTTTTGAATCAATTAATTAATTTTAAAATAGTCCTCCCTAGAGGTCAGACATTTAAAAGAAATGTTGTAATCGCTTTCGTTGGAAGATGACGAAAAGACAGTTTTTTTAGGAGTTTTCGAAAAAATCAATTTAAAAATTAAAAAATTTTTTGTCTAAAGAAGGAATTCCAAAATTTATAGAGAATTGTGTAAGTAAGAATAAACAAATATTAGGTGGTGGCCAACAATGCAGGTAACAGATGTGAGATTGCGTCGAGTAAATACGGAAGGCCGTATGCGGGCAATAGCTTCGATAACGATTGACCATGAGTTTGTGGTGCATGATATTCGCGTAATCGATGGTAATAACGGGTTATTTGTAGCAATGCCAAGTAAGAGAACTCCAGATGGTGAATTTCGCGACATCGCACACCCAATCTCTTCACAAACGAGAGAGAAAATCCAAACAGCCGTCCTAACAGAGTATGACAAAGCAGGAGAATACGAAGAAATTGAATTTGAAGAAGCTGGAGCTTCATAAAAACAGAAAGAGTCCTAAATAGGGCTCTTTTTTTGTCGAAACTAATTGCAAAGCTCTGTTTTTAAACGTAAGCTCCGCTTGGAAAGGTTGATTTTCCCCATTTTCAGTGCCTCCATTTGGAGGTGACATTCTTTTTATTTTTTAAAAAAAGAAGTGACAAAATTATTGTCATTGCTCATGAAACTGATATTTCCTTGAAAAGACCGCGTTTTTGAGATATATTCGTAATGGAAAACGCAACACCTGGAGGGGAATTATGAGCAATCGTTATGCGGTTATATTAGCAGCTGGTCAAGGAACAAGAATGAAGTCGAAATTATATAAGGTGCTTCATCCTGTCTGTGGAAAGCCAATGGTTCAACATGTTGTTGATCAAGTTTCTAGCTTAGGATTTGAGGAGAAAGTTGCTGTTGTTGGGTTTGGTGCGGAAGTTGTTCAACAACAATTAGGAGAAGAGGTCTCCTATGCTGTTCAAGAGGAGCAATTAGGCACAGGTCATGCAGTCATGCAGGCAGCGAGTATGTTAGAAGGCAAGGAAGGTACGACAGTTGTACTATGTGGTGATACGCCACTGTTGACGGCAGAAACGATTGATCAATTACTTAAACGCCATGATAAAGAAAAAGCTAAGGCAACAATTTTAACAGCTGTCGCTTCTGATCCTACAGGATACGGCAGAGTGATTCGTAATAAAGAGGGTCTTGTTGAACGTATTGTCGAACATAAAGATGCAACAGAAGAAGAGCGAGGCGTAACGGAAATTAATACAGGAACGTATTGCTTTGATAATGTAGCACTGTTTGAAGCTCTTAAAAAAGTTGGAAATGATAATGTTCAAGGAGAGTATTATCTTCCTGACGTCATTGAGATCCTCCAAAAAGGTGGAGAGACGATCTCGGCATACCAAACGCCTTCTTTTAATGAAACACTTGGTGTAAATGACAGAGTGGCTTTAGCTGAAGCGGAAGTAATTATGAAACGTCGAATAAATAATCATTGGATGAAGCAAGGTGTAACCATTATTGATCCAAATAATACTTATATCTCAACAGAAGCTTCCATTGGTCAGGATACTGTTCTTAATCCTGGAACAGTTATTTTAGGTACAACAACAATTGGTGATGAATGCATCATTGGTCCGAATACAGAGATTAAAGACAGTACAATTGGTAATGGTACGAACATTCGCCAATCTGTAGTGTATAATAGTGAAGTTGGAAACAATGTTACTATTGGACCGTTTGCACACATCAGACCTGACTCGACAATTTCCGATGATGTTCGGATTGGAAATTTTGTTGAAGTGAAAAAATCGGTAATGGGTCAAGGGAGTAAAGCTTCACACTTAAGTTATATTGGTGATGCAAAAGTGGGCAAAGATGTGAACTTTAGCTGTGGCGCAGTAACGGTCAATTACGATGGCAAGAATAAGTTTAAGACAGTGATTGAAGATGGGGCTTTCATTGGCTGTAACGCTAATTTAATTGCACCTGTAACAGTTGGGAAAGATGCATTAGTAGCAGCGGGTTCAACGATTACGGATGACGTTCCAAGTCAATCTCTTTCTATTGCTCGGGCTAGACAAACAAATAAAAGCGATTATTTGAAGAAGTAATGCTTTTAGATTTTCTTTGCATCTTCAATTTTGAGTAAATATAAAATTAAAAATTATAAGGTTAATTAGAATACCGGAGGGAAAATATAGTGGCTAAATATGGCGATCCTAGCTTAAAGGTTTTTACGTTAAATTCAAACAAAGGTCTTGCGCATGAGATAACTGAACATATAGGTGTACCTATGGGAAAAAGTTCTGTTACTCGTTTTAGTGATGGGGAAGTACAGATTAACATCGAAGAGAGTATTCGTGGTTGTGATGTCTATCTTATTCAATCTACTTCTGCTCCGGCTAACGAACATATCATGGAACTTTTGATTATGATTGATGCGCTGAAGAGAGCTTCAGCACGAACAATTAATGTTGTATTGCCTTACTATGGTTATGCTCGTCAAGACCGAAAAGCACGTGCTCGTGAACCGATCACAGCTAAGCTTGTGGCAAACCTTATTACAACAGCTGGTGCAACAAGAGTTCTTACTCTTGACTTACACGCTACCCAAATTCAAGGATTCTTTGACATCCCTGTAGATCAGTTAATGGGTGTACCGATTTTAGCTGACTATTTTTCTGAAAAACAACTTGATGATATTGTCATTGTTTCCCCAGATCATGGTGGGGTAGTACGTGCTCGTAAAATGGCTGATCGCTTAAAAGCTCCAATTGCCATTATTGATAAACGCAGACCAAAGCCGAATGTTTCTGAAGTTATGAATATTGTCGGAAACATTGAAGGGAAAACAGCGATCATCATTGATGACATTATTGATACAGCTGGTACGATTACACTTGCGGCTAATGCATTAGTCGAGCATGGTGCAAAAGAAGTGTATGCGTGCTGTACGCATCCAGTATTGTCAGGTCCGGCTATGGAGCGCATTAACAATTCCAAAATTAAAGAGCTTGTCGTAACAAACTCTATTGTTTTAGAAGATGAGAAGAAGAGCGAAAAAGTAACTGAGCTTTCTGTTGCAGCGCTAATGGGTGAAGCGATTATCCGTGTGCATGAACATGCGTCTGTAAGTACATTATTTGATTAAGTTAGCCGGGTAAATTGCTAAAAAAAGGTTTAAATACTCTTTTTAAGGGAACATATGATATAGAGGATTTAAATCTAATTTGAGGTGATTACTATGGCAACTGTTTTACAGGCAAATCCAAGAGATGACCTTAGAGGGTCAGCTACGAGAAAGATTCGCAAAGAAGGGTATGTTCCTGCTATCTTGTATGGTAACAAAATCGAAAGTCAACCAGTTGCTGTCATGAGTGTTGATCTACTCAAAACAGTTAGAGAAGTAGGGAAGAATGGATTGTTCTCGTTAGATGTAACAGGCAAAAAGAAGCATCAAGTCATGATTCATGACATTCAAATTGATCCTCTAAAAAATGAATATACACATATTGATTTCTTTGAAGTAGACATGACATCTGAAATTGATGCAAATGTTCCAGTAAGATTGACGGGTGAAGCTCCTGGAGAAAAAGAGGGAGGAATGGTTTCACACTTATTGTATGAAGTAGGTGTGAGATGTTTACCTGCTGATATTCCAGAAGAGATCACAGTCGATGTGTCTAGTCTAAATATTGGTGATTCTATTCAAGTAGCAGACATTCGTTCACAAGTCTCCGTTGATATAACGAGTGAAGATGAAGAAACGATTGTTACGGTACAGCCACAAGCTGCTGAACAAGAAAATGGCCAGGCTCCAAAAGAGCAGGCTGAAGAGGCAGAGGAAGCTGAAGAAGGTAAGTCTGAAGAAGAATAAGGACAAAGGTGTCTCAAAAGGTATGATATGCCTTTTGGGACACCTTTTTATAGAGGAATTAAGATCCAATTGGAGAACCATACTACAGTAGAAATAAAGTTCAAGGGGATGTTGAAGTGAAACTAGTTGTTGGCTTAGGGAATCCAGGACCTAAATATGCCGGAACTCGTCACAATGTCGGTTTTGATTGTATTGACTATTGTGCGAAGCAAGTGGGAATAGAGTTAGATCAATCAAAGTTTAAAGGTGTATTTGGAAAAGGGATGATCAATGGTGAGAAAGTTATTCTTCTAAAACCACTTACATATATGAATTTGTCAGGAGAAAGTGTTCGGCCATTAATGGACTATTTTAATATCGATGTAGAAGACGTCCTAATTATCTATGATGATATGGATTTACCAGTAGGGAAAATCAGACTACGTCAAAAAGGAAGTGCTGGTGGTCATAATGGAATTAAATCACTAATTCAACATTTGGGGACGCCAGAATTTAAACGTATTCGAGTCGGAGTAGACCGCCCGCAAAATGGAGAATCCATTGTGAATTATGTTCTAGGTACGTATCGACCAGAAGAACGAGAGCATGTTGAACAAGCCATAATCCACTCTTCAAAAGCGGTTGAAGCATGGACGACAAAGACTTTCCTTGAAGTTATGAACGAATTTAATTAAAATCGTATAGAGAGACTTTTTGCTGTTAATAATAATGGGTACTTAATATAGCAAAAGGAGGCTTTTGCCTTGACTATCCATTATCAATGCCGTCATTGTAAGACAAATCTTGGCGCAATTGATCAGCAAATGCAGTCTGAGTCATTAGGTTTCAATCATTTAACAAACGACGAACGAACAGATATGGTATCATATCATTCAAATGGAGATATGCATGTAAATGCAATCTGTGAGGATTGTCATGAAGCGTTAACGAGAAACCCAGACCTATATGAGTTGGATCATCTTATTCAATAATTTAAGGATTAACAAAGCTTTGGTTATTAACCAAAGCGTTTTTCTGTTATGTCATGCAGGATTCTAGTCATGAAGAAAGAATAGAGAAAAGAGAGTAAGAATATAGTAGGTAAGAGGAATTGAGCTATATATAATACTGAAGGTGAAGAATTAACAGGGGGAACATCATGTCAGGATTGCAACAATATTTACGTACTAACGATGAGATAAAAGCGGTTTCAGATAGTTTAGAAGCAAATATGAAAGAACAACTTATTTCAGGTTTAACAGGATCGGCGAGAACGTTGTTTATGTCATCGATCTACTTAGAAACGAAAAGATCGATGCTAGTTGTTACTCACAATTTGTTTCAAGCACAAAAGCTTTATGAAGATTTAGTAGGACTTCTATCGGAAGAGGAAGTTTTGTTATATCCAGTTAATGAATTAATTTCTGCTGAAATTGCGATAGCAAGTCCAGAAATGAAGGCGCAAAGAATTGATGTATTAAATAAGCTCACTCAATCATTTCAAGGGGTTATTATTGCCCCATTAGCAGGAGTGAGACGACAACTTCCACCAGCGCAATTGTGGAGAGACTGTCAAATTGCTATTGAAGTTGGAACAGATATAGGTGATATTTCTTCATTGCTAGAAAAGCTTGTTATGATGGGTTTTCAACGAGTAGATATGGTCGCTGCGCCGGGAGAAGTGAGTGTGCGTGGAGGCATTATTGATCTGTATCCATTAACGGAATCAGACCCAATAAGAATTGAGTTGTTTGACACAGAAGTTGATTCCATTCGAACGTTTGAAGTGGATAATCAGCGCTCAAAAGAAGAACGAAAGAATATCATTATCGGACCTGCTCAAGAAGTTCTCTTACATAAAGAGCATTATCAACAAGCAGCAAACCGTTTATCAGAAGGCCTAACAACGACTTTGAAAAAAGTGAAGGCGAAAGAAACGAAAGAAAAATTATCACAACATATTTCTTATGAAATTGGACAACTGAAACAAGGATCCACGTTTCAAGGAATGTATAAATATATGTCACTATATTATGAAGGGCAGCATTCACTTTTATCGTATGTTTCGGGTGATACGGTTGTTGTCATGGATGAGATTTCAAGGGTTAAAGAGATTTCTGATAATTTAGAGAAGGAAGAAGCGGAATGGAACACGGCATTGCTTGAGCAAGGAGAAATTGTTCATGATGTCTCGATGTCTGTTCCGATTTTTGAAGTGCTTAAACAATCTCCTTTATCGATTGTCTATTTGTCCCTTTTCCTAAAGCACGTGGCAGCAACAAATCCAGAAAATGTGATGACGATTTCATGTAAATCGATGCAACAATTTCACGGTCAAATGGAGCTTCTTGTATCTGAAGTCAACAGATGGCTTAAAGGCAATCAAGCTGTTGTATTTCTTGCTGCTTCCAAGGAACGTGCTAACAGGCTTTCGCTGAACTTAGAAGATGAGGGAATCGATACAAGAATTATTGAACAGGCTACCGAGCTAGTTGGTGGCAGAGTACAGATTGTTGTCGGTAGCTTGCAATCAGGGTTTGAACTTCCATCAAGTAAGCTCGTCGTTATTACTGAGGAAGAAGTGTTTGCTAAAAAGCAGTCAAAAAGGCCACAACGCAAGCAAGCTATCTCTAACGCTGAGAGAATCAAGAGTTACTCTGAGCTTAAGGTTGGCGATTTAATCGTTCATACGAATCACGGAATTGGAAAATATCTTGGTGTTGAAACGCTTGAAATCAATGGCTTGCATAAAGACTATCTTCATTTACGTTATGCAGGAAATGACAAGCTCTACGTCCCTGTCGAGCAAATTGATCAAGTTCAAAAGTATGTTGGCTCAGAAGAGAAAGATCCCAAAATATACGCCCTTGGTGGAAATGATTGGAAAAAGGTAAAGAAAAAGGTTCAGTCATCGGTAGAAGACATTGCTGATGATTTGATTAAGCTTTATGCAGAACGTGAAGCAAGTGTTGGGTTTGCATTCTCAGAAGATAACAATGAACAGGCTGAATTTGAATCATCTTTTCCATATCAAGAAACGGAAGACCAAATTCGTGCTATATCAGAAATTAAAGAAGATATGGAAAAAACCCGCCCAATGGATCGACTGTTATGTGGAGATGTCGGCTATGGTAAGACGGAAGTTGCTATTCGTGCTGCTTTTAAAGCAATTATGGATGGGAAACAAGTAGCTATTTTAGTACCAACAACCATTTTGGCCCAACAGCATTATGAAACAATCAAAGAAAGGTTCTCGGACTTTCCGATTAATATTGGTGTATTAAGTAGGTTCCGTTCTAAAAAAGAACAAACAGAAACATTAAAAGGAGTAAAGGCTGGATCAGTTGATTTGATCGTTGGGACCCACCGCCTTTTGTCAAAAGATGTTGTGTTTAAAGATTTAGGTTTACTGATTGTCGATGAAGAGCAGCGTTTTGGAGTAACTCACAAAGAAAAAATTAAACAGTTAAAAGCAAATATTGATGTTCTTACATTGACAGCAACTCCGATACCAAGAACGTTGCATATGTCAATGCTTGGCGTGCGTGATCTGTCTGTCATTGAAACGCCGCCTGAAAATCGTTTCCCTGTTCAAACGTATGTTGTCGAATATAATGCTGCATTAATTCGTGAAGCTATTGAACGTGAAATGAGCCGAGGTGGGCAAATTTATTTTCTTTATAACCGTGTAGATGATATTGAGCGAATGACAGAACAATTAGGCATGCTCGTTCCTGATGCTCGAATTAGTTATGCTCATGGGCAAATGAATGAGCGTGAACTAGAAACGATTATGCTTGAATTTTTAGAAGGAAATAGTGATGTGTTAGTGACAACAACCATTATTGAGACAGGCGTCGATATTCCAAATGTAAATACGTTAATTATTTATGACGCTGATAAAATGGGACTATCCCAGCTTTATCAAATTCGAGGACGAGTCGGTCGTTCGAATCGAGTTGCGTATGCATACTTCACGTATCAACGCGATAAAGTACTAACGGAAGTAGCAGAAAAACGATTGCAAGCAATTAAAGAGTTTACAGAGCTTGGTTCTGGTTTCAAAATTGCGATGCGTGATTTAACGATTCGAGGTGCAGGAAATCTCTTAGGTGCTCAACAGCACGGATTTATCGAGTCGGTCGGATTTGATCTCTATTCACAAATGCTAAAAGATGCGATTGAAGAACGAAAAGGGGATAAGCCGAAGGAGCCTCCTTTCCAAGTTGACCTTGATGTCAAAATTGATGCTTACATTCCGGAGTCATATATCCAAGATGCGAAACAAAAAATTGAAATGTATAAGAGATTCAAAGGTGCGGAATCAGCTAGTGATTTAACTGACTTGAAAGACGAGATGTTCGACCGTTTTGGTGAATATCCTACGCAAGTGGACTTCCTTCTTCGTTTAACACATATCAAATTAATCGCTAATGAAGAAAAAGTTGAACAAATTACAGAAACAAAAGATCAAATTGAAATGATTTTATCAGAAGAGACCTCTAAAAATATGGATGGGGCGAAACTGTTTGAAGTATCTCATAAATTAGGGCGAGAAATTGTTTTAGGTACAGCAGGAGATAAAATAAAATTTGTGATTAAAACAAAATCTTTAAGTGATGAGCAAGTGTTGCTCTTTATTGAAAAGTTACTTCAGGGGCTTCAAGACGCGAAAAAGTAACAAGTATTTGCCTCGTTTTTCTAGATAATGGAATAGGTGGGTTATTTAGCCTATCAAACAAATTCATGAATTGGTGAATAGTTCTTTTTTTACGAAAGATACTAGTGATAAGAAAAGAAATGGTTATTTTCTTACCACTTACCATCAAGTGAATACATCATTAGAAAGTGAGGCAATACAGTATGAAAGCTACAGGTATCGTACGTCGTATTGATGATTTAGGACGGGTTGTTATCCCGAAAGAAATCAGGAGAACACTTCGAATCCGAGAAGGAGATCCTCTCGAGATTTTCGTTGATCGTGATGGCGAAGTGATTTTGAAGAAGTATTCGCCTATTTCGGAGTTGGGTGATTTTGCCAAGGAGTATGCGGAAGCACTTTATGATAGTTTAAATCAATATGTGCTTATTGCTGACCGCGATACTTTTATTGCGGTTGCAGGAGCATCGAAAAAAGAGTATGCCAATAAAGGCATCGGTGAAATTGTTGAAAAAGTTATGGATGAAAGAAAAACGAAGGTGGAAACGACAGCAGGAGAACATAATCTCGTTGGTGACCACACGGATGAATTAAAAGGCTATGTAGTTACACCTATTATTGCGAATGGGGATCCAATTGGTGCTGTTGTGATTTTTAGTAAAGAGCAGGAGCTTTCGGGCACAATTGAACAGAAGCTCGCAGAAACGGCAGCAAGCTTTTTAGCTAGACAAATGGAACAATAAATTAAAATTGGTTAAAGCTCGTCTTCTTTTGGAGGACGGGCTTTTTATTGCAGTAAAGGAGCTATTGACACATTACAAAATTTGTCTTTGTTATGATAAGATGATGGAGAGAAAGGTGAGAATCATGTGAGAAATAAAGATTTATTACAAGGGGTAGCCATCCTTTCGGCTGCCGCATTGCTTGCTAAAATACTTAGTGCTGCTTACCGGATTCCGTATCAAAACTTATCTGGTGACATGGGCTATTATGTCTATCAACAAGTCTACCCTCTTTATGGGATTATCATAACACTTTCGATGTATGGTTTTCCTATTGTTTTATCAAAGCATCGAGCAGAATTATTGGCAGTTGGGAAGAAAGAAGAAGCGAGAAAGATAACGAGCTTACTTTTTTATGCATTATTCATAGTAGCAGCATTAAGTTGGATATTTTTGTTTTTCCTTGCTCCTATGATTGCTGAAATGATGGGTGATAAGAATCTTGTTAGTCCAATTCGGGCAATGAGCTATGTTGTTTTTTTGCTGCCATTTTTAAGTGTTGGACGAGGATATCATCAAGGGGAAGGGGAATTGATTCCTACAGCAGTTTCCCATATTGTTGAACAATTTGTAAGGGTTGTGCTCATACTAGGTTTTACATATTTTTTTGTCGTAGCAGGCTTTGATGCTTATCAAATTGGTTCTGGTGCAGCATATGGTTCCTTCTTTGGCGGGTTAATCGGAGTCATTGCTTTGCTTTTATTAACGAAGGCTGTGTGGATGAAAGAACTCCTACAACCGAACAAGCTTAAAGGTCGAAATCTTTTCAAGCAGAATTGGAGTATGTTCAAGCATAGCTTATTTATTTGTTTAAGTGCGCTTATGTTTGTACTCATACAACTTGTCGATGCGTTTACAATTGTCCAGCTTTTGCAAATGAGTGGAGTACAACCTGAAGCAGCCTTTAAAGCGAAAGGGGTCTATGACCGTGGTCAGCCTCTTATTCAGTTAGGGACGGTGTTAGCAACAACCTTAACATTGGCGTTAGTTCCTTTGCTCTCAAAAGCCGTCACAGAAAATGAAATGCATATGGCAAAAAAATATCAAAATCTGTCCTACCGCTTGGTGTTTTTAATAGGGGGAGCTGCAACTGTAGGTCTGGTCATCATTATTGAGCCGACCAATCATATGCTTTTTACAGATACTACAGGCACAGATGTATTGGGTGTGCTTAGTATTGCAATAGTACTTAGCTCGTTTTTTGTGACCCTTTCCGCCGTATTACAAGGATATAATTATACATATGTACCAGCGATTGCAGTAGGAGTAGGTGCTGTAACAAAATTAGGATTAAACGTCTTATTTGTCCCGATTTTTGGAACAATAGGAGCAGCTTGGTCAACTGTCGTTGCGATGTTGGTGATGATTATCTATTTGGTAATGTCTTTAAAAAGAAAGAGACAATTGTATGTTGGTCCTTTTTCTCCCTATGTTCGTATTGGAAGTGTTTTAGTGATGATGGGACTTCTGACTTCAATATGGAAAAGGGGGATAACAATCGTCCTGCCACTGGAAGATCGAGGAATGGATACGATTATTGCTCTTTCGTCAGCGGGAGTTGGTGGCATCGTGGTCGTTTGCTGTTTGTTTTTGTTACCTATATTCACTGAAGAAGAGTGGAATAAGATTCCCAAATTAAATAAAGTAAGGGCACGCTTTGTAAAAAGGAGAAGGTGGAAGTGAAAAAAATTAATATTATCGGCTTAGGTGCTGGTGATCTTGAACAAATGCCATTAGGGATTTATCGTCACCTTAAGAAAGAACCGCTCGTTTATACGCGAACCAATGATCATCCGGCTATAACGGAACTTGAAAAGGAAGGTGTTAGGTTTCAATCATTTGATCATATATATGAACAACATGATGAGTTCCATTCTGTCTATGCAACAATTACAGAAAAGCTAATGCAACAGGCAGAAGAAAATGAAGTTATTACATATACGGTCCCTGGTCATCCTCTTGTTGCAGAAAAAACCGTTCAGCTTTTGTTAGAAGAACAGAGGAACGGAAAGGTTACAGTAGAAATCTTAGGGGGACAAAGCTTTTTAGATGCCATGTACACCTCCTTGCAAATTGATCCAATTGAAGGTTGTCAAATCGTTGATGGAACTGCACTTAGAAGAGATGAGCTTGAACTAAACCACCATATTATTATTGTTCAAGTGTACGATGCATTGATTGCATCTGATGTTAAGTTAACATTAATGGAGCGACTTCCAGATGATTATGAAGTGACGATCGCTACAGCTGTTGGTTCTTCTGAGGAACAACTAATAAAGGTTCCGTTATATGAATTAGATCGTGCAACAACATTGAATAATTTAACAGCTGTTTACATCCCGCCTGTTCAAAAGGAGCAAGATTTGTATGGGGAATTTTCCAAGCTTCGTGAAGTCATTGCAACACTACGAGGTCCGAATGGCTGCCCATGGGATCAAAAACAAACACATAAGTCATTAAAAAAATACTTTGTCGAAGAAGTTTATGAAGTGTTAGAAGCTATTGACGAGGAAGATGATGAACATTTGGTAGAAGAGCTTGGAGATGTTCTTCTACAAATTATGCTCCATTCACAAATTGGAGAAGATAATGGCTACTTTTCCGTACGAGATGTCATTTCAAATGTGACAGAAAAGATGATTCGAAGACACCCTCACGTATTTGGAGAAGTAACGGTTGAAAATGCAGATGAAGTAGTGAGTAATTGGGATGAGATTAAAAAACAGGAAAAAGGAAAAGAAGCAGAATCAATTTTATTATCAATTCCAAAAGGGTTACCTGCTTTAATGGAGGCAGAGAAGCTACAAAAGAAAGCGGCAAAGGTTGGCTTTGATTGGGATGACGCCGCACCGATGTGGATGAAACTTCAAGAAGAGCTTGGGGAATTCATGATTGAGATCAAAGCAAATGATCCTGAAAAAATGCACAAAGAACTAGGGGATATTCTTTTTGTCGTTGTCAATCTTGCTCGGTTCTACAAGATTAATGCAGAGGATGCGTTACAAAGCACGAATCGAAAGTTTAAAAAGCGTTTCGGTTATATTGAGACAGCTTTACAGGCAGAAGGAAAAAATATTCTTGAAATGACATTAGAAGAGCTCGATCAAAAATGGGAAGAAGCCAAACAATTTGATTCTAAATAGGGGGAATATGCTATGCGTTTAGATAAATTTTTAAAAGTCTCAAGATTAATCAAACGTCGTACGTTAGCAAAAGAAGTGTGTGATCAAGGGAGAATTACAATAAATGGTCAGGTAGCTAAAGCTGGTTCAGCGGTGAAGGCAGGAGATGAATTAGTCGTTCGCTTTGGTCAAAAACTTGTAACGGTTCGAATTGATGATGTCCGTGAGGTTGTAAGAAAAGATGAAGCTGCTACGATGTATACTATTATTAGTGAGGCACCGGTATCATAAGTAACAAAAAGAGATAGCTTGTTCTAATTTGAATCCCTTTCTCATACACTGCTATGAAAGCATATGGAGGAGGGATTTTTGGATGGATCAACATTATGAATTTGGTACACCAATGGGACGTGAACGACAAACAAACGACCACGATGTCATCCTAAAAGGAAGAAGGCAATTAGATATTACAGGTGTGAAACAAGTGGAGAGTTTCGATAATGAAGAATTTCTTTTGGAAACAGTAATGGGCTTCTTATCTGTACGAGGTCAAAACTTGCATATGAAGAACTTGAACGTCGAGCAAGGGATTGTTTCCATTGAAGGGAAGGTATATGATTTAATTTACCTTGATCAAAATCAACAAGACAAATCAAAAGGTTTTTTCGGGAAGTTATTTAAGTGACGCTGACAGTGCAATTCTATACGATGTTATCAATGGCTGCAATGGGCGTGTATATGGGTGCAGCTATTGATACGTATGGACGATTCACTCGTAAACGAAAAAAACCTTCTTTCAATTGGATCGTTGCTTGTAATGATGTATTGTTTTGGCTCGTACAGGCCCTCATCGTTTTTTATGTCTTGCTGCAATCAAATTATGGCGAAATACGCTTTTATATTTTTTTAGCTTTAGTATGCGGGTTTTCTGCCTATCAAGCTTTATTTCGAACCTTTTACCAAACGTTACTTGAGCGCACAATTGAGAAAGTTATCCAATTATATCGAATAACTATAAAACTTTTTACAATATTATTGATCAACCCTGTTAAGTACTTATTGAAACTCCTCTATTCCTTATGTATTATGGTATTAACAACTTGTTTGACAGTTCTGTTGTTCTTGCTTCGCCTCATTTGGAGACCAATAAAATGGGTGTTACTCCTTCTTTATAAATGGACAGGGCTACACAAACAAGTAAAAAAAGCAGAACCCATTTTACGTAAAATAAAGGGATTTTTCCAATCAATGAGGAAGAAGAAAGAATAAGGGGTGATGAATGATGGTCACAGATCGTACGTCTAGAGTGAGAGAGATGGATAAATCCTATATCCAGCAACGAGAGCAAGAACTAGAAATGGCGGCAAGAAAGAGAAGAGGTCTCTTTCGTAGGTTAAGTGTAATAGCCATATTCGTTGTAGCTTTAGGTAGTATTGCATGTGTGTCAATCTATACCCAAGCTTCTTCATTAGAGGAAAAAAGGCAAGAGCAAGTGGCGTTAGAAGAGGAACTCAAACAATTGCAACTCGAGGAAGCAAGGTTACGAGAGGACATTAAGAACTATAATGACCTTGACTATATTGCTGAGATTGCAAGAAGAGACTATTATCTAACGAAACCTGGTGAAACGTTGTTTAAATTACCTGAATCATCGTCAAATTGACACGTTTTTTTCTATTCGGGTATAATATAAAAAATGAACATTTTCAGATTTCTTAAGGAGGATCTATTTTTTCATGTCAATCGAAGTAGGCAGCAAGTTACAGGGTAAGGTTACAGGAATCACTCATTTTGGTGCATTTGTCGAGCTGCCGGGTGGTTCTACTGGCCTTGTACACATTAGTGAAGTCGCTGATAATTATGTTAAGGACATTAACGAATTTTTGAAGGTTGGGGACGAAGTAACAGTTAAAGTCGTAAACGTTGAAAACGACGGCAAGATTGGACTTTCCATTCGTAAAGCAGTTGATCGCCCTGAACGACCAGCAGCTCCTGAACGACCAGCGCGTCCAGACCGTCCTAGTCGCCCTTTCAACAATTCACAACGTCCAGGTGGCGGCCGTCCACAAGGTGGAAATCGCCCACAAGGTGGTCGTGGACCAAGACCCAACCAAGCACGTCCGTCTTTGTCATTTGAAGACAAAATGAGCCGCTTCTTAAAGGATAGTGAGGAGCGCATCTCAACATTGAAGCGTCAAACAGAATCTAAACGCGGGGGTCGAGGCGCCCGTAGAGGATAACTTGCTGCTCTAATGCGAGGGACATCTAGGTAGAGGATGGCTTACGTTTAAGTCATCCTCTTTTTAATGTTAGTAAGAATCATGAAATTTATTATTGACAATTGGTTGAGGTGTTAGTATACTAATAAATGTCGCTAGTGACAATTTGGCGGTGTAGCTCAGCTGGCTAGAGCGTACGGTTCATACCCGTGAGGTCGGGGGTTCGATCCCCTCCGCCGCTACCAAATACATAATTATAACCTGTACTCGTTGGAGTGCGGGTTTTTTTGTTTTGTCAAAAGTGGCCTCGGAACTACTTTTTTATCCTCACCTTTCTCCAAAGACTACAATAATCCATCATAATAATAGTTTCTATGTCAGATTCTTTATCTATTGCTACCTATTTTGGCCGAAAGAAGTCGAACGTTTTTTGGTATTCGTCCTGCGATTTTGACAAAAAATGAAGCTTCTATCTGTTTATAATGGGTACACGAATAAAACTAGGGTGGTGGATGTTGATGATTCAGAAGTTGACGAAAGAATGGACGGAACCCGCTGAAGAAGGAAGGACTTTACGGAGTAAGTGGACGGGCTTTGGTAAAGGAGTAACTGAAAAACTTGCTTCTGGTACAAAAGCGGCTATTTATCAATATGGTTTAATGGTCGCTATTGTTGGTTTCTTACTCGGGAGGGCAATGATCTTATCTGAACTTACGCCATTTGTCCTACCGTTTTTAGCGGCTATTTATATGCTAAAACGTGAGCGTGCACCAATAGCAGCCCTTTCGTTAGTTGCTGGGGCAATGACTGGATACCATGGACAAGTTGGTTTTGTGATTTTGGCCATCATTGCTTATGTGCTTATTCAAAAAGTAGTTGCCAAATACGTTCAAAATCCAACGAAAGCACTGCCTTATACTGTGTTTGGAGCTAGTATGGCAACACGGCTAGGAATTGTCTTTTTCTTAGAGGGGACGATTTCGAACTATGCTTTAATGATGGCTACTGTCGAAGCGGGGCTAAGTTTTATTTTAACAATGATTTTCTTACAGAGTGTTCCTATTGTGACATCTCGTAAAATGAAACAGCCACTTAGAAATGAAGAAATTGTTTGTTTGATCATTTTACTGGCTTCGGTTATGACAGGTACGGTAGGGTGGGTCATTTATGATATGACAGTTGAACATGTTCTGGCGAGGTATTTAGTTCTTGCTTTTGCTTTTGTAGGAGGTGCCGCAATTGGTTCTACTGTAGGTGTTGTGACAGGATTAATCCTTAGTTTAGCTAGTGTGGCAAGCTTGTACCAAATGAGTTTGCTAGCTTTCGCCGGTTTGTTGGGAGGTCTCCTAAAAGAAGGGAAAAAAGTTGGCGTTGGGATTGGGCTTCTCGTAGGGACACTATTAATAGGCTTGTACGGCGAAGGAGCAACACAAGTGTCCGTCACATTAATGGAGTCGATGGCAGCAATTTTAGTCTTCTTTTTAACACCTAAAAGTGTATTTACGAATTTGGCTAGGTATATTCCAGGTACAGTGGAACATTCAAAGGAGCAGCAGCAATATTTACGAAAAATTAGAGATTTAACGGCTGGTAGAGTTGAGCAATTTTCGACTTTGTTTCAAACGTTATCTAATAGCTTTCAAACCCCTGCTCAAATGTCTAATAGAGAAGATGCAGAAAGAGACGTTGACTTTTTCCTTAGCAACGTCACGGAAAAGACATGTCAGACATGTTTTAAAAAGGAACGCTGCTGGGTACAGAACTTTAATAAAACATATGATTCTATGCAACGTATTATGACTGAAACAGAAGAATATGGAGAAATAAAAGATCAGGTGCTTATGAAAGAGTGGAAAAAGGAATGTATTAAGCCTGAGAAGGTCGTGCAAGCAATTAGGAATGAGCATGGTCAATATCAAGCAAACCAAAAGCTTAAGCGCCAAGTGATGGAAAGTCGTCGGTTAGTAGCTGACCAACTGCTAGGTGTATCTCGTGTGATGGGGGACTTTGCAAAAGAAATTCAAAAAGAAAAAGCAGCTCATCATTACCAAGAAGAGCAAATGCTAGATGCCCTTCGTGAAGTGGGATTAGAAATTGGGCATATTGATATATATAGTTTGGAAAAAGGAAATCTTGAAATTGAAATGAGCATATCTTCTGACAATGGTCATGGTCAATGTGAGAAGGTCATTGCACCGATTCTTTCTGATTTGTTAAGTGAAACAGTCATTGTAAAAAAAGAGGAGGTAGGATTTTACCCGAATGGCTTTAGTCATGTATCGTTTGGGTCTGCGAAACAATTCGTAATAGACACGGGGGTGGCTCATGTTGCTAAAGGAGGGGCATGGGTATCTGGTGACTGCTACTCAACAATTGAGTTAGGATCTGGGAAATATGCCATTGCGATCAGTGATGGCATGGGCAATGGAGAGAGAGCTCACTTAGAAAGCAACGAAACATTACAATTGCTTCAAAAAGTTCTTCAATCTGGTATTGAAGAGACAGTCGCAATTAAATCGGTAAATTCCGTTTTGTCGCTTCGTACGACAGATGAGATCTTCTCGACACTTGACCTAGCGATGATAGATTTGCAGGATGCGACTACGAGATTCTTAAAAATAGGTTCAATCCCAAGTTTTATTAAACGAGGAAACAATGTAATAAAAGTTGAGGCAAGCAATCTCCCGATGGGAATGATTCAAGAGTTTGATGTTGATGTGGTAAGCGAACAGTTAAAAGCTGGTGATCTGCTTGTCATGATGAGTGATGGAATCTACGATGCTCCTAAGCATGTAGAGAATAAAGAAATGTGGATGAAGCGATTACTAAGTGAACTAAAAACGGATGATCCACAAGAGGTGGCGGATGTCATTTTAGAAAAAATAATCCGGAATGAACAAGGGAACATCAATGACGATATGACAGTGATTGTCGCAAAGGTTAAACGAAACACGCCGAAGTGGTCAGCGATTCCATTATATAAATCACCAAAACTAGTAAAGAAGAGAGGAAGAAAGTCTTCGTAAAAAATAGAAAATTGAATTGAAAAAAGATGACATCATTGACTAACTAACATTAAATTTTCAAGAAAGGGGTCCTTTTTTGGGAATTAGTAGGAGAGTTTTAAGAAAAAAAGGAAGGGCGTCTTTTTTGGAGGAATTAGTAGGATTGAGGGATGTGCAATGGCTCGGCGCGCCGTGCGCCTTTTGAGAAACCCGCTCAAAAGGCTTAAAAGAAAAACGGCGGCTCCGCTCATTGCAAGAGTTTTAAGAAAAAAGGGAAGGGCGTCTTTTTTGGAGGAATTAGTAGGATTGAGGGATGTGCAATGGCTCCGCGCGCCGTGCGCCTTTTGAGAAACCCGCTCAAAAGGCTTAAGAGACAACGGCGGCTCCGCTCATTGCAAGAGTTTTAAGAAAAAAGGGAAGGGCGTCTTTTTTGGAGGAATTAGTAGGATTGAGGGATGTGCAATGGCTCCGCGCGCCGTGCGCCTTTTGAGAAACCCGTTCAAAAGGCTTAAAAGAAAAACGGCGGCTCCGCTCATTGCAAGAGTTTTAAGAAAAAAAGGAAGGGCGTCTTTTTTGGAGGAATTAGTAGGATTGAGGGATGTGCAATGGCTCCGCGCGCCGTGCGCCTTTTGAGAAACCCGTTCAAAAGGCTTAAGAGACAACGGCGGCTCCGCTCATTGCAAGAGTTTTAAGAAAAAAGGGAAGGGCGTCCTTTTTTCTTAAAACTCTTCGACAAAGTTCCTCTTTACGTATAAAACCTCTGAGGCTAGTGAATGATGGTAACATCTGACTACTTGGAGGGGATGCAAAGTGAGTAAAGGTACGTTAAAACAGATTTTGCTGTTAACAGACGGTCATTCAAATCAAGGTGAAGATCCAGTCGCGATTGCAGCACTTGCTAGAGAGCAAGGAATTACTGTAAATGTAATTGGTGTCGTTGATGGGAATCACTTAAATGAACAAGGAATAGAAGAAGTAGAAGCGATTGCGATGGCAGGTGGCGGGGTAAGTCAAGTTGTCTATGCAAAGCAGTTAGCACAAACTGTTCAAATGGTTACAAGAAAAGCAATGACTCAAACGATTCATGGTGTGGTAAATAAGGAGCTATCGCAAATTCTTGGTGGAAACCAAGAGATGGAAGACCTTTCCCCAGCTAAAAGAGGTCAAGTAATGGAAGTAGTAGATGAGCTTGGTGAAACGATGAATTTAGATGTACTCATTTTAGTAGATACAAGTGCTAGTATGAAAAACAAACTACCGATGGTTCAAGAAGCATTAACTGATTTATCTATCAGTCTTACTTCGAGAATGGGAGCGAATCGCTTTGCTTTGTATTCATTTCCCGGGAAGAAAAAGGATATCGATAAGTTACTTGATTGGTCGCCGCAGCTTAATTCACTCTCAGGAATCTTTCAAAAGCTTTCTTCTGGCGGGATTACTCCAACGGGTCCTGCTTTGCAAGTTGCCCTGCAGAAATTTACGAAGTCAGGCTCAAGAAGGAGTTTGATGGCTGGTGATGAAGAACAGCTACTCGAAGAATCAGGTATGTAAATTACAATCTGGGGCCAAAGTTGTTGGGAAGTGGCATAGTCATCCTTATAAAATTATCCGTCCTCTTGGGGCAGGAGCGACTGGATCTGTCTACTTAGCTGATTCGGCTAAAGGTTTGGTTGCTTTAAAAGTGGGTATGGATAGTATGTCAATAACATCAGAGGTTAATGTATTAAAACATTTCTCGAAGGTTCAAGGACAAATTCTTGGACCTTCTTTGCTAGATGTCGATGACTTTGTTACATCAGAGGGGACCTTTCCATTCTATGTAATGGAATATTTAAAAGGGACTCAGTTTATTGAGTATATGCAAAATAAAGGGGCAGAATGGCTTGGTATTTTAATGATTCAATTACTTGGAGACTTGGACCGCTTGCATACAGCTGGCTGGGTATTTGGAGATTTGAAACCAGACAATGTCTTAGTCGTTGGACCTCCTGCTAGAATTAGGTGGCTTGATGTAGGGGGCACAACACTAGTTGGCCGTTCAATCAAAGAATATACGGAGTTTTATGATCGGGGTTATTGGGGACAAGGTTCTCGTAAAGCGGAGCCGAGTTATGATTTATTTGCAGTAGCAATGATGATGATCAATTGTGCCTATCCAAGTAGGTTTGAGAAGCAAGGCGAAAAAACATTTGCACAGCTGAAACAACGAATCGACGAAAAGGCATTGCTTATCCCATATCGAGACGTAATCTTAAAGGCTCTGCAAGGAAAGTATCATTCAGCTATAGAAATGAGAAAAGATATGGTTAAAGCTGTTTCAAAAAGTTCTAGCTATAAACATATTCCAGTAAAAGAGAAAATAAAGCAGAAAAGCAAACCAAAACAAGCGAAAGGATCACAAAAACAAAGTGTACAGAAAAAGGAAAAGAAATCCTCCTACTTTGTTGAAATCTTCCTGCTTTCCTCTTTTCTTCTATTAGCTTATATCCTATACTTATTTGGACAAATGATGTGAGGATGAAGGAGAAATGAAATGAATGCCGATCGGATGATGGATATGTGTTTGCTTGCTGGTGAAATCATGCTTACATATGGCGCGGAAACGTATCGAGTTGAAGAAACTTTGGAGAGGATGGCAAAATCAGCACAGTTTAAAAATGTCCATAGTTTTGTGACGACAACTGGGATTTTTCTTTCATTTGAAGATGATGGCAAGGGGGATGTCATGCAGATGATCCGTATTGATGATAGGCTGCAAGACTTAAATAAAGTGACCCTTGTAAACCAAGTCTCTAGAGAGTTTGTAAGTCGAACAATTACGGACGATGAGGCACTAAGAAAGCTTGAAGAAATAGCAAAAGCACCGATGAATTACCCTCCAATACTCCTGCATTTTTCCTCCGGGGTTGCTGGTGGTGCTTTTTCCTATTTGTTCGGAGGAAACTTATATGATACAATTCCAGCGTTTATCGCAGGGTTTGTTGCCAGTTGGTGCATCGTTATGATTCAAGACTATACAAAGGTTAAATTTTTTGCTGAATTCACGTCTGCATTTTTAGGTGGAACAGTAGCTATTTTTCTCGTTCTTCTAGGACTTGGAGAAAACCTAGATCAAGTCATTATAGGAACGTTAATGCCTTTAGTACCTGGAATTCCACTAACAAATGCTGTTCGAGATTTAATGTCAGGTGATCTTATTGCTGGTGTGAGTCGAGGAGCTGAAGCGGTCATAACGGCTTTATCGATTGCGACAGGCATAGCACTAGCGATCGCTCTATTTTTATAGGCGAAGGGTTCGGGAGGAAAAAATGATTATTGAATTAATATTTTGTTTCTTTGCTACAGTAGCATTTGGTGTCATATTTAATGTTCCAAAGCGCATCTTATGGATTGCTGGAGCGATTGGTGCCCTAGCCTGGTATATATATTCGGTGTTGCCGGCGTTTGGTATGTCAGATATTTTTGCTACAGCCGTTGCTTCATTTATTTGTGCTACTGTTGCCCATCTGTTAGCAAAAAAGTTTCGAGTTCCAGTTACAACTTTTAGTATTCCAGCAATCATCCCTTTAGTTCCGGGGAGTAGAGCTTATTTTACAATGCTTGCATTTGTAGATGGTGACTATTTAAATGGATTGCAATTAGGTATTGAAACAATGCTTAGGGCTGGAGGAATTGCCGCAGGACTTGTTTTTGCTTTATCTATTTTCTCCATTGGTAAAGGAGGGATTGGACAGCGCTATGAAATCAGACGTCCATAATTTTATAAAACGGCATCATCTATTTGAAGATTGTAGGCTTGTCATTGTTGCTGTTTCTGGCGGACCAGATTCCATTGCTCTTCTTCACTACCTCTGGTCGAATAAAGAACACTATCAAATTGAAGTCGCTGCTTGTCATGTTCATCACCAGCTCAGAGGGGAAGAGGCTGATGAAGATGCTCACTATGTTGAGCATTTCTGTCATGAGCGCGGAATATCTTTCTATCAGAGACGTGTAAATGTAAAAGAGTATGCTTGTAACAATAATATGAGTACTCAAGTAGCTGCTAGAGAATTGCGTTATTCTTATTTTGAAGAGCTCCTGTCGCGATATCCTAATAGTATTTTAGCAACAGGTCACCATGGAGATGACCAAGTAGAGACTGTACTTATGAGGATGGTTAGAGGAAGTCTCCCCTTAATTACATATGGAATTCCAGTCAAACGTAAAATTGGACAGAGTGTAATAATTCGTCCATTTCTAGGAATAACTAAAGATAAAATTGAGCAATATTGTATAGAAGAATCATTGCATCCAAGACGTGATTCCAGCAACGAATCGTTTGCTTATACAAGGAATCGTTTCCGACAAGAAATCCTCCCTTTCTTAAAAGAAGAGAACCCAATGGTTCATACCCATGTACAAAGGAAGAATGAATGGGAAACGGATGATCAAAGTTTGTTAATGGCTTTAGCAGAAGAAGCGAAATCTACTATTATTACAAATAAAAGTGAACGAAACGTTACAATTTCTCGTATCGCTCTTCTAAACATAGCCCTCCCTTTACAAAGAAGGGTGATTCATCTAATATTAAATTATCTTTACGGGAAAAATTCACCATTGATTACGTCTATACATATTGAACAAGTGCTCGAAATGCTTCAACATGGGAAACCATCAGCCGATCTTCATTTCCCAGACTCTACCCTCATTCGACGTGAGTATGATTTATGTCATTTTATGAAAGATCATACAAATGAGGTTGAACAAGTAGTCCAAACGCTGCCCATTCCTGGGAGTCTTTCAACGAAAACATGGATTATTGAGTCATATGTGACAGAGGATCAGGATATAGTTGAAAAGGACAACCAAATTATCTTGGATTATGATGTTGTCTCGGAGCCTTTACTTGTTCGAAGTAAAAAACCATCCGATCGCATGACGTGTAGGGGTATGGATGGGACGAAAAAAGTAGGACGACTGTTTATTGACAGGAAGGTTCCGAAACAAGACAGGGAACATTGGCCCATCATTATTGATGGTGAAGGACAAATTGTATGGGTGCCATTTTTACACAGGTCTAAAGTTGCCGATGTTGGACACGATACGAAAAAGGTATTAGTTTTAACAAGCTATAGGAACGAGAGATCTGATGAATAGTAGGAGGTTTGTTTGACATTGATAAGGGACGAGATTAAAGAAATACTTATTTCTGAGGAACGAATACAGGAAAAGTGTAAAGAGTTAGGGAAACAGATAACAGAGGAATATGATGGGAGATTTCCTTTGGTCATTGGTGTATTAAAAGGTGCTATGCCTTTTATGGGAGATTTAACAAAACGCATTGATACTCACATCGAAATGGACTTTATGGACGTTTCAAGCTACGGAGCAGGGATGGTTTCTTCAGGAGAAGTGAAGATTGTTAAAGATTTAGATACTTCTGTTGAAGGTCGGGATGTGCTCATTTTAGAAGATATTATTGATAGCGGTCTAACACTAAGCTATCTTGTGAAGCTTTTCCACTACCGAAAAGCCAAATCAGTGAAAGTAGTAACGCTATTAGATAAACCAGACGGAAGAAAAGTTGATCTCGTTCCGGATATGGCTGGATTCACGGTTCCTGATGCGTTTGTCGTTGGCTACGGACTCGATTTTGCAGAACGATATCGTAACCTGCCTTACATAGGAGTTTTAAAGCCAGAAATTTATGAGAGTTAATGTTTGTGAACGAAAGAACAATTATGGTACGATAAACAAAGCTGTATTGTCGTGGGAGGAGGTCAAGGATGAATCGTATATTCCGTAATACTATTTTTTATTTACTTATCTTTCTCGTTATTATTGGAATTGTAAATGTCTTTAGTACTGATCAAGCGCAAGTTGAAAACGTTACGTTTACTGAATTTACTGAAAGACTTGAGCAAGGTCAGGTTAATGAGCTTTCTGTTAAGCCAGTAAGGCAAGTTTATTTAATACGAGGACAATTTACTGACCAACAAGAGGGAGAGTATTTTGAAACATATGTCCTGCAAAGTGAGCAAACTGCAGACCTGCTATTTGGACCTGGAGGAGCTGCTGGTGGCTTTGATGTCGATGTTCAGCCTGCTGATGAGACAAGTGGTTGGGTTACATTCTTTACATCGATCATTCCTTTCATCATTATCTTCATCTTATTCTTCTTCTTATTGAGCCAAGCTCAAGGCGGCGGTGGCCGTGTCATGAACTTTGGAAAGAGCAAAGCTAAGCTAGTAAGTGATGATAAGAAGAAAGCGAAGTTTAAAGATGTTGCAGGGGCCGATGAAGAGAAGCAAGAACTTGTTGAAGTTGTTGAATTCTTGAAAGATCCACGTAAGTTCTCTGCTATTGGTGCACGTATTCCAAAAGGGGTTCTTTTAGTTGGACCGCCAGGAACGGGTAAAACATTGCTTGCAAGAGCAGTTGCTGGTGAAGCGGGCGTACCGTTCTTCTCAATTAGTGGTTCGGACTTCGTTGAAATGTTTGTTGGTGTCGGTGCTTCTCGTGTACGTGATTTATTTGAGAACGCGAAAAAGAATGCACCATGTATTATCTTTATTGACGAGATTGACGCAGTTGGTCGTCAACGTGGAGCTGGACTTGGTGGCGGACACGATGAGCGTGAGCAAACATTAAACCAGTTGCTTGTTGAAATGGATGGTTTTAGTGCAAATGAAGGGATCATTATCATCGCAGCGACAAACCGTGCTGATATCCTAGACCCTGCCTTATTACGTCCGGGGCGTTTTGACCGTCAAATTCAAGTTAACCGTCCAGATGTAAATGGCCGTGAAGATGTCTTAAAAGTACATGCTCGTAACAAGCCATTAGATGATGATGTTGATTTAAGAGCAATTGCAGAACGAACTCCAGGATTCTCTGGTGCAGACCTTGAGAATTTATTAAATGAAGCTGCTTTAATTGCCGCAAGAAATAATAAAACAAAAGTAAATATGATTCATGTTGAAGAAGCGATCGATCGCGTTATAGCTGGACCTGCGAAAAAGAGTCGTGTCATTTCACCTAAGGAGAAGAATATTGTTGCTTGGCACGAAGCTGGACATACGGTTGTAGGTGTTAAGCTTGAGAGTGCTGACATGGTTCATAAAGTTACCATTGTCCCAAGGGGTATGGCTGGTGGTTATGCGGTTATGCTTCCTAAGGAGGATCGTTACTTTATGACGAAACCTGAGTTGCTTGACAAGATTATCGGACTACTCGGAGGGCGTGTTGCTGAGGAAGTTCAATTTGGTGAAGTAAGTACAGGGGCTCATAATGACTTCCAACGAGCAACGGCAATTGCTCGTAAGATGGTGACAGAGTATGGAATGAGTGAAAAGATGGGGCCAATGCAGTTTGGTTCTGGCAATTCTGGTGGGCAGGTTTTCTTAGGCCGAGATATTCAGAATGAACAAAATTATAGTGATGCATTCGCTCATGAGATTGATCTAGAAGTACAGAAGATTATTAAAGAGTGTTATGAACGTTGTAAACAGATCTTGACTGAGAATAAGGCAAGTTTAGATCTTGTTGCAGAGACATTAATAAAGCTCGAAACACTTGATGCAGAGCAAATTAAATCGTTAATTAACGAAGGAAAGCTTCCTGATAACCATCATACAAATAAGTATTTAGATGGGGGCAGTGAGGCGGATATGAAGGTGAATATCAACTCTAAAAAGGATGAAGATACAACTCCGGAAGAGGTTGATGAAAAGAAAGATGAGGAGCCTTCTGCTGAAGATAAGAAAAAAGATGAATAATAAACAGGGGATGTCATATTGGCATCCTCTTTTTGTTTCGCTGTGGGACAATCTGCAAGTCCAAATGGAAGCATAAAAATGTTGCTTGTTTTATAATGAACATTGGTAAATTAAAATTGGTCTGTCTGTTATTGTGTTGATTTGCACAAAATAGGAGAGATAGCCTTTAGTATAGAGAGAAGTTGGCGGTGAGTACATATGATAATGGTAGTAGATGTAGGAAATACAAACATCGTACTAGGTGTCTATAAGGGGAAAGAGTTACGCTATCATTGGCGAATTGCAACAAGTAGGCAAAAGACAGAAGATGAGTGGGCCATGTCATTAAAAGGGTTATTCGAACATGAAAAATTATCGTTTGGAGAAATAGAGGGAATTATTATTTCTTCAGTCGTTCCCCCGATCATGTACACGTTAGAACTAATGTGTAAAAAGTATTTCGGCATTAAACCAATGGTCATTGGTCCGGGTATTAAGACTGGCTTAAATGTTAAATATGACAATCCAAAAGAAGTAGGCGCGGATCGAATTGTGAATGCAGTTGCAGCTATTCACCTTTATGGCAGTCCGCTTATCGTTGTTGACTTTGGTACAGCGACGACATATTGCTACATTAATGAGGATAGACAATATATGGGTGGAGCTATCTCACCAGGGATTTCAATTTCAACAGAAGCATTATATACAAGAGCATCGAAATTACCAAGAATTGAAATAGCAAAGCCAAAGAATATACTTGGAACAAATACTGTCCACGCGATGCAAGCGGGAATATTTTACGGTTATGTAGGCCAAGTAGACGGTATTGTTAACAGAATGAAAGCCCAAGCTAGTACGGTTCCAACAGTCATTGCAACAGGGGGAATGGCTTCATTAATAGCCTCGGAAACAGAGACTATTGATGTAGTCGAACCGTACTTAACGCTAAAAGGGTTACAAATGATTTACGAAAAAAATGCTTAAAAAAGAAGGGAAATATGATTATGGAAGATTATTTAATTAAAGCTATTGGATTTGAAGGAAAAGTAAGAGCGTACTCATTAGTTGCAACAAATATGGTCAATGAAGCAGTTAGACGGCAAGGAACATGGCCTACAGCGTCCGCTGCCTTAGGTCGTGCGATGATGGCCAGTACGATGATGGCAACGATGCTAAAGGGTAATTCAAAGCTAACGGTCAAAATTGAAGGGAAAGGTCCAATCGGGGCGATCGTGATTGATGCTAATACAAAAGGCGAGACAAGAGGGTATGTAACAAATCCGCAAACTCACTTCGACTTAAATAGCCAAGGAAAACTGGATGTTGCGCGTGCTGTTGGTACAGATGGGTTTCTTTCCGTTGTAAAAGATTTAGGATTAAAAGAGAATTTCACAGGTAGTGTACCCCTCGTCTCAGGTGAACTAGGAGAAGATTTTACGTATTATTTTGCATCGTCTGAACAAACGCCATCCTCTGTTGGTGTAGGAGTGCTTGTTAACCCGGATAATTCGATTTTAGCAGCAGGTGGATTTATCATTCAAATCATGCCGGGAGCTGATGATCAAATAATTGATGAGATTGAAAAACGTCTTTCCTCGATCCCTCCGATTTCAAAGCTGGTAGAGGCTGGCATGCCGCCAGAAGAAATGCTTTATGCACTACTTGGTGATGACAATGTGAAAATCCTTGATAAGTTACCAATTGCATTTAAATGCCAATGTTCGAAAGAGCGAGTTGAAAATGCCATTATCAGTTTAGGGAAAGACGAAATTCAGGCGATGATTGATGAAGATGGAGGTGCAGAAACCGTTTGTCATTTCTGTAACGAAGTGTATAAATTAACAGCTGAGGAATTAAAAGAATTATTAGAGCAAGCATAAAACAACTAATAAACCTCACCTGAAAAAAATAGGGAAATTGTAACATGTTGATTGACTTATCAGAAAACGTCTGATACTATAATCTTAATAAAACCAATAAAGTTACTAGGGATTGAGGAGGCGTCATTTATGACAGTTGTAAATTCAGTTACAGAACTTATCGGCCAAACACCATTAGTTAAATTAAATCGTCTTGTATCAGATAAGCATGCAGATGTTTATTTGAAATTAGAGTATATGAATCCAGGAAGCAGTGTTAAAGATCGTATTGCGCTTGCAATGATTGAAGCGGCAGAAAAGGCTGGCGTGTTAAAGCCTGGAGTTACAATCGTTGAACCTACTAGTGGGAACACAGGGATTGGACTTGCGATGGTTGCAGCAGCAAAAGGGTATAAAGCAAAATTAGTTATGCCTGAGACAATGAGTATGGAGCGTCGTAACTTATTACGTGCTTATGGTGCGGAGCTAGTATTAACTCCAGGACCAGAAGGTATGGGTGGAGCGATTCGCAAAGCGACAGAACTTGCGAAAGAAGAAGGTCACTTTATGCCGCAACAATTTGAAAACGAAGCAAACCCTGAGATTCACCGTAATACAACAGGAAAAGAGCTTCTTGAGCAAGTTGACGGACAAATTGATGGATTTGTTTCTGGTATTGGGACAGGTGGAACAATCACAGGTGCAGGTGGGGTACTAAAAGAAAACTTCCCGAATCTTCACATTGCAGCAGTTGAGCCACAAGATTCCCCAATTCTTTCAGGTGGTAACCCTGGACCTCATAAAATCCAAGGGATCGGTGCCGGATTTGTACCGAAAATCTTAGATACAGATATTTACGATTCAGTTATTCAAGTTTCAACTGAACAAGCGTTTGAATATGCACGTGCTGCAGCGCGTGAAGAAGGAATCCTAGGTGGAATTTCTTCTGGTGCAGCGATCTATGCAGCTCTTCAGCTTGCTGAGAAGCTTGGACCAGGTAAGAAAGTAGTAGCAATTATTCCTTCAAACGGTGAGCGTTACTTAAGTACACCACTATATCAATTTGAAGACTAATGTATAGCGAAAAAGACTATGAGGGTAGGCCTCATAGTCTTTTTGTGTTGATTAAAGTGCATTGAATTGCATTTGGGGGGAACGATAAGAGTTGATTAGAATGTGAAAGGAGCATACGAAAAGTGAGTGAAATTATTGTTATTTTGCTTAGGACAATTGTAGTGTTTATCATCATTCTAACGTTTTTTAGATTTATGGGAAAAAAGGAATTAGGAGAATTAAGTTTACTAGATATTATCGTTTCTCTTATGATCGCAGAGCTTGCCGTTATTGCTATTGAAGATCCAGAAGTTTCAATGGCGAGGGGGTTAGCTCCTATTTTCTTATTAATCCTAATTCAAGTAATACTCACAACAGTGAGCTTAAAAGATCAACGATTTAGGGATCTCATTGAGGGTCGACCAGTCATGATTATAGAAAAAGGCAAGATCAATCAAACAAATATGAGAAAGCAGAGATACAACCTTGATGATGTCTTATTCCAACTTAGAGAAAAAGGAATTTCTGATATTAGACAGGTTGATTTTGCTATTTTAGAAAGGTCAGGAAACTTATCAATTTTCCGGAAAGAAGATACGAGTTCTGTCTTCACTCTCCCGTTAATCCAAGATGGTGTTATCCAAGACGATCACTTAAAGGTCATTGAAAAAACAAAAGAGTGGTTGTTATCGGAATTAGCAAAAAGAGGGTATGAACAAATTAAAGATATTTTTTATTGTAGCTACATGAAAGGGGAGTTTTTTATAGAAGAGAAAGATAAGAGAACTGTTGGCAAGTGATTTGTGAAATTGTGAAATTGTTAGAGTCTGTCCAAAAAGAGAGAAATCACCCCTTTTTGGACAGACTCTTTAATAATTTGTTTTTACCTCTCTTAAGTTCTCATGTAGAATAGACAAAAAGGAAATCGAGACGGGAGTGAAGGCATTGCAGAATAAGACGAAATCATTAAACCGGACAAGCAGAGTGAAGTCTTTCTCTCTTAGTCAAGAAAAGTGGTTTGAAAGTTACCAGACATTAGCAGCAAGTGAACCTCAACATGTTCTATTAGAGAGTGGAAGAGGGGGACGTTATCATATTATCGGACTAAGACCATTTGCAACGATTTCTGGAAAAGGACAGACGTTGTCTTTTGAAAAGGGTGGGCACATTGAAACGAAAAAAGGGCCGTTACTTGAAAGTTTAAAAGAAGTTCTTGCGCCATATACTCAAGAGACAATTCCGGAACTTCCTCCTTTTCAAGGTGGAGCGATTGGGTATTTTTCATATGATATTGTCCGGGAAATCGAAAACATACCGGAAATAGGGGAAGATGACTTAGCATTACCTGATTTATATTTTATGCTTTTTAACGAAGTGTTTGTTTATGATAATGACAAAGAAGTCATGTGGGTCATCGTTCATGGACAAAAGCATGAGGGTGAGATGCTAGAGAAGAAAGTAGAACAATATACAAAGCAGTGGAAAGTAGCTAACGAGAAGGAAGTTGTACGAAGCAGGAAGAAGAAGGAGAGAGCAACTACTGTTCAGTCTTCCTTAACTGAAGATGCTTTCTGTGAAGCTGTTGAAAAGATTAAGAAATATATAGCGGCAGGAGATGTCTTTCAAGTTAACTTATCGGTAAGGCAATCAAAAGAAATGGTAACTGAACCGTTTCATGTGTATGAAGTATTACGAAAGTTAAATCCATCTCCATATATGAGCTATTTTCAAACCCCTCAATTTCAGTTTGTAAGTGCCTCACCTGAACTATTGGTTAAAAAAAATGGTTCAGAGTTAAGTACAAGACCGATCGCTGGGACTCGTTCACGAGGAAAGGACGAGGAGGAAGACCAACAGCTAGCTGAGACATTAATTAATAATGAAAAGGAACGCGCTGAACACGTTATGCTCGTTGACTTAGAAAGAAATGATTTAGGTCGTGTTTCTGCTTATGGAACAGTAGAAGTCGATGAGTTGATGGTGATTGAAAAGTACTCACATGTGATGCATATTGTGTCCAATGTAAAAGGGACGTTATCGGATAAACATGACCTTTATGATGTCATTCGGGCAACGTTTCCAGGAGGGACGATTACAGGTGCACCGAAAGTGAGAACGATGGAAATTATAGAAGAGCTTGAACCTGTGCGAAGAGGCATTTATACTGGATCTATAGGCTGGATCGGATTTGATGAGAATATGGAGTTAAACATTGCTATTCGCACAATGGTTTGCAAAAATGGAAAAGCCCACGTACAGGCTGGTGCTGGCGTTGTCATTGATTCCATTGCAGCTAATGAATACAAAGAGTCATTAAAGAAAGCTAGAGCACTTTGGCATGCGCTAGAGACTAGTGAAGAAGAGTTGAGTGAAGATATTGTCAGTTTGAGTTGAGGAGGAGTTTTTAATGATATTAATGATTGATAATTATGATTCTTTTACGTACAATTTGGTTCAATATTTAGGGGAAATGGGGCATGAATTAGTTGTTAAACGTAATGATCAAATTACGTTAGAGGAAATTGAAGAACTCTCCCCTGATTTTATTATGATTTCACCAGGACCTAAAAGTCCAAACGAAGCAGGGGTAAGTTTAGATACGATTAAGCATTTTGCTGGAAAAATCCCGATCTTTGGGGTTTGTCTTGGGCATCAATCGATTGCTCAAGTTTTCGGAGGAGACGTCATTCGTGCTGAACGCTTGATGCACGGGAAAACGTCAGATATTACTCATAACAATGAAACCATTTTTAAGGGGCTGCCTTCCCCACTGACGGCAACAAGGTATCATTCGCTTATTGTAAAGAAAGAGACGCTGCCAGATTGTTTTGTTATAACAGCTGAGACAGATGAAGGTGAAATTATGGCCATTCGCCACCGAGACTTGCCGATAGAAGGGGTTCAATTTCATCCAGAGTCAATTATGACAGCAGAAGGCAAGCAGCTCTTGAGGAATTTTCTAGAAACGTATGGCAAGGAGAAATCAACGTGTTCGTCTATATAAATGGTCAGATTGTAAGCAAGGAGCAGGCGGTAATTTCAGCTTTTGACCATGGATATATGTACGGTCTAGGTCTGTTTGAAACGTTTCGCGTTGATGATGGTCATCCATTTTTATTGGATGACCATTTTCGGCGTTTACAGGCCGGCTTGCAGATGTTAGGAATAAGTTGGTCGATGGAGCGGGAAGTTGTTTTAGAGATTATTCAAAGGTTGCTTTTGGCAAATAACTTACAGAGTGCGTATGTAAGGTGGAATGTATCAGCTGGCCCACAAGATCTTGGTTTGTATACAGGACAGTATGAGGAGCCAACGGTCATTGTTTATATGAAGCCGCTCCCTTTAAGTCAAGTAAATTCGAAGCGAGCGAAAGTAGTAACTATTAAGAGAAATACTCCAGAAGGATCAATGCGGTTAAAGTCACATCATTATTTGAATAATGTTTTGGCAAAACGTGAATTAGGCGATGATAATACAGTGGAAGGGATCTTTTTAACTGAGGATGGGTTTGTTGCAGAGGGAGTGGTTTCCAATCTCTTTTGGGTGAAAAACCAAGTTGTTTATACACCGTCCATTAAGACAGGGATTTTAAATGGGATTACGAGACAGTTTATTCTTGCTGTATTAGAGGAAAAAGGCATTTCGTATGAGCAGGGTTTTTATCGTTTGGACGATGTAATGAATGCAGATGAGGCATTTATAACAAACTCGATACAAGAAGTTGTACCCTTGTCCTCTTTTAACGGAAAGAAGTATAAAGGGGAATCGATTTTAACTGAACAATTAAAGCGAGCGTTTCATATTTATCGGAAGCAGCTTTGGAGTAGAGCGGACCTTAAAGGAGGAAGCGAATGAGTAAGGACTTAGAGAGTAAGCGTACACGTATAATGGGGATATTAAATGTCACGCCAGATTCATTTTCGGATGGGGGCAAATATACAGATGTAGAACTTGCTGTTGAACGTTGTAAGAAACTTGTTGAAGATGGTGCTGATATCATTGACATCGGTGGTGAATCGACGAGACCAGGAGCTAAGCAAGTTGAGGTAGGAGAAGAAATAAGGCGAGTCATTCCTATTATTGAAGCAGTTGCAAAGGAAATCAATGTCCCGATATCGATTGATACATACAAAGCAGAGGTAGCCAAGCTTGCGATTGAAGCAGGGGCCGATATTATTAATGACGTCTGGGGAGCGAAATGGGACAAGGATATGGCAAAAGTCGCTGCGGATTATAAAGTTCCGATTATCTTGATGCATAATCGGAATGATCCAACTTATCGCAATCTCATGAAAGATGTTATTCATGATTTAGAAGAAAGTATTTCTATATGTTTACGTGCTGGTGTTTCAAAAGAAAACATTATACTAGATCCTGGCATTGGTTTTGCTAAAAGTCATGAGGAAAATCTAGAAGTGATGAGAAACTTAGATTTAATTGTAAAAATGGGATATGAGGTACTGCTCGGTACTTCTAGGAAGTCTTTAATTGCTAAAACATTAAATCTCCCGGTTGATGAGCGAGTAGAAGGGACAGGAGCAACGGTTTGTTTTGGGATTATGAAGGGATGTCAAATTATGCGCGTACACGATGTGAAGGAAATGTCTCGGATGGCAACCATGATGGATGCTTTAGTAGGTGGGAGTGTAAGCGATGGATAAAATTTATATGAATCAGCTAACTTTTTACGGCTATCATGGTGTTTTTCAAGAAGAAAACAAATTAGGTCAGCGATTTATTGTGGATTTAATTTTATGTGTAGACTTAAAAAAAGCAGGAACAACAGATGATCTTCAAACGACCATTAATTATGGTGATGCCTACAAAAGAGTTAAGGATGTAGTGGAGGGAAAACCCTACAAGCTTGTTGAATCGGTTGCAGAAACGATTGCGAGTGATTTACTAAGCGCCTATGAAATGTTACAGGAAATTACAGTGAAAGTGATAAAACCGGATCCGCCGATTCCAGGACATTATCATTCTGTTGCTGTAGAAATAACGAGGTCAAGATCATGAAGCATGACGTATATATCGCATTAGGGTCAAATATTGGTGATAGAGCTGACCACTTGGAAAAGGCCATACAGTTGCTGAAGAGTCGAGAAGATATTCAACTAATTACACGTTCGTCGATTTATGAAACAGATCCAGTTGGGTACGTAAATCAGCAATCGTTTTTGAATATGGTCGTGCATATAAGAACAACAAAGTCAGCAAGGGAAATATTGGAAGTTACTCAGTCAATTGAGCATCGCTGTGGGCGTGAGAGAGATATCAGATGGGGACCTCGAACAATAGATCTTGACATTTTACTGTATGGCGAAGAGAATATGATGTTGGAGAACCTAATTATCCCCCACCCAAGGATGTGGGAAAGGGCATTTGTGATTGTCCCACTTATGGAAATTCATCCGACTCTATACGCAGAGCACCTTGAACAAACAATTCAAGAGATATATGATGAACTACCAGATAAAGAAGGGGTAAGAAAATGGAATCCACAAACTATGGCAAAAAAATAAGAGCTTACCGAAAGCTCAAAGGATATACGCAACAAGAATTTGCAAAACAAGTAGGGATGTCTGTGTCTGTTTTAGGTGATATCGAGAGAGGCAATAGGCAGCCAAATGATACAATGCTAGAACAGATGGCGAAAGTATTAAATATATCAAAGTTTCAATTGCTATAAAAGTAGAACCGTTTTTTGGAGGTGAAAGGTATGTTAAAGATCGGGAACATTGAAATGAAAAATCAAGTTGTGCTTGCACCAATGGCCGGTGTTTGTAATCCAGCCTTCCGATTAATCGCAAAAGAATTTGGCGCTGGTTTAGTCTGTGCAGAGATGGTTAGTGATAAGGCGATTTTACATGGAAATGAGAAATCGCTAAGCATGTTATATGTTGATGAACGTGAGAAGCCATTAAGTTTACAAATTTTTGGCGGTGAAAAAGAAACATTAGTAGAGGCTGCTAAGTTCGTTGATAAAAACACGAATGCAGATATTATTGATATTAACATGGGATGCCCAGTGCCCAAAATCACAAAATGTGATGCTGGTGCAAGATGGTTGCTTGATCCAAACAAGATTTATGAAATGGTTGCAGCGACAGTAGACGCAGTAGATAAGCCTGTAACAGTTAAAATGCGTATCGGTTGGGATTCTGATCATGTCTATGCTGTAGAAAATGCCCGTGCAGTTGAACGTGCAGGAGGTAGTGCAGTGGCTGTGCATGGTCGTACACGAGTTCAAATGTATGAGGGTAAAGCTGATTGGAATATTATTAAAGATGTAAAAGACTCTGTGAACATTCCTGTTATCGGAAATGGAGATGTAACGACTCCGCAAGAGGCACGTCGTATGTTAGATGAGGCGGGTGTTGATGGCGTTATGATTGGACGCGCAGCGCTAGGGAACCCATGGATGCTTTATCAAACGATACAATACTTGGAGAATGGTACACTTGCTGATGAACCAACTCCACGTGAAAAAATTGATGTGTGCATGATTCATTTAGATCGCCTTATCAAATTAAAGGGCGAACATGTTGCTGTTCGTGAAATGCGTAAGCATGCAGCGTGGTATTTAAAAGGGATGCGCGGAAGCGGTCGAGTGCGTGATAAAATTAATAGCTTTGAATCAAGAGATGATGTAGCAAAAACTCTTTATGCATTTGTAGATGAGTTAGAAGCTCAAGTGGCTGAGGAATCAACTGCTGTTTGACTTTTCTAATAGACTTCACTATAATTCGTTTGTAATTATTAAACTGTCAGTGTGATACGCTGGCAGTTTTTCTACATATAAAAACAGACAAAATAGGCTAAAATGATTGATGATAGAGGAGATGATGTATATGACTCAAGAGCTTGAGTTAAATGATCAGCTAGCTGTACGTAGAGACAAGCTGGCAAAACTACAAGAACAAGGACAAGATCCTTTTGGTGGACGTTTTGAGCGCTCTCATACGGCAACTTCAATGAGCGGGGCATACGGTGAACAAACAAAGGAAGAACTAGATGAGGCAGGTCATGAAGTGACTCTTGCTGGACGAATTATGACAAAGCGCGGAAAAGGAAAAGCGGGATTTGCCCATATTCAAGATTTAACAGGGCAAGTGCAAATCTACGTTCGGAAAGATGCAGTTGGTGATGAGCAATATGATTTGTTCAATACAATCGATATTGGTGATCTTGTAGGTGTAACGGGTACGGCGTTTAAGACAAAGGTAGGAGAGCTTTCTATTAAGGTTACCGATTTTCAGTTGCTTTCTAAATCACTAAGACCGTTACCTGATAAATTCCATGGATTAAAAGATATCGAACAGCGCTATCGTCAACGTTATGTCGACCTCATTGTTAATCCAGAGGTGAGAGATACGTTTGTATTACGCAGTAAAATTTTGCAATCTATGCGTCGTTATTTAGATTCAAAAGGATATTTGGAGGTAGAAACTCCGACAATGCATTCAATCGCAGGGGGAGCTTCAGCTCGTCCGTTTGTCACTCATCACAATGCATTAGATATGACTCTTTATATGCGAATTGCCATTGAGCTGCATTTAAAGAGACTTATTGTTGGTGGTTTAGAAAAAGTTTATGAGATTGGTCGTGTGTTCCGTAATGAGGGGGTATCAACTCGCCATAACCCTGAATTCACAATGATTGAGCTGTATGAGGCATATGCTGACTACAATGACATAATGGAATTAACGGAGGAATTAGTTGCTCACATTGCTAGAGAAGTACTTGGAACAACTAAGGTTACTTATGGTGAATATGAAGTGGATCTAGAGCCAAAGTGGAAACGAGTTCACATGGTTGATGCTATTAAAGAGAAGACTGGCGTGGATTTCTGGAAGGAAATGACGGATGAAGAGGCGCGTGCAATTGCGAAGGAACATAATGTACACGTGAAAGAAACAATGACATATGGACATGTTGTTAATGAGTTCTTTGAGCACTTTGTCGAAGAGGATTTAATCCAGCCGACATTTATTTATGGCCATCCTTTAGCTATTTCGCCATTGGCTAAAAAAAATCCAGAGGACCCTCGTTTTACGGATCGTTTCGAATTGTTTATTGTTGGCCGTGAGCATGCTAATGCATTTACGGAGTTAAATGATCCAATTGATCAACGTGAACGTTTCGAACAGCAGCTGGTTGAACGTGAGCAAGGAGATGATGAGGCTCATATGATGGATGAAGATTTCGTTGAAGCCCTTGAGTATGGTATGCCTCCGACGGGTGGTCTTGGAATTGGGATCGACCGTCTAGTTATGCTATTGACGAATTCTCCTTCAATACGAGACGTTCTTTTATTCCCGCAAATGCGTCACCGTGAGCAAGGAGAGTAAATGCTCTAGTTTTCTTTTGAAAACGGGATAGTTAAAAGGGGCATGGTTCTAGTGAAATATTTAGCTTGGATTCATGCCTCTTACTTATTTTTGAGCTTCTTTCGGATATTTAATTTAAATATTTTTTTAAAAAGGGTTGCAATAAAAATACAGGGATGTTATATTATTTCTTGTCGCCAAGACGACTTAAAGAAATTCAAAAACAAGTTGACATTACAATTTGGTTTTGTTATGATACAAAAGTCGCCATGAGACGACACG